>NZ_VZQZ01000002.1 GCF_008802365.1 Oryzomonas japonica | reverse complement strand
GTGCCTGTTTCAGGATGCCAATGATCTGCTCTTCGGTGAAACGTCTCGGCTTCATGTCTAGTCTCCTTTTGGAGTTTCTAGACCGAAATCACTAAGTTTGCAATGGAACAGTTTCAGGGGATAAGGTCAGCCGGACATTAAAACAAATTGACAGGAAGCCCGTTTATGTGGTCTTATCATCGAGTTTTGCAACTGATAAAGATACGCATATTCCTGGTCGGATTTTTGATTGTCACGGCCTTTGTTGTTTCAGCGGGGCGCAAGAGTGATGCCGCGCTTTCGTCAGATACGATCAGGGTCGCAATCGCCAAGAACGCCCAAGGTGTCACCGTGGACGGCGAAGGCCTCCTGGCGGTGAGGGAAAGCGGCGCCGCAGTTGCCGTGAAAGCCCCGGTGACTGTCAAGGCGAGTCGTGGTGAGGTGGCGGTGGATGGTGTCACCTATCGCCGGCTGGTCTTCTCGGCGGCTTCGGCAGTCCAGATCAATGGGAAACCGTACCGCGGGATAGCCGAGATAAGCTTTAGCGATAAAGGGCTGGTGGTCGTCAACGAGTTGCCCCTCGAAGACTACCTCGTCGGGTTGATCAATTGCGAGATATCCTCCGCCTGGCCGATCGAGGCGATCAAGGCCCAGGCGGTGATCGCCAGAACCTATGCCATCAACCGGAGAGAGGCCCGGCGCAATGCGCTGTACCATCTCGAATCATCGGTTATCGACCAGGTGTATAACGGCTGCGAGATCGAGGACAGCCGTGCCCGGCGAGGGGTTTCCGAAACAGCCGGCGAGGTGCTGACATACGAAGGCGCCGTCATTCAGGCATTTTATCACTCCAACTGCGGCGGCAAAACCGAGGCGGCGGAGAATGTGTGGGGGGCAAGCATCCCCTATCTCAAAGGAGTCGATTGCCAGTACTGCCTGTTGTCGTCGTCCAGTTCCTGGGACCAGAGGCTGCCCCTGAGAGAGCTGGAGGGCAGGCTCAGGGCCGCCGGTTTCAAGGCGGCAGGCTTGACGGATATCCGGGGTGGGGCCCGCAACAATCGGGGCCGGTTGAAAACCGTCATTGCCGTGGTTCAACGGGGCGATATCGCCATAACCGGCGATCAGTTCCGCAAGGCTGTCGGTTACGGAGTCATCAAGAGTACCAATTTCACCGTCAAGGTTGTTAACGGTGATGCGGTCTTTTCCGGCTTAGGCAATGGGCACGGCGTGGGGCTCTGCCAGTGGGGCGCCAAACAGCGGGCCCTGGAAGGTTTTTCGTACGCCGAGATTCTTTCCTACTATTATCCCGGCACAGAACTCAAAATGCTCTCTGACATTCGCTGAACGGTCGTACTGTTATGCTCGTCAAAGATTTTAATTATCATCTGCCCCAGGAACTTATCGCCCGCTACCCCGCTCCCGAGCGTGATGCGTCGCGCCTGATGCTGCTGGACCGCAGTTCAAAAACGATCGGTGAGGATGTTTTCGCCCATCTTGGGCAGTATCTGCGTCCCGGCGACCTGCTGGTGATGAACGACACGCGGGTCATCCCGGCCCGTTTGTTCGGCACCAAGGTAACCGGCGGAAGTGTGGAACTGTTCCTGGTGAAAAGGTTGTCAGCCGATGGCGGAGAGTGGGAATGTCTCCTGCGCGGTTCGAAACGTTTCAAGGAAGGGCAACCGATCCTGCTTGCCGCCGGAATGACCGCGCGGGTGATCACCCGTCAAGGGCCGGAGTCGTGGCGGGTGGCATTTTCGGGCGCCGAACCCTTCGATTCGTGGCTTGATCGGGAGGGGCACATTCCGCTCCCCCCCTATCTTCAGCGCGATGACGATGTGCAGGACCGGGAACGGTACCAGACGGTGATCGCCTCCACCCCTGGGGCAGTGGCCGCACCCACGGCCGGGCTCCATTTCACCCATGAACTGCTGGCTGCGCTGGCGGCCAAGGGGGTAGGCAGCGCCCGGTTGACCCTGCATACCGGTCTTGGGACCTTCAAACCGGTGCGGGTGGAGCAGGTGGAAGAACACCGCATCCACCGGGAATGGTATGCCATCTCCCCCGAAACCGCCAACGCCATCCGTTCCACGAAGGAACAGGGGGGCAGGGTGGTCGCGGTCGGCACCACCAGCGCCAGGGCGCTGGAATTTGCCGCCGATGACGACGGCCGCATTCGGGCCGGTGCCGGCGAGGCCGATATCTTCATCTACCCTGGTTATCGCTTCCGGGTGGTGGATGGCCTGATAACCAATTTTCACCTTCCGGAATCGACGCTGCTCATGCTGGTGTCTGCCT
Organism: Oryzomonas japonica; assembly: GCF_008802365.1. Classification (GTDB taxonomy): domain Bacteria; phylum Desulfobacterota; class Desulfuromonadia; order Geobacterales; family Pseudopelobacteraceae; genus Oryzomonas; species Oryzomonas japonica. The sequence goes on along the minus strand of NZ_VZQZ01000002.1, from coordinate 541,554 downwards.
TTGCCGGACGGGAGTTCGTTCTTGACGCCTACCGGGAGGCAGTTACCCGCGGTTTCAGATTTTACAGCTACGGCGATGCAATGTTACTGATATGAGAGGGCGTGTGTCCGGCACTTTTTCCGTTATTCACCGCGACGCCTCGTGTGGGGCGCGCCTCGGCTCTTTGAAAACACCCCATGGTGAGATTGAAACGCCGATCTTCATGCCCGTGGGCACCAACGCCACTGTCAAGGCTATGACCCCCGAGGATCTGTGGGCGGTTCACGCCCAGATCATCCTGGCCAATACCTACCACCTGTATCTGCGCCCCGGCCATCGGCTGGTGGAGTCGCTGGGCGGCCTGCACCGGTTCATGAACTGGTCGGGGCCGATCCTCACCGACAGCGGCGGCTTCCAGGTCTTCAGCCTGGGGGAACTGCGCAAGATCAGCGAAGAGGGGGTCAAATTCCAGTCGCACCTGGACGGCTCCTATCACGTGCTGACGCCGGAGCTTTCCATCAAGATCCAGGAGGCGCTGGGGGCGGATATTATCATGTGCTTCGACGAGTGCCCTGCGGCAACTGCCGATTACGACTACGTCAGCCGCTCCCTGGAGATGACGACCCGCTGGGCGAAACGCTGCAAGGAGGCCCACAGCCGGGAGGGGCAGCAGTTATTCGGCATTATCCAGGGGGGCATGCATCACGACCTGCGCGCCCGCAGCCTGAACGAAATCTGCGCCATCGGCTTTGACGGCTACGCATTAGGCGGGCTTTCGGTGGGGGAGGAAAAGGAGCAGATGTACGGGGTGATGGAGTCCTGTGCCCCGCTCATGCCGCAAGACGCGCCCCGGTACATCATGGGGATCGGCGCTCCGGAGGATCTGGTGGAGGCGGTGTGGCACGGCTTCGATATGTTCGATTGCGTCATGCCGACCCGCAATGCCAGAAACGGCATGCTCTTTACCAGCCAAGGGCGGATCAACATCAAGGCCAAGGCGTACGAGGAGGACGGGGGACCCCTTGATCCGGCATGCGGTTGCCATGTGTGCCGCACGTATTCCCGTGCCTACCTGCGGCATCTTTACCGGGCCGGAGAAATTTTGGCTTCCCAGTTGAATACCTACCACAATCTGTATTATTATCTCGACCTGATGCGCCGGATGCGCGGGGCGATTCGGGAAAACCGCTTCACTGAGTTCCGCCGGGACTTTTACGGTAGCCAAACGGATAATCACGTTCAAAAAAAGGAGGAGAGCTAGATGTTAGGATTAGCGTTTGCGATGGCAGGGCCCCCAGGGGGAGCAACAGGGCAGGCGGGTGGAATGGCCGCTTTTCAGCAGGCAATTCCCTTGGTTTTGATGTTCGGCATTTTTTACTTCCTGTTGATCCGCCCGCAGCAGAAGAAGGCCAAGGAACACAGAACCCTGCTGGAGGCCCTCAAAAAGGGCGATCTTATCATCACTGCCGGCGGGGTGCATGGCAAGGTTACTTCGGTTGACGACACCATTGTGACCATGGAGGTTGCGCCCGGCGTCAACATCAAGATCACCAAGAGCTATGTCGCAACCATAAAGAAAGACTAGGTAAAATGTTACAACCGTAACAGGGCACGAAGTGCAACACGGTATATAATGCAATTACATCGAAGGGAGAATGAGCCTCATGCCGAAAGGAATTGGCTGGCGTATTGGCCTTATAGGCATTTTCGTCCTGCTGTCGTTTCTCTACCTGACCCCGACCCTGGTATCCAAACTGCCATCCTGGTGGAGTGTACTTCCCAAAGACAAGATCCATCTGGGTCTTGACCTTCAGGGCGGCACGCACCTGGTGCTCGAAGTGGATACCCAGAAGGCGGTCGAAGGTACCCTGGATATCGTGGCTACCGATCTGGAAGACACGCTGACCGGAAAGAACCTCCATTTCAAGCGAATCAGCCGTACCGGTTCCGACGCGGTTACAGTGGTTCTGTATGAAAAGGGGACTGCCGATGCGGTGCAGAAGCTTCTCAAGGACAAATACCCCACCTATGAGCAGAGCCCTCTCCACGATGAAGGCGGTTTTGTCGCCCTGAGCCTGCGGGTGAACGAAAAGGACGCCCAAGACCGCAAGGACAAGGCGGTTCAGCAGGCCCTGGAGACCATCAGGAACAGGATAGACCAGTTCGGCGTCTCCGAACCGATCATTCAGCGCGAGGGTATCAATCATATCGTCGTGCAGCTTCCCGGCATCAAGGACCCGCAACGCGCCATCGAACTGATCGGGCGCACAGCGCGGCTTGAGTTCAAGATGGTTCGTGAGGATATTCCTCCCTCCGCGGTCACCATTCCCGACGATGCTGAAATCATGAAAGAGAAGTCCGTGGACGCGGCCACCGGTGCCGTCAGCGAAGTGCCCTACGTGCTGCAGAAAAAATCGCTCATCACCGGCGACCTGCTGACCGACGCCCAGGTGCGCATTGACTCCCAGTTCAACCAGCCCTATGTGGCCATCGACTTCAACTCCCTGGGCGCCAAGCTGTTTGATCAGGTGACCGCCGCCAACGTGGGCAAGCGCTTTGCCATCGTGTTGGACAACAATATCTATTCAGCCCCGGTCATTCGGGAGCGCATCTCCGGCGGCAGTGCCCAGATATCGGGCAATTTCACCGAAAAAACCGCCTCCGACCTGGCCATCGTACTCCGCGCCGGGGCGCTCCCCGCGCCGGTCAAGATCATTCAGAACGTGACCGTCGGCCCCTCCCTGGGACAGGATTCCATCAACAAGGGATTGATGGCCGGCCTGATCGGGGTGGTTCTGGTCGTTGTCTTTATGGCGATCTACTACAAACTGTCCGGCATGGTGGCCAACGTGGGCATGGTGCTGAACGTAATCTATCTGATGGGGGCGCTGGCGGCCATGGGAGCAACCCTGACCCTGCCGGGCATCGCCGCTATCGTCCTTCTGATCGGTATGTCGGTTGACTCCAACGTTCTGATCTTCGAGCGTATCCGCGAGGAGCTTGCGTTGGGGAAAAGCCCCAAGGCAGCTCTGGATGCGGGTTATGACAAGGCCTTCCTGACCATAATGGACTCCCACATCACCACCCTGATCACGGCGGCGGTGCTGTTCCAGTTCGGCACCGGTCCGGTCAAGGGATTTGCCGTTTCCCTCAGCCTGGGTGTCATCATCAACCTGTTTACCTCGCTGATCGGCACCAAGGTGACCTTCGACCTGTTCCTGCACAAGGGGACCGTCAAGAATATGAGCATATAGGGGGAGCACATGCATTTGCATCTTCTGGGCAAGACCAACATAGATTTTATCGGAAAACGCAACATTTCCTTCGTCATATCGTCGATCATCGCCATTCTGGGCATTATCGGCCTCGTTCAGATTACCCGCGGTGCGGCCAACATGGGGATCGACTTCTCCGGCGGCACCTCCATGCAGCTCAAGTTCGCCAAGCCGATAGCAATGGCGGATGCGCGTACGGCGCTTCACAAGCACGGCATCGCCCGGGTCGATTTGCAGGAGATCAAGGAAGGCAATAAGCTGTTGATCAAGATCGACAAGAACGCCGGAGCTGCTGTCGGCAAGTCCGCCGATGCTGTCAAGGCTTCCTTCACCAGCGAGTTTGCCGATAATCCTTATGTCGTGGAGAGCACCACCGAGATCGGCCCCTCCATCGGCGACAAGCTGCGCAAAGACACCCTGGTGGCGGTAGCTATTTCGCTTCTGGGCATCATCCTGTACATCGCCTGGCGTTTTGACTTCAAGTTCGGCATCGGCGCCACCGTGGCGACCATCCACGACTGTCTGGCCATGTTTGCGGTCTTTTACCTGTTCAACAAGGAAATAAACCTGCTGTTCATCACCGCGGTGCTGACCATTGCCGGTTATTCCCTGACCGACACGGTGGTCGTGTTCGACCGCATTCGCGAGAATCTGCACAAAAACCTCAAAGGGGCGATGCAGACCATCTTCAACGAGAGCATCAATGAGGTGCTATCCCGTACCATTGTCACCTCCACGACCGTTTTTCTCGCGGCAGCATCGCTGTTCCTGTTCGGCGGCGAAGTGATCCACGACTTCTCGCTTGCCCTCCTGGTCGGCGTACTGGTTGGCACCTATTCATCTGTCTTCGTTGCCAGCCCCATCGTGGTCCTGCTGGAAAATCGCGCTCTGGCAAAACAGGGTAGCAAGGCCTGACCGACTCAGGGACTGAAATTCTGAAGGAGAAACAGCCATTGAAAAACGAAAATATAATCATAGCTGTTGTAGCGTTGGTAGCCGGTCTTTTGGGCGGTTATCTCGTGTTCAGTATCAGCTCCACCCATAAACAAGAGCAGGCCATGCCGGCTATCCCGGCCGGCTCCGGCAGCCCGACCGATTACGCCCGCCGTATTGCCGAAGCGGAGAAAGTCGTTGCCCAAGACCCCAAAAATGTTACGGTCTGGATTTCTCTGGGTAACGACTATTTTGATACCGACCAGGCTCAGAAAGCTATCGGCGCCTACGCCAAGGCGTTGGAGTTGGACCCGAACAACACCAACGTTCTTACCGACCAGGGGGTCATGTACCGCCGGGTGGGGTGGTACGACAAGGCAATTGTCAACTTTGGCAAGGCTCTGACGCTTGACCCCAAGCATCTCCAGAGCTTGTATAATATGGGAATCGTCTACGCCGTCGACATGAAACAGCCGGAAAAGGGGTTGCCGTACTGGAAAAAATACATTGAGGTGGATCCGACCAGCGCCACCGCCATTCAGATCAAGGGCATGATCGAGCAGTACAGTAAGGGAACACCGCCGGCCACGAAATAAACAAAAAAATCCCCCGCCTGACGGGGGATTTTTTTTACCCGGGCATTGGTCAAGGCGCCGGGCAAGGATGACCTGATTTGCACAAAAAATGGAATACGAAAAAGATAGCTGCGGCAACGGTTGAGCGTCTCGGCACCGACCTTGCCCTGCACCGGCTCACGGCCGCCGTGCTTGCCGCCAGGGGGATCGAAACCGCCAAGGAAGCAGGCCCGTTCCTGGCGCCGTCACTCTCTGACATGCTCGACCCGCTTCTGTTGCGGGGGATGGAGGCGGCGGTCAAGCGGCTGTTGGCGGCACGCCGCAACCGGGACACCATCTGCATCTACGGCGATTACGACGTGGACGGCATCTCGGGCACCGCCCTCCTGGTCTCCTTTCTGCGGCAGACCGGCTTTTCCTGCCGCTATTTCATTCCGAACCGTTTCGATGACGGCTACGGGCTGAACCGGGAGGCCATTCAGGGGATCATTGCCCTGGGGGCAAAACTGATCGTATCGGTGGACTGCGGCATTACGGCGGTTGAAGAGGCGCTGTTCTGCCGTGAGCAGGGGATCGACCTGATCGTTGTCGATCACCACGTCCCCAAGGAAACGCTTCCGGATGCCGCTGCCGTGGTAAACCCGATGCAACCCGGCTGTCCCTACCCCTTCAAGTCCCTGGCCGGGGTCGGAGTGGCCTTCAATCTGCTGGTGGCCCTGCGCATGGCCCTGCGTGACGAGGGAGCCTTCACGGGGGGCAGCGAGCCGGACCTGCGGGAATGGCTCGATCTGGTGGCCTTGGGTACCATCGCCGATGTGGTCCCTCTCACCGGGCAGAACCGCATATTTGCTTTTCACGGCCTTAAACAGCTCTCCGCCACCACAAAGCCTGGCATCCAGGCGCTCAAACGGGTCGCCGGTGTGACGGGCGGGGTGAGTTGCGGACAGGTTGGCTTCCGCCTCGCTCCGCGCCTGAACGCCGCAGGCCGTATGGAAAGCGCCGTTCCGGGTGTCGATCTGCTGTTGAGCGCGGATCAGACAGAGTGCCAGGGGATCGCCGAGGATCTGGAGGCTGCCAACGCCGAGCGCCAGGCCACCGAACGGCGCATCCTGGATGAAGCGATTGAAATGGTTGAGACGTCCGGGGCTTACCCCGATTGCCGCAGCATTGTCCTGGCCTCCCAAAACTGGCATCAGGGGGTGGTGGGGATTGTGGCCTCGCGTCTGGTGGAACGGTATCACCGGCCGACGATCCTGATCAGTCTTGACGAGGAGGGCAGCGCCAAGGGATCGGGCCGCAGCATCACCGGTTTTCACCTGCTGGATGCCGTCACGGCCTGCTCTCCTTTCCTGGAACGTTTCGGCGGTCATCGGTACGCCGCGGGGGTAGGTCTGCGGGCAGACGCGGTCACCGCCTTTGCCGCCGCCTTCGAGGCCGAAGCGGCCCGGCTCTTGACGGAGGATGATCTCGTGGCGCAGTTGGATGTGGATGCCGAAGCACAGCCGGGAGATATCACGCCGGAACTGGCACGGGAGCTGAAACGGCTGGAACCCTTTGGCGCCGGCAACCCCGAACCGGTGCTGCTCATGCGCGGGCTCCGGGTCTTGGAACATCGCGTGGTGGGAGACGGGCATTTGAAGCTGCGGCTGGCCGGGGGAGGGTGCCACTTCAACGCCATCGCCTTCCGTCTTGCGTCCCGGGAACTCCCTGGTATGGTTGATATAGCGTTTTTTCCGGAGATGAACGAATGGAACGGCAACTCCACCCTGCAGTTGCGGGTGAAGGACCTACGCCCCACGGAGTGATGCATGCAGCGCAATGAACGTTTTGATCAGGCGGAGAGTATCATCCGCATCGGCTTCTGGGTCAATGCGGTGCTGATGGTCTTCAAACTGGCCGCCGGCTACTGGGGGCGTTCGGACGCCGTGTTTGCCGACGGCATCGAGAGCGCCTGCGATTTCGTCGCCCTGTTTTCCACCATGGTAGCACTCAAGCTGGGCCGCAAACCCTTCGATGAGAAGCATCCCTACGGCCATGGCCGGGCTGAAAGCCTGGCGGCGCTGTTTGTCTCCCTGGTTATTGTCATTACCGGCAGTTGGATACTGGTTGAATCAGTCCATGCCATCATCGACCGCGACTTCAAATCTCCTGGCCTGATCGCCGTTTTTGCGGCTTTTATCACCATCATCATCAAGGAATGGCTCTACCGTTTCTCGCAAAAAACCGGCGCACGTCTGGAGAGTCCCGCGCTTCTGGCGGTTGCCAAGGATCACCGCAAGGATGCCATAACGTCGGTCTCAACCCTGGTCGGCGTAGGAGGGGCCTACTTCGGCTGGGGGATCATGGACCCCCTGGCGGCCGGCCTGACCTCTTTTTTCATCCTGCACATCGGTTTCCAGACCTTCCGGGAATCGGCCAACGACCTGATGGACGGCGCCGCCCCGCCGGATTTTGTGAGTGAGGTCACCCGCCTGGCGGAGAGCGTGGCCCGGGTGGAGCATGTCCACGGCATCCGCGCCCGCCGTTCGGGTCAGTACATGATCATCGATCTCAAATTGGATATGGACCCCGCCATGACGGTCAAGGAGTCCCACGATGTTGCTACCCGGGTGAAGAAGCTCATCTTCCAGGGGTTTCCCAATGTGGGCGACGTGATGATCCACATCAACCCCCATGACGAGGCACATGAGGACCTGATCAGGCTGTGACCACGACACCGCTCCCCATTGACCACATCCTTCCCCGTCTCCTCATGACCGCCCGCACGTCCCCGTGCATCGTTTTGCATGCCCCACCCGGCGCCGGCAAGACTACCCGTGTTCCCCTGGCACTGCTGGACATCATCCCGCCCGAAGCGGGCCGCATCGTCATGCTGGAGCCGCGCCGTCTCGCCGCGGCATCGGCTGCCCGTTGGATGGCGCGCATCCTGGGGGAGGAGGCAGGCCACACGGTGGGCTATTCGATCCGTTTCGAGAGCCGGGTGTCGTCCGCCACCCGGGTCGAGGTAGTCACCGAGGGTATTCTGACCCGCCGCATTCAGAACGATCCCCTGCTGGAAGGGGTGGGGATGGTGATCTTCGACGAGTTCCATGAACGGAGCATCCAGGCCGACCTGGGGCTGGCGCTCTGCCTGGATGTGCAGCGCCAGGTACGGCCGGATCTGAAGATTCTGGTTATGTCGGCCACCCTGGACGTGGAACCCCTGGCGCGTCTCATGGGGGGAGCACCGGTGCTGAGCTCTGCCGGCCGCTCCTTTCCGGTGGAGGAAATCTACCTGGATGAACGCTCGCCTGCGCGGCTTCCCGACCGTATGGTCGCCGCCATCCAGCGGGCGCTGCACGAGACCGAGGGGGACCTGTTGGCGTTTCTCCCCGGCAGCGGCGAGATCCGCATCTGCGCCTCCCTGCTGGCCGGATGCGGCTTAGGGGAGAGGGGGATTGCGGTCCATCAACTCTACGGCGATCTCCCCTTTGATGAACAGCAGCGGGCCATTCAACCCGGCAGGCAGCGCAAGGTGGTGCTGGCCACCAGCATCGCCGAGACCAGCCTGACCATAGAGGGGGTGCGGACGGTGATCGACAGCGGCCTCTCGCGGAGGCTCCGCTTTGACCCGGCCAGCGGCATGAACCGGCTGGTCACGGTGCGCGAATCCGCCTCCTCCGCCGAACAGCGCAAGGGGAGGGCGGGCAGGCTCGGGCCGGGGGCCTGTTATCGCCTGTTCAGCCGCCACACCCTGAGCGCCATGACGCCCCACACCCCGCCGGAGATTCTGAATACCGACCTGTCGCCGCTGGTATTGGAACTGGCCGCCTGGGGCGTTCACGATCCCAAAGACTTGGCGTGGCTCGATCCGCCCCCGGCTGCGTCCCTGGCCGTAGGGCGGCAACTGCTGGCCGACCTGGAAGTCCTGGATGTCCAGGGGCGCATCACCCCCCAGGGGCGGTCCATGATCCGTCTGCCGCTCCACCCACGCCTGAGCCGCCTGTTGCTGCGGGCCCAGGAGCTGGGCTGTGCGCGGCTCGGCTGCGATCTGGCGGCGTTGGTCTCCGAGCGGGACATCTTCCGAACGGCCGGAGGCGAGCGCGCACCCCGTGTGGGGCCGTCGGACATCGTGGAACGTCTGGAATGCCTGCACGCTTGGCGCAAGGGCGGTTCCGGCGGAGAACGGGCCGACGCGGCTAGCCTGAAAGCGGTGGAGCGGGTGAGTCGTCAGTTGGAACGCCTGTTGAGGCCCGCCGCCGGCAAGGATCGGCCGGGCGATACGGATGAGGCGACAGCCCGGCTGCTGTTGGCCGCTTATCCCGACCGGCTGGCCCGGCGCCGCGGGGATGGGGAGGGGCGTTATCTGCTGGCAAGCGGCCGGGGCGCCCGGCTCTCGCCCCGCAGTGTGGCGCGGAAGGCCGAATACATCGTGGCGGTGGATGTGGACGGCGGCGGTCAGGATGAAGGGATCATCCACCTGGCCTCGGAGGTTGGAGAGGACCTTCTGCGCCAGGAATGCGCCGGGCTGATCGTCCAGCGGAGCACAATCGCCTGGAACGAGCGGGAAAAACGTGTGGTGGCGGCCAGGGAGGAGTGCATCGGCGCGCTCAGGCTTACGTCAACCCCCTACACCCCCGGCAGTGAGGAGCTCTGCCCCGTGGTCCTGGAAGCGGTGCGGGCATCCCGCCTGGAACTGTTGGACATGGATGATACGGTCCGGCGGGTACAGGGGCGGGTGGCGCTTCTGCGCAAGGCCGTGCCGGAAGAAGGGTGGCCGGACCTGACGGACGAAAACCTGCTTGAGACGCTGGAGGAGTGGCTGGGGCCCCATGTGGCAGGGGCGCGCACCGCCCAACAGTTGCGGGCGCTGAATGTTGCCCCGCTGCTGCTCGGGCTGTTGGACTACCGCCGCCAGCGACTTTTGGACGAATTGGCCCCCACGCACCTGGAGGTGCCGAGCGGTTCCCGTATCAGGCTCGATTATGCGGTCGGGGAGTGGCCGGTACTGGCGGTGAAGCTGCAAGAGCTGTTCGGGTTGTCGGATACGCCGACCATTGCCAGGGGAAGGGTCGGGGTGCTGCTGCACCTCCTGTCGCCGGCCGGGAGGCCGATACAGGTCACGCGGGATCTGAAAGGGTTTTGGAACGGCGCCTACCATGAGGTGAAAAAGGAGTTGAAGGGGCGGTATCCCAAACACCCCTGGCCGGACGACCCCTGGAGCGCCCAGCCGACGCGGCGGACGAAACCGCGGGGTCACTGAATCTGGAAACGAAAATCTGCCACAGAGACACGGAGACACAGAGGTTCACAGAAAAATTCAAAATACAGGCTTTGGGTCCATGAACAACTTATTTTGAGAATTTATGTTTTTGACTTTCTCCGTGTCTCCGTGTCTCTGTGGCAGAAGTTAGTTTGTTTATTGCTTCGCCCTAAATCGCCACTCGCCGACATTCCCCTCGCATACCGCCGCAACACCCCGATCAGGATTGGCCGCCAGATGCCGCAGGATGGCGAAGACCTGCTCCACCGCCTCCGGCTTGCCGAGGCTTGCGGCGACCTCGTCCGCTGTCATGGGGTTTTGTCCCTTCCCAAGCAGTCCCACGATCTCCTTTTGCAGGGCTATGACCGCACCGGCAGCCTTTTTCCCCGCCTCGACCCCGGGCTGGTGGTAGGCGTTGACATTGATCAGGCTGGCGTACAGGCCGACGGTGCGCTCGAACAGGGCGATCAGGACGCCCACCGTAAAGGCGTCGATCCGCTCCACGGTGATGGTCATGGATTCGCGCCCCTTCTCGTACAGCGCCTGGCGGGTTCCCTGGAAAAAGCCGAACAGGAAATCTCCGCTGGTAATCCCTTCCTCCACCGGCACCGATGCTCCCTCGCGGTCGTGCAATACCTCCACGAAGGTCACGAAGAAGTTGGCCACCCCCTCGCGCAACTGCTGTACATAGGCGTGCTGGTCGGTGGCCCCCTTGTTGCCATAGACCGTCATGCCCTGGTTGACGATGTTCCCCTCCAGGTCCGCTTCCTTGCCGATGGACTCCATGATCAACTGTTGCAGGTAGCGGGAGAAGAGCAGCAGCCGGTCCTTGTAGGGGAGCATGACCATGTCCTTCTCCCCGCGCCCGTTTGTGGCGTAGTGCCACATCAGGGCCATGAGCGCGGCGGGGTTCTGTCGGGTCTCCGTCTGGCGGGTGACGGCGTCGCAGGCCGCGGCACCGGCCAGCAGGGCCGTGATGTCGAGCCCCTGCAGGGCTGCCGGGAGCAGGCCGACCGCAGAGGTCACGGAGGTCCGGCCGCCGACCCAGTCCCACATGGGGAAGCGGGCGATCCACCCTTCTGCGGCGGCGAGCCTGTCCAGTTCGCTTCCGGCGCCGGTCACGGCCACGGCATGGCGGGCGAACTCCAACCCTGCGCGCCGGTAGGCGGCCTGGGCCTCCAGCATGCCGTTACGGGTCTCCTTGGTAGAGCCGCTCTTGGAGATGACGACCGCCAGGGTGCGACCCAGGTCGTCCCCCAGTTCGGCGAACACCCGGTCCATGCCGTCGGGATCGGTGTTGTCGAGGAACGAGGGCCTCATCCGGTCGCCGGCCATGCCGAGGGCCTCGGCCACGAACTGCGGTCCCAAGGCCGAACCGCCGATGCCGATGATGAGAATATTTTTGAATGTTTCGTTGTTTTGAGATGTTATGATGCCGGAGTGGATGTGTTTGCTGAAGGTTTTGATCTGGTCAAGGGCCGACGCAATCTGGTCCCGAATCTCGCCGGTCGGAGCGAGGGCGGTGTTTCTCAGCCAGTAGTGCCCCACCATGCGCTGTTCGTCCGGATTGGCCACGGCGCCGGCCTCCAATTCCTTCATGGCGGTGAAGGCACGTTGCATGGACGGTTCCATGTGATCCGGAAACGCTTCAGGGAACCCCATGCGGCTGATATCCAGAGACAACCCCAGCTTCGGACACAAGCAGAGATGGGTGGTATAACGCTTCCAAAGTGTGGGATCGCCCATGATAACCTCCGGTTTTGGTCGTAAACGTCAGAGCCATTTTGCCCTGTCCACACCGTTTGTCAAGTTGCCAGACCGTTTGTCCTCTGATTTGTTGCGACCGGACAAAAAATATGCAGGGAATGCTTACTTTTATCTTGTAACATCACGGGGTTTTTATTAGGTTCAAGGCACGAGAGGCAGCGGCCCGTCACCTGACCCCTCTCCAGGGCAATCAGGATGAGGTCGCATCCGTTCTGACGGGATCGAATTCAGGATAGGGGTCTGCTATGAGTAAAACGTCCGCGACTGATACCTCCCTTCCGGCGTGCTCTGCCGAACGAGGTGGACACTTAACTGCAATACTGGATCTGGTGCAGTCCTGGACTGGACACGATTTCAGTTCATACAAGATCAATACCATCCAAAGACGGATCGAGCGGCGCATGGCGATGAACAATGCGCGTGAAGTTGCGGACTACCTTGCCCTCCTGAACGCGAACCCCCAGGAAGCCCATGACCTCTGCCGGGAGTTCCTGATTGGGGTGACCGGCTTCTTCCGCGACCCGGAGGCGTTTGCAATTCTTGGCCGAGATGTGATCCCGCGTCTCTTTGCGGGGCGGAATGCCGACGACCCGGTGCGCATCTGGCACCCCTGCTGCTCCACGGGTGAGGAGGCATACTCCATGGCCATCCTGATCAGGGAGTATCTGGAGAGCCAGAATCGTACCGCCGAGGTGCTGATCTTTGCCAGCGACCTGGACGAGGAGGCGCTTGCCCAGGCCCGGGCCGGGCAATACTCCGAGGCCATCGAAGCGTCCGTGGGGCCGGAGAGGCTCGCGACCTGGTTCACCAGAACGAACGGCGGCTATCAGGTGGTCAGGCACCTGCGTGAAATGGTGGTCTTCGCCCACCATAGCCTGATCAAGGACCCGCCTTTTTCCCGCCTCGACCTGCTCGTCTGCCGCAACGGCCTCATCTATCTCACCTCCGACATGCAGAAACGACTCATTCCCCTCTTCCACCACGCCTTGAAGCCGAAGGGGTTTCTGTTTCTGGGAGCATCGGAAACGATAGGCCAGCACACCGATATGTTCATCCCGGTTCATAAGAAGTGGAAGATCTTTCAGCGTCGGGAGAGCGGTCGGTCCGGCGAAACGGTCTTCCCTTTTTCCGTTCCCGTCCCCAAACCTGCCGGAGCGGTCCGCTCTTCGAAGGCTGCCCACGCCACGGAGGATGATACCCCCGCGGAGCGTGCCGAGAAGATGCTCGTGGAGCGTTATGCCCCTCCCTGGGTGATGATCAACGAAAAATATGAAGTGGTCCATGTCTCTCCCCACGCCGGCCGTTTCCTCGAAGTGCCTGTCGGCGAACCGTCCCGCGATATTTTGAAGATGGCGCGGAAGTCTCTGCGGCCGTCGCTACGGGCGTCGATCCATACGGCCTTCGGCGAACAGAGGCAGGTTGTCTTCCGGGGGGTGAAGATTGTTGACGGCGATGGGGAATCTACGGTCAATGTGCTGGTGGAACCCCTTGTTGCGGCATCTCTTGGCGTAACCCTGGCCATGGTGATCTTTGAACCGATACGTGCGCCCCTTACGGCTCCGCCGGCTCCCGGAGCCGAAATCGCTCCGGGCGACGACTCCTCCAAGGATGCCTTGATACGCCAGTTGGAGGAGCAGTTGTGCATCACCCACGAACAGCTCCAGGTCACCGTCGAACAACTCGCCACCTCAAGCGAGGGGTTCATGTCCTCCAGTGAGGAGCTCATCACGATCAACGAAGAATACCAGTCGATGAACGAAGAGTTGCAGGCGACCAATGAGGAACTGGAAACCTCGAAGGAGGAGTTGCAGGCGCTCAATGAGGAACTGCTTGGCGTCAACACCGAATTGCAGCAGAAGGTGGAAGAGCTCAATCGGGTTAACAGCGACATGGAAAATTTCTTCGCCAGTTCCGAGATCGCGGCCATCTTTCTTGACCGGCAGCTTGCCATCAAACGTTTTTCCCCCGCCATGGCCGCCATCTTCAGCCTGATCCCGGCCGATCTGGGCCGCCCCTTCCAACACCTGGCGGGAAAGCTCGACTGGCCGGCGCTTTCCCGTGATGCCATCAAGGTGCTGGGGGGGCATCCCATTGCCGAGCGGGAAGTCACCACCCTGAAAGAGGGGCGCTGTTACCTCAAGAGGGTACTCCCCTATCGTAACCACGAAGGAGTCATCAATGGTATCGTCATCACCCTTGTCGACATCAGCGGGCATAAAAAGGCCGAAGAGACACGGGCCCGGCTGGCGGCCATTGTCGAATCATCTGATAACGCCATTATCTCCAAGGGGCTGGACGGCCGTATCAGTACCTGGAACAGCAGTGCCGAACGGTTGTTCGGCTATCCGGCCAAAGAGGTCATCGGAAAGCCGATCTCTTTGCTCTTCCCTCCTGAGTTGTTGGCCGAAGAGGAGCAGATACTTGGTCAGTTGAAGGTGGGCGAGCGGATTGATCACCTGGAAACCGTACGTCTGGCCAGGGATGGGCGGCGAATAGATGTCTCCCTGACCGCCTCGCCTGTCAGGGACGCTTCGGGCCGCATTACCGGGGCATCACAGATAGTACGGGATATCACGGAGAGAAGGAAAGAAGAGGAACATGCGCGGCATCTCGCCTCGTTTCCACAATTGGATCCGCACCCGGTCCTGGAAGCGGATGCATCGGGCGGCATTGTCTTTGCCAATCCGGCCGCGCAACGGTTTTTGGAGACCGTTGGGCTGGCCGGGGAGGATGCCGTTCGTTTCCTCCCCCCGGATGTCAAGGAAATCCTGGAGGAGTGGGACGGGGCCACCGAGTCGACCCTGTATCGGGAGATTACCATCCAGGAAAGGGTCTTTGGCGAGACGATCCAATTGATCCCCCGTTTCAATGCTGTGCGCATGTATGCCCACGAAATCACCAAACGCAAGCGGGCGGAGGAGGAACTGCTCCGTGCCCACGACGAGTTGGAACACCGGGTCGCGGAACGCACCGAGGAGTTGGCTACGGCGCTGTCATCCCTGCGGAAAGAAACCAGCGAACGGCTGCACGCCCTGGAGGCCCTGCGTAAAAAGGAACAGATGCTCCTGCAGCAAAGCCGTCTGGCGGCCATGGGCGAAATGATCAACAATATCGCCCACCAGTGGCGCCAGCCGCTGAACGTACTGGGGCTCCTGGTTCAGCAGATACGGCTGTTTTACGGCATGGAACAGTTCAACCAGGAATTTCTGGACGAAACCGTCGGCAAGGCGATGGGATTGGTCAATCACATGTCCCAGACCATCGAAGACTTCAGAAATTTTTTCAAACCCGACAAGGAAAAGGTCGAATTTGCGATCCGGGATGTGGTTGTAAAGACCCTGGCGCTGGTAGAGGAGAGTTTCAAAAACCAGCAGGTTGCGGTTGAGACCCAGGCGAACGCCAACCCCATGGTTTCCGGCTATCCGAACGAGTACTCCCAGGCTCTGCTGAACATCCTGCTGAACGCCAGGGATGCGTTGCTGGACAAGCGCCCCGACGATGCCAAGGTTGTGGTGACCATAGGCATGGAAGAGGGGCGCTCCATTGTGACCATCACCGACAACGCCGGCGGCATTGCCGGGGACACCATGGGCAAGATTTTCGAGCCGTATTTCACCACCAAGGGGCCGGACAAGGGGACCGGGGTGGGGCTGTTCATGTCGAAAGCCATCATAGAAAAGAATATGAACGGCAGGCTTACGGCACGCAATATCGCCGATGGCGCGGAATTCAGGATAGAGGTTTGAACGGGTAGGGAAACCGGAACACAAAAAGGCGGGATTGCTCCCGCCTTTTTGGCGTGTAATTAGTATGTTACTAGCTATTTCTTAATGTTGTAGAACACGTCGTGTCCCCTGAACAGGGCCACGTTGTCCAACTCGTCCTCGATACGCAGCAACTGGTTGTACTTGGCAACGCGATCGGTGCGGCAGAGGGAGCCGGTCTTGATCTGGCCGGCATTGACCGCCACGGCCAGGTCGGCCAGGGTGGTGTCCTCGGTTTCGCCCGAGCGGTGGGAGATGACCGTGGTGTAGCCAGCCCGTTTGGCCATCTCGATGGCCTCCAGGGTCTCGGTCAGGGTGCCGATCTGGTTGAGCTTGATCAGGATCGAGTTGGCGATACCCTTCTGAATGCCTTCCTTGAGGATCTTGGGATTGGTGACGAACAGGTCGTCGCCCACGATCTGGATGCGCTTGCCCAGGCGCTCGGTCATCTTTTTCCAGCCGTCCCAATCGTTTTCGGCCATGCCGTCTTCGATGGAGACGATCGGGTACTTGTTGACCAGGTTCTCGTAGAAGTCGATCAGTTGGTCGGAACTTTTCTTTGGTTCGGCCTCGTTCTCCAGGGTATAGACGCCGTCCTTGAACAGTTCCGACGAGGCCACGTCCAGGGCCAGCAGCACGTCTTCGCCCGGCTTGTAGCCGGCCTTTGCGATGGCCTCCATGATGACTTCCAGGGCCTCTTCGTTGGATTTCAGGTTGGGGGCGAAACCACCCTCGTCCCCGACGGCGGTGTTGTAGCCTTTGCCTTTGAGCACGGATTTGAGGGCGTGAAAGACCTCGGCGCCCATACGCAGGGCACTGGCGAAGTTTTTCGCCCCGGCCGGCATGATCATGAATTCCTGGATATCAACATTGTTGTCGGCATGGGCGCCGCCGTTGAGGATGTTCATCATCGGCAACGGCAGTTCGCGGGCGCCGGCGCCGCCGATATATTTGTACAGCGGCTGTCCCGCCTCCTCGGCGGCCGCCTTTGCCACTGCCAGGGACACGCCCAGGATGGCGTTGGCGCCCAGGTTGCTCTTGTATTCGGTGCCGTCCAGTTCCAGCATCTTCATGTCGATGCCGATCTGGTCGTCGGACTCCATGCCGACAATCTCGTCGGCGATCTGATTGTTGACGTTGTCCACCGCCTTGAGGACGCCTTTGCCCAGGTACCGGGACTTGTCGCCGTCGCGCAGTTCGAGGGCCTCACGTTCGCCGGTTGATGCACCGGAGGGAACGGCGGCCCGCCCAAAGGCCCCGGATTCGAGAAACACCTCCACTTCCAGTGTCGGATTTCCGCGGGAATCCAGGATCTCCCGAGCGTAGACATCTACGATTTCACTCATTGCTGCCCCCTTGCATGGAATTAGTTGGTATGGAGATACGTTGTCTCCGTAAACACAAAACACTATTTCTATATCACATTACTTCCAATAAATACAGACATGCCGGGAAAAAATGTGTGGCTGCTCAGAAATATCCCCATCGGTTCGGCATACAGATATTCACATTACGTTGTAATAATGGTATGAAATAACCTCGCCATTGTTTGCGGATGGAATCCCCCTGATTAGTGGAGAAGGCATTCATGCCGTCAGATTCCCTGGATCGTCTCACCATCGACAAATCCCGCCCGTCCTCTCACAAACGGGGCGCGGGCAAGCGCACGCGTCTTTGGGTCGTCGTTTTCGCCGTGATCGTCGCCGGAGTCGTACTGCTGGCAGTGCAGAGGCGCTCCGTCTCCATCGAAACCACCAACGTCTCCCAGGTATTTCCGACCCAGTCATTTACCCTGTTGAATGCAAGCGGATATGTGGTGGCCCAACGGAAGGCGGCGGTGGCCGCCAAGACCACCGGCCGGTTGGAATGGCTGGGGGTCGAGGAGGGAAGCCGGGTTACGACCGGCCAGGTTATTGCCCGGCTGGAGAACAAGGACCTTGAGGCGGCCGTGCGGCAGAACGAGGCAGCCGTCCAGAACGCCCGGTCTGCACTTGACCAGGTCAAAGCGGAACTGGTCGACGCCAAGCAGGCGTTCCTGCGTGAGAAGGAGTTGCTGAGCCAGGGGATCGTCGCCAGGTCCGAATACGATGCGGCCTACGCGCGCTACAAGAAGGCCGTTGCCGGCGTCGCGGGTGCAGAAGCCGGCGTCCACGTTGCCCTCGCCGCGCTACGGGGGGCGACCGTAAACTACGATTACAGTCTGATCCGGGCGCCGTTCGATGCCGTTGTTTTGACCAAGAATGCCGATGTGGGGGACATCATCACCCCCCTGGGGGCGGCGGCAAATGCCAAGGCGGCCGTGGTGTCCATAGCGGATCTCGGTTCGCTTGAGGTGGAGGCCGATGTCTCCGAATCAAACCTGTCGGTGGTGAAGGCGGGGCAGCCCTGCGAGGTTACCCTGGATGCGTTGCCCAACACCCGGTTCCGCGGCGTCGTGCACACCATCGTCCCAACGGCCGACCGCACCAAGGCCTCGGTCATGGTCAAGGTGCGCTTTGTGGACACCGATCCCCGCATCTTGCCGGAGATGAGCGCAAAGGTTGCCTTTCTGGAGCGGGAGGCCCACAAGGCGGACCAGCGGCCACGCATCGCCGTTAAACCGTCGGCAATCGTCGCCTCCGGCGGCCGTCAGGGGGTCTATCTCGTCACGGGGGATCGCGTGGTCTTCACGCCGATTACCCGCGGCGCCCCGCTGGGCGATCTGGTGGAGGTCGACGGGGTGAAGTCCGGCGATAAAGTTGCGCTCAAGCCCTTGGATAAACTGAAGGATGGGGTCAGGATTCGCCTGGCCGGGGAAAAATAAGAAATGGCCGACTCCGGGGAACGACGGATCGTCGTCAGTATCCGCAACGCAGCCAAGTCCTACCTGCGAGGCAGCCAGGTGGTGCCGGTCCTGGAGGATCTCTCCTTCGAGATCTTCCATGGGGAGTTCCTGGCGCTGATGGGGCCGTCCGGGTCGGGCAAGAGCACCCTGCTCAACCTGATCGCCGGCATCGATTCGGTGGACAGCGGCTCTATCGTGGTCGATGGCGTGGATATCGCCACCCTGGGGGAACGGGAACTTGCCGACTGGCGCGCGGCCCACGTCGGCTTCATCTTCCAGTTCTACAACCTCATCCCGGTCCTGACCGCGTTTGAAAATGTGGAGTTGCCGCTCCTTCTGACGCCGCTCGGCCGCCGCGAACGCCGGGAGCATGTGCTGGCCGCACTGGAGGTGGTCGGCCTGGCCGACCGCATGGAGCATTACCCCTCCCAGCTTTCGGGCGGCCAGCAACAGCGGGTCGCCATCGCCCGGGCCGTGGTGAGCGACCCCTCCATCCTGGTGGCCGACGAGCCGACCGGCGACCTGGACCGGGTTTCCGCCGAGGAGATCCTGCACCTGATGGCGCAACTGAACAGCGCGTTCGGCAAAACGATCATCATGGTCACCCACGACCCTCGCGCCGCCGAAAAGGCCCACACCGTCAGGCACCTGGAAAAGGGCGTGCTCAGCGATGTTCCTTCTTAAGCTGCTTACCAGGAACGCCCTGCGCCACCGTTTGCGCACCGGGCTCACCATACTGGGGATTACCATCGCCATCCTGGCCTTCGGCCTGCTGCGGACGGTGGTCAGCGCCTGGTATGCCGGGGTCAACGCCTCGTCGGCCGCGCGGCTGATCTCGCGCAACGCCATCTCCCTGACCTTTTCCCTGCCCCTGTCCTACCTGGAGCGGATCAGGCAGGTGGAGGGGGTCAAGTCGGTTTCCTACGCCAACTGGTTCGGGGGCATCTATATCACGGAAAAGAACTTTTTCCCGAATTTTGCCGTGGAGCCGAAAAGCTATTTCGAGTTGTATCCCGAATTCGTGCTCTCTCCCGAAGACAAACGGGCATTTCTGGCCGACCGCAAGGGGTGCGTGGTCGGACGGAGGCTGGCCGAGCGCTTCGGGTGGAAGGTGGGCGACAGCATCACGCTCAAGGGCACCATCTTTCCGGGAACGTGGGAATTCGTCCTGCGCGGCATCTATCGCGGCGCGGAGAAATCGACCGATGAGAACCAGTTCTTCTTTCAGTGGGACTATCTGAACGAAACCCTGAAGAAGACGGCCGCGCGTCGGGCCGATCAGCTCGGCGTCATCATCTTGGGGCTGAAAAACCCGCAAACGGCGGCGGAGACCTCCCTGGCGGTGGATGCGCGGTTCAAGAACTCCCTGGCCGAAACCCTGACCGAGACGGAAAAGGCCTTCCAGCTCAGCTTCGTCTCCATGACCGAGGCTATCGTGGTGGCCATCCGCATCGTGTCGTACGTGGTGATCGTCATCATCATGGCGGTGGTGGCCAATACCATGGCCATGACCGCCCGGGAACGGATCGGTGAGTATGCCATCTTCAAGGCCATGGGCTTTCGCGGGTACTACATTGCCGGCATGGTGTTCGGCGAGTCGCTGTTTATCTCCATGACCGGCTGTGCTGTCGGCATCGTCCTGACCTTTCCGGTGGCCGCCAGGTTCGGCAAGATCATGGGCGCGTTCTTCCCCGTTTTCCAGGTCGAGCGTTCAACCCTGTACCTGGATGTGGCCTTCTGCCTGGTGGTCGGCCTGGTGGCGGCCGTCTTTCCCACCTGGCGGGCGGTCAGGATCGGGATTGCCGACGGCTTGCGAAGAATCGGATAGTTTCCGTCCGGAAAGGGTTCTTTTTCGCCCATGCGGCGTCAATCTTCGGCCTTGCTTGTGACTTCGGCCGTGTCGGCCTCACCCTTCGGGCGCCTTCGCGGTCCAATTTTGCGAGCAAAATTGTGCGGTGTACTGATGTACGCCTCCGCGCAATCCCTCGATTTCCTTGCCTGGACAAAAAACTCCTCCTTTCCGAATCGGAAACTGGATACATATAAATAAGCAGAGTCCTCTCTGATGACGAGGTATATCCATGAAAACCAGAATATTGATCGTCGACGACGAACTGAGTATGCGCGAATTCCTTGCGATCCTGCTGGAGCGGGAGGGGTACGAGGTGGTGGTGGCGAGCAATGCCGAGGAGGCGCTCCGGCAGATTGGCGGTTCCTTGTTCGATCTGGTCATTTCGGATGTGCAGATGCCCGGCCTGAACGGTATCGAATTGCTGGCCCGGATCAAGCAGGCGACCCCGGACACCGCCGTGTTGATGGTGACGGCATTTACCGCCGCGGAACAGGCGGTGGAGGCCATGAAGCTGGGGGCCTACGACTATATCTCCAAGCCGTTCAAGAACGAGGAGATCAAGATCCTGATCAGCAAGGCCCTGGAGAAACAGGGGCTGAAGCGGGAGAACACCATCCTTCGGCAGGAGGTTGCCCAGCGGGACGGCTTTTGCGGGATCATCGGCAAGAGCGCCAAGATGCGGGAGTTGTTCGACATGATCCAGAAGGTCGCCCCCAGCCAGAGTTCGGTGCTGATCCTGGGGGAGAGCGGCACCGGCAAGGAGTTGGCGGCCCGCGCCATCCACGGGTGCAGCCCGCGCAAGGGCAAGCCGTTCGTGGCGGTCAACTGCGGGGCTATCCCCGAATCCCTGATCGAGAGCGAACTGTTCGGCCACAAGAAGGGCGCCTTTACCGGCGCGGTGGCCGACCGGCCCGGTCTTTTCGAACAGGCCGACGGCGGGACGCTCTTTCTGGACGAGATCGGCGAACTGCCGCTCCTTTTGCAGACCAAGCTGCTGCGGGTCCTGCAGGAACGGGAATTCCGGCGGGTAGGGGACGCCAAGGTGCTCAAGACGGATGTGCGCGTCTTGACCGCCTCCAACCGCGATCTGGATGAAGACATCAAGGGTGGGGGCTTCCGCGAGGACCTCTACTACCGCATCAATGTGGTGCAGATCGTCATGCCGCCGCTGCGGGAGCGGATCGAGGATATCCCGCTCCTGGTGGAGCATTTCTGCCGCAAGCTCCATCCCGACGGCCAGACAACGGTTTCTCCCGGCGCGCTCAAGGCGCTGATGAATTACCCGTTCCCCGGCAACATCCGCGAACTGGAAAATATCGTCGAGCGCAGCCTGATCCTGGACAGCGAGCTCATTGCCGAAGGGAGCCTCCCGAAGCAGGTGATCGCCGGCAGGGCGCCCTGCCTGAGCGCGGAGGTCGCGATCCCCGACGAGGGGATGTTCCTGGAACCGCTCTTGGATGATCTGGAAAAACGCTACCTCCTGAAGGCGCTGGAAAAGACCGGCGGCGCCAAGAAAAAGGCGGCGGCGCTGCTGGGGATGACGTTTCGGTCGTTTCGGTACCGGTTGACGAAGTTGGGGATGGATAGCGGGGGGGAGTGACAATTATTGTCAGGTTTGGTGACGTGTTTGGCTCTGGTCCAGGCAATTGTATTCTGGTAATGTTGAAAAATATTCGTAGTATCAAGTTGTTATGGTTGTTTTGAAACTGGCCTTTGATTTGCAGTGATAATTCTGAATTGATTGTTACTTGATCTGTAAAGTACACAAAACAACGAAAGGAGAAAGACATGCTACAAAAAATGAGAAACAGAAAAGGCTTCACCCTGATCGAACTGCTGATCGTTGTTGCGATCATCGGTATCCTGGCGGCCATCGCCATCCCGCAGTTTTCCGCCTATCGTGCCAAGGCCTACAACTCATCTGCCAACTCGGACTTGAAGAACCTGAAAACTGGTATGGAAGCCTATATGGCCGATAATCAGGAATATCCAGTAGTTGCTTCGTATCAATAATAGTCGATTTATAGAAAGGAGTAATGATATGAAAAAAACAGTTGTTTTTGCCGTGATGGCTCTATTGTCAGCATCTTCAGTATTTGCTGCAAGCACGAAGATTGACCTTGATATTAGCAGTACTGGAAAATCTGGTTTATCTCTTTATGGTGGGAAAACCGGCGTAACGATATCCCCGGGTGCTGCGGGAACAACCCTGATTGGCAAGACTTCGACCGGCGTTGGTCTTGGTGCTATAACCGACACCCCGGGCTATGCTCTTGAGACCCAACACAAGAACGGCACCAAAGCCTATGGTTCTGCCTATGACAGTACTTCCATCTACCAAAAGGACGTAACTGCCGGAACTTCTGATACTAGCGGTTATTCGAAGACAGGTTCGGATGCGTTTGGAACCGGTTGGACAACAATGTAGTTGGTAAAACTACCGCATCAACTTAAGCGGGGTGTTTCGGCATCCCGCTTTTTTTTGGGAATTCCCATGAATAGCCAAATAAACATTAGCAATCGCACCTGTATCCTGCTCCTTTCATTTGTTGTGCTTGGAATATATTATCCTGTTATCTTTGCTACGCTAAATTCCGTTGATGATCCGGGGATGTATGATTATCTGTTGAATACGGATAATTTTACCCTGCACAGCATTTTTGCTTCCGGCAGCAGTAACTATTATCGACCTGTTCTGGTTCTATCGTACATGATGGACAAATATGTATGGGGCCTTGAAATTAGTTTCATGCATCTTGAAAATGTCGTTTTGCATCTTATCAATACATTGATGGTATATGCCATCGCCTGCAGGTATTCGGCTCAACAGGGCATTCGCTCTGAAATAGTGGCGTTTATAGTGGCACTTTTCTTTGCCATTCATCCCATCAACACTGAAGCTGTTGCTTGGATTGCCGGCAGAACCGATTTGCTGGCAGGATTTTTTCTATTCCTCTCCGTCTGGTTGCTTGCACAGAAATGCAGAAACCTTATGGTGTCGGCATTGGCTGCATTGTGCATGCTGATTGCCTGTCTTGCCAAGGAAACGGCAATTTTTTTCCTGCCGGCAGCAATAATCCTTCCTTTTTTCAACTCTGAAAATGCGGACACCAAGCCTCCTCTGCGGGCCACTCTCATCAATAACCTGCCGCATGTACTTACGTTTCTCGGTGCCGGCGCCGTATATTTTTTCTTTCGGACGGGTGCATTTTCTCACTCTGATGCTGGTGTGGCGCAGGTTTTCAACCACATTGGGGGGGGGGAGAGTGTTGGTCTGCTTGAAAATACACGCCTCGTTCTAAAGGCGGCCGGATTCTACCTGAAAAAGCTTTTCTTTCCGTTCCCGCTCAATTTTGCAATCACTCATGTCTCAGACCTCTATATACCATTGGGCTTCCTCGTGTTTGTTGTGGCGTTATTGTTGATGAGCCGACGTACGATAATAGCCTTTTTGTTTGCATGTGCGGCCGCAATCGGCTCCTCAGCCCTGATGATCCCGCTCCTTAAGCAGACCTGGACGCCGCTGGCAGAGCGATACATGTACATACCGCTAGCCTTTTTTCTCATGGGGCTGGTATTTGAAATCTATCGATTTGGAAAGCAAATTCGGTATCAACCGCTCCTCACAGGTGTGGTTGCCTCAGTAGTGTTTATTGCTATTTACGGCACCACCAGTCGTGCCATCCTATGGCAGGATAATCTGGCCCTCTATCAAGACACATTACGGAAATCTCCTGATTTCATAGTCGCTCAAAACGAGATAGCCAATGCGCTTTATGCGCGTGGAAGAAATAAGGAGGCTGACGCGATCGTTACCTCCTTGCAATTGCCTGCGGAACTTAATAATCGACAATATGGGTTTATGAGCAAGGCTGATGAAAGAATAAAAAACGGAGATTTTATAGGGGCAAGGGCAATAGTCAACCAGGCATTAACGGATCCTGGTAAGCATGAGGTGGAACTTTTGGAGAAGGTGCTTGAAATTGACAAGTTTCAACTCATGGCGAAAAAATCAACCGCTCTTGAACTCTATCCCGGTTCTGTTAAAACCTTAACCCGCTTGATAGACCTTACCGCCGCCCCATTTTATTCATACCGCCTAGGGATTGTTTATATGCAGGCAGGTGAGAGGCAGAAAGCCCTTACGGCTTTTACCACCGTTGTGCGAACCGCTCCTCCTACCGCATATTACCGCGCGCCGGCAGAAAAACTGGCAAAAGAACTTGCGAAGTGATATTTTAACGTTTTCATTCAGAAGATAATAAGGACTGGGGCATGACGACGATTATTGGCATTACTCTTAAAGGTATCTTTCGCGACCGCGTATTCCAGGGCATAATGGTGACGGCATGTGCATTCGTGCTAATCCCTGGCCTTGCTACACTCTCCATGCGCCAAGTGACGGAGCTGTCCCTGACCCTGACGCTCTCCCTGATTTCATTCATCATGTTGATGCTGTCGGTTTTTCTGGGCGGTACGTCGCTTTGGAAAGACATTGAACGCCGCTACACCTTCAGCGTGCTGGGGTTGCCGCTCTCACGGCAGGGTTATCTGCTGGGGCGATTTGGCGGCACAGCTCTGTTTCTGTTGCTGGTGGCGGTTGTGCTGGGTATCGCCGCTGGTGCGGTCGTTGCTTTCACCGCTTCCGTTCATCCGCCCGATAGGCCGATTGTCTGGGGGACGGTGGCGCTGTGCATTCTGTTTGACGTCTTAAAATACATCTTGCTGATCGCGGTGGCGTTCCTGATTTCCACGGTCAGCACCTCCTTCTTCCTGCCTGTTTTTGGCACGATTGCCACCTTCCTGGCTGGAGGTGTTACGCAGCAGGTCTATGAGTATATCCATTCACCAGCCTCGAAAAATCTCTCTCCCATAATGAAACAGCTTGCCACCGGACTCTATTACCTGCTGCCAAATTTCAGCGCCTTTGATCTGAAGGTCAATGCAATCTATGGACTTCCGGTCCCTGCCAACGGATTGTTTCTGACCGTGGCTTATTTTGTTGTCTATGTGGGGCTTCTGCTATCCTTCTCCGCCGCCATTTTTTCGCGGCGGGAAATGAGATGATCGATGATCAAAACAGCCTCTGTCACGTTGATCGGCCTGATCCTGTACGGTATCCTGATACTTCCTTTTACAACATATCTCCATAACAAGCCGTTTGTGGAAAAACTGGGCTATGTCCCCTCGGTTCCGGCGTTTAAGACCATTGCCGCCGACCAGAAAGAACTGGTGGCGGCGTCCTTGGTGCTGAAGGTTCTGATCTATTTCGGCGGACTCGTTGAAAAGTCGGAGAGCCAGCTTGCAATCCCGCCTGACTACATGTCCATGTCCCGCCTGTTGCATGGCGCCGTCAAGCTCGATCCTTACAATATGGACGCCTATTATTTTGCCCAAAGTTTTCTGACTTGGGATGTCAAGCAGTATAAGCTGGCCAACGATCTTCTGGATTATGGCATGAAGTACCGCACCTGGGATTGGTGTCTTCCATTTTTTGCCGGGTTCAACAGTGCGTTCTTTTTGAAGGACTATGCCGCGGCAGCCGGATATTATCAACGCGCCGGCGAGCTTTCAGGTTCCGACCTGTCCAAGCTTCTGGCCGGACGCTATATGCAGGAGTCTGGGCAGACGGAGTTGGCCATAGGCTACCTGTCGGCCATGGTCAAGGGGGAGCATAACCCGGCGCTGAAAAAGAATTATCAGATCCGTTTGACTGCCTTCCAGGAGGCTCACCGCATTGAAGTCGCCCGTGACCACTATCGAGAATCGCGGGGAGCCATACCGGCAATGATCGGGCAACTTGTTTCCGGCGGATTCCTTTCGCCACCTCCCAGGGACCCCTATGGCGGGGAGTTTTACCTGGAGGGTGATGGGAAGGTCGCTACCACCAGCAAATATGCCTTTGCGAAGGTGAAGAATAAAAGTCTGAAAAATGCAGGAGATGTTAATGAACGTCATTGATATAACGGGGCTTTGCAAACAGTTTACCGGCAAGCGAATGACAAAGGTCGATGCTCTGAAGGGGATTGATCTTAAAATCGCCCAAGGCGAAATCTTCGGCTTCCTCGGCCCCAACGGTGCCGGTAAGAGCACGACCATCAAGTGCCTGATGGGGCTGATTCGGCCGACGGCCGGTACGGCAGCCATCATGGGCGAGCAGATCGGCAGCGTTGCGTCACGGGCCAAGATCGGTTTCCTGCCGGAAAATCCCGCCTTTTACGATTACCTGACCGCCGAGGAGTATCTCCGGTTTGTGGGTAAGACGTTCAAAATGCCGGAAGCCCTCTTGACCCGCCGGGCGGACGAAACGCTGAAGCAGCTCGAATTGTGGGATGCCCGCAAACGTCCCATGCGCGGCTACAGCAAGGGTATGGTGCAGCGGGTCGGGCTGGCGCAAACCATGATCCACGATCCCGACCTGTATATCCTGGATGAGCCCATGAGCGGGCTCGACCCCATCGGCAGGGCATTAGTGAAGGATATTATCCTTGACCTGAAGAAGCGGGGCAAGAGTGTCTTCTTCAGCACCCATATCACCGATGATGTGGAAAAGGTCTGCGATAGGGTAGGGGTGATCGTCAAGGGACAGCTCGAGGCCCTGGACAGCGTCGAGAATATCGTGCGGCAAGGGATCGAGGGGTACATGGTGCAGACCCGGCTGAGCCGGGGAAACCATGAAGCCCTGGGCGGTTTTGCCGTTGCACGCACGAATGAAACCTTTATTGAGTACTTTGTACCGGTGGCGGGCTTCAATGAATTTATGGCACTGGCCGGACAACATTCGGTGGAGGTCACCCTGGTCGAAACAAAGCGCAAGGATCTGGAGAGCTTCTTCCTGGAAATCGTGGGAAAGGGGAAATAGCCGGTAACGTCCTTATAAGCTCATTGTCCCTGTGTGGAATCACTGCTACCAATTTATTTGGGGCGAGTATCCGGAATGAACCGGACACTCGCCCCAAACCTCTCCCTCTGGGTGCTCCCCCCATATCTAATCGAAATCAGACGATATTTCACCAGAAGCGCGCTTCCGCTTGACGTACGGGTTACTATCGCGTATAAATAAAAATAATTTTCATTTAATTGTGGATAATTCTTTATGAACAGAGAACAGGGGCGTGACATCCTCAAGCGGCTTAATATGAAGGTCACTCCCAAGCGGCTGGAGGTTATGTGTTGCCTGGGAAGCGAGCCGCTCTATCTCTCCGCCGATGAGGTCTGGCACCGCATCAAGGACCGGGTGGACAGCATCGGCTTGCCCACGGTGTACCGCATCCTCGATGAACTGGCCGAGGCCGGTGTCATTACCCGCATCTTCTTGGCTGACCGCAAGCAGTACTATTTTCTCTGCGCCAATCAGGACCACCACCATCACCATTTTGTTTGCGAGTCCTGCCGGCGGGTGGAGGACCTGGGGCAGTGCGCACTCGGCGAGGGGACACTCGATGCGGTCCAGCGCTCGGGCGGGCGGGTAACGTCCCATATCCTTCAGATCAATGGGGTGTGCGCTACCTGCAGCACCCCGCGTGGGGGGGCGGCATGCCGGACGAAATAGTCAGGACGGAGCGGCTCTGTTGCAGTTATCGGACAGGCCGGGTGCTGGAGGATATTTCCATTTCGGTGGAGGCGGGCGATTACGTCGGGATTGTCGGCCCCAACGGCTCGGGCAAGAGCACGCTGGTGCGCGCATTGATGGGATTAAGCGCCATCAGCGACGGCGCTGCCTCCCTGTTCGGCGTGCCGTGCAGCCGTTTCAACGCCTGGGGCCGGATCGGGTATCTTCCCCAAAGCCTGCATCTGCTCAACCCCATATTCCCGGCCACCGTGGCTGAAACGGTCGGACTCGGCCTCCTGTCGTTGAAGCGCTTCCCCCGCCGGTTGACCGCTTTCGACAGAACGAAGGTCGATGCCATCCTTGAACAATTAGATATTTGCGATATACGGTCTAAACTGATAGGTGAACTTTCCGGCGGTCAGCAACAGCGCGTTCTTCTGGCCCGCGCCCTGGTCAACAACCCGGATCTGTTGATCCTGGACGAGCCGACCGCGGCGCTCGACCCTGAGATGCGCGAACGCTTCTACTCCCTGATGGGGGAGATAAACCGTTCCCGGCAGGTTACGGTACTCCTGGTGACCCATGATACCGGCGCCATCGGGAAATACGCCTCGAAGATGCTGTATCTGGATAAGCGCATGCTCTTTTACGGCAATTTCGAGGAATTCTGCCGCTCCACGGATATGTCCGCCCTGTTTGGCGAGTATTCCCAACACCTGATGTGCCACAGGCATTAACGACCCATGGATTTCATTGAAATACTCTCATACGGTTTCATCCAGCGGGCACTTCTGGCGGGGACGCTGATCGCCGTGCTCTGTTCGGTGCTGGGCGTGTTCCTCGTGCTGCGGCGGCTTTCCCTGATCGGGGACGGCCTGGCCCATGTCACCTTCGGCGGCACCGCCATCGCCCTGTCGCTCAAACTCTATTCCGCCTCGGCCCTGCTGGTGTCGCTGCCGGTCGTACTGCTCTCGTCGCTGGGCATCCTCAAACTGACGGAAAAGGCGCGCCTGAGCGGCGACAGTGCCATCGGCATCGTGTCAGCGCTGGGGATTTCGGCGGGTATCATTCTGGCGAGCGCGGGGGGCGGGTACAACGTCGACCTGCTGAGCTACCTGTTCGGCAATATCCTCTCCATAACCTCCCAGGAGGTGGGCATTGCCGCCGTGCTGTTCTGCGTGGTGATGCTGCTGTTGTCCCTCTTTTTCAACGACCTGCTCGCCATCGCCTTCGATGAGGAGTTGGCCCGGGTTTCCGGCATACGGACCGCCACCATCAATGCGGTGCTGGTGTTGCTGACGGCCCTGTCGGTGGTCCTGGCGATGAAACTGGTGGGGATCATGCTGATTTCGT
The DNA here is from genome assembly GCF_008802365.1 of Oryzomonas japonica. GTDB lineage: Bacteria > Desulfobacterota > Desulfuromonadia > Geobacterales > Pseudopelobacteraceae > Oryzomonas > Oryzomonas japonica. The sequence continues at coordinate 512,438 of NZ_VZQZ01000002.1, read as the reverse complement.
CGCTCTTGATCCTGCCGGCGGTGTCGGCCCTGCAGCTGGCCCGCAGCTTCAAATCCTGCGTTGTCCTGGCGGCCCTTCAGGGGGGCTGCTCGGTCGTGGCCGGCATTTTCCTGTCGTTCGCCACCAACCTGCCCACCAGTGCGATGATCGTACTGCTCAATCTGGCCTTTTTCGGCCTGGCCTTCCTCGCCCGACGCTGCTTGCAGCCTAAAAGTAGTAGCTGAAATCCTTGATTTCAAAAGGTGCTTCGTTCAGGCACTCGATAAAGACGTCCACCAGGAACGGGTCGAATTGGGCCCCCTTCTGCTCTTGCAGCTCCCGGATGGCGGCCTCTTTTTCCTGGGCCGGCCGGTAGGAACGGACGGAGAGCATGGCATCGAAGGCGTCGGCTATGCTGACGATGCGGGCGTGGAGCGGGATCTGCTCACCCTTGAGGCGGCCAGGGTAGCCGCTGCCGTCCCAACGCTCGTGATGGTGCAGGATGGTCGGTACGATGTGGCTCAGGCTTTCGATCCCCACGATAAAGAGCGTGCCCTTGAGGGGGTGTTCCCGGATGAGGGTCTCCTCTCGCCGATTGAGGCGTCCCGGCTTGTTGAGCAGATCGTCCTCGGTGCCGGCCTTGCCGATATCGTGGAGAATGGCGCCAAGGTACAGGTCGCGCAGCTTGGCTTCGGAAAGTTTCAGCTTGGAGCCGATGCTGAGGGAGTATTCGGTAACCCGTTTTGCATGCCCCTGGGTATAGGTGTCCTTCAATTCCAGGGCCCCCACCAGCGCCTGGATGGTACTGTTGAACAGGCGTTGATCCCATACTTCGTCATCCATGGCATCGCTGACCAGCATGGCCCTGGCGACATCTTCCGAAGCGTGGTTGCCGGCCAGCCGGGAAACGACGGCCAGGGCAAAGGGGAGTGCCGTGCCCGGCCCCTGGCTGGTAATGAATTTTCCATCGTTCACCACTGCCTTGTCGAGGTAGTATGCCCCGCCAAGCCTTTCCCGGTACGTGGGGTAGGAGGTCGCCTGCCGGCCGTTGAGCAGGCCGGCGCTGGCGAGCACGATCGGTGCGGCGCAAATGGCGCCGAGGGGCTTGCCGGCTGCGTGGAAATCCTTGAGCAGTTTGTCTATCCGGATGTCGGAATTGAGGTTGTCGCTGCCCGGCTGGCCGCCGGGAAGGATGATCATGTCGAATTCGTCGGCCCGGGCGGTATCGATGGTCGTATCGGGTATGACGGCGACCTTGCGGGTGCTGGTCACCGGCCCCGGATGCAGGCCGGCCGTGACGACTTCGATCCCGGCCCTGCGGAGTACGTCGATGATTGTAACGGCTTCAAGCTCTTCAAAACCTTCGGCTAACGGAATCAGTACCTTTGGCATGCTCTTTCTCCTGGTAAATGCTGGATTCGGATTCAATAGTAGCGAAGATGTCCTAAAACTTAAACATAATTCCATGGGGGGGCGGCTGTATACCGTCTGGCTGATGGGGCGGCATTCTGCCAATCGGTGATACCCGCACGAACGGCAACAGGGATGTGTTGTGCAGCCCCGGCCCGGAACAGCGTCAATTTCCCAATTTAATTGACTTTGCAGGTATTAATTGCGTATAACCAATCACTTCACCATGAACGAAAAATATCTCTTTATTGAAACCTTCGGCTGCCAGATGAATGTGAACGATTCCGAGCGGATCGTCACCATGCTGGCCGATTTGGGATATAGACCGACGACGGTGCCTGCGGATGCGGACATGATCCTGCTCAATACCTGTAGTGTCCGGGGGGGAGCGGAGGAAAAGGTCTACAAGCGCCTCAGCCATTACCGCAGCCTGAAAAAGGCGCACAGCGGTCTTATTCTGGGGGTCGGCGGCTGTGTGGCCCAGCAGGAGGGGGACCACCTTTTGCAGAAGTTCCCCTTCCTCGATCTGGTGTTCGGCACCCATAACCTGCACCTGCTCCCCGACATGGTGCGGGGCGCGGAAAAAGGCGAGCGGCGTTGCGAGACGGCCTTTATCGATAACGACCAGCGCCTCGACCTGTTCCCCCCGGTCAAGGGGGCGAGCCGCTTGAGCCGTTTCGTGACCGTCATGCAGGGGTGTGACAATTTTTGTTCCTATTGTATCGTGCCCTATGTACGGGGCCGTGAAATCAGCCGACGCGCGGCCGATATCCTTGGCGAGGTCAGGCAACTCGCCGATGAAGGCGTTCAGGAAGTGGTGCTGCTCGGCCAGAATGTTAACTCCTACGGTCTCAAGAGCGCCAACGAGCCGACTTTTGCCCAATTGATTAGGCAGGTTGCCGGCGTGGAGGGCATTCGCCGGGTTCGCTTTACCACCTCCCATCCCAAGGATATGTCCGATGAACTGATCGCCTGTTTTGCGGATGTGCCCAAGCTGTGCGGCCAAGTTCACCTGCCGGCCCAGTCGGGCAGCGATGTAATGCTGTCCCGCATGAACCGGGGCTATTCCCGCGCGGCCTACCTGGACCGGATTCGCGCCCTCAAGGCGGCCCGACCCGGCATCGCCATCACCGGCGATATGATCGTCGGCTTTCCCGGCGAGAGCGAGGCGGATTTCGAGCAGACCCTGACTCTGATGGAAGAGGTTCGCTATGCCGACCTTTTTTTGTTTGTCTATTCAGCGCGCCCCGGCACCAAGGCCGCGGAACTGCCAGAGGAGCTCTCCCGGGAGCAAAAGGTAGAGCGCCTGGAACGCCTGCTGGCGCTGCAACGACGTATCACCCTCGAGATCAACCGGTCATATCTCGGCACGCTCCAGGAACTCCTGGTTGAAGGGGAAGGGAAGCGGCCCGGCCAGGTATCCGGCAAGGCGGAGAGCGGCAGGATCGTCAATTTCCCGGGTGATCCCGCCCAGATCGGGAGCTTCGTCACGGTGCGCATCGTGGCGGCCTACCAGAACTCGCTGCTGGGGGAATTAGCGCAAAACCCGTAACCATAAATCCGCCACAGAGACATGGGACACAGGGAAAAGACCAAGGTCAGGAATGAACGGGATAAAGATTTTTGATTTTTCAAAACAGTTTTAAGATGTTATCCTGTTTATTTCGGTAAAACGCCTATGGATTTCTCCGCGCCTCCGTGTCTCTGTGGCAGAAGTCATTTTGAATTTGAGAGGCAATCATGTCCACCGAATCGACACCAACACCTGTAGCCAACAATTTTCTGCGTACCATCATCGAGGACGACCTGAAAAGCGGTAAGCATACGTCCATTGTCACCCGCTTCCCGCCGGAGCCCAACGGTTATCTGCATATCGGCCATGCCAAGTCCATCTGCATCAACTTTGGGCTGGCGCGGGATTTCGGCGGCTGCTGTCATCTGCGTTTCGACGACACCAATCCTGCCAAGGAGGAGATGGAGTACATCGAGTCCATCAAGGAGAGTGTCCGCTGGCTCGGCTTTGACTGGGGCACGCATATGTACTGCGCCTCGGAATATTTCGAGCAACTCTATCAATGGGCCGAGTACCTGATACAGCAGGGCAAGGCCTATGTGGAGGACCTCACCGCCGATGAGATGCGTGCCTATCGCGGCACCCTGACCGAACCAGGCAAGGAGAGCCCCTGGCGCAGCCGCTCCGTGGACGAAAACCTTGACCTGTTCCGCCGCATGCGGGCCGGCGAATTCGCCGACGGGGCCAAGGTACTCCGGGCGAAGATCGATATGGCCTCGCCCAACATCAACCTGCGCGACCCGGTGCTGTACCGTATCATTCACGCCACCCATCCCCACGTGGGCGACGCTTGGTGCATCTATCCCATGTACGACTTTACCCATGGGCAATCGGATGCCATCGAGGGGATCACCCACTCCATCTGCACCCTGGAGTTCGAGGATCACAAACCGCTGTACGAGTGGTTCCTGGACAACCTGCCGGTGCCGAGTCGCCCGCGGCAATACGAGTTTGCCCGGCTCAATCTGACCTATGCGGTGATGAGCAAGCGCAAGCTCCACGAACTGGTCAACCTGGGGATCGTCAGCGGCTGGGATGACCCGCGCATGCCGACTCTCATGGGCATCAGGCGGCGCGGCTATACGCCCGAGGCTGTTCGGGCCTTCTGCGAAATGATCGGGGTGGGGCGCAGCGATTCCTGGATCGATATGTCCATTTTGGAGGAATGCGTCCGCGCCGATCTGAACGAGCGTGCCCCCCGCGCCATGGCGGTGCTCAGGCCGCTCAAGGTCGTGGTCGACAATTACCCCGAAGGGCAGGCCGAGGAGTTCGATGCCCCCAACCACCCCCAGAAGCCGGAGATGGGGAGCCACCGGGTTACCTTTTCCCGTGAGCTGTTCATTGAACAGGATGACTTCATGGAGGAGCCGCCTAAAGGGTTCTTCCGCATGACCCCCGGTTCCGAGGTGCGCCTCCGTTACGCCTATATCGTTCGCTGCACCGGTGTGGTCAAGGACGAGAACGGAGCCATAATCGAAGTGCATTGCGAATACGATCCCGCATCGAGGGGCGGCTCTGCTGCCGATGGCAGGAAGATCAAGGGCACCATCCACTGGGTTTCCCGGGCCCATGCCATGGATGCCGAGGTGCGCCTGTTCGACCGCCTCTTCAGCGACCCGAATCCCGACCGGGGCGGGGCAGACTACAAGCAGTTTCTCAATCCGCTCTCCGTTGAGGTCATAGGGACCGCCAAGCTGGAGAAAAGCCTGGCCGATGCCGACCTGGAGACCCGTTTCCAGTTTGAACGCCAGGGATATTTCCGTCCTGATCCCGTGGATTCGCAACCGGGAAAACCGGTATTCAACCGGATCGTAACCCTCAGGGATGTCTGGACTAAAAAGTGATACATGAAAGAGTGTGATCCAATTATATGAAAAACAAAGAATTTAAATCGGGGTTCGTCTCCATTGTCGGCCGCCCGAACGTGGGCAAGTCCACGTTGTTGAACCGCATCCTCGGTGAGAAGATCGTGGCGGTCTCGGACAAGCCGCAAACGACCCGCACCGTTATTCGCGGCATTGTCTCCGATGAGGCGAGTCAGATCGTGTTCGTGGACACGCCCGGCATCCATGCCGCCAGGAGCCGCATGAACCGGGCCATGGTGGATGCAGCCTATGGGGCTATTTCGGGCGTTGACCTGCTCCTGCTGGTGGTGGACGCCACGGCGCAGCGGGATGACGTTTTTGTGCGAGAGGTCGCGACCAAGGCCGGTGCTCCGATCTTCCTGATCCTGAACAAGGTCGATCTGGTTGAGCCCAAGGAGCGGCTTCTGGCGCTGATCGCCTCTGTTTCGCGCCTGCACCCCTTTGCCGAGGTGGTGCCGATCTCGGCCCAGACCGGCGGCAACGTGGAGCGTTTGGTGGAGCTGATCCGCGAACGTCTCCCCGAGGGGCCGGCCTATTTCCCCGACGATATCCTCACCGACCAGCCGGAAAAGGTGATCTGCGCCGAGCTGGTGCGGGAGAAAATCTTTCGTCTGACCGGCGAAGAAGTCCCGTATTCTACGGCAGTTATAGTCGATTCCTTCCAGGAACGGGAGAATGGCGTGATCGCCATCAGCGCCACCATCCTGGTGGAGAGGGAAGGGCAGAAGGGGATTCTCATCGGCAAAAAAGGGGCCATGCTCAAAAAAATCGGCCAGGCGGCCCGGGGCGATATTGAGCGCTTGTTGGGAACCCGGGTCTTTCTGGAGCTGTTCGTCAAGGTGCAGGAGCGTTGGACCGAACGGACGGCCGTTCTGAGGGAGCTGGGGTACGAATGAAACCTATTGTAGCCATCGTCGGCCGTCCCAATGTGGGCAAGTCCACCCTGTTCAACCGCCTGCTGGGCCATCGTCGCGCCATTGTGGACGATCTGCCCGGCGTAACCCGCGACCGTAACTACGCCACCATCACCCGGTTCGACAAGCCGTTCATCCTGATCGATACCGGCGGATTCGAACCGGTGACCGAGGACCGTCTGTTGCAGCAGATGCGGGAACAGTCCAGTCTGGCAATGGAAGAGGCCGATGTCATCATCTTCATGATGGATGCCAGGAGCGGCCTGACCCCGGCCGACATTGAAGTGGCCACGATGCTGCGCCGCGTCAAGAAGCCGATCTTCTACGTGGTCAACAAGGTGGATGGCGAGAAGCTGGAGAATGAGTCGGCCGAGTTCTATTCCCTGGGGATAGAACGCCTCCATACCATATCGGCCGAACATAATCGGGGCGTCATCGACCTGATGGAGGATTTGCTGGATGTCTTTCCCGAGGCGGACACCGGTATCCCCGATGACGAGATCACCCGGATTGCCGTGGTGGGGCGTCCCAATGTGGGCAAATCGTCCCTGGTCAACCGGCTGCTCGGTTTCGAGCGGATGGTGGCCAATCCGACCGCCGGTACGACCCGCGATTCGGTGGATACCCTTTTCACCTGCAATAAAAAGAATTACCTGCTGATCGATACCGCCGGTATCCGCCGCAAGGGCAAGACGACTGAAAAACTGGAAAAATACAGCGTGGTGGACTCCCTGCGCAGCATCGAGCGGGCCGACGTCGTTCTGGTCGTCCTCGATGCCGAGGAGGGGGTGACGGAGCAGGATGAGCGCATCGCCGGTTATGTGCACGAGGCGGGCAGGGGATGCGTCTTTGTGGTCAACAAGTGGGATACCCTGGAAAAAGACAACGACACCCTGGGGGTCTACGTGGACAAGGTCCGGACCGGCTTCAAGTACCTGGCCTATGCCCCGATCGTCTTCGTATCCGCCAAGACCGGTCAGCGTATCGGCAAGATCATGACCACCGTGGACGAGGTCATGGGACAGTACATACACCGGGTGACGACCTCGGACTTGAACCGGGTTTTTTCCGAGGCCACAGATGCTCACCATGCGCCTTTGGCCCATGGTCGCCGCGTAAAGTTCTACTTTGCCACCCAGGTCGCAACCCGTCCGCCATCCTTTGTCATCTTTACCAATCAGCCGGACAGCATTCATTTTTCCTATGAACGCTATCTGGTCAATCGATTCAGGGAAGCCTTTGGTTTCGACGGCGTGCCGATCCGGCTCATCTTCAGGGGGCGAGAAAAAAATGGCGCGGGCCGGCACCCCCTGGCCAAGCGTGAGCGGCATTGATAAAGGCTTTACTTGCCAATATCGATGGTTTACAATTTAGTCCATTTTTTGCATTTCCACACAGGTAGGGGCATTTCCGTATGAGTCTTGTCGGAAACCTTGAAGAACTTGGGCTGGGCGAGATTCTGCAACTGATCAGCCTCAGCCGGAAGACCGGGGTGCTTTCCCTTCGCAGCGGTGGGCGCGAAGGGACCATCGTCTTCAAGCAGGGACTGGTGGTAAAGGCGCTCTCGTCCACCTCCAGGATGGGACTGGGGGAAGTGCTTATCCAGAGGGGCGTCATAGATTCTGATACCCTCCGCAAGGCCCTGGAGCTTCAAAAGGAACGGGGATTCAGCGAGCACCTGGGAATCATCCTGACCAAACGTTTCTCCGTAGTCCATGAAACCATTGAAGAAGTCGTCCGCGAACAGATCGAACAGGTTGTCCTGTCACTTTTTGCCTGGCTTGATGGCACATTCGATTTTGAGCCCCAGGAAAATATCGAGGCCATTGACGCCGGCATTGTCGACCCGCTCCAGTTCATGCTTTCCAAGGGGCTTAACCCGCAGTTTCTGGCCATGGAGGGGACCCGGGTCGCCAGCGAGAGCCGCGCCGCCGCCGAAGCGAGCCCCGATAGTGGCGACACCGATGAGGTGGGGATCCCCTTCGAACTATCCGATGTGGTCCACACGCCGGAGAGCACACCCGAGCAGGCAATCGTCCGCCCGCTGGTGATTGTCGACGATGACGGCACAACATTAAAGACACTGGCGGAGTTGCTGCGGGAAAACGGCTACGAAGTCCATGCCATGACCAGCAGCGAGGATACCTTGATCAGGGTCGATACTCTTCATCGCGGCGGCCAGCATCCCGTTGTTCTCGTGGATCTGATCATGCCCCGGATGGACGGTTCGGGGGTCCTCGGCGGGATTGAACTGCTGGAACTTCTTCACAACAATTTCACGGACATCCCCATACTGATGATGACCGATTACCATCACGCGGAAGCGGAAAAGAAAGTCAGTGACATGGGCTACCATTGTGTGATGAAGCCCCATCGTGCCGAATGCTCTTCACCTGAAAGCCTGCGGACATTTCTGCCGTCGCTTCTGGAAGCGTTGCAACGCTCGGAATCGGGTGAAGCTGCACCGGTGTGATGCCGCAGCTTTGTGGCGAGCGAGAGGATATCGTATCGACTATGGCGAAGAGCTTTAATGAACTAATCATGTGTGGCGCTGAGGTATGATGCTTGTGGGTACAACAGGTGAAGCGGTGGACAGAAAGACAATACTCATTACGGACGATTCCACGGCGTTTCGGGCCATGCTGGTGTCCATCATCGAATCCCTGGGCGATTTCCGTATCGTAGAGGCTGCCAACGGGTTCGAGGCCCTGCGTCTTCTGCCCCGGGAACACGTTGATCTGATCTTCACGGACATCAATATGCCCGATATCAACGGCCTGGAACTGATCAGTTATCTGCGCAATAACCCCAATTACGAGCACATACCGGTCATCATCCTCTCCACGGAGGGAAGCCAGAGCGACATAGAAAAGGGCAGATTGCTCGGCGCCAATGAATATGTCGTCAAACCGTTGGATTGTTCTGACCTGAAGAATATCATCGTGAAGTATCTGGGATGATCACCTGAGATGACGGACACCCTTCATGACTGACAACAATACCCCCCTTATAAACAAGGCCGTACGGGATTTTCTGGCCGAAGCCGAGGAAATTGTCGAGCACCTCGGTTCCGAACTGGCCGATCTCGCCGATGTGGCCGACAATGGAGAGGTGGACCCCGACCTGCTGAATGCCATCTTCCGGGGGGCTCACTCCCTGAAAGGGTTGGCCGGCATGTTCGGCTTTGCGGGAATTTCCGAATTGTCCCACAACATGGAGAATCTTCTGGACTGGCTTCGGCTCGGCAAACTCAAGCTCGATGCCGGAGTGATCGGGGTATTGCTCGATTCCCACGATGTTCTGCTCTCCCTGGTTCGGGGCCTGTCCGAAGGGGAGGGGAGCGAGCCTGACGAAAAGATCTCGGCATGCACGGCCAAGATCAATGCCTGCCTGGAAGAACCGACCCGCGATGCGGCCCAGGCTTCGCCCCTGGAGGCCCTGGGGCTTTCCGAACAGGTGTTGAAATCCCTCACGGAATATGAGGAACATCGCCTGTTGGAAAATCTCTCCAAGGGCAAGAACATCTACCGTGTCCATGCCTCCCTCGAGTTGGCGACCTTTGACCAGGACTTGGCGGCGATTTCCGACGCTATCAAGACCTGCGGCGAGATTATCAGTACCCTGCCCAGCATGAGCAGCAACATGGAAACCAACATCGATTTCGATATCCTGGCCGGTTCCGCCCATGCATTGGAAAAATTCGCGCTGACCATACAGCACGACAGCGTGACCGTGGCGCTCTTGAACGGTGGCCCGGAACCGCCAGCCGCTGTTGCGATCACCCCCCCCACAAAAAACGGGGACGAAGAACCGGTACACCTGCCCACGCTCCCCGACGCCATGCCGACCCCTGCCCCGGCAAGCCCTGCCGCCGGGACGCCCCCCCTGTCCGCCAAGAGCATCAGCCGCACAGTCCGTGTGGATATCGGCAAGCTTGACGAGTTGATGAACATCGTCGGCGAGCTCGTCCTGGCCCACTCCTCCATTGCCGCTCTGGCGGAGCGGTTGCGGAACGAGCGTTTCTCCCGGGTAGCCGTCGAACTTGGCAAGTCCGCCAAGGTGCTGGAGCGCAAGTTGACCGACCTGCAGAAAGGGGTCATGGATATCCGCATGATCCCGGTGGGACAACTCTACGAGAAGATGTCCCGCATTGTCCGCACCATTTCCCGCGAACAGGGCAAAAAGGTTGAACTGCTCTTCTACGGAGCGGATACGGAACTGGACAAGCTGATCGTGGAGGATATCTCCGACCCGATGATGCACATCATCAGAAACGCCATCGACCACGGCATCGAAAGCCCGGAAAAACGGCTGGCGGCTGGTAAACCTGAAAAGGGCGTCATAAAGATTTCCTCATTCCAGAAGGGAAACCACGTTGTTATCGAGGTAGAGGACGATGGCGGCGGAATCGATATCGAAAAGGTCAAGGCCCGGGCGCTCCAGAAGGGCTTTGTGCAGGATTTGAGCGCCGTTTCCGACAAGGAAGCGCTCGATTTCATTTTCCTTCCCGGCTTCTCCACCACCGACCAGGTGAGTGAGGTCTCGGGCCGCGGTGTCGGTATGGACGTGGTCAGAAACAATATCGCCGCCATTTCGGGCCTGGTCGATATTGAGACCACAAAAGGGCGGGGTACCCGCTTCATCATCACCCTGCCGATCACCCTGGCCATCATCAAGTCCCTGATCATCTCCTGTGCCGGCAGAACCTATGCCTTGCCGGTGACCTCGGTGCTGGAGTCGCTGCTTTTGACCGGCGGTGATATCAAGACCGTGGAGCGCCGTGAAGTCACGCAACTGCGTGATACGACCCTGCCGCTTCTCCGGCTGGAGGAGTTTCTCTGTCTGAACCGCCGGTCGGACCGCCCCGAGGAGTTCTATGTCGTGGTGGTCGGCGTAGCCGAAAAGCGGCTGGGCGTCGTGGTGGACGAACTGCTTGGCCAGCAGGACATCGTGATCAAGTCCTTGGGCGATGGCTTCAGGCGGTTTCCCGGCATCGCCGGAGCGGCCGATCTTGGGGATCAGCGCACGATTCTGGTACTGGATGTTGGCGGCATGATCAACGATACCTTGAGATCCGGGAGCTGAGGCCATGTATAAAGCCTTTTTTGGCTTCAGGGAGAAGCCGTTCAGCAAGACCCCCGACCCCCGTTTTCTTTTTCTCAGCGCGGGGCATGAAGAGGCCTTGGCTCGCCTGGAGTTTGTGCTGGAGGAACGGGAAATAGCCGTCCTTACCGGCGAGATCGGTTGCGGCAAGACAACGCTCTCCCGGGCGCTTATGGACCGGCTGGGTGATGGCTACCGCTTCTGTTACATCGTCAATCCGCGCCTGACGGGACTGGAATTCCTGCGGACCACGGCCCGCCTGCTCGACATCGAGGCGCCGGCGGCGCTCAAGGACGAATTGCTTGAACAGATCAATACGGTCGTCTACGACAGCTACCAGAAGGGGATTTGCCCGGTCATCGTGGTCGATGAAGCCCAGATGATCTCCGATGCGGAGGTGTTCGACGAGATCCGCCTGCTGACCAATTTTCAGCTGGATGACCGCAATCTACTGGCGGTGATCGTCATGGGGCAGCCGGAATTGCGTCCCATGCTGGCTTCATCCCGGTTCGAGCCCCTGCGGCAGCGGATCGCCCTCAATTACCACCTGGAGCCGCTTACGCTGGAAGAAACCATGGAATATCTCGATTTCAGGCTTGAAAAGGCCGGCGGTATGCCCGGTTTATTCACCCCCGATGCTGTCCAGAAGATATTCGAGATTACCGGTGGCGTCCCGCGCAAGATCAACTCCATTGCAACCAATGCCCTGTTGGTCGCCTACGGCAACGACGCCGCCCTGATCGATTCGACGGTCATCGATGAAATTAAAGACGAACTGATGATGTAGAAGGATTCCAACCGCATGAACCTGGCAAAGATTCGGCAAAAAGTCCAAAACAGAGAAGCCCGGGAGCAGGCTGTCGAAGCGGAGCGCGTCAGTCTGGACGCGCCGCAGTCAGAGGCACCTTCGGCCGCTGCCGCCCCTTCTCCCGATGCCGCTGATGATCGCCCGTCCGTTGCCGATACGGCGGGCGCCGTGATTCCTGAAAGCCGACAAAACCCGTTGCCGAGGCGGGCCAGGCATATCGATCCTCTCGATATCATCCTCGCGGGACGGGCAGCGGCCGGATGCGACGACGACCTGCCGCTGGCGTCCGAAGGTCAGGTGGTTGCCGAAGTGTCGGAGTACGAGGAAATACTCTGTTTCCGGATCTCGAACGAGATATACGGCATCAACATCATGGAGCTCAAGGAGATCATCAAACCCCGTGAGACGACCGAGGTCCCCCGCGCCCCGGTGTTTATCATGGGGGTGATTTCCCTGCGCGGCGTCATCATTCCCGTCTTTAACATGCGTGAACGTCTTGGACTCCCCCAGGGGGAGCGCAACGGCCGGGAACGCATTGTGATTGCGAAGCGCAACGAAGGGTTCACCGGCCTGTTGGTGGACGAGGTTATTCAGGTCGTGCGTATCGGGAAAGAGGAACGCGAACCCGCTCCAGCCGTTCTTGAGGGGATTGACCGCGATTTCGTCTGCGGTATCGGCCGCACCGGCACCATGATGATCATTCTGCTCAATGTGGCAAGCATTACCGATATCAACCTCTGCTGAAGCACCCCGGTCCCGGTCCTGCCGGTCGCTGCTCACCACTATGGCTGTCTGAACGGAGCCGCACGAATAGATTATGAAAACAGATATTCAGAACATAGAACTGGCGTGTTTCAGTTTGGGGAACAGGCTCTTTGCGGTGGATATCATGCGCATCAAAGAGATCATCCTGCCCCAGAAACTTTCCGGTCTGCCCCGGGAGTCGGACCTGCTGGAAGGGGTCATCAACCTGCGTGGTGAATTGATCCCGGTCATGGACATGCGGAATCGTTTCGGCATGCCGAAAGCTGATGAGCGTGTCCCGGGCCGGCTCCTGATCGTCTCTCTTCAAGGGCAGATGCTGGCGCTGGCAGTGGATAACGTCCAGGAGGTCATCACCGTTCCGGCGGGCGAGATCAAACCCGCTCCTGATATCACCGAAGGAATCGGCATGGAATACGTTTTGGGGATGTGCCTTTCACATGAACAAATGTTCATGATCCTGGACATCGACTCCCTGCTTACCCCCTCTGATATCCGCCTGGAGTCACTTCGTGGATAATCGGGAAGATATACGCAACGCCCTCAAATCAGCCGACGAAGAACTGCGTCGCGCGGTCATCGATTCCCTGCACGGCAAGGACCTGGAGGATGTGTGCGAGTTTGTTTTTACCGCCATGGGCGATGGCAGCTGGCGGGTGCGCAAGGAAGCGGTCAATGTGTTTGTGGCGGCAGAGCCCTCAGGTCATTTTATCGCCGAACTGCTGGAACTGTTGCGCGATGAGGGCAATGCCGGGCTGAGAAATTCCGCTGCCGAGGCTATTGTCATGCTTGGGGCGCGGGCGGCCCTCCAGTTGAAAACCCTTGCCGGCGACCCCGATGCCGGCGTGCGGAAGTTCGTGGTCGATGTCATGGGGGGGATCGGGGGCGTTGAGTTTATTCCGGTGCTGCTTGCCGCCCTTTATGACCCCGATGTGAACGTTTCCGCCGCTGCGGCCGAACATCTGGGCACCATCGGCGACGCCGGGGTGGTGCCGGAACTGCTCGCGGCACTCGCCGCGAATGAAAACGCCTTCTTTCGTTTCAGCGTCCTGTCAGCCCTGGGAAAACTTGGGACCCCTGGGCCGGTGCCGGAGGAGATCAAGAAGCTTGTCGGGCAGGATATCTTCAGCAAGGTACTCTATGACTGCCTCGGGAGCATCGGTGACCATACGGCCGCACCCATTCTGCTGGAGGGCTTTCTCTCCAGCCAGAAGAGCGCCCGTTGCGCTGCCGTCAAGGCCTTCAACCGTATCCTGCTGCGTTCCGACAGCGCGGCGCGTCAGGAGTTTATCGCTTCATTACGTCAATTTTCGGGTAGCGAGGTCGTGCCGGGCTTCATGGAACTGCTGGAGGTGGAAGGGCATGATACCGCTCTGGCGGAAGCGGTGACGAACCTGCTGGGGGTTATGGGCGACCCACGTGCCGCTGTGCCTCTTTTGGCGGCATATCTCACCGAACGGCTTTCGAGCCTGGCGCTCACTGCCCTTTCTGCTCTCGGCCCCGCCGGCATGGACACGTTGCGGGAAATCTACCCCAGCGCCGACGAAAAGGTCTGCGGCGCCATCTGTACGCTGTTTGGGAAATTGGGCTACCCTGGGGGCGACGACCTGATTCGCAATGCCCTGCGCAACCCTCCGCCGCTGGTGCGCAGGTCCGCGGTACAGGCCGCCGGCCAGCGAGGATTATCGGACTGCATCCCGGAGATCATCGGGATGCTCGAAGAGGCGGACGATGGCTTCAGCGGCGCTATCATCTCCTCCCTTCAACTCCTGGCCCAAAAGGACAGCCACCCCGTCAGGGCGGTTGCGCGCCAATTGGCGGATTCCGAGCAGCCACAGCACCGCCGTGATGCGGCCTTGCTCTTTGCCGCCCTGCGTGATGGCGACTACCTGTCGCGGCTCGTCAAGGATGAGGATCCTTCCGTGCGACAGACCTCGGCGGCTGCCATTGGGAAACTTCATATTCCCTCCCTGCAGGGGGTTTTGCAAATCGCCCTGGTGGACGAGACCCCGGAGGTGCGCATGGTCGCTGCCGAGGCTTTGGGAGAATCGGGGAACGCCGATGCCCTTGAGCCTTTGAGGCTGGCCCTGCGCGATGACGATTCCCGGGTGCAATGCGCGGCCCTGAAAAGCATGACCCGTCTGGAACCGGTGGCCATTCTCGACGTGATCAAAAACCTGCTCCCCGCTGCCGGGGGACTGCTCATGATCACCTGCCTTGAAGTGCTTGAGTCGTTAGGGGATAGCGCCGCCCTGGACCTGGTGGAGACGGTCCTGGATAACGAGGATGAAGAATTGGTCATATTGGCGTTCAATATCCTCTCCCGTCACGACAAGGAGCGAATCCTGCGGAATGCCGAGCGGCTGTTTGCCCATCACCATGCCGGCATCAGGTATGACACGGCGGCGACTCTGGCGGGACTTCCCGGCCAACGGCCCCGGGCCGTTCTGAAAAACGCCCTTAAGAATGAAGGGAACAATCTGGTCAGGGACCTGATGAAACGCCTGTTGAAAGGGGGAGCATGACTTTATCCCTGGATACAGGACAGCCCATGTCCGATGATGAGTTCCGGATCATACGGGACAGTATTTACAGCCATTGCGGCATTTTTTTCGACGACGACTCAAAATACCTTCTGGAGAAGCGTCTTGCCCGCCGTCTGACCGCCCTGAATCTGAATAATTTCCGCGAATATTATCACTTTTTGAAATACGACCGGAATAAAGACCAGGAAATGATGGACATCATGGATGTCCTCACGACCAATGAAACCTATTTCTTCCGGGAATCGTTCCAGCTTTCCGCTTTCACGGATGAAGTCATTCCGGAACTCATCAGCGCCAAGTCGGCTCGGGGGGACCGTACGTTGCGCATCTGGAGCGCAGGCTGTTCAACGGGAGAAGAACCCTATACCATCGCCATGTTGCTGCGGGACATGCCCAGTCTGCGGGGGTGGAAGATCGAGATCATCGGTACCGACATCAGTCAGCGGGTCCTTCAGCACGCCCGACGTGGAGTCTACACGAAATCGTCGTTCCGGGCGACTGACGAACGCTATATCAAACGTTTCTTTTACGAATATGACGGTGGGCTCAAGGTGACGGACGATATCCGGGAGATGGTTACCATCAGCCACCTCAACCTCTTCGACAAGATCCGCATGATGATGCTCGGCAAGATGGATCTCATCTTCTGCCGCAATGTGATCATCTATTTTGACCTGGCGGCCAAGAAGAGGGTCGTCGAAGAGTTTCACCGATCCCTCCATGACGGAGGTTTCCTGCTTCTGGGACATTCCGAGTCGCTCATGAACGTCACCACGCTTTTTACGCTGCGCCACTTCAAGAATGATATGATCTATCAGAAGCCGGAACGTTCTGCATTGGGAGATGGTTTATGAGAAGGCTCAAGGTGCTTGTCGTAGACGATTCCGCCTTCAGCAGACGCACCATCACCAAGATGCTCGAAGGACTCGAATGTGTCGAGGTGGTCGGCTACGCCACCAATGGCGAGGAGGGGATCCACAAGGTGGCAACCCTTAAGCCGGACCTTGTCACCCTTGACCTTGAAATGCCGAAAATGGACGGATTTACGCTTCTGCGCATCCTGACGGTCCGCTATGCGACCCCGGTGATTGTCGTGAGCGCCCTGAGCAGCGCAGACAAGGTGTTCAAGGCCTTGGAACTGGGCGCCCTGGATTTCGTGGCAAAGCCTTCCAGCGGGGCCTCCAACGATCTGCTGCTCATCAGGGAGGACCTTCAGCAGAAGGTACTCCAGTTTGTCAATCAGGGCCTGCCGCGATTAAAGCAGCCACCGTTGCCGTCCCATGAAAGGGTGCAGGGGGATGCTGGAGCGGCGAAGCCCGGCGTTGTTGGCCAATCGCCCTTCGATCTTGTCGCCATCGGCGCCTCAACCGGAGGGCCGCCGGCACTGCAATTTTTCTTCTCCGCATTCGAGAGGGCGTACCCCTTTGCCGTCGTGGTGGCCCAGCACATGCCGTCAGGTTTCACCCGTGCCTTTGCCGAGCGCTTGAACCGCGCCTCCCTGTTCGAGGTAAAGGAGGCTGTGGATGGCGATTTGGTGCTGCCGGGCAGGGCGCTGATAGCGCCCGGAGGTTCGAACCTCGTGCTGGAACCGCACGACGGACGGGCTGTTGTGCGGGTCGTCCCTCCCACGAGTGCCGACCGTTATGTGCCGTCGGTGGATGTCATGCTGGAATCCTGTGCCGATATCTACAAAAAGCGCATGATTGCCGTCATCCTGACCGGCATGGGAAATGACGGCACCAAGGGCGTTCGCAAAGTCAAAGACCAGGGCGGCTTTGTGATAGCCGAATCCGATGAAACGGCCGTTGTCTACGGGATGCCGCGCGAAGCCGTAGCGACCGGCCTTGTGGACAAGGTTGTCCCCATGCACTGCGTGCACCGGGAGATCCTGGCTAAAGGCTCATTTACATAATCTCGTATCGCCACATGTGCTCTTTAAACGTAATCCAATTTTATTGTCCAGAAAGGAACAGAATTGTGGAACTGAAGTACATCCCCAAGGATATAGAAGAAAAATGGCAGAGCTGTTGGGAAGAAGCGGCATCCTTTGCCGTCACCGAAGATCAGGATAAGAAGAAGTACTATCTGCTGGAGATGTTTCCCTATCCCTCCGGCAGGATACATATGGGCCACGTGCGCAATTATTCCATCGGCGATGTGGTCGGCAGGTTCAAGAAGATGCGCGGCTTCAACGTGCTTCATCCCATGGGATGGGATGCCTTCGGGATGCCGGCTGAAAATGCCGCCATCCAGAATAAGAGCCATCCGGCCAAGTGGACCCATGAAAACATCGACTATATGCGCGGCCAGCTCAAGAAAATGGGGCTTTCCTACGACTGGGGCCGCGAACTTGCCACCTGCGATGTGGCATATTACCGCTGGGAGCAGAAGATCTTTCTGGAGATGCTCGCCAAGGGGTTGGCGTACAAGAAGACTTCCTTTGTCAACTGGTGCCCGAAATGCGAGACCGTGCTGGCTAACGAACAGGTGGAAGACGGTGCCTGCTGGCGTTGCGACAGCGAGGTCAAGCAGAAGGAGCTTGATCAGTGGTTCTTCCGCATCACCGATTATGCCGAGGAGTTGCTGGACTGGACCTTTAAACTTCCAGGGTGGCCGGAACGGGTGCTGGTCATGCAACGCAACTGGATCGGCAAGAGTATCGGTTGCGAGATCGATTTTCCTCTGGAAGGGCGCAGCGAGTCCGTTAAGGTCTTTACGACCCGCCAGGATACGGTTTTTGGCGCCACCTTCATGTCCCTGGCCCCCGAACACCCCTTGGCCCAGCAACTGACCACTCCCGACCGGAAAGCCGAGGTCGATGCCTTTATCGAAAAGGTTAAAAAAACCGACCGCATCAAGCGGACCGCGGAAGACTTTGAAAAGGAAGGGGTCTTCACCGGTTCCTACTGCATCAATCCTCTCACCAAGGCCCGCATGCCGGTGTATCTGGCCAACTTTGTCCTGACCGACTACGGCACCGGCGCGGTCATGGCGGTGCCGACCCACGACCAGCGTGACTTTGAGTTTGCCCGTAAATATTCGCTGCCGCTCCAGGTCGTGATCCAGCCGGAAGGGGAGAGCCTCGATACCGCCACCATGAAGGCCGCCTTTACCGAGACCGGAACACTGGTCAACTCGGGCCGGTTCGACGGCCTGAAGAGCGATGCCGCCAAAGAGGCCATCGCCGATTACCTGGAACAGGAGGGGATCGGCAAGAAAACGGTCAATTTCCGTTTGCGCGATTGGGGAATCTCCCGGCAACGTTACTGGGGGAACCCCATCCCGGTAATCTACTGCGAAAATTGCGGCGTGGTGCCGGTGCCGGAAAAGGACCTGCCGGTACGGCTTCCCATGGACGTGGAGTTCAGTGGTGAAGGGGGCAGCCCGCTGGCCAAGCTGGACTCCTTTGTCAACTGCACGTGTCCCACATGCGGCAAGGCGGCGCGCCGCGAAACCGACACCATGGACACTTTCGTCGAGTCGTCCTGGTATTTCCTGCGCTATTGCTGCCCTGATTTCCAGGATGGCCCCCTGGACCGCAAGCGCGTGGATTACTGGATGTCCGTTGACCAGTATATCGGCGGTATCGAACACGCCGTCCTGCATCTTCTGTATGCCCGTTTCTTTACCAAGGTGTTGCGCGACCTGGGGTACGTCTCCTGCGATGAACCTTTCACCAACCTGTTGACCCAGGGCATGGTCATCAAAGATGGCACCAAGATGAGTAAATCCAAGGGTAATGTAGTCGATCCCAATGCCCTCATCGAGCGTTACGGTGCCGATACGGCCCGCCTCTTTTCCCTGTTTGCGGCGCCGCCGGAAAAGGATCTGGACTGGAGCGACCAAGGGGTGGACGGCTCGTTCCGTTTCATCAACCGCGTGTGGAAACTGGTCCATGATCGCCTCGACCTGGTGAAAAACGCCGCTGCGCCGGACCTGGCAACGCTTACGGCTGAGGAACGCACGCTGCGCCGCGCCGTACACAAGACCATCAAAAAGGTGACCGAGGACATCGAAGAGCGTTTCCATTTCAATACCGCCATCGCATCGATCATGGAACTGCTCAATACGCTCCAGCCCGCGGATCTCCAAACGCCACAGTACGGCGCCGTCATGAAAGAGGCATTGGAAACCACGGTGCTGCTGCTGGCTCCCTTTGTCCCGCACGTGAGTGAGGAGTTGTGGCAGCGCCTCGGCAATACCACCCCCCTTTCCCGCACCGCCTGGCCGGAATACGACCGGGATGCGGTCGTGGATGAAGAAATATTGGTTGTTGTTCAGGTCAACGGGAAGCTCCGTACCCGGATCACGGTGAGTGCCGGGACCAGTATGGAGGAACTCGAGAAGTGCGCCCTGGCGGACGAAAAGGTGCTCCCGTTTCTCGAGGGCAAACAGGTGCGCAAGGTTATCTGCGTACCGGGCAAGCTGATCAACATCGTGGCGGCGTAGGGGGAGGGGATATGTCTTTCGGAGGTCTATTCCGCTCTTTCTCGTTCCTGCTGCTCTGCTGCATGTTGTTATGTGCGGGGTGTGGCTATCGCTTTGCCGGAACGGCTGGAAACACGCTGACAACGGGTCAGTCGATCTGGGTGGCGTTCATCGTCAACGAGACGGTCAGCCCCACAGCCCAGACCGTTATCCGGCGGGCGTTGTACGAGGAAAGTCACACCATGCGGGGACTGGCCCCGGCGGACAGGGAGGCCACGGCCGACCTCAGGGTGCGGGGCAAGCTGGCTTCCTATACCCTCAAGGCGGTCTCCTATTCTGCCGCAGACCAGGTTAAGGAATACCGTCTGACTATCTCTGTTGATCTGGAATTGCATCAAAAGGGCGGGACGGCCCCTGTGTGGAAGGGAACCGTCCAGGCGTTTCAGGACTTCCCCGCGTCCACGGACCTGGCCCTGCAGCATAACGCCGAGGAGGCGGCCCTGAAGGCGGCCTCCCGGACCCTGGCCGACAGGTTTCTTGTGACCGTGGAACAGGCGTACTGATCATGACCGCTCAGGAGCTTGAAACCGCCCTTAACAAGGGGACCATACCGGCGCTCATCTATCTGTACGGCGAAGAGACGTTCCTGATCGAACGGACTGTCCATCAATTGCTGGAACGGGCCATCGATCCTTCACTCAAGGATTTCAACTTCAATGTCTTCTACGGCAATGAAACCAAAGGGGTTGAAATCCTCGATGCCGCCCAGACCCTGCCCATGTTCGCCGAGCGGCGTGCGGTGCTGGTAAAACGCGCGGATGCGCTCAAGGCCGATGTTCTGGAGAGCCTGCTGCCGTATGTCCGCAATCCGGCCGCAACCACGTGCCTCGTGTTTACCGGCGCCAAGATCGACCAACGCAAGAAATTCTTCCAGGAACTCAAGAAACAGGGGTGTCTGGTGGAATACAAGCGGCTCTACGACAACAAGCTGAGCGGCTTTATCCAGAGCGAGGCGGTGGCCCAGGGAAAGACGATCGACCCGGCCGCCGCCGGATTGCTGTCTCTTCTGATCGGCAACAACCTCCAGGAGTTGTCGTCGCAAGTAGAAAAGCTGGCCGTGTACTGCGGCGACCGGTCGCGGATAACCGTGGAGGACGTGCGCGTCATCGCCAGCAGCAGCAAGGCGTTTACCGCCTTCGAGCTTGCCCGCTTCCTCGGTATGCGCGATCTGCAGAACGCCCTCAAGAGTCTTGGGGCACTCTTTCGCAATGGTGAAGATGCTCCGATGATGATTGGGGCCCTGACACGACATTTCCGGCAACTGTGGCGGATCAGGGAGTTGCTGGATCGCAGGGTGTCCCAGGCCGATATCGGCCGGGAACTCAACATCCACACGTTTTTTCTGGGGGAAGTTGTCCAGCAGGCGAAAAACTTCTCGCGGGGTGAATTGGGAAGGCTGTTCGAAGAGCTCTATCGTTGCGATGTCGCGTCCAAGACAGGTGGAGGGCAGCCCGCAACCCTGATGCATGGCCTTGTGGTCGGGATCTGTACGTCGTCTTTAGCGCAGTAACCCAATCAAACTGATGCGAGCGCATACTCGCCAAGCGGGTGTGCACTCGCCTTCATTCCGGCGCGCTGATCTCTTCTATCTGCGCGCTTTCGTGTTTAAAAAATGATTTTTATCTAACGATCATGCAGTGCTGAACGCAGCATTTCCGCCAGTTCATTGACCCTGTATGGTTTTGCGATAGCGCCGGTAAAACCGTAGGTACGATAGTCGGACATGATCGGATCGTTTGAATAACCGCTGGAAACTATCAGTCGCGCCGCCGGATCAATATCAAGGATTTTTTCAGCCGCTTCCCTGCCACCCATGCCTCCCGGAATGGTCAGATCCATAATTACCGCCGAGAAAGGCGTTCCTGATTCCTTTGCCGCTTCATAGTACCGTATGGCTTCTGATCCTGCGCCACAGGTCGTAACGTGATACCCGATTTCTTCAAGCATTCCCGTCGTTAGTTCCCGGATCATCTCTTCATCGTCCATGACAAGAATTGAACCTCCACTATGATCTTTGGAGGTTTGTGTGACAGGTTCGGTCGGACATTTCGGAAGAGTCTCTCCGATTGACGGCAGATGGATTGTGAAGGTAGCACCTTTATCTACGAGAGAACTGACGCTGATATGTCCGCCATGCCTGCTGATTATTGAATGGGTTGAAGCAAGCCCCAGGCCATTCCCGCTGACCTTGGTTGTGAAATAGGGATCAAAGATCTTTTCCAGATCAGTATCCGATATTCCGCAGCCTTCATCGGTAAAGGCGAGGCAGATATATGGGCCGGGAGGAAGTGCCATGCTATTCCTGCCGGCAAGCGTCTCGTTGCGAGCAGAGACGGTCAAGACCCCGCCACCCGGCATCGCTTGCGTAGCGTTTATAATAATGTTGTGGAATGCCTGACTGATCTGCCCTTCATCCGCTTCTATCGCGTGAATTGAATCGGGGATGTCAACGACGCCCCTGACATTGGAACCGTGAAGAACCAGTGACATTGTTTCATTTGCAAGATGCTGGAGTGAAACAACATTCTTGACAGGTTCGCCACCGCGGGCAAAGGTCAGGAGTTGACGAGCCAGTTCGGTGGCCCGCACCGATGCTTTTTCAGCCCCAACCAGGGCTTTATATGACTTGTGCGTGTCATCAAGGGACATCTTGGCAAGGGATATGTTTCCCATGATCCCGGTAAGAATATTGTTGAAGTCGTGGGCAATGCCGCCGGCGAGTACTCCCAGCGATTCCAGTTTCTGAACCCTCAGTTCTTCTTTTTCATGTTCTTTGAGATATGAGATGTCCAAGGCAATTCCCATTATACCAGCGACTCTACCCAGTTCGTCAAAGAGTGGAGTCTTATACGTAAGGTGCCACTTTGTGCCATCCGGTGTTGCGACTTGCTCTTCCAACTGTCTCTTCTGGCCGGTGGTACACACCTCACGGTCGTCGGCGATATAGCTCTTGGCCATTTCCAGGGGGAATAACTCCAGGTCGGTTTTGCCGATGCAATCATCTACCGTATGACCACAGGCCTCGGCATATGGCTCGTTAACCATTGCAAGACGACCTTCTGAGTCTTTGAGCCACGCTATCATGGGCAGGTTGTCCAATATGGCGCGTTGTTGCAGCAATAATCTCGTATTGGCTAATTCCGTGCGTTTGTGTTCTTCGACCTCTCTCGCCAGCTTTTCATTTGTCTGTCGAAGTTTATCATTTGCCTCGGAAAGCTGCAGAGTCCGCTCGGCAATCTGCTCTTCCAGAAGCTGATTGCGTTCCACCAACCCCTTCATAGGATACACTTCGCCCTCACGGACCAGGTAGTAGGGAATGGAAATGCTACTATGCGCGATTTTCCACTCGGTGGATTCCTTGCGGAATATCAGCACAAGGCGGGCGGTCTCTCGTGACAGAATGTAGTCTTTGATTGGCAGGTGAATGGTGAAGAATCCGGTAGTCACAGCAATCGTATCAGACAGGGATTGGATTGCCAGGTCCTTGAGCTCGATGCGGAGCGGATCTTTGACCTGGGCGAAGTCCTGGCGGGTAATCGCCACCCATTCTTCCCTGTCTTTGACGAGAAAATCTCCGCCTCCTGTGAAGCCGGAAAAATCATTGCTGAAACATGTGGTGAGACGGTCGTCGCGGGATGCGTACATCCGAAGGTATTCATCAAACAGGTGCCGGATTTCCTGATAGTCGTTTGCATTCATTGAACGGACCCTTTGGGAAAAGCGTTGTTGCTCCCGCTAAAAACAAAGGGGGCTCCCATTGCATGGGAGTCCCCTTTGTGTGACCTTATGTCGTGCGCGATTGGTGTTAACCCAGGGTATTGACGAGCCTGGTCAGGCGCGAAACGTTTCTGGAGGCATTGGAGTTGTGGATCACGCCTTTCGAAGCAGAAGCATCGATGACCGGAATGGCGGCCTTCAGGGCTGCGGTAGCTGCTTCCTTGTCCTTGGCCTCGACAGCCTCGCGCACCCGCTTGATATATGTCTTCAGCGTTGAGGTAACGTGCCGGTTGCGGGCACTCCTCTTGGCGTTCTGTTTAATCCTTTTGATTGCCGACTTATGATGTGCCAAGCTGCACCTCCGTGTGATTCTTTCCGCGAGTAATATCTAAATTGAAGCTAGTTTACTAACACTACTGCAGTTGCGTTGTCAAGAGAAATTATGGCGACAGCCGTACCCGTCTGCCGTCCACACAAAACTTCCCCGCGCAGAAGAGACGTATGGCCTCGGGGTAGATACGATGCTCCTCGTGCTGAATGCGGGCCGCAAGTTTTTCTTCCGTGTCGTCTTCCAGGACGGGAACGACCGCCTGAAGGAGGATCGGACCGGTGTCGGTTCCGCCGTCCACGAAGTGAACCGTGCAGCCGGTAAAGCGAACACCGTAGTCAAGGGCTTGCTTCTGGGCGTGAAGGCCCGGGAAAGCCGGCAAAAGGGCAGGGTGAATGTTCATGATGGCATGGGGGAACGCCGTGACCATCACATCGGTCAGAATCCGCATGAAGCCGGCCAGGACCACCAGTTCAACGCCACGGTCCCGCAACATATCTACCAGGACGGCATCGTACTCCCGGCGGTTGGCGTAAGCGCCACTCTCGTGGATGATTGCCGGAATGTTGTGTTTCTCGGCGCGTTTCAGGGCAAAGGCATCATGTCTGTTGCTGATCACGCACGCAATGGTGGCATTTATCCCGCCTGACGCAATTCGGTCGATAACGGCCTGGAGATTGGTGCCGTTTCCCGAAACCAGAACCGCCAGCCTGACCGGGTTTCCGTCAGTCACTACCCCTCCACCAGTTCGACGCACTCGCTGCCATCCGCGCAGGTGGTAATATCGCCGATAACCCAGGCCTGCTCGCCAAGTCCCTTCAGACGGTAGACGATATCCTCGGATTCCTCCTCCGAGACAGCCACCACCATGCCGATCCCCATGTTGAAGGTGCGGTACATCTCCGCACGTTCAACGTTGCCGGCCTCCTGCAAGATATGAAAAAGAGGCTGCCGTTCCCATCGATCCAGGTGAATGGTGGCTTTACACCCCTTGGGCAGGATACGGGGGATGTTTTCCAGCAGCCCGCCTCCGGTGATATGGGCAATGCCGTTAATCCTGAAATCCTTGAGCAGGTTCATGATGGAACGGATATAGATGCGTGTCGGCGTAAGCAACTCTTCGCAGACGGTCCGGCCGGTGCCGGCCAATTGGGAGTCCAGGGACAGCCCCATGCGTTCGAAGATGAGCTTGCGCGCCAACGAGTAGCCGTTGCTGTGGAGTCCGCTGGAGGCTATGCCGATCAGGCGGTTGCCTACGGAAATGCCCGAACCGTCGATGATGTTGTCCCGTTCCACCACCCCTACGGCAAAACCGGCGATATCGTATTCGCCATCGGCGTAGAAGCCGGGCATTTCAGCCGTTTCGCCGCCGATAAGGGCACAGCCGGCCTGTTTGCACCCTTCGGCGATCCCTTTGACGACGTCCGCCGCTTTCTCGGGCAGGAGCCTGCCGGTTGCCAGGTAGTCGAGAAAAAAGAGCGGTTCCGCTCCCTGTACCACAATATCGTTGACGCACATGGCCACCAGATCGATGCCAACAGTATCGTGGCGGTCTGCCATAAAGGCGATCCTGAGCTTGGTGCCGACGCCGTCGGTCCCGGACACGAGCACCGGGTTTTTATATTTGGCCGTATTTAACGAAAAAAGGCCGCCGAAACCGCCGATATCTGCCATGACCTCCGGGCGGGACGTGGCCTTGACCAGCGGTTTGATCATGCTGACAAAGCTGTTGCCGGCCGCTATATCAACCCCGGCATCCTTATAGGTTATCCTTCGTTCGCTCAAACTCTCTACCTCCTTAGATGAAAAACTTTTGTAAAACACGGGCGGTAAAATGTCAATTTCAAACTGCAAAAGCTGCTTTGTTCGGCTCTGGTAGTGTGCCGGTTTGGCAGCAACAACAGCTTGACAATACAGGGTACTCCGCATAATATCTGACGACGCTGACATGAGCGGGGGGGATATGCAGTCAAGCCGGCTGGGAGAGATCCTGGTAAAAAACAACCTGATCACCAAGGAACAGCTTGCCAAGGCGCTTGAGGAGCAAAAGCTTTCCGGTGGTCAGATGCGCCTCGGCACGGTCCTGATCAAGCAAAATGCCATCAGCGATCAAAATCTTACCTCGTTTCTCTCCAAACAATACGGCGTTCCCGCCGTCAATTTATCCGATTATGACATAGACCCTGCCGTCATCAAGGTCATTCCCCAGGAAGTTGTCCAGAAATACCAGCTTATACCGGTCAACCGCGCTGGCGCGACGCTGATCGTCGCGGTCAGCGATCCGTCCAATCTGTTCGCCATCGAAGACATCAAGTTCATGACCGGCTACAATGTGGAGATGGTGGTTGCGTCCGAATCGGACATCAAAAACGCCATCGACAAGAATTACGATCAGTCTGCGTCGCTGGCCGATGTCATGGGCGACATGGATTTTGAGGATGTGGAGGTCGTCGGCGATACCGATGAGGTGGATGTCAACTCCTTGGAACGGGCCACCGAGGACGCTCCGGTCGTCAAGATGGTCAATGCCATCCTCCAGGACGCCATCAGGAAAAAGGCCAGCGATATCCATATCGAACCCTACGAAAAGGTGTTCCGCGTCCGCTACCGTATCGATGGTGTCCTCTACGAGGTGATGAAGCCGCCTCTCAAGCTGAAAAACGCCATAACCTCCCGTATCAAGATCATGTCGGAGTTGGATATCGCCGAACGGCGGCTGCCCCAGGATGGCCGTATCAAGATCAAGCTGGGCGGCGGCAAGGACATGGATTTTCGCGTTTCGGTGCTGCCGACGCTGTTCGGCGAGAAGATCTGCATGCGGCTCCTGGACAAGAGCAACCTGCAAACGGACCTGACCAAGCTGGGGTACGAACCTGAGGCCCTGGCGCACTTTTTGCGCGAGATTCACAAACCGTTCGGCATGGTGCTGGTCACCGGTCCCACCGGGAGCGGCAAGACGGTTTCTCTCTATTCGGCACTGGCCGAGCTCAACAAGGTTTCCGAGAATATCTCCACCGCCGAGGACCCGGTCGAATTCAACTTTGCCGGCATCAATCAGGTGCAGATGCATGAGGATATCGGCCTCAATTTTGCCGCGGCCCTCCGCTCTTTTCTGCGCCAGGATCCCGATATCATCATGATCGGCGAGATTCGAGATTTCGAGACCGCTGAAATAGCAACCAAGGCGGCCTTGACCGGCCACATGGTGCTTTCCACCCTCCACACCAACGATGCCCCGGCCACTATCAACCGCCTGCTCAATATGGGTATCGAACCGTTTCTGGTGTCGTCGGCCGTCAACCTGATCACGGCCCAGCGCCTTGCCCGCCGGGTCTGCGCCGAATGCAAGGAACCGGAAGACATCCCGGTCCAGGCATTGATCGACGCCGGCGTCTCACCCGATGAGGCGCCTTCCTTTGTCTGCATGCGCGGCAGAGGGTGTTCCGTCTGCAACAATACCGGCTACAAGGGGCGGGTCGGTTTTTATCAGGTTATGCCCATGCTTGATGAAATCCGTGAACTGATCCTCAATGGTGCCAACACCGCCGAGATCAAGCGGGAGTCAATGCGGCTGGGCATCAAGACCATGCGTCAGTCAGGGCTTACCAAGCTCAAGGAAGGGGTCACTTCCTTTGAAGAGGTCCTTCGGGTAACTGTTGCTGACGACTAGAAAGGACGGGCTCAATGGTTAATCTGCACCAACTGCTGAAGGTTCTTGTCGAAAGCAATGGTTCTGACCTGCATATCACCACCAACACCTCACCCCAGATCAGGGTCGATGGCAAGCTGACACCGCTCGATTTTCCGCCGCTGAACCAGGTTGAGACCAAGCAACTCTGTTATAGCGTCCTGACCGATGCCCAGAAGCACAAATTCGAAGAAGAAAATGAATTGGACCTTTCGTTCGGGGTCAAGGGGCTTTCCCGCTTCAGGGGCAATATATTCGTCCAGCGTGGGGCCGTGGCCGGAGTATTCAGGGTTATCCCCTACCGCGTCCTGACGTTCGAAGAGCTTGGACTGCCCCCCATCGTTTCCGAACTGGCTGCCAAATCCCGTGGGCTGATTCTCGTGACCGGCCCGACCGGCAGCGGCAAATCCACGACCCTGGCTTCCATAATCGATTACATCAATATCAACCGCCGCGAGCACATCGTCACCATCGAGGACCCGATCGAGTACCTGCACCCCCACAAAGGGTGTCTCGTTAACCAGCGTGAGGTAGGGGCCGACACCAAGGGGTTTAAAAATGCCCTCAAGTACGTACTGCGCCAGGATCCTGACGTGGTTCTGGTCGGAGAGATGCGCGATCTCGAGACCATCGAGGCGGCGCTGACCCTCTCGGAAACCGGGCATCTCTGTCTGGCTACCCTGCATACCAACTCCTGTGTCCAGACCATAAACCGTATTGTGGATGTGTTTCCTCCGTATCAGCAGACCCAGATACGGGCGCAGCTTTCCTTTGTATTGGAAGGGGTCATATCCCAGGCTCTGATCCCGAGAATGAACTCGCGAGGACGTGCGTTATCCCTGGAGATCATGGTTCCCAACGCCGCCATTCGCAACCTGATTCGTGAAGACAAGGTCCATCAAATCTATTCACAGATGCAGGTCGGGCAGGAGAAGTACGGCATGCAGACCATGAACCAGTCGCTCCTGTCCCTGTATCAGAAACGGATGATATCCCTGGAAGAGGCCCTCGGGCGCTCCCAGGACCCGGAAGAACTCAAGCAGATGATCAATAACCCCTCTGCCGGCCTGAATATGCAGAGACGGCCGCCTGTTCACTAAAAGCGAGGAGTATCGGACAATGCCAAAATTTTCATGGGAAGCACGTACCAGAACCGGTGGCGTGCAAAAGGGCGTCATCGAGGCTGCAAGCACCAACATCGTTGAAGCCCAGTTGAAAAAGTATGGTTTTACCAATATCAGCATCAATGAACAGGTCAAGGCGTTTTCCATCAAACTTCCCAAGTTTGGCGGCGGCAAGGTCGACACCAAGGACCTAGTCGTCTTTACCCGCCAGTTTGCCACCATGATCGATTCTGGCCTGCCGCTGGTCCAATGCCTTGAGATCCTTGCCGGCCAGCAGGAGAACAAGACCTTCAAGGATATACTCTATAAGGTGAAGGAGAGTGTGGAAAGCGGTTCCACCTTTGCCGATGCCCTCGGCAAACACCCCAAGGCCTTTGACCAGCTTTATGTCAATCTCGTGGCCGCAGGCGAGGTCGGCGGTATCCTCGACACCATCCTGAACCGGCTGGCGGCCTACATCGAAAAGGCCATGAAACTGAAGAAACAGATCAAGGGCGCCATGGTCTACCCCATCACCATCATGTCCATCGCGGTTATTGTCGTCGGGGTCATCCTGATCTTCGTCATCCCGACCTTTGCCAAGATGTTTGCCGATTTCGGTGGCGACTTGCCGGCACCGACCAAGTTTGTCATCGGCCTGAGCAATTTTCTGATGAAGTACATCATTGTCATCATTGCCGTCTTCTTCGGCATTATTACCGCCATCAAGAAATACTACGCCACGGACGGAGGGCAGAAAAAAATCGACCGCATGGCGCTCAAGGCACCGATAGCCGGGCCGCTGATCAGGAAGGTTGCCGTTGCCAAGTTCACCAGGACCTTGG
Source organism: Oryzomonas japonica (assembly GCF_008802365.1). Lineage (GTDB taxonomy): Bacteria > Desulfobacterota > Desulfuromonadia > Geobacterales > Pseudopelobacteraceae > Oryzomonas > Oryzomonas japonica. The sequence goes on along the minus strand of NZ_VZQZ01000002.1, from coordinate 483,309 downwards.
GAACGATGGTCAGCTCCGGCGTGCCGATTATGGACGGGCTTGATATCGTGGCCAGGACCGCCGGCAACAAGATCGTCGAAGAGGCAATCTACGGCGTGCGTCAAGCCATCTCCGAGGGCAAAACCATGGCCGAGCCGCTGGCCTCCTGCGGCGTTTTTCCCCCCATGGTCGTTCAGATGATCGCCGTTGGCGAGGCGACCGGCGCCATGGACGCCATGCTGGGCAAGATCGCCGATTTCTACGATGACGAGGTGGACGATGCCGTTTCGGCCATGACCGCCATGATGGAGCCGCTGTTGATGGTGTTCCTGGGGACGGCTGTCGGTGGTTTGGTCGTTGCCATGTACCTGCCGATCTTTAAGCTGGCGGGGACCGTCGGCGGGTAAGATATGGGGCTTGAACGAAAACTCAGGCTTTTCATTTATGCCAGGATCGTGGTGTCATTCCTGTTCCTGGCGTCTACCGTACTGCTGAATTATCAGGACCTTACCTCGGCTGAAGGGCACCTTCAGAGCGGTTTGATCCGCTTGATGGCGTTTTCTTTTCTGTTCTCCCTTTGTTGCCTGTTATTTCTCCGGCTCCAGAGATACCACGCCTTTATCGCCTACCTCCAGACGATCTGGGATCTGCTCTTCGTAACGGTTCTCCTGCTGTTTACCAACGGCATACTCAGCCCCTATTCCTTCCTCTATCTTCTTTCCATCATGAGTGCCGGTCTGTTGCTGGGGGGGCGGCAAGCGCTCTACGCAGCATCCCTCTGTAGCATACTCTACGGTTCCATAATTGATCTGCAATACTTCGGTCTGCTGGCCTCGATCGGCCTCAGCCGGTCCGATGCCCAGCAACTTGGCGCATCGCACATTTTTTACACGATTTTCTTCAACCTCATGGGCTTTTATCTGACGGCCCTTATCACCAGTTTTCTTTCGGCGCGCGCCAGGGAAAGCGAGGAGGCACTCCGCGAGAAAACCGTCAACTATGATGAGCTGGAGCGTTTGAGCACGAGCATCGTATCGAATCTGGAAAGCGGTCTGCTTACGATTACCCCGGCCGGCAGGATCAGGGTTTTCAATCGTTATGCCGAAACGATTACCGGCATGACGCAGACTGATGCTTATAATAGCCGGCTTGTGGACATCTTTCCGGCGCTTGCTGATATTGCCGGCCATATGGACTCCCGGATGGACGGGGAGTTCGAATATGAACTGCCAAGCGGCGAAACGATGACTCTCGGCTACAACGCCGTGTCGTTCTGCGACAGCCAGGGAGTATCGGCAGGGGCAATTGTCAACTTCAAGGACCTTACCTCCATGAAACGGATGGAAACGGCCCTGAAAAGGGCGGACAGGCTGGCGGCGCTCGGTGAGGTATCCGCCCGCATGGCCCACGAAATCCGGAATCCTTTGGCGGCCATGAGTGGCTCGGTTCAGATGCTGGCCGAGCACGGTTCCGTATCAGAAGACGATCAGCGGCTGTTGAAGATCGTGCTGCGCGAGGCGGAAAGGCTCAACGGTCTGATTACCGATTTTCTGGCCTATGCCCGCCCTTCCTCCCCTTGCAAGGAGCGGTTCGAGTTGCGGCCGCTGGTGGAAGATCTGATTATGCTCCTGTCTTCAGACAGTCACTTCAGGGCGGTTTCCTTCCGCAATCTCGTCGCCGCGCATATACTGATTCAAGCCGACATCAACCAACTGCGGCAGGTCCTGCTGAATCTGTTCCGTAATTCCGCGGAGGCCATGCCGGAGGGGGGTGTGGTTGGGATCGAATCGCGTTTTCAACTCAGCGGAGCGGATGGTTTTAACAAAACCCCGGCAGCGGTTATTACGGTGACCGACAGTGGTTGCGGCATTGACAGCACTACGGCGGCCCACCTGTTCGAACCCTTCTGGACCACCAAGGCGGAGGGTTCCGGCCTTGGGCTGGCCGTTACCTACCGTATTATCGAAGCCCACGGTGGGACCATCACCGTCGAGTCACCTCCCGAGGGGGGGTGCCGTTTTACCATCATGCTCCCCGTGTAACGAACTGGCCGATCGAGATGCCCATTCCGATTTCCTACAGCTTTCGCAATCTTTTCACCCGCCGCCTGACAACCTTTTTGACTGCAACGGGAATGGCGCTGGTGGTGTTTGTCTTCGCTTCGATCCTGATGCTGTCGGCGGGGTTGGAAAAAACGCTGATTGAAACCGGTTCCGCCGATAATGTTATCGTCACCCGCAAGGCGGCCAACTCGGAGGTGCAAAGCGGTGTGGAGCGCTCCCAGGCCGCCATTGTGGAGAGCCTGCCGGATATCGCTACCGGAAGTGACGGCACCCTCCTGGCGGCCAAGGAACTGGTCGTACTGATAAGCCTTCCCAAACGGGGCAGCGACAAGCCGGCCAATGTGGTCATCCGGGGGATTGATCCAGCGTCCCTCAAACTCCGGCCCCAGGTGCGACTGGTAGAGGGGCGCATGCCACGTCCCGGTTCAGCTGAAATCATGGCGGGAGGCAGTATCGCGCAGCGCTTCAAAGGCGGCGGGATCGGTGAATCCCTTCGCTTCGGCATGCGCGACTGGACGGTGGTCGGTATCTTTGATGCCGGCGCTACCGGTTTCAATTCCGAGATATGGGGTGATGCCATCCAGTTGATGCAGGCTTTCCGGCGGCCGGTGTACTCCTCGGTCACCTTCCGGCTGCGCGACAGCGGCGATTTTTCTGCGGTCAAGGCCAAGCTGGATGCCGACCCGCGCCTGACGTTGGATGTGCGCCGCGAAACCCGCTACTATCGAGATCAGTCCGAGGCCATGGCCAAGTTTTTACGCATACTCGGCATGTCGTTAACGGTGATCTTCTCCCTGGGCGCCATCATCGGTGCCATGATCACCATGTATGCCGCCGTTGCCAACCGGGTCGGAGAGATCGGCACCCTGCGGGCTCTCGGTTTCCAACGCAGCAGCATCATGCTGGCCTTTCTGATGGAATCCCTGCTGCTCGGCCTGATCGGAGGGGCCGCCGGACTTTTCATGGCGTCATTTATGCAGTTTATCACCATCTCTACCATGAACTGGCAGACCTTTTCCGAGCTTGCCTTTTCATTTACCCTTACTGTCGAAATTATTTACAAATCACTCTTGTTTTCCCTGCTCATGGGTTTTGTGGGGGGCGTAATCCCCGCCGTGCGGGCCAGCCGCCTGAATATCGTCGATGCCCTGCGGGAAGGTTGAAATGGAGAAGCGTGGATGAACGGATTGTTCCTTAAAAAACACATCGTATTGGCGGTCCTGGCCGGGGCATCGCTGGCCCTGTACCTGATTGACTACTTTGTTCTCGGCAACAGCCGCGACATCGCTTCTAGCTTTTTGGGAAACCTGGCATTCTTGCCGGTTTATGTCATGTTTATTACACTGATCGTTGAGCAGATTGTACGGGAGCGGGAACGCCAGGCGGTCATGCGCAAGCTCAATATGGTGATCGGTGTTTTTTTCAGCGAGGTCGGCAATCGCCTGCTCAGGGAGCTATCGACCTGCGTGGCGGCCTGTGGAGAATTGAAAGGCCACCTTCTGGTGGGCGGGAACTGGAAAGATGACGAATTCGCAAAGGCGCTGGACTACTTGGGCCGGACCGATATCAAGGTCAGTTGCGATGCAGGGGGCAAGAACCGGCTGAAGGAATTCCTGATCGAAAAGCGCACGTTTCTGGTTGGGCTCCTGGAAAATCAGAACCTGCTGGAACATGAGCAGTTTACCGACCTGTTGTGGGCCGTATTCCATCTGGTGGAGGAGCTGGAGGCGCGGTCATCCTTTGACGCAATGTCTCCGAGCGATACCGAACACATCAATGGCGACATCAAGCGTGTCTTCGGGCACTTGTCCCGTGAATGGGTCTTGTACATGCAACACCTCAAGGTTGACTACCCCTACCTGTTTTCCCTGGCTGTCCGCCTCAACCCGATGCTCGACACCCCGGATCCCCAGGTCTACTGATGGACTGGCACCTGCGGGACATAGCAACAGTTCTGGCAGAGCAGAAGGTCGATGCCGCCTGCGGCCTCTCATCCGACGAAGCTGCCTGCCGCTTGTCCCGTTTCGGCAGTAACGAACTACGGGAGCGGGGCGGCACATCGCCCTGGCTTATTTTGTGGGAGCAGTTCACCTCGACCATGGCGCTGATCCTGACCGGGGCAGCGCTCCTCTCTGCTTTTGTCGGTTCTTTCAAAGACAGCCTGACTATCCTCGCCATCGTCTGCCTCTTTGCTGTTCTGGGATTTGTGCAGGAATACCGTGCGGAGCGGGCCATGCGGGCGCTCAAACGGCTGGCCGTGCCTGTGGTGCGGGTGCGGCGCACCGGGATGCCGGTTGAAATTCCGGCAGTCGATCTGGTGGCGGGCGATATCGTCCTCTTGGAGGCAGGCAACCTGGTGCCGGCCGATTGCAGAGTGGTTGAGGTCTACAACCTGCGGGTGCAGGAGGCGGTCCTGACCGGGGAGGCCGAAGAGGTGGAAAAGTGTGTCGAGGCCCTGGGAGCAATGGATGATCCCATTCCGACCGGCGAGCGCGTGAATATGGTCTTCATGGGTACCACGGTTGCCTATGGCCGTGGGGTGGCCGTTGTGGTGGCAACCGGCATGAACACGGAGTTGGGGCGTATCGCCGGTATGTTGCAGGACATGGCCCAGGAATGGACACCTTTGCAGAGGCGCCTCGACCGATTGGGAAAGATTCTGGCCTTTGCCGCGGTAGCGGTTTCGCTGTTGTTTCTGGCCATCGGCCTGCTGCGTGGCGAGGACCTGCGTCTAATGCTGATGACCGCCGTCAGCCTGGCGGTGGCCGCCATCCCGGAGGGATTGCCGGCGGTAGTCACCATTACCCTGGCCATCGGTTCTCAACGCATGCTGAAACGTCACGCCCTGATCCGCAAGCTGCCGGCTGTTGAAACCCTCGGCTCGGTGACCGTGATCTGTTCCGACAAGACCGGCACCCTGACACAGAACCGCATGACGGTCACAGAGGTCGTCACCAGCGCAGAAGTCCTGCAACAGGACGCTCCGCCCCTCAACGGGGCGAGATCGGAAGCCGAAGCCGCCCGCCGTGGAATACTGGCCTGTGTTGCGCTCTGCAACGAGGCCGTGCTGGCGGAAGGAGAGGGGCAGGGGGTAGGGGACCCGACCGAGATAGCGCTTCTTGCGGCCGCGGCACATGAGGGACTGTTGCGCCATGAACTGGAGACCCGGCTGCCGCGCGTTGCCGAGATTCCCTTTGATTCTACGGTCAAACGCATGGTCACCTTCCATATGGTTGGAGATGCTGCTGTTGCGACATCGCTTGGACTTCCCGCCCATCTGGAAACCGGTGAATGCCTCGTGGTCGGCAAGGGGGCGTTGGGGGCGGTGCTGGAGCTGTGCGACCGGGTCGGCGACCATCCGCTTGCGACAGCGGAGCGTCGGGCGGCCATGACGGCCGTCGACCGCCTGGCGGGCCAGGGAAGGCGTGTGCTGGCCGTTGCCAGCGGCATCGGCGGCCGGGACACACACGCTGTTCACGGTCTTTCCCTGATCGGTTTGGTCGCCATGATGGACCCCTTGCGCCCCGAGGCGCGGGATGCGGTTGAACTCTGCCGCCAGGCGGGCATCCGGCCGGTCATGATCACCGGCGACCACCCGTTGACCGCCAGGTCCATTGCCGACGGGCTGGGCATGGGGGATGGGGGGCGGGTCATGACCGGTGCCGAACTTGAGCGTATCGGCACGGCCGGTCTGGTTGCGGCGAGCGGGGAGGTGTCGGTCTATGCCCGGGTCTCGCCGGAGCACAAGCTGATGATCGTCGATGCCCTGCAACGCCAGGGGCAGGTGGTGGCCATGACCGGGGACGGCGTCAACGATGCCCCGGCCCTGAAAAAGGCCGACATCGGCGTCTCCATGGGGATGACCGGCACCGACGTGGCCCGCGAGGCGGCCGATATGGTACTCCTGGACGATAACTTTGCCACCATTGTCTCTGCGGTGCGTGAAGGGCGCACCATCTACGACAATATCCGCAAGTTCATCGAATTTTCCGTGGCCGGCAACCTGGGCAAGATCCTGGCCGTGCTGACCCTGCCATTTCTGGGATTGCCCAGCCCCCTCACCCCTCTGCAACTGCTCTGGCTCAACCTGCTCACCGACGGCCTGCTCGGCCTGGGGATGGGAGTGGAACGCTCCGAGCCGGACGTCATGGCCCGTCCCCCGGTTTCTCCAACCTCCCAGATTTTCGATCGCCGCATGGTGCGTCATACCCTGTTGACCGGGGGGATTATCGGCACTTCGACTATTCTGCTGACCTATCACCATTGGCGGTTCCACCCCGAGAACTGGCAGACCGTGTTGTTCACCTCCCTGGCCTTTGCCCAGATCGGCCAAGCCATGGCCCTGCGCTCATTCCGGCACTCCTTTTTTCGCATGGGGCTCTTCGGCAATCCCCTGCTCCTGGCCATGGTCGGAGCGGTGATCCTGCTGCAGGGGATGGTCGTTTATCTGCCGGCCATGCAGGCCTTCTTCAAAACCACCCCGCTGGCTGCCGAGGCGCTGGCCTGGGTATTTGTGCCGGGAATAGTGCTGTTTGCCGTCCTGGAGGTCGAAAAGGCCGTCGTGCGGCGTGTGGCGTAAAGTTATCCCTGTGACGTTGTGTTTAGTTTGTACCGCAGTTGTGGTAGTATGTCTCTAGGACAAGGGAAAGGATGGTTTGGTTTCTCGCGTCGCACGCACAACGGGAGGTGGCTATGAAACGGCTTATCCTGGCGGCACTGATGGGGCTCACAATCTTGATCCAGGCAGGGTGCGGCAATGACGGTGGTCGCGCGCAACCGACATTTGTTGCCCAGATCCTGAGCGATTCTACTTCTGACGGCGATATCGCACGGGATTCCGTCACAAGTGTTTTCACGGTAATACAGGGCATGTCGCCGAGTGTCCAAAGCGTGTTTGCCGGTATAGATCCGGCTAGCGGAGCCGAATACCGCACATTCCTCGACTTCCCCCTGACCGGGACAGGCGGTGTCCCGGGGAATGCCGTCATTCTGTCGGCGTTCCTGGATATCGTTATCTCCAGTATCCAGCCTCAACCCCTGAGCGGTACGATCCCGATCCGCATCGACCTTGTTTCCTTCCAGCCGCCAACCCTGGTGGGAACGGATTTTGATCGAACGCTCCAACCGGCGCTGGCAACCACCACGATCATCCCTCCCATCTCCCAGTCAGACTTCGGAGGGCATGTGACGGTGGATGTGACAGGTTTGATGGTGGAAGCACAGCGACTGGGACTGCTCAACTTCCAGGTCCGTATCCTGCGGGATTTGGGGACAGCTTCGCCGGGGCTTGTTGAAATCAACGATACTACCGGAACGAACCGGAGCACTCTTGCACCGCTGTTGCAGGTCACCTACTTCTAGCCTGCGGTGATGCAGGAGGAACTGGATGAAGGGAGGTGGGAATCCCGGTGAGTGGTAAACGCTATTGCTTCATCCCCCAATAGTGTAGGATGAAAACATTAGTAGTATCTTTCGTTATCATACCGCGCAGTCTGAATATGGTCAGGCTGCGCATTTTTTTTTGCAATGCTGCCCCGCCGGGAGATCATCATGGCACCACAAATCGATGAACTAATCCAGAAAATCAGGGAGCTTGAAGAAGAGCTGGAAGTCGAGTTCCGCACCAAACGGGAGCAGTTCCAGTTCATCATCGAGGAGAAGCGCGTCCGTTTTGCCGAAGAGGTGGCACACCAGCAGCGCCGTCTCAAGACCGGGCTCTTCCGCTATTTGGCGGAATCTCGGCCGCTGAACGTTCTGACCGCCCCGATCATCTATACCGGGTTTATCCCTTTCCTGGTGTTGGATCTTTTTCTGTTGATCTACCAGACGGTCTGCTTCCCGATCTACGAAATTCCCAAGGTCAAGCGTTCGGAATACCTGACCTTTGACCGTGAGGACCTCCCCTACCTCAACATCATAGAAAAGTTGAACTGCTTTTACTGTTCCTATGGCAATGGCCTGGCAGCCTATTTCCGGGAGATAGCCGCCCGCACCGAACAGTACTGGTGCCCGATCAAGCATGCTCGCCGCATCCGGGCCGCCCATGATCGCTATCCTCGTTTTTTTGAGTACGGCGACGCCGAAAGTTATCGCAAAGGGTTGGAGCGGCTAAGAAAAGAGTTTGAAAAGGGCAACGGACTAAAGCAGGGGGGCAAAAAGGCACAGAAGGGTGCATAAATATAACATAGCGGGGTGGACTTTTGGAGAACACGTCGGTAGTATGGGGCCGTTTGTCTGCGGCCGGACCGGCCCGCAGCGAAAGCGAACAATGATGTTGAAAGGACACTGTTTTCATGAAATGCATCCCCATTCCCCGCACCGAATCCGCCCATGACTACCAATTACTGATCAAACGACTGCTCCTGCACCCCATAGTGGATGCGCCGGAACAGGAGATCGTCTACCGGAACCAAGTCCGCCATAGTTACCGTCAATTCCGTGAGCGGGTTCAACGCCTCGCGGCGGCCCTGACACGGATGGGAGTGAAACCGGGAGATACCGTAGCGGTTATGGATTGGGACAGTCACCGCTATCTGGAGTGTTTTTTTGCCGTGCCGATGATCGGCGCGGTGCTGCACACCATCAACGTGCGTTTTTCCGCGGAACAGATACTCTTCACCATCGACCATGCCGAGGATGACGTGCTCCTGGTCAACTCCGAGTTTCTGCCAATCCTGGAACAGATCCGCGGCCGGATCGACACGGTGCGCGACTTCATTCTCCTCAAGGGCGACGAACCACATCCCCACGAGACAACCTTGACATTCACTGCCGAGTACGAGGAACTGCTGGCCTCAACCCCGCCGGAATTCGAATTTCCCGACTTCGACGAAAATACCCGTGCCACTACCTTTTATACCACCGGCACTACCGGCATGCCCAAAGGGGTCTACTTCAGCCACCGCCAACTCGTGCTGCATACCCTGGGGGTCCAGGCGGCGCTCTGCTCCTCGGTTGTCCAGGGATGTCTGCACCGTGGCGACGTTTACATGCCCATCACCCCCATGTTCCATGTCCATGCCTGGGGGTTGCCTTATGTGGCCACTTCACTGGGGCTCAAACAGGTCTACCCCGGTCGTTACGCACCGGATATGCTGTTGGAACTGATCGAACGCGAAAAGGTCACCTTTTCCCATTGTGTGCCGACCATCCTGCACATGCTGCTCAAACATCCCCATGCGGCCAAGATCGACCTGAGCAACTGGAAACTGATCATCGGCGGCGCTGCCATGTCCCAGGCACTGTGCATGGCGGCATTGGGACACGGCATAGATATTTTTACCGGCTACGGCATGTCCGAGACTTGCCCCATCCTGACCCTTGCCCAATTGACCCCCGATATGCTGAAGCTGAGCCCGGAAGAACAGGCCGAGATCCGCTGCAAGACTGGTCTGGCGCTTCCCTTGGTTGATCTGAAAGTGGTGGGGGAGGGGCGGGACGAGATGCCCCGCGACGGCCGCAGCACGGGCGAGATTGTTGTCCGTGCCCCCTGGTTGACCCAGGGATATCTGAAGGATCACAAAACCTCCGAGAAACTCTGGGAGGGGGGCTACCTGCATACCGGTGACGTGGCGGTGCGGGATGAACGAGGATACGTGAAGATAACCGACCGGAGCAAGGACGTCATTAAGGTTGGTGGAGAGTGGATATCCTCTCTGGAATTGGAGGATATTATCGCCCATCATCCCGCTGTGGCCGAGGTGGCGGTGATCGGTCTGCCCGATGAAAAATGGGGTGAGCGGCCCCTGGCCTTGGTGGTGCCAAAACCGGGCACTGTGGTCGTGGAAAAGCAGATTCAGCACCATGTCCGGGAATATGCCGACAAGGGGATGATTTCCAAACAGGTGGTCCTCCTCAGGACACGGATGGTGGAGGCTATTGATAAGACAAGTGTGGGAAAGATTAATAAGGTGGCGTTGCGGGAGAGGTATGTCTATTGAGTCTTACGATAATAAAATGAGGTCTAATAATAGCCTAAAAATTGCCAAGAACTTTGTTAAATTATTCGACATGGGACCTCTCATACATCCCAAAAGTGTAAAAATTACTGACAGGTTAGTCTCGTGCCCTTATCATGTTTGTGAATATCAAATATATGTATTTGCATATTTAGCTTGTTGTTAATATTAATGAAACGTGCAGCTTAATTGGACATGAAAAGTAAATGTAAAGCAAAGCAATACTGGTCTCGTTATTTAAGGTGGCACACAAATTGCTTATTGTTTTTGTGGTAAACAAAGCGCTGCACTTATTGGGGGGGGATAAGATGAAACTTACAAATTTTAAAATTACCAAGGCTATCCTCGCAGCTCTAGCGATATTTTTTGTATCGGGAGTTGATGCTAATGCAACCTTGATTTATTCAAATAATTTTGAGGATACCGTTGGAAGTGAATGGTCAGTCAATACAACATCTGTAACCCCCATAGGCAATCGTCACTTTTTAGGTGATTTTTCCAACGACTCTACAACCCTTACTCTGAGTGGCCTTTCTGCAGGTTTAGCAACTGTATCATTTGATGTGTATTTTATCCGATCATGGGACGGCGACAACCAGGCTTTTGGCCCTGATTATTTTAATGTGGCAATCAACAATTCTCAGCTTCTACACCAATCTTTCAGCAACGGTGACCTCAGTATGCAGCCAAACGCATCACAAGCTGCTGAACGCTATACTCTTGGATATTCCTATTACAATGGCCTCCCCGGATATAATGTAACATATTCCAACATGGATTCAGTTTACCACTTTGTCCTTACGCTCCCAAGTCTCTCCAACCTCATGGCTATTACTTTCTCGGGTAAAGGTTTGCAAGATAACTATGTCACTGGATTAGATGGTTCTTCATATCTTGACGAATCATGGGGGCTCGACAATGTAATTGTGGATGTTGCCCCCGTACCGGAACCTTCCGGTCTCTTGATGCTCTTTACCGGTGGGGCGATATTGTTGATATTGTGCTGGAGGAAACCATTTAATAGTGCCAGATTTTATTTAAATATTTAAATCGTTGCACAAACACTTTCTTTTGTAATGTATTGTAATATCTAAATTATATTCTGATTTAGATTGAAACTAATTGAATAGTTGACCAATTGGCTGGTAAGTTGTTGATTAATTAAATTTATTCTGTCTGAGCGAAAGGAAAATAATGTTCGCCCAGTTTCTGCTATACCCCCTGATTGTTCTGATCGTTTTGTCCCCACAATTTTCTTCGGCAGCAGAAGATGCCCACACAATGTTTATGAAGGGTATGTCACTGGAGGCATCTCTCCAGACGTTTGCAGCGCGTAGTTGTTTTGCAAAAGCGATCCAGATAGAGCCAGACAATACGGGGTATAAAGAACATAACGCGTGGTTCCTCAATGAATATGGCTTCTCTGAAGAAGCCGAAAAGTTTTTTTTAAATTTGGTAAAAATTAAACCGACTGATACTATCTATCGTGGACTTGCCTGGAACCAATTGGCTGTCGGGCATCTGGCTGAGTCTGTTGCAACATATCGAGAAGTTATTCCTGATATATCATCAATATTCCTTGAGTCGAGGGCATTAGTTAATATCCGTCGTCGTCTTAGCGAAGATAATGCGGCTAAAATAAATAAGCTTCTTGTCCATATCTCCCGGGCACCATCGGATACCTCTGCCCAACAAGAACTGTTCAGAACATATACCTATCAGGGGTTGTGGGACGATGCCTTTCGCATCGGTCAACAAATTCGCAACGATGATCCTAACAATCTTCATTTTCGCTGGGAGTTTGCACGTATGCTTTTTTGGAGTAATCGGCTTGAACAAGCCGACTCTGAGTTTGCATCTATGGCCGCAACTCGTCCAGACAATCCTTTTATACTTTGGGAATGGGCAAAAGTTCTGTCGGCAAGAAATAGGCTTGAAGAGGCCGGAAAAAATCTTGAGAGGGCATTACTACTCGCGCCGGCAACCCCCGAAATTATCAAGGATTTGGCCGAACTGCATGCTCGTAGGGGGGACAGCCAGAAATCTTTAAAATTAACTCAACTACTTCTTGAAAATAAGGAACGACCGCTAATTGCGGCCTTGACAGAGGCGCGCTGTAACCATTTTCTTGGGAATGAGAATAAAGCGCAGCAACTATACAAACAGATTCTTGCCTTATATCCTGCCAATCAGGAAGCTCTCTGGGGACTTGCTGAAATTTCCGTTAAAACTGGTCCAGTTTACGATGCAACGAATGCTATTAAACAGCTTGAAACTATTAACGATAGTGACCCACGTATTTATGAATTGCTAGAGATACTTAAAATATCAAACTTGCCACGGATAACTGTTCAGACAGATTGGTACAGCAATTCTAATAATTATTCCCGTTTAAATAGTGGTTTTGATTTTGAAGGCTCACTGTGGGCGGGACTGTTAACCAAAACAGGCTACACCTACTCTAGGTTTAGCCAAAATGGTTTTAATACCATTAACCGTCAATCCGTTTTTGTGCAGGCAGAAAAGAAAATTCAACACTATCTCGCTATAACCGGTCGGTTAGATGGTAACATCTATGACAATCAACAAAATCACCTAAACTTACGCCTGTCTTCAACTGTTGAACTTAATTCTTTAGGCGTAGTTAAGCTAAGTTATGACCATATTGACATAATCGACACAGAACCGGCCTTTGGTAATCAATTCTATAACCCTGTCGTCTCTATAGGCGCAGCACGTCTAAAGTTGACCACAAATGACTATTCTGTTTATCTTCGACAAGGGATCGTCAAGGAATTGGCTCTGTGGGGAAAGCTGACATATGGCGATTATTCTGACGATAATCTTAAACTTAGCTCCGTTGTTGGAGTAGATTATTCACCAGAACTGTTTCCAAATTTTAAGGCATATTATAGTTACTTTTTTTTGAATTATTCCCATAAAGCCCTAGAGAGTGCGTATTTTGACCCTTCAGATTTTTCTGCCCACACTACCGGAATGGCATACCGTGTAAAATCAGATCGTTTTATCTACGGAGGGGAGTGGAACCTAAACTATCTTCAACGTAGCGGGGGCATTGGCAACACTATTTCAATATTTACCGGCCTTGATATTGGTAACACCCAAGGGCTTCATTGTGAGGCAAAGTATTTTTATCAGAATAGAGGAGAAAACCGGGATTCGTTTAGTGGTCATTATGCCGCCCAGCAAATCCTGTTGTCTTATTTTATCTTGTTCTAGGAGGGGCACATGTCCATACATGCAGCCATAAAGAGCTGGCTGGATGATATTCAGGGTAAGAAAAAATATCAACGATACAAAGAGCAAGAAACTCGTACCAGAAGGGTCTTGGGGCAAATATTTGCAATTCTCAATATTCCGTGTGCAGTGTTTTATTTCTCTTGGTGTGTTTATAAAGCTAATTGGCAGTATTGGTATACTTTCATACCTTTTATTTTAAGTGAAAGTGTATTCCTTGTTCACTACCTACTCTGGATTAATTTGCTTTGGTACAAACGTCATCACCACCCTGAAGGGGTCATTCCTCAAAAAAAATATTCAGTAGACGTCTTTATTCCTGTTTGCAGAGAACCGCTTGAAATCGTAAGACGGACGGTTATGGCAGCCTGCGCTATTGATTATGAGAACAAGACTGTTTACATCCTCGACGATGGCGAAGACGATAAACTTCTCTCTATGGCCGAGGAATTTTGTATAGGCTATATCCGTCGTCCCACCCATGAAAACCGTAAAGCTGGCAACCTTAATTATGCATTTAGTCGAACCAATGGAGACTTGATCCTTGCTCTTGATGCCGATCAGGTTGCTGAAAGTAATATTTTGAAAAGTATTGTCGGCTATTTTTCAATTCCTCGTATTGCTTTTGTACAGACTGAACAACGCTTTAAACTACCGAAAAACGATCCATGGGGAAATTCTGACGAGGTCTTCTACAAAGCCATGCAGTCTGGTAAAGATAATGATAATGCTGCCATTTCTTGTGGCAATGGAGTCGTCTATCGTCGAGAAGCATTGATGGAAATTGGAGGGTTTTCAGAGTGGAACTTAGTGGAAGACCTTCACACATCTATGCGTATTCATGCTAAGGGGTGGAAAACTGTATACCATGATACAGCTTTTACTATTGGCCATGCTCCGGAAGATGTTTGCAGCCACCTGAAACAACGGTGGCAATGGGCAGTGGATTCGTTGCGACTTTTTTTTTGGGATTCGCCTCTGCGTTACAAAGGGCTTTCTTGGAGGCAAAAGGCTCAGTATCTGCACTTTGGCTACAATTACATCTCTTTCGGCATTTTTTTACCGATTTTTTTCCTCCTACCTATTTGGTCTCTTTTCACACATAATTTCATGCTTAAGGCGAATTTGTCGGAATACTTTCTTGCCAGATTACCATACTTTATTGTCTATTTGATAGCTAACAAGCTTCTCACGGATGGCCTCAACAACTATAAAGTATTTCAGTGTCAAGCTGGGCTTTTTTATGTGTATTTCAGCGCTGCGGTGACTGCTCTTCGCTGTCGCACAAAGCTTCCTGACTACACTGTAACTAGCAAGGTCAAAAAACATTCCCTGCTCACGACAAAGATTTTATCATGTTGGCCTCATATGCTCATTTCCGTATTTTCACTTATAGCAATAGTATATGGTATTGTGACAATAGATAATGATCCCTGGTTTTTAATAGTAAATATTTTTTGGGCGACCTGGACTATTGTTACCCTTAGTAGATTTATTGGTCTTAGCTTGTGGCCCCAAATGTACATGCGATGAAGTTTGGAATTTACCATCTAAATTATAATTTAGATAGAGCTGCTCTTGCTATTCTTGAAAAAAAATATGAAACCGAAATTTCCATCCTTTCTTTTTATAGAGCCTGGAATAATTGCAAGATTGAAGATGACCTGCCTTGGCTGAGTTGGCTTTTGTCTGCGCCAAAAGAAATCCTTTTAACATGGGAACCTTGGTCCATCAATTCTGAATTTGGTGTGCTCGAAAAGCAGCCCCATTTTTCACTTATAAACATTACCGCCGGAGCATTTGATACCTACATTAGGGCATTTGCCTCTACTCTGGCAGCTTGCCCAAAGGCTATTTTACTACGTCCGATGCATGAAATGAATGGCTCTTGGTACCCTTGGGGTGGCACTGTAAATAATAATACACCTGAGGAATTTCTAAAAGCTTGGAACCATATCAGAACACTTTTTTTTGAAGTTGGTGCATCAAATGTTAAATGGGTCTGGTCGCCATATACTTCATCATATCCAGATACTCAGGAAAACAGAATCTGTAATTATTTTCCTGGTGATGACCAAATCGATATGATAGCTCTTGACGGCTACAATTGGGGGGCGTCAACTGAATGGAGTAAATGGCATAGTTTCGTTGATTTGTTCAGAGATGGGTATGATATTGTAACTTCTCTTTCAAGAAAACCTGTGATAATTGGCGAAGTCGGGTGTACAGAATTGGGCGGGGAAAAGCCTGATTGGATAAGTGATATGTTTTCAATTCTGCCATCACGATTTGAGCGGATAGAAGCCCTAATTTGGTTTGATATTAACAAGGAATGCGATTGGCGTATAGCTTCTTCTGCTTCTTCAATGCGTATTTTCAAGAGCAGATCGCATATATTTCTTGCCTCGTGCGCAAGTTGTCCTATCAAGTAGACAGTTTATGGGTAAGTTGCTGTTCCGTTCCAAGTGTTCAACTGCACCATGTCGATTAAAGGCTGATGACGTATTCTTATAGCTTGCCTGAGCTGAGGCTATTTTAAGGAAATGGATAAATTGAATTCGGAGTACCATGAACTTCCTCTTCCATCTCTATCTCTCCGGCAATGATCCAGACCTGCTGACCGGCAATTTCATGGGGGATTTTGTCAAGGGAAGGGTAGGTGAAAACTACCCTCCCGGTGTGGCGGCTGGAATCATGCTGCACCGTCGTATCGACAGTTTTGCGCAACAGCATATCGTCTTTCGCCGGAGTTATGACCGGATTGCGCCGCAGTACCGGTTGTGGCGTGGGATATTTGTCGATCTGTTTTATGATCACTTTTTATCTGCAGGCTGGGACGAATGGGTGGATGAATCCTTGACGAGTTATCTGAGCCGAGCCAAAAAGATGGTTGAGGGGCGGCGTGAATGGTTGCCTGAACGCCTGCAAGGCCTGCTGCCGGTTGTATTTGATGAACTGCTTCCCTCCTATTGCGAGATAGGCGGCATCGGCCTAGCCCTTGAGCGTATGTCGCGCCGGGTGACGCGTGATAACCCTCTGGCCTACGGCGAACAGGAATTGAGACGGAACTATGCCGGGTTGCGCGAGGACTTCCGCCGCTTTCTGCCCGCTGTCAGCGAATTCGTTTCGGATTTTTGCAGAGCGGGAGCGGCGCCAACATAAACGGAGCCCCTCCAATACCCTTCCTTAACCCAACCCCACAGTAATTACATGTTTTTTTACTTGCAACCCATTGATTTTTACTTATATATAGTGATCAAAACTGCGGCACAGTACGATTGAGACACTGTGCCGCGTTTTTATGATCATTTTCTTATTCAATCCATTTTGTCTTACCGGGCTCCTCTATGAAGTTGCGCTCCAAATCTTTGCCGATATTGTCTGTGTCTCTGGCTGGGATGTTTCTGTTGCTCTATTTGGTTACCAAGGTGTTCCTGCTCGATAGCTTTGCAAGGATCGAAGTGCAGGAAGCCGCAGAGAACGTGGAACGAGCGGTCAACCTGATCAACGACGAAGCCAATAACCTCAACATAGTCTGTGGTGATTATTCCGCTTGGGATGATGTCTACCGCTATGTGAGGGATGGCAACTATGCTTTTGAAAAATCGAATTTGACCGCCCCCACCTTTGCAAAACAACGTCTCAACCTGATCATGTATCTCAACAGTGCCGGGGATGTCATCTTCGGCAAGGGCTTTGATCTTGAAAAAGGCCGGTTTACGCCTGTTCCTGCCGGATTTTTTCGCCATATCGCCCCCGGGAATCTGCTGCTGAGCCACACGATGCCTGACAGCACAGTCAAAGGTGTCATAAACCTGCCGGAAGGCTTGATGATAGTCGCTTCTCGGCCAATACTGACCAGTGAGTACAGGGGGCCTATCCGGGGCACGTTGATCATGGGGCGGTACCTGAATGCGACAGAGGTTGCCGGTTTGGCAACGATGGCCCGTCTTTCTCTGTGCCTGCTGCCAGGAGCGGCAACGAGCGTTTTGGGCGAGGCCGGGGTGATGCTGAGCGAGGCCAGGCCACGTGCGGTCGTGGCGGATGGGTTCCGCTATATTAACGGATATGCCTTGGTAAAGGATATTTATGGCCACAAGGCCTTTATCGTCAAGGTAACCGACCGGCGCACCATCTATGGGAGGGGAATGCGGGCCGTAGGATACTTTTTGCTCTGCTTCTTTGGCTTGGTTCTTGGTTTTGCTGCCATCGTGCATTTTTTGCTGAAAAAACTCGCCGTGTCGCAGCAACAGGGCAAGGAGCTTGAGCAGCGCTACAGCCTGGTTATCGAGGGGGCCAACGAGGGTATCCTCATCACGGACCGGACAAACGGGGCGATCATAGAATCCAATGGTGCGATCCAGAACTATCTGGGATACAGCGCCGACGAGTTGGTCGGCCTGTATCTCGGTCAGCTTGCTTTTGGCGATGCAGCCATAACCGATACCCTGGTAGAAAGGCTTTTGCAGCAAAAACGAGAGTATCGCCTCCGCCGCAAAGACGGTTCTGCCCTTGATGCTGAATTGAGCGCCGGTCTGATACCCTATGACGGCAGGGAAGCCCTGTGCATCATGGTTAAGGATATCAGAGAGCGGAAACAGTTTGAGGAGACGTTGTTTTTTCAGGCAAATCACGACCTTCTGACCGGTATTCCCAACCGTTATCTTCTCCATGACCGCCTGGAACAGGCCCTGGCGGCGGCACGGCGGGAAGGGCATATCGTGGCGGTCCTGCTTTTGGACCTGGACAATTTCAAGATCATCAACGATACCTACGGTCATCCGGTTGGTGATCAACTCCTGAAAAGTGTTGCCAATCGGCTGAAATCCGTTGTCCGGAGCGGCGATACCATTGCCCGGCTCGGCGGTGATGAATTCGTGATTATCCTCACCCGTATCGGCAGGATTGAAGACGTTATCCTGGTGGCTGAGCACCTTTTGAAACACTTTTTCAATCCCTTTGTGGTCAATGGCAATGAGTTCTTTGTGTCGCCCAGTATCGGGCTGGCGCTCTATCCCAACGACGACGACAGTGCCGCGGCCCTGCTCACCAAGGCCGACACGGCAATGTATCACGTCAAGGACAAGGGAAGGGCCGGATTCCAGTTTTTTACCACCGAGATGAACACCCGTGTTGTGGACCGTATGGAACTTGAAGTCGGGCTGAGACGTGCCCTTGAACGCGGAGAATTCGTCATCCATTATCAGCCAAAGGTCGAGCTGGCCACCCGGCGGATACAGGGCATGGAAGCGCTGTTGCGCTGGAATCATCCTGAGCGCGGATTGATCCAGCCGGATACGTTCATCCCCCTGGCGGAAGAAACCGGCCTGATTATCATGATCGGCGAGTGGGTGCTGCGCACGGTGTGCGAGCAGAGCAGTAAGTGGCAGGCAGCGGGGCTGCCGCCGATGAAGATGGCGGTAAATATTTCGGCACGCCAATTCAAGCAGCAGGACCTGGTGGAGCGAATAGGCGCTATCCTTGCCGAAACCGGCTTCGACCCCGGCCTCCTGGAGCTGGAGCTCACCGAAAGCTATCTCATGAACAATGTCGATGAGGCGGTTGCAAAACTTCACGGGCTCAAGGGGATGGGGCTCGGCCTCTCCCTGGACGACTTTGGAACGGGCTATTCGTCCCTGGGCTATCTGAAGCGCTTTCCCATCGATGTCGTGAAGATAGACAAATCCTTTGTGGACGACATTCTGATTAATCCGGATGACGCAACTATTGTGCGGACCATTATCCTTATGGCGCACAACCTCAACATGAAGGTCGTGGCCGAAGGGGTGGAAACCGGCGAACAGTTGGATTTTCTTGCTGAGCATGGCTGCGAGATGATCCAGGGATACTACTTCAGTCGGCCCCTGCCTGCCGATGGCTTTGCGGCAATGGTTCGCACGTGGGGTATCGAGTAAGGAGCGCGGCGATGGCGGGGGCTCCTGCCGTTTATCACGTGATGTTCTCCTGTGCCAGCGTGCCGAAAATGACGGTTATTCTGAAAAGGAGTGAATATTCATGTCTGAAACCACCAGGATCGTTATCCTTGACGGCTATACCATCAACCCCGGCGACAATCCCTGGACCCCGCTTGAGAACCAGGGGATATGTGCCGTTTACGACCGAACCCCGCCTGAACTCACCCTGGAGCGCGCCGCTCAAGCGGAAATAATTCTGACCAGCAAGGTCAAGCTGGATGCAGCCATCCTGAACGCCCTGCCGAGACTCAAATACATTTCGCTTCTGGCCACGGGATACAATAATATCGATGTGGCCGCCGCCGGCAAACTCGGCATTCCGGTTTCAAATATTCCTGCCTATTCCACCGAATCGGTTGCCCAGACCGCCTTTGCCCTGCTGCTGGAATTGGCCGTGCAGGTAGGGGCTCACAATGCCGCCGTCAAGGCCGGCGAATGGACCCGTTGTCCCGATCATTCCTTCTGGAAGGCGCCGATCGTCGAGTTGGATGGCCTGACGCTGGGGATCGTGGGGTACGGTACGATAGGGCGGGCGGTGGCGCGTATCGGCGCGGCTTTCGGCATGCGGATCATCGCCCATGCCCCCCGCATCCCACAGGATGTGGGGGCGCTACCGGTCCGTTTCGTCGATTTGGAAGAGTTGTTTTCTACGGCGGATGTAGTAAGTCTCAACTGTCCCCAGACCAATGACAATGCCGGCTTCGTCAACTCACGGCTTCTGGGGATGATGAAGTCCAATGCGTTTCTGATCAATGTAGCGCGGGGAGGGCTAGTGAACGAAGCCGATCTGGCCCAGGCGTTGCGAACCGGCCTGATTGCCGGCGCCGGGCTGGATGTGGTTGCCCATGAGCCGATGCTCGCCGATAACCCGCTCCTTGACGCCCCCAACTGTATCTTTACCCCCCATATAGCATGGGCTTCGCTGGCGGCGCGGCAGCGGCTCATGAGTATCGTTTCCGCCAATGTCGCATCATATCTTGCAGGAGCTCCGGCCAATGTGGTCAATAGCCAGTATCTTGCGCCGGCTGCAGGGCGGTAAAATCCGCCGGGAGATTCGCCAATGGAAGAACCCCAACAGAATTCGCCCAAACCGTTTCCCATCCTTGTCGTGGATGACAACCTTCTGCAAAGAACCGTTCTCGAAGCCGGCCTGAAGGCGGCGGGGCACGAGGTGGTTGTCGCTGAAAACGGCAAGCAGGGGCTCGATATCTTCAGGAAAGGGTATTATCCGATCGTCATGACCGACTGGGTGATGCCCGAGATGAACGGCCTTGAACTATGCCGGGCCATCCGCGCCGACGATTCCGGCCGTTATACCTATATTATCCTTCTCACCTCCCAGGATTCCAAAAACGACATCATTGCCGGGCTTGAGGCCGGGGCCGACGAATACCTGATCAAACCGGCCCATCAGGCCGAACTGGTTTCCCGCCTGAAAACGGCCAAGCGGGTGTTAGAGCTGGAAAGTTCCCAGCAGCGCTACATCGAAGAGATCAAAAACCTCTCCCTCATCGACCCGGTGACCGGGATCTTCAATCGTCGCTACATGGAGGACCATATCCCCCAGGAGATCAAGCGGGCGTATCGTTACGAACGTGCGCTTTCCCTGATACTGGTCAGCATCAATCAGTTCAGGGATGTTATCGGAGCTTACGGGCACTACTCCGGCGATGTGGTGCTCAAAAGTTGCGCCGATTGCCTGGCGGAGTCGATTCGCAAGGACGTGGACTGGCTGGCGCGCTACGGCGAGGACTCGTTCGTGGTGGTGTTGGCGGAAACCGATATGGCCGGAGCCATGATCGTGGCCAAGCGCTTGCGCCTCAGGATCGCTTCCCAGATCATCAAGATGTACGACAAAGAGGTGCGGATAAGCGCCAGTTTCGGCGTGTCCGGTTTTACCGCCAGCCAGCAGAAAACCGGCATGACGGCTGACGTGCTGATTGATAATGCGGATCGTTGTCTCACAACGGCCCAAGAAGAAGGGGGCGAAACGATCAAGGGAGTCAGGATCGGCTAGACATAATGTCCTGGCAAGCTCAAACTTGCTGCCGATTGCCGCCGTTCGGGAGTTTTATCTATTGATAAACAAAATAGAGAATCATCAGTTGTTTTCGGGCTATTTTTTTGCCATCAGTGCAACTGCTATCTGGTCGGGCAATTTCATCATAGCGCGGGGTCTCAATGAAAGCATACCACCCATCAGCCTTGCCTTTTGGAGATGGGTTGTTGCGGTAATTGTCTTTTTGCCGTTTGCCTTGAAACCGCTTATTGCCGACTGGCAAGTAATCAAAAAAAACATTCCATATCTGTGTCTTACATCATTACTTGGAATTACCATATTCAATACGTTGATTTACTTTGCCGGTCATACGACCACCGCTCTCAACCTCTCATTGATTTCGGTTACCTTTCCCATATTCATTGTCATTCTATCCAGGATTTTTTTCAATGAAGCGATAACTGTAAATAAAAGCGTCGGCATCACGCTTGTTGCATCAGGTGTTGTTCTTCTTGTTACCAAAGGGGCTCTTTTCAGTCTGTTAAACATATCACTTGCCATAGGCGACGTCTGGATGCTTTTGGCCGCTGTGACTTTCGCCGTTTACAGTATTTTATTAAAACACAAACCCGCACAGATAGGCATTATGGCTTTCCAGTTGAGCACATTTCTTCTGGGACTCATCTTTCTGTTTCCCTTCTATCTATGGGAATATCTGACGGCTCCTCACGTCGTATTCGCCATGAAAACGGTTTGTTCCATTCTTTACGTGGGGGTTTTTGCGTCACTAACCGCTTTTGTATTATGGAATAAGGCGGTCGTCGCACTCGGCCCTTCCAAAGCAGGTTTGGTTTATTATACCTTGCCTGTTTTTAGCGGTATTTCGGCATACTTTTATTTGAATGAAGAGATTAGTATCATTCACTTTTATAGTGTGCTGCTGATAGTTTCGGGCATTCTTACGGCCAGCTATGAATCAAAAAGGTCCAGACAATGCTTGCCCGCCGCGGGAGGCGCTGAGGGGGGGGCGGCAAGGACATCGTCTGCTGATGCTTGAGGAGTTTTTTTAACAATTAGCAGGATGAGACAACTTTACGAAAGACCGAAAAGTCATCTTATACCATTTTGTCGACAGGTCCGACAATACCGTTGGAAGCGTCTCTCGAAAGGCTCTTGTTCGCGGTGCCTTCCGGCATTTTCAGGCGCGGCCGGTCCGTTTGCCCCCGCGGCGGCATCGTCTCCATAACGTCTCCCCGCTTCTGCCCATTGTTCAACCAGTGCCCGCCCATGCCGACAGGCTGTTTTATTTTGCCGCTCGCCGCTACTTGTCCGATACGCGCCTCAGCTATTGACTTTATCAATGCAAAAGGTATGCTCGGCACATCATCGTCGTGAGGGGTTTCATGAAATTCATTGTCAATCACTTGAAGGAAAAATTCATCGCCGGCCTGTTCGTGGTGATCCCGGTGGGAATTACGATCTTTATCCTGACATTCCTGTTCAGTTTTGCCGATGGCATCCTGGGCAGCTATCTGGACACCCTTTTCAGTCTCTTCATCCACCACGAACTCCATATACCCGGTCTCGGCATGATTACCGGCGCGGTCGTCATCTACTTTGCCGGCATCTTTGCCACCAATGTCCTGGGAAACCAGTTCCTCAAGTTTGGGGATAAACTGTTGGAGCGCATCCCGCTCGTCAAGTCGATCTACTCGTCCAGTAAACAACTGCTCAAGGTGTTCCGGGAAGGGAAAACCTCCTATCGCCGGGCGGTCTTTGTGGAGTGGCCGCGTCCCGGCGTGCGCGCCATCGGATTTGTGACGGCCGAGGTCGTGCGTGACGGGATCCCGCTGGTGGTGGTCTATGTGCCGACCATGCCCAACCCCACTTCCGGTTTTGCCCTGTTCTTCCGGGAGGATGAGGTCTTCGACAGCGGCATGACCGTGGAGGAAGCCGTGAAATTCGTGGTTTCCGGCGGCATGGTGATAACCTGATGAGTAGCCCTCAGGCAACATCCGGTGGTGCCATGATTACGTCCTTGCAGGAAACTCTGAAGAATATTTTCGGTTACACGTCGTTCAGGCCGCACCAGCAGGAAATCATCTCCGCTATTGTTGCCGGTGAGGATGCTTTTGTCCTCATGCCGACCGGCGGCGGCAAGTCCCTCTGCTACCAGGTGCCGGCCCTGCACCGGGCCGGGGTGGGCATTGTGGTTTCGCCGCTCATCTCCCTGATGAAGGACCAGGTGGACGCCCTGACGGCCAACGGCGTCGCTGCCGCGCTCTACAATTCTTCGCTGAAGGAGGCTGAGGCCCGGCAGGTGCTGGCCCGTCTTCATGGCGGCCAACTGGACCTGCTGTACGTCTCGCCGGAACGGCTGATGAGCGATGGTTTCTTGGACCGTTTGAAGGATCTGGACATCGCGCTGTTTGCCATTGACGAGGCTCATTGCGTCTCCCAGTGGGGACATGACTTCCGGCCGGAATACGTGCAACTCGGCCGGCTGCGGGACCTGTTTCCCGGAATCCCGCTGATTGCCCTGACCGCCACCGCCGACCCCCAGACACGCACCGATATCATCGGGCGTTTGGGATTGACGGAGGCCGTTTGTCACGTGGCCGGTTTTGACCGCCCGAACATCCGCTACACGGTGTTGGAAAAACAGAAACCGTTCCAGCAGTTGAGCACCTTTCTCAAGGGACGTTCCGATGAGGCCGGGATCGTCTATGCCCTTTCCCGCAAGCGGGTGGAGGAGTTGGCGGGACGTCTGGCCGAGGCCGGTATCAAGGCTGCTCCCTACCATGCCGGCCTTTCGGACAGGGAGCGGCAGCAGACCCAGGACGCCTTTCAACGGGACGACCTGCGGGTGGTGGTGGCTACCGTGGCCTTCGGCATGGGGATCGACAAGCCCAATGTGCGCTTTGTGGTGCACTATGACCTGCCGAAGAACATCGAGAGTTACTACCAGGAAACCGGCCGCGCCGGCCGGGATGGGCTGCCGGCCGAGGCGCTGCTCCTGTTCGGTTACGGCGACATCGCCATCTCCCGGGCCTTGATCGAAAATGGCGGCAACCCGGACCAGAAACGGATCGAGCTCCACAAGTTAAACGCCATGGTCGGTTTTGCCGAGGCGCTTACCTGTCGCCGCCGCGTCCTCCTGGGCTATTTCGGCGAGCATCTGGAGGAGGATTGCGGCAACTGCGATGTCTGCCAGAGCCCACCGGAACGCTACGATGCCACCGAAGATGCCCAGAAGGCCCTCTCCTGCGTCTACCGGGTCGGACAGCGCTTCGGCATGGGGCATGTCATCGAGGTGCTGCGCGGCTCACGCAGTCAACGCATCCAGAGTCTGGGGCATGATCGGCTCTCCACCTACGGCATCGGCAAGGAGTTGTCCCAGGACGCCTGGGGGGGGCTCATGCGCCAACTGCTGCACCTGGGCTACCTGGAGCAGGATGTGGGCAATTACTCGGTGTTGCACCTGACTGCTCGTTCAAAACCGGTCCTACGGGGGGAAGAGCAGGTGGTGCTGGCCCGGCCGCGGGTCAGGGTGGTGGCGAAGAAGGAGCCGAAACGGGGCAGGGGCGAGTTGGAGTATGACCGGGAGCTTTTCGAGCGGTTGCGTATGCTGCGCAAGCGCTTGGCTGATGAACAGCAGGTGCCCCCCTTCGTTGTGTTTGGGGATGCCACCCTGGTGGAGATGGCCGCCTATCGCCCCGTGGATGACGATGGCCTGGCGCGTATCAGTGGGGTAGGGAAGCACAAGCTGGCCCGCTACGGGGCGGCATTCCTGCGGGAGATCCGCGGAGAGGCCGATCTCTCCGACAGCTAGTGCCCTGCGCCCGACGTGCCGAAGGAGGTCTTGTGAAGATTGCTCCCCGATTTCCCCTGCGTGTTTTCTATGACGGTTCCTGCTCGGTGTGCAGTTCGGAAATGGCACACTATCGTGTCAAGGACAAAGGCGGGAAGCTGAAATTCATCGATATCAGCGCTCCGGAATTCGATCCCATGGCCTATGGCATCCCTCTGGCCGAGTTCATGTATCAGTTGCATGCCATTGACCGGAACAACATGGTCTATCGGGGGGTAGACGCCTTTGGGGCTATCTGGCGGGCCTTTCCGGCTTCGACAGTCTATGGTATTCTCGCAACCGTACTATCTCTGCCCGGTTTTGCCACCATTGCCCGATTGGGCTATCGGTTTTTTGCCCGGATTCGTCGGTTTTTGCCCAAACAAAGCGCTGCCTGCGCCGATGGGAGTTGCAAAATCGGCAGACACAGGCTTGGGTAGCGGCATCCAGTTTTCGTTTGAAACCGGTCCACCGGTAAATAATTTTCATACCAGAGCGATACATGAAGATTGTCTGTCCCAACTGCAATGCAAACGGCACCGTTCCTGACCATGAAATTTCGGAGCAGGGGCGTTTTCTGAGTTGCCCGCGTTGCAAACACGGCTTCACCATCAGGAAACCGCGCGCCGGAAACAATGCATTCCTGGTGGATACCTGCCCGTCATGCAGCTTTAGCACCTTTGGGGACGAATCATTCTCCACCTGCCCCAAATGCGGGGTCGTCGTCAAGGCCTTCGTGGAGCGGCGGCGGGAAGAGGTTCAGCGCCTCCGTGATCAGGAATTGCTCGGCAAAAAATTCTCCCACGACGCGGCGCCTTCACAGCCAGAGCCGGAAACAACCGTAGTCGCCGATTTTGTCGAGACGCTGCACCCGGTCAATCTGATCGGCTGGGGAGCCTCCCTGGCCGCCGTAATCGTGCTGGGCATGGGGCTCTGGGGGGTGTTGGAGTATCATGGCGGCGACATCCAGGCACAGCTGTCGGCCCAACGGGACGAACCGGTATCGGCCTGGTACGTTTTCCTGCACTACGGTGCACTGCCCTGGGCCAAGTCGCTCTATGGCCTTGCCCTTCTGGCGACAGCGGTCTTGTTCATGAAACGGAACGCGCAATCGCTCACGGTGCTGTCCCGGCTGCTGTGGGCTACAATCTTTTTCATACCGCTCTATTTTATCGGAGGATTCGTCCTCTGGGTGATGGAACCGATACCACACGCCGTCAGCGGCTACTTCAGCGAGGTGGTGAATATCGCCCTTATGTCGGCCCTCTGGTGCATCCCCCTGTTTCTGCTGGTGCGTTTTCTCTCCGATCGTCGCATAACCTCTGTCGTAAAACGGTAACCCGTAAAGATGATATGGCTGCTCTGCTGCATGTCAGGCTGATGGGGCCGGCTTGGGGGCGGACAACGGCATGGGTGGGGATCGCGGGGTATTTGTGATGCTGTTCACCTATCCGGGGGGCAGCATGCTCTTGGAGAGTTCCCATAGTTGTTTGCCGGTTGGCGAGGCAAACAAAAAAAGCCCGTAGGAGACGATTCCAACGGGCTTTTGCTCTTCAGTGGGGTGGCCGGGCCGCTACTCTGCCTGGGGGGCGGCAGCACTTCCCGGTTCCGCTTTTTCACCCGGTTTGCGGCGTCTGCGGCGGCGTTTTTTAGCCGGCGCTTCTCCGTTTGCGCCCTCTGCAGCGGCGATGGGAGAGGGGGGGGCTGCCGCAGCCGCAGGTTTCGGTTTTACGCTGCCGCTCCTCGCGGGACGAGCCGTCCGCTCACCGCCCCGGCCCCGGCTGCCGCCGGTTTTGGCCTCGAGCGGCTTGCGTTTGGGCCGTGGAGTACGCACGTAGTCGTTGACGAACAACTCGTCCTCAGCCCACTCCGTAGGAATTTTGTCCTTGATATACTCCTCGATGGCTTCCAGGAAAAAGGCGCCGTCCTCATCGGCCAGGGAGATGGCCTTGCCTTCGGAACCGGCCCGTGCGGTGCGGCCGATGCGGTGGACATAGTCCTCGCAGTCCTGAGGCAGGTCGTAATTGATGACGTGGGTGACCCCCTCGATGTGCAGGCCGCGTGAGGCGACATCGGTGGCGATCAGGATCGGGAGCTTGCCCTGCTTGAAATCGTCGAGGATGCGCATGCGTTTGCGCTGTTCCACATCGCCCGAGATGACGCGGCAGGGAAAACCGTTGGCGTTCAGCCTGTCGAACAGGTACTCGGCCTCACGCTTGGTATTGATGAAGATCATGGTGCGATCCATCCCGGTGCGGCGGAGCAATCCCAGCAAAAGAGGGAATTTTTCCTTGCGGGAGACGTGGTATAAAACCTGTTCGACCCGCTCGGCGGTCATCTTTTCGGGCGTGACCGAGAGCTTTTGCGGCATGTTCATGAACTCGTAGGCAAGCTCCATGACCCGCAGGCTGAGGGTGGCCGAAAACATCAGGTTCTGGCGTTTGTCGTAGGGGGGGAGCTTCCGCAGAATGAAACGCAGGTCGGCGATAAAGCCCATGTCGAACATGCGGTCGGCCTCATCGATCACCAGCATCTCAATCCCCTTGAGGGAATAGACCTTTTGTTTCAGATAATCGATCAGCCGGCCCGGGGTGCCGACTATTACATCGGCCCCTTCGAGCAGGGCGCTCCGCTGTTTCATGTAGTCGACCCCGCCGTAAATCGCCTGGGTGACCAGGCCGCAGTGCCGGCCCAACAGTTGTGCATCTTCCTCGATCTGGACCACCAGTTCCCGCGTTGGTGCCAGGATCAGTGCCCGCGGCTGGTGCGTACTTTTATCTTTGTTTTCCAAAAGACGGGTAAACAGGGTGATCAGAAAAGCGGCGGTCTTGCCGGTACCGGTCTGGGCCTGACCGGCCACATCCTTCCCGCCAAGGGTGAGCGGCAGGGTTTGTTCCTGAATAGGGGTACATTCGCTGAAACCAGCGTCCCGGATGCCTTGCCGGACCTCTTCAGGGATTGAAAGTTCGTCGAATCGCATTAGTCTACTTCCTCGTGTTACTCAAAAATATCTGATTGCTACTAATTCCATACCATATACCGTGACGTAGCGTCTGGCAATGGAAACATGAAGAATTTGCGCGGTGCGGCGGCCAGAAATGCTTTGACAAACCGTTTTTCATTCCATTAGTATGACAAAACTTCACTTCAAGGAAACCACCAGATGCAGGCCGCCCTGAACATCATTGGAGACGAACTCAAGCTCGTCGAGCAGCAATTTCGCAAAGACCTGGAATCCGACGTACCCCTGATCCGCAAAGT
The DNA here is from genome assembly GCF_008802365.1 of Oryzomonas japonica. Taxonomy (GTDB): domain Bacteria; phylum Desulfobacterota; class Desulfuromonadia; order Geobacterales; family Pseudopelobacteraceae; genus Oryzomonas; species Oryzomonas japonica. The sequence goes on along the minus strand of NZ_VZQZ01000002.1, from coordinate 454,966 downwards.
CGGGGAATACGTGTTGTCCAGCGGCGGCAAACGCGTCCGTCCGGCCTTGCTGCTGCTCGCCGCCAAGCTCTGCGGCTATCAGGGGGACAAGGCGGTTCCTCTGGCAAGCGTGATCGAGTTCATCCATACCGCCACACTGCTGCATGACGATGTGGTTGACAGCGCCACCCTGCGCCGGGGCATCGCCTCGGCCAACACCCTATGGGGCAATGAGGCCTCGGTGCTGGTCGGTGATTTTCTCTTCTCCAAATCCTTTTCCCTGATGGTCGGCGTCGGCAGTTTTGATATCCTGCGGGTGCTCTCCGGCGCCACCACGATTATTGCCGAGGGAGAGGTCATGCAACTGCTCTCCACCGGCGAACTCGATCTGACGGAAGAACGTTACATCGGCGTTGTGCGCGCCAAGACCGCCATCCTCATGTCGGCTGCCTGCGAGGCGGGGGCGATCCTGGGGGCTGTTCCGGCTGACCGGCAAAAAGCCATGGCCGATTTCGGCATGGAGTTGGGAATCGCCTTCCAACTCATGGATGACCTCCTGGATTACACGGCCACCGAGGAGGAGTTCGGCAAAAGTATCGGCCATGACCTGGAAGAGGGCAAGATCACCCTGCCGCTGATCCACACCCTGCGCCAGTGTACCGCCGAAGAACGCTCCGTTATCGAAGTGGTTGTGGAAAAGGACGAGATGTCGCTGGATGAATTCCGCGAGGTTTCAGGCCTGGTCAAGCGGTACGGCGGCATCGAGTATACCGTGGAGGCGGCTAGGCGCTACATTGCCGCAAGCCAGGGACGCCTCGACCTGTTTGCCCCGTCGCCGCTCAGGGATGCCCTGACGAAGCTTGCCGATTATGTGGTTACCCGCAGCCGCTGACTCTTTCCCGACTGCCACGTACCGCAAATTTTTGGAGGAATACATGAAACGGTTTCTGTGTCTCGTCGTTCTGGGTGCAGTGGTGGCGCTTACGGCATGTACCAAAAAGGAAACAGCCAAAACCCCGGCTCCGCTCCAGGAAAACAGCCCGGCCCCGGCGATCACGGTAAACTCCCTGAACGGCAAGCCGCTGAACCTTTCGGACCTGCGGGGCAAGGTGGTGGTCCTCAACTTCTGGGCGACCTGGTGCCCCCCCTGCCGCGAGGAGATTCCTTCCATGATGAAGCTCAACAGCGCCATGGCCGGCAAACCGTTTCAAATGGTGGCGGTTTCCATCGACGAGGGGGGCCAGCCGGCGATCGAGTCGTTTTTCAAGACCAGCGGATTCAGCCTGCCTGCCTATACCGATCCAGATAACCGCGCTGCCAAGGCATATGGCATAACCGGCGTACCTGAAACCTTTGTCATCGACAAAAATGGTATCCTCTTGAAAAAGGTTATCGGCCCGATGGCGTGGGATTCCCCCGATATCCTGTCCTATCTGGAAGGGTTGACGAAATAGGAGTCTTGCCGTGCATTCCCAGCATGTCACATATGTAGGCGCTTTCATCGCCGGGCTGCTTTCATTCCTCTCACCCTGTGTCCTGCCGTTGATCCCTTCCTATATCACCTATATCACCGGTCTCTCCTTTGCCGATCTGCAGGCCGAGCATCCGTCTCACATCGTCCGCCGCAAGGCTATGCTGCACGCCCTTGCCTTCATTGCTGCCTTTACCGTGGTATTCGTACTGTTGGGCGCTTCGGCAACCTTTGTCGGCTCGTTCCTCCAGGAGCATATCGGGGCGGTGCGCAAGGTCGGCGGGGTATTGATCGTCCTGTTCGGCATCCATGTAACCGGGCTGGTGCCGCTTCATTTCCTGATGGGCGAGAAGAGGGTGCAGCTTCACCAAAAGCCGACGGGGTATGTGGGAAGTTTCCTGGTGGGTATCGCCTTTGCCGCCGGGTGGACCCCCTGCATCGGCCCGATCCTGGCCTCGATCCTGATGGTGGCCGCCACCGAAGGCAGCATCATGCAGGGAATCATTCTGCTGCTGCTATATTCCCTGGGGTTGGGTATCCCGTTCTTCCTCTCCGCCCTGGCCATGCATCAATTCCTGACCGTCTTCAACCGGTTCAAAAAGTTTATTCGCGTATTCGAGATCTGTACCGGCCTTTTCCTGGTGCTGGTCGGGATCCTGATCTATACGAACGGCCTTGCGCGCCTATCCGGTTATGCCAGCATGCTCTTCAAGGGGATTGAGTGAAGATTCACCGGGCGCGGCACTCCATGCAACTTGCCGTGTCGCAACTATCGGTGACCGAAGCCTTCTATGCCGGCATACTGGAGTTGCCGGTACAGCGTTCCTTTACCTCCCCGGGAGCCCCGGACTACCTGGTGATGGATATGGGCAACATGGCCTTGATCTTCGTGGAAGAGGATGACGTCATAAGGTCCCATCCAATGCTTGAACCCCGTTTCAGCATGTTCCCCCGTGGTATCGGCATGACGCTGCATTTTCGGGTTGACGATATCGAAGGCATCAGCGAGGCCATCGTGGAGGAGGGGTTGGAACTCCTCTACCCCCTTGAAGTCAAGCCCTACGGCATCAAGGAGTTGTGGTGCTTTGACCCGGACGGTTATCTGGTGGTGTTGGACGAACCGATTGAAGAGAGAAAGAAGTCCGGCTCGTAGATGGGGCGTCCCTGCGATCAATTATCCTTGACCTTGACTACAGAGAGTGGTAGTCTCCGACCACAACATACACACTACCTTTTAATCCAACCCGAGAGGTTGGCAAGGGTTACACAGATGACCGAAGCGAATCATATATCGAAGGGTCTTGCCGCATGCGTGGTGAGGCTCTTTTTTTGTGTCTCACGGAAAGGTGGCCGACCATGGCGGACAATCTGACGGTACTGCTGGATGAAAGCGGCATCAAACGGGCGTTGACCCGCATCTCCCACGAGATCCTGGAGCGGAACAAGGGGGTGCAGGATGTGGTTCTGATCGGCATCCGCTCGGGCGGGGCTTTCCTGGCCGAGGAACTCGCACAATCCATTGCGATGATTGAGGGGGCCGCGATTCCGGTGGGGGCGATTGACATCACCCTCTATCGCGACGACATCAAGAACCATACCTCCCGTCTGCCGGTGGGAAAAACGGAGATCGGCTTTTCGCTGCAAGGGAAAAAGGTCGTCCTGGTGGATGATGTGCTCTTCACCGGCCGCACCATTCGGGCCGCCATGGATGCCCTGATGGACCACGGCAGGCCGGAATGCATCCAACTGGCGGTGCTGATCGACCGGGGACACCGGGAACTGCCGATCCGGGCCGATTTCGTCGGGCGCAACGTGCCGACCAGTTCGAAGGAAAATGTTCAGGTCGTATTCAGCGCGCAGAATCAGCCGCTCGAAGTTGTTCTTGAAAAATAGGGAGGAGGGGGCATGGCAGAGTTCAAACACAGGAATATCATTGCGCTCAGGGACCTGACCAAGGAAGATATGGAGTTGCTCCTGGCGACGGCCGAAAACATGCGGGAGATCAACAGCCGCGACATCAAGAAGGTCCCCACGCTGCGCGGCAAGACCATCATCAATCTGTTTTACGAAGCATCGACCCGCACGCGGACATCCTTTGAAATAGCCGCCAAACGGCTTTCCGCCGATACCGTCAATATCTCCCCCTCTACCAGTTCGGCCACCAAGGGGGAAACCCTGGCGGATACGGCCCTGAACCTCCTGGCCATGAAACCGGATATCATCGTCATGCGTCATGCGGTTTCCGGCGCCCATTACCATCTGGCCAAAAAGGTGACCTGCTCGGTGGTCAACGCCGGTGACGGCGCCCATGAGCATCCTTCACAAGGGCTTCTGGACCTGTTGACCATACGGGACCGGTTCGGCCGGCTGGACGGCCTCAAGGTGGCCATTGTTGGCGACATTACCCATAGCCGGGTGGCCCGCTCCGATATCCAGGGACTGACCAAGATGGGGTCCCACGTCTACCTGGCCGGCCCACCGACCATGATGCCGCCGGCGGTCGAAAAGCTGGGGAGCGTTACGGTGTGCACTACCATGAGGGAAGCCATTCAGGATGCCGACGTGGTTATAATGCTGCGTATTCAGCAAGAGCGCCAGGGCAAGACCTTGATGCCCAATGCCCGGGAATACTCCCGCTACTTCGGGCTCAATCCCGAAAACCTCAAGCTGGCCAAGCCGGGAGCCATGGTCATGCACCCCGGTCCCATCAACCGCGGCGTGGAGATGTCCTCCTACGTGGTGAACGGCAGCCAGTCCCATGTCCTCAAACAAGTGGAGAACGGCGTGGCGGTGAGGATGGCCATGCTCTACCACGTATGCGGCGGTGAGCTGGAGTGATGAAACGGCCGCTTTTCCGCCAGCTCGGCGTAAGTCTTCGGTACCGTTTGTGCGGCATAGCGCTGCTATGCCTCCGCGCGATACCTCGACAGCCTTGATCTGACGAAAAATCGACCGCTTCAAGGAAATACACAAACCTATCATTTAGGGGTGACCATATGAATCTTTTGATCAAGAACGGCCGGGTGATCGATCCCTCCCAGGGGTTGGACGAGGTGGCTGATGTGCTGGTTGAAGCCGGGGTTGTGAAGGAGATCGGCACTAATCTGAAGGCGCCGGCCGGCGTGCACGCCATCGACGTTGCCGGGAAATACGTGGTGCCGGGACTGGTAGACATGCACGTGCATCTGCGCGATCCGGGGTTGGAGTACAAGGAGGATATCGTCAGCGGCACCAAGGCAGCGGCAGCGGGCGGTTTCACCTCCCTGGCCTGCATGCCCAATACCAAGCCGGCCATCGACAACAAGGCCGTGGCCAGCTATATCATCAATAAGGCCAACACTGAAGGGTTCTGCAACGTCTTTCCGGTCGGCTGCATCACCTACGGCATGGGCGGCGAGCGCATGGCCGAGATGGGCGAGTTGAAAGAAGCCGGTTGTGTTGCGGTTTCGGACGACGGCAGGCCGGTCGCCAATGCGGAGCTCATGCGCCGCGCCCTCGAATATGCCCGCGGCATCGGCATTCTGGTCATCTCCCATGCCGAGGACCTGGCGTTGGTGGGGGAGGGGGTCATGAACGAAGGCTTTACCTCCACGGAACTCGGCTTAAAGGGGATTCCCCGGGTTGCCGAGGATATCGCCACGGCCCGTGACGTGATGCTGGCAGAATACACCAATTCGCCGCTCCACATCGCCCACGTTTCCACCAAGGGATCGGTGCGCATCATCCGCGAGGCCAAAGCCCGCGGCGTCAAGGTCACGTGCGAGACTGCGCCCCATTACTTCACCCTGACCGATGACGCGGTCCGCGGTTACGACACCAACGCCAAGATGAACCCGCCGCTGCGCGAGGCCGATGACGTGGCCGCCATCAAGGAGGGGCTCAGGGACGGTACCATCGACTGCATCGCCACCGATCACGCGCCACACCATCTGGATGAAAAGGACGTGGAGTTCAATGCAGCCCTGAACGGCATCATCGGTTTGGAGACATCGCTGCCGCTCTCCCTGAAACTGGTAGAGGACGGCATTCTGACCGTTAATCAGTTAGTTGAAAAGATGTCATGTAATCCTTCGAAAATACTTGGCATCTCACGCGGAAGTCTCCGCGTCGGCGCGGTGGCGGACCTGACCGTAATCGATCCCGCCGCCGCGTGGGCAGTGGAGACGGAAAAGCTGGTCAGCAAGTCCCGGAACACCCCCTTTATCGGCTGGAAGATGAAAGGGGCGGCGGCCTGCACCATCCGGGGCGGCGCAGTGGTTTTTTCCCGGTAATAAACGGCGGAGGACGCCATGCTGCAGCTCAAGCGAGTGTATGAACCAGCGGACGCGGGGGACGGTAAGCGCATTCTGGTCGATCGCCTCTGGCCACGGGGGATTTCCCGGGACGCGGCGCGGATAGATGCCTGGCTCAAGGATATTGCACCCAGCGACCAGTTGCGCCGCTGGTTCGGCCATGCCCCCGAAAAATGGGAGGAGTTCCGCAGCCGTTACCGGGAAGAGCTCCGGGAACATGCCCCCCTGGTGGAGCAACTGCGCAACGAAGCGGACGATACAACCATAACCCTGCTGTTTGCCGCGCGCGATAGCGACCGGAACAATGCAGTGGTTCTGAAGCAAGTCATCGAGTCTTATCAAAAGGAGTCACACGTATGAGAGCAGTCCTTGCGCTCGCCGATGGGCGCATTTTCGAGGGGAGATCATTTGGAGCCGGCGGCGAGGCCACAGGTGAAGTGGTTTTCAACACCTCCATGTGCGGTTATCAGGAGGTCCTGACCGATCCATCCTATAAGGGGCAGATGGTCACCATGACCTACCCCCAGATCGGCAACACCGGCATCAACCCCGAGGATATAGAGAGCCGCGGTCTTTTTCTCTCCGGTTTTATCGTCAAGGAGTATATGGACTGCTACTCCAACTGGCGCGCCACCATGAGTCTGGACGCGTACCTCAAGGAAAACAGCGTGGTGGGCATCCAGGGGCTCGACACCCGCGCCCTGACCCGTCATCTGCGGGACAAGGGGGCCCAAAACGGGATTATCTCCACGGTTGATTTCGACCGGGAGAGCCTTGTCAAAAAGGCGCGGGCCGTCCCCAGCATGGCCGGCCTGGATCTGGCCAGCGGCGTCAGTTGCGACAAGCCGTACCATTGGACCGAGGGGCTGTGGAACTTGGAGACGGGCTATGCCACGGTTGATCCCGCCACCCTCAACTACAAGGTGGTGGCTTTCGATTTCGGCATCAAGTACAACATCCTGCGCTGCCTCGTGGATGCCGGCTGCGACGTGACCGTGGTGCCGGCCGCGTTCCCGGCCGAAGAGGTGCTGGCCATGAATCCGGACGGCATCTTCCTCAGCAACGGTCCGGGCGACCCTGAGCCGCTGACCGGCGTGATCGAAAACCTGCGCAAGCTCGTCGGCAAAAAACCGATTTTCGGCATCTGTCTTGGCCACCAATTGTTGGGATTGGCCCTGGGGGGCAAGACAGTGAAACTTCCCTTTGGTAACCACGGCTCCAACCTGCCGGTCATGGACATGGCGACCCGCAAGGTCGAGATCACGGCCCAGAATCACGGTTTTGCCGTTGATCTCGATTCCCTGGGCGCTGTGGCCTGTCTGGGGCATGAGAACCTGAACGACCAGACTGTAGAGGGAATTCGCCACTGCGACCTGCCGATCTTCTCGGTACAGCATCACCCCGAAGCCTCGCCGGGACCGCACGATTCCCAGTATCTGTTCGGAAGGTTTGTGGAGATGATGGAAAAGTATCGCTAGAAACACGGTTGCCGCTTTTACGCCAGATCGGCGTAAGTCTTCGGCATCGTTTGTGCGGCATAGCGCTGCTACGCCTCCGCGTGATACCTCGACAGCCTTGATCTGACGCAAAATCGACAACCGGATGGCAAAGCGACTGCCAAAGGCAACCGTAACGAAGAAATAACCATGAACTATTTGACGCTCTATCAATCCGGCGAGTTGCTGAAACGGGTCCGGACGGCCTACGCCCGTCTGGCCGCCTGCGACCTCTGCCCCCACGACTGCGGTGTGAACCGCCTTCAGGGGGAGCGGGGAATCTGCGGCGCCGGGGCGCATCCGGCAATCGCTTCGGCCAATGTCCACAACGGCGAGGAACCGCCCATCTCCGGCAGCCGGGGGTCCGGGACGATCTTTCTCACCGGGTGCAGCCTGAAGTGCCGCTTCTGCCAGAATTTCCCCATCAGCCAGATGGGCAACGGCGAGGTGATAACGACAAAGGTCTTGGCAGATCGGATACTCAAGCTCCAACAACGGGGTGTGCACAACATCAATCTCGTCACCCCCACCCACTACGTGCCCCAGATCCTGGCTGCGCTCTATCTGGCCATTCCCCAGGGGTTCCGGCTCCCCCTGGTCTGGAACTCCAGCGGCTACGAGAAGGTTGATACCCTGGCGCTTTTGGACGGTGTGGTGGATGTCTTCCTGCCGGATATGAAGTATGCCGATAACGGAACCGCCGAACGTATCTCCTCGGCCCCGGGGTATGCGGACATCAACCGGCCGGCTGTCGCCGAGATGCTCCGGCAGGTGGGGCATCTTAAGCTTGACGATGAAGGTTTGGCGGTCAAAGGGTTGATTATCCGTCATTTGGTACTGCCGGGAGGGTTGGCGGAAACGCGTAAAACCTTGTCCTGGATTGCCGGAAACCTGGGGACGGCAACCCATATCTCCCTGATGCGTCAGTACTTCCCGGCCCACCAGGCCGTGGGCATGCCGGTACTCGGCCGCAAGCTCACCGATGACGAGTACGATGAGGCGCTGGAAGCACTGGAAGAGTTCGATCTGGACAACGGCTGGGTGCAGGATTGAGCGAAGGGGGCATAACGGCGATGGACACCACGAGCAACTATGCGGATCATTGCCTTATCTTTAAAATCTGCGCCAGGATAGAGGCCCAAACCGCGGAACTCTATCACTATTACAGCGAGCTCTTTCGCGAGAACGGCGATGCAGCGCAACTGTGGCACAAGACAGCGCTTGAGGAGGAAAATCACCTCCGGCAGTTCGAGCTTGCCGACCGGCTCTATCGCAATGTGGACTTTGCCGTAGCGATCGATCCCGAGCGAGCGGAAAGGGTATGCCACAAGTTGGGCATGCTTTTGTCCCATGTCCGGCAGCAGCCCCCCGATCTCGAAACGGCCCTGTCGCGGGCCATCGAGATGGAGGAATCACTTGCCGATCTGCACATGGAAAGCGTCGTCAGATTTGCGGATGATTCCATACAAAAGATCTTCAAGGCGATGATGCGTTTCGATCAGGAGCATGTCCAGTTGTTGAAAAAATTTCTGACCATCGTAACCCTGTCCCGGACGGATATGAACGGATGAGAACGATAGGACTGCTGATAGTATCCAATATTTTCATGACCTTTGCCTGGTATGCCCATCTCAGGAACCTGCGTACCCGGCACTGGCTGATCGCCGTGGCGGTTTCCTGGGGGATCGCATTCTTCGAGTACCTGATCCAGGTGCCGGCCAACCGCATCGGTTACGGCCGTTTCTCCCTGGCTCAGTTGAAGATCATGCAGGAGGTCATCACCCTGTCGGTCTTTGTACCCTTTGCCGTACTGTACATGGGCACCACCCTGACCTGGAATTATCTCTGGGCCGGTTTTTGCCTGGCTGGAGCCGTTTTTTTCATATTTCGCTAATCACGAGAAGGAGTCATGCATATATGCCGAAACGTACCGACATCAAGAAAATTCTCATCATCGGAGCCGGCCCAATCGTCATCGGTCAGGCCTGCGAATTCGACTACTCCGGCACCCAGGCCTGCAAGGCCCTGAAGGAGGAGGGATTCGAGGTGGTACTGTTGAACAGCAACCCTGCCACCATCATGACCGACCCGGATTTTGCCGACCGTACCTACATCGAACCGGTGACCCCCGATATTTTGGCCAAGATCATCGAGCGGGAGCGTCCCGATGCCGTGCTGCCCACCCTGGGCGGCCAGACGGCGTTGAACACCGCCGTGGCGGTGGCCGAAGCGGGTGTCCTGGACAAATTCGGCGTGGAGTTGATCGGCGCCAAGCTGCCGGCCATCAAGAAGGCCGAGGATCGCACTCTCTTTAAACAGGCGATGGAAAAAATCGGTTTGGCCGTTCCTTCCTCGGGTCTGGCCCACAACTACCGGGAGGCCATGGAAGTCGTCAAGGCGGTCGGATTCCCGGCCATTATCCGCCCCTCGTTCACTCTGGGCGGCACCGGCGGCGGCATCGCCTACAACATGGAAGAGTACGAAAAGATGGCCCTGGCCGGCATCGACGCATCGCCCACCGACGAAATTCTGGTGGAGGAGTCGGTCATCGGCTGGAAGGAATATGAACTGGAGGTGATGCGCGACACGGCCGACAACGTGGTGATTGTCTGCTCCATCGAAAACTTCGATCCCATGGGGGTGCATACCGGCGACTCCATCACGGTCGCCCCGGCCCAGACCCTGACCGACAAGGAATATCAGATTCTCCGTGACGCGGCCCTCAAGATCATCCGCGAGATCGGCGTGGATACGGGCGGCTCCAATATCCAGTTCGGCATCAATCCCCAGAACGGCCGCCTGGTGGTAATCGAGATGAACCCGCGCGTCTCCCGGTCATCGGCTCTGGCCTCCAAAGCCACCGGCTTCCCCATTGCCAAGATCGCCGCCAAACTGGCGGTGGGGTATACCCTGGACGAGATCACCAACGACATCACCCGCGAGACGCCGGCCTGCTTCGAACCGACCATCGATTACGTCGTCACCAAGATACCCCGCTTCACCTTCGAGAAGTTCCCGGCCGCCGATGCCATCCTGACCACCCAGATGAAATCGGTAGGGGAGGTGATGGCCATCGGCCGTACCTTCAAGGAGTCGTTTCAAAAGGCGCTCCGTTCCCTGGAGATCGGTTCTTCCGGTTTCGAGTCGCGCCTGTTCGACCTGAATGCCGAAACACGCCGGGCTCTGACCGTCAAGGAGCAGCAACTGCTGATAGAGAAGCTGCGCACCCCCAATTGGGAGCGGCTCTGGTACGTGGGCGACGCCTTGCGCAGCGGCATGACCGTTGCCGAGATCCACAAGCAAACCGCCATCGACCCCTGGTTTTTGCATAATATCCGCCAGATCATCGAGATGGAGGAACGGCTGAAGCTGGTTGAGCCGAAGGATTCTAGCAAAGACGATCTTAAACAGATCATCCGCGAAGCCAAGCAGATGGGCTTTTCGGACAAATTCCTGGCGCAGCTCTGGCGGATGAGCGAAGATGCGCTGCGCGCCCTGCGCTGGTCTTTGGGGGTACGCCCGGTGTATAAGCGGGTCGATACCTGCGCCGCCGAGTTCGTGGCCTATACCCCGTACCTGTACTCGACCTATGAGGAAGAGTGCGAGGCCGAGCCGACGGACCGCAAGAAGATCATGATCCTGGGGGGCGGCCCCAACCGCATCGGCCAGGGGATCGAATTCGACTACTGCTGCGTGCACGGCGTCTTTGCCTTGGCCGAGGACGGCTACGAGACCATCATGGTCAACTGCAACCCGGAGACGGTTTCCACGGACTACGACACCTCGGACCGGCTCTACTTCGAACCCTTGACCCTGGAGGACGTGCTGGAGATAGTAGCCAAGGAGAACCCGGTGGGCGTGATCGTGCAGTTTGGCGGCCAGACACCGCTCAAGCTGGCGGTGGCGCTTGAAAAAGCGGGCGTGCCGATCATCGGTACCTCGCCGGATGCCATCGACCGGGCTGAAGACCGGGAGCGATTCCAGGAAATGCTCCATAAGCTGGGGCTGCGCCAACCCGAGAACGGCACGGCCCGCTCTTTTGAGGAGGCCGAGAAGGTCGCCAACCGTATCGGGTACCCGGTCGTGGTGCGCCCATCCTACGTGCTGGGCGGACGCGCCATGGAGATCGTTTACAACGCGGAAAACCTGCTGCGTTACATGACCACCGCCGTTCAGGCATCGCCCGGGCACCCCATCCTGATCGACAAGTTCCTGGACGAGGCCATCGAGATTGACGTGGATGCCCTCTGTGACGGCAGCGAGGTCGTCATGGGCGGGATCATGGAGCATATCGAGGAGGCCGGCATCCATTCCGGCGATTCGGCCTGTTCCTTGCCGCCGTACTCCATTTCCGCCGATACTGTGGCCGAGATTCGCCGCCAGACCGTCCTGATGGCCCTGGAACTGAACGTCAAGGGGCTCATGAACGTGCAGTACGCCGTCAGGAATGGCGATATCTACATCCTGGAGGTCAATCCCCGGGCTTCACGCACCGCGCCCTTCGTTTCCAAGGCAACCGGACGCCCCCTGGCAAAGATAGCGGCCCGGATCATGGCCGGCAAAAGCCTCAAGGAGTTGGGTGTGCATGGCGACATTGTGCCGAAACACATATCGGTCAAAGAGGCGGTATTCCCCTTTGTCAAGTTCCCCGGCGTGGACACGATTCTGGGGCCGGAGATGAAGTCCACCGGCGAGGTGATGGGTATCGGCGACACCTTCGCCAAGGCCTTTGCCAAGTCGCAACTGGGGGCCAATGTGAAGATGCCGTTGACCGGCAATGCCTTTATCAGTGTACGGGACGCCGACAAGAAACATGTTGTAACCACAGCTGAAAAGTTGTATAGAAATGGTTTCGCAATCTGGGCGACCGGCGGCACCGCCGCGTTTTTGGAAGAAAAGGGGATTCCGGTCCGCCGGATCAACAAGGTTGCCGAGGGGCGTCCCCATGTGGTTGACGCCATTAAGAACGACGAGATCAGCCTGGTGGTCAACACGACCCATGGAGCCCAGGCCGTGGCAGATTCCTTCTCCATTCGCCGCGAGTCCCTGATGCACGGCATTGCCTATTACACCACGGTGGCCGGCGCCAAGGCGGCAGTGGACAGCATCCTTGCCCTGAAAGCCCAGGATCTGGACGTCAAGACCCTGCAGGAATATCTGGAAGAATAGCGGCCGGAGGCATGTCCTCCCGCCGATTTGTTTTGTGTGCTTGTGCAATAGCGGCACTAATTTATGTGTTCAGGAGATCGATAGTAGATGTCCCATTCCATACCGTTGACAAAAGAAAGTTTTGAAGCGCTCCAGGAAGAGTTGAAACGCCTGATCCGCGTGGAACGTCCCAAGGTCATTCAAGACATTGCCGAGGCACGCAGTCACGGCGATCTCTCGGAAAATGCCGAGTATGACGCCGCTAAAAACCGTCAGGCCTTTATCGAAGGACGCATTCAGGAGTTGAATGGCAAGCTGGCCCGGGCCTATGTGGTTGACCTTTCCGGCATGAAACCGGACAAGGTGGTGTTCGGCTCCACCGTCACCCTGTACGACACCGCCTCCGAGGAAGAGGTGTGCTACAAGATCGTCGGCGAGGATGAGGCGGATATCAAGCTGAGCAAGATATCGTGCACGTCTCCCGTTGGCAAGGCGCTGATCGGCCACAAGCTTGACGATACCGTCAAGGTGATGGTCCCATCGGGAACCAAGGAATACGAAATCATCGACATCAAGTACGAGTAAAGGGCGGGGCATCCCCCTTTTTGCAAGGAGAGACGACAATGGCTGGTACGATTACGAAGGATATGACCTTTTTTGAAGTTATGCGCATGTATCCCGACGCCGTCGCGGTGTTGCAGAAGTACAACCTGGGATGTATCGGCTGCATGGGCGCCCAGAATGAAAGCCTCGAACAGGGGGCCAATGCCCACGGTATCGATGTGGATACGCTGGTAAAGGATCTGAACGCGGCCATCGCCTGATTCACCGCCAGGCCGATTATTGCAAAAAGCCCCGGGGAACATTCCCTTGGGGCTTTTTGCGTTTCCGGAATGAAGCGTGTACAATCAAAACGGTAAAGATTGAGCGTAAGGGAGGTCGCCATGCGACTCTTTATCGCCATCGAACTGCCTGGTGAGATCAAGAGGCAACTGGAAGGAATGGGCACCGGGATACCGGGTAGCCGCTGGGTGCCAGCCGACCAGCTCCATCTGACCCTGGCTTTCCTCGGAGAGGTGGACGACACCACGCTCAGGCAGTTGACCGGGGCATTGGCGACGATTCGGGCGCCCGGTTTCACTCTCCGGTTCAGCGGCACCGGTTGCTTTCCCAACCTTCGCCGGCCCAGGGTGCTCTGGGCCGGGCTGGAACCGGAGCCAAAGCTGGACGATCTGGCTTTTCTGGTGCGTGAAGCGGCGGTGGCTTGCGCTATCACCCAGGAGGAACGCCCCTTCTTCTCCCACGTCACCCTTGCTCGCCTCAAGCTGCCCGCTCCCCGTGAGGTGGAGGCGTTTCTTGCGCGTCACCGCACGCTGGAGTTTCCGCCGATTGACGTTCGGGAGTTCTTGCTCTTTCAAAGTCGACTGACGCCCCAAGGGGCCATTCATACGCCGGTAAAAGGGTTTACCCTCTTGGCGGACACGGCGGCCAGCGGGGCCCTGCAGGAAAATTGATTTCCCTGTGTCCTTATTCCCACCGGTTGTTTCCGGAAGTATGCCCTCTCTGGCCGGGGAGGCGGGCGTGCCCCGTTTGATGTGGATTTTGGCGCTGTTATGGTGTATAAATGCCGAATTATCTCTAACTCCATAAACTTCAGCGCGATTCTGGAAAGTTGCCATCTTACCATGGATATCGGCCCAGGCTATTCAGCATCCATAACCATTGCCAGCCCCGCACCCCTTTCCGGAAAGGCGGCCCGGACCGCACCGGAGTTGAGAGTTGTCCTGTGCCGAAGGTAACGCTTTCGTCCAATAACGCCCTGGTAATCCCTCCCGACTTGCTTAACCATCTCGGTATCGGACCGGGCGGCGTTGTTTCCGTTGAGGTGGAGGCGGGCGGAGCACTGGTGCTTCGTGGGGCAGGGGACGTCTCCCGCTGTGCCGCGTCCCCGAAAGAGGCGGTGGAAAGCCCTGCACCGGTGAGGTCTTACGCCAAAGATGACGGCGCTACGCTGAAGGAGGCTATTGCCCGCAAGAACCTCCAGACCCGCATGCAGTTCATCAAGGGAGTTGGTCCCAAGCTCACGGAACTGTTGGAAAAACGCGGCGTTGCGACCGTCGAGGATGCCTTGTACCTGTTGCCGCATCGCTACGAGGACCGCCGCGAGTTGACCCCTGTTGCCCGTTTGAAGCCCGGTTTCAGTGCGGTCTTTTCCGGAAAGGTGCTGTCGGCCGATATCGCGGCCACCAAAGGGGGAAGACGTTTTTTCGAGGCCCTGGTGGCGGACGACAGCGGCTCCATTACCTTGAAGTGGTTCAACGCCAACCCCACCTTCATGAAGCGGGTTTGGAAGGCGGGCCGAACCGGCGTCTTCGTCGGCGAGGTCACTCAATTCGGCTACCAGCGGGAAGTACACCACCCAGACGTCGAATGGCTTGAGGAGGGCAAGGACATCCAGGATATCCTGGATGCCGACCCGGTCAACTTCGGCAGGATCGTACCGGTATATCCCCTGACCGAAGGGCTGAGCCAGAAGGTCATGCGGCGGGTGATGAAGGAGGTGGTGGACGGTTTCCTCGGTTCGCTCCAGGAACTCATCCCCGCGCCCATCCTGAAGCCGCTGCTGCTGCCCGGCCTGCGGCAATCCGTGCGGGAGCTGCACCTGCCGCCGCCTGAAGCCGGGCTGGACGACCTCAACCAGGGGAGCACCCCCGCTCACCGGGCCATTGCCTTTGACGAGTTCTTCTTCTGGGAACTGGGCTTGGCCTTGAAGAAGCGCGGCGTGACCCTGGAGGAGGGGATTGCCTTCCAGGTGACCCATCGCTACACCAAACAGTTGGCCAAGATGCTCCCCTTCGAGCTGACCGGTGCCCAGCGCCGGGTCCTGTCCGAGATCAAGGCGGACATGATGGCGCCGCATCCCATGCACCGGCTGGTGCAGGGGGACGTGGGGAGCGGCAAGACGCTGGTGGCGCTGATGGCGGCGCTGATCGCAGTGGAAAACGGCTATCAGGTGGCCATCATGGCCCCGACCGAGATCCTCGCTGAACAGCACTGGCATACCATCCATCGCTTTTGCAAAGAATTAGGCGTTGAAACAGCGTTGATTACCGCAGGCATGAAGGGCAAGGCCAAGTCGGAAGCCATGGGGCGCGTGGCGTCCGGCAGCGCCCAGATCGTCATCGGCACCCATGCCGTCATCCAGGATAAGGTCGAATTTGCCCGCCTGGGGTTGGGAGTCATCGACGAGCAACACCGTTTCGGTGTCCTGCAGCGCGGCATTCTCAGGAAGAAGGGCGCCAACCCCGATATCCTGGTGATGACTGCCACCCCGATTCCCCGGACCCTGGCCATGACCCTGTTCGGCGACCTGTCGTTGTCGGTGATCGACGAACTGCCGCCGGGCCGCACACCGGTAGAGACGCGAATAGCCTTCGAATCGCGGCGGCCGCAGGTATATGCCGCAATTCGCGAGGAGGTACGCCAGGGACGGCAGGCCTATGTCATCTATCCCCTGGTGGAGGAGTCCGAGAAATCGGACCTCAAGGCGGCCAGCCAGATGGCCGAACATTTGAGCCAGGCGGTGTTTCCCGATCTGCGCATCGGCCTGCTGCACGGCCGCATGGCGCCGGATGAGAAGGAAGCCGTTATGGGGGCCTTCAAGGCCCGGGAATTGGACGTCCTGGTGTCCACCACGGTTATCGAGGTGGGAATCGATGTCCCCAACGCCACGGTCATGGTCATCGAGCATGCCGAACGCTTCGGTCTCTCCCAACTGCACCAGTTGCGGGGGAGGGTGGGACGGGGCAGCGCACGGTCCCGCTGCATCCTTTTGACCGCCGGCAAATTCTCCGATGATGGCGAAAAGCGGCTGCGGGTCATGGAGTCGACCAACGATGGCTTTCGTATTGCCGAAGCCGATCTGGAGATTCGCGGTCCCGGCGATTTTCTCGGTATCCGCCAGTCAGGTATGCCCGATTTCCGGGTGGCCAATATCCTGCGGGACGGGGGCATCCTGGAACAGGCCCGCCAGGCGGCGTTCGGGCTGTTGGAGCAGGACCCCGAGTTGTCGGCGGTGGGCCATGGCCCCCTCAAGGAAGAGTTGCTCCGCCGCTGGGGACAGCGGCTGGAGTTGGCGTTGATCGGGTAGTTTTTACTTCTCGCTGGTGAATAGGATGTTTGCGGTATGCGTGTACTGACAGGTTCGGACGTTTTAAAGAAAAACTTTGATAGTTCAGTTGTAACTATTGGTAATTTCGATGGAGTTCATAGAGGCCATGCCGAGTTGTTTCGGCAGGTGAAAGCAGCGGCCGCCCAGCGGGGCCTCCCCGCGGTGGTGGTCACCTTCGAACCGCACCCGCTGACGGTGTTAGCGCCTAAAAACGCTCCTCCGCTGATCACCACGTTTGCCCAGAAGAAGGCCCTGATCGCCGAAACGGGTGTCGATTGCCTGGCTGCGATCGACTTCACCCCCGAATTTTCCCGGATGCCGGCTGAGGCGTTCGTGCGCGACATCCTCATGGGGTGCCTGGGGATGCGCCATATCATCATAGGCCATGATTACGCCTTTGGGAAGGACCGCCAGGGCAACCAGAAAACCCTGGAACGGCTTGGGAAAGAATACGGATTTACCCTGGAGGATATCAGCCCGGTCGGGGAGGGGCGCACCATTTTCAGCAGCAGTCTGGCGCGCCGCCTCATCAGCCGCGGAGATATGCCGGAGGCCACCGGCATTCTTGGGAGGTATCACGTCATTTCGGGCACGGTCGTGCATGGTCGGGAGATCGGCCAGACCCTCGGGTTCCCCACCGCCAATATCTCGACCAGCAATGAGCTGCTTCCCCCCGATGGCGTGTATGCGGTCATGGTTGCCGTAGATGGCCGCATCCTGCAAGGCGCCTGCAACATCGGCAACAACCCGACCTTCGAAGGCGGAGCGCGGACCATCGAAGCCTTTTTGCTTGACTTTTCCGGCCAACTCTATGGCCATGAAATCGCTATCTGCTTTGTGCAGCGTTTGCGGGAGGTAATGAAATTCCCGGATGTCGCTGCGCTCATCACGGCCATTCAGCAGGATGTGGCTACCACCAAATCAATCCTGGCCGCGGCCGATCAGAGCCTGATCAAGCCCTTGTTTTCCCCGGAACGGATCGGAGAATGACGTGAAACGCACCTTTGATGTGAAGTTCTGGCTGGGGATCGGCATCAGCGTCTTTTTTATGGCGCTGCTCTTCAGGAAAATCAATTTCCAGCAATTGGGCGCGGCCCTGCTGATGGTGGATTACCGCTATATCGCGCTGGCGGTGCTGTTTACCTTTATCAGTTATTTCCTGCGGGCGGTGCGCTGGCGTTACCTGCTGATCTCCGAAAAAACGATTCCGCTGGCATCGCTCTATCCGGCGACCATCATCGGTTATATGGCCAACAACCTGCTCCCGGCCCGGCTGGGGGAGTTTGTGCGTGCCTATGTCCTGGCCCGGCGTGAGGGGTTGGAGACGCCGGCGGTCTTCGCGTCCCTGGTCATTGACCGGCTGTTCGACGGATTCACGGTGCTCCTGATTCTCCTGGCGACCCTGTTCACCCTGCACCTGCCCGGCAACATGGCCGACGCCGAAACGGCGCTGCGGGCCGGCGGTGTGGCCATGTTCCTGCTCTACTGCGGCGTGCTCGTGTTCCTCTATCTGCTGAAGCGGCAGACCATGCGGACCCTTAATCTGGTGGCGTGGCTGCTGAAACCGTTTCCCACAAGGGTGAGCGAGCGTCTCATCCCGCTGTTGGGCTCGTTCATCACCGGTATCCGGTTGTCCCGCAAGGGGGGGCATATCCTGGCCATTCTGGCGTCATCGTTTTTCATCTGGATGTTTGCGGTGCTGCCGGTGGACATGACGCTTCGGGGGTTCGGTATTCATCTCCCCATTACCGCCTCCATGTTCATTCTGGTGTTGCTGGTGTTTGCCGTCATGGTGCCGGCCTCACCCGGCTTTATCGGCACCTACCATTACGCCTGTTTCAAGGGGCTTTCGGCCTTCGGCATTGCCGACGTCACCTCGGTCAGCATTGCCCTGATCATTCACGGCACGGCTTTTTTCCCGGTTATCATCGCCGGATTTTACCACCTCTGGAGCGGCGGAATATCGCTTAATTCGGTTCGAAAGGCTGGTGAGGCTTCATGAAGAAAAAATTCTCATTCGTATTTTGGAGATTTCTGTTCCCGGAATGCGTGGACCCGTATCTGATCCTGGCCTTCGCCATACCGTTCGGGCTCTACATGGCGACCCTGGCCCCCTCGGTGACCTTTTTCGACAGCGGTGAGTTTCTGACCGCCTCCTACTCCCTGGGGTCGGCCCACTCGCCCGGTTACCCCCTGTTTCTCATGTATGCCAAGCCTTTTACCTGGTTGCCGTTCGGCAACATCGCCTTTCGCATCAATATGGCCACGGCCTTTTCGTCATCCCTGGCCTGCATGAGCGTTTATCTGCTCACACTCAGCATTCTTAAGGATGAGCGGATTGTGGAACAGGAGCGTTTTGCCGGTTTTGCCGTCAAAGCCGCTGGACTGGCCGCAGCACTCGCCTTCGGTGTCACCCCGCGGCTCTGGCTCCAATCCAACCACGATAAGCCTTATCCCCTGCTCGCCTTTATCACGGCGGTTATTTTTCTCCTGCTGCTGAAGTGGCGCGAGCACTACAAAAACGGCAGTGAACGGCCGGCCTATGTCTATGCGTGCACCTTTCTGGCCGGGATGAGCATGGCGGCCCACCAGTCGGTCGTTCTGCTCCTGCCGTCATGGTTTTTGCTGATCGTGCTGACTGACTGGCGCATGGTTCTGAGGGTCAAGGAATTGATCCTGGCCACGGCCTTTGCCCTGCTGGGGTTTTCCATACACCTCTACCTGCCATTGCGGGCAACCCAGAATCCCCTCCTGAACTGGGGCGACCCCAAAACCTATGGGCAGTTCATGTGGCATTTCCTGCGCAAAGGGTATCCGGCTGAACCCCATCCGCGTGACGCCTCTTTGTGGTGGGCTCAAATCAAGGCATTCAACATCCCCCACGAATTCACCTGGCTTGGGGGGGCGTTGGTGATCCTGGCCCTGGTT
Organism: Oryzomonas japonica; assembly: GCF_008802365.1. Lineage (GTDB taxonomy): Bacteria > Desulfobacterota > Desulfuromonadia > Geobacterales > Pseudopelobacteraceae > Oryzomonas > Oryzomonas japonica. The sequence goes on along the minus strand of NZ_VZQZ01000002.1, from coordinate 435,481 downwards.
TGCCTCTGGCGGCGGCAGCGTGATGTGGCCATCGCCTATCTCGCCGGCGTTATTACGTTCCTTGCCGTCATAGCCGGTTACTTCAATACGCCGAATGAAACCATCTTTCTGACCGAGGAGTTCTTTACCCCGCTCTACCTGTTGAGCGCCGTGCTGATCGGTGTCGGGTTGTTTCATCTGCTCGGGTTTGCGCTGCATAGGGCAAAACTTCCCGAACGCTACGACCTGCGGGTGTATCTCCTGGTGACGGTGATGTATTTTGCGCTGCCGGTATCCCTGTGCGCCGTGAACTATTACGAGAACGACCAGCACGACAACTATATCGCCTACGATTATGCCACCAACTCCCTGCGGTCGCTGCCCCAGAATACGATCATGTTCACCTGGGGCGATAGCGGCGCCTTCCCGCTCTGGTATTTGCAAGGGGTTGAGCGGATGCGCGAGGATGTGGACCTGCCCCATACGCCCCATCTGGTGTTCGGCTGGTATCTTGACTCCATGCCGCGGGTATTCCGGAATTCCACCCTGAAAAGAATGGATGTTCAGGCCATGGACCCTGAAGTCTGCCTGCGCATGGCCATTGCCGAGCAGATCAGTCAACGGCCGGTGTATATAGATTTTTCGACCCGCTACTCGATCACATCCAGTGAATTCATACCGGTCCAAAAAGGGCTTGTCTACCGTATGCGCCGCAGTTCCGAACCCGGGGGGCTGCCCGACATCTCTGTTTGGGAAAATTACAACAACCGGGGGATTCTGGAGAAGATATCCTTCCTGGATCTGGATACCGGCAAGGCAATCTTGATCTATGCCAACAGCTATCTTGAGGCCGGCGATTTTCTGCTCAGTGTGGGCCGGCCCACGGAGGGGATGCGGATGCTGACCATGGCAGGACAGATCTCGCCCGAGATGCAGCCCAATATCCGGCAGGTGCTCATGCGCTACGGCATGGCGAGGTGACGGTGTGGTTGCCTCTCTGAACGGATCCAGCAAGGTTTTCGGCATTATCGGGCACCCCGTGCGCCATTCCCTCTCCCCGGCCATGCAGAATGCGGCCATGCAAGCGGGCGGTCTTGACGGGGTCTATGTCCCGTTCGATGTTCGGCCGGAAGGCCTGGGTGAGGCTGTTGCCGGCCTGCGAGCCCTCGGTGTCAAGGGGGTCAACGTGACCATCCCCCACAAAATCGGCATCATACCGTATCTTGATGGACTCGACGAAAGCGCCGTTGCTGCGGGTGCCGTCAACACCGTCAACAACGAGGATGGCCGCCTGATAGGCTATAACACCGATGGCGACGGACTGGTCCGATCGCTGGCCGAGGAATGTGCCTTTATTCCCGAGCAGAGTACTGTCGTCATTATCGGCGCCGGTGGCGCGGCCCGCGGCGCCGTGGCCGCCATCTGCCGGGCCGGCGCCCGGCGGGTCATCGTTGCCAATCGCAGCAGAGAGCGGGCCACAGCCTTGGTCGCAACCATGGGTGCGCGCTACCCCGATGTCGCCCTCATGGTCGCCGAATACGGCGAGCAGATGACGACTTCGCTTCGTGAGGCCGGCCTGGTGATGAATACCACGTCGCTGGGCATGAACAACGAAGTCATTGCTGGTCTTGACCTTGGGGCGTTGCCCCCAACCGGCGTGGTCTACGATATGGTCTATGCGCCTCCGGTCACGCCGTTGCTCCATGAAGCCCGGCGGCTGGGCTTGCGCCACGCCAACGGACTGGGGATGCTGGCGGCCCAGGGGGAACTGGCTTTCCGTATCTGGACCGGGAATCTGCCGCCGCCGGGTCTAATGAGGCACATCCTGGCCGGAATATGCGCATTCTGACTCGGTTTCTTTGTAATTGTCTTGACAAACAAGTCGCGTTGCATATACTAACTAGCTTTCTATTTTAAGCGCTGTTGTTTGGCGATGGATGCGGATTGATACATGAAAATCAGTGTTGACCATATTCAGGAGAAAGCGCTTACTGTAGAGGTAGATGAGCCGGTGGATACCTTTCCGGTGCTTTCGGGGATGCAGGCCGACGGGACGTGCATTTTCAATGGCCCTGTCAGGGGCCAGATCAATGCCGTGCGCGAATATGACCATCTGCGGGTTGCGGGCAACGTCACGGTGTCGGCAACATTCACCTGTTCCCGTTGCCTCGCATCCTATGGAACAGAGATCGGATCGAACTTTACGATTTTTTTCCGCAAAGGCCCAGCAAGCCAGGAAAACGATGAAGAAGAGACCGAGTTGAATGATCAGGACCTTGTCTCGGCCACCTACAGCGGCGACGAGATAGATCTTACCCATGAAATCGAAGAACAGGTCGCCATGGAGGTTCCGTTCAAGCCGCTTTGCAGTGAAACATGTAAGGGGTTGTGCCCGACGTGCGGGATAGACCTGAACCAGGGAGACTGTTCCTGTGGGAGCGATGAAGTTAATTTCAAGTTCAGCGCCCTGAGGAATTTCAAAATTTCCCGATAATTACCAAGGTGACGGCGTTGCCGTTCCACCGAAAAAAGGAGAATCGACATGGCAGTACCCAAGAAGAAAACCTCCAAATCCCGGAAAAATATGAGAAGGGCTCACGATTTCCTGACGACCCAGTCGGTTTCGACCTGCCCACAGTGCAAATCCCCCAAGCTTCCCCACCGGGTATGTCCGACGTGTGGCACGTACAAGGGCAAAGAAGTTATCGATCTCTCTTCGGCCCAGTAAGCAGCCATCCGTGTTACTACCGGGAATGATGAGAGTTGCCGTTGACGCAATGGGAGGGGATAACGCCCCATCCGTGGAAGTCGCCGGAGCCGTTGCCGCTTGCCGTGAGTTTGGAATAGCGATAACCCTGGTGGGTGATCGTGCCAGGCTTGAGGCCGAATTGACCAAGCATCAGACAAACGGTCTGGATATCGACATCTTCCATGCCAGTGAAGTTGTGGGGATGCACGACTCTGCCTCTGATGCCGTCCGCAAGAAGAAAAATTCTTCCGTACGTCTGGCGTTCGAACTGGTCAAGGAGGGGAAGGCCTGCGCTGCAGTCAGCGCCGGAAACTCCGGCGCCACCATGGCGGCAGGCATGGTCGTGCTCAAGCGTATCAACGGTATCGAGCGGCCTGCCATCGCCCAGATTTTTCCTACCCTCAAGGGACAGACCCTCGTGCTGGATGTGGGCGGTAACGTTGATTGCAAACCGCAACACTTGGCCCAGTTTGCCATCATGGGCGAGGTCTATGCCCACTATGCCATGGGGATCACCAACCCGGCCGTCGGTTTGCTGTCCAACGGCGAGGAGGATTCCAAGGGCAATGAACTGACTCGTGAAACCAACGCCATCCTGAGGGAAACGTCGCTCAATTACGCCGGCTATGTGGAGGGGCGCGACATCTTCAAGGGAACGGTGGAGGTGGTCGTCTGCGACGGTTTTGTGGGGAATGTCGTGCTCAAGCTGTCCGAGGGGCTTGCGGAAGCAGCGGCCACGATGTTAAAGGAAGAGATCGTTAAGAGCTGGGTGTCGAAACTCGGGTATCTCTTCGTGCACGGCGCATTCCGTCGTTTCAAAAAGATCGTTGACTATGCCGAATACGGCGGTGCTCCCCTGCTGGGCATCAATGGCGTGGGCATGATCTGTCACGGCGGTTCCAATGTTAAGGCGATCAAAAACGCCGTACGCTTTGCCCATGACTACGCCAAAAGCGGTGTCACCGAACGGGTGGCGGAAAAACTGTCGGAAAACAGCATGGTCAACATGCAGCGCGACAACCTGAAAACACAGGCAGTCGCATGAAGGAGCAAACCATGTCGGGAGCCCGGATAACCGGAACCGGTTCCTCTCTGCCGGATAAAATTCTTACCAATCGCGACCTGGAACAGATGGTTGAAACCAGTGACGAATGGATCACGACCCGGACCGGCATCAAAGAACGCCGAATCGCCGCCGAGGGTGAATATACCTCTACCTTTGCCGCCGAAGCCGGCAGACGCGCCCTTGCCATGGCCGGGATCGGAGCTGATGAGCTCGATCTGATCATCCTCGGTACCGTGACCCCGGATTTCCCTTTTCCGGCAACCGCGTGCATCCTGCAAAAAGAGCTTGGAGCGCATAAGGCAACGGCATTCGATCTCTCTGCCGCCTGCTCCGGCTTTCTGTACGCCCTGTCCATCGCCACGACCTATATCCGCAGCGGTATGGCAAAGAAGGCCCTGGTCATCGGAGCCGAGGTTTTGTCGCGCGTGGTTGACTGGAGCGACCGCAACACCTGCATCCTCTTCGGAGACGGTGCCGGGGCCGCGGTCGTGGAGGCCTGCGAGGGTGAGAACGGCATCCTCTCCACCCACATATTCAGTAACGGCTCCCACTGGGACCAGCTCTATCTGCCCGGCGCCGGGAGCAGGAACCCCGCTTCCAATCCGCGCACAATCGATGAGCGTCTCTATTATATCCGTATGGAGGGGAACGACGTCTTCAAACACGCCGTGCGGGCCATGGAAGAGGCCGCCACCGCCGCCCTTACGGCAAACGCCATGTCGCCTTCCGATATATCACTGTTCATTCCCCACCAGGCCAATCGCCGCATCATCGACGCAACCGCCAAACGCCTGGGGCTTCCCGAGGAACGGGTGTTTGTGAATCTTCACCATTATGGCAACACGTCGGCCGCATCAATTCCGATCGCCCTCGACGAGGCAAACCGTTCCGGCGCCATCAAGGCTGGCGACATCGTCTTGATGGATGCCTTTGGCGGAGGCTTTACCTACGGTTCCGCCCTGGTTCGCTGGTAGACTGCTCCCCACACGAATACGGATCAGACGCGGGAAAAAGGATTTTTTATTCATTGAAAGGTATTTCTCATGAGTAAAACCGCTTTCATATTCCCTGGACAGGGATCGCAATATCCGGGGATGGGCAAAGAATTGGCCGAGGCCTTTCCCGTTGCCCGCCGGGTCTTTGAAGAAGCCGACGACGCCCTTGGCATTAAGCTGTCCGCCACCTGTTTTAGCGGCAGCGAAGAAGAATTGAAGCTGACCGCCACGACCCAACCGGCCATACTGACCGCCAGCATCGCTATCCTGCGGGTGGTCGAGCAGGAAACCGGCCTCCGGGCCGACTATCTGGCTGGCCACTCCCTTGGCGAGTATTCGGCCTTGGTCTGTTCCGGGGCGCTTGGCTTTGCCGATGCCGTCAGGACCGTTCGGGCACGGGGAACCTTCATGCAGGAAGCGGTACCGGTCGGCACCGGCTCCATGGCTGCCATGCTGGGCATCGAACGGGAGGTGCTCGAGGATATCTGCCGCGAGGCGGCTCAGGGAGAGGTCGTTGCGCCGGCCAATTTTAATTCGCCCGGCCAGATCGTGATCGCCGGCCACAGCAGCGCCGTGGGGCGCGCCATCGAGATTGCCAAGGGGCGCGGTTTCCGGAAAACCCTGTTGCTGCCGGTCAGCGCCCCCTTCCATTGCGCCCTTATGCAACCGGCTGCCGAACGGCTCGCCGGGGTGCTGGAGACCGTAGCGGCCAACCGGATGGTGTTACCGGTGGTCGCCAATGCCGATGCCGCCCCGAATGCCGACAGTAACCGCGTCAAGCCGCTCCTGGTGACCCAGGTCTGCGCTCCGGTTTTATGGCAGCAGTCGGTGACGGGTATGGTCGAGTTGGGGGTTACGCGGTTTGTGGAGATCGGTCCCGGGAAGGTCCTGTCGGGGCTGGTGAAGCGGATTTCAAAAGAGGTGGAAATAGCAAATATTGAGGATAGTGCCGGCCTGAAGACGTTGACCGAGTAAGCTAATCACTCAAGGGGAAGCTATGCTCGATTGCAACGAAATCATGAAGATCTTGCCCCATCGTTACCCTTTTCTGCTGGTGGATCGCATTGAAGAGGTGGAAACGGGCAAGCGTATCGTCGGCATCAAGAATATCACCATCAACGAGCCGTTCTTCCAGGGGCACTTTCCCGGTCACCCGGTCATGCCGGGGGTCCTGCTCATCGAGGCCATGGCCCAGGTAGCCGCAGTTCTGGCCTATGTCTCGTCCGACGCAAGTGCCCGCTCCAAGGTCACCTATTTCGTGGGTATCGACAATGCCCGTTTCCGCAAGCCGGTCGTCCCCGGCGATCAGCTCCGCCTTGAACTTGAGGCTGTCGGCTGCAAACGGGGCATATGGAAGTTTAGCGGCAAGGTGCTGGTAGCGGACAAGCTTGTCGCCGAGGCGGACTTGAAGGCGACGTTTGCCGATAAATAGACACTATGTACTCACTTCAGCGTCCTGCGCTGCTGAAAGAAGAAAGGAGTAGCTACTAATGCCGAAGGACAGAATCGCCGTCATCACGGGTGCATCCCGTGGAATAGGCCGGAGTATCGCCCTGGCGCTGGCCGCACAAGGCGCTACGATCGTTGCCGTTGACATGGACCAAGCCGCAACCGATGCCATTGTTGCCGAATTGAAGGCTGCCGGTGGGAAGGCCCTGGGGGTTGTGGGGAACGTTACCGTACCTGCGGATGTGGAGCGGATGATCGATGCCGCCACGGAGGCCTTTGGTCGGGTCGATATTCTGGTGAACAACGCCGGCATTACCCGTGACGGCCTTCTCATGCGGATGAAGGAGGAGGATTGGGATGCCGTGCTTACGGTCAACCTGAAGGGTGCGTTCCTGTGTACCCGTGCCGCGTTCAAGGTCATGTCCAAGCAGCGTTACGGCCGGATTATCAACATCGCCTCGGTGGTTGGCCAGATGGGCAATGCGGGGCAGGCGAACTACTGCGCCAGCAAGGCCGGCCTGATCGGGCTTACCAAGTCCAACGCCCGGGAACTGGCCAAACGCAACGTCACGGTCAATGCCGTTGCCCCTGGTTTCATCGCCACCGCCATGACCGATGCCCTCTCGGACAAGGTGCGGGCCGAACTGACCGCTCAGATCCCCCTGGAACGTCTGGGCAGCGCCGACGATATCGCCAATGCGGTGGTCTTTCTCGCCAGCGAGGCTTCCGGCTACATCACCGGGCATGTGCTTTCCGTCAACGGCGGAATGTACATGTAGGCAATAAATAAATCTTTGACTTTTGATTCGTTCATTGTTAAGAAGCTGTAGCTCAAATCGACTACGACCTGTTACGGGTTACTACAACACGGAGGTGAAAGATGTCTGACATTGCAAAGCGAGTAAAGGAAATAGTTGCAGAACAGCTGGGTGTGGAAGAGGTTCAGGTCGTTCCCGAGGCATCCTTCATGGATGACCTGGGTGCCGATTCCCTGGATACCGTCGAACTGGTCATGGCACTTGAAGAGGAATTCGATATTGAAATCCCCGATGAGGATGCCGAGAAGATTCAGTCCGTACAGGACGCCATCGACTACATTACCGAGCACGGCTAATACGGAAGACCGACTACGAAACAGGGGAGGGGAGACACTCCCCTCTTTTTGTTTATCCGGTTCCAACCCGTCATTATCTACCAGGAGCATACAATTATGAGAAGAGTCGTAATTACCGGTGTTGGGGTCGTTTCTCCTCTGGGATGCGGCAATGCCAAAAACTGGGATGCGCTTATCAACGGCCGTTCCGGCATCGCGCAGATCACCCGCTTTGACGCCTCGGCCATGCCGGTGCGCATAGCCGGTGAAGTCAAGGACTTCAACCCCGAGGATTTCATTGAAAAGAAAGAGATCAAGAAGATGGATCTCTTTATTCAGTATGCGCTGGCAGCTTCTCACTTCGCCATGGAGGACTCCGGTCTGGCCATCACGGAGGAGAACGCCGAGAGGGTAGGGGTGCTCGTGGGTGCCGGCCTGGGCGGGCTGCCGACCATCGAGAAGTACCATGCGGCACTGCTTGAAGGGGGCTACAAGAAAATTTCCCCCTTCTTCATCCCGATGTTGATCATCAACCTTGCCCCCGGCCACATCTCCATCAAATATGGCGCAAAGGGCCCCAATATTTCATCCGTTTCGGCATGCGCAACCGCCACTCATTCCATTGGCGATGCCTACCACATTATCAAACGGGGCGACGCCGACGCCATGATCGCCGGGGGAACCGAATCAACGATAACCCCCCTTGGCATCGGAGGCTTTTCCGCCATGAAGGCTCTCTCCGACCGTAACGACGATCCCCAGGCCGCCTCGCGCCCCTTTGAGAAAAACCGTGATGGCTTTGTCATGGGCGAAGGCGCCGGCATCGTGATCCTGGAAGAGTATGAGGCCGCAAAAAAACGCGGCGCCAAGATCTATGCCGAGGTTGTCGGCTATGGCCTGACCGGCGACGCCTATCACCTGACCGCTCCGGCACCGGATGGCGAAGGGGCGGCGCGCTGCATGAAAATGGCGCTCGCCAACGCCGGCGTCAACCCCGAACAAGTAGGCTACATCAACGCCCACGGCACCTCGACGTCCATGAACGACCTGTACGAAACCATGGCCATCAAGACCGTCTTTGGCAACCATGCCGGTGCGGTGAAAATTTCCTCGACCAAGTCCATGACCGGCCACCTCCTGGGGGCTGCCGGGGGCATCGAGGCGGTTTTCAGCTGCTTGGCCCTTGAAAAGGGTGTGATTCCGCCGACCATCAACTACGAGGAGCCGGACCCGGAATGCGATCTCGATTACACCCCCAACACCGCTTGCGAAGCCAAGATCGAATACGCCATGAGCAACAACTTCGGTTTCGGCGGCACAAACGCCTCACTGCTTTTCAAAAAGGTCTGACATGAAAATCGCACTGGGAAGTGACCATGGCGGCTATGGCCTGAAACAGTCTCTGATCCCCTTCCTGCAGGGCAGGGATATCGAGGTTGCCGATGCCGGCACCAATTCAGAGGATTCGGTGGATTATCCCGATTTTGCCGAGCGGGTGGCGCTCCTGGTCGCCCACGGCGAGGCTGATGCCGGCATTTTGGTCTGCGGGACCGGCATCGGTATCTCCATTGCAGCCAACAAGGTGCCCGGTATTCGCGCCGCACTGGTGACCGATGCCTTCATGGCCCGCATGGCAAAAGAACATAATAACGCCAATGTTCTGGTGCTGGGGGGGCGGGTGATTGACGAAACAACCGCTCAGGAGTTGGTAACCGCTTGGCTGGACGCCTCCTTTGAGGGGGGACGGCATCAGAAACGGCTGGACAAGATCGCCCAATTGGAAGAAAAATATCGTTGTAGTTGATTCTCTTTTCGATACAATGAGATAATGATAGATAACAGCGGGACTTGACCACAAGTCCCGCTCCCTGTTTTTCAACCCCCTGCTGACTGAATCCATCCCACGAAGGAGTAGACACACCATGTCGATTCTCGACCAATTTGACCCCCAGGTTGCCGAAGCCATTCGCCACGAGACCGAACGCCAGGAGTACAACCTGGAGCTGATCGCTTCGGAAAACTTTGTCTCCGAGGCGGTGCTTGAGGCCCAGGGTAGCATCCTGACCAACAAATACGCCGAGGGCTATCCGGGCAAGCGCTACTACGGCGGCTGCGACCAGGTGGATGTGGTCGAAAATCTGGCGATCGAGCGCGCCAAGGAGCTGTTCGGCGCCGAACATGTCAATGTTCAGCCCCACTCGGGCTCCCAGGCCAATATGGCGGTCTATTTTGCCGCCTGCAAGCCGGGAGATACCGTCCTGGGCATGAACCTCTCCCACGGCGGTCACCTGACCCACGGCAGCCCGGTCAACTTCTCCGGGAAACTGTTCAATATCGTGCCCTACGGTGTTTCTCCCGAAACCCAGACCATCGATTACGCCGAGGTGGAACGCCTGGCAGAGCAGCACAAACCGAAAATGATCGTGGTCGGCGCCAGCGCCTATCCCCGCATCATCGATTTCCCAGCGTTCCGCGCCATTGCCGACAAGGTCGGGGCGGTGGTCATGGTCGATATGGCCCATTTCGCCGGCCTGGTGGCGGCTGGGGTGCACCCCAGCCCGATCCCCTACGCGGATTACGTGACCACCACTACCCACAAGACCCTGCGCGGCCCGCGCGGCGGCATGATCCTCTGCCGTGAAGAACTTGCCAAAAACCTGAATTCCCAGATCTTCCCCGGTATCCAGGGCGGCCCGTTGATGCATGTCATCGCCGCCAAGGCGGTGGCCTTCAAGGAAGCCCTTCAGCCGGAGTTCAAGGTCTATCAGCAGCAGATCGTGAAGAATGCCCAGGCCTTGGCCGGGGCGTTGATGAAGCGCGGTTTCAAGCTGACCAGCGGCGGTACCGACAACCACCTGATGCTGGTCGATTTCTCCGGTACCGAAATCACCGGCAAGGCGGCTGAAGCGGCCTTGGACAAGGCTGGTATTACGGTCAACAAGAATACCGTTCCCTTCGAGACCCGTTCCCCGTTCGTCACCTCCGGTATCCGGATCGGAACGCCGGCCGCCACATCCCACGGCCTGAAGGAAGCGGAAATGGAACAGGTGGCTACCTTTATCGCCGATGCCATAGCCAATATCGACAACGACGAAAAACTGGCCGCCATCAAGGTGCAGGTCAATACCATGATGAAGCGGTTCCCGCTCTATGCCAACCGGCTGAAGTAGGGAAGGGACCGTTATTTTCTGGGGTCAAGACCCGTCGGGCAACCGGCGGGTCTTTTTTTGTTCTGATAGGGGACAGCGACGCCTGATTCACTCGTCTTCCTTGACTTTGCTCCCGCTCTTTGGCTAGTATGCACAGTTATGAAAAAGCTAACCAGACAGATACGAGTCGGATCGGTTCCCGTGGGTGGCGACGCCCCCTGCGTGGTCCAATCCATGTGTTCCACCGATACGCGGGACGTCACCGCCACCCTTGCCCAGATTGCCGGTTTGGCTGCCGGCGGGTGCGAGATCATCCGTTGCGCCGTTCCCGACATGGATGCGGCCGTGGCCTTGGGCAAGATCAAGCATGAGAGCCCGATCCCGGTCATCGCCGACATCCATTTCGACTACAAGCTGGCCCTGCAGGTGCTTGATGGCGGCATAGACGGGCTGCGGCTCAATCCGGGCAATATCGGCGACAAGTGGAAGGTGGCCGAGGTGGTCAAGGCGGCGGCTGAACGCCGGGTGCCCATCCGGATCGGCGTCAATGCCGGCTCTCTCGAAAAGGAACTGCTGGAGCGCTTTGGCCATCCCACGGCCGAGGCCATGGTCGAATCCGCCCTTGGCCACGTGCGCATTCTGGAGGAGTTGGGCTACCAGGAGATCAAGATCTCCCTTAAGGCTTCGGATGTGATGAAGACGGTTTCCGCCTACCGCCTGCTTTCGGAACGGGTTGACTATCCCCTGCACATCGGCATCACCGAGGCCGGGACCATCTTTTCCGGGACGGTCAAGTCCTCGGTCGGCCTCGGCATCCTGCTCGCCGACGGTATCGGCGACACCATGCGGGTATCCCTGACCGGTGATCCACTGGACGAGGTCAGGGTAGGGTACGAGATCCTGAAAAGCCTCGGCTTGCGCCAGCGCGGCGTCAATTTTGTTTCCTGCCCCACCTGCGGCCGGTGTCAGATCAACCTGATCAAGGTCGCCGAAGAGGTTGAACGCCGACTCCAAGGGGTGGACAAGCGGATTACGGTCGCAGTCATGGGTTGCGCCGTCAACGGCCCCGGAGAGGCCCGTGAGGCGGATGTGGGCATTGCCGGTGGAAAAGGGGAGGGGCTCCTGTTCCGCAACGGCGAGATCGTCCGCAAGGTGCCGGAAGACAAGTTGGCCGACGCCCTGTTGGAAGAGATAGACAAGCTCTGAGAGAGTCCCAGCCGGAGAACGGCGTAAAGCTGTTCCGTCAGGAGCTGCTCAAGGCACTGCTCGAAAAATACAACCTGTTCGACTATACCATCCTCTGAGGTGAGAATGCTCTATTCACGTTATTTCATCCCCACGGTTAAAGAAACCCCTTCCGATGCCGAGGTCGTGTCGCATCAATTGATGCTCCGTGCCGGCATGATCCGCAAGCTGGCCGCCGGTATCTACAATTACCTGCCCTTGGGGCTGCGCTCCATCCGCAAGTTCGAGAACATCGTCCGCGAGGAGATGGACCGCGCCGGGGCCATCGAACTGCTCATGCCGAGCGTCCAACCGGCCGAACTCTGGCAGGAGTCGGGGCGCTGGAGTTTTTACGGCAAGGAGTTGCTGCGCTTCAAGGATCGCAAGGAAGGCGAGTTCTGCATGGGGCCGACCCATGAAGAGGTCATCACCGACATGATCCGCCGCGAGATCAAGAGCTACCGGCAGATGCCGATCAATTTCTACCAGATCCAGACCAAGTTCCGCGACGAGATCCGCCCCCGGTTCGGCCTCATGCGGGGCCGCGAATTCATCATGAAGGACGCCTACTCGTTTGATGTGGACAGCAGCGCCGCGGACGAGTCCTATGACCGTATGTACCAGGCCTATATCCGCATTTTTGAACGGTGCGGACTGAATTTCCGTGCCGTTGAAGCGGACTCGGGCACCATTGGCGGGTCGTTCTCCCACGAGTTCATGGTTCTGGCTGATTCGGGCGAGGACGGCATCGCCTCCTGCGACTCCTGCCGCTATGCCGCCAACGTGGAAAAGGCCGAGGCGCGGCCGCTGCCATCGGTGCCGGCCGGCGAGTTGCTGCCGTTGGAGAAGATCGCGACGCCGGACATGAAAACCATTGCCGATGTTGCGGCCTTCCTGAAATTGACCGCCGACAGGACGGTCAAGACCCTGGTGTACGCTTCGGGCAGTGGCGAGTTCGTCATGGCGCTGTTGCGGGGCGACCACGAGCTGAATGAGATCAAACTCAAGAACAGCCTGGGGTGGGACGAAATCGAAATGGCGACCGAAGAGGAGATCCTGCGCATCACCGGATCGCCGATCGGTTTCCTCGGCCCGCTGGGGCTCAAGGAAAAGGTGACGGTTATTGCCGACTTGGTCGTCGAGGGCATGGCCAATGTCGCCATGGGCGCCAATGAAAAGGATATGCATTTCATCAATGCCAACCCGGGACGGGATTTCTCGGTCGAGCGCTTTGCCGATATCCGCATGGTCGTGGCCGGCGATGCCTGCCCACGCTGCCAGGAGGGAAAACTTGAGATGTGGCGCGGTATCGAGGTGGGGCATGTCTTCAAGCTGGGCACCAAGTATTCCACCGCCCTCAATGCCACCTACCTGGATGCCGACGGCAAGGAACAGGTCATCTTCATGGGGTGCTACGGCATCGGCATCGGCAGGACGGTTGCAGCGGCCATCGAGCAGAACCATGACGAGAACGGCATCATCTTCCCGTTGCCCCTGGCGCCCTTCCATTGCTCCGTTGTGGCCCTGAACGCCAAGGATGGCGACGTCATGGCCGCGGCCGGAGAAATCTACTCGAAGCTGGTACAATTGGGGGTGGAGACGCTGTTCGATGACCGTGACGAACGTCCGGGCGTCAAATTCAAGGATAACGACCTGATCGGTATCCCGCTGCGCATTGTGGTCGGCAGCAAGGGATTGGCCGAAGGGAAGGTCGAGGTCAAAATCCGCAAAACCGGCGAGGTACTCCTGCTGCCGGTTGAAGAGGGTATCGCCAGGATCAAGCAACTTGTCGACGCGGCCTTGGTCTGAAATTAAACGGGTATGAGGTCGTGATGCAGAATACTATTTGGGACCCCCAGCATGAATGCATGCCCCGGGACGAGATAGAACAGCTCCAACTTGAGCGGCTCCAGGCGACCCTCAACCGCGTCTATAAAAACGTAACCTGTTACCGGACGAAGTTCAACGAACGGGGTATTGTTCCCGAGGATATCACTTCCCTTTCCGATCTGGCAAAGCTCCCCTTTACCACCAAGGAGGACCTGCGGCTCAATTATCCCTATGGGATGTTTGCCGTACCGCTCAGAGAGGTGGTCCGCATCCATTCGTCATCCGGTACGACCGGCAAACCGACGGTGGTGGGGTATACCAAAAACGACCTCAAGATATGGTCGAACCTGGTGGCTCGTTTCATGACTGCGGCCGGCGTCACCCCTGACGACGTGGTGCAGATCGCCTTCGGTTACGGCCTGTTCACCGGCGCCTTTGGCCTGCACTACGGTTCGGAAACCATCGGCGCCGCCGTCATCCCCATGAGCGGCGGCAACACGGACAAGCAGATCATGATCATGCAGGATTACAAGAGCACGGTTCTGGTCTGCACGCCGAGCTATGCCATCAACATTGCCGACCGCATTGAAAAGCAGGGCATTGATCCCAAGACCTTATCCCTCAAGGTGGGTCTGTTTGGCGGCGAACCCTGGTCCGAGGCCATGCGTCGGGAGATCGAGTCACGTCTTTCCCTCAGCGCTACGGACAACTATGGCTTGTCGGAGGTCATCGGCCCCGGTGTTGCCGGGGAATGCCGCTGCAAATGCGGCATGCACATCTCCGAGGACGGCTTTATCCCGGAGATCATCAACCCCGAGACCTGTGAAGTACTGCCGCCGGGAAGTGTGGGCGAACTGGTGCTGACGACCATCAGCAAGGAAGCCTTCCCCATGATCCGCTATCGGACACGGGACATTACCCGTCTTGACTATGGCGTCTGTGAGTGTGGCCGGACCACGGTGCGGATGAAAAAGACCATGGGCCGCTCCGACGATATGCTGATCATCAAGGGGGTCAACGTCTTCCCGTCGCAGATCGAAGAGGTGCTGGTGGCCATCGAGGGGTGCGAACCGCATTACCAACTGGTGGTTGACCGCAAGGGTGCCATGGATACCCTTGAGGTCAGCATCGAGGTCACGGAGCATATCTTCTTTGATGAGATGAAAAAACAGCGGGCTTTTTTGGAGATGGTCGAGAAGAAGATCGACACGGTGTTGGGGGTCGGCGTCACCGTCAAGCTGGTGGAGCCCAACAGCCTGCCGCGCAACGAGGGAAAGGCCAACCGCGTCATTGACAGGCGCCAGTTGTGATGGTCTGAATACTTTTCTTCCATTGCTGAATACGAGCGGGTCATGTTCTATATACACATGACCCGCTTTTTTGCGGGCAAAAATGAAAAACAACCCGGATCAGTTCCCCTTTGAGTTGCGAAAACGGTCCCGGTACTCCTTGAAATCAGGGATGGTCCGTTTATACCCCGACGACATGAGTGGTGATGATATAACGAGATCGGCAGTGGTGCGGTTGCATGCCACGGGAATGTTCCAGACAACGGCAATCCGCAGGAGCGCCTTCACATCCGGGTCATGGGGTTGAGGTTCCAGCGGGTCCCAGAAAAAAATGATCAAATCAATTTCGCCCTCGGCGATTTTGGCGCCAATCTGCAGGTCTCCGCCAAGAGGGCCGCTTTGAAATTTGGTGATGGGGATTCGGAGCGCTTCTTCCAGCAATGTCCCCGTGGTCCCCGTGGCGTAAAGCTTGTGTTGGGCCAGCAAGTCCCGGTTGAAGAGGGACCACTCGATGAGATCATGCTTTTTATTGTCATGTGCGACGAGAGCAATCCGTTTACACGGAATGAGGCCCTTATCCTTTGGCTGTTTCGTAGTCATCTACCCCTGCCTCCTTTTCTTATTTCCCGCATACCAGCATATTTTCACCCCATTTACCAATGAAAAATAACCTGTTGGGATATGCAAAATTTTGGACAGGGACTTTTTGTTTGGTATGATATCATGTATCCTAATTTTATTTAATATAACATGGTTGGTTTTAATTGCTCGGCCGTCGGCAAGGTGGCACCATGAAGAGTGGTCTCGAAAAAACAGATCGTTATGATCTGCTCAAAATCATTGCGATTTACGCAATTTTCAGCTGTTTATGGATTTATTGTTCCGATACAATTCTGGGCCTCATCATAACCGATCCAGCCACGTTGGTGCGAATCTCAGTCTTTAAAGGTTTTTTCTTCGTCGTCATCACCGGGGCACTCCTGTATCAACTTATCAGCCGATACCTCTTGGAATCCAGGCAACTCAAGGAGGTGATAAAGAACAGGGACATGCTGTTCAGCCTTCTCTATGAGGGGATGATGGACGCCTTTGCCAGTGTCGATATGACCGGCAGGATACTGCAATACAACGAAGTTTTCCGCACCATGCTCGGATACGAAGCTGAAGAGTTGCGTTCAAAGACCTACGAGGAGCTTACGCCCGAAAAATGGCATTCGTTAGAACGTAAAATTATTGATGAACAGGTTATCCCCAGGGGGTATTCCGATATTTATGAAAAGGAATACCGGAGGAAAGACGGCACAATTTTCCCGATAGAACTGCGGGCTCAACTTGTTCGCGACGACCAGGGAAACCCGTTTGCAATGTGGGCGATCATCCATGACATCACGGAGCGAAAACGGGTGCAAGACACGCTTTCGCAAAAAAGCCGGCAGCTTGAAAAGCTTAACCAATCTCTTGAAAAACGCGTGGCAGAAACCGTCATTGAACTTAGCCAGAGGAATCAGATGCTATTCCAGCAAAGCCGTCTGGCGGCGATGGGAGAGATGGTCAATAATATCGCCCACCAATGGCGCCAGCCGCTTAATAATGTGGGACTCATCATACAGAATCTGCAAATTGCTCAAGAGTCGGGGGAAATCAGTGGGGAGGAGTTCGACTGGGAAGTTGCCAACGCCATGCAGATCATCCACCACATGTCCGTTACCATCGATGACTTCCGCAACTTCTTTCGACAGGACAAGGAGAAACGCGTATTCTCCGTCGCCAAGGCGGTGCAACTGGCTGTCGGGCTTATCGACGCCGCCTTGAAAAATAGTTACATTACGACCGAGTTGCACCTCGACCCCGACGTGACAGCCGTTGGCTACAAGAATGAATATTCCCAAGTATTGCTCAATATCATAAGCAATGCCAAGGATGTCCTGTTGGAGAGGCACGTTCATGAGCCCCGGATTACCATCCAGGCTTTCCGCGACAATGATCTTTCGGTTGTTACGGTGCATGATAACGGCGGTGGCATTGATGAGAGCTTATGCAACAAGATCTTTGATCCGTACTTTACCACGAAAGGGCCGGACAAGGGCACCGGCATCGGCTTGTATATGTCGAAGGTGATCATTGAAAAGAACATGGCCGGCAAGCTGACGGCGTTAAACCATCGGGATGGCGCTGAATTCAGGATAGAACTGCCGGCGGGCTTCTCTCAAAATGTTTGCCAAAGTGATTAAGCGTTTTTGTTTAGAAAGAATAGATGGGTCTGTCATTCCACCCCGTTACACGGTATTTTCGAAGTGATTGATTAATAAATTAAGCATAAGTATTTTATTTCATGTTTAAATGCTCCATAAGATGTACTTTACATAATATAACGAATGGGGTCTGAAAATTGACAGAAAGGCTATAAACCTGTACCCTTAAGGCGGCCAGCTTTCCTTAAAATAGTCTTAAGATTAGCATAAGAAATATTTGGAATAACCTCATGAATAATGGCGAGAGAGGACGAAATGGCAGAGCAAGGACTGTCAGCGGAAAGGACTTCCTTGTCAAAGACGGAGCAAGCAGTTTGCTCGCAACGTAGGGCATAAGCAGCCATGTTTTTTTCAACGTCATGGGAGGGTAGGGAAGGAATCTGCCGTTCCTTCATGTCGAAAAAATCAGTAACACGGCTAAGAAGGTTTTCAGGAAGCGTAACTAAAAGGACGATGGCCTCCGTGCCACGGGAAACGACCCTGTAACGGATTGACCTATCCACGGGCCGCAACCGGGAACGGAAAAAGTACCGGCTGAATCGGGACGAGTCCAAGGCCGTGACGGATAATGTCAGACCTTGTAACACGCTGGCCGGAACAGTTGTATGAAGACACAAGGGACTCAAGGCGGGCAGATTCATCTTCACTAAGGCAGACAGGTAAGACGCGAGAACGCTTCATAATGCACCTCCATGGAATGTAATATGTGTTTTATATAATCCCATGACAGAATTTTATCAAGGAGAAATTGCCATGACGGGAATTTTTTATGACATTGGCAAAATGGTGAAGAGGAAAGAACTGAAACAAAAGGACATAGCAGAAAAGCTAGGGATATCAAATACACACATATCAGCAATACTCAAGGGGAGGTGCGAACCAAGCAAGACACTTACAATGCTAGCTGAAATCGTATTCGGAGGAAAACCGACAGAACACCCCAACAAGCGGATTGAAGCGATTGTAAAGACACTTGAAGGAATGGAGCCCGACACACTCCAGAGCGCACTGGTTTGCATTGAGAAAGAGGAACGGCTTGAAAGATTGAAGAAGATGGAACAAGGAAAACACGTGGCATAAGGGGAGACAATGAATTTATTTATTGGAATGATTATTATAATTTTAATTGTCATTGGCCTACTAGCAGCAGGAAAGAACAAAAAGCCGAGCAACAGAACCGATCTACAATTCACGAAGGTAAGCACTCTCTTCACACCAGCGGAACGATCATTTTTAGGCGTTCTTGAACAGGCAATAGGAGAACGCTACCGAGTTTTCGGAAAAGTAAGAGTTGGCGATATTATGACACCAGCAAAAGGACTCACAGCAAGCAAACGTACAACCGCAAGAAATATGATCGACAAAAAGCATGTAGATTTTTTAATATGCTCAGCCGCCGACCTTATACCATTAGGAGTTATTGAACTTGACGATAAAACGCACGAACGGAAGGACAGAGCCGATCGTGACGACCTTATAGATAAAGCGCTAGCGTCAGCAAGAATACCAATTGTCCATTTTACTGTTAAGCAGGGATATACCATAAGCGAGATAAGAGAAAAGCTATCCAAGATAAACCAAAGAGGAAAAGCGTAGTTTTTAGGACACAGATGGACATGGACTAGAGGGGAAAGACAGCCCCGCGACAGTGAACACGACAGATCACGGTTGCATGGCCGAGCGAAGCGAAAGGCGGTTGTTTGTCTTTGACTCAGCAGTATGAGGACAGCCAAATATCAGACTCAGAGAAATGGGCAAGAAATGTGAATTCTTAAAGATATTTAGACTGAAAACAAATCATAATTATCGATATCACGTTTAATATTAGATGGTTACAAGTCAACTTATTATCGGCTTATTTCCGAAGGAATTTAGAACATTCATAAAAGAACGGTAGACCAAATCAATCATTTAACGAAATGGAATTGAACAAGTTATAACTATAACCCCAGCGGGTTAAGCTTGTAACATGCTGATATTTAACCGGACATAGAAAAATTAGGGATTGTAATGTGTAAAATACATATTACAATTACAACCTCACTTAGCATTAATGTCTAATCATCTTGTGTCGAGTCTAGTTACCTTTGCGAAATATCAAGAAAAGTGGAAATCGATGGCACCGATCAGATCTAAAATGACATATTTCAGATCAAAATAGGCAATCAGAACGACTTACCCGCATTCCGAATTTGGTCATGTTTCCAGTCAACACCAGTAGGAGAACGATAATCATCGACACCCGGTTTAAATTCTGGAATGTTCGACAATTTGGGCTTATCCGGGGCCGGTTCACCTAACGGCTCACCTTTCGCCGTCGATTCCGACGACGAACCCCACGCCATTGGCCGCCCGCCGCCGACAGAGCGGCTGTCTGCCAATGGCTCTAAACTGAAATATTCAACGGTATGTGTTACCGAAGAGTAATGACGGCACCGGGTAGGGTCCAAGTAATGACCATTCACCAGATAGTAAGATCGCCCACCCGTAGAAATGTATCCCTGAACGTCATAGGAACGCCATGCAGCGACAGGAGTAGACGGAGGTATGACAGGCGGGGGAACACGTGAAGAAGACGCCACAGGCTGAACAGCAGCGGTTTTTGGTAAAGAAGCAGCAGGCGCAGGAATCGAAGCGGCAGCAGGACGAGCAACAGGATGTTTCGGCTTTGCCTTTTCGGCAACAATGGCAAGGGACGTTTTAAACAGACCTCCGGCAACGACCAAGAGGACAACGACCACCACGACCCAATGAATGATCGCATTTTTAGGAGCACGTATTTCCTGAACCGATTGCGACTGATATGCGTTGAAAACTGACTTGTCAGTCCGCAACGTCTGGGAATACATGTAATTGCCCTTGTTATCCGTGAATTTATAGCTCATGGCACCAAAAAACTTTTTACTCCGGAGAGTGCCATGAGCCAAATATTCGAATTGAGCCAAAACAGCCCGGCAGATCAAAGCGGGGTCTTGAGTACCGAGAATAATATCCATGCCAATATGCCTGTGATAAGCGAACATGAAGAGAACATCTTTGTCCTTGTAGCCGAGAGGGAAATACTGATCACGCTGGATTTCATCGATACAAAGGACAATGTTTGTCTTGCCCGTATTTTCCATGATTCTTTTCATGTTATCAACGGTGAAAAACTCTTCGCGGGTCAACTTACCCTTGATACCACTGGACGGGTCGCCTAATAATTCTGGACTTTCAATATTCCAGCAAGACGGACCGTAGAGTTTAAGGCCATCTATATTAGTAAGAATGAGAATGTTTTTAGCTATAGTGAATTCCCTGAAAAACTCATTATAGGTAAAATGCTTTTTCAAGTATTGAAC
This sequence comes from Oryzomonas japonica, assembly GCF_008802365.1. Taxonomy (GTDB): domain Bacteria; phylum Desulfobacterota; class Desulfuromonadia; order Geobacterales; family Pseudopelobacteraceae; genus Oryzomonas; species Oryzomonas japonica. The sequence goes on along the minus strand of NZ_VZQZ01000002.1, from coordinate 415,065 downwards.
CATAAAATAAGTCTTGCCAGTACCCGGTACACCAACAACAGCACAGTTCATAAAATCCCCCTTTTAACCCGCTAGCCTAACAAACGGTATCATTGACAGTATAACGCGAAGAACAAGAGCAGAAATAAGCACGCTGAGACATTCAGGAACCCTAAAAACAGTTACAAACCATCCTAATAATCCATCGAAACTCATTGCACCATTTAAACTACCACTACTACCGATTTGTGATGTAGCGAAATTAAGAACTATTTCTATAATGTCATACAGAAAATTATTTAATATGATAGGAACAACAGTAGTAAACAGGAAAACAGATAGAGTTTTAACGGCAATCCACTTGATAACACCGTCCGTAAAAATCTTACCTAAAACGGAACCAAGGAACGTTAGAAGAACTTGCATATCACCACCCCTTGAAAATGACGAGAATTGCGAACCCATGACAGATAATTAAAAAAATGCCACCAAGTGCCGAAAACGTTGAAGTATATCGGTTAAAATCAAAACTCAAATCTTGACCATAAACCATACCAATATGGATAACAGGGTCACCGGTGGCTGTGATCGTGAAAGATTTGACCATTGAGACAAGCGGAGAACTGGAAAGAAGCGAAGAGAGAAGGCTTTTAATATCCTTCTTATCTGGGGCAGTAACATCGGTATTATAAGTATTGTCAGCGGGAACCCCAGGAGCTGTAACGTTAGCATCCTTTGTCTGTTCAGCAGCGAGCTTATCAGCAGCAGCTTGAGCAGCGGCAGCGTCAGCCGCAGCCTTATCAGCAGAAGACTTAGCATCGAGATACTTTTGATAAAGAGAGGGGTCGCCACCGGCGCCAGTAGCAGGGTCGCCACCGGAAGCAATATAAGCATTCTTTGCATTATCAGCGGAACCTTGAGCGGAACTGGCAGCAGCACCGGAAGAACTGGCGGCAGCTTGAGCAGATGCAGCAGCTTGACCGTTAGCATTATATGTGGCGACCTGGGCAGGTGTCGCAACATGGGAAGGGTCAGGGGGGATATCAGGAAGGCCGGTAGTATCATCCGTAAAGGTCGGAACATAATTAGGGTCACGAAACATATTATCGAGCTCAGATTGTAAAGCGGATTTAACCGGGCCGGGAACACCGGCAGCAGCAAGACGTTGAGAAACTTGTGCAGGAGTAGCAGGCTGTGAAGGGGGTGTGGGAGCAACAGGAGAACCATAGGAAAATCTGACATCTAAAGCAAGCCCTTTAGCATAACTATCTTTAGCACCAGTAACCTCAACATCATAAGGAGATATAAAAGTAGTAATATTAGCGTAAGTGTTAGAGATACTAGAACTAAAGAGGATGCCTGTAACAGTATGATAACCAGACGGAGTTGAAATAACATCACCGACCTTAGATGAAACCTTAGGTGAACAATCAGGAACCTGATAAAGAGCAGAATTAGTCAAAGGATATTTTGATTTGTCAGCAGATAGCGCAATAAGATCAGAATAACTCATATTAGCAGAAAGTGACTTAGTATTTAAAGCCGGAGGTGAAGCAGTTAAATCAATCCAAGCAGCATTTGATGGACGAGAAATAGAGCCAGAGGCAGAAACTTGGCTTGAAGCACCGGCGGTCATATAATAAGCCAGTCCAGCTAATAGAGCAGCATGAGCACCAGCTGAAACGTAGTACAGGGCGGTAGGAATTGCAGGGAAAGCCAAGGGGAAAAAAGCATTTGACGAGGTCGCGAGGGTAACGATCAACAGGACTGAAATAATAAATTTGCGCATAATGTCCACCGATCACGAAAGATACAAAAAAGGGGAGGGCGAACCCTCCCCAATTATTACGGCCGTAGGGATTAACGGCCCAGAAGCCCCTGAATCTTGCGGAAGCCCCAGATGGAGGCCATGACGACCAGAATCGCGCCGCCGATGGTATAGAACAGCGTCAGAGCATCGCTGATGCCGGTGGTTGTTGCCGTGATGTCAGCAGCAGACATGGCGGCAAAGCTCGAAAGAGCGGTGCCGATGACAGTACAAATTGCGAGAAACAGACCAGCAAGCTTTTTCAACATGGGAAAAACCTCCATAGTAATTTTGTATGCCCAAAAGCAGTTATCGTGAAAGAAGCGCTTTCACGCGCCGAAAGCCCCACGCACTGGCCAGTGCTACCACAACAGCGCCTACGCAAACCCAATAAAGGGAAAGGTCGATGCTAATCATCGTCTTCACCAAACCCCATATCTCTACAATCATCGCAGAGGACATAAACCTTCTCTTCGCCTAAATCGTCAAATTCGGAATCAAGAAATTCATCACAATGACTGCAAAAGTACATGGACATTTCACCACCCCCTTAAACTACAGTTTAAAGCCCCCTAGACCAGATTATCCCGACTAGAGCGGCACAAACGATGCCGGCAAGGCCGGAGAGTGAATAAAACTGATTTGGCGTTAAATAGGCCGCTAGAAGGTCATAAGACATAGATCACCACTTAAACAGCTTGAACAGGAGCGACGGGCCTACAGAAACCATGACAAAAACAAACGTCAGGCTGAAAAACGCGTCAAACACGGGATTACCCGTTATGACAAACGGGTCGAAAGTCACTTAACCGGAAGAACCTGAACGGCCTTGGCGGTCGAGAACGAGCCGTTGAAGTCTTGAAATTTCTGTTCAGCTTCCAACATGGCGACGTTGACAGGAGTGCCGAAAACGACATTTTCAGGAATAGCAGGAACCTGCTCAACCCGTACCTTGTCGATTTTGGGACCGGGAGAGACAATGGCAAGGAAATGCTTGCCACTTTTTGAGGTTGTGAAACTGCCGTAAATACCAGTGATACGCGCCTTGTCAACTACCATTCCCATGATGTACCCCTTTTTACGCAAGTAGTATGTATCTTGTGTAAAATGGTATACCACAGAAGGTGCTTATATATTCAACATGATAAACTAATATAAAACATATATATTTATCGGGTATCCGTAATAAGTCGTTGACGGCTGAGTAAACCACTTACTCACATCATTAAGAACTCGTTGAAAATATAGTCAGGAATATGTGACCAGTACCTACCAAAATCCTCTAACTCAAACATCACTGCGACTTGTCCGGGAATTTGTCTGTACTCCGACTCCGTACCGTATCCTACCGCCCGTGCGGACATCCACTCAATAAGCTTCCCAGTGTCCATATAGATATCAAACGGGATATCAGCGCCATAGTTGCCGAAGCGAAATTCAGACGGCGGTAGTTTTTGCATACAGACTCCAGTGTGTAACTCAATAGTGTTGGCTTAAACTCAACAACGAGATTTTACGGATGCCCTATTTATCATATTAGAAGGGCAAATCTAATGCCGGAGCACGTGAAGCAGCTATTATCAAGTCGTGCTTTTTACCCAGTTTATCCCGGCCATCCTCAATAAGACCGTGCATAAAGTCCACAAAACGGGCAGAGCCTAAATACTTCTTAATCATGGCGAAACTTGCAGAATATTGACGCTCGACGTGCATCATTATGTCAAGTACGAATTTTTGAGCCTTTTGGGTAGTAAGCTTGAGCTTTTCCGTGGTGGAAAGCCATGCAGCCCACCAACGGCGCATTTTGCATTGAGAGAGATTTTCGCTGGTAACCTTGACGATGGATACATAGTTGTTCAGGGCGCTACATGCGAGCTTCGGAACATCGACGCCGTTGAGGATATGTTTAACGGCTTCTTGTGCACGTTCCTTGCGTATCACCAATTCGCAACGGACCCAATGACCGAGAGAGCCGGGAGGAAGATCGTTCTTCTTTTCCTGTTCTGCCGCCTTATCATAAAACCTTATACAAATACGGGAACTCAGGGAGCCGAAATAGATCGTTTCAGAGTCACGCTCCTGTGAATTGCGAGAGAGCGTACCTTCCATGTTTTTCCTGTAGCGCTTGAAGCGGCTACGGACTGACTTTGTTGCGACGGCCTGACGAATACGAGGCAAAGAGAGTCGACCGTCGACGTTGTCCATAGCAATGTCGATACGGGCGAAATTTGCCTCATGGGCAAACAGATCATGGAGGAGGTATTCCCAGCAATGGGCGGAGCCGTCAAGCTGCTCGAATTGACGGCACCCCTGACCGGACATGGATATGTGACAGCCCATGCCATCGTTACCGTCATAGAAACAGACTATATTGCCATAGCGATATGACTTCCTATAGCCGTTGCCCCCGATATCGCATTGGGTAAACAGATTAACATCAAAACCCGACATCTTAAGGGCATCTATAGGGTCATTAACCTTAAGGCTCCAGGACAAAAAATCTATCAAGACCCTGTTTTCAGCGGGAGCGGATATAGTTTCCGCCCCCTTGTCATTTGACCGGGGGCTCGTCATTCAAAACCTCCAAAATTCAAAACCGCCAGTTCACCAAATATTTCAATTGCCTTGCGATCATAAGCGATAGCAGCGCCCGCAGCAGTTGAGGACATACCACAGTATATTTTTTTACCGTCAACAGAAATATAAGCATCAAAACGGCCATCAGTACGGAGCTTTACACCAAAATAGCCAGTCTTATTGCCACACTTGAATTTCAAAGAGGAGCGCTTGGAAGCCTGACAAAGATCACGAGTCGCAGAACTGCGAAATTTTAAAGGTTTACGATTAAGGATATTCACCGTGGAGACCCCCCAAGCGCAAAAATACCAGAGGCCCAAGCAGCACACGGAAAACAGGTAGCTTCACCATAGAAGCATGCCGAATCGAAGCGACGAATTACAGAGCCACAGCAAGGACACTCGATCATGTTCATCGGCCACCTCCGAACAAATCGAGTTGACTATCCGACTGATCGAGGGGAACCCGACGGCGAACGACCCGGCCAGATGGAAGGGTATGTGAAACGGTCTTATGTGTGGGGGGAGCCGGAGGACGATAATAATTTGCGGGAGCATGGTCGTAAACCTGACCACAGAAGGGGCAGCGGTGGAACTCATCTCCAAGGTCTACAGCCTCGCTGATGTAACCGCCGCAGGTATAGCAATAAACCATGACATTTGGATAAGTTACGGGATTACCACTACCGAGGCAGTACCAACGAGCTTGCGAAATATGGATGATCGGCCTGTCATCTTCATACGTTACACGGTATTCTTGAAGTGATGAACTAAGTTTTAATTCCAAAATACTTGTTTTCACGTTAAATGCCTCCATAAGCTGTACTTTACATAATATAACTTATGGGACATTTACTTAAGGGTGACTGTAACGTCCAACGACGCACCCCGGCCGCTCAGAATATAACCCCCCTTGAAAAATACGATGATTGAGCGTAATAATATTTGATGTGACCTTTCGTTGTACGGTTGCACCAACCACAAAAATTATCTGCCTTGGCAGAATAGTCGTGAAAGATATATGAATAAAAAACAGTTGGTTCAAGTTTATGGCATTCCCAGAGTGGTTGTAATTTTGTTGCTGACCACTTTCGTTTTTGGTGTACCGGTCTGTTTTGCCGGGCAGTTCAGGGCCATCGCTGCTGCCAATCTGCCAGTTCCTAACGCCTCTGTGAACGAATTTGAAATTTTGATCGGCAACGCCAGGGATATTTACGAGAAATCCAAGACAAACCACTGGAAGCATCTCGATAAAAAAATTAATTCTATTATTAAAGCTGAACAATCCATCTCTGGAATCATGCACGACAAGGATATGCCCTACTATAAAAATCTTATGGGCGCCACATCGGATCTTGAGCGGGCCGTTGCCGCACAAGACCGAATAGTTTCAATGAAATCAGCAAACAAGATTATGCTGCTCGGCGCACGGTTGGCAGAAACCAGTAGTGCCGCTACGCCGATAAACGTTGCGGTCATTGGCTTTTGCGGCCGCAAGCTGGAGATACTCGCGGAGACTGAAAACGTTTTCGAACTTTCCGACACGGTTTCCAAGCTGCACTTGGCATGGCAACAGCTGATTCCGCAAGTCACAGCACGCGGCGGGATAAAGGAAGTAAAGAAGTTTGCCGAAATCATGAAGCGCTTTGAAGTGGCGAAAACCCCCGATGAATATGGCAAACTGGCCGCAGCCGTGGTCGATCAAGTCGATATTATTGAGAAAATATTCAAAAAATAACGCTTTCGATGCCAACGTACAGGATGTGGGGCTATCATGTCCCCTAAGGGTTGCTAATCGTGGGCGTAAACTCCCGTGAACATGGCCTGCTAAGGGCATTGCGCTCCAGGAATTACCAGCTTTTCGTTGCCGGCCAAGGGATATCCCTCGTTGGCACCTGGATGCAGCAGGTGGCCATGAGCTGGCTCGTCTACCGTCTGACCGGCTCGGCCCTTCTCCTTGGTGTTATCGGTTTTACCAGCCAGATCCCCACCCTCCTCATAGCTCCTGTCGCCGGCGTGCTGGCCGATCGCTGGGATCGGCGCCGCCTTCTCATGATCAATCAGACGTTTGCCATGTTCCAGGCCGCTTTTTTGGCAACCGCCGTCCTGGCTGGTTTCGCCCAGATCTGGCTGATTGTTCTGCTCAGCCTTCTCCTTGGCACCATCACGGCATTCGAGATTCCCATACGCCAATCCTTTGTCGTGGAGTTGGTCGAACATCGGGAGGATCTTGGCAACGTCATTGCCCTCAATTCCTCCATGGTGAACGGCGCCCGCCTCATTGGGCCATCCGTTGCCGGAATCCTCGTTGCGTCGGCGGGCGAAGGTGTCTGTTTCATTATCAACGGCGTCAGCTACCTGGCAGTCATTATAGCGCTCGCAGCTATGCGAATCGCGCCCCGCCCTCCCCGCCTCCGGCAACGGCATGTCATACAAGAGCTCCGTGAAGGGTTCAGCTATGCCTTCGGCTTTAGCCCGATACGGAGTATTCTGCTGCTTGTAGCTTTTGTAAGCCTTATGGGGATGCCCTATATCGTTCTCATCCCGGTCTTTGCCAAGGAGGTCCTCCATGGCGGCGCCCATACCTTTGGCTTTCTCATGACCGCGGCCGGCTGCGGCGCGCTCATCGGCACGCTGTACCTCGCTTCCCGCAGGAATGTTGTGGGGCTCGGCAGGATAATCGTTTTGGCCGTCATCCTCTTCGCCGTGGGCATCGCATTGTTCGCCCTGTCGAGCTATCTCCCTCTCTCCCTTTTCGCACTCGCCATGGCGGGGTTTGGCTCCATCACACTGGTGGCGTCGTGCAACACCATACTCCAAACCATCCTTGAAGAGGATAAACGGGGACGGGTCATGAGCTTTTTTACCATGGCCTTCATGGGAATGGCGCCGTTCGGGAGTCTCGGCGCCGGGGCAATGGCCGACATCGTCGGCGTCCGGTACACGTTGTTGATCGGGGCAGGCTTTTGTCTGGTCGGTGCGGGGATTTTTGCCCGGAACCTCCCCAAAATCCGGGAGAAGATCCGTCCGATTTATATTCGCATGGGGATTATCCGTGAAATCACACTCGGTATGGACGTTGCCAACGGACGGCCGTTGGCACAGGGGGAAGAACAGCATGAACGAGAACATACTCGATAGGCCGGCCACGATGATACCCCTGGCGCGTCTGATGACGATGGCAGCCACGGTTCTGTCCCTTTCGTGCAGCCCTGCCCTAGCCGGCCCCACGGCGCAGATCAATATCCCGTCAACCGATGCCAAGGCGCTCAAGGAAGTCGCTGTCAATATCAGCAATTATGCCCGGTTATCGGACGCGCCCGACGCTGGAGGTTCCCTGTACAATGTCGGTGTCGTAACCGGCCTGCTTCCCTGGGAACGACTCAAACTGGAGGCGGGGGTTGATTACACCACAACCGGCACCGGTTCCAAGGCCGATACCCACCCCTTCTCCTTCAACGTGAAGCTGGCCACTGTCGAGAATGCGGTTGCCAATGGTTCACCCGCCTTTGCCGTCGGTATGTACAATCTCGGCACATACGACAAGCCGGAAATCAAGGATGGGATCTCCACGCGGCAGAACATTGCCTACCTCCTGGCTGCCAAAACCCTGCCGCTGGTTGGCCGGCTTACCTGCGGCGGATATTACGGGTCTGAACGCGCCTTGGCGACGCCGGCCAACACCAAGCGCAACAACAGCGGCATTCTGGTGTCCTGGGATCGCACAATCACGGAGCTTTCGGATAAGCTCTGGCTTGGCGTGGAATATATGGGGGGCAACAACCCCAACGGGGAGATGAGCTTTGCCGGCAGCTGGGCCTTTTCCAAACAGGTTGCCTTGCTGGTTGGCATGGTTATTTTCAATCCTTTCTACCGCCTTTCCCCGGCGGACAACGGTGCCATACCCGGCGGAAAACCGGCGATCACCACGCAATTGACCATTAACCTCCCGTAAGGGTTCAGCAAAAGCATCGATAATTGAGCAAATCAGCGTAATTGGACTTGCAATTTTGCGAGACTGTCAGTAATGTAAGAAAGTTTCGTAACATATGAACACATGAGGAGTCCCCTTCGGTATGAGCAAAGAAGAAGCGATTGAAGTAGAAGGAACCGTCATCGAGCCACTGCCTAACGCCATGTTCCGTGTCAAATTGGAAAACGACCATGTAGTCCTTGCCCATATTTCCGGTAAGATGCGAAAATACTTCATCAAAATACTTCCCGGCGACAAGGTGACGGTCGAACTGTCCCCCTACGACTTGAGCCGCGGCCGGATCACCTATCGCGCCAAATAACCCTCCCTACGAGCCGGCTGGTACGATGGCCCGTCCTCAAGATGGGCTTTGTCGTATTTCGAATACCCAATTTATTTCAGTGAGGAACGAATGTACACAGTAGCAGATCTGAAAAAGGGGCTGAAGATTACTCTCGACGGTGATCCCTACATCGTCATCGCCTTTGACTTTACCAAACCGGGTAAAGGCCAGGCGCTCTATCGGACCAAGATGCGCAACATGATCAACGGAACCATCCTCGACCGCACCTATCGTTCCGGAGAAACCTTCGAACCTGCCAGCCTGGAGGAGCGCCAGATGGAGTACCTCTACAAAGAGGGCACCCACTACACCTTCATGGATCAGCAGACCTACGAACAGGTCGTCATGGAGGAAGAGGCCATGGGCGATGCCAAAAACTTCCTGCTGGAAAACCTCAAGGTGGATGTCATGCTGTTCGGTGAAAAGGCCATCGGCGTTGCGCTTCCCAACTTCGTCAACCTGCGCGTCATCCAGACGGAGACCTGGGCCAAGGGGGATACCAGCGGCAACGATTCCAAGCCCGCCACGGTGGAAACCGGATACGTCCTCAGGGTGCCGCCTTTCATCGACGAGGGTGAACTGATTACCATCGACACCCGGAACGGTGAGTATTCCACCCGCGTTAAAGGATAACCGTACAACAGCGCAAAATTTTCCCTTTAGCACACGGCAACAAAAAGCCCCGCCTGAAAAGACGGGGCTTTTTGTTGCGTTCTCACCTGCAAAACAGCTACACCTTGAACCACTCGACCATGACATTCAGTTCCGAGGCGAGTGCGGAAAGGCTCACCGACGAATTTTTGATATCGGTGAATGAGCCCTGAATATTCCGGGTGATACCCGCTATTTCGTTCATATTTTTCGACACATCTTCGGAGGTGGATGATTGCTCCTCCGTGGCCACCGCAATACGCTGGACCATGTCGGTGACCTGGCCCACGTAGGTCACTATGCCGTCGATGGATGCCAGGGTCTGATTGACGTGTTCCAGAACCTTCTCTACCGATTCACGCTCCGTTTTCATACAGCCCACAGACTCCGTGACGCTGGATTGCATCTTGGTGATGGTGCGGGCGATGTCATCCGTGGCTTCGGTCGTGCGTTCCGCCAGCTTCCGGACGCTATCGGCGACCACGGCGAATCCTCGTCCCATATCGCCGGCGCGGGCCGCCTCAATGGCCGCGTTGAGCGCCAGCAGATTGGTCTGATCGGCAACATCCTTGATCAGCGTGACAATGTTGTTGATCTCCTCCGACTGCGCCCCCAGATCCTCTACCTTTTGGGACGCATCTTTCACCATGTCGGCAAACGACATCAATTCCGTCATCGTGCTCTGCATCACGTTTTTGCCATCCATGGCGATTCGCTTCATGTTTTCCGCAGCTTCGGATGTCTCGGCAGTATTTCGCGCCACTTCCAGTGTCGTCTGGGACATTTCCGTGATGGCCGCCGCCGACTGTTCGATGCGGGCGGTCTGTTCCCCGGCTCCCTTTTCCAGGGAGGTGGAGGTGGTCGACATCTGATCGGAACTGCTCGCCAGGCTGAAGGTCGCCGATTTGATCTTTGCGACCATATCGCGCAGATTGCCGACCATGACGGCCATGGATTCCTGGACCTTACCGATTTCATCAGTTCCAGCTCCGGAAATATCGGTGTTCAACTCTCCGTTGGCCACGCTGCTGGAAACCCGCTGGAGGGTGTTCAACGGCCGGGAGATGGAGTGGTAAACCCAAATGCCGAATATGATGCCGAATATCACTGCACCGATACTGATGCCGACGATAAGAAGCGTCGTAAAGTTAACCATCCTGTTGACGGTGAGGATCGCTTTTTCCTGGTCGCCCTGGGCAACACTGACGGTACTTTTCCCCCGTTCCAGTTGTTTGGAGACAATCTCGTTCATTTTGACCGTTACGGCGGCAGCCTTCGCCTCCATGGCGATCCTGTTCTGGATCTTGGAGATTACCCCGTCCTTCGCCAAGAGCAGATTTCTGATGGATGCGAGGCTGGTTGCAACGCCGCGCAGGATCTGCACCTCCTGATGGGCTCGCACACTAGTCAGTTTTCTGTCCAGTTCGCCCCGCAGCTTGTCGATGCGGACAAAGGTGCGCTGAATTTCTCCTTCGGCATCGGTTACCTCCTTGGCCGTAGCCAGGGTGAACAGGCGCGACGACATACCCTCAACCGTAAGTCCGAGCGAGATAAGCTCCGAATTATCCACGAGGATTCCGGTAGCCGTGCTATTTTGGTTGAAGAGCCCTCCCTGGCGTCCGGTTTCCGTATTGTAGGTCTCGCCTGCTGTCGTCATCTCCTGTTCGATGACGAGCATCATTGCACCGATCTTGTCGTTGACCTCCTTGACCAGGGTGTCCCGGTTGGAGGTATCGGCGGTGGCCTGAGCAATGGATGCGTTGAGCAACTTGGTCAACTCGGCGGATTTAACGGTAATCTGGTGGAGTTCGCCCGCCAGGTGTGAAGAAGTTTTGAGGTAGTCATTCTGCTGGGTTTTGTTGAGGGAAGTGTTGAATTTTCCCTGGGCCAGGATGAGCGCCTTCCTCGTTGTCGCCCTCTGCAGGTCGAAGAGGTTCAGTTGCAGGTCCTTGAGCGACAATTTAAGCATCTCGATGCCGCGGACTTTGCTTGATACCGTCTTCGTCGTTTCGATGGATTTTGAGTACAACGACGAGGATGTTTTCTGCAGCCCCTGAATCTTCTTGTCAAGCTCTCGCAGCTTCAGGTTGCTTTCGCGAATCTTGTCGATGATGGTTTTGCTGGCGGCGCTGGCCTCGGCCTCGGCTTTGAGCTTGCTCTCCGTCACGGAGTAGATGTCGGTTGCCACGGCAACAAACTCGTCATAGGTCTGGTTCTTGGTATCGCTGGAAAGCGCCTCGAGATTTTCCTGGGCGGTTTTTACTTCTGCCAGGGCTTTTTCGGCGGCGGGCTTGGCCGCGCCATATTCCGTTTGATTGCGGGATGTCTCCACCTTGATAAGGGATGCTGTGGCGCTCTGGATAAAACGTTGGAATTCAACCGTCCGCATCTGGAACGGGGTGCTGCGTTGGGTCAGATACTGGAGTTTTGTCTTTATAAAGCTCATACCTACAATACTGCCGACAGCCACTACGGCAATGATAATAATGACAATAACGACATTCAGCGTCAATTTGGTTTTGATCGTCATGAAAGTGCCCCTGGCAGGTCTCGCTCCGTACATGCATCGCACGCATAACAACCGTGTGTCCGTGCTGATGCAGCGGGAAATGAAACTGATGGATTATTGGGAAAACGAGCAAAGAAATGAATGAAAGAGCGGGGCATTTCTGCTCCGCTCTCGGCAGATACCCCTCAGTTCTTGGTGAACTGCTTACCCTCGCCCTTAATGTAATCGATCAAATGCTGCACCTTCGGGGAAGGTTTCCCCTTGGTCACGGCGATGATGGGGCGCGCGTAGTCAGGGGTCTCCACCTTCTTGACCGTTGCATCGATGATCGAATAGGGGCCGAACCCAACAGCTTCGGGGTTGGAGGCGATGACATTCCTGATGTCCTCGAATTTGGCCGCCTCGATTACGTCCTTGGCATACTCTTCCTTATTCAGAGCCAGTTTTTTGAACGACCCCATGGTTGCGGGATTCTGGTTACTCAGGACGACGATGATGGGGGCATCATTGCCGCCGACTTCCTTCCAGTTGGAAAGCTTGCCGGTGAAGATCCCCTTGACCTGCTCCCCGGTCAGTTTTGCCACCGGATTGTTGTTGTTGACCACAACATAGATATTGCCCTGGCCGATGACCGTATGATGATAGGCAGCCGGGTCCTTGACATCGAGCCCGTCTTTTTTGGCGCTGGCCAGGAGTTCGTCGAAGGTCGAGCCGGCAGCGCTCATATCGATCTCGTTGTTGGCCAACTGTTTAAAGGATATGGTGGCACTGGTAAAGACGATGTTGATCTTGTTGCCGGTTTTCTTTTCAAAGCTGTCGCGAACCGGACGGATGAAGTTGTCGATTGGCGCGCCGCCGCCGCCGACCTTTATCTCATCCGCGTGAACCGTGTTGGTGCCTCCTGCCATAACAGCCGTTACAAAAGCCAGTGCAAGTACGATCCTCTTCATGTTGTGGCCCCTCCCTCTGTGGTATCTACCCAGTCATGATGGTACAATCTAATGAGAAATTTATACTAGAAATGACGGCTTTTCAAGCTAAATGCATGTAAAAATGAAACTTAGTCTGATTATTGGTGTTTACGGTATCGAATGACCGGTTGAGCTTGTTGGGTGGGGTGGGCTGTGCTAGTCTTGTGGTGTAACTGATTCCATAAAAAGGATGGATCATGTCGTTATCTCGTCTGGCTAATCTCCACCTGCGGGCCCGCGTAATTCAAACTATCAGGGAGTTTTTCCGTTCACGCGGATTTCTGGAGGTCGAGACCCCGCACCGTATTCCGGCCAACGCCCCCGAAGAGCATATCGAGCCCTATCGTTCCGATACCTGCCACCTCCAAACCTCGCCGGAAATCTGTATGAAGCGGCTCTTGTGCCGTGGGTATGGGAATATCTTCCAGATCTGTCGTTGTTGGCGAAGCAATGAACGTGGCAGGAGGCATGTGCCGGAATTCACCATGCTGGAGTGGTACCGGGCCGATGGCGACTATCTTGCTCTCATGAGAGACTGCGAGGAGTTGCTGAAATCTGTTGTTGAAACGGTTTGCGGAGGGACAACGCTGTCGTACCGGGGACGCAGGATCGAGGTAAATAATGGTATCGGGCGGATAACGGTCCGCGAGGCGTTCGAGCGTTTCGGCGGAACAACCATGGAGGCGGCTCTCCACGACGGCACATTCGACGAGATCATGGTTACCGCCATAGAACCGGCCTTGCCGCAGGATGTGCCGGCCATCCTGATGGATTATCCGGCCGAAGCGGCCTCTCTGGCCCGCCTCAAACCGGGCGACCCGACAGTCGGGGAGCGGTTCGAGCTGTACGCCGGAGGCCTGGAGCTTGCCAATGGTTTTAGCGAGCTGAACGATCCCCGGGAACAGCGGGCGCGCTTTCTGGAGGCCAACGACAAACGGCTCCGGTCCGGGCTCCCGTCCCTCCCCCTCCCGGAACCGTTTCTGGCCGATCTGGGGGATATGCCGCCAGCCGCCGGAATTGCACTGGGCATCGACCGGCTGGTCATGCTCTGCGCCGACGCGGACAGAATCGACGATGTTATCGCCTTTACGCCGGAGGAGCTATAATGTCTCGGTAGGCAACCCGCTCGCCACGGTAGGTGGTCAGAAACACCACGTCGCCGTCCCGCTCAAATTGATCGGGCAAGATGGGCACCTTTCCCTTGCCCCCCGGCAGGTCGATCACGTAGTGGGGAACCCCCAAACCCGAGATATGACCGCGCAACGCCCGGATGATCTCAAGGCCGCTGGCCAGGGGCGTGCGGAAATGAGCCGTGCCTTTGACCAAATCCATCTGGTGAAGATAGTATGGCCGTACCCTGATGCCCAGCAGCCCCGTCATTAATTCGCGCATGGTCGCTATGTCGTCGTTGACCCCCCTCAGGAGCACCGTCTGATTGCCCATCTGGATACCGGCATCAGCCAGCAGGCCGCAGGCGGCCGTCGATGCAGCGGTGATCTCTGCGGGATGGTTGAAATGGGTGTTGACGTAGAGCGGATGAAAGCGCTTCAGCATGGCGCACAACTCCGGGGTCACGCGCTCCGGCAGGGTGACCGGCATGCGGGTACCGATGCGGATTATGCCAACGTGTGCGATGGCGCGCAGACGGGTGAGGATGTCGTACAGGGAAGCATCGTCGAGCATGAACGGGTCGCCGCCGGTAAGCGTCACATCCCGGATGGCCGGTGTCGCCCCGATGTAGGCCATTGCCTGCTCCAGGCGCTCAGTGCCGGGAGGTTGATCCCCACACCCTACATGGCGCTTTCGCATGCAGAAACGGCAGTACACTGGGCAGCGGTTCGATACGAGCAACACGACCCGGTCGGGGTAGCGATGGATCAAACCGGGAACCGGGCTGAGGGACGACTCGGCCAACGGGTCGGGAAGCTGGCCGTCATCCTCAAGCTCCCGCACATCCGGGATGCACTGGCGCCAGATGGCATCGCCCGGCTCTTGAATCAGTCCGGCATAGGATGATGAGACCAGGAACGGATAGCGGACCGCCACCGACCTTATAGCCGGGAGTTGTGATTTATTTATCGTGAGTTTGTCAATGGTTACACTTGAGTAGTTGATGTATTTCATGAGATTATGCTTTCCGGTTGAGGTTGAATCGATTCGCGGGGGACGGCAATCCGTCTGCAAGACCGAATTGTCTTGAAAATAACCATATTATGTGAAATATACAACAGATTAAAATCATCTGTTGTGCTGCACGACGGCGGTATCCATGTACACCAAATATTTCGGATTCAAAGAAAAACCGTTTACCCTGACGCCCAATCCCCGTTTTATCTTCCTCAGCAAACATCACAAGGAAGCGTTCGCCCATCTTCTGTACGGCATCAACAGCCACTACGGCTTTATTGAGCTGATCGGCGAAGTGGGCACCGGCAAGACCACGGTATTGCGCACCCTGTTGGGGCAGCTTCAGGACAAGAACTACCGAACGGCCCTGATCTTCAACCCCAGCCTGACCGGCGTGGAACTGCTGCGCAGTATCAACAACGAGTTCGGTATCGACGCCAGCAGTCCTTATGCCAATGAACTCCTGGCGGTCCTGAACCGTTTTCTGCTGGAGGAAAACACCAACGGCAGGACCGTTGTTCTGGTCATCGACGAGGCACAGAACCTCGATCCGGCAACCCTGGAACAGATCCGGCTGATCTCCAACCTGGAGACCGAGGATGATAAACTCATCCAGATCATCCTCGCCGGGCAACCTGAGTTGGAACACCTGTTGTCCAAACCGGAACTGCGCCAGATCAATCAGCGAATAGCCGTTCGCTACCGGCTCAGCCCGATCAGCATGGATGAAACCCGCGCCTATATCCGCCATCGCATGGAGGTGGCCGGCGAAAGCGGAGGGGTTTCCTTCAGCCGTTACGCCATCAAATACATATATCTCTATACCCGCGGCGTTCCCCGCATGATCAACATTCTCTGCGACCGGGCTCTCCTGATCGCCTACGGCGACGAGCGCAGGGACATCAGCGCCGGCATCATCAGCAGAGCCATCAGGGAGATTCTCAATCTGCCGCGGAATCGGTTTGCGCCACGGCACATGGCAACGATGATCGCTGCCGTCATTATAGTTATGTTCCTGGCGCTTTGGGCTGCACAGTGGCAGTCCGGTCGCCTCTTGCACGTGGGACAGAGCCTGCTGGCCCGCTCCCCTGCCCCAGCAACGACGGAGCCGCCCGATGCAAAACCACCTGCCAAAGCAGGCGGTTCGTCCGTCAAGACACCACCGCTATCGGCATCGGCTGCCCGCCGGATCTCCAGCGTGGAGCAGGAACTCCTCTCCTACGATCAGGTCAGCACCCATCTGCATGCCCTGAACGCCCTCATCGGCCGGTGGCGGGGGCAATCCTACGGCGCGGTCGGTGTCCGGCTGACAACCCCGGATACGTTTTCGCGTCTTGCCGCCAAGCGGGGACTGCGCCTGACCCCCTTCAAGGGAACGCTTGACGAGGCTATCCGTTTTGGTCTTCCCTTCCTGGCGGTCACCAGGGTATCGGGCGAACTGGGGCCCTACTGCCTTGCCGTGACAGCGGTTCGCGGCGATGGCGTCACCGTTTCCCCCGCCCTGTTCGGCAAGGGCACTATCGAGAAGAAGGAATTGGCCTCCCTGGTAAACGGGACCTTCTATCTTGTCTGGAAAAATATCGGCCGCGTTCCGGTCACAATTACGCCCGGAGAGCATCGGAATGAAATCGGAACCCTGCAACGGCTCCTCAAACAGGCCGGGCCGTACCATGGGCCATTCGACGGCATCTACGGCGATGCAACCGCCGCGGCCGTGCGGGAGTTTCAGCACTCTCACGGCATCGCCGTGGACGATCTGGTGGGGGAACTGACCCTAGCTGCGCTTGTGTCGTACGATAAAAACGCCAACATCCCTTCCCTTAAGGGAAATTGATCGGGTAAACAGATGAGTTCCATCCTCAAAGCGCTGAAAAAGCTGGAAGAAGAAAAATCGGCCCGGACACCGGACGCCCTCAAGATCGATACGGAAATCCTGCGTGGCGGAAGCTCGTCCCGGTTCCCCTATCGCAACGTTACCCTGCTGGCGGTTCTGTTCTTCATCTGCGGTTCCCTGTTTACGTACCTGTATGTGAAACGCGGGGCCAATCCGGCCGGCACCGCAGCACCCAATGTCACGTCGCCGGAGCGCACCATCCCCCCCAGGGCGGCTGTTACGGAAGACCCGGTGAAGGTCGTACCGGCCGACCGGCCGCGCCGCCAGGCACAAGATGCACCGGTCCCGGTTTCCGTGGCCGTGCCCCATGCCAAGCCTCCCAAACATACCCGTGCCGCCATGCCTGCAACGGCGGGACAAGCGAAGCCGGGAGCCGTGGCGCCGCCGGTTGTTACCGTACCGCCCGCGCCGTCCAAGCGTATCCCCACCCTCAGGGTGGACGGTATCGCCTACCATTTCGGCAGCGCCGACAGCCTTGCCGTGGTCAACGGGAACACGGTCTTTGTTGGGGCAACGGTTGAAGGGGTAAAGGTCGAAGATATCGGGAAGGATCACATTCGGTTCAGCTATGGGGGGGAGAAGTTCGATGTCCCCCTGGGCAAGTCCAATTAACCCGGAAAAAACATGTGCCACAGAGCCATAGAGATAAATATTTCAAAGACGGATTTGAGAATCGTTGAAAAGCCCTGTGATTTCCTCTGCTTCTCTGCGGTTTTGTGGTAGAATTGCTGTTTTCCAACCGTCAGCGCACGATCACCCTGACAAATTTCACCAGATAGTCCACCCCCGACCAAATGGTCAGCAGGGTTGCGATCCAGAGATAAAACATCCCCACATTATGCATGTTGACATGCACCAACGGATTGTCGATCCCGAACAGCCAGTTGTAATCGTAATGCAACACCAACCCCAGAATAGCCACAATCTGGAAGATCGTCTTGAACTTGCCCAGATCGCTGGCAGGAATGACGATCCCCTCGCTCGACGCGATCCCTCGCAGTCCGGTAATAATGATCTCACGCCCCAAAACCACCAGCACCATCCAGGCGGGCACCCTCCCAAAGGGGAGGATCATGATCAAGGCCGCCATCACGATCAACTTGTCGGCAATGGGGTCGAGAAACTTGCCGAACACCGTGACAATCCCCATGCGTCGCGCCAGGTAGCCGTCCAGCCAATCAGTGATTGACGCCAGGGCAAAAACCGCCGCGGCCCAGAAACCCGCCTGCTGGTCCGGCGCAAGGAGCAGAAACGCCATGAGCGGAATGGCAGCGATCCGGAGCATGGTCAGGATATTGGGGATATTGAGTATGGGATGGGATGTGCGCGTCGTCATGAATTCAGTTCGCCTGGTAGGATTGCATGTAAGATAGCACCCGGTTGACATAGGTGCGGGTTTCGGCGTACGGAGGGATGCCCCCGTATCTGGCCACTTTGTTCAGTCCGGCGTTGTAGGCGGCCACGGCCAGGGAAACATCGCCGCGGAACGTGTCCAGCAGAAAACGGAGGTATTTCACCCCACCTTCCACATTATCCTTCGGATCGAAGCTGTTGCTGACCTTGAGGGATTTGGCGGTTCCTGGCATGAGTTGCATCAGGCCGCTGGCCCCCTTGGGGGAAACAGCGTTGGGGTTGTATCCGGATTCGGCATGGATGACCGCCTTGATGAGTGACTGGTTGACCCCGTACTTATCCGCATAGGTCTTGATGATATGATCGTATTCCGCCGGGTTGACCGAGGCGGCGAATTTCAATCTTGTGCGTAATTGCCGGTCCTTTTTGAGGTCGCGCATGAAGACCTTGAAGCGTTTGTCCGTGGGGGCATCGGTAAAGTGGACGATCCCTTCCGCATCCTCATAGCGATAGATATCGGCATGGGCGGGCATGACCGGGAGATTCGCGAACCACACTCCTGCCACTACGCAGAAGGCTATCCTCTTCCTGCTGATGATTTGATCGAGTCGCATAATTTTTCATAATCCCAAATAAGTATGAATTGTTCAAGAACAAATCGACATGGTACCGGTCACGGCATGCTCCCGCGACGCCGGCCGTAGCGTTCCAACCTGCTGTCCATCTCGCTCGCCAAGCCTCGGCGGACCATATCCCAGGAAAAACGCCACTCCCAGTTTCCGAATGCCGTACCGGGAAGATTCATGCGGGCTGTACCCGGCAGGCCGAGGATATCCTGGAACGGTATGACAACAGTATCGGCCACGGACATCAAGGCCGTCCTGATGATATCTGCGACAATATCGCGCCCGTTCGAGCCGACATAGTCCCGTACCAGGCTACGGTGGTGCTCATCCTGGCTGGAATACCATCCCAGGGTAGTATCGTTATCGTGGGTGCCGGTGTAGACAACACAGTTTCTGACACAATTGTGGGGCAGATAGGGGTTGGCCGGACCGGAATCAAAAGCAAATTGCAGAATCTTCATGCCGGGAAAGCCGAAACGGTCACGTAATGCCTCAACCTCGGGGGTGATGACCCCCAGATCTTCGGCAATAATGGGTAACTCTCCCAGTGCCGACCGAACCGCCTCGAACAGGCGTCCTCCCGGCCCGGCCCCCCACACGCCCCGCTCTGCCGTGTGTTCATTGGCGGGCACCTGCCAAGCCGCCTCAAAACCGCGAAAATGATCGATGCGCACACCGTCGAACAGCGCAAATGCATGGCGGAAACGTTCGACCCACCAATTGAATCCCTGCCGCTCCAATATTTCCCAGTCATACAGCGGATTACCCCAGAGTTGGCCGGTCCTGCAGAAATAATCGGGCGGCACGCCGGCAACGGCGGTCGGTTTACCCTGGCCGTCAAGCAGGAAGAGGTCGCGGTTGCGCCAGACATCTGCCGAATCATAGGCCACAAAGATAGGTATGTCGCCGATAAACGAGACCCCCCGGCTTGCGGCATATGACCGCAAAGCTTGCCACTGGCGGAAAAACTGCCACTGCAGATATTTCTGGGCTCCAATTTCAGGCCCCAACTTCAGCGAAGCCTTTTCATAGGTTTCCGCCGTCAGCAGCGCCGCTTCCCGGGGCCATTTCTGCCAGCTTTTTCCCTTGTAATGTTGTTTGAGCGCCATGAAAAGCGCAAAATCGTGCAGCCAGGGTGTCGTATTGCAGAAATGCCAGAACTCCTCGGTCCGAGAGCTTCTTTCGGCGGCAAGGAAGGTTGCCGCGGCCTGGTGGAGCAGGCCGAGCTTCACATCGGAAACGCCCCCATAGTCCACCCGCTCTTCGGGAAAGAGGCTGCAGGCCACCTCAAGCGGCAGGTCTCCTTCCTGGGCAAGCTGATGGAGGTCCAGCAAGAGGGGGTTGCCGGCAAAGGCCGACAATGATGAATAGGGGGAGTTGCCGCAGGCGGGCGGGGTCAGAGGGAGCACCTGCCAGTAACTCATCCCCATGGTTGACAATAAATCCACGAACTTTCGCGCATTGTCTCCCAGCGTGCCGATGCCGTCGTGTCCTGGAAGCGATGTTGGATGAAGTAGGACCCCGCAACTCCGTCTCTTCAGCATTGTGTGCCCCCTGAAGCGTATTGATGCGATTAAGCCATATACAACCTGACTTTGCAAATAAAATCAATATTTTGACATACATTAAAATACAATACAATTATCGGCATCTTTCGGGTATAGTTTTTACATTACGAATCATTTCCCTCTCATCTATTCTACGGCCCTATGAATA
The DNA here is from genome assembly GCF_008802365.1 of Oryzomonas japonica. Lineage (GTDB taxonomy): Bacteria > Desulfobacterota > Desulfuromonadia > Geobacterales > Pseudopelobacteraceae > Oryzomonas > Oryzomonas japonica. The sequence goes on along the minus strand of NZ_VZQZ01000002.1, from coordinate 394,540 downwards.
AACAGCCCTTGGACATACCGACCGGCACTATCGATACTAGGCTTCTGGCGTCCCTGATCATCGAGCTCAATATCTCGCTCCGCTATTTCAAGTCCTATCCCGATGGGCACCCTATCATCAACGCCTCCTTGAACAAGGTGGTTGCTCTGTACGCACAATTAATGAAGGCGCATGACGAAATCGTCGTTGCCGCCGCAAAAAATGCCCTGCTGGTGGAGAACGCCTCCCTCGACAAATCGAATCTTGTCTTTCGCGATTTTGCCGGGGCGCTTTTCGAGCACGGCATCGGCGCCTTGATCTTCCACAAGGGCCTGAACGTCCAAGAGCTCAAGAGCTTTAACCTGATTCTGGGACTCAAACGGGAGGAACTCAGCGCTCAGGGTGGGATCGAAAAGGTCTGGGAGCAGTCGCACATCACCGCCCTTGGCATGCGCGCCATCCGGTATGACCTGTTCAGCGCCACCGAGGATGATGCCCTGACCGGCTCATTGAAGATGGAACAATCCGGCGAAGGGCTCTGGGAACGGTTTGCCCGCGAATTGCTGGGAGGTTCGCTCGGCTTCGGCGATGCGGACGATGCGGCCGGGATTGACCCGAAACAGCTGGCCCAGGTCTTGAACCGCCGGTACCGCGAATCGGGTGCCGACGAGGACAACGAGTACATCGACATCTTCGCCGACTTGATCGAACCGGAAGAAGGGGGCCGGGAAGATGCCACCAACCGTCACATTCCCGGTAGCCGGATTGCAGCCTTTGTGGCGAACCTGGACCCCGACCTCCGTCGCACATTCCTATCAAAATCCTTCGATATCGGCGCGTTGGGTACACATTCAGCACTCGAAGACATCCTCGGACACATGCCAGACCAGGTGATTGCAGGAATTCTGGACGATATCGGCAGCAACAGGGTCACGGTTTCGCCGGCAATCATGACGCTCCTGCAACGGTTGTCCCTGCACTCTGCCAGCGGGGCTCACGATTCGCTGCCCTTTTCCCAAATTGCTGAAGATGATGCACAGGAAAAATTACGCATCATCTTCAGCGAGCATGCTGCGGAGGAGCCGAGATTCCAGGACGGCGGGGTGACGGCTCTGCCACGTCCCTCTTCCGGCATGGCGTTTTCCTCCTCCCGCCAGGAACTCGGTCTCTTGCGGGAAACCATGCAGGCCGGTTGGCTGGAAAACTGCGTCGGCCAGATCATCCTGCGTCTCGTGACTGCCGCGGACGACCCGGCGGAAACGGAGAGCCTCGCCAAGAACCTGGGGGATATGTGCGGTTATCTGCTCCAGACCGGCGATTACCATCAATTGCTTGGGATCATTGAACAGGCAAACTCCCCTGCCCTTCCCCCGGCATTCAGGGAACACCTCGCGGAACAATTTTGCCGTCGCGACTTTCTGGAGGAGGTCCTCAATGGTCTTACCACCTGGGGCAAAAGCCGCTTTGAGGATATCCGCCTGTTGGTGGAAACGATCGGAACCCCGTTCATCGGGCCGCTTCTGGATAGTCTGGCCGAGGAAGAAAATATGTCGTTGCGGCGTTTTATGATGGATTGCCTCCTGGAATTCGGCCCTGCCGCCAAGGAGTCGATCCTGGCGCGCCTTGACGACCAACGCTGGTATTATCTGCGCAACTTGCTCATCATGCTGCGTTCCCTGGACGATCCCGAAATCGTCCCCCACCTCCGGCCCTTGGTTATGAGCATGAATCCCAAAGTCCGGCAGGATGCCCTGCGCACCCTGCTTTCCTATAACGATCCGGTTGCAGAACGCCAGCTTCTGCGGGACCTGGAGAGCAACGACAAGGAGGTCCGGCTTGCGGCCATCGGCATGGCCGAGAAGAGCCGTTCCCCTGATGTTTTCAGGAAACTTTTGGCAATTGTCGCCAAAAGCGGTCTTTCGCAACTGGATATCGAGCTGAAAAGTACCGCCGTTTCCTCCCTGAAAGAGATGGGGCGGGAGGAGGCCCTCCCCGAATTACTCAAGGTTCTGGGCTCCGTGAACCTGATCCGGGCCAAGGCGCTCACCCGCCTCAAACTCGACATCGTCCGTTCCCTTGAAGGGTATCCTCCTCCCAGCGTTCTGCCGATCCTGGAAAAGATCGCCAAGGGGAGCGACGAATTGGCGCGGCAGGCCGAAGAGTCCCTACGGACCGTCAGGATAAAATCCGATGGACAGTGAAAGCCTCATCATACAGGAATCCATCCGCTCGCTACTCTCGGCAACCGCCAATGCCGCGCTCTACACCATGGGGCATCCTCAGGTGGCCCGTCTGGCCGAATCGGCCTTTAAAGGCATCAGCGCGGCCCTTGGCATCTCCCGGCAGATATCACTCACGGTTATCGAGGATGAGTTGATTATCAACGGTGAACCGCCCTCCTTCAGCCTCTTCATGAACCGATTTGCCGAGGTACTCAAATCCAGGGGGGTCGGTCATGTGAAATTCATCGAGGGGCTTGACCGCGAGGAGATCATCACCCTCATCGCTGCTTTAGCCAGTCAGGAAATGGGGAGGGCCGCTTTAACCTCCAGCGAACATATCCGTTTCGGCCAAGTGGAACTCAGTGAGGGAAGCGGCGACGGATATGCCGCTTCGTCCGACGGAGACGGCGCTCAGGGCCCCATTCCCCTGCAGGACCTGCCGGCTGAAGAGTTGGCCCGTTTCACAGAGATCTACAGTGCGCTGAAAAAGAAGCAGAAGATGAAGGTGACCGGTATCGTCGAGATCGTGTCCGGTTTTATCGCCGCCTTCCGGCAGGAGGGCGAATCCCGTCTGGTCATGGCAACCATGCGTAGCGACGAGGAGTACACCTTCACCCATTCCGCCAATGTCTGCATCCTCAATCTGGCCCAGGCCATGTCCCTGGGCATCGAAGGACAGATGCTGCACGATATCGGCATTGCCGCCATGCTGCACGATATCGGCAAACTCTTCATTCCCGAGGAGATTCTCATCAAGAAGGACAAACTGACCCCCCAGGAGTTCAAGCTGTTGGAGGGGCACCCGGTTCGGGGCGCCCGGCATCTCCTGGAAGTTCCCGGCGTTCCCCGCCTGGCGGTGGTGACCGCCTACGAGCATCATATGAAGTACGATTTATCCGGCTATCCCGCGGCGCCAGAAGGGGGACGCCTCAACCTGTGCAGCCAGATCACCATGATCTCCGATTTCTTCGATGCCATGCGGACCCGGCGTCCGTACCGTGCCCCGGTGGACCTGCGGGCCATCGTCGGCCAGATCATGGACAGATCCGGGAGCGATTTCCACCCCCTCCTGGCCCGAAATTTTCTGAACATACTCAAGCGCATGGTTGACGCGCGTCGTTCCTCGTAATCTCCCCCTCCCCTTCTTGACTTTCCCCGCTTCTGTGCTTACCTAAACTATGTAGAGAGCAGCACATTCTATTTTATTCGAAGGAACGAATCATGGATTTCAACCGTTTGACGCAAAAATCCCAGGAAGCTTTTGCAGAGGCCCAGAACAAGGCTGTAACCAGCGGCCACGTAGAGGTGGACGGCGAACACCTGCTCTGGGCATTGCTGGAACAGCAGGATGGTCTGGTGCCCCGCCTGCTGACCCGGATGGATATCCGCCCCGAAACGATCAAAAAGGAGGTCGAGGCGGAACTGGACCGTCGTCCCCACGTCTCGGGCCCCGGAGCGGAGCCGGGCAAGATCTACGTCTCCCAGCGGCTGTCGCGCATCCTGGTGGCCGGCGAGAGCGAGGCCAAGCGGCTTAAGGACGAGTATGTTTCGGTAGAGCACCTCTTCATGGCGCTTCTGGGTGAAGGGGACAAATTCCCTTCCGGCCGGATACTCAAGCAGGCCGGCATCGACCGGGAAAAATTTCTCAAAACCCTGACCGACGTGCGCGGCAACCAGCGGGTGACCTCCGCCAACCCGGAGGCCAGCTACGAGGCCCTGGAAAAGTACGGCCGCGATCTGGTCAAGATGGCCAGGAGCGACAAACTCGATCCGGTCATCGGCCGGGATGAGGACATCCGTCGGGTAATCCGTATCCTGTCGCGCAAGACCAAGAACAACCCGGTGCTGATCGGCGAGCCGGGGGTCGGCAAGACCGCCATCGTGGAGGGCCTTGCCCAGCGTATCGTGCGGGGCGATGTGCCCGAGGGGCTCAAGGACAAGACGGTGTTTGCCCTGGATATGGGCTCCCTGGTGGCCGGGGCCAAATACCGCGGCGAGTTCGAGGAGCGTCTCAAGGCGGTCCTGAACGAGGTCAAGGAGGCCGAGGGACGCATCATCCTCTTTATCGACGAACTGCACACCATCGTGGGGGCCGGCAAGGCCGAAGGCGCCATGGATGCCGGCAACATGCTGAAACCGATGCTGGCCAGGGGGGAACTGCACTGCATCGGCGCCACAACCCTTGACGAGTACCGTCAGCATATCGAGAAGGATGCCGCCCTGGAACGCCGCTTCCAGCCGGTCCTGGTGGAGCAGCCCTCCGTGGAGGACACGGTATCCATCCTGCGGGGGCTTAGGGAGCGGTTCGAGGTGCATCACGGCGTCAAGATTCAGGACAATGCCTTGGTGGCGGCCGCCACCCTCTCCAACCGCTACATCACCGAACGGTTTCTGCCGGACAAGGCTATCGATCTGGTGGACGAGGCCTGCGCCATGCTCCGTACCGAGATCGACTCGCTCCCCTCCGAACTGGATACCATATCCCGAAGGGTCATGCAGTTGGAGATCGAGGAACAGGCTCTGAAACAGGAGAAGGACCCGGCCAGCCGGGAGCGGTTGGAGGCGCTCCGCAGGGAGTTGGCCTCTGACCGGGAGAAGGCCTCCGTCATGCGGGCCCGCTACGACACGGAAAAGTTAGCCATCCAGCGCATCCAGGGGCTGCGGGAACAGATCGAGAAAACTCGCCGCGACATCGAGCAGGCCGAGCGTTCCTACAATCTGGAGCAGGCCTCCAAGCTCAAATATTCCGAACTGCCGGGGCTGGAAACCGCTTTGAAGAATGAAGAGGCAGCCCTGAGCGAAAAGCAGGGGGGGCAGAAACTGCTGAGGGAGGAGGTCACCGAAGACGAAATTGCCGAGATCGTGGCCCACTGGACCGGTATCCCGGTTACGAGACTGGTGGAGGGGGAACGGGAAAAACTGCTGCGCCTGGAGGATATCCTTCATCAGCGGGTGGTGGGCCAGGACGAAGCGGTCCGACTGGTGACAGATGCCGTGCTGCGCGCCCGTTCCGGTATCAAGGACCCGCGGCGTCCCATCGGTTCGTTCATCTTTCTGGGACCCACCGGGGTTGGCAAGACCGAACTTGCCCGCACCCTGGCCGCTGCCCTGTTCGACTCGGAAGACAACATGGTGCGCATCGACATGTCGGAATACATGGAGAAGTTCGCCGTATCGCGCCTCATCGGTGCACCTCCCGGCTATGTTGGGTACGAGGAGGGGGGACAATTGAGCGAGGCGGTCCGGCGCAAGCCTTACAGCGTTCTTCTGTTTGACGAGATCGAGAAGGCTCATCCCGATGTCTTCAATATCCTGCTGCAGATCCTGGACGATGGCCGGGTCACCGACAGCCACGGACGCATGGTCAGCTTCAAGAATACGGTCATCATCATGACCTCAAACATCGGTGCCCCGTACCTGCTGGAGGGCATCACCCCCGATGGGGATATCCGGGAAGACGCCCGCCAGGCCGTTATGAACGAACTGCGCACCAGTTTCCGTCCCGAATTTTTGAACCGCGTGGACGATATCGTACTCTTCAAGCCGTTACACCTGGATGAGGTGGTGCGCATCGCCGACCTCCTGGCGGAGCAGTTGAAGGAACGACTGAAGGATCGCCACATAACCCTTGAGATCACCGACGAGGCCAAGCGCTTCATCGCCCAGGCCGGCTATGACCCGGTCTACGGCGCCCGGCCGCTCAAACGCTACCTGCAGCGGGAGCTGGAGACCCGGGTGGCGCGCGCCATCATTGCCGGTAATGTGGCGGAGGGGAGCAAACTGCGGGTGCAGGTCAAGGATGGCGCTTTGGATGTCAGCGGGGAAGCTGAAACGCATACCGCACCATGAATCCCGATTTGATTTGATATTTTTAAAAAAGGTTATACAATCCGTCGAATCGTTTTTTACTTGAGCCACCGGGAGGAACTGCACCTATGTTCAAAAATGTCAGTGTCGGCACCAAGATCCTCGGAACGGTCGCCACGATCCTGATCTTAATGATCCTGGTCGGCACCCTGTCCATTGCAAGACTTTCCAGCGTAACCGGGGTGGCCGACGACATGGGGCAGAATCTCATGCCCAGCGTGTCGCAGCTGGCAAAGATGCGGAACACCGTGGACACCTACCGGCGCTCCGAGTTGCAGTTTTACCTGCCGAATACGGAAGAGGACTTCAAACGTTACAGCGACCGCATGGTCAAGATGCAGGACGAGTTGAAAACGGCACGGGAAAGCTATGTCAAGCTTAACCTGACAGATGAGGAAAAGAAACAGATTGCCACCTTCGACTCGGTGTGGCAGGCATATGCGGCTTCCGCCAATAAGGCGCTGGACCTGATCAGGGCCGGTAACCTTGAGGAAGCGCAGAAGCAGACCCGTGGCGAGGGAAAGAAGCTGTACGATCAGGCAAATAAGATCCTGGGCGATCAGCAGGTTTACAACCAGAAGAAAGCCGATAACGGCGTCAAGCAGGTGCATCAGGTGGCTTCCATGACGCGCACCTTGATCATCATGCTCGTCATGTTCGGGCTGATCGTCGGCGTCGTACTCGCTTTGGTCACCGTCAGGGTGATCTGCTCACCGCTGCGTCGCCTGGCGTCCGATGCCGAGCTTGTCGCCACGGGGGACCTGGGTGTCCAGGTCCGGATCGATTCCGAGGACGAGGTCGGCCAACTGGCGCGTTCTTTCGAGAAGATGGTCAATAGCCTGCGGGAGATGATCGGCACCCTGGCCGATTCGTCGACCCAGATTTCGAACTCCTCGTCGGAGATGCAATCCGATGCGGAAAAGATGGCCTCTGGTGCGGAAGAGGTTGCCGCTCAGTCCATAGGCGTTGCAACCGCAAGCGAGGAGATGTCGGCAACATCGGGAGACATTGCCCAGAACTGCCAACTTGCGGCGGAAAGCGCCCAGCGTGCCAATAAGGCTGCCGACCACGGCGCCGGCGTGGTGGAAAATTCGATCTCCGTCATGCACCGCATCGCCGAGCGTGTCCAGTCTTCGGCCACAACCGTTGAAGCCCTGGGAAAACGTTCCGACGAGATAGGTGCGATTGTCGGCACCATCGAGGATATTGCCGATCAAACCAACCTTCTGGCGCTCAACGCAGCCATCGAGGCCGCCCGGGCAGGGGAACAGGGACGCGGGTTCGCCGTTGTGGCCGATGAAGTGCGCGCCTTGGCGGAACGGACGACCAAGGCCACCCGGGAGATAGGGCAAATGATCAAGGCCATCCAGCAGGAGACCAAGAGCGCCGTGTCTGCGATGGAAGAGGGTGTTGCCGAAGTCGAGCAGGGAACCGAAGAGGCGGCCCGTTCGGGCGAGGCGTTGCGGAAGATCCAGGATGAGATCAATGCGGTCAATCTACAGGTGCAACAGATCGCAACGGCCGCAGAAGAGCAGACCGCCACTACCGGCGAAATCAGCACCAATATCCACCAGATCACCAATGTAGCCCAAAATACGGTGGAAGGCGCCCGCAACACTTCCACCACCGCGCACCAGCTTTCCCGGCTTTCGGACGAACTGCAACGGCTGGTGGGGCAGTTCAAACTTGCCGCAAACGACAAGTTGATCAACTGGAGCGCCAGCTACAGCGTCAGCGTCCCCGCCATGGACAAGGAGCACCAACGTCTGATCGAAATCATCAACAACCTGTATGGCGCCATGCGCTCCGGCCGGGGCCAGGATGCCATCGGCACCATTCTGGATGAACTGGTCGCCTACACCAAAACCCATTTTTCCCACGAGGAGCGCCTGATGCAGGACGCGGGATACGCTGGTTACGATGAGCAAAAACGCGCCCATGAAGCCCTGGTGCAACAGGTCGCAGATATTCAAAACAAGTACCGGGCCGGTACAGCCCTGAGCCAGGAGGTCATGAGTTTTCTGAAAAGCTGGCTGGTCAACCATATCCAGGGACTCGACAAGCGTTACGGCCCCCAGTTGAACAAGAAAGGGCTCAAATAAAAGATCGGCGTTGAAGAGTTACCGACACGGGAACAAAGCCGTACCTGCTCACCCAGGTACGGCTTTGTTCGTTGCACCCATTTTTATTGTTCGGTCCCTCTCCGCTTGACAAAGTTTCCCCACAGGAGAATAATTCAAAAATTTCGCGTATACAAACAAGAAGGGACAGTGCGTTATGCTTATCGAAAGTGATTTTCTCGTCATCGGCAGCGGTATTGCCGGACTCTCTTTTGCCCTCCAGGCTGCCGACCATGGCAGCGTCGTCCTTGTAACCAAACGTGATATTTCCGAATCTGCCACAAAGTATGCCCAAGGAGGTATTGCCTCGGTTTTTTCCACCGAGGACTCCTTTGACGCCCATGTGAATGATACCTTGGTGGCGGGGGCCGGCATCTGCCATGAGGATGTGGTGCGTATGGTGGTCGAGGAAGGCCCCCAGACCATCCGCAACCTGATCGAATGGGGCGTCAAATTCACTACCGGCAGCGGTAGCCAAGCCTACGACCTGACCCGCGAAGGCGGCCACAGCGCCCGCCGCATCCTGCACGCGGAGGATATCACCGGCCGCGAAATAGAGCGGGCCCTGGTGGAGGCGGTCCGCCAGCACCCCAATGTCAGAGTGTACGAAAATCACATCGCCATCGACCTGATCACCCAATCCAAGGTCGAACGCCGCCCCGTGGAACAGAACCGCTGTCTGGGGGCCTATGCCCTGGATATTACCGCCGGCGAGGTAAAGACCTTTTCATCCAAAATCACCCTGCTGGCCAGCGGCGGAGCCGGCAAGGTCTACCTTTACACCTGCAACCCCGACGTGGCGTCGGGCGACGGCGTGGCCATGGCCTACCGGGCCGGCGCTACCATCGCGAATATGGAGTTCATGCAATTTCACCCCACCACCCTCTTCCATCCCCAGGCCAAGTCGTTTCTGATCTCCGAGGCGGTGCGCGGCGAAGGGGCCATCCTGCGGCGCCGGGACGGCACGGCCTTTATGGAGAAATACCATAAGCTCAAGGACCTGGCGCCCCGGGACATTGTAGCTCGCGCCATCGACCACGAGATGAAGGTCAGCGGCGACGACTGCGTCTTTCTGGACATCACCCGCGAGCCGGCGGATTTCGTGCGCAGCCGTTTCCCGAATATCTACCAAACCTGCATGGAATTCGGGCTCGACATGACCAAGGAATGGCTGCCGGTGGTGCCCGCGGCTCACTACCTGTGCGGCGGCGTGGCGGTCAACACCGACGCACAGACCGATATCCCCGGGTTGTATGCCATCGGAGAGGCCGCCTGTAGCGGGCTGCACGGGGCCAACCGCCTGGCCAGCAATTCACTGTTGGAAGCGGCGGTCTATGCCGGCAAGGCCTATCGCCATGCCATCCAGGCGGTGAAGAAACTGTCCAACGGTCACCCTGAGTTGCCGAGATGGGACTCGGGCACCGCCACGAATAGCGACGAGATGGTTGTGGTCTCCCAGAACTGGGATGAGATCCGGCGCAGCATGTGGAACTATGTGGGGATCGTCCGCTCCGATAAGCGCCTTGAACGTGCCATGCGTCGCATCAAGCTGATCCAGGACGAGATCGAGGAGTACTACTGGAATTTCATCGTCACTTCGGACCTGATCGAGTTGCGCAATATCGCGACCGTTGCCGAGTTGATCGTGACCTGTGCCCAGATGCGCAAGGAATCCCGCGGCCTGCATTACAATATCGACTATCCGGAGCGGGACGATGTCAATGGCAAAAAGGATTCGTTCATCAAGAAACAATTCTGATTTTTTACCGAACCGAAATGCCTCTTATTCTTCAGTACTGAGGAGAAACCATTGGATATCAATGAAATCCGAACAAGGATAGACCTGTTGGACGATGTATTGCTACGCATCTTCAACGAGCGTGCCCGCCTCGCCCTGGAGATCGGCCACCTCAAGAAGGGACTGAGTCTGCCGGTCTTTGATCCGAGTCGCGAAAAACGCATCTTCGCCCGCATGAAGGACGAAAACCCCGGCCCCCTTGACGATGGGGCAATTGTGAGGCTTTTCGAGAGGGTTGTGGATGAATCGCGTCGGCTGGAACGCATCATGTCGCATGCGGAAGAGAAGGCATAACCGCTTCGTCGCAGATGCAAGCTGTGCGGAAACAGCGTTGTTTTTTAAAGTGGTAGATGAAAGGAGTGGGCTTAAAATGCTTATTATAATGAAAAAGCATGCACCAGATGAGACTCTTGATCAGATAAAGGAATATCTTATCACCCGCGATTTCGATATTCATCAATCAACCGGGGCCAACCGGACGATCATCGGCGTCATCGGCGATACGGATACCCTGAACGACCACGAAATCGAGGCCATGCCGGGGGTAAGCCAGGTGGTGCGGATCAAGAAGGACGATTAATCGGAAATAAAAACGGCGGGTCACCCCGCCGTTTCGTTATGCCGCCATATTCACGATATCAGCGCATTTCAGAGGGACCTCTATCTGCTCCCCATCCTCCATCCGCTTAAATAATGCCTTGCCTGAAGTAACCTCGTTCTCGCCGATAACCACGCTGTAACGCGCACCCAACTTATCGGCGCGTCGCATCTGGCTCTTCAGGCTCTTGCCTTCGTAATCCATCTCGACCCGCACCCCCGACCGCAGCAGTTCATGCATCAGCCGGAAGGCAAAATCACGCTCCCCTGCCCCCATGGTGGCAATAAACAGGTCCGGCTGGCGGGAAAAATCCTTATCTCCCAGGAGCAGGGCCACACGTTCGAATCCTATGGCAAAGCCGATGCCGGGGATGGCCGGTCCGCCCAATTGGGAGATCAGGCCATCGTAGCGCCCGCCCGCGGCCACGGCCGATTGGGACCCCAACAGGCTGGTCACCAGTTCGAAGGTGGTGCGGGTATAGTAATCCAGGCCGCGCACCATGCGGGGGTTGATGTTGTAGGGGGTGGCGGTGGAGTCCAGGTAGCGTTTGACGCTGGCGAAGTGGTCGGAGCAATCGCCGCAGAGATGATCCAGCATGGACGGCGCGCCGGCTGTGGCCTCGACGCACCCCGGCACCTTACAGTCCAGGGTGCGCAGGGGGTTGGTGGTGAAGCGCCGTTTGCAATCCTCGCAGAGACGGTCAAGGCGTTCCTCAAGGAATGCCACCAGTGCGGCACGGTAAGCGGGCCGGCATTCGGGGCACCCCAGGGAGTTTATCTGCAGGGATGGTTCGTCAAGGCCGATCTCCCGGAAGAATTGAACCAGCATGTTCAGCACCTGGGCATCGGCCAGGGGAGCGTTGACACCGGTGATCTCGGCGCCGATCTGGTGGAATTGGCGGTAGCGCCCTTTTTGCGGGCGTTCGTAACGGAACATGGGGCCCAAATAGTACAGCTTGGCCACGGGGTCCTGGGCATAGAGCTTGTGCTCGATAAAGGCCCGCATGACGCTGGCCGTACCCTCGGGGCGCAAGGTAATGCTGTTATCCCCCTTGTCGGTAAAGGTATACATCTCCTTTTCGACGATGTCCGTGGCGTCGCCGATGGAGCGGCAGAACAGCTCGGTCTTTTCCATGATCGGCACGCGTATTTCGGAAAAACCGTTCAGTTCGAAAACGCGGCGCGCGGCCTGTTCTATATACTGCCATCGCTCCGATTCTGTCGGAAGGATGTCGTTAAATCCTTTGATTGCCGTAATGGACATGGGTATCCTCGGTTTAGTAAGATAAACGTATGATGAAAATGGTTCAGGAAGTGAATGAAAAATGGCTGACGCAGTTCTTGCCGCTGGACTTGCTGGAGTACATGGCCTTGTCGGCCATTTCCAGAAGTTCATACTTGGACAGGGTATCATCGGGGCAACAGGCGTAACCGATGCTACAGGTCAGGCGGATATTGTAGCCTTCCGGCGCAAGGAATACATGGGATTCGATCCGTTTCCGAATACGTTCGGCCACCATGAGCGCAATATCGCATCCGGTTTCTACCAGGATGATCGTGAACTCGTCGCCGCCGTAACGGATCACCACATCGACCTCACGCACCGCTTTTTGCGCCAGGGCACCCATTTCCCGCAGCACCTGGCTTCCGACCAGATGGCCATAGGTGTCGTTGACGCTCTTGAAGGAGTCGATATCAAGAAACAGAACGGCAAGATGCGACGAGTAGCGCTCGACCCGTTTCAACTCCTGATTGAGGGCGACCTCCAAGTAGCGGTGGTTGAACAGACCGCTCAGGTCGTCGATGAAGAGCATATCTTTGGCCCGGGAATAGGTTTCGGCATTCTCGAAGGCCTGTGAAGACTGCTCCAGGAGAAAAAGGATGTTTTTCCGCTCACGCTGGATATCGGGCAGACGATGTCCTGGTTCATTGAACAGTACGATCACCCCGTGGAGCATTCCCCGGTTGCAGACGTATATCAGGCAGGCCTCCTCGATCTCATTATCCGCCTCGCCAGGAAGTGCAAGCATGTCGATCTGATGGCTTGTCGGCAATTTTTCGGGGAGCGCGGCCTGGACAATCTTGCGGTAATGCTCGGCGCTATCGGAGGTAAGCCCACGTACCTCTTTCAGTTCAAGCTGACTGTCGGCCTGAAAAAAACCAAGATAGCGGCCAACGCCGACCTCGCGCGCCACCGCCTCGACCATGAGATGGTAAATCCGCTCCAGCTCAAGGCAACTGGCGATGGTCTGGCTGACTTGAAACAGGCTCACCATCTTCTTGAGCTCTTCGTTTTCGTTCAAAAGCCTGCGTTGCTGTATGCACAGAGCCACGGAATGACGGAACTCGTCAGGATTGACCGGCTTGAGCAGATAATCCCGTGCGCCGTGTTTCAGTGCAAAAATGGCTGATTCCAGGTCGGTGTTGCCGGTCACCATGATAACGTCGATATCGGGGTTGGAACCCTTGACGCGGGACAGTACCTCCATGCCGTCAACCTCGGGCATGATCAGGTCGGTAATCACCAGATCGTAGCGTTTCCCGGCAAGCATCTCGAGCCCTTCTCCGCCGCCGCCGGCGCAATCCACGTCATACCCTTCCTTCTGCAACAAGTCGGAGAAGGTCTCACGAAAGAAACGATCGTCTTCTATAACAAGGATTTTTTCCATGAAGTGGGCCCGTGGATGCGTAAAATGCTGTTAGTATCTCTTTACCGCATTTACGCAAGCCATGTCAAATTGCTTTATCTTGTTGTTGCACAATTACTCCGTGCCATAGGGGGCTTTTACACTCCACCCCTCGCCGTCGCTGGTCAATTCTATGGTGCCGTCACGGTCCGTGCGCCAGGCATGAATGCCGCGCCGCCCCAAGCGATCCAAAGTCTGCCGGGCCGGAAGCCCGAAACTGTTGCCTCGGCCGGCCGAGATCAGGGCCACGGATGGCGAGACCTTGTCGAGCAGTATCTCCGACGTGGAGTAGCGGCTGCCATGATGTCCCACTTTGAGTACGGTGGAGGCAAAATTGCCCTTGTCCGCCAGCATTCGCTCCTCGGCTGGGAAACCGGCATCGCCGGTGAAAAGCATGCTGAACGAGCGAAAACGGAGTCGAAAAACCAACGACTCATCGTTCATTCCCATCTCGTCATCGGACGGCCGCCGGGGAAGAGCGCCGCGCGGTGGAGAGAGCACCGTCAGTTCGATACCGTCGCCAAAGACGAATGCATCGCCGGCGGCCAGACGCCGGCTCGGAACGCGCCGCTCGGCCAGAATTGCCTGCAACTGCTCATACTGGTCGCCAACACCACCCTGAACCGGTTCCCAGAATTCACGCACCGGGAAGGTGCGGACAATGAACGGCATGCCGCCTATATGGTCGGGGTGACTGTGGGTCAACACCAAACGGTCGATTCTGCGCACGCCGAGCTTCCACAGAGCCGGCCCCAGGGTCTGGCGGCCAAAGTCACGGCCGTTGTCATGCAGATACCCTCCCCCATCCACCAACATGGTTTCGCCGTTGGGAGAACGGATTAGTAGCGACTCCCCCTGCCCCACGCTGAGCATGGTGATGTGCAGACGTCCGTCAGCCGCGGCAGGGGTGTTCAGGTGCGCCGCAACCGCCACCAGGGGCGGCAAGGCACAGAGTGCGAACGTCCTTCGGGAGCGGTGCAGGAAGGTGACCAACACCATGAAGCAGATAAAACATGCCATGTCCAGACGGGTAATGCCGTGAAAGGAAAAGAGCGGAAGCCGTGCGAACAAAGCCACCAGCCAGTTGGAGAGCGCCGTGAGTTGTGCCGCACACCATAACAGCACCCGGGCCGCGGGCGGAAAGAGATAGACGAACGGCAGGGCGCTGGAGCCGGTCAGCACCGCTCCATAGCCAAGGATCGGCACAATCAGAAAATTTGAGACAATGCCGTTGAGCGAGGCTTGGTCGAAATAGAACAAAACCGGGACCATGGTGGCGCACGACGCAGCGCAGGATACGACGACAAACTGCACGAGGTTACGCTGCCAACCCCTCGTCACTCCTCTGAGGCGTTCCATGACCGGCGGGACAGCGATGACGATGCCCCACAGGGCCAGGAAAGAGAGCTGGAAGGAAAGATCGAACAGACAGGGGGGGATAAGGACGACCAGGAGAAAGGCTGCCAGCAGCAAGGCATTGAGCGGATCGGTTTCTCGCTCGGCATGGAGCGCCAGGACAAAGGCTGCCAACATAATGACCGAGCGGGAGGTTGCAGGTGCCGCGCCGGACAGGAAAAGATAGACCAGCATGACCGGCAACGCGATCAGCAGCGCCGTACGACGCAGGTCGAGCTGGAGTGCCAGGAATTCGGAACGGGTCGCCAGGAACAGGGTTGCCATGACCATGAACCAGGCAATGATGCCCACATGAAAACCTGAAATGGAGAGTATGTGGTTTACGCCAGCCCTCGTGTAGGCGTCGTTAAGGTCGTCGGGGATACCTTTCTGGTCGCCGATCAGGAGGGCTATGAGAACCGATGACCGCTCCCGGTCCGGGACCGCAATCCTGATGAAATCGCCGAGACGGCGCGCGATGAGATCCATACGCCGCAAGAGCGAATCTTCGGCGGCGGCGCGAATCAGGATGATCCCGTCCGGTGTCGCGACCCGCCCCGTGGCCGACACTTCCTGATAGGCCAGGTAACGCGCATAGTCGAATTCCCCCGGAAGTCCAAGCCTATGCGGTAGTGCGATTCGCGCGGCGCACCGGACCCGGTCGCCCCGTGCCAAGGTGACGTCACCCCCATCGAGAGAAATCATCAATCTGCCACAGGCGGGGACAGTGCCCCCTTCCTTGAAAACCCCTTCTGCCCGCAGCACAAAACTGCTTCCACGGGAGGTGGTCGTTGGACGTGAATCTATCACCCCCTCCACAATGGCCGGGGTGCGTGCGGCAAAGTTGCGTATATCGCTTGCCGGGATGGCAGGATTTGTGTAAGGCCCCAGGGAATGGAGTCCCAAGGCAAAGAAAAAGGCTGTAGTGCAGAGGAGATATACAATGGGTGTTTTTATCAGACAACTGAGCAGCAAACAGCAGAAAACAGCGGCCAGGAGGCTAAACGGCACGGCAATGGCACGTCTATCCGCCAGACAGAGGCCGACAGCCATCGCCCAGAAGGGTATCAGTAGCGGATGGCGCCGAAGCATGGAGGGGGCACTGAATGTGAGCGGTAACACATCGGTTCATCTCCAGAGAGGATTTCCGGCACCCATGACAATAACCACAGGGATTACAGTCAAAAAAAAGATACCAGAATACCGCCAGAGATACAATATTATGCCGCCCACTTGAAAACATGGCGATTGGATGGTAGATATGTAATGGGGAATACACCGGCGCGAAGAAAGTCCCGAGGATCCATGGTCCCTGATCAGCCTCATTCCACAAAATCGATGTTTTTGGCTGCCGCTGAGCTGGGGCGTTCCTGCCGGAGTGCCGAGATCAGCTGGCGACATCGGCTTACCTTGACCGAAGCCATTACCACGGCCAACCTGCGTTGTATCGAATCCGGCAGCGTCAACCAGAGATGGCCGCTATCCAGCTCGGAGCTTCCATGACGTTCGGCATGTTTTATGAGTTGCTCCCCGCTTCTCAACCATTTTTCGGCCTACCGTTCAAGATTGGCAAAGCCCAGAAAATGGAGACTATCGGACGACTGAAGTACAACCCGTTTGAGTTGTCGCAGATCGTTACCGAACACATCAGAGCCACTCCCTGGAGCGAAACGAACGGAGACCTTTCATGAATGAACACATTCTGATTGTCGATGACGAGGAAATGATCAGAGAGCTGCTCGCCTCGGCGCTTCTCCAAGAAGGCTATGTCTGCCATCTGGCCTCCAATGTTGATGAGGCGTTCGCCATTCTGAGTGAGCATCCGATTGTTCTGGTTATCTCCGACATTATGATGCCGGGCAGAAGCGGCGTTGACCTGCTGAGGGACATCAAAAAGGTCGATGCCGACATTGCGGTTCTGATGGTCACCGGGCTCTCCGATATGAACACCGCTTTGGAGTGCATCCACCTCGGCGCGGACGATTACATATCCAAGCCTTTCAGCATCAACCGCGTGTTCCTGACGGTCAAAAATCTCATAGAAAAACGCGATCTTGCCATCGAAAGGAAAAACTACCAGATCAGCCTTGAATTCAAGGTGTTGGAACAGACCGAGCAGATCCGCCGCACCATGAACGAGTTGCACAAGGCTTATGACCATACCCTGACCGCCCTGGTCAGGGCGCTGGATGCTCGGGAAAAGGAGGTTGGCTCTCATTCGGAGCGCGTGATGAACTACACCTCACTCATGGCCGCAAAGCTGGGGATTCATGGAAACGATCTTGAGCAGTTGGCCAAGGGAGCTTTGCTGCACGACATCGGCAAGATCGGCATATCGGACAATATCCTGCTCAAGCCAGGCCCTCTGGATGACGGTGAATGGGTAGAGATGCGGCGCCATCCCCAGGTGGGATATGCCATTTTATCCGAGATCGGTTTTCTGAAAGGTCCGGCAGAGGTCATCCTCACCCATCACGAGCGTTTTGACGGCACCGGGTATCCTAAGGGGCTCAAGGGCGAGCAGATCCCTATCGGTTCGCGGATTTTTGCCGTGGTGGACACACTGGATGCCATGACTTCAGACCGCCCCTACCGCAAGGCGCTCCCGTTCGATGCCGTTAGCAGCGAGGTGCGCACCTACCGCGGCAGTCAGTTCGACCCCGACATTGCCGACCTCTTCCTCTCCTTGGCCCGCAGCCAGTGGGAAGAATGCTCCGGCAAAAAGTTCATCTGATTCCATGATGTTTTACTAAAAGAGGGGAACGGCGCGAGCCATCCCCCTCTTTTCCCTCTCTATCCCCAAGTGCTCTAGTTCAGTCGTCCTCCCAGTCGTCCAGATCATCGTCGTCCCGGTCGTCCAGGGCATCGCCTTCACCATAGACATCTTCGTCCAGATCGTCGCCATCCCCCTGACCTTCGGACCGGTAGGAGTCAATCGTCAGAGGGCGCGTATCGTCTTTTTCGGAGATACGTTCAAAGCGCATCAGCAACTCACCGTTGGTGCAGAAACGACCTTGCTTATAATCGCACCGCTCCCGTTCGCACAGGTCGAACAACTGGATTTCGCTGCACAGCCGCTGTACCGGCTTCACCACTACATTTTCTTCGATGTCGTCTTTGCCTGGCACGACCCGTCCTCCCTTGTTTCTGCACGTTTTCTTTATGCGTGACCGTCCAGGAACTCGCCAGCCTTTTCCACATCTTCACGGCTCCCGATGTAAACCGGGGCGCGCTGGTCCAGACCATCCGGCACGATGTCCAGGATAGGAATTTTTCCGTTGGTAGCCGCTCCGCCGGCCTGTTCGATGAGATACGCCATCGGGTTGAGTTCGAAAAGCAGACGCAGTTTGCCATTGGGGCTGTCCGTGAGGGCCGGGTACATAAAAATACCCTTCCCTTTCATCAGCACTTGATTGATATCCGGCACGAACCCACCGGAATAACGCAATTTCGAGCCTTTATCCTCCAGATGGCGGATGAAACGATCATTTTCTTCCGTATATTTTTTGCGCAGTCCGCCCGGGGCGTAGATATCCCCGCTCGGTTTCATCTGGACATCCTCCCTGGTCAGGGTGAACTCCATCAACTGGTTCATGGTGAATTCGTAGACCCCTTTGCCGATGGAGTAAACCAGTGAAACCCGCGGTCCGTAGAGGATATACATGGCGCCGACCATCTTGCGCCCCGGCTGGAGCAGGTCGCACCCCTGGTAGATGCCGACAATGGTTCCCACGGCCAGGTTCACATCCACCAGCGACGAGCCGTCCAAGGGATCGTACGCCACTGAAAACATCCCCTGGGGATTACTGGTGACCTGATAGATTTCTTCCATCTCCTCGGAAGCGATGTTGCACACCACACCGGAATGAATCAGACGCTTGCGCATGATGCGATCGGAGAGCACATCCAGGGCCAACTGCTCTTCGCCATAGAGGTTCGAGGTCCCCGCAACCCCCAGATCGCCGGTGCGCACCGCATTGATGACATATTTGCTGGCTTCGGCGATTTCACAGATCAGATGAACCAAGTTGTCGCTGATGTTCTGTTCGCGCAAATGCGCGCGCAGATCTATCTGAAATTTGGTTTTTCCTGGTTCGCTGGACATTGCCGACCTCCACACTGAGTCACGTTTATTTGAATGTTGCAACGTTGGAACCATACTGTAAATAGCCGTTTTTAGCAATACTAAAAGCCTGTCGAACCGGGCCTTGGCGGCAAAAAAAGCTAGGGAAAGAGCCGGAGTGGTGAAAAAACAAGGTAGTATGAGGCGATCAGGGCAAAGAGCAGATATGACACCAGCGCAAGCACGGAGAGCCGACGCTGGGTTGCCGGAATAATGCGGGAAAGTGAGGCATGGTTGCGAAACGGCATCAGTGCGCCCACCCCCATCCCAGCCACCCCGCCGACGAAGAGGCTTCCATAGAAAACATATCCCACAGATCCGTACTCCTGTTGGAGAATGCAGAACGGACAATGGTGAGACGGCAGTTCGTAGACATAGAGGCAGATAAAGGAAACCAGGGATGTTGCAGAAACGGTGAACAGAAGGGCACTTGCAGCCGAGAAAACATAGCCTCCACGGTCCTTCAAGCAAACGAAGAGACCGCTGACAAGGGCCAGAGCCAGACAGGCGTAGAAGGCCCACTCCATGGGAGCTGCCGGCAACCCGGCGAGGTCGCCGCCGATAGTACCTTTTCCCACGCTGAACAGGCTTCCGCAGCAGGATGTGATCACATCGGCGTGCAGTCCTTGAAAATATCTGAATTGCACAATGGTTTCAATAAGCACCAGCGGCATAAGTATGATGACAAGGAAACCATACTTGACCTTAATGAGGGGGTAGTCGTAGCCGCGGGCATCCACATGGTTGATGACCAGCCACACACCGGCCAGGAGACAGGTGGCAATCTTCAAAAAAAACGTTGGATAGCCGTAACCGTTTGCGTTGAGGCTACCTGCCGCGCACATGGCACCGGTAAACTGGCTGTGCAGCGTGTCGGCGGTAAAGATAAAGAAAAACAGCGAGAGCACCTGAAATACCAGCGCATAGCCGAGAATGGACGAAATCAGGTAGGTGCGCCGTTCCAGTTGCAACTGGAGTTCGCTGCCACTGTGCAGATTCCACGAACGGATGATGCGGGCTCCATACCAGGCCGCATACAGCAACATGCCGGAAATCAAAAGCGACGAGATCAGCAGCGCCAGTATGGCGGGGTGCTGCATCATGGTTCCGGCCCGCTTACGGTTATGCGGCCGTCCCGCATCTCCACGACCCGGTCGGCCAGGCGGGAATCGTAGACAATGGGATCGTGGCTGGCAATCAGCACGGTCTTGCCCTGTCCCTTGAAGAGGGCGACAATCTCCATAAATTCCCGGGAAAGCTTGCTGTCCAAGTGTGCGGTCGGCTCATCGGCAATGATCACTGCCGGGTTGTTGATCAGCGCCCTGGCGATGGCGACCCGTTGGAGTTCGCCGCCCGAAAGCCATTCCACCCGTGACGCGGCATGGCGCGAGATATCGAAGAGCCGCAACAGTTCTTCGGCGCGCGCCTGGAAGGCGGCATGGCTTTCCGTGGTTGGATAGGCCGGGAGCATAACGTTTTCCCGTACGGAGATACCCCGTACCAGGTTGAACTGCTGAAAGATGAAACCGAAGGTGGTACGCCGGATCTCGGTCAGGAACCGCTCGGGCAGATTGGATATGTCGAATCCGTCGTTCCCCTCTTCCGCAGCCAGAAATGCCGGACGGATACCGTGCAGGCGGATACGGCCCGAACTGGGGCGGCTCATGCAGCCGACCAGGGAGAGGAGCGTGGTCTTGCCGGAGCCGCTCGGTCCCTTGAAGACCGTGAGTTGTCCCGATTCAATGCTCAGGCTGACGTCGTCAACGGCGGTAAACTGGTTGTTCCTGCCGACATTATAACTTTTGGTCACATGGGAGAGTTCGATCACGGTTACGACCTCATGGCGGCATCGGGATCGACCGTGGCTGCCAGCCAGGCGGGGACAATGGTTGCCACGGTGTAGGGAAGGACCGTCAGGAAGAACAGCACGGCAAGATGATAACTGTCCACCGCCGGCACCAGCTTGAATTTCGGATAGAGCACGGCCCAGCCCTTGAGGGCATGCTCGAACAACGACGCGGAGAAGAAGAATACATGGCCGTAAGCCAGAAGCCCCCCCAGCAGAAACGCGCTCAGGGAGATCACGATCCCCTCCCAGAATTTGAGATAGAGCACATCGGCCGTTTCCCAGCCGATGGACTTGAGAATGCCGATCTCCCGGCGTTCTTCCGCGGAAAGGCCGGTTGCCTTGTCCCAGGCGAAAATGACAAAGGAGAGTACCGCAGCGGTAAGAATAACCACCATCATGCCGCCGCGCCAATCGAAGATGGCGTCATAGGTCCGCAGCATCTCGCTCTTCAGAATGGGACGGGTGTCGGGGAAAAACTCCACGATCTTTGCGGCGACCGTGGCCAGCTCTCGTGGGTTGGCCACGGTGACGGCCAGGTCGGTGGCTCGGTCTGCCGGCAGGTTGAACATCGCCTGAAAATCCTCGGGCGACATGACAACCAAGTCGGCCGCCACCAGATTGGATGCGGCGGGATAGATCCCCTTCACCGTAAGCAGGAGGGGGATGTGGGCCGAGGTGCGAAAGGCCACCATGTCCCCCACCCTCACGCGCTGATTCAGTGAGACCTCCGCGCCGACAAGGATGTTGCCCGGCTCGACGGCAGGTCGCGGCGGTACCGTAAGCGTATAATTAGCGCCGAAAACCGGATCGTAGTAATAACCCCACAGGCGTGGGGTTACCGTACTCACCCCGGGAAGGGCACGAATCTTTTCCGCATAGGCCGCCGGTATCAGGTCATGCCGGCCCGCCATCAGGCGCTGGACCACCATGTCAGGGGCGTCGGCGAGCACAAGCGCCGCTTCGCGCTTCAAGGCGTTGACAAAAAAGAGCAGCGAGGCGATCACAAATATGATCAGGGTATAGACCGCTAACAGGGAAAAGTTTTTCATTTTGCGGCGCAGCAGGGATGACAGGGCAAAGTCGATGATGTTCCGGTGGCGGTTCAGGGACGTTTTCATGTTACCTCTCAGACAGTGCCGGCGGCGAGATAAACGACCCGGAGGGAAAATGTTCCAGGCTGAAGGGGTGATCCTGAAATGGGCTGTGAAGGTCGGCCATGGACGGGTGGCGCGTATAGCGCGCTTCCGTGAACAGGCACAGGTCCGTGAGCATCAACTCACGGGCCAGCCTGGCACGGTCGCAGAGTTCGGCGTGTGCCGTTGCCTGATCATGGTGGCTATACAGCAGCATCAAGATGAATATGATGCCGCAACATGCCGTAAAGATAAGGAATAGGTCGGATTTGCGCATGGTAGTTGCCCTTGGACCGGCTATTCCAGTAATTTCAGGATGGCCGGGGTGATCTCGTTCAGGCGCACGACCTTTGTGCCCCGATGATCGACCATAAAGCCGCGGGCATCCGTGAGCTTGGCGAACGGCACGAGTTCCTTGCCCATGGGACCATAGACATCGCTTCCGATCACGTAATACGCCGTGCGTCCGTCGATCGTTGCGAGTGAGTAATAGTCCTTTACCCGAATCGCCGCGATGGCGCTCTGGGGTTTGCCCGGGTTGTATTTTTTGAGGTTCAGGTAATAGGTGAACAAATCTTTGGGACCGTCGAAGGCCACATGGGTTCCATCATTGAACTGTATTGTCGCGACCCAGTCGGGATAATTGGAGACGAACATCCCGCACACCGGGCATTTGTCTTTCACGGACAATGCCGGTGCCTGGCCGGCGGAGAAGGTGGGGGGAGCGGTAAACAAGCATAAGAACAGAACCGGCATCATGGGGCGGAGCAGTTTCAACATGGAACCATCCTTTGGGGGCCAAGGGTTAATGGATCACCCACCCGCTCTTCTTGACAAGCTCCGGCCGGGGGCCTTTGGTGAGTTGCACGATGTAGCACCCCTTCGACGCATAGCGCTGCCCCGGCCCGAAGCTCAAACGTCCAAACACCGAGGATGGCTGATCCGCGATCATGCCGATGACATCGAAGAAGTTGTCCCGATAATAATTGCCCCTCAGGTCCATCAGCGCCATGGTCACGATCTGGGTGAGGGTCGTGTCCAGACTTGCAATCTCCTGGGCATGATTTTTTATTGTAACATCCGCCTGGCCCAAGGCTTGACGCTGATCCTCCTGAAGTTTGGCGTTCCCCATGGCCGAGTAGGTCACACTCAAGGCAAACGTGTACGGATAGGAGATATAGGTGAACGGGCGAATCTGCTCCGGGAGCGTCCAGAGCTTTTCCCCCAGGTAGCGCGCCGAGACAAACAGCGATAACGGCCTTTTACCTGCGGTCACCAATGATTGCAATGCCGGTACGCACTCAGGCCCATCCCACACCATAACAACCGCCACGTTTTTCTTCCCCGTTGCCTTGCGCAGGATCTCCTTGGTTACCGTTTGTCCCGCCTTCAGCAGGACTGTCAGCGGCGCCCCATTGCCCGAATCGAGCCACGTCTGTCTGAACCCCGCCGCTAGGGCCCGGCCTTCAGGAGAATCCCGCACGATCTGCACCACCGCTGCGCCTTGGGGTAAGACTCCATCGGTATGGAGGTACCGTGCTGCTGCCTCGCCCTCCTGATAATACCCTTTTGAAGGATACAGG
The DNA here is from genome assembly GCF_008802365.1 of Oryzomonas japonica. Classification (GTDB taxonomy): domain Bacteria; phylum Desulfobacterota; class Desulfuromonadia; order Geobacterales; family Pseudopelobacteraceae; genus Oryzomonas; species Oryzomonas japonica. Next base: position 371,187 of record NZ_VZQZ01000002.1, on the reverse strand, counting down.
GTATACCAGTCGGTTTCGGAGATCACCGGGAGGTTGGTTATGGGAAAAAGGCAGGGAATCCGGTTCGCCTCGCTGAAATCGTGAATCGGCTTCCACTCGCCAGAAGAAACCCCTCCCAATAGGGCAAACACCGGATCCTTGCGGTTATACTCTTCCAGCTGTTTTCGCCACGTCTCGGGAGAGCCTTTCAGTATCCAACGGGACAGGGTGAGGGTCCGGGTCGCCAATTCCTTGGAAACGAGCATGTTTTCCGCCATCTGCCGGGACTTGTTTCCCGGAGCCCGGTAAGCCCTGGCCTGGTTGTTCTTGATGGCGATGTATTGTTCCAGGGGGGCAAGCATGGCGGTGCGCTCTTCAGGGCTGACCTCGTCCGTAATAACCGTGGCAAAGTGAAGCGTCGTAGCCGAAACACCGGGGGAGTAGTGGGATGACAACCCTTTCAGGTACGACAGGAGGAGCGCCATGTCTTCATCTTCAAGCAGGTACCGGGGCATGACATCGTTCAGCGTCCCTCCCGTGGGGGTTGCTCCGCTCCGAATGACCTCGGCCAGGGTTGCGTCGGTATAGGCCGGCCGGCGGGGGGGCAAGGGGAAATACTTCTGCTCAAGCCCCTTGAAGAGAAGCTGGAACGGCTGAAAGAGTTTGTCGCCGTTTGTGGGCGGCGTGAAAACGCCCCCTTCCACCGAACCGAGCCCGCTGCGCAGATGACAACTGACGCACGAAAAGGCGGTCCCAGGAACCGGAATATCGCCTTTGACATAGGCCCGTAGCGGTTCACCCGATGGCAGAATTCCCTCGCGATACATCTGCTCCCCAAGACGAATTTTCTCCGCGGCTGGAGAGCCCGCTGAATTTTGGGCCGGACATACCTGGGGACCAACGGCCGCTATGAGGACCAGGAGGCTGATGACAAAGCTGCGACCATGTCGCCACATCCCTCTCGAGGTCATCGTATCCCTACCTTTTGGCATTCATTCATAAATTCCGAACTGCTGAGAAGCCCGAAAATCCTGATCCATTTGCCGTCCCGCGGCGAACGGATCAGGGTCAGGGGGTAATGGGACATTTTGTTTGGGATATAGGCGTTGAAGGCATACATGACCTTGTCGATGTCCGACCGTGACCCGGTCAGAAAATCCCACCCCGGCTTTGCCCGGTATCGTTTCAGGTAGTCCCTCATGACCTTCGGGGTATCGTTTTCGGGATCGATGGAGATGGAAACCAGGTGGACGCTCCGGGAGTTGGCGCCGAGTTTTTGTTGAAGATTGGCATAACCAACCGAGAGTATGGGGCAGATGGTTGTACAGGTGCCGAAGATGAAATCCACAATGATCGGCTTGTCGGACTTCAGCACCTCCCTGAGCCGGACCTTCGTGCCGTTTTGGTTTACCAGAACCACATCCGGGATGGCATAGGCCTCGATGGTGCGTTGATATTTTTTTGCATCGGCGGCGCCGGCAGGTTCAAGGGCCGGCATGAGCCCCAACAGGAAGAACGCGAACAGGGAGATCAGGGTATTCTTGGGCACGTAGCACACCTCCGGGTACAGGCTATGATGGAAGCATAGTATTCAAAAAACGGAATAAAACAATAGCTAAATGAATACACTGGGCTCAGAGCACGGCACCGGTCATTTCGCTCCATCTTTTTCAGCAAGAATCAACGCCTCCCGATAGGTCGCCAGTTTACCGCCATGTTTCCCGATGAATGCCTCGGCAGCCTGTTTTCCGGCAAAGGCCCATTTGGGTGTTTTGGTCATCACGCCTCGCTGATCGCCCCCGACCACCCAGAAGGCCTTCTCGGCGTCGATCAGTACCTTTGAGTTGTAATCGCCGACCTGAACGGATTTGACTGCATTGCCCCTATTGTTCTTGAGCTCGATGGCGGCGCAATAAAAACTGCAGATGCCGGCAGTTTTCCCATCGGCATAGGTCACCAGCATCCGGGAGTAGGCGAACTTTCCCCTGTTCATCCCGCAATGGGCGCAATCGTTGTGCAGCTTCACATCGGCCGGGACGTTGGCATCCGCTGCAACCGCGTGTTGGTGTCCGCCGTGTTGCTGTTCCGCGCCCAGGGCAAGGCCTGCAGCCAGAGTGATGCCCGCAATGATACCGGCTAAAACGAGGCGTGTCTTCATACGGTCTTTCCTTTCCGAAATATGGATTGATGGCGTTGCAGCCTTAAAACGATCCATTCACGGTAATAATCGGTGGATGGCTACAGCGACGAAATATAGGTAACCAGCGCATCCATGAAAAAAACGACGAACAGGCTGAACATGACCCCCTTGGTGGCGACCTGGGGAATCTCAGTAACGCTCCGGTCAACGCTGAGGCCAAAGCAACAGCAGGTGGCCGAGGTGCAGAGACCGAAGAGCACGCATTTGAGAAGAGGGACCACAACCTCTTTAACCCCGAGTGCTGTCAGAATCCCCTGAATGAACTGTTCATACGGGATGTGCCAGCCCACTGAGGCGATCAGAAAACTTCCGATAAACGCCGTCAGGACAAAATAGACGGTCAGGATGACCATAGAAATGGTAACTCCTGCGATGCGAGGAAAAATCAGGTAGTGTTCGCCGGGAATTCCCATCATCTCCAGAGACTCGATTTCGCCGTTGATCTTCATGGCGCCGAGTTCGGCGGCGATTGCCGTTCCACTTCGGGCAATGACGACGATGGCGGTCAAGAGCGGCGCCAGTTCCCGCAGCACGACCCACACCAAAATCTTTCCGGTCAGAAAACCGTTATCCCCCACCAGACTGACCACCTGAGTAATGATGACGGTGCCCAGGATCAGAGCGATGGTCATGATGATGCCCGATGCCTCCAGGCCGGTGAAATAAATCTGTTTCAGGAAGACCGAACGGACTGCGGCTCGTCCCTCGAAGACCAGAATACTCTTGCCCGCCCGCCCAATGGTGAAAAGAATATCCACAACGATGGAAAAACGTATGATGGCCCAGCGGCCCAGTGCGGTGAACATGGACGGCGGCTCCGAAGTCAAAGCTCGAAAACGGCGCCATCATGGAGGAGTTCAATCTCCTCCATGGCAAGGTTTTCGAGCTCCCTGCGGATGGTATCGTAGTATTGGGGTTTGGGATGGGTGATCAGGATACGGCGGGGCAGATTCCCGATCTTCTTCAGTTCGATGCGCAGCAGAGACGAGGTCAGATGTTTGGTCGTCAACGCCAAAGCCTCCATGCTGTCAGGGAAGGACACCTCGACGATCAGGGCATCGATGCCGTCCACGCAACGCCAGAACTCCTCGGTCGGGCCGGTATCGCCGGTATATGCCAGCGTTTTTCCCCCGTGGCTGACACGATAGCCGACCGCAGGGACCGTGTGATCAACGGCAACGGCTCGTATCTCGTAATTTGAGACAACGGAAACCGCTCCGGCCTCAAGGGGCTGAAAGGAGATGACCGGGGCGTCCCGGTCCGGCAAGCTGGTGAAGTCGGGCCAGATCACGCCGTTGAAAAGATGCTCCCGCATGGCGGCGATGACATCGGGGATAGCGTGGACAAAGACGGTCTGGCGCAGGTTTTGTACGATGATATTGTCGGCCAAGGCTGGAATGGCGCGGATATGATCGAGATGGGCGTGGGTGATGAAGATGTGCCGGATGCCCCACTGCTCCTCTGCGGTCAGCACCGCCCCGATGGTGCCGGCATCCAGCAGCAGATGGTCATCGACCAGAAAGGCCGGTGGTCTGAAGCCGGGAAATTCCGCCCCAGCACTCCCCAATACCCGTAATTTCATGTATCCCCTCTCCGTGTGGCCCTGTTCCTGCGCAAGAAAACCGTTGGACCGCATTCTGTATCATTGTCGCCCTCCGCGTCAAGCCCGGGCGATAGTTTCTTCCCACCCACCGCATATTGTAACAACAAATCTGCGAGAGTAAATTGGAAGAGTTCATTAGATTCGCCAGTGAAAGGGATGTCGCAGCTTTCTGAAAAGGCAAGCCCCCCCGGAATCAATTTTTCGGGGGGGCTTGCGATGGCTTGTTTGTCAGGCTGGGTGGCGGCCTAATCATCGCTCCGCTGCTTGACCGCTTCCATGCGGCTCACGGTAAACTGATAAATCCTCTGGGACAGGATCGATTCAACCAGGGCAAAGCAAAATGAAATCACCGCATAGACTGCCGTGACGGCAGCCAATCGCTCGGGCTGTCCAAGATTTGGGCAGGTTTTCATGGCAACGACCAGCGCAACGGCACAAAGCGCGCAGGCCAAGTGGCGGATAACCCATCCATTCTCCTGCCTTTGAAGCATGAGGAGCTTTTCCCGATCATCCTCTTTCGCGTATTCCCTGAACCGCAACCAGTCGAAGCCGATGCGGGGGATCATGCAGAATGTGACCATGGTAAGCAATGTCATCATAAGGGCCGTTAACGTCGACATCATGGTAAATCTCCATCGTATGGTCTTGGTGCTGCTGAAACCTTGCTTTGTTTATATTGCAAAATTCCGCCCAAACCGCTTCAGGTGTACAACTTTTTTAAACAATGCTCAAAACCTCGCTATTACGGCTTGTTACATATGACCGGCCAGTTCATCTCATAAATATATCTCCACGTGTGGGACCTTATTGCGCGAAATGGACGGCAAATGTGCGTAGATATGGTCATATAGCGCATATTATTAAAAAGCATACTCAGCTTATGCCTCTATATTGGCGACAGAACAAAATTGTTCCAGATAACATGCAAAAACAATAACGTCATTTAACCGACTTATAGACCGGCAACATACCGGCCAAGTGCGCATGCGAGATGGAATAAACGGACATGATTCAAGGGCATCTTGATGGGGCTGGAGAGACTGGGGCAGAGGTGCCCGGCCCTGTTCCCAGCAGAAGAAAGCAGGATTAGATCGAATGCTAGGGGGTATTCTTTTTGTCCAGCGGTTTGTGCTGCATATGGAGAACCACTAGGAAAAAGGGGAATATTCCCGATAATACCCCCCAGAGAAACGGGTTTTTACCGCGCCTTCGAGCCATATAAAATCCGACGGCGGCAGGCAAGCCGAATAGTAACAACAGGAAGGCCAGTTCGCTCATTTTTTCCTCGCAAATAACGGGCTATTATTTTACAACTATAGCACTCGCCAACCGTTTTTCAATCCGGGCACAACGGGTGTTTTCAGATGAAACCTGGTCGGGCGGGACCACAACAAAACCGGGAGGTGATACACGATGGCAACCTGGAAATGTGTCTGCGGATTTACCAAGGAGGGGCGTTGCAAACCCCAAAAGTGCGAAAAATGCGGAGAAAAGGGAAAGTTCGTCAAGGCTGAGTAGCCGGCATCCCCGGGGGGCTCCAAACGAGTGAGCCGCCCCGGGCTCCTACCTGCTCTTGCGTTACATCCACATCGGCGATATTCTTCATCAACCTGTCGACGGCCTGTTTTTCGATAAAATCAGATATTTTATTTCACGATCATCTTTTCCAACGGGAGAGCATAAGATCCCAGAAGGCGGCAGCGGCCGGCGAGAGTTCTCTGCCGTCCCGCCGGGCGGCATAGAATGTCCTGGAAATATTCAGCCCGGGGATTCTGACCGTTGTCAGTTGTCCATGATTAAGCTCTTCCGCAATGACCATGCTGGAAATAAAGGCATAACCGGTGCCGTTTAGGATAGCACGCTTGATCGCTTCACTACTGCCGAGCACCGCGACGATACGCAACGACTCTTTGTTGATCCAAGTTCCGGCAAAGGCGTCATAGACCGCTTTTTGCGTTCCCGATCCCTGTTCGCGGACGATCAGCGGCACCTTGCACAATTCAGCCTGGCTGAGGCTGTGCTTGCTCTTTGCAGCGATATCGGAAGAAACGGCGCACACAATGGTGTCTTCGCCCAAGGCTTCGAAATGAATCCGTTCGTCATTGAAGCGCCCGCCGATAAACCCCAGTTCGACCTCCTCGTTGACCAGTTGCTCAATGACCGACGTACTGTCACCTTGCAACACCTCCAACCGGACGCGGGGGTATCGTTTGTGGAATTGGTCAAGGAGCGCTGGGATCAGACAGGTCCCGGGGGTATTGCTCGCACCGACGCGCAGCACCACATCCTCCATGCCGACGAAACGGCGCACCGCCGAGCGGGACTCGTCGCATTCGGCCAGGATTTTCCGGGCGCGCCCCACGAGCAGCTTGCCCGCCTCGGTCAGAAGGGCCCCTCCCCTGCCCCGGTCGAAGAGCCTGATGCCCAATTCTTCCTCCAAGCCCTGGATATGCTGGCTGGCGGTTGATTGGGTGATGCAGGTCTTGTCGGCACCCCGGGAAAAGCTGCGGGTTTCGGCGACGGCAACGAATACCTCGAGCTGTTTTAAGGTCATGGAAGATCACCTCTATTTATAATTACGATAACCATAATCGGTAATTTACAAAATACCGGTGTACGTTTCAAGATAAATTACTGGTATCCAGTATCTATTCAGGGAGGGAACACCCCGTGACCGGACATATTCTGCTGGCAATGGCACTGACCGCTTTCTGTACCGCCGCCCAGGCAACCGAGTATCATGTCGGCGCATTTTCCTCCGAGGGGTTGCACGGCTGGGAGAGCAAGATCTTCAAAGGCACCACCGATTATTCGCTGGTGCAGGATGCCGGGCGGACCGTCGTCAAGGCCGCCAGCAGGGGAACGGCGTCGGGGCTGTTCAGAAAGGTGAAACTTGATCCGGAACAGTTCCGCTATCTGCGCTGGTCGTGGAAGGTGGGCGGCATCGTGAAAAACGGCGATGAAACCACCAAAAACGGGGACGATTACGCGGCACGGATTTATGTGGTCTTTTCGAGTCGCCTCCTCTGGCGGACCAAGGCTCTAAATTACATATGGGCCAACCGCCTGGCCAAGGGGGACTCCAGACCCAACGCCTTTACCTCCCACGCCATGATGCTGGCCGTGGAATCAGGCCCTGAACGGGTCGGACATTGGATTAACGAGGAACGGGACATCCTGGCCGACTACCGTCGCCTGTTCGGGGGCGAGCCCCACGAGATAGACGCCATCGCCATCATGACCGATACCGACAATACCGGAGGTGAGGCAACGGCCTGGTATGGCGATATCACCCTTTCCACGAACAAGTAGGGCCTCGAAGGAGCGCCTCGCCTTGACGCCGCCAGTCCAACAGGGTATCTTCTTCATTAGTAAATCATTTGGCGTAGGTAAAAACAACCAATGGAGCCCCACATGTCTCAAACCGATCTGACTTGGAACACCGCCCTGCTCTACCCCGCACCGGATTCGCCCGAACTGGAAAACGACCTCGCCTCATTCGGCACCTTGGCCGCAGCCTTCCGCGAGCGCTATTTCGAAAAGATAGCAGATTTGGACAGCGCAGCCATCCTGACGGCCGTCCAGGAGTATGAAGCCTTGCAGGTACGCATGGCCAAACCGTTTTGTTACGCCCACCTGCTGTTTGCCGCGGATTCGGCCGACGAAACCAACCGCGCCCTGGCGCAGCGTTGTTCCGAACTAGGCAGCAGCCTGTCGCAGCAACTGTTGTTCTTTGACCTGGAATTGATGCACCTGGACGACCGGAGTTTCGAATCACTTTGCAACCTGCCGGAGGCGGCCCCCTATGTTCACTTCCTGGCCGGCATCCGTAAATTCCGCCCCTACAGTCTCAAGGAAAACGAGGAGCGGCTCCTGACCCGCAAGGACCTGACTGGCGTGAACGCCTTCACCAAACTGTTCGACGAGTTGTCAGCATCCTTCAGCTACCGGATGGAGTTGGACGGCGAGGAGCGGGATTTCACCGGCGAGGAGCTGCTCTCGCTGCTGCACCACCCGTCTGCGGATGTGCGCTTCCGGGCCCAGACCACCTTTCTGGAACGTCACGCCGAGCACGGCATCGTGTTCAACGCGGTGTTCAACAACATGGCACTGGACCACGGCCAGGAGATGGAGTTGCGCGGCTATGCCACGCCGATCCAGCCCACCAACATCGGCAACGAAATCCCGGATGAGGCGGTGGAGCACCTGATGAGCGTGACCGAGGCCAACTACGGTCTCGCCCAGGACTATTTCCGTCTCAAGGCCAAGATGCTCGGCATGGACAAGATCCGCAACTGCGATATGTACGCCCCGGTGGCTGAAGCGGAGAAACAGTATGGTTTTGACGAAGCCCGTGCCATGGTGGTTTCGTCCTACGCCCAGTACGACCCGGACTTTGGCCGTATTGTCGGGGCATTTTTCGACGAACGACGCGTGGACGTGCTGCCGCGTACCGGGAAATCGGGCGGGGCCTTTGCCATGGGCATTTCGCCCCAATCCCCGCCGTTTCTGCTGCTCAACTATACCGGCACCCTGCGCGATCTGGCCACCATTGCCCACGAGGCTGGCCACGGGCTGCATTTCGTCCTGTCCCAGAAGCAGAACATGCTCAACTACCACGCCCCGCTGCCCCTGGCCGAAACCGCGTCGGTATTCGGCGAAATGCTGTTGACCCGCATGCTGCTTGAAAAAGAAACCGATCCGGCGGTGCGCAAATCCTTATTGTGCGCCAAGATCGAGGACATCATCGCCACCACCTTCCGCCAGACCGTGCTGACTCGCTTCGAACTGCGCCTGCATAACGAGCGGCAGGCCGGCCTGCTCTCCAACGACCGCATCGCGGAAATCTGGCTGGAGGAGAATAACCGGCTGTTCGGTGATTCCGTGGAGTCCATCCCCGCCTACCGCTGGGGGTGGAGCTATATCAGCCACTTTATTCACAGCCGTTTTTACTGTTATTCCTACACCTTTGCCGAGTTGTTGGTTTTGGCGCTGTTCCAGAAATACCGCGAAGAGGGCGACGGTTTCAAGCCGGGCTACCGCCGCCTGCTGGAGTCGGGAGGGGCACTGCCGCCGGCCGACACGGCCCGTCTGGCGGGGATCGACATTACCGCGGGAGATTTCTGGCAGAAGGGGTATGACGTCCTGAAGGACTTGATTGAAGAGTTGCGGGAGATCGTCTGATTCATGGACCGTGTTGCATGAGCAGGTTGTTGAAAATCGCTCTGAGTCGGTTGCCATACGAGGCGCACGCGGAGGAAAAAACAGAGGCGTACCAAGAGGTACGCCTCTGTTTTTAAACAACGGGCAGCACCCGCCGCAGACTCCCCCTGGAGTGGCGTTCAATAGGAGATTTACCGTATGCAGACCGACATCGTCACGGAAGTGCTGGTCCTTTTTCTGATCATGGCAGCAGGCTACTACGCCCGCCGCAGAAAATTCATGGACGCGGCCGCCAACCGGGCCATCACCGAACTGATTCTCAATGTGACCCTCCCACTGATGATCCTGGTTTCCTTTACCTTTGACTTCAACCGGGAGATGCTTGCCACCGCCATGAAACTCCTCATGGTCTCCTTCGCCCTGCATGTGGCTCTTTATCTCATCAGCGGCCTGTTTTTTCGGCGCCATCCCCAGGAAACGCGCAGCGTGCTGCGTTTTATGACCATATTCTCCAACAGCGCCTTCATGGGGTATCCGGTGCTGCAAAGCCTGTACGGAAAAATCGGCATCTTCTACGCCTCAATCTTTGGCGTACCCTTCACCATTGCCCTCTGGAGTCTGGGTGTAATGCTGTTTACCGGGGAAAAGGGGCCGCAGGCGCTCAAAAAGGCACTCATCAATCCGGGGGTTCTGGCGGTTGCCGCCGGACTGGTCATCTTCATCGGCTCCATCAAGCTCCCCACGCCCCTGCTCAAGGCCTGCGAACTGGTCGGGGCGACCACGACTCCCCTGTCCATGATCGTCGTCGGCGCATCCCTGGCCGATACGCGGCTGCGCGATCTCTTCTCCGGCCTGGCAATCTACTACGGCAGTGCGGTACGCCTTTTGATCGTACCGCTTCTGGTCCTGGCGGTCCTGTCGCTTTTGGGAATCAAGGGGATGGTCCTGGGGATTTGCGTCGTGAGCATGGCAATGCCTGCGGCGGCCAACACCGCCATGTTCGCCGAAAAATTCGATGGCGACACCCAACTCGCATCACGATGCATATTCCTGTCCACGGCGCTTTCGCTGCTTACTATCCCGTTGGTAATCGCCATGCTCCAAGTTGCGCTTGGAGAAAAGACCATTAATCTGCATTTGTGGTGATGTGGGCGTGCCAGATGGCAACGCCTTCGTCGGAAGTGAAAACGGGAGACATCGTACCGTCCCGGCAGGCGGGACTCTTTACACCTGGAACCTGCTCGCCAGGGTTTTCAGTTCGATCGCCGAACTCGTCAGCCCTGATGCCGATAGGTCGGTTTCCCTGGTACCTTGGGAAACCGTGTCGATGACGTCGCTGATCGCCCGGATGTTGTTTCTGACACCGGCGGTGGTGGCTGATTGTTCCTCGATTGCGGTTGCAATCTGGGCAACACTGTCGGTCAGGACCTCGATGTGGGACTTGATATCGGATATGGCTTGGCTGGAAAGCTGGACCCCCTGTTCACCGTTTTTGACACTCCGTGAACTCTGTCCCATGGAATCGACGACGTTCTTAACGTCATTCTGCAGCACGGCGATGATCTTCTGAATTTCTTGCGTTGCCGTTGTCGTGCGCACCGCCAGGCTTCTTACTTCGTCCGCCACCACGGCGAACCCGCGCCCCTGTTCGCCGGCGCGGGCCGCCTCGATGGCCGCGTTCAGGGCCAGCAGGTTGGTCTGGTCCGCAATATCCTCGATCGTACCCACGATCTCACCGATCTGATGGGAATTGTTACCCAACGACTCCACTGCACGGGTCGTGTCGCTCACCAGCGAGCCGATCTCCGTCATCATCCGGGACATGGCGTCGATGGTCCGCTCGCCATCCCGGGTGGATTCCTTTGTCTCCGTCGCTTTACTGGACATCAATTGACAATTCCGGGCAATATCCGAGCTGACCGATGTCAGGTCTTCAACCGCATTCACCACCGAAGCCGACTGCCCCACCGCCTGTTCAGCGCCGACCGCCATCCCCTCGGAGGTCCGGCGCAGATCGCCGGCCGCCTTGTTTAACCCTTCCGAAGTGGATTGAATCGCGGAAATCATCGAGCGCATATTCCGCTGCAACTCGCCTATGGTCTTGATGATCAGGCTGATCTCATTATTGCGCTTGGCGGCGATATTCTGGGACAGATCGCCGTTGGCCATGGTTTGAAGGTAGGCAATAACCCGGTCAATGGAGCTTCCGATGCCCAGGATATTCAGTAAGCCGAAGAAAGCACCCAGAACGATAAAGAGCCCCAGCGCCCCCCAGCGCACCATCCAGGAGTCGGAACGGGCCAGAACGGTCAAGGCGATCATACAGATGCTGTAACACGAGCAGAGCAGGGCAATTCGCATCTTGATGGAGAGGCGAAAATAATAATCCTGAAGAGCATTCATAAACGTCTTCTCTCGCAATTTTTATTTTTTATCATGTTTACATCAAAACCGTTTGATATTCAACAGCAATTTCAATATGTTAAAAAAAATTCATACAATTATATGACGAGAGTATGCCTCCTGGACTTACACCGCAATCTGAAGGAAATTTGATGGCCGACATGGCCGTGGGAGGAGTTATGAATGACTTGTTCTGAGATAATCGAAATGTTTGTTGAACAATTCGATTCCTTCACGACGCGGGATCAGGTGAATATGGGCGTGCAGAATGGATTGGCCGGCGACCGGGCCGCAGTTTACGCCGATGTTGAACCCCTGGACGGTGGAGTCATACCGCATGATCTGCTCCCTGAGTGCAAGCAACATCTGTTGCGCGTCGAAACGTTCCTCGTCGGTCATGGTGAAGTAATCAAGGGTGTGGCGGCGGGGAACGACGAGCAGGTGCCCCTGGGTGACCGGGTAGAGGTCTTCAATGGCAAACACCGTCCCCTGCTCCATCAGGATGCGGTGTTGTATTTCATCGGAACAGAATGGGCATTTCTTCTCAAATCCCAGCATATTCGATCCGTTTCGAGATTATCGCACCTTCAGGACAATCTTGCCCCGCGTATGGCCGTTCTGGCTCAGCTCCTGGGCGCGTCGCGCTTCGGCGAGGGGCAGTACCGCCTCCACCATGACCCTGAGCTTTCCCGAATCCACCAGCTTGGCAAGCGCCGACAACTCCGCCGCATCGGGCTGGATAAAGACAAACTCCGGTCGCACGCCGCGGGCCACTGCCTCTTCCTGCGACGGGGGACTGACGATGGAGACCAGGACGCCCCCTTGCTTCACCACGTTCCAGGAGCGGGTCTGGGTCTCTCCGCCAATGGTGTCAAAGACCACGTCAACATCCCGGACCTTGTCCTCAAAGCGCACGTTCTGATAGGCAATAACCTCGTCGGCGCCCAGTTCGCGCAGGTAGTCGTGATTGCGTTCGGAAGCGGTGGCTATGACATGGGCGCCCTTCCATTTCGCCAACTGCACGGCATAGGTTCCCACCCCTCCTGCCGCGCCATGGATGAGTATGGTCTGCCCGGCTGAGAGTTTGGCGGCGGCAAAGAGCGACTTGCACGCCGTCAGACCGGCAAGGGGGATGGCGGCAGCGTGCAGGTGGTCGATGGATTGCGGCTTGAACGCCGCCTCATTCTCCCTGATGACGATGAACTCGGCATACGCCCCGTCCCGCGCGATATCCGGGCGGCTGAATACCTCATCCCCCGCCTTGAAGCGGACCACCTCCGGGCCCACCGCCTCCACCGTCCCGGACACATCCCAGCCCAGGATCAACGGCAGGCGGCTGTCGAGCATCCCCTTGAGGTGCCCCTCGCGGATTTTCCAATCCACGGGGTTGACCGCGGCGGCATGGACGCGAACCAGGATCTCGTCCTTTCCCAGCTGCGGCAGTGGCGCATCTTCATACACAAGTGCCTCGGGGCCGCCGTATGCGTGAATGCGCACCGATTTCATGGTTTCCATATCTTTTTTCCTCCTGAGCGCCCCATTCGTGAAAAATGTCACCATCCGACTGGCGGAAAGTTCATCTACCCTCTTTGAAAATCTCCGAGAAGAACAGCTTCATCGCCTCCCATGATCGTTTGTCGGCCTTTTCGTTGTAGGCGGCACCTTTGCTGTTGTCGTTTCCGGCCTCGGGATTGGTAAAGCTGTGTACCGCATTGGCATAGCTGATGAACTGCCAGTCCACCTTGGCGGCGCGCAACTCCTGTTGGAAGGATGCGACCTCATCCGCCTTTACAAAGGGATCATCGGCGCCATGCATCGCCAGGATCTTGGCCTTAATGTTCCTGGCATCCTCGGGCTTGGGCGTAGCCAGACCGCCATGGAAGCTGGCAACGCCTCTCAGGTCGGCACCATCACGGGCCAGTTCCAGCACGGTAGTGCCGCCAAAGCAATACCCGATGGCAGCAAGGCGTTTCTGATCAACCAATTTCTGGCTTTTCAAAACCTCCAACCCGGCCCTGGCGCGGGCACGCATCAAAGGCCGGTCATCCTTATAGATGGCAGCGACCTTGGCGGCATCGGCGGGAGTTGCGGGGCGCACCCCCTTGCCGTAGATGTCGGCCGCAAAGGCCACATACCCCAGCTTTGCCAGCATCTCGGCCCGTTTCTTCACATAAGGGCCAAGCCCGGTCCACTCATGCACCACCAGCACCCCGGGGCGTTTACCGACCTTGGCGTTGTCCCAGGCCAGGTATCCCTCCAACACGGTGTCTCCCTGCTTATATTCTATGACCTTGGTCTTGACGGCAGCCTCGGCAGAGGCTGCACAACAGGTGAGAGCCGCTGCAACTATGATCTGTTTCAACATGGTATTCTCCTTTACTGCGTTGATTATCGATCATTCGCTCTTATTATATACCATGCGGCGGCTTGGTCAATTGCGGTGCTTTCCCATCTTGGCACCCGGCCTGGCCATACGTTTCCGCATCAAAATCGTTATCCACGGATTGATCTCGTCAACGAAATTATGCTAATAAGTCACAAGAAGCATTAATCCTCCCACGGAACCGCTGAAAAACACCAATCCATACTTGCAAGCCGGAGTACCACAATGATTCAATCCCCCGAAGTCCTGGCGGCGAAAAACAGAGCCGCGGCCTTGTCCATAGCCTCCAATACGATACTGATCCTGTTGAAACTGATCGTCGGCATCGCGATGCAGTCGGTCAGCGTTATCTCGGAAGCGGTACATTCCGGCATTGACCTGATTGCCGCAATCATTGCCTGGTTTTCGGTCAGGGAGGCGGGCAAACCTGCCGATGACGATCACCGCTTCGGTCACGGCAAGATCGAAAACGTGGCCGGAACCATCGAAGCGGTCCTGATCTTCGGCGCTGGCGTCTATATCATTTTGGAGGCGGTGCATAAGCTGAAAACGGGGACCGTAGAGATCGAGAGTCTGGGAATGGGTGCTGCTGTGATGGCTGTGTCTGCCCTGGCAAACTACCTGGTCTCCCGGCATCTGCTGAGCGTGGCGGCCAAGACCGATTCAGTGGCACTTGAAGCCGATGCCTTGCACCTGAGGACCGACGTGTACACCTCTGTCGGCGTACTGGGGGGGCTGGCCGCCATCAAACTCACCGGCATCGCCATGCTTGACCCGATCGTTGCCATCGCCGTGGCGTTCCTGATTATCAAAGCCGCTTGGGATCTCACCAAGACAGCCTTCTTCCACATCCTTGACGTCAAGCTTCCCGATGACGAGGAGGCCAGGATTCACGACGTTATGGATCGCTACGAAGGTCGTTTTATCGAGTATCACAAGCTGCGCACCCGCAAGGCCGGTCATATTCGCCATATCGACATGCATCTGGTCGTGCCGAAACAGATGACCGTGGAAGCAGGGCATACTCTTGCCCATCAGATCACGGCAGACATCGAGCGATGCCTGCCCTACAGCCATACCCTGGTGCATATCGAACCCTGCCCCGGCGGGTGTGAACGATGCGCCGTGGCGTGTCCGAAGATTGACACGTCCTCAATAGTATAATTCCAGCGGGTTACACGCCACCCATGGTGTCTTCCTCAATCGCCGGGGAAACGAACCGATTTTGGCCGTTCCCCCGGCGGTTTCTGCCCTAATTTCGCTACTTGAAGGTTTTTAAAACGTACTCGGCAATTACCTTCGCTTCCTTATCGGGCATCTCCTTTTTGCCAAACTTGGTCATGCCCGGCCCGGGGTTGCGTATCTTTGCCACAATGTCCTTCCAACTCTTGATGCCATTTTTATTAAGAGCTGCCTTTTTCAACGGCTTTGCCTGGTTAATGGTATTGCCGCCCCCGGGATGGCATACGGCGCAGTGTTTTTCAAACTCCGTCTTGGCATCCAGCTTCCCCTCCATGTCCGCCTGCGCGCTTATGGCTAAGGCTCCGGCCGAGAGTAGTACCACTGTTACGAGACTCTTTTTCATAGGCGATATCTCCTTGTGCTTACTTAGCGATATTCCATCAAACCATAGATTGACGATAGCACAATATACTCATATCTCAAGGTCCTCGCTCCTTTTAAAATTGACCTGGAGAGCGATGGTATAAGCCTGTCTTGGTGGGTAGGAAGTATGGTCCGTCGTAGAGATACTTGACATGTGGCAAACGGAGGGATGCTGCCGGCCTGTAGTCGTCGACGGCTTTTGAACGTCGGGGAGGGTTTAGGGGCTGCCACTGATTATGGGCCTGCTGAAAAAAAGGCCCCGACGCCGTCAAAGGTTCCTATCACCAAGGTCGAGATGGAAGCGGTGTATGAAACGATGGTAGATGGGGGTAAAGAGAACGCCGCAGAACGTCAGGAATGAAACCCCGCTGAAGATGGCGTAGAAGGATGCAAAAAGTTTGGCGCCGGCACTTTCGAGCTTATCGACCGGTCCCATGCCGGTAAGGATCATCGAGGCGTTCAGAAAGGCATCGACCCAGTTCAGATGAGCGGTAATGTGATAGCCGATGGTGCCAATACCCAACGAAAACGCCAAAAACAGGCAGCCAAACAACCAATACCACCCCAGGCGTACCAGAAAATCCCTCCGGGGAAGCAACGGTGACGTTCTCTGTTCCAGCCTGAGGCGTTTCATGTGTGCACCCGTTTTTCCCGCTCGTAACCAGATGGGGGCAGGCCCCCCGAAAAAAGCGACCTGCCCCCTCTGTCCATTCAGCAATGGCGAAGGGTAACCATTACCGGGATCAGCACGGCATAGTCGGCAGTTCCAGGCCGGCCATCTTCTGCACCATGCGGACCACCTGGCGGCTGTAGCCGAATTCGTTGTCGTACCACACATAGAGGACGCAACGGTTCCCCTCGGCAATGGTGGCCAGGGAATCCACTACGCCGGCATGACGTGAGCCGACAAAGTCGCTGGAGACCACCTCCGGGGAATTGGTGAAATCGATCTGGTTCTGCAAGGGTGAGTCCAGCGAGATACCGCGCAGGTAGTCGTTGATCTCCGCAACGGTGACCTGTTGCCCCAGTTCAAGGTTGAGAATGGCCAGGGAAACGTTGGGGGTCGGCACCCGGATGGCGTTGCCGGTAAGTTTGCCGGCCAGATCGGGAATGACCTTGGCCACCGCCTTAGCCGCCCCGGTTTCGGTGATGACCATGTTCAGCGGAGCGCTGCGGCCACGGCGCGAAGCCTTGTGGTAGTTGTCGATCAGGTTCTGGTCGTTGGTGTAGGAGTGGCAGGTCTCCATGTGGCCGTGCACGATGCCGAAGCGGTCGTTGATCGCCTTCATGACCGGCACGATGGCGTTGGTGGTACAGCTGGCGGCGGAGAACACCCGTTCCTGGGGGGTAATCAGTTCGTTGTTGACCCCGGCCACCACGTTGGGAATATCCCCCTTGCCCGGTGCGGTGAGGATGACCTTCTCGATACCGGGGGACTTGAGATGGCGGGACAACCCCTCCCGGTCACGCCACTTGCCGGTGTTGTCGATCAGGATGGCGTTGCTGATGCCGTACTGGGTGTAATCCACCGAATCGGGCGCGTCGGAATAGATGATGCGGATCATGTTGCCGTTGGCGATGATGGCGTTCTCTTCCTCATCCACGGTGATGATGCCGTTGAACTGGCCGTGGATCGAATCGCGGCGCAGCAAGCTGGCACGCTTGACCAGATCGTCGTCCCCCCCCTTGCGCACCACGGCCGCCCGCAGGCGCAGTTTCTCGCCGCTGCCGGCCTTGTCGACCAGGATGCGGGCCAAGAGCCGGCCAATGCGGCCGAAGCCGTAGAGCACGATATCCTGGGGTTCGGCCAGGAGCGAGGTCCTGCCGGTATTGACGGAGGCGAGCTCCTGAGCCACAAAGGCATCCACCGGCATGCCCGAGGCGCAAAAGCGCACGGTGAGTTTGCCCAGATCGATACGGGCCGGAGCCAGATCGAGTTTGGCTATGGCCTCCAGCACCGGTTGAGTATCCAGTACCGTCAGCTCGCCGTCCAGGGTGAGCCGGGCAAAGCGGTGGGCCTTGAGCAGGTCGATCACCGTTCCGTGCACCAGCGAGCGGCCATAGACGGTCAACACGATGTTGTGTTCGCGGTACAGCCGGCCGATGACCGGTAACATGCCCTCGGCAACGGCTTCCTGCCTCTGCCATTCTTTGAGGTGGATTTCGGGTTTTTGTCGATTCATGGAATATGCACCTTTGCTGGTTGAAATAGGTTACAAAAAACCGCCCGTGCAGGCCCGGGCAGGGTCATTTTACGACATCGAGCGCGCAGTCTCAAGCATTTAGTCACAGGGGAATCGCAGTAAATCCGGATATCAGACTCAATTTTTCTGTCCGATCCATGGCCTTGATCCGGAGTTCCCGGCTGGCGGCGGAAGAGCGACTGTGGTTACCCTCGAGATAGACCACCCGCACCGGCTGCCGCCCCCGAAAATACTTGGCGCCCTTCCCCGCCGCGTGCTGGCGGAACCTCCGCTCCATATCCGTGGTAACCCCGGTGTAGAGAGAGTTGTCGGAACAGAGGATGATGTAGACGTGCCATTCCACAAGGCTTATTGTTTGTTGATGTATGCGTTCAGCCCGATGGTGATCGGTTTGCCGTCCACGTAGGCGGTGGTGACGGCGTTGCCGCGGGTACTGGCCACCACAAGGGTCTTGCCGGATGACGACGGAGTTGGTTTCTCCAGGTCGATCTCGATACAGAGCTTGTTGTTCTTGATTTCAACGGTCATTGCCATGATGTGCCACCTCGTATTCGCCGTGCCGGGATGCTGATGGACCGGGGAGCGCAGGGGAATCCAGCCAAAGGCCCAGCGCTCTCCGCACCCCTTGATCGACATGGGAAAAGATCCGGTGGATAGTATTGTGGGAGTAGGCAGGAGCGTGCCCGGATACCTTGTTCACCCGAAACCCCATCCGGTCGTGCGCAGCGTAAAATGCGCGATAAAGAGCTGCATTGCGTAACAGCCGCCCCGAGCGTTTCGCAATAAAATCGTTCTGTTCCAGGGCGGCCCTTCTCCCCAACAGCCCGGCAACACACTGGGAGTCGGTATAGATCTCCAGCTTTCCGCCAGCCGGGTCAATGAGACCATCCGACACCTGTTCCAGCGCCCACAGGACGGTCTGGACCTCAAGGGTGGTGGATGACGTCTCCGCAAATCTCTTTATTTTGAGCTGCGCTGACACATCGTCCTGCCCGATGCCGTACGGTTCGTTTTCCAAAAACGATGCGGGAACGAGCAGATAGCCTCCGACGCCCAGTTTACGCTGGGGGTTCAGGCTCACATCCGTAAAAAGGGCACAACTGTTCATCAAACGGAGCACCCCCAATGGCCGTGCTTCAACACGGTCAATTATATCAGACAAACAGCGGCACACTGGACCCCAGGCCATGGACGACACTGGTGAAGGCGTCCCGGTTGTCCAGCTTCTCCCGGCCGAACCGCTCGGCAAAGAGGGCCTGGATGCGGGGAATCCGCGAGGTCCCCCCCGTCAGAAAGACCGTATCCATCTGGGCCGGCGCCAGCCCGGATCGAGCCACGACCTCATCGATGCAGTCGGAAATCTGCTGAATATTTTCTGCATTGATCGCCTCGAACTCCCCTTTGCCGATTTTCTCGTCGATGCACAGATCGCGTTCCCGGAAGCTGATCAGGGTCTGTTCCCGGTCGGAAAGCTCGCACTTGGCCTTTTCGATGGCCTGGAACAGGAAAAAACCGTAATTGTCGCCGATGATGTTCTCCAGGTGTTCTATTGCCTGGCGGTCATCGGTGGTGCCCTTGATCACCCGGATATGTTCCCTGGTCTTGCGCGACCGCAACAGCGGGATGCGGTGCCACTGGCATAGGGTGTAGATGATGCTCTTGGGGACAGTGACCCACTCATCCTTGCCCATGGTCTTGTAGCGGGCATAGCGCCCGAAATGGTGCGCCACCTTGTCCCACATGATCTGGGAATCGAACTTGTCCCCGGCCACATAGACGCCTCCTAGGGAGAGCACATCGCTGCGCCGGTCGGAGCGGGCAAAGGCGCCCCCCTTGACGCGGATCACCGAGAAGTCCGACGTGCCGCCGCCGAAATCGCCGATGAATACGATCCGCTCCTGTCCGGCCTGTAACGTCTCTTCAAAGGCCAGCGCCGCCGCCACCGGTTCGTACTGGAACCAGATGTTCTTGAAGCCGGCTTTGCGGGCGGCCCGCTCAAGGCGCTGCTCGGCCACGGCGTCTTTCTCCGGGTCCGCGGAAAACACCACCGGCCGTCCCAGCACCACGCTCTCCACGGGGCAGCCCACATGCTCCTCGCCCCGGGCCTTGATCTTCCTCAAGATGATCGCCACCAAGTCATCGATGGCATAGCGTCTGCCGAACACCTCGGTGCTGTCGAAACTGGTGTTCGGCAGAAAGGTCTTGATCGACTGCATGAAGCGCCCGCAGGCCCCGTCGCTCACATACTGGCGAATGGCTTCCTGCCCGACATAGATCTCGTGTTCCTCGTTAAAATAGAGTACCGACCGCATCAACTCTCCGCTACGGTCGGTGCCATCGACGGCAACCACCTCGACCGAGCCGTTCCGGTACACCGAAAGCGCTGAATTGGTGGTGCCAAAGTCGATACCGAATACGATCTGCACTTGTAAACTCCTCACCGTCAAACGTACCCTCCACCCGGCAAGCCGCGGGGGTACGCACATTACGCCATCATCTTTTCAGCTTCAAGCACTTTTGCGATGCACTACGTAAAAAAAGGTAAGGAGGAGGTGTTGGAGCGGAGGTGTATGGGGACAGAGGTTCCACACCGACTTTTTTCTACAGCGCAACAACGGATTGACGATTACGCCGCTATTTCATCTGCTCAGACGCTTCCAAGGCCCGCGCCAGTTGGTCGGGGCACGACGTATCCCCTTGGCAGGCGATCCCCTTCAGGCGGCGCACCACTTCCGCCACCGGCATTTCCTTGACCAGGGCAGCCACCCCCTGGGAATTGCCGGAACAACCGCCGATGAAATCGGCGCTGACGAGAATGCCTGATTCCACCTCAATATCGATCCGCTTGCTGCAGGTGCCGTCCGTTTTATAGCTGAATTTCATTACTGCACATCTCCTGTCATCGAATGGATTGTTTTGTTGTATCTCTTTGTGCTTCTGCCGGTGGTGTGCTATCACTAGCCGTGCCTGTCATTCTAACTACCGGCGGACCCCAATGAATAAAATCAGCATGATCATCCTTCTTGTTTTTGTCCTTTGCTTGGTGGGCTTTGCCACCTGGCAGCTCTTTGCGGGCAACCTGGCGGCTTCCTTTTCGACCTTCCCGGTTCTGCTCATCACCTATCTGTTCGTGTTGAGATTGCGGCGTAACCAGGACTGATTTTTAATCCTGCCGGCTCACGGTTAAATTTAGGACAAAAGGAAACATGACCCCCCGCCCCGGCAAGCCGGAACGGGGGGTCATAGTACGCCATCGGCCTTTCAGCCTCAAGCATTTCCTCACACTACCCTACTTGTATTCGGGCATCTCGTCGAACTGCAGATACCGATAGATCTTCTCCTTGTTCGGCTCGATCTTTTCCTTGTAAATCTTCATATATTCCGAAGGTTTGGGCAACTTGCCCATGAGCGCCGTTACTGCTCCCAGTTCGGCGGAGCCTAAGTAGACGCGCGCGCCGTCACCCATGCGGTCGTCGAAGTTGCGGGTCGAAGTGGAGTAGACGTGGGACTTGTCCGGCACGCGGGCCTGGTTGCCCATGCAGAGCGAGCAGCCGGCGATCTCGATGCGGGCGCCGAAGGCGCTGAAGACCGAGAAGTAGGCCTCGTCTTTGAGCTGCTGCTGATCCATACGGGTCGGCGGGCAGATCCAGGTGCGCACATCCGGGTTGAACTTGCTGCCGCGCCAGATCTCGGCGGCGGCACGGAAATGGCCGATGTTGGTCATGCAGGAGCCGAGGAACACGTCCTGGATCTTGTCGCCGGCCACCTCGGAGAGCAGTTTGACGTCATCCGGGTCGTTCGGGCAGGCCAGGATCGGCTCCGTGATATCCGCCAGGTTGATCTCGATTACCGCCGCGTACTCGGCCCCCTTGTCGGCTTTCAACAGGCTCGGCTTCTTGAGCCATGCCTCAACAGCCTTGATGCGGTTTTGCAAGGTTTTCTTATCCTGATAGCCGTCGGCGATCAGCTTCTTCATCAAGGCCACATTGGATTTCAGGTAGGTGGCTATGGACTTTTCGGAGAGCTGGATGCAGCCTGCGGCGGCCGAACGCTCGGCAGCGGCGTCGGTCAGCTCGAAAGCCTGCTCAACGGTCAGGTCGGGCAGCCCTTCCATCTCCAGGATACGGCCGTTGAAGATGTTGACCTTGTTCTTCTTGGGCACGGTCAGAAGCCCCTGTTTGATGGCCCAGTAGGGAATGGCGTTCACCGCATCGCGCAGGGTGATGCCGGGGTTGAGCTTACCCTTGAAGCGTACCAGGACCGATTCGGGCATATCCAGCGGCATGAAGCCCATGGCACCGGCAAAGGCCACCAGGCCCGAACCGGCCGGGAAGGAGATGCCGATGGGGAAGCGGGTATGGGAGTCACCGCCGGTGCCGACCGTATCGGGCAGGAGCAGGCGATTCAGCCAGGAGTGGATCACGCCGTCACCGGGACGCAGGGCTACGCCGCCGCGCTCTGCCGTGAAACCGGGCAGGGTCTTGTGCATCTTGACGTCGGCCGGCTTCGGGTAGGCAGCGGTGTGGCAGAAGGACTGCATATACAGAGGGGCCTGGAACTTGAGGCAGGCCAGTTCCTTCAACTCGTCGGCGGTCATGGGGCCGGTGGTGTCCTGGGAACCGACAGTGGTCATCTTGGGCTCGCAGGCGGTACCGGGCAGGATGCCGTCCACGCCGCAGGCTTGGCCTACCATCTTTTGGGCCAGTGAGTACGCCTGTTTTGCCTTGGGTTTGGGGTTATCCGGCAGCGTGAAGGCCGTGGTCGGTTTGAGGCCTAAGGCCTTCCTGGCCTTGTCGGTCACGGCGCGGCCGATGATAAGCGGAATGCGGCCGCCGGCGCGGAATTCGTCGGGCACGGTGTTGGGGGTGATGGTCAGTTTGGAGAGGACTTTCTTCCCCTTTTCGTCGGTGATGACCCCTTTCTTGGTGTCAATCACGATCACGTCGCCGGTTTTCATGCCGGTCACGTCGGCCTTGAGCGGCAGGGCGCCGGAGTCCTGGGCGGTGTTGAAGAAGATCGGGGCGATGACGCCGCCGATGATCACGCCGGCGGTCTTCTTGTTGGGCACGCAGGGAATCTCGTCACCGATGGCCCAGAGCACGCTGTTGCAGGCCGACTTGCGGGACGAGCCGGTGCCGACCACATCGCCCACGAAGGCGACTTGAAAGCCTTCCTTGCGGAACTTGGCGATGGTGGCAAGGCCGTCCTTGAAGCGGGTCTTGCCCATGGCCAGGGAGTGCAGCGGGATGTCGGGGCGGCTCCAGGCGTCGCCGGCAGGCGAGAAGTCGTCGGTATTGATTTCGCCGTCCACCTTGTAGACCTTGACCTTGATGGTATCGGGCACGCCTTTACGGCTGGTGAACCACTCGGCATCGGCCCAGGATTTGAGCACCGTGGCGGCTGCGGCGTTTTTGGCCTTGGCCATTGCCGCTACCTCGTCGAAGGCGTCATACACCAAGGTGATGTGGGAGAGCGCCTTGGCGGCCTCGCCGGCCAGTTTTTTGTCTTTCAGGGCCTCTACCAGTGGTGCCACGTTGTAGCCGCCGATCATGGTGCCGAGCAGTTTGATGGCGGCAACCGGATCGATCAGGGAAGATTTTTTCTTGCCGCTGACGACCTCGGCCAAGAATTCGGCCTTGACCTTGGCAGCCGGGTCAACGCCCGGGGAAACGCGGTTGGTGATCAGGTTGAGCAGGAACTGTTCTTTTCCCTTGGGGGGCTTGACCAGCAACTTGCACAGCTCGGCGGTCTGTTCGGGAGTGAGCGGCAAGGCGGGGATTCCCTGAGCCGCCCGTTCTTTTTCGTGA
This sequence comes from Oryzomonas japonica, assembly GCF_008802365.1. GTDB lineage: Bacteria > Desulfobacterota > Desulfuromonadia > Geobacterales > Pseudopelobacteraceae > Oryzomonas > Oryzomonas japonica. The sequence goes on along the minus strand of NZ_VZQZ01000002.1, from coordinate 347,840 downwards.
GCTAAATAGGCTTCGATCATCTGACATCCTCCTTTGGGATATATACTTCGGTCGTTATTTGTCTTTGCATCACGTTTCATTCGTAAAATGCATACTGTATACACTTCAAATTGGCCAATGTCAATTGGTTACAGCCCCATATCGTTTCAAATATCACTCCAAAGATTAGTGTGCCACTCACGTCTCACAAATTATTGCAAGCAACAAAAACCAGCCAGACCACCACCTTGAGGCACGCATTACCAATCTTCGAGGCAAGCTTTGCAGTCATTAGTGTGCCACTATAGTCTCTTTATAATGAAAACGGAATACTTATATAATAATTAAATATCTAGCAATAATGGACAGTTAAAACGTAAACCGCATACCTTCAATATGGGCACTGTCCTTGCTCATTAGTAACCCTGAATGGACATATCCGCTGTTTGCACCCGGGAAGGAACACACTGCATGATGCAGCTTCTGTACAGTCATAGGGCAAAGCTCCTGCTGAGAACCCTTCATACCTTTGCTTCATGTGCCTGGGTCGGCGGCGTATCGGCCGTTGTGATAATCCTCAACAACGACCGGCGCACCATTAATGGCGACGAGTTGTTCGCTTTCAATTCCGCCATCACGACCATCGACGATGTGCTCATAGGACCGGCGGCCGCCCTGTCGCTTCTGAGCGGCGCATTCCTCTGCCTTACATCAAAATGGGGTTTCTTCAAGCATGGTTGGGTAATCATGAAGTGGGTCGGAACCTTGGCTGTCATCTATGTGGGGATAGCCTACCTCAATCCCTGGATGAGGGATCTGGCGCACTTTTCGGACATCCTTCGGGACGACGTGACACAGAGCGTCGATTACCAGCAGCTTTTCCACAAAGGAATCGTTGCGGTTTCCCTGCAGATAGCAGCCCTGGTCCTGCTGGTGATCGTATCGATCTTCAAGCCTGATCTGGAACTTTTGACGGGCGAACACGACCTGCAGCATCTCATGCCTCTTGGTACCACCAAAAAGGCCATACGCCTGCGCGCCAGGATCGCAGCCAATGCGCGACGCTCGCTCAATGCCAATCAGTCCCCCTGACTACCACACCGAAACCGCCGCATACCCCACCACCTGATTGTTGTCTCCGGTAATATCGCCGCTGTTTCCATAGGCAGCCAGTTCGCCCTGAGTGGCCCCCAATTCGCGGCTCGCCACCAGCATGACCGCCGCCGGAACCACGCCGCACATGGTAATGTGCTCACTGTGGCAGATCTTCAGCAAACCTTCCGGATCAAAGGCGAGGACACGCGCCAACGCCAACTCGTCCTTGCGCCGAGCCGAATCGGCCGATTCGTAATGGGTCATGTCCGAACTGGCCACAATCAGCACGTCCCCGCCATACTCCCGTACTGCCGCAGCAATCCCCTTGCCGATCGCCTGCACTGCCGGAAAATCGCCATGGCCAAGGCAAAGCGCCGCCATGGTGGCGTCGGAACGCGCATGTTGAATAAAGGGGACCTGAACCTCAAGGGAATGTTCGAAACGATGGGCGCTGCTGTCGGTCTCCACAAAGGGGACATGGCGCTGCAACAGCGCATTGAGACGCGGGTTGATGGCGATGGAGCCGAGGGGTGTCAGCCATTCCCCCTCGGGATAGAGGGCGGCGGCCGCTCCCGCGCCGTGGTGGTTGGGGCCTATGATCACGACGGTGGAGGGTATGGCGATCCGGCCATAGACTTTGCCGGCAATGGCCCCGGAGTAAATGTAACCGGCATGGGGCGCGACGATGCCCAAGACGCGCCGTTTTTTTGACACATGCGGGACCAACTCGGCCAAAATAGTTTGAAGTTGTTCCCGCGTACCAGGATAGAACTGTCCCGCAACTGCCGCATGACGCTGCATGGCACACCTCCTGCGTTTATCATGCTGTCTATGCCCTGTTATTCCGGATCGTCAAATAAAAGCGAACTATCGACCGGAGGGGCCTGATCCGGCTCCAGCGGCAATTCCTCTTGACGTTCGAACTGGGGGGTCTCGTCAAGAGCTTGAATCTCTCGCAAAGTTGGCAAACTTTTTAAGTCTTTAAGGCCAAATACCTCAAGAAATTCTTTAGAGGTTCCATAGATCAGCGGCCGGCCGGGGATATCCTTTTTGCCAAGAATTTTGACCAATTTCTTTTCCAAAAGCGACTTGAGGACGCCGCCGCAATCGACGCCGCGCAGGTGCTCCACCTCGGCCCGGGTCAGCGGCTGGCGGTAGGCGATGATGGCCAGGGTTTCCAGAGCCGATTGAGAAAATTTGGCGGTTTTGGCCTTTATGTGCCTGACGACGTATTCCTGCAATACCGGATGGGTCCTAAACTGCCAGCCACCGGCGACCTCCACGAGCCCGAAGCCCCCTCCCCTTCCCTCATGGAACTCGGCCAGTTCGGTCAAGGCGGTTTTGATGTCGCCACGTTCGTATTCGGGCAGCATCTCGCAGAGCCGGTCTAGGGACAGGGCTGCATCGGCGGCAAAGATGATACTTTCGATAATAGCAGGCAAAGACATGGTCAAACCTTAAGACATGAGTTAGGCCGCAGAGCCACGGAGTCGCAGATGCAATCGATGTCGTTCACCAGCGATTGTACCACTTAGTCGAAGGCCGCACCCGGTGGTGATATCTGCTGTCAGGTCGATAACATTGCCTATAAGCGCAAATTTCCCGAATTCCTGCAGCATGGTTCCCCCCACCTTTACACGGGAGATTGAACGGCTTCTCCGGCACTCCCCGCTTGTTCCGGGGCAACGGCAGGAATGAACCAGATGGCGCCGTACTCCCCATTCTGAAAGATGCGGATCAGTTTAAGACGGCACAGTTCCAAGAGGGCCAGAAAGGTGACGATGACCCGTTCACTGGTCAACTCGTCTTTGATGAGTTCATCGAATTGAAGTGTATCACGATCCTGGAGCAGGGAAAGTATTTCATTGATACAGTCTGCAATATTAAGGGAGTCGCCGGGGGCGACATCATGGAAGCTTTCCTTCGGAATACGCGCCAGGAGGGCGCGGAAAGCATCCACGAGCTCAAACAGCGACACCTCCAGCGGCCCCTCTTCCGTGCGGGCCGCAGACAACGCAGGGTCTGGGCAGGCGCGCGTAAAGACCTCGCGCCCCAGAAGCGCCCTGGCGCCAATGACCATGCCGGCCTCTTTGTACTGCTGATACTCCAGCAGACGCCGCACCAGTTCGGCCCGGGGGTCCCCCTCTTCTTCCTCGCTTTCCTCTTCATCATCCGGCGGCAGCAGCATGCGGGACTTGATGTGCAACAACGTGGAAGCCATCAGCAGAAAATCTCCGGCCACATCCAGATTGAGCACCTTCATCAATTTGATGTAGTCCAGGTACTGACGGGTGATGTCTGCAATGGGAATATCGCAGATATCGACCTCATTCTTGCGGATCAGGTGTAACAGCAGGTCCAGCGGTCCGTCAAACTTGTCGAGATGAACGCTGTAGCCATCGCGGAAGCCGTCAAGAAGCGTGGGGTTTTCCTCCCGGGCCGGATTCATCGGTAGTGCGCCAAATCCAGAGCCATGGTCAGATCTTCAGGGCTTCACGGACTTCGGCCATGACGGCATCGGAGATCTCCGATGCCCGACGGCTGCCGTCCTGCAACAGATCGTTCACAAAATCGGGGCGGGTGGCCAGCTCTGCCCGCTTTGACCGGCAGGGCGCCAAGCGTTCGTTCATGCACTCGGCCAGGATTTTTTTGCACTCCACGCAGCCGATGGCGGCATTGCGGCAGGCCGGGATGATCTCATCCAGTTTTTCCTGGGGCACGTAGATGCGATGGAGGTTAAAGGCCACGCAGACATCGGGATCGCCGGGGTCGCTCCGCCGAATCCGCGCCGGGTCGGTCATCATGGACAAGACCTTTTTGGTGGTTTCTTCGGCCGTGTCCGAGAGGTAGATGGAGTTACCGTATGATTTGCTCATCTTGCGACCATCGAGGCCGAGCAGTTTTGGGGTCTCGGTCAGGAACGCCTCGGGCTCGGGAAAGACATTGCCGTACAGATAGTTGAAACGGCGTGCAATCTCGCGGGTGATCTCGAGATGCGGCAACTGGTCGTGCCCAACCGGCACTCGGGTCGCCTTGTAAAGAATAATGTCGGCCGCCATCAGCACCGGATACCCCAGAAAACCGAAGGTGGAAAGGTCCTTGGCCGCGAGGTTGTCCAACATCTCCTTGTAGGTCGGATTGCGCTCCAGCCAGGATACGGGCGTAATCATGGACAGGATCAGGTTCAGTTCGGAGTGGTGCGGCACCATACTTTGGCGAAAAACAACGCTCTTGGCGGGATCGAGGCCAAAACCGACCCAGTCCAGCACCATCTCGTGGATGCTGGTGCGGATACCGGCGGTATTGTCGTATTCCGTGGTCAAAGAGTGCCAATCCGCTACAAAGAAAAAACAGTCGAAAGAGTCCTGAATCTTGATCCAGTTCTCCAATACGCCGTGATAATGGCCGATGTGCAGTTTCCCGGTCGGCCGCATGCCGCTGACAATACGCTGCTGTGTACCCATTTTAGTGCTCCCAGAAATTATAGTATGGAAATCGTGAGTTTTCGACCCGGTACGATTGTCGAGGAATTATGCAGAGGCATAACAGCGCGGCTTCACCCAAGAAATCCTGAGTGTTACAAGGCCGGGACAAAAAGCGATTTCCCGTAATCTAACGCATCATGAGTTGTGTAACACCCAATACCAAGCCGCTCTGCGGTCCTGCCAGCATATGGACCCCCACGTTGAGGATGGGCGAGATGACATAGGAAAAAATATTCGTGAAAAATACCAGTACTATTATGATCACCATCCCAAACGGTTCAATACGGGCCCATGCAGACGCCTGACGATAGGGGAGAAGCCCGACCAAAACCCTGCCGCCATCAAGTGGCGGCACCGGAATCATGTTGAAGATCGCCAGCAGCAGGTTGATGTAGACCGAGAAAGCCAGCATAAGGGCAACCGGCTCAACCAGCATGGAGAGGGTCGAACCCGGTGCAACCATCGAGTTGTCGACAGCAACCAGCCCGCGTAGCAAAAAAGCGGAAACAGTTGCCAGAATGAGATTGGTTATGGGTCCGGCTGCCGCCACCCAGATCATATCGCGTTTGGGATTACGCAGATTTGAAAAATTCACCGGTACCGGCTTGGCCCAACCGATACCGATAAAGAAGATCATCAGGGTGCCGATAATATCGATATGCTTGAACGGATTCAGGGTCAGCCTACCGAGCATGCGCGCCGTGGGATCTCCGTAACGCCATGCAATGAAACCGTGGGAGACTTCATGGCAGACAATGGCCAGCATACCCGGCACAAGCATGACGGAAAGCTTAAAGAGAAAATTTTCCATGAACATCCTTTAAAACTTGATAACCACTGTCTTTCTAACAGAGTGACCGGGTAAAGTCAATTGAAGCAAAAACGAAAAGAGGCGGGAAAATCCCGCCTCTTTGGTGTTGCTATACCGCCATGCACAGTCTAGATGTCGAAATAGAGTTGGAACTCGATCGGTACCGGGCGCATACGGACCGGGTTGACTTCGGCTTCTGTTTTGTATTCGATCCATTTTTCGATAACGTCGGGGGTAAAGACGTCACCCTTGAGCAGGAAGTCGTGGTCGTCTTCCAGGCATTTGAGCGCCTCCTCCAGGGTGCCCGGAGCTGACGGGATATCTTTGAGCTCTTCCGGAGAAAGGCCGTAGATGTCCTTGTCCAGCGGCTGGCCCGGATCGATCTTGTTCTCGACGCCGTCGAGGCCGGCCATCAACATGGCGGCAAAGGCCAGGTAACCGTTGCAGGACGGGTCCGGCGTACGGTATTCGACGCGCTTGGACTTGGGGTTAGTGGAAAACATCGGGATACGCAGGGAGGCCGAACGGTTACGGCTGGAATAAGCCATGTTCACGGGGGCCTCGAAGCCCGGCACCAGACGCTTGTAGGAGTTGGTGGTCGGGTTGGTGAAGGCGCACAGGGCTTTGGCGTGCTTGATGATACCGCCGATGTAGTACAGGGCGATCTGGGAAAGTCCGCCGTATTTGTCGCCGGCAAACAGGTTGGTGCCGTCCTTCCAGATGGACATGTGCGAGTGCATACCGGAACCGTTGTCGCCGTAGAGCGGTTTGGGCATGAAGGTAGCGGTCTTGCCGTTGCGGTAGGCGACATTCTTGACGATGTATTTGAACCACTGGAGTTTGTCGGCCATCTTGACCAGGGCGTCGAAACGCATGTCGATCTCGGCCTGGCCGCCGGTGGCTACCTCGTGATGCTGGCACTCGACCTGGATGCCGACCTTCTGCATCTCCATGACCATTTCGTTACGCAGGTCGTTCTGGGAGTCGGTCGGGGAAACCGGGAAGTAACCTTCCTTGTGGCGCGGCTTGTAGCCCAGGTTGGGGAATTCTTCGCGGCCGGAGTTCCAGGCGCCTTCAACCGAATCAACGGCGTAGAAGGACTGGTTGGCGGTAGAGTCGTAACGCACGTCGTCAAAGATGAAAAATTCGGCTTCCGGGCCAAAGAAAGCGGTGTCGCCGATACCGGTGGACTTGAGGTATGCCTCAGCCTTTTTGGCGATGTTGCGCGGGTCACGGCTGTAGCCTTCCTTGGTGATCGGATCGAAGATGTTGCAGATCAGCGACAGGGTCGGAAGCGCGGTAAACGGATCCATTTTGGCGGTGGTGGCGTCGGGGATGATGATCATGTCGGAAGCATGAATGGGCTGCCAACCACGAATGGAAGAACCGTCAAATCCAAGGCCGTCCTCAAATATATCCTCACCGAATTCGCTTATGGGTGTGGAAAAATGCTGCCAGATGCCAACAAAATCCATAAACTTGAAATCTACCATCAGTGCGCCATTTTCTTTGGCAAAATCTACTACTTGTTTCGGGGTCATCAGTTTCTCCTTTCGGGGGGATATGTAATAAACAGCTTTTGTGCCTTACAGCGCGTCTTCGCCGGTTTCGCCGGTCCTGATGCGAATCACGGCCTCAACCGACGTCACGAATATCTTGCCGTCGCCAATCCGGCCGGTTTTGGCGGATTGCTCGATGGCTTCCACGACTCTGGAAACAATCGCATCCGAGACGATGATTTCGAGCTTGATCTTAGGGATAAAGTCCACGACATATTCGGCGCCGCGATACAGCTCGGTATGTCCCTTCTGACGGCCGAAACCTTTGACCTCGCTGACGGTAATACCTTGCACGCCGATCTCATTCAAAGCTTCCTTAACTTCATCAAGCTTGAACGGTTTGATTATAGCTTCGACTTTTTTCAAACGCGTGACCCTCCCTTTCTTGAAATTGGACAGGGGAGATTATATGAATTATCAGTCAAATTGCAAGCGGTAAGCTGCTGCATTCCACTGTTTATTCTTGCAAACACTTTGCCAAAATCAACGCATATAAATTCCAACAATATCAGATGGATACGATTACTAGATAAAACGGCACCACTGACCGGACAAGTCGTGCTGCACAAAAACAAAGCACCACCACGGAAACATGCCCACAAAGGAGGCAGTGCGGCGATTCCAGATTACAACGTTTGTTCTTTGAGCTCTTTGATGATTTCAACCTGACGTTGGTTGATGTAGTAGGATATCTGCTGCTGGGAGTGTTTTTCCGGGTAGAATTCCACAAAGCAATTGTAGGGGGCTTCATCCCCCGTTACTTTGATGACCGTTGCGGCAACCCCGACCTCGTGTATCGAACCATCGACAATATCGGGGAGCTTCAGGAACATATTGATGTCGAGCCCCGTGGGCAGTTGTTCCTTGGACATGACATTTATGGAGGCACCGCCAAGGGAGATATCCTTAATGCCTCCTTTGAGGATGTCCTCCGCAACGATCATTTCGGCTTCAAGCGGCCTGTCGAGCACGACCCTGACAAAGCGGCGCATATCCGACCTGATCTTGGCGTAGCCGAAGTTGCAGAGAATGACCTTTTTCCGGGCAACGTTGACGTAAAAAGCCTCCCCGAACATATCTTCGCGGAAGGAAAATTTTTCATGGGAGCGAATCAGGGCCTTATGCTCCAGGGTAATGACCTTTGCCTGGTACTCATGCACTTCGAATTCAGCCATTTCATTATCAATGTTGACCAACTTGGCATCGTAGGACACCGGGATTTCTTTATAATAATTGAGAAAGGAAAAACTCGTCCCAACCAGTTCTTTCATATTTTGAATAATTACCAGGGAATCTTCGCGCTCGGTCCCTTTAACGATTTTGTCAAAATACTGGAACATTACAAAATTCCCCGGGAGGATTGATTGAATTGCAGAAAACGCACGACTGTTGTATAAACGGACAGGGCTTTTTTAACAGAAATGCCTTCGAACGACAAGCACTAATGGAAACAATTATGCTCAATCGACGCACATTCTCAGTGTTCAGGATACAACTCCTTGTAATATTATGGGTGTGCGCATCCATCCCGGCATTGCCCGGGCAGGGCCGCGCCGACATTTACCGCTTCGTCACGGTTGACGGCGTTGAGACGTTCACCGATGCTCCCCAGAACAAGGCGGCCAAGGTCATCATCAAGGAGTATGGGACGAACCCGTCCAAAAAGAAAAAAAAGGCTGCCAAAAACGAAAAAGTCAGGAATGTTTCCCTGAACGAGGTCGTGGAAAAGACCGTCAACGCCTCGATCAATCCCCGGGAAACGCCACCGGCCAGCTTTGAAGCGCACCTGCCGCCGGTGGGCGGGACAATAACCTCGGGGGTCGGTATGCGCATCGATCCCATCGACGGGAGGTTGCGCCACCACAACGGCGTTGACATCGCCATCCCCGAGGGAACGGCCGTCAAAGCGGTTGGGCCGGGGGTCGTCGTCTACAGCGGCCTCCGTTCCGGCTACGGTTACACGGTTCTGGTCGAACACGACAACGGCATGGTCACGCTCTACGGTCACAACAGCCGCCTGCTGGTCGCCCAGGGACAGCAAATCGGCGCCGATACGACCATTGCACTGTCCGGCAGTACCGGCCGGTCAACAGGGCCCCACCTCCATTTCGAGGCGTGGCAGGCGGGCGTCAACGTCACGCCGGCCTTCATCCCCGGCAGCACCATGCCCCTGCCTAGGACACACCTAGCGGCGGCGAAACACAGGAGCAGTTTCCGCAAACAGGTCTTGGCCGATGGCTCGGTTCTCTTTACCAACATCCCCTGATGTACGATCAGATAGAAAAATACAGCCGTAAGCTGATCTCCGATCGTTCGGCACTTCCTGACCGGATCGCCTTTGCCGCCCAGGACGACACCGTGATCGCCGCGGGAGACGCCGGGTTGGCCCGCCTGGCGGCAGCTGTTCTCGAACGACTCAACTGCCTGGCACTCTGCGCCGCAGCACCTGCCCTCCCCTTTGCCGTTTTTTTGTTGCAACGCGCCGCAAACCACGAACTGGAGATCGTACCGCGCGACACCGAAACCCGCACCTTCCTGCACGACATTCCGATCCTGCGCCGCAACGATCTCGGTGACGATCCCGTGGAGGCCATCGCCCACGTGCTGGGCAACCGCAAGGGCGTCATCGTCCAAGGCATCGGCATCGTGGCCAGCGGCGCCCTGACCGTCGAACAGGCCTTCATTAACTGGTCCTCCGTGTTCCACTCCACCTTCATCAAGTACCTGGAGGACGTGTTGCAGGACGGTTTCAAGCTGCCCGACGAGGCCCAGGCCTTTGATCACTTCCGCACCAAATGGCTGGTTCGACTTACGGCTGAGGGGCTGATCTTCAGAAACGGCCCCCTGCGGGACAAGGCAGATATCCTCGACGAGATGGCACGGGTGGGGCGTTATACGGTGGAGCGGGGCCTGGTCGATTCGTTTTTCGGCAACATTTCCTATTCCAACGGTGATCTGCTCTACATCTCCCAGACCGCTTCCAGCTTGGACGAACTGGCGGGTTGCATCGACCCGGTCCCCTTTGAAAACAGTTCCACCGTCGGCATCACCGCTTCCAGCGAACTGGTGGCCCATCGCCGCATCTTCGAAACCGCCGGATGCCGCGCCATCCTGCACGGCCACCCGCGCTTCGCCGTGGTCATGAGCATGCTCTGCGACGAGAAGGAACACTGCCCCATAGCCGACTGCTGGAAAGATTGCCCCAGGGTCAGGATTCTGGGCGGAACTCCGGTGGTGGCGGGCGAGATCGGCGCCGGAGGGATAGCAAAGAACCTCCCGCCGGTCATCGGAGGGCCCGGCCGGGCCATCGTCTATGGGCACGGGGTCTTCACCCTTGGGCGTGCGGACTTCGCAGAGGCCTTCCAGGCGCTGGTGGATGTGGAGAACTGGTGCCGGGAGGAGTATTTCCGCAGGTTCGACGAAAGACAGGGCGGTCCATGATCGCCATCTGCCCAAAATACAACAAATCGCAGGAGCACCCCGCCCCTGCGGCAGCCATGCCCCTTTCCCTCCCGTAAGCGCCCCCGATACACACGTTTTTTCCAGGAATATTACAATAGATTTACATTGCATTTTCCATAACTGCGGTATCCTTTAAAAAGGTTAACCTTCCACCCGCAACCACCTCCCCCGGAACACCGTAAGGGCAGCAAGCATGAAAATTCTTCTCGTATACCCCCATTACCCCGACACCTTCTGGAGTTTCCGCCACGCGCTCAAGTTCATCGGGAAAAAGGCCGCATTCCCCCCCCTTGGCCTCTTGACCGTGGCCGCCATGCTTCCCGCCGCCTGGGACAAGCGGCTTGTGGATATGAATGTGCAACCGCTTTCCGACAAGCAGATTCTGTGGGCGGACTATGTCTTCATCAGTGCCATGACGGTCCAGAAGGAATCCGTCAACGACGTTCTTGCGCGCTGCCGCCGCCTGGGGATCAAGACGGTCGTGGGTGGGCCGCTCTTCACCGCCGCCCCGGCCGAGTTTGATTCGGCGGATCATTTGGTGCTGGGCGAGGCCGAGGTCACCCTTCCCCGGTTCCTTGACGACCTTGAGTGCGGTCAAGCGGAGCATAGCTATGTTTCCGACCAATGGGCGGAGATGCGGGAAACCCCCATCCCGCTCTGGAACCTGATCGATCCCTCAAAATACGCAGCCATGAATATCCAGTATTCCCGGGGCTGCCCGTTCGACTGTGAGTTCTGCGATATTACCCAACTCTTCGGGCGCAAGCCGCGTACCAAGAGCACCGCGCAGCTGACTGGGGAACTCGATGCCCTCTATGCCTGGGGGTGGCGCGACGGGATTTTCCTTGTGGACGACAACTTCATCGGCGACAGACGCAAGCTGAAGCAGGAAACCCTCCCGGCCATGCTCGCATGGATGGAGCGGCACAATCATCCCTTTGCCTTCTTCACTGAAGTTTCCATCGATCTGGCGGACGACCCGGACCTCATGGACCTCATGGTGCGGACCAGCTTTGAAGAGGTGTTCATCGGCATAGAAACCCCGAATGAGGACTGCCTGAGCGAAACCGGCAAGGTTCAGAATAAGAACCGCAACCTCCTTGAGTGCGTCAAGAAAATCCAGCACGCCGGATTGCAGGTCCAAGGCGGGTTTATCGTGGGGTTCGACAGCGATCCCCTGTCGATTTTCGAGCGGCAGATACACTTTATCCAGGAGAGCGGCATCGCCACGGCCATGGTGGGGATGCTCACCGCGTTGCGCGGCACCAAGCTCCACCAGCGGCTCTTCAAGGAAGGCAGGCTATTGGGCGATACCTCCGGCAACAACACGGCCGTCGCCCTCAACTTTATCCCCCGCATGAAGGCGGAGACGCTCATCAACGGCTATCGGAGCATCCTTACCAGTATCTACGCCCCAAAGAACTACTATCGGCGTGTAACCGGCTTTCTCCGCGAGTACCGGCCTCTCAAGCGGGGGAGCTTCCATGTGAAGCCCGGTTATTACGGGGCGTTCTTCAAATCCATCGTCATGCTGGGGGTAATCGGCAAAGAGCGGCTCCAGTTCTGGAAACTCTTTTTCTGGTCCCTTTTCAGGCGGCCTCGTCTGTTCCCGCTTGCCATCACCTTTGCCATCTATGGCTACCACTTCCGGAAAATAACGGAAAAGATGAACTGGAACGGCATGTTCGACGCAAGCGGCATTGAACACACCTGATCACGAGCCGTTCAGCCTGAAACCGGCAGTTCTGCTACAGAGGCGCAGAGACACGGAGAAAATCACAGAGATTTTCCATCTATTTTGACATGGAAATAGAAAAGAAAAATGGGGCAAAAAACTTGAAATGTTTGTCTCTGTGGCTTTATTGCAAATATTTTTACTCAATCATCCAATTCCCACATATCCCGGTAACGCCGGCTGCGTGCCAGCAGTTCGGCGTGGCTGCCCCGCTCGACGATGCGCCCCTCATCCATGAGCAGCACCTCGTCCATGGCCTCCAGCCCGATCCGGCTATGGGTGATCACCAACAGCGCCCTGCCCTCGGCAAAGCTGAACACCCGTTCCAGCAGCGAACGGGCGGCTGAGGCGTCCACCCCTTCCGTCGGTTCGTCCAACAGCAGGACCGGGCTATCCTTAAGGATGGCACGGGCAATGGCCAGACGGCGGATCTGGCCGCCGGAAAGCTTCACCCCCCCCTCACCGGCCGGCGTGTCGTACCCCTGAGCAAAGGCGGCGATCTCGTCGTGAACCCCCGCAATATCGGCTGCCGCGATCATTTCCTCCTCACTAGCCTCGGGCCGGGCTATCAGCAGGTTCTCCCGCAGGGTGGCGTTGAACAAAAACGGTTGCTGGCTGGCCACCGCCATGAGCCGCCGCACTGTTTCGCCGTCATACTCCCTGATCTCCCGCCCGGCCATGGTCATGGAACCGCTATCGTACTCCCGGAAACGGAGCAGCAAGGCCAGCAGGGTGCTCTTGCCGGCGCCGCTGGTCCCCACCACGGCCACCTTGCGGCCGGGCGCAAGGTCAAGGTCGATCCCCACCAGGGTTGCAGCGCTATCGCTGTAGGAAAAGCCCACTCCCCGCAGGGTGAGGAGCGGTGTCTCCGGCAGCTGAGCCGGTTCACGGGGTTCCTTGACCGCCGGAGTTTCATCCGCCAGGGAGAAGATGCGCCGGGCCGCTGCCAGAGTCTGCCCCAGCAGGCGAAAGGCCGGCGGGAGCGGTAGGACCGCCTCGAAGGCGGCCTGACAAAAGAGCGCCAGCATGACCATCTGGGGCCCAGTCAGGGAACCGGCGCGCACCAGGGGGATCGAAATGACCAGCGCCAGCCAGAGGGCGAGGCCGGAACAGAGCCCCACGCCGCCGGCGGAGACACCAGCCAACCCGGCCAGACGGGCCTGATCGGCCAGCAGGCGCCGGTTCAGTTCCACTACCCGCTCCTTCTGGCGCCCTGCCGCACCGTAGGCCAGGAGTTCTTCCATCCCCCGCAGGCCGTCCACCACGGCGGTGCGCAGTTCCGCAGAGGTTTGGGTTACCCGCGCCCCCGGCTTGCGCCCCAGCAGATGAACCGCCAGGGGGAGAAAACCGCCGGCCGCGAGGAGCAGCGCTCCGGTCGCCAACGCCACGGCGCTGTTGAAATACCACAGGAACAGAATGAACAGCAGGCTGGAACAGAGCGCGGTCAGTACCGGCGCCAGTAGACGAAGGTAAAAATTGTCCAGGCTGTCGATGTCGGCCCGGATACGGCTGAGAAGATCGCCGCTGGCGTAGCTCTCCAAACGGGCCGGGGCCAGCGGTTCGATGCGGCGGTAGATCCAGACCCGCAGACCCGCCAGGAGCCGCAACGAGGCCTGGTGACTGACCACCCGCTCGGCGTAGCGGCCAAGGGTGCGCCCGATCGCCAGGGTGCGGATACCCGCCGCAGGGTAGTGATAGTTGATGGGGGTGCCGTTGATCCCGGCCAGGGCCATGGCGGCGATGAACCACCCCGAGAGGGCCAAGAGCCCCACATTGGCAAAAAGCGTCACCAGCGAGAGCCCGAGAGCGGCCGAGAGCCAAGCGCGATAGGGCCACGCTAGTTTCAGAAGGCGCAGGATATCCCTCATGCCCCCTCCCCGGCGGCAGCCATGCGAGCGAACAGCCCACCCGCTCCCTTCAGGTCATCATAGTGCCCCTGCTCGATGATCCTCCCCCCACTCATGACAACGACCCGATCGGTATCCTCCAGGGTGGCCAGGCGATGGGCGATGGACAACACGGTCCGGCCTTGGGCAAGTTCGCCGAGTGCTTCCCGGACCAATGTCTCCGAATGGGCGTCCAGCCCAGCGGTCGGTTCATCGGTGATGATCAGGGGACTGTCCTTGAGGAATACCCGTGCCAGCGCGATGCGCCGCGCCTGGCCGCCGGACAGGCCGGCCCCCTGTTCGCCGATGACCGTATCCAGCCCCTGGGGCAGGCGGGCGATAAACTCCCCGCAACGGGCCCGTGAAGCAGCCTGGAGAACATCTGTGTCCGTGGCGTCCTGGCGCCCCAGGCGGATATTATCGCCGATGGTGCCGTGAAAGAGGTGGGGGCTCTGGGGAACCCAGGCCACATGACGTCGCCATTGATCAAGATCGCATTGTGCCAGGTCCACGCCGTTGATCAGCACCCTCCCCTGTTCCGGCAGGGCAAAGCCCAACAACAGCGCCGCCAGGGTGCTCTTCCCGGCCCCGCTCGGCCCCACCAGGGCGACCCGTTCTCCCTGCGCCAGGTTGAGCGTCACGCCGTCGATCACGGGGGGCGAGTCAGGGGAATACCGGAAGCAGACATCTTCGAGGCAGATTCGGAGCGGCGAGACAGGAGGCAGCGGGTGGGGGGCAGCGGGTCGGGGAGCAAGCGGGGTGTCCAGCAGATTGAAGATACGTTCGGCCGCGCCGATGGCCTCCATGCGGGCATGGTAGTAGTTCCCCATCAGGCGCAGCGGCAGGTAGAATTCCGGCGCCAAAAGCAGCACGGTGAAACCGTCCTGAAAGGCCATGCCCCCTTTCAAAAGCCGAAAGCCGATAACCACTGCCATCAACGCCACGCTGACCGTGGCGAAGAACTCCAAGACCAGGGCGGAGAGGAAGGCCATGTAGAGGACCGACATGGTGGCCCGGCGGTAATCGTCCGAGATGCGGGCGATCATCTCGGCTTCACGCCGCGAGGCGTTGAACATGCGCAGGGTGGCCAGGCCGTTGACCCGGTCGAGAAAGTATCCCCCCAGGCGGGCCAGGGTTTGCCACTGGCGCTGGTTGAGCCGCTCGGCGCCGCGGCCGATCAGGATGGTGAAAAAGGGGATGAAGGGGGCCGAGAACAACATGATCCCCGCCGAGATCCAGTCGGCAGGGACAACCGCCGCCAGGATGGAGAGCGGCACCACGGCCATCACGGCCAGGTGGGGCAGGTAGCGGCTGTAGTACCCTTCCAACGCCTCCACGCCGTCCACGATCACGGTGGCCACCTCGCCGGCCCGATCCCCCTTGAGCTGCAAAGGACCGGCATCCAGCAGGCGTTGGAAGAGATCGTTACGCACCTCCTGGCGGATGGTGGCCGAGGCCGCAAAGGCGACCCGCTCCGAAATCCAGGAGAGTCCGGCCCTCGCCAGCATCAAGGGGGGAAGCCAGAGCAGTTGGGGCAGCACTTCCCGATAACCGGAGCCATCTATCATGACCCGGTGCACCAGCCCGGCCACGATCAGGGCCTGGGCGATCAGCACGAAGCCGCTCGCGATACCCAGCCCCACGGCAAGCAGCAGGGTCGGCTTCACACGGTTCTTGAGGAGGTTCAGGCGTTGTTCGGGAGCAGGTTTTTCAGTGATGTCCTCGCTCACGGGAATCCGGTTACGCCGGAATGCCGCGCCGGCGCGCAGCCTCGAACAGGGCGATGCCGCCGGCCACCGAGGCGTTCAGGGAAGATACGCCGCCATAGAGCGGGATCGACAGGACCACGTCGCACTGTTTGCGCACCAGGGGACGAATCCCCTCCCCTTCGTTTCCCACCAACAGGACGACCTTGCCGGAAAAGTCCACATCGTAGAGCGACTGCCCGGCCTCACCGGCCAGACCGTAGACCCAGTAGCCGCCATCCTTGAGCACCTGGAGGCTCTGGGCCACGTTGGTCACCTGGGCGACCGGTATGGTTTCCACCGCACCGGCCGAGGCCTTTTCCACGGTCGGGGTAACGCCGACGGCGCGGTCTTTGGGGATGATGATGCCGTCGCAACCGGCACAGGCCGCGGTGCGGATCAGCGCCCCCAGATTGTGGGGGTCCTGGATGCCGTCCAGCACCAGCAGAAAACCGCTGCGTCCCGCCTCGTCAATGCGGGCCACGAGGTCGTCCAGGTCGGCATACCGGAAGGGCTCAACCATGAGCGCAACCCCCTGGTGATGGCTGGAGGCGCACAGTTTGGTCAGATCGTCGCGCTCGCGCCGGTGGATCGGGACGCCCCGCTCCTCGGCCAGCTTGAGGATCTTCTCGAGACGATGGTCGGTTGCCGAGGACTGCACATACAGTTCGAAAGCCCCCCGCGCACCGCGCAGCGCCTCCCGGACCGGATTGACGCCGAAGACCAGTTCGCCTTTCATGGGCACCCTCCTGCGATTTCGTCCACGATCATCCGGCTGGCGGCCACCGGATCGCCCGCCTTGGCGATGGGGCGGCCGATCACCAGATAGTCTGCTCCGGCGGTAACCGCCTCGGCCGGGGTCATGACGCGTTTTTGGTCGTCCAGGGAGGCGAACGAGGGCCGAACCCCGGGGGTGACGATCAGGAAATCCGGGCCGCAGGCCGCTCGGATCGATTCGATCTCCAAGGGCGAGGCGACCACGCCGTCCATGCCGGAATCCTTGGCCAGACGGGCCAGGCGGACGACCATCTCCTCCACCGGGCGTTCGATCCCCACCTGGCGCAGGGTCTCGGCCGTGGACGAGGTCAAAATGGTCACGGCCAGGAGCCGGGGGCGCTCGTCGCCAAACTCCGTGCGCACCGCAGCGGCGGCCGTGGCCATCATCTCTTCCCCCCCCAGGGCGTGTAGGTTGGCCAGTTGCACCCCGAGCCGGGCCGCCTCGACCATGGCCTTGGCCACGGTGTTGGGGATGTCGTGGTACTTGAGATCGAGAAAAACTTTGCCACCGTGACGCTGCACGGTCCTGACCGCCTCGGGGCCACAGGAGGTGAACAGCTCCTTGCCAACCTTGAACATCCCAACATGGCCGGCCAATTGCGCCGCCCAGCGGTCGATGTCGGCCAATCCGTGCACATCCAGGGCAAAGATGATTTTATCGCGTGCTTTTTCGGGCGTCATAACTACCTTTCTTAATTTGTCACGGAGACACAGAGACATAGAGGTTAGGAAGGGGGCGGTAGCCATCCTCAGTTTACAAACTTACTTTTCCTTCTCCGTGTCTCTGTGGCGAAATTTGATTTTGTTACTTAGATTTTGTTCTACAACAGGTTCGCCGCCAGTTCCGCCAACTCGGAACGTTCCCCCTTGGTCAGGGTCACGTGGGCGGCGATCTTCTCCCCCTTGAACCGCTCAACCAGGAAGCTCAGGCCGTTGCTGGACGAATCCACGTAGGGGTTGTCGATCTGGTAGGGGTCGCCGGTCAGGATGATCTTGGTCCCCTCTCCCACCCGGGTGACGATGGTCTTGATCTCATGGGGGGTCAGGTTCTGGGCCTCGTCCACGATCAGGTACTGGTTGGGGATGGAACGGCCGCGGATGTAGGTCAAGGGCTCGATATCCAGAAGTCCCATGGCCATCAACTCCTTGTACCCCTTGCTGTGGCGCTTCTCCGATTCGTGCCCAGAGATGAGCAGTTCCACGTTGTCGAAGATCGGCTGCATCCAGGGTGTCAGTTTTTCCTCGATATCGCCCGGCAGGAATCCCAGGTCCTTGCCCATGGGGAAAACCGGCCGGGAAACGAGCAGGCGATTGTAGATATTCTCCTCGGCGGTCTTGTGCAGGCCGGCGGCGATGGCCAAAAGCGTCTTGCCGGTGCCCGCCTTGCCCACCAGGGTCACCAGCTTGATGGAGTCGTCCATCAGCACGTCCAGGGCAAAGGACTGCTCGCGGTTGCGGGCGAAGATGCTCCAGATCCCCTCTTTGGGGACCTTGCGCACCGGGACGATGTGCCCGCTATCCGCGTCGTAGCGGCAGATGGCGGTATGGGAGGCGTTGCTACTGTCCGTAATGGTGATGAACTCATTGGGGGCAAGCCCTTCCGGCGCCTCCAGCCAGTTCTGCCCGTAAAACCGGTCCACGGCCTCGGGCGTCATCTCGATGCTGCGGGTCCCGGAATAGAGATCCTGGATATCGATCTTGTCCGATTCGTAATCCTCGGCGGCCAAGCCGATGGCATCGGCCTTGATGCGCAGGTTGGTGTCCTTGGTGACGAAGATGAGCTCGGTGTCGGGAAAGCGGTCGCGCATATCCAGGGCTACCGCCAGGATGCGGTTGTCGCCGCTGTCCACCCGCAGGTCCACCGGCAGACGCTTGAGGTAGTTTTCGCTGAACAGTTCAACCCGCAGGGTGCCCTGACCGGGGAGTGTAACGCCGGCTGCCAGCGAGCCCTTTTCCCGCATGGTGTCGAGGATGCGTGAGATCTGACGGGCATTGCGGCCGGTTTCGTTCATGTCCTTCTTGAAACGGTCAACCTCTTCAATCACGGTTATGGGGATGATGATGTTGTTGTCCTGAAATCTGAACAGGGACTGGGGATCATGCAGCAGCACATTGGTGTCGAGGATGAAGTTTTTCACGGAAGGCCTTTCTGTCGGGAGGATTAATCAAACAAGAGACCAAACACATTCAAATCTGCCGCAGGGGCACGAAAACACGGAGAACCCCCCGAGATCACATACAAACACTCTATTAAATAAGAGTAGTTACGCAGCTATATTTTAAGTTTTGAATTAAATTTCTATATAGTTCTCTGAGTCTCTGGGGCAGATTTATATGCTTCTCTAAAACTGGCAGCATTCTACAACGGCATCACAGAAAATAGCAATCTCTTCGCCCGTGGAGAACCAGCCCGGGCTCATGCGCAGGGTGCCCCCGGGGAAGCTGCCCAGGGTGCGGTGCGCCTGGGGCGCGCAGTGCAACCCGGCGCGCACGGCGATATCATGGTTGTGATCCAGCATGAATGCCAAGGCCGCGGGATCGGTTCCCGCAACGGTAAAAGAGAGTACGCCGCCACGCAGGGTCGGGTCGGATGGGCCGTAGAGCGTGACCTGCGGCACCTCGGCCAAGCGCTGTGCGACTGATGCGACCAGGTGGCGTTCCTTGCCCCCGATAGCTGATACCCCCTGTTCCAGTACGAATTCGACCCCGGCTTTGAGCCCGGCGATACCGGGCATATTATGGGTGCCCGCCTCGAAGCCGTCCGGCAGGGTCAGGGGCTGTTCCTCGGCAGTGGAACTGGTGCCGGTCCCCCCCTGAAGAAGCGGTTTCAGGGGGACAGCCGGGGAGGCGTAGAGGAAACCGGTTCCCTGGGGGCCATAGAGCCCCTTGTGCCCCGGTGCGGCCAAAAGATCGATGCCGGTTCTGATCACATCGATCGGTTCGCTGCCCGCCGATTGGGCCGCATCCACCAGAAACAGCGCGCCGGCCTCCCGGGCGATTGCCCCCATCCTGTCGATGGGCTGAATTGTGCCGCAGACGTTGGAGATATGGGCCAGGGCCACCATCCGGGTAGTGGGCCTCAGGGCGCGTCTGACATCGTCCGGGTCCACCATGCCGGTGCCGTCGGCCCTGACCACGGTCACCTCCACCCCGGATGCGCGCAAGGCGGCCAGAGGACGCATCAGGGAGTTGTGTTCCATGGAGGTGGTAACCACATGGTCGCCCGGCGCAAGAACGCCCCGGAGCGCCAAGTTAAGCGCCTCGGTGGCGCTATGGGTCATGATGATCCGCGAAGAGTCGGGGATGGCGAACAGGGTAGCGATGGCTTCGCGTGCCTGGAGCAACAGACGGCCGGCTTCCAGGGAGCGCCGATGCCCCCCGCGTCCCGGAGATGCGCCAATCTCCCGCATGGCGTGCATGACCGCCTGGTAAACGGATTCCGGTTTAGGGTGGGAAGTTGCCGCGTTATCGAGATAGATGGACATAGGGCTATGCTTCAAGGCAGAATGGCTGGCTGGCCGGAAAGCCAGGGGAATACCCGCACCGTGCCGGAACGCGGTTCCCGTGAACCGTCGAACACCTTGGATGAAATGGCCTTTTCATCGTCACCCCCCCACCAGTTCTGCACGGCAACCACGTCTTCACGTCCGGCGTTATAGAGATTGAAACCGCCGTTGCCGCGGAAAGCGCATCCCCAGACCGTTACCCGGCCGGCCTCGGTCCGCAGGGCATCGCGGTCGTTGTCGGCGAAAAGAGACCGATTGATCTTCATGCGGCTGGAGCCGAGATGCAGGGCCGTATCCTTATTGAGCATGAAGCGCGTCATGAAGATCTGCCCCTCCCCCCCCGTTACCATGGCTCCGGCACCGTTCGAGGAGATGTTGCAGGAACTGATCCTGAGGCGGCATTCCTCGGCCAGAATCCCCCGCTGGCCGTTGTCCGTCACGCTGGTGGACGCCAGGACGACCGACGAACGGAACAGGGACATCCCCTGGCGGTTCGTGCTCACACTGCTGTCGCGCAGTTCAAATTCAGCATCATGCACCTCGATGCCCGTTTCACAGGCTGAAAAACTCGACGATGCAATAGTGGCGATGCTGTCGCGCAGCGACAAACCTGTTTTTGAGAGGGTGACGCGCGCCGACTTGGCGGTAAAGGCCGAAAAATGCGCTTCGAGCCCCGTTTCCGCCCCTTCGATGGCGGTATGTTCGAACTGATTGCGTTTTTCGGTTGCAAGCAGCAGGATACCGCCCCAGTCTCCCGTGACCGGCATGGGGGCGTCCGAAGAAAACAGGATCGGCCGTTCGGCCGTGCCGATGCTTTGAATACGACCCATGACAACCAGACGGGCCTTGCGGAGAGCGCCATCGACCCGGGCAAAGCGCACCGTCGTTCCCGGTTCGATGCGAAGCGTGGCCTGGGGGGCAACCACCAAAGCCCCCCTGATCAACACGGTCCCACGCCACGTGACGTCTTCGGTGAGGGTCGCATGGTCGTAACGGATATCAGGGCGTTTTTGGGGGGACGAGGAGGGGCCGTCAACGGCATGGGATGCCTGGGGACGGGCCGATTCAAGGGGAACAATACCTTGGAGCCGTGCCGCCATGGCGCTTCTGGTGAGCGGGTTTCCTTCACTCGCGACGCAGGTGTTCCGGCAAACGATTAATGGCAGGATTATGAGGCAGATGCCGACGCACCTGAAAACAAGGTTCTTCACACGGTGCTCCATTCGGTAATGTCTTAGCTTCTATCATAGTTGCGGGGTAACTGTAAATTTTTTGTTCTTTTCAGCACGTTATATTTGCCGTAAATATTATATTGACTTGTCATATATGTTGTGGTTTTATTTTGCGCGCTCCACCAAATATTGTGGTTTTGCGCGAGTAATACATTCTACCCCCAATTCCTCAAAATAACTCGATTTTTTCACGCCACAAGGAGAACCATCCATGAAAAAGGAATCCTCACACGACACAATCCCCGACCTTTCAAAAAATGCCGCAACCGTCCTTGAAAAGCGTTATTTGAGGCGCGATGCCGAGGGCAAGGTGCTGGAGACGCCGGCGCACATGTTCCGTCGCGTCGCCGAAACCATTGCGGCTCCCAATAAAAAATTCGACAAAAAAGCCGACCTCAAAGGCTTGGCCGATACGTTTTACCGCATGATGACCAACTTCGAATTTCTCCCCAACTCCCCGACCCTGATGAATGCCGGCCGCCAACTGGGGCAGCTCTCGGCCTGTTTTGTCCTGCCGGTGGGCGATTCCATGGAAGAGATCTTCGACGCCGTCAAATTCACCGCCCTGATCCACAAGTCCGGCGGCGGCACCGGTTTTTCCTTCTCGCGCCTGCGTCCGGCCAATGACGTGGTCAGTTCGACCACCGGCATCTCCAGCGGCCCGCTCTCTTTCATGCGGGTGTTCGACATCGCCACCGAAACCATCAAGCAGGGCGGCACCCGGCGGGGCGCCAATATGGGCATCCTGCGGGTCGATCACCCCAATATCATGGATTTCATCATGTGCAAGGCCGACCAGAAGCAGCTCAACAACTTCAACATCTCCGTCGGCTTGACCGAAAAATTCATGCAGGCCGTGGAGCGGGACGAAGAGTACGACCTGATCAACCCCCGCGACAAGAAGGTCTTTGGCCGTCAAAACGCCCGCAAGGTCTTTCACCGTATCGTGGTGCAGGCTTGGGAAAACGGCGAACCGGGTATCATCTTCCTGGACCGCCTCAACCGCGACAACCCGACCCCCCATATCGGTGAGATCGAATCCACCAACCCCTGCGGCGAACAGCCTCTGCTCCCCTACGAATCGTGCAACCTTGGTTCCATCAACCTGGGGAAATTCGTCAAGGACGGTACCGTTGACTGGAAGAAACTGAAAACCGTCGTGCACGACTCGGTAAACTTCTTGGATAACGTTATCGAGGCCAACAACTACCCCTTGCAGCAGATTCACGACATGACCCACGCGAACCGCAAGATCGGCCTGGGGGTCATGGGCTGGGCCGACATGCTGATCCTGCTGGGAGTGCCCTACAACTCCGAAGAGGCTGTCAAACTGGGCAAGAAAATAATGAAGTTCATCAACGACGAAGGGCATCTGGCATCCCAGGAGTTGGGCAAGCAGCGCGGTTCCTTCCCCAATTTCCAGGGTTCGATCTTCGACACAAAGGGCGCACCGCCCATGCGTAACGCAACGGTTACCACCATTGCGCCCACCGGCACCATCTCGATCATCTCCAACGCCTCCTCCGGCGTGGAGCCGCTCTTTGCCGTTTCCTACATCCGTACCGTCATGGACAAAAACGTGCTGGTGGAGGTCAACCCGATCTTCGAACAGATCGCCAAGGAGCGCGGCTTCTATTCCGAAGCGCTCATGAAGAAAATCGCCGAACACGGCACCGTCCACGACATCCCCGAAGTGCCGGAAGACGTGCGCAGGGTCTTCGTCACCGCCCACGACATCACCCCGGAAGACCATATCCAGATGCAGGCAGCTTTCCAGCTCTACACCGACAACGCGGTCTCCAAGACGGTTAACTTCCCCAATTCGGCCACCATGGACGATGTGGAAAAGGCCTACATGCTGGCCTACGAAACCGGCTGCAAGGGTGTCACCATCTATCGTGACGGTTCCCGCGACGAGCAGGTGCTTTCCACCGGCAAAAAGGAGGAACAGCAGGCTGCCGTGGCCGCCACGCCGGTGGAAGCCGAGAAAAAGACCATCAAGCGCGACCGTCCCAAGGCGCTCAAAGGATGGACTTACCAGATGCAGACCGGCTGCGGGCCGCTCTACGTAACCGTCAACGAGGACAACAACGGCTTGTTCGAACTCTTCACCACCATGGGCAAGGCCGGCGGTTGCGCCGCGTCTCAAAGCGAGGCCATCGGCCGCATGGTTTCCCTGGCATGGCGTAGCGGCGTCCAGGCCCGTCAGGTCATCAAACAACTCCTGGGAATCTCCTGCCACTGCCCCTCCGGCTTTGGCGACAACCGCATACTTTCCTGCGCCGACGCCGTGGCCAAGGCCATCCAGGCCCACATGGTGGCCAATGGCTACGACATCGACGCCGAGACGGCCACCCAGGAACGAGGCGCCTGCCCCGATTGCGGCGGCATTATCGAGCACGAGGGCGGCTGCTGCGTCTGCCGCGTGTGCGGATACTCGGAGTGTGCATAACGCTCAAAACTGATTTCGAACGACATAGGTACTGAGTAAACTACCGGCGCTGCGGATTATTCCGGGCGCCGGTTTGTGTTTGAAACGGAAGATGAATGAGGGCGGCATTCTGCAAGTTCATAGGTGAATTGTTCCATTGGGGTAAATCACCCCCATCAAAAGACTTAACACCCTCCCGAAAGGACCTCCCATGAAACACCTACTCTCCATATTCCTCCTCTCCGCAGCCCTCCTGGCGTCCGCCGTGCCTAGCCATGCCGACGACACCAAAAATAATCGGATTGCGGCCACCAGGGCATATCTGAAGGCCGTGCCGCCCGAAAACATGGCCAAAGACCTGACAACCGAGATACTGAAGACCGTCCCACCGGAACAGCAGGTAATGGCCGCAGAAACCCTCAAAAAGGCGCTCGATCCCAAGTTCCTGGAATCGGTCACCCTTACGGCCATGCCCAAACATTTCACGACAGATGAAATCAAGGCGCTGACCAAATTCTACACCAGCGCCGAGGGGGCCTCGATCATGAAGAAATTCGGGGCTTATATGGCGGATATCATGCCTGCGGTGCAGAGCCGGATCATGAGCACTCTTGCGCCCTAACCGGTTAGGATTGAGGCGGACCACCGACCCACCTCCCCATGCCATCCTGGAGAAAACCGCACCATGCCCAAGGAACTGACCCACTGGATACTGGCCGAACGATCGCTGGCCGGATTGGAAGACACGAGCCGCCTTTCCGTCCTTATACGCGAGAACCGCGTGCTCTATCTGGCCGGCGCGGTTCTGCCCGACACCCTGCTGCACCTCGTAGGCGGCCCCCATGGCCCGACCGCCCTGGGGCTGGCCCATCGGTTTCACGATACCGAGGGCAACAGCTATGCCCCGCTTATTCGGGCCGAGGAGAGCTATGGGGCGAAAGGTCTTCCGGCCGGGCTGTTCGTCTGCCTGCTGGGGGTGCTCTCCCACATGCAGGCCGACATCGCCTTCCACCCCTTCGTCTATGCCCACAGCGGCACGCGGGACATCGGCCGCCACTACCGGGTGGAGACCGCCCTCGATTGCCATTTCTCCCGCCAGGGCGATCATCTCCCGGCACAACGGCTGGATGCCCTCATGACCCCCGCCATCCGGGCCGAGTTGGTCACGGCAAGCGCCCTCCTCTTCGATCCCGAGGGGCAACTGCCGCATCAGGTGCTGGAACGGGCTCTAACGCTCCACTGCCGCATCCAGGCCATGTACGACAGCACCTTTTGGAAACTGGCCGCCCGCCTGCTGGCCTGCCTGCCGTTCCCCCTGTTCAGGCAGGCGCGGCACCTGTTCTATCCCCTGATCCGGTCCGGGAACGACCCTGTCCAATTGCTTGGCAACTGGCGTCACCCGGTGACGGGTGAAAAGAGGATCGAAACGCCCGACGATCTGGCACAGGAGGTTGTACGACGCACCGTGGCCCTGTTCGAGCGGATTGAGGGTGAGGGTGGCCTGAAGGGAGCCCTCGGCGCTTCGCCGGGAGAAAACCTGTTGACCGGACTTTACGGGGTCGGCAAGCAGGAGATGGAAAGACATGAGCCATAATTAGATTATTTCCCCTTGACGTCAACCTCGACTATAATGCCTCCATGAGCACACCCGCCTTTACCCTGATCGTCATCTCGGCAGTCATGCACGCCCTTTGGAACCTGTTGGTGAAGCGCAGCACCCACAAGACCGTCTTCATCTGGTGGATGTTCATCGCCTCCAGCCTGCTCTTCAGCCTTTGCCTGCCGCTGGTCGCCGAACCGTTCCGTTGGCCAGGCTCCCAAACCGTGTTCATGATCGCCATCGGTGCGGTCTGCTACGTCCTCTACCACCTCTTTAACGGCCGCGCCTACCGGGGTGGCGACCTGTCGGTCGTGTACCCCCTGTCCCAGACCTCCATGATCTATGTGCCCATCTGGGGCATGATTCTGTTGAGAGAACGCCTTTCCGTCGTGGGCGTCTGCGGTATCCTACTGGTGATCCTCGGGACTTTCTCGGTACAAATGCAACGTTTTTCACTGCTCGAACTGGTGCGCCCCTTCCGCAACCTGCGCAGCCAGTCGGTCCAGGCGGCACTGACGGCCGGATTTATCTACTCCATAGGTTCCATAGCTGAAAAGACCGGCGTCAAAAGCTACTCGCCGCTTTATTTCACCTATTTTCTAGTTCTCTCCATGCTGGCCATGATGACCATCAATCTGGCCCGCCCCAAGTATCGATCCCACATCGGACAGGAATTGTGCGAGCATTGGGCTCTGGTACTCTGGAGCGGCCCGATCATCATGGCCTCGTTTCTCACCTTCCGCTACGGTCTCAATCTGTCGCCGGTCAGCTATGCCGTGCCGGTCCGCCAAGTCAGTATTTTGGTGGGGGTGCTGATCGGCATCCTTTTCCTCGGCGAGTCGTTCGGCAGAATCCGGATGGTTTCGGCCCTGCTCATCCTGGCCGGTGCGGCTCTGATACGGCTCGGATAACACTATGTGCGAACTGAACATAGCGAGGGAGTGTCATAAGTACGAGTATTTACAATCGGAAGAGGCTAGAATAGCCATACCATACATAACGAACCGATGATGAGGCCATTCTCCCTATGAACACGACCATCGCTATTCTCAAAGAGCTTTTTCCCGCGGCCAGCCACGGGCGCATCCTCCTTGTGGGCGGCAGTGTGCGGGATCACCTCCTGGGGCGGGCGGGTTCTGACATTGACCTGGTGGTCAGTCTGGATGCGGCCCAACTGGCCGCCTGCGGCTTCCGAAAACTGGAGCCCAGGAGCATAGCACCCATCTGGTTCCGGTATAACCAAACCTTCGGTTCCATCGAGGTAACGCAATTGCCCGACCTGGACACAGCCCTGGCCGAAGACCTCGCCCGCCGCGATTTCACCGTCAACGCCATGGCCATGACCCTTGACGGCGAACTCATCGATCCGCTGGGCGGCAGGCTTGACCTGGAACAGCGCAGGCTGGCGGTCTGTTCCCCCCGCTCGTTCAACGATGACCCGCTGCGCATATTCCGCGCCTTCCGGTTCGAGGTCGACGGTTGGCTGTTGACCCCTGAAAGCGAGGCCTTGATTCGGGAACGGGAGTGGCAGCAACCGTTGCGTCTGTTGCCGGTGGAACGGTTTTCCCGCGAGATGTTGAAAGCCTTGGAGGGGGCGCAGCCGGAGCGTTTTTTTGCGCGCATGCTCCAATTCAATGTCGGCCGTGGCTACCTGCCGGAACTCTTTGCCATGCCGGCAATCCCCGCCGGGCCGGTGCAGTATCATCCCGAAGGGGACCTGCTCAGCCATGCGATTCAGGTGCTTGAACGGGTGGCCGAGCGGACCGGTGACCCGCTGGCCCGATTCTGCGCTTTTTTCCACGATATCGGTAAACTGGCCACCGACCCGGCGAACCATCCCCGACACCACGGCCACGAGGATGCAGGTTTTGATCTGGCCCGCAGCCTGTGCGAACGCTTGCGGCTGCCTTCATCTTACCGCACGGCCCTGGCCTGGACCAGCAGGCTCCACGGCCTGCTCAACCGGTGGGGTGAACTGCGGGACTCCACCATACTGGAAACGGCGCAGCAAGCCGTGAAGGCCCGGATTGGCGAGATACTGCCGCTGGTGTCTGCGGCGGATAAACCGGGTGGGCCGTTTGCGTGGCAGGAGTGGGAACGGGCTGTTCGGATTGCGACAATGACCACCGTTGCTATGGGGATCGATGACGCCCGCTTGGAGGGGATGGCGCCGAGAAAACGGCCCGACTTCATCCTGCAAAGACGGGTTGAAATACTGAGGGACGAGTGCGGCGGGAAAACCGGATAACCACCGTTTGGTTCAACAGAGGCCGCCTAGCCGATTTACTCCGACATCTTCAGCCGGAAGATCCACACAGCCGCCGCAAAGGCAAGCAAGGCCGTGATCGCAACATGGAGCGCAGAAGCCAGGGGAAAACCGCCACTGACCAATGCTTGACGCGCTCCCTCGAACAGGGACGTGGTGGGCAGCACCCTGATCCAGGAAATGACGTTGGCCGGATAGGAGGAGAGCGGGAAAAAGAGACCGGACATGAAGATCAGCGGCATGATGAAAACCGCCTCGACCTTGCCGATGGTCTCGGGCTTGTCCATGACCGTGCCGCAGATCACACCGGCACAGGAGAACAGGGCCGAACCGGGGATCAGAAAGGCCAGGTACGCCAGGAGGTTAACCGGTGAGAAACGGAACGGGGTGATGGCAAAGATCACCAGACCCACGGCCAGCCCCTTGACCAGGCCGTGGGAAAAGCCGGACATAATCTTGGCGATCACGATCTCCGAGACCGAGATGGGGGTGACCCGGTAGGATTCGATGGTAAACTGCACCTTGCGGTGGAACCAGAGGCTCCAGGTGCTCTCGCTGTAAGCCGCGTTGACCGCGGTCATGGTGATCAGCCCAGGCGCGATGAACATGCTGTAGGGCACGCCGTCCACCAGGCCGATGTACCCCTTCATGCCGATGCCGAACGCCAGGTAGATGGTCAGCGGATAGGCCACCACCGCCACCAGTTCGGATAATATGCTGCGGCGCAGGACCAGCATGTCGCGGCGCCAGATGGCAAAGGCCCCCTTGAACACTACTCCCTCACCTTCTCGCCGGTCAGGCTGATAAAGACATCTTCCAAGGTCCGCTCCCGCAGGGCGATACGCCGCACCGGGGCGCCGTTCAAGGCGGTAACCACCTCCGAAAGGCATTCCCAACTATTGAGACCCACGCAGACCGTCCGCCCATCCACCTCGATCTCCCGCACGCAGGCCATAGCCCTGAGAATCGCCCCATACCGTTCGGCATCCTCCCCAAATTCTATCAGGTAGAACGTTCCTCCGGTCAGGCGGTCCTTCAACTCCTGGGTGCTGCCCAGGGCGATCAGCTTGCCGTGGTCCATGATGGCGATCCGGTCGCAGAGTTGCTCCGCCTCTTCCAGGTAATGGGTGGTCAGGAAGATCGTCATGCTGCCGGCAATGGATTTGATATAGTCCCACACCGCCCGCCGCGACTGGGGATCGAGCCCGGTGGTCGGTTCGTCCAGGAACAGTACCCGCGGCTCGTGCAAGAGCGCCCGGGTCACCACCAGCCGGCGCTGCATGCCGCCCGAATAGGTATCGGGAAAATCATTCTGCCGGGCCGCCAGTCCCATCAATTCCAACAATTCGTCGATCCGTTTTCGGTAGTGTCTGTTCTCCATGCCGTGCAGCCGGGCATGTAGTTCCAGGTTTTCCCGCGCCGTCAGATAGCGGTCCAGACTGTTTTCCTGGGACACCACCCCGATCAGCCGGCGGATCTCGCGACCGTTGCTACGGGTATCCAGCCCCTCGATAAAGGCCTCGCCCGAGGTTTGGCGCATCAAGGTCGTCAGGACGCGGATCAGGGTGGTCTTGCCGGCGCCGTTCGGCCCCAGCAGGCCAAAGATCGAGCCTTGGGCCACCTCCAGGTCGAAGTTCTCCAGTGCGGTCAGATCGCCGTAACGTTTGGTGAGATTATGGGTGGTTATGGCTGCAGACATGGCGACCTTACATCGGGAACGTGTTGGTGAGACACCACTGCTCAACCCCGGGCCAGGGGCCATAGCCCGCAGCCTCGTTGATATGCTGTGCCTCGGGGGTAATGATGTCTGTCACGATATCCAGGGGGCGGCCGTAAAACAGGGCGGCTCGCTCCGGGCAGCAGGGATCGTTATCCGTGCATACCAGGTGTATCTCCGCGGCCGACCGTTTGAGAGCAGCCCCATCCAGCGGCGGCGGGAAGAAGCTCGCCACCTCCGGCACACACAGCGCCGGACCCGGCGGGGCAACCAGGAGCAGCCGGTCCACCGATACCGAAGAGGGGGCTACGGCATGGTGCAGCCACAAGAGCACCCCGAGGGAATGACACACCACTACCCGCTCCTCTTTGTCTGCAAGCAGGGACAGCTCCGAGTGAAGCGTTGCCAGCCATTCATCCAGCCGGGGGGTATCAAAATCGGGCAGCACCGGGTAGCGGACGTATTCTCCGGCCGCCGCCAGGCGGTTTGCCAGCCAGGTCTGCCAGTGATTTTGGCCGGAACCGTGCCAGCCGTGGACGATCAGAAAACCTCTCGATTGTTGTTGTGTGAGCATTCAACCTCGCTGGTAATGAGAGTAAATTGGTAAGGGGGAATGATGACGAAGCGCAACATCACGCATCTAAATAAAACCTTTCAGTGGACCATTGTTAGCACCTAATGTTTCGATCTTTCGTTCAACTTCGGGGTCATCCTCCAGCACCGGGGCATGGAACGGCTTCACCCGGGCGTCGATCACCAATGGCCCGCTGCACCCCCAATGCTTTGCGCGTAGCGAAGCGCCGATACCGTAGAGATCCGTGGCCGGGTTGGAGCGGGTAAAGGTCACCCAGAGAAAATTGTTGAGGGTAGCCGCTGCGAAGGGGCTGTCATCGCAGATCACGATCAAGGGAAAACCATCGAAACAGGTCCGCTCGCCATAGAAGCGGCAGAATTCATCAAGAGCCGGATCGCCCTCGCCCCTCCCCTGCCCCGACCGTGGCCCCTGAATCGCCAGGACACCGGGCAGGCACACCGCGGCGGGGCCGAAACCGGGCGGCAGTCCCAGACCGGCCGGTACCTCGGTTGCCAAGTCGCGTCGTTTTGGACCGGCGGCGGCGATGACCACCTTGGACCCTTCGTTAAGGCCGCTACCGCTGTAATCGAGGGTGTCGATGGTGGTGGCGGTCTGAAAGTGCAGATCGGTGCGCCAGTCGGCCCGTTCCAGCACGTGGCGGAAAAAGGCGGCAATGTCGTGGGTGTGGAGGCCGAGGGCGTCCTCATGGGCTGCGATAAACAGGAATTTGGCCAGGGAGAGCTGGCCCTGGCCGAGGATGGCGTTGGCGATGGTCAGGAGCTCCTGGGGGCGGCGTTCCGCTGCATAGGGGACGTACCGTTCGCTGGCCACGGCCAACAGGAGCGGATGCACGCCGGCGGCGTCCACGGCGTGGACCTCTCTGACGCCGTTGACCACGGTGGGAATCAGCGGGCCGGTCAATTCATGGATAAAGGCGCCGAAGCTGGTGTCCTCCTGGGGCGGCCGCCCGACGGTGGTAAAGGGCCAGATGGCGTCGCGGCGGTGGTAGACCGCCTCAACCTGAATGAAGGGAAAATCGTGGGCCAGACTGTAGTAGCCGAGATGGTCGCCGAAGGGGCCTTCCGGCAGGGTTTTCGCGGGATCGACCACGCCGCAGATGCAAAAATCGGCCTCTGCCGAGACCGGCAGGTGCCCCGGCAGATTGGTCATGGGAATACGGTGGCCGCCCAGCAGCCCGGCAAAGGAAAGCTCCGGCATCCCTTCCGGCAGCGGCATGACCGCAGCCACGGCCATGGAAGGGGCTCCCCCCACAAAGACGTTCACCCGCAACAGGTCGCCCCGTTCGATGGCCTCGGCGTGGTGCGCCCCGATGCCCCGCTGGATCTGGTAGTGCAGACCGGCCTGCCGGTCGGGGAGATACCTGTTGCCGGAGATCTGCACCCGGTACATCCCCAGGTTGGACGAGCCGAAACCGGGGTTGGCCGGGCTTTCGGTGTAGACCTGCGGCAGCGTGATGAAGGCGCCGCCGTCGTTTGGCCAGGAGACGACCTGGGGCAGCTGGGACAGGGTGGTGCGGCACTCCAGCACCGGCGCATGGGAGACGGTTTTGGGCAGGAGATGGTACGCCGCAAAAGGGGTCTTCAGGGCATCCAACGGGTGTTTGATCAGGGAAAACGGATTGATCTTGGCGTCAACCAGACGACGGATGCCGGCCAGGCTGTCGCGGAAGATGAAACGGGTGCGCTCCAGGGTGCCGAACAGGTTGCCCAGCAGGGGAAAACTGCAGTTGACCGGATTGGTGAAGAGCAGCGCCGGCCCGCCGGCCCGGTAGACGCGCCGCTGGACAGCCCCGATTTCGAGACGCGGGTCGAGTGGCGCATTGATGCGCAGCAGCATGCCGTGGCGTTCCAGGTCGGCGACGCATTCCTGTAGATTACGGTATCCCATCGGCCACCCGCCTACTGAAGCTTCTTGATGATCATTTCGGTCTGGCGGAGCTTTTCCTGCATCGCCAGGATTTCCTGGCGCGACGGTTCATCCGTGATCCGTTCCAGTCCCTGGCTGAGCATTTTCTGCGCTTCGTCGAAGTGGCCGGCCTTGTGACGCATCCGTGCCAGTGCCACAAGGTACTGGGAACTCCCGGGGTCGAGGGCTACCGACTTGCGCAACGAAGCTTCCGACTCTTCACCCTTGCCGTTTTGGGCATCCTTCATCGCCTTTTTGAAATACACCAGGGCGATGATGTCATTGATCTCCTTACGGTCGGCCGGCTCTTCCAACTTGCCGGCAGCCTGTTCGAGAAAGGCGACCGCTTCGCTGTAACGGCTGCTGCGGATATATACGGCCATGACGGTATGGATGCTGTCCTTATTCTGGGGGTTGAGTTGATATGCCTGCATCAGTATCTTCAGCGCCGCTTCATACTCCGCCTGGGCAAGCAGTATGCGCCCATCCTGCATCAGCGCGCTGATGCGAAGCTTGGTGAGACCCGCTTTGAGGGATTCGTCGGAAATGGTGCCGATCCGCTGCTCGTAGAGGGTATTGAATTCTTTGATGCGGCCGAGCTTGGCGTAGCAGTTGGACAACCCCCTGATGAAGTGGGTAAGTTGGGATGATCCCTGACCGAAAACCGAATCGGCCAGGCCGAGGGCTTTTTCAAAGAGCGGCAGCGCCTCCTCGCAATTGCCGTTCTGGGTCAGGGAAAAGGCCTGGTAAAGGGTAGCCTGGGCTGCAAACAGGTTGACCAGCCTTTGGTGGGCGGCTTTTGCGCTCCCCTCGTCATCCACGCGGTCCAGCGCCAAGCGGCCGAGATCAAAGGTGCAATGGTTGACCGTAGTGGAGCCGTTAAGCTCTCCGACAAGCGCGGCGCCGGAGCGGGTCAGGGAGATGGTGTTGCCTCTGCCCGTCTGTCCGGGATAGGCGATTCCCAGGTGTGCCAGATCAGGACCGGCGACCTTGCCGACCACAACCCCCTCGCTTTCCAGGTAACCGTTCAAGCCATCCAGGGCGCTGTCTTCGTTTATAACGAGAGTCGCGGGGTGTTTTCCCAAAACACCTTCACAGGATTTGCTGGGGGCGGTCACCGCCTCCATGTTCCCCCGGTAAAGCTGTATTCCCGCCAAGGCCGGCGCGGCGGCTACCAGCGGGAGAATAAAGGATAAAATCCGGACAGCAACACATTTCATCATCCCGGCACCTCTCACCTCGCAAAAATAGAACACTTTGGAGGTTCAGATTATCATTGTAATCAAACAAACACAATCAGGATTGCTGCGATTGAAGCCTCTTTGTTGCGTCAAGAAGCTCCAATCCATCGCGCTGCCGCCGGGAGCCGCTGACGGACTGTACCGTGCAACAAAGCACTGTTCCCGCAGATCCTATCCTCCCGTGCGTACTGCATGAAGAGAAAAATACCGCATCCACCATCGGGCTTATTTTTACCGCTCTCCCTATTCGCATACCCGACCATGAAAATAAAACCTTCAGCGCAACCCGGAGATTGCATTCGTCCTTTCATATGATATACTGATTACATAAAAATAGAACGCAATATTGTTTACAAACAAACAATCGTGCGTCGCGTATTTTGGCCACTAACTCAAGGAGGTTACACATGTTCGGAAAGATTCAGGCAACAGCATTGGCCCTGATCCTGGCATTACCGATGGCGGCACAGGCCGCCAAGGTTAAAATCGGTTTTGTCAACTCCATTACCGGCCCCGAAGCACCCATCGGAGAGAACTTGACAAACGGCGTTACGCTGGCCTTGGAAGATTTGAAGAAAAAGGGGATCGACGTGGAACTGGTCAAGGAGGACGATACTGGAAAGCCGGAGAAGTCCATGGCCGCCTTTGAAAAAATGGCCACCCGCGACAGGGTGGCCGGCATCGTCGGCCCCTACAGTTCCAAGTGCGCCAACGCCATAGCCAAACTGGCCGAGAAGTACAAGACCCCCCTGCTCATCCCGGTAGCGTCGAAAGAGGAGATCACCCGGCAGAATCTGAAGTGGACCTTCCGTTTGAGCGCTACTACCTACGATTATGCAACCATTCTGCTCGATATGGCGACCAGCCTGGGTAAACCAAGGACCATCGCCATCATCAATGAGAACACGGATTTCGGCACATCGGGAGCCAAGTCAGCCAAGGATTATGCCGGCAAAAAAGGCATCAGGGTCGTGGCCGAAGAGGCCTATGCGCCGGGTTCCCCCGACTACCGCTCCACGCTGACCAAAATCAAATCGAAAAAACCTGACCTGGTGTTCATGGTTTCCTACGTGGCCGACGCCATCCTCCTCATGCGCCAATCAAGGGAGATCGGCATCACGCCGCAGGCATTCCTCGGCGCAGGGGCCGGCTTCGCCACCGTGTCGTTTGCCAAGGAAAAGGCCATTTCCAGCAACGTCTTCTCCAGCACCCAATGGACCGGCGACGTAAACTGGCCGGGAGCCAAGGAATTCAACAGGCGTTACATCGCCAAGTTCGGCAAGGAACCGACCTACCACGCCGCGACCGCCTACGAGTCGATGATGATCATGGCCGAAACCGCGGCCAAGGCCGGCGGCAACCAGGAAAAAATCCGCTCCGCGTTAAAGAGCGGCAAGTGGAACGGCATCATGGGGGAGGTAAAATTCGCCGATTACGAGGGCTACACCAACCAGAACAAACACCAGATGCTGGTGGAACAAATCCAGAACGGCGTGCACCAGACGGTCTATCCGCCCAAGTATGTTTCCAAGAAGCCGGTCTATCCGTTCCCCGGTTGGAGGTAACAGTCTGAAATCCGTAAGGGGCGGGTTTTAACCGCCCCTCCACCTACTCGGAGACGCGCCCATGACCATCTTCCTGCAATCACTGATCAGCGGCATCCTGATCGGCGGCGTCTACGCCCTGATCGGTATCGGCCTGACCATTATCTTCGGCGTCATGCGGGTAATCAACTTCGCCCACGGCGACCTGTTGATGGTCGGCATGTACGGGACCTTCTACCTGTTCACCCTGTTCAATATCGATCCATTCATCTCGATTGTCATAACCATGCCGCTCATGTTCCTCTACGGCGGCTTCCTGCAAAAGGTATTCATCAACCGTATTCTCGGTGCCCTGCCCCAGAATCAGATACTGTTGACCATCGGCATGGGGCTGATCATGAGCAACGGCATCATGCTGGCCTTCACGTCGGACTACAAGATCCTTTCCACCGACTACTCCTCCAGCAGTTTCGATATTCTGGGCATATCCATCTCCACCCCGCTGTTGATCTCCTTTGCCATCACGGCAGGCATCACAGTCGTGCTGTACTGGTTCCTTCTGAAGACCGATACCGGCCAGGCCATCCGGGCCACGGCCCAGGACCGGGAAGCGGCCCAATTGATGGGGATCAACGTCAAGCGCATGTCCATCATCGCCTTTGGTCTCGGCGCCTCCCTGGCAGGCACCGCCGGCGCCCTGATCTCGCCCACCTACTACATCTTCCCCCAGGTGGGGAGCACCTTTACCCTCAAGGCCTTCGTCATCACGGTCCTGGGAGGCATGGGAAGCATTGTCGGCGCCACCCTGGGGGGCATCCTGATCGGCGTGGCCGAGTCGATCGGTGGGGTCTACTTCGGCTCCGGCTGGAAAGAGGTGGTGGTGTTCGTGCTGTTCCTGCTGGTGCTGCTGTTCAAGCCCTCCGGTCTGATGGGCAAATCCAACACGTGACGGGGGCCGATATAACCATGAAACCACTCTTCAAAAACACCACGGGAATCGGTGCACTGCCGGCCATAACGGGTCTGCTGGTGGTTGTCCTGCTCTTCCTCTTTCCCCGCTTTGTTGAGAACACCTATGCCCTGCATATCATGATCCTGATCTTCATCAGCATCGTCATGGGGTCAAGCTGGAACCTCCTTGGGGGGTACACCGGTCAATATTCGGTCGGCCATTGCGCCTACTTCGGCATGGGGGCCTACACCACCATGATGCTGATGCAGTTCCGCCAGATTCCGCCTTGGCTCGGCATCTGGTGCGGCATGGTCGCAGCCCTGGTGGTTGCATTGATCATCGGCAGCATCTGTTTTCGTCTGCGAGGACCGTACTTCGTCCTGGCTTCCATCGCCGTGGCCGAAATACTCCGGGTATCTGCCCTGAACCTGAAAAACATTACCAATGGCGCAGAAGGCATCCTGACCACGGAGATACCGCCGTTGAAAATCGGTGGGGCCCTCATCACCGACTTTTCCTCCAAGGTGCCGTTCTACTACGCCGGCCTGGTATTCGTCCTGCTCGTCATCCTGGTCACCTGGCTACTGCAGAACTCGAAGCTCGGATACTATTTCCAGGCCATCCGCGAAGACCAGGATGCAGCCCACTCCCTGGGTATCAGCCTCACCTTCTACAAAAACGTTGCCCTCTCCCTATCGGCGGTGCTGACTTCGCTGGCCGGAAGCCTGTATGCCGTCTACGTCGGCTTTATTGATCCCTCCACGGTACTGGCACTGGACCTATCGGTGCAGATCGTCCTGATCTGCATCATCGGCGGCATCGGCACCATCTTCGGGCCGGTGATCGGGGCGCTGGTGCTGGTGCCGCTCTCGGAGGCGCTACGCAGCAACATGATCGGCGAATCCCTGATAAATTCGGGTATCGTCAAGGCCGATTCGGCGTTCGGCAGTTTTTTGACCGAAAACCTGTCCCATGCCCACGTCCTGATCTACGGGGTTCTGGTGGTAGTGGTGATCCTCTTCATGCCCGACGGCGTATTGGGATTCGCCAAGGCATTGGCGGCCAGAAAACGGAAGGAGGTCGTCTGATGGCCATACTTGAAATCAAACACGTCAGCAAGTTTTTCGGCGGTCTGTCGGCCAACTCCGACGTTTCCTTCGAGATACAGCACGGGATGATCATGGGCCTGATCGGACCCAACGGTGCAGGGAAAACGACATTATTCAACTGCATCACCGGATACTATCCTCCCTCCAAGGGGGATGTGGTCTTTGATGGCCGCAGCATGCACGGCCTCCAGCCGGACAAGGTCTGCAAGCTGGGCATGGCCCGAACGTGGCAGAAGGTGCGGCCGCTGGCCAAGATGAGCGTCGTGGACAACGTCATGGTTGGCGCCCTCTGTCGGACCGGCTCATTGAAAATAGCCCGCGACATGGCCATGGAACAGCTCAAGGTGGTGGGCCTGGAGCATCGCTCCGGCTTCCTGGCCGGCGGTCTGCCCATCGGCGAGCGCAAAAAGCTGGAGGTGGCCCGCGTCCTGGCGACACAGCCCAAACTGCTGCTCCTGGACGAGGTCATGGGCGGCCTCAATCCGGCGGAAAGCGAAGACATCATTCAACTGATCCTCGCGATCAAGGGGCTGGGCATCACCCAGATGGTTATCGAACACGACATGAAGACCATCATGCGCATCTCCGACCGGATCGTCGTCTTGAACTCAGGCGAAAAACTGGCGGAGGGATCGCCCCAGGAGATCGTCAGCAACCCTGATGTGGTTGCGGCGTATCTGGGCAGCGAGTAGTAACAAAACAACAAACATCTGCCACAGAGTCACGGAGACACAGAGGTTCACAGAGAAAAAACATTTTTTGAGGTAAACCGGGAAACGAGTCGTTGTTCTCCGTTTGCCTTCCTCCCGCCGTGTCTCCGTGTCTCTGTGGCAGACTTTAAAAAGAGGTCCTCATGCTCACCATCGACAAGCTCAACTTCAGCTACGGCGACCTGAAGGTCCTCTGGGACATCAACCTGGAGGTCCATGAGGGAGAGATCGTCACCGTGGTCGGCGCCAACGGCGCCGGTAAATCAACCACCCTCAAGAACATCTCCCGCCTGGTGAAGCCGACCTCCGGCAGCATCACCTTCCAGGGAGAGGATATGGAAAAGCTCGAATCCCATCAGGTGGTGGAACGGGGCATCGTCCAGGTTCCCGAAGGGCGGAAGATTTTTCCCGAAATGACGGTCCTGGAAAACCTGCGCATGGGATCGTATATCAAGAGTGCCAGAAAAGCGCGCGAAGCGAACGTGGAGCGGGTGTTCGGCATGTTTCCCCGCCTGAAGGAACGCGAGAAACAGTTGGGAGGCACCATGTCGGGGGGCGAACAGCAGATGCTGGCCATCGCCCGCGGCCTGATGACCAACCCGAAACTGTTGCTGATGGACGAGCCATCTCTGGGCCTTTCGCCGTTGTTCGTCAAGATCATCTTCGAAATCATACAGGAGATCAACCGGCAGGGAGTCACCATCCTGTTGGTGGAGCAGAACGTCTTCCAGTCCCTGAAGATCGCCCACCGCGCCTATGTCCTGGAGACCGGCCGGGTCGTCCTGACCGGCGAAGGAAACGATCTGCTCAGCAACGAACACGTAAAAAAGGCATTTTTGGGGATGTAACCGATAAAATCGTTCCACCATCCATGGGATGCCGTGGCTTCGGCAGATCGATGGCCGGGGCGGGGCATGAAAGGAAACGCCATGCAAACCGTTGAACAATGGATGACTCACAACCCGATCACCATCGAGGAAAGCGCTTCCATCATCGAGGCGATCCACCTGCTGAAGGAAAAGGACATTCGCCGCCTGCCGGTTACCTGCAAAGGCAAATTCTGCGGCCTGATCACCGACCGGATGATCAAGGAATACGCACCCGGCAAGTCAACCCCTCTGGATACCTGGGAGGTGCACTACGTGCTCTCCAAAGCCACGGTCAGGGACGCCATGAACCCGACCCCCTACACCATCCAACCCGATGCCCCCCTCTGTCAGGCTGCACAGTTGGTCCACGACAAAAAGCTGTACGGCCTGTGTGTGACCGACAAGAATGGCGATCTGGTGGGGCTTTTGACCACCACCAATTTCATGGAAGCGCTGATTGCCATATGCAGCATGTCATAGTCCACGGCCCTTGTTCACCGGCGTGGCGATGGTCATCTTCTTGGGGGGGGCGAAGCCGTTGATCAACGTTTGATGCGGGGGTCCAGGGCGTCCCTGACCCCCTCTCCAAGCAGGTTGTAGGCCAGAACCGTTATCAGGATGGCCAGACCGGGAAACAGGGAGAGCCACCAGGCGAATTCGATGTAATCCTTGCCTGAGGTGAGGATGTTGCCCCAGCTGGGGGTCGGCGGCTGGACGCCGATGCCGAGGAACGAGAGGGCTGACTCGGTCAATATGGCACCCGCGATGCCCAGGGTGGCGGCCACCAGAGCCGGCGAGACGGCATTGGGCAGGATGTGGCGGAAGATGATGCGCCTGTCGGAACAGCCGATGCAGCGTGCGGCCATGATATAGTCCATCTCGCGGATGGAAAGGGTCTCGGCCCGCACCAGCCGGGCCACCCCCATCCAGCCGGTCAGGCCGATGACGATCATGATGTACCAGATGGAGGGGCGCAGGAAGGTAATGACCGCCAGGATCAGGAAAAAGGTCGGAAAACAGAACATGATGTCAACGACCCGCATGAGGATGTTGTCGATCCAGCCGCCGTAAAACCCTGCCACAAGCCCCAGGACCGTGCCGATCAATACGGCGATCCCGGCAGCCACAAAGCCGACCAGCAGGGAGATCCGCGCCCCGTAGACGATCCGGCTGAAGACGTCGCGCCCCAGATCGTCGGTACCGAACCAGTGCCGCAGGGATGGGGGGTCCAGAACCGCCCTGGCATTGATCTCGTTGGGGCCGAAATGGACAATCAGGGGTGCCAGTAGCGCGACCGCCAGCATCAGCAGCACCACGATTGCGCCGGCCACGGCAAACCTGTTGCGCGCCAGACGCGGCCAGAACACGGCACGGAAATAGGAATATTGTCCGATCACTGCACGCCCCTCCCCTCCCTGATCCGCGGGTCGGCCAGGGCATAGCACACATCGGCCACCAGATTGCCGATCAGGGTCAGCAGCGCGCCGATGATCACGATCCCCATCACCACCGGGTAGTCGCGGGCCATGACCGCTTGGTAGAAGAGCTGTCCCATGCCGGGAATGGCGTAGATGGTCTCGAAGATGACGCTCCCGCCGATCAGCCCGGGAATGGCCAGGCCTGCCTGGGTGATCAGAGGCAGAAGGGCGTTGCGCAGGGCGTGCTTGTAGATCACGACCCGTTCGGAAAGCCCCTTGGCCCGGGCAGTAGTAATGTAGTCCTGGCCAATCACGTTCAGCATGGATGAGCGCATATACCGGGACAGCCCTGCAAGGCTGCCGAATGAGGCCACCATGATCGGCATACAGAGGTGTTTGGCCATATCCCCCACATAACGCAGCAGGCCGTAACTGTCGCTCCCCAGGGTATGCAGCCCCGAGATGGGAAGCCAATTCAGCTTGACGCCGAACAGATACATCAGAAGCAGCGCCAGCCAAAAGGTCGGCACGGCGAAACCGACAAAGACAAAGACCGTGATCCCCTTGTCCAGCCAGGTATCCCGGTGGGTGGCGGCCAGGATGCCGATGGGGATCGCCAAGCCGAATTCCATCACCAGGGCGATGATATTGAGGGCAAGGGTAATAGGGAGGCGTTCCGCAATCTTGTCCCTGACCGGCCGGTTGTCGGAAGAAAAGGAGCGCCCCAGGTCCAGCCGCGCCAGCTTGCCGACCCAGGTGACATACTGCTCGGCTAGCGGCTTATCCAGGCCGTAGAACTTGCGCAACCGCTCCCGGGCCTCCTTGCCCACCTTGGGGTTCATGGCCATCTGCATTTCCACCGGCTCGCCCGGCGCCAGATGGACGACCGAGAAGGTGATGAGGGTTATGCCGACCATGAGCGGGATCAACATCAGGATGCGTTTCATGAGATAACGTGTCATATCAGTACACCTGCTCCGCCTTGGGCACGTACCATTTGATCTGATTGTAGCCGATACCGGCCGGGGCCGTTTCCACGCCGCGGATGCGGGCACTGACCACCGGAAGGGCATCCGGCACGTAGAGGAAGGTATAGGGCTGCTCGTCGGCCATGATCTCCTGGATACGGAAATAGGCCTTCTTGCGTTTTTCCATGTCAAAGGTGCTGCGTCCCTCCACCAGCAGACGGTCCACTTCGGCGTTCTTGAAACCGACAAAGTTCAGTTCGCCCGGATTGGTCTTGCTG
Organism: Oryzomonas japonica; assembly: GCF_008802365.1. Classification (GTDB taxonomy): domain Bacteria; phylum Desulfobacterota; class Desulfuromonadia; order Geobacterales; family Pseudopelobacteraceae; genus Oryzomonas; species Oryzomonas japonica. The sequence goes on along the minus strand of NZ_VZQZ01000002.1, from coordinate 306,965 downwards.
GAGTGCCAGACATCGTACATGTCCGGGTCCGGCGTGGTGGTCCATCCCAGCATGACCACCTCGAAGTTTCCCTTGTCCACGAACTCCTTGAGGAATGTGGCCCACTCCACGATACGGATCTTCACGTCGATCCCCACATACCTGAGCCGTTGCTGAATGATCTGGGCCGTCAGCAGGCGTTGTTGGTTTCCCTGGTTGGTCAGGATGGTGAAACTGAACGGTTTGCCGTCCTTCGTCAGGATGCCGTCGCTGTTTTTCTCCCGCCACCCGGCCTGGGCCAGGAGTTCGGCCGCATGCTTGGGATCATAAGCGATATCCTTGACATTGGGGTTGTAGGCCCAGCGGCCGGGAGGAATCGGCCCCACCGCCTTCTGGCCCATGCCGAACAGCACGCCGTGGATCAACTCATCCTTGTCGATGGCAGCGGTCAGGGCTTGCCGGATGCGCTTGTCCCGAAAAAGCGGATGGCGCAGGTTGTAGCCCATATAGACATAACTGGATGAGGGATAACGGTACTTGTTGAACAGCGACGTGAACCGGGTCCCGGTGGTCTGGCGGGCGTACTGCACCGGCGTCAGGGGCATTGTGTCGAGGGCGCCCGCCTTGAGTTCCATGTACATGGTGGAGGTGTCGGGGATGATGCGGAAGATGTAGCGGTCGATCCAGGGCCTGCCCTCGAAGTAGTCGTGGTTGGATTCCAGCACGATCTTCTGGCCGGCGACCCACTCCTTGAAGCGGTACGGGCCGGTGCCGATCGGCGTGCGGGCCAGGGGACTCTTGGTGATGTCCTTCCCCTCCAGAAGGTGCGCCGGCAAAATGGCGGTCCCCCAGGAGGCCAGGGCCGGCGCAAAGGGGGCGCCGTAGGTCACCCGGACGGTATAATCGTCGGGCGCGGCAATGCCCTTGACCTGTTTGAAATCCTCGGCATAGGCGGTGGGAGTCTTGGGGTCAATGACGACATGGTAGGTGTAGAGTACGTCGCGGGAGGTAAAGGGGGCGCCGTCGTGCCATTTCACCCCCCTGCGCAGGTGAAAGGTAATGGTGAGCCCATCCGGAGAGATATCGAAGGATTGTGCCAGGTCACCGATAATCTTAAGATTTTTATCGTATTTAACCAGGCCGTTGTAAATCTGCCCGGCCACGGCATGGGATGAGCTATCGGTTGCCAGGAGTGGGATCAGGGTGGAGGCGTCGCTGATGGTGCCCTCCACCAGGGCATCGCCATAGGCTGGCTTTACGTCATGGGCGCCGCTCCGGGGGGGCGCCGGCGCTTGGGTACATGCGGAAACGAAAAGAAAAAGTGCCGGGAAGAGCAGCCTGAAACGGCGCACCGTGTTCATCGATCACCCGGCTCCCCTTTGAGCTTGCGCAGCTTGTCCGCCAGATCCTTGCGTTCCGGTTCGATCTTCAGCGCACGCTTGTAAAGCTTCAACGCCTTGTGGTACTCCCGCTTGGCATAATAGGCGTCCCCCAGGTGTTCGGCAATGGTGGAGTCCTCCTCAACCTGACGGTTGGCCTCCTCCAGATATTTCACGGCCTCATCGAACTTTTTCATCTTGAAGTACACCCAGCCGAGACTGTCCAGGAAAAATCCATCATTGGGGCGGATGGCAACGGCTTGTTTGAGGTATTCCAACGCCTGTTCCAGGTTGATGCCCAACTCTGCATAGGTGTAGCCCAGGAAATTGAGCGCCTGGGAATCCTTGGGATTGATGGCGAGCACCTTTTTCATCTGTTCGATAGATTCGTTCTTTTTGCCCTGCTTGTCGTAAAGAACTCCGATGCGGAAAAACAGGCGAGGTTCGTTCGGGAATTCCTTTTCCGCGCCCAGCACCAGGGTCAGGGCGTCATCGACCTTGCCGAGCGACTCGTAGAGCGTTGAAAGATTGAGATAGAGGTCGAGTTGGCCCGGATTGCCGGCAATGGCATCCTTGAGCATCCCCACCGCCTGGGCGGTCTTGCCCTTTTCCTTGAGGATAAAGGCGATGTGCCCGATGGCATCCAGGTAGGCGGTCGAAGCGTGGGGTATCTTGGTGTATTCGGCGTAGGCCCGGTCGATATCGCCTTTCTCCTCATAGGCCATCCCCAGATAGAAACGGATCTGATCGGCGCCCGAATCCTTTTCGAGCATATCGTTGAATACCTTGATGGCGTCATCATACTGCTCCAGTTCAAGATGGAGCAGCCCGATCTTGCGCATGGTTTCCGGGCCGGAAAGTCCGGAATCCGCCGCCCGTTTCAGGAGATCAAGGGCATCCTCGAAGCGGCGCTGCTGAATAAGAAGCTGTATCAGGCGTTGCAGGACCGGGACCTTGCTGTCGTCGTCATCGAGAATATTCTTATAGATCTCGATCGCCTGGGGATAGTCCCCCAGGGCCTCATAGGAAGCGGCCATGTCAAGGGCGGCCTGTTCGAACTCGGGCCGCAATTCGAGGGCTTTCTGAAAATACCCCACCGCTTCGCGGTACAGCTTCATCTGGCTGTAGGCCCTGCCGAGATAGTAGTACCCCAGCATGGAGTCGGGATTAACCTTGATCAGCGACTTGAGTGTGGTGACGGTCTCTTCGTACTCGTTGAGCCGCGACAGGGCCAAGGATAGGTGCAGATAGGCATCTTCCCGGGAAGGATCGAGTTGGACCGCCTTGCGCAGATAATCGAGTGCTTCCCGGTCCTTGCCGATGGACGACAGGGTCGACCCGGCCATGATATAGGGCTCGCGATAGGTCGGGTCGAGCTTGATGGCCTTGTCGAAGTATTCCATGGCCTCTTGTGCCTGCCCGATCTTCAGCTTGACCTCGGCAACAGCGTTGTTGAGAAAGGGGGATGCCGGGTCCAACTCAAGGGCATCCCTCAGAATGGACAGGGCGGTGGGGAAATCACCGTCGTAGGCCGACAAACGAGCCCGGGAATAGAGATACAGAGCCCGGGACTGGTTGCCGTATGCCAAGCGGGACGGCGAGGGATCGACACGCGTCGGGGAACCGGTTGTCGCGCAGGAGGAGAGCAGAATGGCGGACAGTGCTATCAATAGAAAACAGGGCTTCACAGCGGCGTTCCTCGTTGTTGAAAAGTGTGATAAAACCTAGCATGAAACCTAATCACCGTCAAATGAATATCAGACCGGCCAGTTGCTTGCGGAAGCGTTGTTTTAATGGTAGTATTTTTATCTAAGAGAGATACCCTTATGCAGCGCAATATACTAAAATCATTATCAAAATCCAGCGCATACCCGGAGGCGGTCGGCGACGTCGAGCTGATTCAGACGCACGTTTCCTGGATATTCCTGGCAGGCGACACGGCCTACAAGATCAAAAAGCCCGTTGATTTTGGGTTTCTCAATTTCTCGACCATTGATCGGCGCCGGTTTTACTGCCATGAAGAGGTACGGCTCAACAGCCGTCTCTGCCCGGATATCTACCTGGGGGTCGTCGAAGTGCGGGAGGCTCCCGGCGGCGCCGCATTTTTCGGGGACGGCCCGATCATCGATTATGCCGTCAAGATGAAGCGGCTCCCGGCAGGACGGATGCTCGACCAACTGGTGGCCCGGGGAGAGGTAACCGCCGCCGACATGCGAGCGGTGGCCAAGGTCATTGCCGACTTCCACCTCGCCGCCGCCACCTCGCCCGCCATCAGCGAATACGGCCGCCGGGAACGGATCATGGCCAATTGGCAGGAAAATTTCGCCCAGAGCGCAGCAGACAGCCCCCGGACGCCGCTCTCTCCCGACGAGTTGGCGGTGATCCGGGAATGGGTATCCTCATTTGTCGAAAGCCGGGCGGAGCTTTTTGAAAAGCGGATAGCCCAAGGGTTCATCCGGGAATGCGACGGAGACATCCACCTGGAAAACATCTGCCTGACCGACGGCAGGATCTACATCTTCGACTGTATCGAGTTCAACGAGCGCTTCCGCTACTGCGACACTGCCGCCGATATCGCCTTTCTCCTCATGGACCTTGACTATCACCGTCGTCACGACCTTGCAGAGGCGGTGCTCGACGAATATCTGGCCGCCTCGGGTGACGCCGGCCTCCCGGAACTGGTCGATTTCTACAAGCTGTACCGCGCCTTTGTGCGGGGCAAGGTGGAAAGTTTCCGCCAGAACGACAGCGGCATAGATCCGCAGGAGCAGGAACGCGCCGGAGCAAGGGCGGCCGGATATTTCCGGCTGGCGCGCGGTTACATCGAGCGACAGCGCCAGAAAGCCACACTTTTCATCACCTGCGGCCTCACGGGGAGTGGCAAAAGCACCCTGGCGGCACAACTGGCCTTTGAACTCGGTAGTGCAACCTACAATTCGGACAGGGTTCGCAAACAGATGGCGGCCCTGCCGCCGGATACGCCCATGCGCGTGCCGTTCGAGACCGGGCTTTACTCGGCCGCAGCCAGCGAGGCCACCTATGCCGAATTGCTGCGCCTGGCGGAAACCGAGCTCGCCATGGGACGCTCCGTCATCATCGATGCCTGTTTCATCAGCCGCAGTCAGCGCCGCCCCTTCAGCCAACTGGCCGAAAGACTAGCAGTCCGTTGCGTCGTGTTGTTCTGCATCTGCCCGGTGACGGAACATCGCCGCCGCCTGGCCGAACGGGAAGCTGCCGGTGAGAACATCTCCGACGGACGCCTGGAAATTCTCGAATTGCAACGCGACAACTTCCAACCGCCTGATGAATCGGAAGGGCTCGTGGTAAACGTTGCCACGGCCGCTGCACCCGAGGCCCTCACCAGCCCGATCTATGCGAGGCTCGCGCCATGACGAGGCAACTGCGCCACAAACTCCTGCGCCGGCTCCAGTTCAAGGAATCATGGGTCATTTTCTTCGTGGTGGGCTTCATCATGATGAACTTTCCCTTTTTGCACATCTTCAACAAGCCGGGCACCATCTTCGGTTACCCGTTCATGTTTCTCTATTTCTATCTCGGCTGGGCGGTTTCCATATTCATAATCTATCTTTTCACCTTGGCAGTCGGCAACCCGACCGCCACTAAATCACCGGAGAACAAACAACCGTGAACTCCGGCTTTGTCCATGCGGCAATCATATCGGCCCTCTACACCGTACTGATCTTCCTGATCGCCTGGTATGCCCACCGCCGCAAGGAGATCGGCCGGAGCATCGTCGGCAATCCCTACGTCTACTCCCTATCCATTGCGGTCTACTGCACGTCGTGGACCTTCTACGGCAGCGTCGGCAAGGCGGCCACCACCGGCCTGGACTTTCTGATGATCTATGTCGGGCCGTCACTTACCGCATTTTCCTGGTTTTTCCTGCTGCGCCGTATCGTCCAGATCAGCAAGGAGAACAACATCACCTCCATCGCCGACTTCATCAGCCTGCGCTACGGCAAGTCGCTCTGGCTGGGCGCCCTGGTGACCCTGATCTCCACCTTGGGCATCATGCCCTATATCGCCCTGCAAATAAAGGCGGTTTCCACCAGTTTCTACCTGATCAGCGGATTCCGGGCCAACAGTATCCACATTCCCCACGGCGGAGGCGAATTGTCGGTGCCGACCGGCCTTTTGCTCGCCCTGATCCTGTCAGTCTTCAGCATCATCTTCGGAGCCCGCAGGCTGGCATCGAGCGAACGCCACGAGGGGCTGATCGCCGCCGTGGCCTTCGAATCGCTGGTCAAACTGGTTAGCCTGCTCGGGGTGGGCATCTTTGTCACCTATTACCTCTTTGACGGTTTCGACGATATATTCACCCGTTTCCATGCCGTCCGGCCCGAACTGTTCGAGCGGCTTTTCACCTTTGGCGGCGCCAGCAACGACCCGGGCTACATCCCCTCCTTCACCATGCTTTTCATGTCCATGGCTGCCATCATGCTCCTGCCGCGCCAATTCCATGTCATGGTGATCGAAAACTCGGACGAAAAGCATATCACCAAGGCCATGTGGCTCTTTCCCGCCTACCTTTTCCTGATCAACCTGTTCGTCATGCCAATTGCCCTGGGCGGCATCCTGACCACCGGCAACAGCACCGGGGCCGATTTTTTCGTCATCAACGTCCCACTCTTGAGCGGACACGGTACCATCGCCCTGCTGGCCTTTCTGGGAGGAGTGTCAGCCGCCGCCGGGATGGTGATGGTGGAATCGGTCGCCATATCCACTATGCTGCTCAACAACATCTTTATGCCGGTCATCGTCCGCTTCCACCCCCAACCCTGGTTCCCCTATCTGCTGATCAACCTGAAACGGCTCGGCATCTTCCTGGTGATCTTCCTGGGATATTTCTATTACCGGATCGTGGGCGACTCCTACATGCTGGTCAATATGGGGCTGATCTCTTTCTCGGCCGCCTGCCAGTTCCTGCCGGCCATGCTGGGGGGCCTCTATTGGAGACGCGGCAACAAAACCGGCGCCATTACCGGCATCCTGTTCGGCTTTCTGACATGGGCCTATACCCTGCTGCTCCCTTCGTTCAGCAAATCCGGCTGGCTTGGGGTGGAACTGCTCACGAAAGGTCCTTTCGGCATTGGACTTCTCAAGCCGACCGAACTGTTCGGCCTCAGCAACATGGACCTGTGGAGCCACTCCCTGTTCTGGAGCATGCTGTTCAATGTTGGCGCGTATATCTTCTGCTCGATCCTGTTGCGCCAGGACGAGCCGGAGCGCGAGCAGGTCCGGCGCTTCATCGGCAGCTACGAGCAGGAGCGTGCCTATCATCCGGCAGAGACCAAGCGTCTCTCCAAGCCGGTTACCATCGGCCAGTTCGTCAATCTGATGGCCAAATTCATCGGAGAGGCGGATGCGCACCACGCCATCAGCAGCCACCTGGGCGGCCGGGAGATGGATGCGGATGGCAATGTTCCCGAGTTCGAACTCCCCAACCTGAAACGGTTCACCGAGAAAACCCTGGCCGGGTCGGTCGGCGCGGCCGCGGCCGGGGCCATTGTGGACAGTTTCCTTTCCGACATGGGGTCACGCATGGAATCGGTCTACGATATCTTCAGCTCCGTGCGCACCTCCCTCGACCAGAGCCGCGAAGCTCTCTACGTCCGCCTGAAGGCGTCCGAGATCATCAATCGTACCCTTGACCTCCAGATCATCATGGATGACCTGCTCAACCTATTGCTGAAGGAATTCAAGCTGGATGTTGCTTTCATCCAATTGCGCAACGGCAACGGCACCCTGACGGTCAAGAGCTATCAGGGGAGCAACCGGCGCCCCATGGCCCCGCAGCACTGGTTCATGGAGAGCGCCCCCTACTGGGATATGGCGCTTTTGGACCGCAAGCCGCACTTCGTCAACGACACCAGCCAGATCGGAGGGGCCGTCAACCTGGAGCAGACCCTTGGGGAGGGAATCGTTTCCTGCGCCTATCTCCCCATCTTCCGCGAGGGTGAACCGTCCCTGGGGGTATTATCGGTTTTTTCCAAATCGATCACCGGCATTTTCACCGAAGAGTTCATCAGCCTGTTGTGCAGCCTGGCGGGCCAACTGGCCCAGGCGGTTACCATAGTCCGCGAGATGGAGGCCAAGGAGCGGGAACGAAATGAGAAGGAACTGGCGCTCCTGAAAAACGCGCGTGTCACGCGGGACATGGAGATCGCCCAACAGATCCAGATATCCCTCCTGCCCGACGCCGCCCCGGAGACGTTCGGCATCGACCTGGCTGGCCGCTGCATCTCGGCCGCCCATGTGGGGGGCGACTATTACGATTTTTTCAAGCGCGACGATCACACCATCGACCTTTTGATCGCCGACGTTTCCGGGCACAGCGTCGGCGCGGCCCTGATCATGGCCGAGGTACGCACCCTGCTGCGTGCCCAGGTAAATTCTGCCCACAGCGCCAGCGCTATCCTGCAAATCCTCAACAGCCAGCTTTACGACGATCTGACCCGCTCCGAATTATTCATCACCATGTTCTACGCCAAGTACAACTCCGCCACCGGCCGCCTCTCCTTCGCCAATGCCGGCCACAACCGTCCCATGATCAGCCGTGACGGCGAGTATTCATGCGTCGAGTTGGACGCGGAAGGCTTGATCCTCGGCGTCAAGACCTCGGTGATATTCGAGGAGCGCAGTTTCGAGCTTAAGACGGGAGATGTACTGCTTTTCTATACGGACGGCCTGACCGAGGCGCGCAACGAGCGGGACGAACTGTTCGGGACCGGGCGGGTATGCTCTCTCCTGGGCACGCTGCGGCAGCTGCCGGCCAGGGAGATTATCGATGCGTTCTACGCGGCGGTCAGGGAATTCACAGCTTCGGAAACATTTCAGGATGATATCTCCCTGGTCGTACTCAAAATTCTGTAAAATCACCGCACCGTTCCCCGGCCTCGGCGCCATGAGGGGGACACATAACGAAAGGAGTTACCCATGCAGTTGAAAATCGAAGAGAATGGAGCCGTCAGGGTCATCTACGTAAAGGAGGAGCGCCTTGACGCCCACAACTCCGACGAGCTCAAGGCCGAACTGAATCGGCTGTTCGATAGCGGGACCAAAGACCTGTTGATCGACCTCAAGGAGGTGCGTTTCATCGACAGTTCCGGGCTGGGGGTTTTGGTGTCAGGATTCAAGAATGCATCCGCGCGCCAGGGGAGCCTCAAGCTTTCCGCGCTCCAGAGCCAGGTCAAGTCGATGTTCGAACTGACCCGCCTGCACCGGGTATTCGACATATTTCCGACGGTGGACGATGCGCTGGAGAGTTACTGACCGAGCCGTCATCCACGTACCTGCAGCTTTCTCACACGCGAGGTTGTCATGAAGAACACCATCGACATAGAGATTGTTGTTCCCAACCAGACCCGTTACCTGAGCATGATCGGCAAAATCGGCGAGAATGTGGTGCGGGAGTTGGACCGTTTCAAAGGGGACCGGGAGGCCTTGGCGCACCACCTCAACGTGGTTCTGACCGAGGCCATGGTAAACGCCATCAAACACGCCAATGCCGCCGACCCAAGCAAGGAGATCCTGATACGCATCAGCGTTTCCGACCGGGAAATCTGCATTAAGGTCTATGACAGCGGGCAGGGTTTCGACCTCACAAGCGTACCCGATCCCAGCTTTGAAGCGGACCAGCTCGGCGAAAAGGGGCGCGGCATCTTCATCATCCGCTCTTTGATGGATTCCGTGGAGTACAAAAAGGCGGACGGAGGTAATGTCCTGGAAATGAAAAAGTCTCTTGGCTAAAAAGGACGCACCTCAACACCCCATTCATTCAATTCCGTCAGTACGTTGCCAATCATTTTTTCAAGTTGTGCAGTAATGTTTATGGAGAGTTCTGCCCCCATCTCGATACTGGCCGGCTGGATCCCGACCAGCACCATCTCACGGGGAGCATGCCCCAGCAACTCCGCCACGGCCAGAAGGTCCTTGAGCCCCATCTGATGGGGAGAAACCTTGGTTTGCAGAGCAATCGGCAACTCCGTGCCCGACAGCCGCACCAGCGTTCCCGGCGTGCCCCCCGTTTCAACCGCATCCACCACCAAGAGCCGATCGATCCCTTCCAATTTGGGCAGGAGATCCAACCCCAGGGTGCCGCCGTCCATGATCTCCACATGGGGCGGGAAGCAACAGCGCTTCTGAAGTTCCTGGACCACCCGCACGCCAACCCCGTCGTCGCTCATCACCAGATTGCCGATGCCGAGCACCAGGATAGCAGGGGCTTGGGCCTGACCGTCATGCAAAATCATGCACCCCTCCGCTGCGGAAAATGGAAGCGCCAACTGTGGCCCGGCTGAATCTAAAATATCCCCAGAATCCGTGACGCCGGAATACGTAGCGGCCGGAAGAGTCGGAGCCGCACGCCACCTGTGCCGCACCAAGCCACTCACCACGCCAGGCCGCCGCCGGACGGTCGACCACCTGCATTCCAGCAGAGGCAGAGGCATTCCGGACAAGTGGAGGCATGGAGGCGTCACGGATTCTGGGGATACACTAATCCTCTTTTTTCACCGTGAACTTGTAGCCGCAGAACATGCTGGAAATCTCGCTGCCATGCTCCTTGATGTCCATCAACCAGGCGCTGTAGATATGGTTGATGACAAAACCGACGATCAGCCACATGCCGAAATGATGGGTGAGCCGCATCCCCTGGTCGCTGAACAAGGCATACATGAAACCGAGCGCCCGGTGCATCGGAGAGCTGGGGGCATGTTCGGCATACAACGCAAAGCCGGTCAGGACCATGGTGGAGTAGATGCAGAACAGGGCGATATAGGCGGTGGTCGCCAGAGGATTGTGCCCAACGGTCTCGGGCACGTCCTTGTCGATCAGCAGGTAGTATCGCAGCATCCTGAGCAATTTATGACGCCCCCTGGCGGTGGCGAGTGGGAAAAATTCTTTCCAGCCCGAGTACTTGTTGCCGATGAACGACCAGATCACCCGGGAGATCACGCTGACGGCAAACAGGTAGGCAGCGGTGAAGTGGATGAAACGAATCCAACCCATCGTAAAATCAGATGCCGAACGGCCGAACGAGAAAGGGGTGCCGATGAAAAAGCCGGTCACCGACAGCACGACGATGCAGATCACGTTGATCCAGTGACACCAGCGCACCGGTAATTCCCAGATGTAATTCTTGAATTTGCACTGCTCACTCATACCCCACTCCTTTCTAGGAAACGGTCACTTTGATCACTTCGTTTCCGGTGGCATCCACCACATGAACGGCGCAGGCCAGGCACGGGTCAAAGGAGTGGACCGTACGCAGGATCTCCAGCGGTTTGGCGGGGTCGGCCACCGGTGTTCCGATCAGGGCCGCCTCGTAGGGGCCGCGCTGCCCCTTGGCATCCCGGGGAGATGCGTTCCAGGTGGAGGGGACAACCGCCTGGTAGTTGAGAATTTTCTGGTCCTTGATCTTGATCCAATGTCCCAGGGCGCCGCGCGGCGCCTCGTGCCAACCGTAGCCGCTGGCCTCGGCGGGCCATTCGCTGGGGTCCCACTTCTCGTTGGCGTGGATGCGGTAATCACCCTTGGCGATATTGGCGATCAGCTCGTCCAGCCATTTCGGAGTCTGGCGGGCGACCAGCAGGCAATCGATGCCGCGGGCGCCGGTCCTCCCCAAGGTGGAAAAGAGCGCTTCGGGACCGACTCCCAATTTGTTGAGCACCATGTCCACCGCTGCCTTGGCCTCCTTGTGGCCGGAGGCATACGCCACCAGCACCCGGGCCAGGGGTCCTACCTCCATGGCTTTTTCGTCATAACGGGGGGCCTTGACCCAGGAGTACTTTTTGTCCGTATCCAGGTATTCGTAAGGAGGCTTGGGCCCACTGTAACTCGCTTCAGATTCACCGTCCCAGGGATGGAGCCCCTTTTCCGGGCCGTTCTTGTACTCGAACCAGGAGTGGTCCACATACTCGGCCACCTTCTTCTGGTCCACCGGCAGCACCTTGGAGATGTCCTTGCCCAGGATGGCACCCTGGGGCAACCACTGGTTGCCGGCCGCATCGGGGAATTCGCCGTAGCTGAGAAAATTGCCCACCCCGCCGCCGATAGCGGCCCAATCCTTGTAGAAAGAGGCAACCGCCAAAAGATCCGGGATATAGACCTTTTCCACAAAATCCTGTGCCTTCTTCAGCAGGCGTTTGATCTCCATCAGTTTGTCGGCGTTGAGAGCGTTCTGGGAGTCGGGATCGATGGGAATCGACATCCCGCCCACCAGAAAGGTCTGGGGGTGGGGATTCTTGCTCCCCAGAATGGCGTGAATCCTGATAACGTCCTTCTGCCACTCCAGTGCTTCAAGATAGTGGGCCGTCGCCATCAGGTTCGCCTCGGGGGGGAGCTTGTAGGCCGGGTGCCCCCAATAGGCGTTGGCAAAAGGACCGAGTCGGCCCGAGGCCACGAAGGCTTTGAGCTTGTCCTGTACCGACTGGAAGTAGGTTGCGGAGTTGTTGGGCCAATCGGAAAGGGAGGCGGCCAGGGCCTGTGTCTTGGCCGGATCGGCCTTGAGGGCCGAAGTCACGTCCACCCAGTCCAGGGCGTGGAGATGATAAAAATGAATGACGTGGTCCTGCACGTTCTGGATGCCGATGATGATGTTCCTGATCAACTGGGCGTTGGGCGGGATCTTGATCCTGAGCGCATCCTCCACGGCCCGGATGGAGGCGATGGAATGCACGGTAGTGCAGACGCCGCAGAAACGTTGGGTCCAGAACCAGGCATCCCGCGGGTCACGCCCCTTGAGGATCTTCTCGATGCCGCGGAACATGGTGCTGGAACTCCAGGCATCGGTGATCCTGCCGTCAGTGATCTCGGCCTCGATGCGCAGATGTCCTTCTATCCTGGTAATCGGGTCAACCACTATCTTGGCCATTGCCTATCCCTCCCTGTTTTCGTCGCTGGGTTCCTTATCTCTCCTTATGGCGTTCAGCGCGCCGTGGACGGCAAAGGCCGCTGCGGCGCCGGCCGCCAGCCCGATGCCGATCTTGTCGGCGGTGTGTTCGATGCCGAAACCGGGCACGTTGGGCAGACGTTTGTACAGGGGACCCATGGTATCCCAGAAGGCCGGCTCCGAGCACCCGGCGCAGCCGTGGCCGCTGCCCACCGGCCAGCTGGTCTTGTCGTTGTAGCGTTGAGTGGGACAATTGTGGAACGTGGCCGGCCCCTTGCAGCCCATCCGGTAGAGGCAGAACCCCTTGCGGTGGCCGTCGTCGCCCCACTGCTCCACGTACTGGCCGGCATCGAAATGGGGGCGGCGCTCGCAGTTGTCGTGGATGCGTTTGCCATAGGCGAACAGCGGCCGGCCGTGGCCGTCCAGAGCCGGGATCTTGCCGAATACCAGATAGTGGACCACGGTGGCGGTCAGGTTGTCGGCATTGACCGGACAGCCGGGCAGGTTGATAACGGTTGCACCGGGGACCGCTTCCTTGACGCCGACGGCCCCGGTGGGGTTGGGCACGGCGGCCGGGATACCGCCAAAGGATGCGCAGGTGCCCACCGCGATGGTTGCCAGGGCACCGCCGCAGACTTGGCGCGCCCGGTAAAGGTGCGACTTGCCGCCCACGCAGCCGTAAACACCACCGTCCCTCATAGGTATCGATCCCTCGACGACGCAGAGGTACTTGCCCCTGTAGTCGGTAATGGTTTTTTCCAGGGCGGCTTCAGCCTGGTGCCCGGCGGCGGCCATGATGGTCTCATGGTAGTCGACGGAAAGGATGTCGAGGACGATCTCCCCTACGGTCGGGTTGGCGGAACGCAGCAACGCCTCCGTATCCCCGGCGCAGTCTTGAAACTCCAGCCAGACCAGTGGCGGGCGCTTGACCTCGTCCAGGGCCTGGGCGACTTTGGGGGCGAAGGTGACCGGCAGGGCCATGGCCGCCGTCATGGCGGAACAAAATTTCAGAAAATCCCGTCGGGAAACCCCCCGTTCCCTGAGTATTTCTCCTACAGAGTACTCACGCATTGCGCAATTGTGTTCTAACAAACTGTTTTCAGCGCCATCATCTTGATTGTTCATTCACAACCCCCTTTTTGGCTGGAGTGACCTAACCTTCAATCATCATGGGCATATATAAAATATATTTATTGCCATTCAGTATAATATAAAATTGTTCTATTGCAATACTAATTCGTCACCCATCCCGGGGCACCCAAAAAAACGGCTGCCGAAGCAGCCGTTACACAGGGAAAATTTGAAAATCAGGTTTTGGGTTTGGTCTTTTTCTTTTGCTTGAGCGATTCCCTGAGACGCTTGGAAGCCCGCTCGATCATCAAATGGTGACTGCCCAGGTGGGGCGATTCCGCAGTAGGCATTCGCTGGGTGTAGCTGCCATCCGGGTGCATGTCCCAGACCGAGCGTTGGTCGGAGAGATGAATATCGAAGATGGCCCGCAACTCCTTGGTCAGCTCCGGTGACTCGACCGGACAGAGGACCTCCACACGCGCTTCCAGATTGCGTTTCATGGCGTCTGCCGAAGCCATGTAATAGTCATCCGCCCCGCCGTTTCTGAAATAGTAGAGACGCGAGTGTTCGAGGAAGCGCCCAACGACGCTCATAACCCGAATATTTTCTGAAAGCCCGGGAATGCCGGGGCGCAGCCGACAGGTGTCGCGCACCACAAGGTCGATCTTCACCCCGGCCTGGGACGCCCGGTAGAGCGCCTTGACGATGTCGCCATCTTCCAGGGCGTTCATCTTGAACTGGATCAGCCCGCCACCCTTTTGGCGGTGCAACTCGATCTCCCGTTCAATCCCCGCCAGGAGCGCCTTTTTGAGCATACGGGGCGCCGGTACAATCTTCTGATAATTACGTTTCGCCATGAAGCCGGTGGTCAGGTAGTTGAACAACTCCGTCACGTCCTGGCCAATGGTCTGATCGCAGGTCAACAGTCCCAGGTCGCTGTAGATCCGCGCCGTCTCGGCGTGGTAGTTTCCGGTACCGATGTGCACATACCGCCGCAGCCCGTTATAGTCCTGGCGCACCACCAGAATAACCTTGCAATGGGTTTTGAGGCCGACGACGCCGTAGGTCACATGGATGCCGGCCTCTTCCATCCGTTCCGCCAGGCGGATATTGGCCGCCTCGTCGAAGCGGGCCTTGAGCTCCACCACCACCGCTACCTGCTTGCCGTTCTGGGCGGCCAACACCAGGGAATCGATGATGCGCCCCTGGATGGAGGTGCGGTAGAGGGTCATCTTGATGCCGCGTACCTTGGGGTCGGTGGCCGCTTCGCGCAGAAAACGCTCCACCGATGTGGAGAACGACTCGTAGGGGTGTTGCAGCAGAATGGAGCCGCAGTCGCGAATGATATGGAAGATATTGCGCGCCGTCTGCAACTGGGGGTGTTCGATGGGGTAATGTGGATGGTCGTGCAGCCGGGCATAATCGAGGCCAGCCAGCTCGAACAGGTCGCGCAGGGCCAGAAGACCGGGCACTTCGAAGACGTCGTTTTCTTCGTCCAACTCCAACTCGGCCGCCAGACGACCGCGATGGACCGGGTCCATTCCGGCGCCGATCTCCAGACGCACAATCGGGGCGAACTTCCGCTCCTTCAGCTCGGACTCGATCATGGCCATCAAATCGTCGGCCTCTTCCTCATCCCGCTCTGTATTGGCATTGCGGGTCACGCGGAAGATTTCACAGCTTACAATACTCATGCCGGGAAAGAGCATGTCCAGGTTGTTCATCATCACGTCTTCCAGACAGACGAAATGGTCCCCCTTCCCCACCCTTATAAAACGGGGCGTTCCCAGGCCGACCGGCACCTTGACCCGTGCCAGGGAGACCTCCCGCGCCCTCGGGTAGCGCAGGGTCACCAGCAGGTTGAGGGACAGGTTGGAAATGAACGGGAATGGGTGGGCCGGGTCGATGGACTGGGGGGTCAACAGGGGAAAGATGTTGGTATAGTAATGCTCCCGCAGTGTCTTCTTTTCCTTGGCGGTAAGCTCATTGTAGGATTCTATGGCGATGCCCTTCTCCTCCAGCAGGGAGCAGAGGTGGCGGAAAAGCAGGTCCTTGCGGGCCTCAAGGCCGCGAATGACAAGGTGGCATTCCTGGACCTGCTGGCGGGGCGTGCGGCCATCCAGGGTCAGCTCCCGCATGCCGGCGCCGATCTGCTGCTTAAGGCCACCGATGCGCTTCATGAAAAATTCGTCCAAATTTGAACTGACAATGGCGATGAACTTCAGGCGCTCAAGCAGGGGCGTCCGACTGTCCTCGGCTTCGTGCAGTACCCGCTGGTTAAATTCCAGCCACGTCAACTCCCGGTTGAGATACCATTCGCTGTCGTTCAGGTCTAGCTCGGGCGCAGCCGGAGTTTTCTCAACGGCCACTGGCTGCTTCGGTTTCGTCGCCTTGGTCTTGGGGGGCTTTGCCGGTGTTGGGTCTACCTTGTCCACCTTGCCTCGCTTGGTCTTATTCTGGGTTTGCTTCTTCTTGGTACGGGGGGATGCTGTCACCGTGGTCTCCAGGGTGCGGATTTGTTCTACCTGATAGATGTTACATTATTATGGCATTGTAGCAACAAGCATGGAACAGATTTGCGTCCACAGTGCTGTTTGTGGTACACCTTATCACCTATGAAACGACTCAACACTCCGCAACAACAGGCGGTCAACCACACCGAAGGCGCCCTGCTGCTTCTTGCCGGGGCCGGTTCCGGAAAGACCCAGGTCATCACAACCCGCATCGTTCACCTGCTCAAGGACAAGCACATCTCCGCCGACAACATCCTGGCGGTGACCTTCACCAACAAGGCCGCCAGGGAGATGAAGGAGCGCGTCGGCACCATGGCCGGCAGAATGGCGGACGGGATCATCATCTCAACCTTCCACTCCCTGGGGGTACGCATCCTGCGCCGCGACATCCGAGCGCTGGGCTTCAAGCCCAACTTTTCGATCTACTCCTCGTCGGACCAGGCCGGCGTGCTGCGGCAGGCCATGCGGGAGCGGGACATTGACCCGAAGCAATGCGACCCGGACCTGATGCTCTGGAAGATCTCCGGCCTCAAAAACCGCCTCATCGGCCCTGCCGAATTCAAACCGGCCCACGACGACAAACTCGAGTTGGCCACGGCCGCAGTGTACCCTCGCTACCAGGAACTGCTCAAGGGGTTTAACGCCATTGATTTCGACGATATCATCATGCTTTCGGTCAGGCTGCTACAATCCAACACAGCTATCCTGGGGCATTGGCAGGATCGTTTCCGCTACATCATGGTGGATGAATATCAGGACACCAACGCCTCCCAGTACCTGCTGATTTCGCTTCTGGCTCAGAAGCACGGCAACATCTGCGTGGTAGGGGACGACGACCAGTCCATCTATGGCTGGCGCGGGGCCGAGGTGCAAAACATCCTTAATTTCGGAGACGACTATCCCGGCTGTCGGGTGATCAAGCTGGAGCAGAACTACCGTTCAACCAGCTCGATCCTGGATGCGGCCAACAGCGTCATCAGGAACAACCCGATCCGTACCGACAAGGCACTCTGGACGGCCGGCGGCCAGGGGCGTGGGATCGACCTGATCGTTGCGGCCGACGAAGAGGAAGAGGCCGCCAGGGTAGCTGACAGTATGATGCTGGAGCAGTTCCGCGGCAAACTCCCGTGGTCGGATTTTGCCGTACTCTACCGCTCCAACGCCCAGAGCCGGGCCTTTGAGGAAAAATTGCGTTTGGAGCGCATCCCCTACATCGTGGTGGGGGGACAGCAGTTCTACGAGCGCAAGGAGGTCAAAGACGCCGTGGCCTACCTGCGGGTCATCGACAATCCCGGCGACGAGGCATCCCTGCTGCGCATCATCAACTTTCCCCGCCGGGGCATCGGCGACAACACCCTGCTGCATCTCAACCAGTGGTCACTGGCGCATAACGTCCCACTGTTCGAGGCCCTGGGCCGGGTGGCGGAGATCGCCGACATCTCGGAGTCGTCAAAAAAAGCGGTAGGGGGCTTCTACCGGATGATGACGGAGGTTATTGCCGGTTTCGGCCGCACCGACCTGGGCGCCCAGGTCAATGCCCTTTTTAACCGCCTGCGCATCGAGGACGAATTGTACCGTACCCTGAACGATGCTTCCCAGGCCCGCAAGCGGATCGAGAATATCGAACAGGTGGTCAACTCCCTGGCCATATTTGAGGCCCAAACCCCCAGGGCCACCCTGTCGGCGTTTCTCGAGAGGATCTCGCTGATGGACGAGGAAAAATCGGAGGACGACAAGGAGCACGGCCACAACGCCGTCACGCTCATGTCGCTGCACTCCAGCAAAGGACTGGAATTCAACCATGTTTACCTGGTGGGATTGGAGGAGGAGTTGCTCCCCCACAAGCGCTCCATTGAAGAAGACCCGACCTGCGCCGAGGAGCGGCGGCTGTGCTATGTGGGCATCACCCGCGCCCGCCAGCACCTGACCATCTCCCGCTGTAGAACCCGCAGAAAGTACGGTTCCATCGAAGAGCGTAAACCGAGCCGCTTCCTGGCCGAGATACCGGAGCACCTGCTGATCGATGCGTCAGCCAACGGCGGCGAAACCAAGGGGGGGGAAACGGTGGATATGGCGGCGGCTTTTTTTGCCCAGATGCTGGGAGAGTAACCTGAATCCGTGGCGCTTTAACGGCGGATCGAGCGGCATGCCGGAGTTCAACGTCGCCGTGAAGGTGACACGGACTCAGGGGGACCCCACCGTGATGACAGCAAAACGATCATCGAAATAACGCTCCAGTATCGGGCGCACATCATGCCACGATAGCCCCCCTCCCCCGCAACCGGGCCGCGGCACCACGATCATCTCCCAACCAGCCGTATCGGCAAGCGCGGCCAATTCACGGGCAGACTGTTCGATCAAACCCAGGTCGGGAACGGCATAGGGCGACTGTTCCACCGGGAAACTCACCAGATTGCTGCCCAGGTGATGCACATGGTTGCCGTCCTCTGCGATGCAGGCGCCAAGCCTTCCGGGAAACCAGGGAAAGAGCCGCGCAGCCTGGGCAGCCACCCCTCGCCCCATGACGGCCTTGCCGTTTTTCGCCACCTCCCCGTTGGTAGTAATGGCAACAATGGCAGTTTTTTGATAATCCCAGATATTGCCATGGATCTCACGCATCGGAATTTACCTCGAAAAAAACCCGCGGCTGGTGACAGCGCGGGTTTTAGTAACGGTCAGTAGAGTTTGTGGATGAAGTTGGCGATTTCCTCACCCTCGTCCGTTGCCTGGATCGGCATGACCCCCCTGATGCGGCCTAATCCCCCCCCCTCACCGCCGGAGCGGGTATCGCTGAAGGTGGCCAGTTCCTTGTTCGTCTTGGCGTCAATCAGGCGACCGGAAACCGAAATATTGGTCTTGCCGCTCTCAGGGGCCATCCACCCCAGGAAAAACTTGGCCGCACCAATGCCGCCGTTGAACTTGGTAAATTTGCCCTCCACGATTATGGCCCTGCCCTTTGGCGTGCCGTTGGCAAGCACGTTTTTGAACTTCCCTTCCTTTTTCAGGTACTTGACCAGGCTTTCCTTCAGGTTCTTTACGAGGGTCGGCTTGATTTCATCGACGATCTTCTTTTCCTCATCGTCGAGATTAGTCAATTCAGCCCCTTCGGTGGAAAAGGCCTTGACAACTATCGTGTCGTAGGCGGACAGACGCTCGCTGGTAAAAATAGATTCCTTGCCCAAAACATCGGGACTGGGCAGCGTATCCCTGGCAAACACCGTGAATGCGCCGCACAGCAAAAAAACGACAAGCAAAGAAACTTTTTTCATAATCCCCCCCCATTTAATTGTTACAATTGACTATAGCAACACAGTTGTCGTTGTCAACAATAAAGTTGCATTATTTCGAATAGTTACAAATAAACCATGCCCCAATTCCCATCCAGACGCACAAAAGGTGCCCCATGGCAAATACAAGGCTTGATACATCCGCATACATCGCCCGGCTCAGGGCGTTGGACAAGGGCGCGCTCCCGCCGAACGGCGGCCAGGGTTTCAATCGCCTGATTTTTGCCCGCAGCCCCTACCTGCTGCAGCACGCCGAAAACCCGGTGGCATGGTATGAATGGGGCGATGCAGCCTTTGAGAAGGCCCGCGACGAGAACCGGCCAGTATTGCTCTCCATCGGCTACGCCACCTGCCATTGGTGCCATGTCATGGCCCATGAGTCCTTTGAGGACGAGCAAGTTGCCGCGCTGTTGAACAACCATTTCGTCTGCATCAAGGTGGACCGGGAGGAGCGCCCGGATATCGACGATTTTTACATGACCGTGTCCCAGGTGTTGACCGGCAGCGGCGGCTGGCCGCTGAACATCTTCATGACGCCGGACAAACGCCCCTTCATGGCTGTGACCTACCTGCCCCGGCAGGGACGTGAAGGACAGAACGGCATGATGGAGTTGCTCCCCAACATTGCCGCACTCTGGCGCCAGCGTCCCGACCTGATCGAAAAGAACTGCCGCGGCATCATGGATGCCATGGATAATCTTTCCAGCAAAATTGATCACACTGTAAGTGTTGATTTACAGCAGCTTGCAGATACATCGTTCAACCAGTTACGCAACATATACGACCCGGTGCATGGCGGTTTTGGGACCGTTCCCAAATTCCCTATGCCCATGAACCTGAGTTGGCTCATCGGGCAGGGAGCGACGGGAAACCACGATGCACTGGGAATGGCGCTCCATACGCTGGAAAGGATGCGCAGGGGCGGAATCTGGGACCATATGGGCAGCGGGCTGCACCGTTACGCAGTGGATCGGAAGTGGCTTGTGCCCCACTTCGAGAAAATGCTCTACGATCAGGCCATGGTCGGGCTGGCGGCACTGGAGGCAAACCAGGTAACGGGTGACGACTTCTATCTCCGCATGGCTGAAAATATCTTCAGCTTTGTCGCCCGCGAACTGACCTCACCCGAAGGAGGTTTCTATGCTGCGCTGGACGCCGATTCGGAAGGCGTTGAAGGCAAATGCTACGTCTGGGACAAAGAGGAGATCGAAGAGTGCCTCGGCGATGAGGCACCCCTGTTCTGCCGCTTTTATGGTGTGACCGATGGGGGCAATTTTGAAGGGCACACTATCCTGAACACACCGCTCGGCCTGGATGAGTTCTGTACCGAAGCAAAGTTGGACCCGGCGGCAACCGGCCCGCGGCTGGAGCGCTGTCGATTACTGCTGCTGGAAAAACGGGAGCGGCGCATCGGCCCATTCAGGGACGAGAAGATCATCACCGCCTGGAACGGCTTGATGATTGCCGCCCTGGCCCGTGGTGGGGCGGTGGCCGGCGATCTCTCCCTCTTGGAGGTTGCCAGCCGTGCCGCATCGTTCCTGCTGGAGAGGCTGCGCCGCAGTGATGGGCGCCTTCTGCGCAGTTTTCTGGGGGAAGCGGCCGATATTCCGGGCTTTCTGGAGGATTATGCTTTCCTGGCGTTCGGTCTGCTGGAACTGTTCGAAGCCACTCTGGACACGGCCTGGCTGGAGTGGGCAGTGAAGCTTGCCGATCAAACGCTGGAAATTTTTCTCGATCCCGGCAGCGGCCGTTTTTTGAAAACCGGCCGTGATGCCGAAGCCATGCCCCTGGCGGCGTCTCTGGAACATGACGGTGTCGTGCCGTCGGCTTTCTCCCTGACCGCCCAGACATTCATCCGCCTGGCCCGCGCCGCCGCAAGGCCCGACCTGCTGGATCATGCCCGGCGGTTGCTGGAAAGCTATGCCGCTGACGTGCAGCGCCAGCCCACGATCCACCTGGGAAGCCTGCATGCCATGGCCTTGCTGGAGAACGAGCCGTTCGAGGCCCGTTTCAGTGGGCAACGGGAACATCCCGCCATGCTGGAGTTGCTGCACAGCCTGAAATCGCACTACTGCCCCAACCTTGCGCTGACCTTCGAAGCGAACGACGACTCCCCCGCCCTCGCCATCTGCGCCCTTGGGACCTGCTACCCGACGGTCCGTAATGTAAGCGAGTTGGAACCGATTATGGACCGGGTCGCCCCACGCTTTAGACCTTCACAAATGATGGGGTGAGGATCATTTCCGGCGAAGCGCGCTGACCATCCCGGCATCAAGCACTACCGCCGCAGGGATGAAGGTATCCAACTCATTGACCGCCTCCCCCAGCAGCCTGCGGGTAAGTTCCCGGAACAGGAGCAGCTCCTGCGCGAACAGATCCAGAAAGGGGTGGCGGAGGTCCTCCAGCTGTGCGACATCGATGCCCATGAAATTCAGGGTGCACCATTCGTCCATCAGTGCCTCGCCCGAGGTGTCCAAGAGCGGGATGCCGTTCAAACGGCAGGTCATGGGACGTTGCTCGTAGACCAGGCAACTCCCGTCCTCCGCCAGGAGCAGACACGGGGTTTCATCCTCTTCCGGCATCAACGCTTCCCAATCTTTCTCCGGGATGCGGTTGAGAATCCACGGTTCGACAAAGGAAGGATTGCAGGCGGACAGCGAGGCCAGGCGTTCCGTCGCCTTCATGCGCAGGGAGTGCTGCACGGCTTCCGGCAGTGCGTCGATACCGCTGCGCAGGTAGAGGGCGTCGAGAACCGTGATGTCGAACAGCCCTCGGCAACAGGCCGAACAACCTCGGTGGCAGGCAATCTGGTCCCCATGGCGTTGGATGCAGCCGTCGAACCAGCGATCCACCTCCCGCAACAGTTCTCCATAGCGTCCCAACAGCTCTTTCATGGTACCGCACCTCCCGGAGTGGATACGCTCGCCAGCTTTTCGTTGTGGGAAAGAAGCCCGAAACCATACCCCCGCTCCTTGAGGATGGGTATCAAGTCCTTCAGGGCAGCAAGGGTTGCATCATGGCCGGAACCGTCATGAAAGAGCACAATGGCATGCCTGCGTTGATTTTTGGCCAGTTGCCCCAGCACCGCTTTCTCTATAAGGCGGCGGTTGTGGGCTCCTCTTTTAGTGGAATCGTAACTGTCGATATCCCAAGTAAAGATCTGGGCGCCTTCGGCGGCCACCTGGGACACAAGCTTTCTGCCCGAAGCGCCGTAGGGGATTCTCACCATGCGGCCATCGCCGCCCAGACGGTCGATCAGGGAGGCTGTCCGGCCGATTTCGTTGGTATTCCGGGCAAAGGAAGCCTTGAGCTTATGCAGGTTATGGGAAAACGTATGGCTGGCAACCCGGTGCCCCATGGCGACCAGCGAGGTAACGGCCTTTTCATGCCCCTTGACATTGCACCCGAGCACAAAGAACGTAGCCCGTATGCCTTGGGATTTCAGGTAGGTAGCAATCGGCACCGTCAGGCGCGACGGGCCGTCGTCGAAGGTAAGGTAGATGATGCTGCGCCCCGGATCGGTTCGTGGGCGTGCCGGAGATGGTATCCTGGCCTTGGGCGTGACGTTGAGGGGTAGTGCAGCGGCGAATGGCTTGACGCCGGGGAACGATTCATCATGGGATTGCGGGAGGGGAGTTATCCTTGAATCCGCCCCTTGAACGGCCTGACCCGGTTGTCCTGCTAGTGCCGCAGGGGAAGCTCCGACAGGGTCGTCACGGCGCTGTTCGTCCGCTACGGCATCGTTCAAAGAAACGATCTCGTCAGCCACGTCCACGTCCGCTCCGTGCCGACCGCTGCCATCCGGGTCCACATCCACGCCGGCCCCCCGGCGCAGTTGGGCGGCAAGGAGGGTGCGGGACAACAGGCGGCTCTTCAGGCCGGCAAGTCGGTACAGGCCGTCGGCTTCCTCGACCATACCGCTCTTGTAATACCGATCGGCAAGTTCAAGGGTGCGGCGCAACGTATCGGTTTCTTCGGGCTCCGGGGAATCGGCGGCCGCAGCAAGGGCCGCGTTGAAGCTGGCATAGGCGTCGCTCCGCCAGTGGGGGACTGCGGCGGCACAGCCAGAGAGCGCCAGAAGAAGCGCCGCCAGACAGCATCCCAAAGCGAACCGCATGGACAGAGACGCTGTCACAAGCTACATATACACCATGACTTTGATGTTGATGGCGCCGTTGGCCGTGGTGAAGGGAATCGTCACACCCTTGCACTGCACGTTGATACTGGTGCCCTCATCGGGGTCGGGCGGTTCGGAAATGGCGCGCAACTGGCCGGAAACTACCAGCGGCAGTCCCAGGGCCACGCTGCCGTACTGCTCGTGGTATTTTGTCTTGAACACGCCGGCAATGTTGTTTGCCAGTTCGCCGACCGCATCGCGGATGCACTCGTCGTCGGCCTCGTCCACCATCAGTAACTCTTTGGCAACGCACTGGGCCGTTTTCTTGTCGGTGGCAAAGATGATGTAGCCGACCCGGTCCCCGGCCACGCCCACGATGCCGGTCACATCCGAATCCACCGCACCCACCTTCTTTTCGACCTTGCCGGCCAGCAGGTCGATATTCATGTAACTCTTGAAGGTATCCTGGGTGGCGGACATGATGGTAAACATAATTTCTTCAAAGGATATTCCGGACAAATCAGTTACCTCCAGCTTGTCGTAATGCGTTATTGACAGGTGCTCGGCAGCATCTACTCCCACTCGATGGTTGCAGGCGGCTTCTGGCTGATGTCGTACACCACCCGGTTGACCCCTTTGACCTCGTTGATGATGCGTGAAGAAATGGTGCCCAGAAGTTCGTAGGGCAGTTTGACCCAATCGGCGGTCATGCCGTCCAGGGAATTGACCGCCCGGAGCGCCACGGTAAAATCATAGGTTCGGGCGTCGCCCATGACCCCCACTGTCCGCACCGGCAGGAGTACGGCAAAGGATTGCCAGATCTCCCGGTACAGACCGGCCTTGCGAATTTCTTCCAGCACGATGGCGTCCGCCTCGCGCAGGATTTCCAGCTTTTCCGCGGTCAACTCGCCGATGCAGCGGATGGCGAGCCCCGGCCCGGGGAACGGTTGACGGTGGACCACCTCGTCCGGCATCCCCAACTCCTTGCCCAGCAGTCTGACCTCATCCTTGAAGAGTTCCCGCACCGGTTCCAGCAACTTCAGATTCATGCGTTCCGGCAGGCCGCCCACGTTGTGGTGGCTCTTAATGACAGCCGAAGGTCCCTTGGTGGAAACCGATTCGATCACGTCCGGATAGAGTGTCCCCTGGGCCAGGTAATCCACCTGTCCCAGCTTGACAGCCTCTTCCTCGAACAGGTAGATGAACTCGTTGCCGATGATCTTGCGCTTTTTTTCCGGATCGCTGACACCCGCGAGCTTTTCCAGAAAACGCGCCGACGCATCCACATAGTCCAGATTAATCTTGAAATGCTTGGTAAAGAGGTTGACAACCTTCTCGGCCTCCCCCTTGCGCAGCAGACCATTGTTGACAAAGATGCAGTGGAGCTGGTCGCCGATGGCCTTGTGGATCAGTACCGCCACGACCGAAGAATCGACCCCGCCGGACAGGGCGCAGATCACCTTACCCGTTCCGACCTTTTCCTTGATCGACGCGATCTCGGTCTCGATGAAGCCGGCCATGGTCCAGGTCGGTTTACAGCCACACACCGTAAAGATAAAGTTGCCCAGCATCTCGTCGCCGCGGGGTGTGTGCACCACCTCGGGATGAAACTGCACTCCGAAGAAACGGCGCTGCCCATCCTTCATGGCCGCAACCGGCGAATGATCGGTGTGGGCGATGGTGCCGAAGCCCTTGGGCATCTCCTCGATGCGGTCGCCGTGGGACATCCACACCTCTTCATGGCCGCTGAAGCCGCTGAAGAGATCACTATTGTCGTCGATCTGCAATTGGGAGCGCCCGTATTCCCGCTTGTCGGAGCGTTCCACCCGGCCACCCAACTGCTGGGTCATGAGTTGCATGCCGTAACAGATGCCCAGAACCGGGACCCCCAGTTCAAAGATCCGCTGATCGGAGAGCGGCGCATCGGCGTCATAGACGCTGCACGGCCCACCGGAGAGCACAATCCCCTGGGGATCGAACGACTTGATCTTTTCCAGGGGCATGTTGAAGGGATGGATCTCGCAGTAGACACTCTGTTCGCGGATGCGGCGGGCGATGAGTTGGGTCACTTGGGAACCGAAGTCAAGAATCAGGATCTTCTGGCTATGGATATCGGTGGTCATGTGTTGCATCCTACCTTGAATTCTGCAAACCTTGCCACAGAGACACAGAGGCTCAGAGGAATCACGGAGTTTTCACCTGGGAGTACTGCGTCTGGCTCTCTGGGCTCTGTGGCGGATTGCGTTTAGTAATGTCTGCGGTTTATCCCTAATTACCGACCCGGTAGTTCGGAGCCTCTTTCGTAATCGTCACGTCATGCACATGGGATTCCTTGAGACCCGCGCCGGTGATGCGGATGAAGCGGCTCTGCTCCTGCATATCCGGAATCGAGCCGCAACCGGTATAGCCCATGCCTGACCGCAGGCCGCCCATCAACTGGTGGATATTGGCCGAAAGCGGTCCGCGCAGCGGCACCATCCCCTCGATCCCCTCCGGCACCAGTTTTACATCCTCGCCCACGTCCGATTGGAAATAGCGGTCCTTGCTGCCGTCCTTCATGGCTCCGATGGAGCCCATGCCGCGGTAGCTCTTGTAGGTCCTGCCCTGGTAGAGGATTGTATCGCCCGGCGACTCCTCGGTCCCGGCAAAGAGCGAACCGATCATGATACTGTCGGCGCCCGCCGAAATCGCCTTGGGCAGGTCGCCGGAATACTTGATGCCACCATCGGCAATGACCGGCACGCCATGTTTGTGGGCAACCCGCGAACACTCGTGAATGGCGGTGATCTGGGGCACGCCCACGCCGGCCACCATGCGCGTGGTACAGATGGAGCCGGGGCCAATCCCGACCTTGAGGCCGTCGGCACCCGCCTTGATCAACGCTTCGGCCGCCTCGGCCGTAGCGATGTTGCCGGCAATGATCTCGACACCGGGAAAGGTCGATTTGGCCCGGATAACGGCGTCGATTACCCCCTGGGAGTGGCCATGGGCGGTATCTATGACAATAACGTCGACCCCGGCCCTGATCAGGGCCTCCATACGGGCCTCCATCTCGGCCGTGATGCCGACCGCCGCGCCGACCCGCAGGCGCCCCAGGCTGTCCTTGCAGGCGTTGGGGTATTTTTTGACCTTTTCGATGTCCTTGATGGTGATCAGACCCTTGAGGTTGTGATCATCGTCAACCACCAGCAGCTTTTCGACCCTGGTATGTTTGAGGTGTTCCTTGGCTTGTTCCAGGGTGGTGCCCACCGGCACGGTCACCAGATTGCGCTTGGTCATGCGGGCCGAGATCAAGAGGTCGTAATCGGTTTCGAAACGCAGGTCCCGGTTGGTGAGAATCCCCACCAGCTTGCCATTCGGCTTGGTGATCGGCACGCCGGAGATGCGATAGCGCGACATGATATCCAGAGCCTCGCTGATCTTCTGGTTGGGCCGCATGGTAATCGGGTCAACGATCATACCCGATTCGCTCTTCTTGACCTTGTCGACTTCCTGGGCCTGGGCCTCGATGCTGAGATTCTTGTGAACGATGCCGAGACCGCCTTCACGGGCCATACAGATGGCGGTGCGGGCTTCGGTAACCGTATCCATGGCGGCGCTGACCAGCGGTATGTTCAGGGGGATGTTGCGGGACAGGCGGGTGGAGAGGTTGACATCGCGGGGCAAAACAAGAGAGTGAGCAGGCACAAGGAGGACGTCGTCAAAGGTTAGGCCTTCCGTTAACTTGTCATAGGGCATATACAAAACTCCTCGCTGATTAATTTTAAAGAAGTTAGTACAGGGAATCGGGCAAGTCAAGATAAAAGGAGAAGGTAGGAGTATACTTGAAACCGTGACTGAACGTGAAAGGAACAGGCCGTAGAATGGCCCTTTGCAGAGGGGTACCACGGTTTTTCCCCGCAATTATCACGCACATGCTATTTTCTGAATCCGTGATGCCGAATGACGGATCGAGCGACATAAGGCATCACGGATTCAGGTATTTTACCCTCACAACAATCCCGGGTTTCCGCTTCAGCGCGGAATAAACTCCTCCCGGGACGCAATCCGCTCCAAGGTGGCCACGATCAGCTTGGCGGCAGCTTCAAGATCTCCCAGGGAAACGGTTTCCACCGGCGTGTGCATGTAACGAAGCGGAATCTTGACCAGGGCCGTGGCCACACCGCTGCGGGAGATCTGCATGACGTTGGCGTCGGTGCCGGTGGCCCGGGGATTGGCGGTGTGCTGTACGTCGATCTTTTCCTTATCGGCTGCTACGGAGAGCAGGTCGAAGAGATGGGGGTTGATATTGGCCCCTCGGGTCAGAATCGGCCCCTTACCCAAGGCTACCTCGCCGTTGTGTTTCTTTTCCACATCCGGCTGATCGGTGGCAAAATCCACTTCGACGCAGATACCTACGTCCGGGTTGACGGCATAACAACTGGTGGTGCCGCCCCGCAGGCCGATCTCCTCCTGGACGGATGAAACACCGTAGAGATCCACGGCCAGTTTTTTCTTGCCGGCCGCCACCAGGCGCAGCACCTCGGCCACCACGAAACAACCCGCCTTGTCGTCGAAGCCGCGCGACGACACCCGATCACCCGCCAGACGGGTGAAGGCGCTCTCGAAAGTAACCGCATCACCGACCTTCACCAGCTTCTGGGCCTCTTTCTTATCCTTGGCGCCGATATCGATGTACTGGGATTCCAGTTTTACCACGGTTTCCCGGTCCTTGGCGTCCATGAGGTGGATCGGTTTCTTGCCGATCACGCCCGCCAGAGGGCCGCCCGCGGTATGAACATTGACCCGTTTGCCGGCCGTCAAGTGGGCGTCCACCCCGCCCACGGCAGCAAAGTAGAGAAACCCTTTGTCGTCGATGTACTTGACCTGCAGGCCGATCTCGTCGGTATGCCCCACGATCATGACCCGCGGCAGGTCCTTACCCTTGCCGGAGATGCGGGCAAAGACATTGCCCATCACGTCGGTGGTCAACTCGTCGCAGTAGGGGGCGACATAGTCGCGAAAGACCCGCTGGGCCGGCTGTTCGTAGCCGGAAGGGCTCGGGGCGTCGAGAAGCTTTTCCAGAAATGCCAGTGATTCTTTACGCATGATTTATACCTCGCTGATGTTGTAATTCAAATCCGTTATAATATTACCTTTAAAGCAATGCCCTAAGTATTCAACCATAACCTCTTCCTGCAAAAGAGCATCATCAGGAACGACCCGGACAGAGATGCCGGATGGCCGCAGGCGCGCCAGGTTGCGCCGTTTTTGGCCGATCACGTCCGAGACTCGCGAAGGATGACAGGTCAAGCTGAAAGGCGCATCGTCGGGCAGAGTCGCTGCGAGCTGCCGCACCAGATCAAAATACAGTTCCGAACGCACCAACTGCCCGAGCGCCGGATGCCAACAACCGGCCAGTACCGTGGCACCGTTCAACCCATCGCTCGCCTGGAGGCCGATGCGGATAACGTCAATCCCGCCACGCATGGCACGATGCAGAAGCTGCTTGCAGAGTGCAATGCCCTGTTCCAAATCCAGGGGACGGTATTCACCCGCGTGATAACTCCGGGCCAACGGTGTCCCCGCCAGCACCACCACCGGGTAGAACCGCACAAAATCCGCCCCGGCTGCGATTACCCGTTCCAGCGACCTGAACACAGCGGCGGGAGTGTCGCCCGGAAGGCCGGGCATCAACTGGGCCCCGGCAACCAGGCCCTGCTCCTTGATGCAGCGCAGAGCAGCCTCGGATGCGGCCGCATCGTGCCCCCGGCCGCTCAGCGCCAGGACGTCGTCATCCATGGACTGTACGCCGATCTCGATGACAGAAACCCCCTGGTCGGCCAGGCGACGCACCGTAGCGCCATCCAGGCAGTCCGGCCGGGTGGATACCCTGACCGATCGCACAACGCCGCTCTCCAGAAAGGACTGAACAGGGGCCAACAGCTCATCCTGCACCTGTTCCGGCAGGGCGGAAAAACTGCCGCCGAAAAAGGCCACCTCCAGGGGGCGGCCGGCGGCGGAACTCCGCCAGGAATCGACGGTGGCGCTAATCTGCTGCCGGCTCGGCAGAGTGCCGCAGGAGCCGGAAATGACGCGCTGATCACAGAATACACACGCGTGGGGGCACCCCTGGTGACTGATGAAGAAGGGAACCGTGACCGCTTTCACGTCAGCGTTCCCGATTGGATAAAAGCCGTTCCAACGCCTGTGCAGCCGCGGCCTGCTGGGCTGTTTTTTTCGACCTGCCCTCGCCCTCCCCCATCACGTCCCCCCCCACCAGCAACTGAAAATGAAACAACCGGTCGTGGGGAGGGCCGGACTCTGCGCTCAGCCGGTATTCCGGCGGCGGCAGGCTTCTGGCCGAGAGCAGTTCCTGCAACTCGCTCTTGGCATCCCGCCCGACCTCCCGGCTGTCGGGGGCGGCAAGCAGGTTGTCGAACAGACGCGACACCAGGGTACGGGCAGCTTCCAATCCCCCATCCTGATAGACTGCGGCGATCAGGGCCTCAAGGACATCCGATAGGATCGAGTCCTTGCTACGGCCGGAGGTTTGCTCCTCGCCACGCCCGAGACGAATAAAACCACCAAGTTCAAGGGAACGGGCCAGGTCCGCCAGAGTCCCCTGCCCTGCCAAATGAGCCCGAGAACGGGAAAGGTCCCCTTCATGCCATTCGGGAAAACGGGAATAGAGCATCTCGGCCAGCAACATGCCCAGCACGGCATCGCCCAAAAATTCCAGGCGCTGGTAATCGTCACCGTCCGCCTCATTGCACTCATGCTGCCAGGAAGGATGGGTCAAGGCGCGGCACGCCAGGCTGCGATCCTTGAAAAGATAGGCAAGCCGCTCTTCCAGATGGGTGTAATCGATCATCGCTTTGCTGTTCTCCTAACGGGGAAACTATAGTCATACGACCTGAATTTGGCAACAGAAAGCATATCGCCGCACATGCTCAGTTATGCACATATAAGCAGAAATTCAGTTGCGAATTCGCGACAACTCACCTATAATTCAGCATTTGCAGATAATTGGCACTAAGGGATGGGCGTGGGCTATTTCATAACATTCGAAGGCATCGAGGGGTGCGGCAAAACGACCCAGATCAAGCTGTTGGCCGAACGCCTGACGGCAGCCGGCCGGCGGGTCACGCAGACACGGGAGCCGGGCGGTTGCGCCATTGCCGACCAGATTCGCAGTATCCTGCTGGACGCCGATAACCGCGCCATGCTGCCCCACGCCGAGCTTCTACTCTACGCCGCCGCCCGGGCCCAGCATGTGGGCGAGGTCGTCAAGCCGGCCTTGGATGAGGGGGGCGTGGTGTTGTGCGACCGGTTCACCGACGCAACCATTGCCTACCAGAGCGACGGCAGGGGGATCGACCGCGCGACCGTCGATACCCTGAACGCCCTGGCGTGCAGAGGGATACGGCCGGACCTGACCGTGCTAATCGATTGCGAACCGGTTCAGGGTCTTGAGCGGGCGCGCCGCAGGATAGATGCCTCCAGCGGCCCCCGTGAAGAGCGTTTTGAGTTGGAGGCCCTGGCCTTTCATCAGCGGGTCAGGGACGGTTACCTGGCCCTGGCGGCCGGAGAGCCGCACCGGTTCCTGCTCGTGAACGGCAGCGATACGATCGAGCGGATCGCCGCCACCATCGCCCGGCAGGTGGTCTCGCGCATGGAGGAACAGCACCATGCCGTTCGCTGACATCATAGGACATGAGCGGGTCGTGGAGGTGTTCCGCCGCGCACTCCGATCCGGAAAGACCTCCCACTCCTACCTGTTCGAGGGGCCGGCCGGCTGTGGGCGCAAAACGACCGCCCGCGCCCTGGTACAGGCAATTTTCTGCACGGAGCGGGAGGATGACGCCTGCGGCGTTTGCGCCTCGTGCCGCAAGGTGGCCGCCGACTCCCATGCCGACATCCACTACATCGAACCGGACGGCCAGTTTATCAAGATCGAGCAGGTCAGGGAGTTGCAGCGCGACTTGTCCATGCGCCCCTACGAGGCGCCGCGCAAGGCCTGCATCATCGAGTCGGCCGAACGCTTCAACCCGTCAGCCGGCAATTCGCTGCTCAAGACCCTGGAAGAGCCGCCCGGCAATGCCATCATCATCCTGCTGACCGAGAACGCCGGCATGTTGCTGCCGACCATCCGTTCCCGCTGCCAGTTGATCCGTTTCTCGGCCCTGTCCACCGAGAACGTCCGGCTGCTGCTGGAACAACACGGCATGGCTCCCGAGACGGCCGAACTGCTGGCCCCCATGTCCGGTGGGAGTATCCAGCGTGCTCAGGAGTTGGACAACGACACCCTTAGTAACCGCAAGGATACCCTGTTGGCGCGCCTTTCAGCTCTTGACCGGAACAGGATCGCCACTATTTTCGACGCTTCCGAGGAATTGGGCACCAGCCGGGACGAGACCTTGGAAACCCTGGATATGCTCATCTCGTTCATGCAGGACACCGCCCACCTGGCAGCCGGCAGCAGTGCCATCGTCAACGCGGCGGTCCGCCCGGCGCTGGAAGGCTTTGCCGCCAAATGGCCCCTGCAGCGGACGTTGCAGATACTGGAAGATAGCATGGAAACCCGGCGGGCGGTCCAGCGCAACGCCAACAGCAAGCTCGCCCTGGACCGGCTCTTCATGCGGATTGCCGCCACAGCGTGCTAAATCACAACGAATCGGTCCGGGCCGCCGGTTTATACGGCGCTCGCATCGGACGCTTGGAATAAAGGAGATATTTTGCCACGAATCGTAGCCATACAATTTTCAACAGCCGGCAAGCTGTATGATTTTGACGCCGGCAACCTCGATCTCGCCACCGGCGACAAGGTGGTGGTGGAGACCGAACGGGGCCTGGGAATCGGCACCGTTTTGCGGGGACCGGTCGAACGCAGCGAGGGGGTGCCCGAGAACCTGGTCACCATCCGGCGCAAGGCCACGCCGGACGACATGGCGACCCAGGAGCGCAATCGTCAGCTGGAAAAAAGCGCCTTTGACTTCTGCCTCAAACGGATCATGGAACGCGCCATGCCGATGAAGCTGGTGCGAGTCGAATACCAGTTCGACAGCAGCAAGGCCGTGTTCTATTTCACCGCCGACGGTCGGGTTGATTTCCGCGACCTGGTCAAAGACCTGGCCCATACCTTCCACACCCGCATCGAGATGCGCCAGATCGGCGTGCGCGACGAATCCAAGATGATCGGCGGGATCGGCATCTGCGGCCGGGAGCTGTGCTGCTGTTCATTCCTGCGCGAGTTTCAGCCGGTGTCGGTCAAGATGGCCAAGGAGCAGAACCTGGCCCTGAACCCCAGCAAAATATCGGGGCAATGCGGTCGTCTGCTCTGCTGCCTGGATTACGAGTACGAAANTACGAAACCTATTGCTGCCTGCGGAAAAACTTCCCCAAATGCGGGAAACGGGTCCGCACTCCAACTGCCGTCGGCGTCATCGACAAGATCAACATCCTGACCGGCAACATTACGCTCAGGCTCGACGATAACAAACAGATTACCATCAGGCGCGACGAGATCCTAAGCGACAACGCCGCCGATGCGCTTCCCACGCTGCCCGCGGCTGCTCCGGCATCGCAGCCCGAAGCCCGCCGCGAGCAGCGTGAGCGTAAACACCACCAGCGACAGCCGTCGTCCCCGGCTCCGGCACCCCAGCAGAAGGACGAGACGCGGGAGGAAAGCAAGCGCGCCGCTGTTACGCCGCCTCCCCCGGCCGTCGAGGCCGGCGTCGACGAGGCACAGGATGGCCAGAAGAAACAGGAAGGGCGCCGCAGAAATCGGCACCGCAAACACGGCCACCGCCGCAAACAAGGTGACAAGCCCGATACCAGCACAACTCCAACGCCAAACACTCCGGGAGCATGACATGAAACCTACGTTCTACCTCACCACGCCCATATATTACGTCAACGACGTACCCCACATCGGCCACGCCTACACCACGGTGGCGGCCGACGTCCTGGCCCGCTACAAGCGCCTCATGGGATACGACGTCTATTTTCTGACCGGCAGCGATGAGCACGGCCAAAAGGTGGAAAAGGCCGCCACAACCGCCGGCGAAACGCCCCTGGAACTGGCCGACCGTGTGGTGAAGCGTTTCCAGGCGCTCTGGGAACGGCTGGGCATCTCCAACAACGACTTCATCAGGACCACCCAGGAGCGCCACAAAAAAGGTGTGAGCCATATCTTCAAGGATCTTCTCGAAAAAGGCGACATCTACCTGGGCGAGTACGAAGACTGGTACTGCACCCCCTGCGAAACCTTCTGGACCGAAACCCAGTTGATCGACGGCCGCTGTCCCGACTGCAACCGGCCGGTGGAAAAACTGAAGGAAGAGTCCTACTTCTTCCGCATGAGCAAGTACCAGGACCAACTTCTGGCCTATATCGACTCCCACCCCGACTTCATCCAGCCCAAAAGCAAGCGCAACGAGATCATCTCCTTCGTCAAGGAGGGGCTGCGCGATCTGTCGGTGTCGCGTACCACCTTTACCTGGGGCATCCCGGTGCCGGGCAACGACAAGCATATCGTCTACGTCTGGTTTGACGCCCTGACCAACTATATTACGGCCTTGGGCTATCCCGAAGCGACCGAAGACTACAAGCGTTTCTGGCCGGTCAACGTGCACCTGATCGGCAAAGACATCCTGCGTTTCCACGCCGTTTACTGGCCCACCTTCCTGATGGCGGCCGGTCTGCCCCTGCCGGAAAAGGTCTTTGCCCACGGCTGGTGGACCATCGAGGGCCAGAAGATGAGCAAGAGTCTGCAAAACGTGGTCGAGCCCAACATGCTGATCGACAAGTACGGCGTGGACGCGGTCAGGTATTTCCTGCTGCGCGAGGTGCCTTTCGGCCTGGACGGCGACTTCTCCCACCCCGCCCTGGTCCAGCGGATCAACTCCGACCTGGCCAACGACCTGGGCAACCTGCTCAGCAGGTCAACAGCCATGGCGGTCAAGTATTTCAACGGCATCCTGCCTGCCCCGGGGGAGTTGAATGTAAGCGACCTGGCGCTGAAACGGCGCACCGAAGAGATGATCGTCACCATGGAAACCTGTATGAACGACCTGGCCTTCAGCAAGGCGCTCCAGGCCATCTGGGAAGTGATCTCGGCGGGCAACAAGTACATCGACGAATCGGCTCCCTGGACCCTGGCCAAGGACCCGGCACTCAAGGAACGGCTGGCTACGGTCATGTACTGTCTCCTGGAGTCCCAGCGCATCGTACATATCATCCTGTCGGCCTTCCTGCCGGCCACGGCGAAGAAGGCGCTTGATAGCCTGGGATGCGGGGAGGAGAAGGAACTGGTCGGTTTGACCTGGGGCGGGCTGAAGGAGGGGACGGTGATTACCAAGACCGAAGCCCTGTTCCCGAGGATCGAGGGGTAAAACACAGCAGGAAAAGCAAAAAACTTATTCCCAAAAGCATTCAAGCTGATACCTAACCACCTCCACCCCTTCCTGAATCAGGAGGGGCTGGGGGTGGTTGAGATCAGTGCGATTTTGGTTGCAACTTGGAATTATTCCTTACTTCCGCTTGACACGGAAACCGGCCTTCTCCATGGCGCTGAGATCGAGGCCGGTTTTCGTTTTCACTTCCTGTGTTACCGCCTCCGGCTTTGGGCTGCGCTGGGGCTTTGGTTTTCCCCCGCCCGCCTCGGCCTCCTTGATGGAAAGCGCGATCCGCTTGCGCTGCGCATCCGCCGACAACACCTTGACCTTGACCACCTGCCCTACCGCGACCGCGTCGTTGGGGTCCTTGACATAGCGGCTTGCCAGGTGGCTGACATGCACCAGGCCGTCCTGATGGACGCCTATGTCCACAAAGGCGCCGAAGGCGGTCACGTTGGTCACGACCCCTTGCAGAATCATGCCTTCCTGAAGATCGGTTATCTCCCGGATATCATCCCGAAAACTGGCGGTCTGAAACTGGCTGCGCGGGTCGCGGCCCGGCTTTTTCAACTCCTCCAAAATATCCCGCAGGGTCGGCATACCGACGCCGTCGCTCACGTAGCGGCGCAGGTCGATACCGGCCACAAGGGCAGGATCGGCCGCCAATTGGGCCAGGGTTACCCCCTGATCCGCGGCCATTGCCTTCACCAGCGAATAGCGCTCGGGATGCACCGCGGTGTTATCCAGGGGGTGGACGCCGTTGCGGATGCGGAGAAAGCCGGCAGCCTGTTCGAAGGCCTTGGCCCCGAAGCGGGGCACATCCAGGAGTGCCTTGCGGGACGGGAAGGCTCCCTGCCGGTCTCGAAAACCGACAATCGCCTTGGCCAGGGCCGGCCCCACGCCGGAGACGTAGGAGAGCAGCGCCCAGGAGGCGGTGTTCAGGTCCACCCCGACGTAGTTGACGCACGACTCCACAACATCGTCCAGGGCCTTCTTCAGCATGGTCTGGTTCACGTCGTGCTGGTACTGCCCCACGCCGATACTCTTGGGGTCGATCTTGACCAATTCGGCCAGGGGGTCCTGGAGTCGCCGGGCAATGGAGATGGCGCCCCGCACCGTCAGGTCCAGGTCGGGGAACTCCTCCCGTGCGATATCCGAGGCCGAATAGACGCTGGCCCCCGCCTCGCTGACCATCACCACCGGTACGTGCCGGCCCGCCTCTGCCAGCGTTTCCTTGGTAAACAGCTCCATCTCGCGACCGGCCGTACCGTTGCCGATGGCGATCATCTCGATGGCGTGCGCCCCCACCAGACGCAGCAGATCCTGCCGGGCTTGGGGTACCCGCGCCGCCCCGGTATGGGGGTAGATGGTGACATGTTCCAGAAAACGCCCGGTGCCGTCCACCGCAGCCAACTTAGACCCGGTGCGCAGCCCCGGGTCGATACCCAGCACCCGCTTGCCGCCGGCCGGGGGCGCCAGTAGCAGGTTGCGCAGATTGCCGCCGAAAACCCGGATGGCCACCTCGTCAGCCAGATTCTTGGCCTCCAGGCGCAGTTCCACCTCAATGGAGGGGGCGATCAGGCGTTTGTAGGCGTCTTCGGCCACCCCCTCCAGAAGCGGGCTAAAAATACTGTCGGCAGTGATCAGGCGGGACTTCAGACCGGCCAGGATCTGCTCCAGCGGCGCCGTGACGGTCAGGAAGAGTACCTCTTCCTTCTCGCCGCGGCGCATGGCCAGCATGCGGTGGGAGGGAATCGCTTTCAACGGTTCCTGATAGTCGTAATACATCTCGAACTTGGTGACCTGATCCTTCTTGTCGGCGGCCACCCGCGAGTTGAACACCCCCTGTTCCCAGGTCAAGCGCCGCACCATGGCCCGGGCATCGGCGTCGTCGGACAGGCGTTCGGCCAGGATATGCCCGGCGCCTTCCAGGGCGGCGGCCGCGTCAGGCACCCCCTTGTCGGGGTCCACATAGGCCTGGGCCGCATCCTCCGGCGTTCCGACGGTCGCCCCTTGGGCGGCCATCAGGTCGGCCAGAGGTTCCAGTCCCCGTTCGCGGGCAATGGTGGCCTTGGTGCGCCGTTTGGGCTTGTAGGGGAGGTAGAGATCCTCCAGTTCGGTCTTCTGGCGTGTGGCCTCGATCCGTTCCCGCAGTTCCGGGGTCAACTTTCCTTGTTCCTCTATGGAGTTGAGGATCGTCTGCTTGCGTTCCTCAAGCTCGCAGAAATAGGCGAAGCGCTCTTCTATGGCACGGATTTGAACCTCATCCAGTTCACCGGTGTGTTCCTTGCGGTAACGGGCGATGAAGGGGACCGTGGCCCCCTCTTGCAGGAGTTCAACGGTGTTTGCGACCTGCTGTGGTGTGAGGGAGGTTTCTTCAATGATTGCGCGAATGATCGTAGTAAGCTGATCCTTGCTGACGGGCATATTGTTTCCTGTTCTTTTGTGTTTTTGGGGGGCGTGCATACTACAACAGCGTGAGGGAAATGGGAAGGGGGAGCACACGCAAATACGTTACCAAAACGGATGGCCGGCAAAATTATAACGTCATCACAGCCCTATTTGTCGTAACGCCACTTGAAGTTAACAACCTTGCAACCGGGCATTGCCTGCCGGAAACGGTTCAAGCCTTCTTCGCTGATCATGGTGCCGCTGCAGGTCAGCCATTTCAGCCCCGGGAGGCCGGTCAGTTTGTGGAGCCCCTGGTCGCCGACCGCGGTGTGATAGATGTAGACGCGCTGCAACTCGCCGAGCGAGGTGAGCTGCGCAAGACCGTCCTCGCTGATGGCGGTGTTCGAAAGACACAACTCCTGGAGTCCCGTAAGGTGCGTCACATGCGGCAGGGCGCTGTCGTCGATATCGTTCAGAAAGAGGGCTTGCAGATCCTCCGGCTGCATACTGTCCAGAAAATCCAGCCCGTTGCCGTCTATCCCCTTGACGTCCAGTCGCACCCCTTTGCCCAGAAACACTTCCTTAATGCCCCGCGCGCTCCCCAGCCATTGCCAGTCGCGGTAGTCCGTCGAGCCTATGTTGCGCACATAGAGCGTGCCGTAGCTCTTGTCCGCAGGAAAGCGGATGACCCGCGTTTTCACATGGGGAGAGTTTTGGGGTTCGGTCACGTCCTCCCCCCGCAGCACCGAAAGCCGTTTGCGCAGTTGGGCGATATCCTCGTCCGCTTTGGCGACCATTTCGGCCAGGAGATCGATGCCATCGGCCTGGGCCTCGGCCACCCGCAGTTTGAAGCGATAGATGTCCGTCTGCTTCAATTCGTCGATCTGGAGGATGACGGCGTGGATATTCTGCTGGAGCCGGGCGATCTGGCGGATGACCCGCACCAGTTCCGAGGCGACGTCCTTGCCTGAAACGGTTCCGGTCCCCACCTCCCAGTCCCAAAAAAGTTCTTCAAGGCACTTGCGGTCGCCCGATTCGTAGGCTTGGTTGGCAACCGCCATCAACTCCTGGCGCCGCAGGCGGTCCGCCTCGTCCGAGGCCAGGTCGGGATGCACCGCCTTGGCGACCCCGCGATAGAGCGACTTGATGTTCATGGAGGAGGTGTCGGGTGGTCCCTCATCTTCATCGTCCAGCAGGTCGGTCGTGCGTTGAAAATGGCTGAACGTCTGCTCGTCCGGCGACTCTTCCTGGCGGGGAGGTGCCTTTTCCGTGCCGAGGATGCCATTGAGCTGCCATTCCAGCTCTTCCAGAACGGTGATCCGACCGCCCACGGTATCCTCGTAGAGCTGCTCAAAGGTGCGGATCTCGGCTTTAAGGCCGGAAAACATCCGTTCCCAGTCGTTCAGTTCCAGTTGATAGCGTTTTGCTTCACGCTGTTTGCGTTCAAGTTCGACCTCTTCCGGGGTCTTCAAACGATTATGGAAGGGAGGCGTCATGGGGTTGCCCCCCGGCTCACCATCTGTTCACGGGATTGACGGGCCAGCGGCAAGGTGATGCGGCGCTGTTCGGCCATGGAAAGCCGGAAAAGCGCCTCAAAGGTCTCGATCAGGGCGCCGACCTCGCGACTGGCGGTCATCAGGATATAATCGACCACATCGTCCGGCACCCGCACCTGGCGGTCATCGGCGATCTTTTTCAGGATCATGCGCCGGGAGTGGTCGTCGGAGGCATCCACGCGGGCGACCAGCCCCCACAAGAGACGCGAGATCAGGTGGTCGTCCAGGTGCGGCAGTTCCCGCGGCGGCAGAAGACCGGCCAGGGCAACTTTCCTGCCGCTGGCGTAGAAGTCGTTGAACACCTGCCACAGGGCGGCCCGCAGGGAGGCTTCGTCTGGGAGCAGGTGCAGGTCGTCCACCACGAGGGCCGAGGCTCCGTTAAAGTGCGCAACCAGCTCCTGGGCGGAAAAGCGGTCGCGGCACGACAGGTAGCAGGCGGTTTCAGCGGGACACAGGGAATGGGCTATGGATTGGAGCAAATGCGTCTTGCCGGAACCGGCCGGACCGTGCAGGTAGAGCAGGTTCTCGGCATCGGAACTGTCGGCTATGCGCCGGGCGAATTGGAGCGCCGCGGCATTGCCGTCACAGACGACGAAGCTGTCGAAGCTGTATGCGGGGGTTATGGGAAAATCGAAAAACTGCTGCATGGTCAGAATAGGTTCCCCTGGGGTGACTCGGGCGCTATGCGGTCGAAGTGCAGATAGGCGGCGCGGGTGGCGACCCGGCCACGCGGGGTGCGGTTCAGGAAGCCGTTTTGGATCAAAAACGGTTCGTACACATCCTCGATAGTGTCGCTCTCCTCGCCGATGGCCGCAGCGATGGTATCCAGCCCCACCGGGCCGCCGGTGAACTTGTCGATGATCGTCAGCAGGATCATGCGGTCCATCTGGTCAAAGCCCATCTCATCGATTTCCAGTAATTTGAGCGTATCCTGAACAACCGTTCGGGTGATGACGCCGTTGGCCCGCACCTGGGCAAAATCCCGTACCCGCCGCAGGAGGCGGTTGGCGATGCGGGGGGTGCCGCGGCTGCGCCGGGCAAGCTCGACGGCGCCCTGGGATTCGATCTCCATACCCAGGATATGGGAGGAACGGCTGATGATGGTGGCCAGTTCCGGTTCGGTGTAGAACTCCAGGCGCGAGATCACGCCAAAGCGGTCGCGCAGCGGTGAGGAGAGCAAACCGGCCCTGGTGGTGGCTCCCACCAGGGTGAAACGGGGCAGATCGAGCTTGATGCTGCGGGCGCTCGGCCCCTGACCGATGATGATGTCCAGCTGGAAATCCTCCATGGCCGGGTAGAGGATCTCCTCCACCACATGGGACAGCCGGTGGATCTCGTCGATGAAGAGCACGTCGTGGGGTTCCAGGTTGGTCAGGATGGCCGCCAGGTCGCCGGGGCGCTCGATGACCGGTCCGGAGGTGGACTTGATGTTGACCCCCATCTCACAGGCCACGATATTGGCCAGAGTGGTCTTACCGAGGCCGGGAGGGCCGTAGAGCAGGACATGGTCCAACGCCTCGCCCCTGCCCTTTGCGGCATCGATGAACAGGCGCAGGTTGCCCTTGATCTTTTCCTGGCCGATGTAGTCCGACAAGGCGCGGGGCCGCAGGGTGGCATCGAACTGGAGATCATCGTCGCTTTTTTCGGGTGTTATGGCGCGTTGCTGCATTGCTACTCCGCTGTTATCATACCGGTATGAACCGCTAGACTATGGCCTATTTTGCCGCAATTGTCAAAGGAGGAGTACCGCTTTTCACGACGCGTTTTGGCCAATAAATGCATGGAATTTGTGGCCGGCTATGCTAGTCTATAAAATAATAGCGCACGGTTAATGCTTTGCCTGTTCCGGGCCGAGCGAAGTGAGGGTGCGCAAGGAGGTATACGCCATGAAAACAATTATTGTCAGCCTGATGTTCTTGCTTGCCGGGGCAGCCATTTATGCCGATGATACCCCGTTCATCGTGCCCATGGACAAGGATGGCGTCCAAAGGGTGGAGGTGCTGGGGGGTGACTATTTCTTCAAACCCCGCCACATCGTGGTCAAGATCAATCAGCCGGTGGAGATGCTGGTGCGCAAGGATGGCTGGGTCATCCCCCACACCATCGTCATCGATGCCCCTGAGGCCAGCATCAAAGTAAATGTATCGCTTTCCCGCGACCCGAAGGTCATCGCCTTCACCCCCACCAAGGTGGGCAGCTATCCGTTCTACTGCGACAAAAAGCCGCCGTTCCTTGCCAGCCATCGCGACAAGGGAATGGAAGGCATCCTGGAGGTCGTTGAGTGAAAGTAATCTTCATCCACCCCCACGGCAGCAACTTCATGCCGGGCGTGCAGGACATCACCACCATCTTCAACATCATGCCCCCCCTGGGGATCATGAGTATCGCCGCCTGGCTCGAGCGCCACGGCATCGAAGTCGAGATCATCGACTGTTATGCAACGCCCCTGGGGGTTGACGACCTGGCCGATGAGGTCATCCGCCGCCGCCCCGACGCGGTGGGCTTTTCCACCACCACCTCCGCCTTCCGGGAGGGATACCGCATCGCCAGCGCCATCAAGGAGCGGGACGCCCGGATCGTCACGGTC
The DNA here is from genome assembly GCF_008802365.1 of Oryzomonas japonica. Lineage (GTDB taxonomy): Bacteria > Desulfobacterota > Desulfuromonadia > Geobacterales > Pseudopelobacteraceae > Oryzomonas > Oryzomonas japonica. Next base: position 265,795 of record NZ_VZQZ01000002.1, on the reverse strand, counting down.
TTCGGCGGCGCCCACCCCTGCACCATGGGCGCGCCGCTCCTGGACGACTTCCCGGCCATCGATTACCTGGTGATCGGCGAGGGGGAACAGACCATGCTGGAGTTGGCCCAGGCCGGTTTCAAGGGTGTGGAGTCCCTGCCCGGCATCGCTTTCCGCCGCGACGGCAAAGGTGTATTCACCAGCCAGCGTGAACTGATCGCCAACCTTGACGACCTCCCCTTCCCCGCCTACCATCTGCTGCCCGGCTTTCCCGAACGCTACACCCTGCCGCTGTTCAGCTTTCCCACGGCCCCCAACACGAGCATCATCTCCAGCCGCGGCTGTCCCTATGCCTGTTCCTACTGCGACCGTTCGGTCTTCTCCCGCGGTTTCCGCTTCAACTCACCCGAATACATCGTCGAGCACGTGGCCATGCTCAACCGTGACTACGGCATCCGCCACGTTTTTTTCTACGACGACCTGTTCACCTTCGACCGCAAGCGGGTAGCGGAATTCTGCGACCTGAAGGCAAAGAGGCGGCTCAAGGTGACCTACAACTGCATAGCCCGGCTCGAGCACGTGGATGAGGAACTCCTGGGGCTGCTCAAGCGTTCCGGCTGCTGGCAGGTCAATTTCGGCATCGAATCGGGCGACCCGGAGGTACTCAAGAAGCATCGCAAATTCTACGGCCTGGACGAGGTGGGTAAAAAACTGCAGATGGTCAAGAAGGCGGGCATGCGGGTCAAGGGGCTCTTCATGATCGGCCTGCCGGGGGAGGACGAGGCCGCCATCCGCCGCACCATCGACTACGCCCTCTCCCTGCCGCTGGAAGAGATCAACGTCACAAAATTCACCCCTTTCCCCGGTGCGCCGATCTACAAGACCATTCGCGAGCAGGGGGAATTCGACGAAAACTGGGAACTGATGAACTGCATGAACTTCGTCTTCGTGCCCGCGGGGATGACCAAGGAACAGCTGGAAAGGCTCTACAACGAATTCATCCGTCGTTTCTACCATCGCACCCGCATCCACTGGGGCTACACGAAGATGCTCTGGAAATCGCCCCACAGCATCCTGGTATTCCTGCGCCATCTGCCGGAGATACTGGCCTTCGAGCGGAAGCAGAAGTGGTGAAAAGTTCAGGCGATTATACGGTCATAGGTCGAAATGGTTTTCCGACGAAGCCGGCAAGAGAGAAACTGTGAGTAAAACAGCCAAAGAGGGGGTATGTCTGTTCAAGGGGGCGCTGCTCGCCGTCCTCCTGGTCGTCCTCTGCGGCCTCGTCTGGAGTGAGCTGCCGCCCGAATGGCTGGACTCGCGCTGGCTCGAGGCGTGGATCAAGAGCAGGGGAATCCTGGCGCCCCTGGCCTATATCCTCCTCAGAACCATTGCCATCGTGCTGACCGTTGTTCCCAACGCCCCCCTGGATGTGGCCGGCGGTGTGCTCTTTGGCCCGTTCTGGGGCACCGTCTACTCGCTCATCGGCTCCGAGGTGGGGGCCATTGCCTGCTTTCTCCTGGCCCATGCCCTGGGCAGGGAGGCGATCACCCGGCTCCTGCACCGGAAGATCGCCTTCAGCGGCCATTACCCCCAGCGCCAGATGGCGTATATCGTCCTATTCGCCCGACTCGAGCCGGTCTTCTCCTTTGCCCTGGTCAGCTACGGCGCCGGCCTGACCGGCATGTCGCTCCGCGCCTTTGCCCTGACCACACTGGTGGGCATGACCCCCGGCACGGTCCTGCTCAACTACTACGGCAAGACCTTCTTTACCGGTGTTTCCCTGGTGCAGCAGATCATCATGGGGCTCGCCCTGGTCGCCCTGCTGCTGGCCATCCCGGTCTGGATCAGACACAGTAGACCCGGGTGGTGGGACGGCCACAAGAAGGAAGCCGGACCACCGGAAGGGGAACCCTAGTCATGACGGACAAACCGTATAGCGGCCAAGGGAAGGCCAGCCGTTTTTTCAGCTTCATGGCCGCGGTTGTGCGAGATTTCCAGCGCAACCAGGGTTTTCTGCTGTCCGGCGCCGTGGCCTACTACACCCTGCTGTCGGTGGTCCCCATGTCGATCCTCGTCCTGACCGTGCTATCCCACGTTATCGGCGAGGAACGGCTGGTAGCCACCATGTCTACCTACTTGGAGATGGTGGTGCCCGGCTATACCGCCACCCTGCTGGAACAGGTGCGGGTATTTGTGGAAAACCGCCAGGTGATCGGCATCATCGGTTTTATCGTCATGCTGTTTTTCAGTTCCATCGCCTTTACGGTCCTGGAAAACGCCATCTCGGTGATCTTCTTCCATCATGTGAGGCATGAACGCCGCGGCTTCCTCGTCTCCGCCCTGATCCCCTTTGTCTATATCTGCGCCCTTGCCCTGGGCATCGTACTGGTATCGGTGGTGGTGGGTGCGGTGGAGACCCTTGAAAGCCGGCATTTGGTCCTGTTCAACCGGAGCGTGAGCCTGGCCGGTACGGAGAGGATTGCATTGTATGTCCTGGGGATCGCCGGCGAACTGCTGATGCTCACATCCATCTACCTGGTGATGCCGGTGGTACGGGTCACCTTTCGCCACGCCCTGATCGGCGGAGTGGCTGCCACACTGTTATGGGAGATCACCCGCCGCATACTGGTCTGGTATTACGCCTCCCTCTCCATGGTCAACATCATCTACGGTTCCATTGCCACGGTGGTGGTGACCCTGCTCAGTATTGAGGTGTCGGCCCTGATCCTGCTCCTGGGCGCCCAGGTCATTGCCGAACTCGAAACCACCCGTTTAACGGCTGCGGATAAGCTGGACAGGTTCGAGACATGATAGCGAACAACCATCAATACCACTCCACACAACAGGTCGGTGAATTTCTCCTATGACAAAAAATACAATCCTGATCACCCTTGCCCTCATTGCCTTCCTCGCCCCGCTCCCGGCCCGGGCAGAAACCGCCGTCACCACGGCCCAATCGGAATGCGCCCTGCTGACCGGCTACGGCATCACCCACCGCTATTTCGGCGCCACCCGCACCCAGGTGCAGACCTGGGACGTCATCGCCCGCTATGGCCGTTTCCTCTCCCAGGAGGTCGGCAGGGGAAGCTGGTATCAGGGGCGGCACGAACTGCTGGTGGAGGTGCCCTATCACATGGCCGTGGACCATGACGCCAGGTCCATGGTGGGAGGGTATCTATTGGGAAGCTGGAAATTTACCGGGTTGGAGGGCATCTCCCCCTACGTCTTTGCCGGCGGGGGGATACTCTATGTGGATCTGGGGCTGCCCACCATGGGGACCAAGCTGGATTTTTCCTACCAGGGGGGAACGGGGGTGCAGTACTTCGTACGCAAGAATACGGCACTCATGGCCGAGTACCGCTACCATCACATCTCCAACGCCGGAACCGCCGCGCCCAACGAGCCGCTCAATTCCAGCAAGTTCCTGGTGGGTATGACGTTCTATCATTGAATCGCTTCATCTATCGCACTTCTTCAGGGACATGGCCGCCGGCAGGGTCACCAGAGAAAAAAAGGTAATGAATCCTACTCCCAGGTTCGTGGCCCAGCCGATGGAAGACATGGCGCCGTAGTCGGTAAGGGCTAGGGACCCGAACCCGACAATGGTGGTCATGGCCGAAAGGAAGACCGACCGGCCGATCTGCACGTACTGCCGCTCCCGTTCGCCGGGCGTCTCCGCCGTGACCCGGAAGCGGATGTACAGGCCGAAATCGCTCCCCATCCCCACAATCGTCACCAACACCATGGCATTCATGAAATTGAGCCCCATGCCGCTCAAAGCCATGGTCCCCAACATGCAACCAGAGGCAGCCGCCACCGGAAACAGAGAATAGAGCACCCCCGACGGCATGCTGGCAAAATGAGCCAATAGAAAGAACAGCACCAGCACCCCACCCAACAGGAAGGCGCCGGTAAAGCTGTTCCGTACGGCATCCTTCAACTGGCTGCTGATCAGGTCGATACCGGTCATGCGAGCCGTAGGGTCCAGAGCCGCCAGCGCGGCTTGAAAGGCGGGCAGATCAAGCGAGGAGCCGGAATAGTGCAGATACGCCAAGGCGTGGTAACCGGTAGCGGTTTTAACCAGATGGCGATCGACAACCCCCTTGAGGGGCGAGGCCGAAAGGCGGGCCACCGCCTCTTCGGGGCTTATCGGTACGGCTCGTTGTAGATGGCTCATCCCATTCAGAAATGGCTGGAACTGCTCTGTGGCAAACCCTTGCCGGTCAAGCGCCCCCAGCATGGACTTTTCGAGGTGCGCATCGCCAAACCGCTCCCGTAGCCGGAGAGACAACTCCATCTGTGTCTTCTGGCTGTTGATCACACGGCAGAGGGATGACCACGCCACGATCTGTCCGCGCGCCTGAAGGGATGCCGCCAGTGCGTCCAGCCGCGAAACCCGCTCCAGAACATCGGAAAGATCACGCCCCTCCAACGCCACCAGTATCTGTTTCGGCGCGATACTCAAGTTCCGTTCGATCTTTTCCTGCGCGAGAAAAGCCTCGGAATGGCGCGGCTGTAGGTTTTTGAGTTCGCCATCGAACGTGATGGAAAAAGCCGCCCAGCAGAGCCCTGCCGTCATCAACAGGGAGCCTGTGGCAACCACCGCCGGATGCCGCAGCACGGCGCGCCAGAGGTATGGCAGGCCGAGGCAGGGTATGGGACGGTAGGTGATGGGAAATCGGCGTTCCATGAACAGCAGCAGAGGCGGCAGGAAAAACAACGTGGCATAGAGGGAATAGATCACCCCCAGCCCCACCAGTAGGCCGAGTTCGTAGAGTGCGCGGACATCGGACACCATCAACGCCAAAAACGGGACCGCCGTGGTAATGGCAGCGGTGAAGACGCCGCGACCGGTGTCGAGGATCGCCAGTTCCAACGCTTCCTGGGATGTTTTGCCGGCAGCCCGCTCACTATGGAAACGGTCATAGATATGGATCGAATAGTCGGTGCCGATGCCGGTGATGAGGGCGGTAAAGGCAAAGGAAATGATATGGATCGACCGGAGAAACAGCCCGGCGGTCCCCAGGGCGAACAACACGCCGCACGCCAGGATCAGCGGAATGAGGAGGGTAGGCAACAAGCGCCGGTAGGCGATGTAAAAAATGCCCAACACCACCAAGAGCGAGATAACGATGCTGACGAGGACATTGGACTTCATCGCCGCTTCATCCAGCACGGCGCTGATATGTGCACCGGCGCAGGAGATCGAGATCGGAGAACCACGGCGGGCATCATTGATGGCCGCCACCAGCTTGCGGGCGAACACCATGTCCTGGACCGGTCTGGCAGGTTCGGCGATCATGATCAGCACAGCACCGTTGCGGGAGAGAAAATAGGGGGATGCCGGATCGAGGTCGAGGGCTTGACCGCCGGTCTTGAGACGCGGCAGGATCAGGTCGCGCAGGGAAAACGGGTCAACGGTGGCCAAGCCGCTGGCAAAACCGCCGAACTGCCCGGCCAGGTTGGCCTGGAGTTGTTGCAGGGCTGCGTTTGCCTGGTCGGGGGCAAAACGGGCAACAAAACGAGGCAGATCATCCGGCTGAATGAAGAGCTGGGGATGGATGACGGCATAGGCAATCAGTTCTTTGAAGGATGCCGCCTGACTTTCGTCGTAGATCCTCCAGGTGATTCGTTTGAAGGCGGGCTGCCCATCGACGCGGGCCTGTCCCAGACGCTCGGCAAAACGTCCGGCCTCTGCAGGCAGGGACGGTGGATCACCCTCCAGCAGAAAATAGGCTTCATTGGCGCTGCCGGTCCACTCAAGTGAATCGAGCAACAGCCTGAGGGCTGGCTGGCGGGACGGGAAAAGCCGGAAGATATCCGTTTCGAAATGAATGGATGTAATCATGGCGACCGACAGAACCACGGCAGCCGCGAACAGGCAGATGACGGCCAGGGGGCGCGTCGAGGCGACACGGAAGACCCATTCCAGATGACGGCGCGTAAGGGTGTTGCTGGCTGCGATGATACGTGAGGACCACGCGCGGAACATGGATTATTGCTTTCCTTGCAGTGCGGACAACGGGTAGATGGTCAGGTTGTCCACATGGGGGGTGAAGGCCTCCGGCGCCAGGTCGGTGTTGACCTCCGGTTCGGTGATCCTGATGCGGAAGCGGCCGCCGTCGTGGCTGTACATGATGATCTCCGTGGCCAGGGGCACGCCGTTCACTACCTCGTAATCGTTGTAATGGGCCTCGTCGCCGTTGGCCAGACTTTTGACAACCACCAGCCCGTTCTCGAAGGTCACCCGTTCCTTCAGCCCCATACTGCTGGTCCGCTCCACGGTACCGTCGCGCAACGAACTGCCGGGGGCCGGCACCTCCATGACCCAGCGCGCCTGGCGCCAGGTATCCCCCTGCCCCTGTTGGGGAAGCTCGGCCAGCAAGCCGCGGAACGCCACCCCCTTGGAATTGTCCACAACCGTAACCTCTTCGCCCACCACCACGGTTTCCATTATGGTGGTGCCAAAGGGGGAAAGGATCACCATCCTCATCCGGTCGGGGCGTTGATAGAGCAGAAAGCCGTTTGCGCCCATGCCCTGTTCACCCTTGGTGATGGAGAGGGACACGCCCGCCGAAAGGGTATCCACCTGGACGCCGGGCCGATACTCAAGGGGAGGCTTGGGGGTGAAGATGGCACAGCCGGAAGCCAGGAATAAGGTGGAGAGCAGGAACAAGAGGGGAAAATGACGTTTCATCGAAGGTCCGATCATTGGTCGCAAGGTTTATCCCGAAAAAACATTTGCTGCAGCGTCGCGGAGACAACGCGGCATGATGTTATAGGGCATTTACGTGAGGGCAAAAGAACCCGCATTGGTTAGGTTTATCACTCCAGGCGGAAATCGCGGTCCGTCAGCCCCACGTTGCGGCGCACCTTTTTAAAGGTCATCACGGCACGGTCGCCGTTCCGCTCCATGATGACCAATTTTCTTATCGTGCCGTCTTCCAGGAAGGTTATGACCAGTTCCTTGACCTGACCCTTGCCGTGGGGCGCAATGGTGACGGTATAGACCGGACCGGTCGCATCGGCGTGGACGCCCAGACCTTCCGGCAGGGTGGTGATCGGTGTGGCAAGTCGCGCGAACCACCGTTTCAGTCCCTGCTCCGGGGGGAGGACGATCCGGTTTCGTTCCCCGCCCGTACCCATGACCTGCTCGATGGTACTGTCCCGCAGGACCATGCGGCTGGCATAGGGTGCTTTGAGTTCAAGGTAGAACTGGTCAGGCTTGCGGAAGCGCACCGTTCCGTTCATGGTCATGGCCCGCTTCATCACCGAGAGGCGCTTTTCCTGGCTGATATCGGCCGTAAAGTCCGTGACCCCGGTAAAGGCCTTGCGAAGAGCTTCAAGCCCGTCCACGGCAGGGATCTGGCGGGCCTGACAGGGGAAAGCGCCCACGAGCAGCAGAAGCAGCGCGGCGCATGCAGCAACGGTCCGCCAGTAGGCGGCGGGGATCAGAAAAAAGCGAGAACCTCGTGCAATCAACATCATAGTTTACCTACTCCCAGGGTAAGTTGGGCCGTCACCAGCGTCCGGCCGTCGCATACCACCTTTCCCTCCACCATGAAAAGCCTGCCAAAGGCCTTGACCACCCGGACCGAGACCAAAAGCTCATCTCCAGCCCGGGGCGCGCCGGAGAATTCGGCCCGGTCGACGGCCGCCAAAAAACCACCTTCCCCCTCGTCCTGAATGGTGAGGATACCGGCCAACTGGGCGATGCACTCCACCAGCAGCACCTGGGGAAAGCTGCGGCCCGACGTAACGGCAACCCGGGCGGCCGCACGGGCGCCGGTCTCCAGTTCGACGACCCGGTCAAGGAGCAGAAAAGGGTAACGGTGGGGGAGATATGCCGCAGGATCAGACTTGATGCGAAGCTCCCTTCACTTCGCCGGGGATGCACGCCGTTGCTGCGCCTCCCGTGAAGCGGATGGCGTAGTAGGGGCCCTCGGGAGAGGCCGCCAGGTGCACCCCCTGCTGGTCGGGCTGAAGCTTGGCAACCAGGGTAGCCATGGCCGTGCCCCCCATGGCCAGGGAGTGTCCCAGGATGGAGGCGGTGTCGATGATGCCCTGGGCCTCGACCCGTTGCATCAGAAGCGGGGTGTCGCCGACGGTGCCGGAAAGGGAGAGCAGATCGCACCGATCAACGCCGCGGAACAGACGTTCCACCCCTTCCTGTTCACGACCGACCGGGAGCAGCCCGATGGTGGCGACCGTCTCCACCGTCGCCTTGACCGTGGCATTGCGTCGGGCGGCGTGAGCCGCGCTCTCCAGCACCAGAATGCCGCTCCCCTCGCCGAAACAGGCGGCATAACGCCGCAGTTGGCCGGTAGCGGCAAAACCTGAGATCATCAGCGGCGTCAGGTCATCGGCCCCGCCGGTCAGCATGACGTCGGCCCGCCCTTCGGCGATGAAACGGCAGGCCATGACAAAGGCCGACTCGGCTGAGCAGAAGCGCTGCACCAGGGTAACGTTGGGGCCCTTCAGGCCATGCTCGATGGAGGCGTTACTGGCGGGAGCATTGGAAACCGTATTGGGGAAGAGCACCGGCGCCAACCCCTCGGCGCCGCTTTTGAAATAACCGCTGAGGAATTCGGCGGAATTGGCCACGCCGCCGAAACCGCACCCCAGGGCGATCCCGATCCGCTCGGGATCGATGCACTTCAGATCAATCCCGGCATCCTTGAGAGCCAATCCCGAGGCACCAACGGTAAAGTGGCTGCACCGGTCCATCTTGCGGGCCTTGAGCGGCGGCATGAAATCCGAGGCCTTGAAGCCGAGCGCCTTGCCCCAGCGCTGGCCCGCCCCCCCCGGCACGTCGTCTGGTACGGCCGACAGGGCGTTCCGCCCCGACCCAAGGAGTTCCAGCACAGCATCCATGCCGTTGCCGGCGGCGGTCACGGCCGAGAAGCCGCTGACGACGATATCGTTGAAGGAGTAGATCATATACCCAGCACCAGTGATGTGATGTTGCCCCCGAAAGCAAAGGAATTGGACATGGCGACGTCGGCCTCGCAGGAACGTTTCCCCTCGTGGCAGTAGTCCAGATCGCATTCCGGGTCGCGGCCACGGAAGTTCAAGGTTTGGGGAATGATGCGGTGATTGAGGGCGATGACCGTGGCCAGGGCCTCGATAGCGCCGGCCGCCCCCAGACAGTGGCCGGTCATGGCCTTGGTGGAGATCAGCGGAACCGAGGTAATCCGATCGCCGAAGACCAGCTTCATGGCATTGGACTCCACCACATCATTGAGCGGCGTGCCGGTGCCATGGGCGTTGACCCACCCTACCCGACCGCCGTCGATACCGGCAACGGCAATGGCGTTGCGCATGACCCTCGCCGCCGTGGAACCGGTCGGCTCCGGAGCGGTCATGTGATACGCCTCGCCGGCCAGGGCATAGCCGAGTACTGCCCCATACACCCGGGCTCCCCGCACCACGGCATCCTCTTCGCTCTCCAACACCAGGAAAGCGGCCCCCTCTCCCAGGGAAATTCCCTGGCGCCCCAGACTGAAGGGGGAACAGGGCTCGGGATCGACCACCTTCAGCGAATTGAAGCCGCCGAAGGTCAAAAGCGACAGGGTATCGGAACCACCAGCCAGCACAGCCCGCTGTTGGCCGGTGGCAACCAGTTCGGCGCCCCAACCGATGGCGGTGGCCGACGAGGAGCAGGCCGTGGTGACTGTTCCCTGGTAGCCGGCAAGGTTGCAGGCCCGGGCTATCTCGGTGGCGGTCTTGTCGGGCAGCACGCCGCGCAGCAACACCGGCGGCGCGTTCTCTCCAACCAGCTGCGCTTTCAGCCACTGCTCCGCCTGGAACATGCCGGCTGCCCCCCCACCCATGGAAATCCCCATGTCAAAGGGTGAATAGGTATCGGACAGGCCGCTGTCCGCCAGGGCTTCAGCGGCGGCGATCAGGCCGAACTGGTCGGCACGGGAAAGTTTCCGGGCCATTGCACGGTCAAAATGGTCCAGCGGGTCATACCCCTTGACCTGGCAACCGATATGGGAAGGAAAGGCCGATACGTCGAACAGATCCAAGGGCCCGATGCCGCTGATGCCGTTCAGCAGGGCATCGCTGAACTGGGCCACATTCTTGCCGGCCCCGCAAAAAACCCCCAGCCCGGTTATGACAACGCGTTTTTTAACCATTTAGCACCAAATATCGATACGTTATATTAACAATATAAAGTGAAGCTTGAAAAACAGATTCCCCGAATCCTCACCCAAAGGCACATCTGCCCCTAGACCGTGCCGCCATCCACGACCAAGATCTGGCCGGTAATGTAAGAGGCTCGCGGGGAGGCCAGGAAAAGAACCGCTTCGGCGACCTCCTCGGGGGTGCCGATCCTGCCGAGGGCCGAGCCCTTGACGATCCGTTCCACCACATCCTGCTTCAGCCCGGCGGTCATATCGGTCGCAATCAGGCCGGCCACGACGGCGTTGACGCGGATGCCCATCCCCCCCACCTCCCGGGCCAGGGATTTGGTAAAACTGATGGCGGCCCCCTTGGAGGCTGCGTAATTGGTCTGGCCGGCGGTGCCGGTCAGGGCGGAAATGGAGGATACCGTCACGATGCTGCCGCTGCGGCGGGCCATCATCTTGCGCACCCCCCACTTGCAACAGTGGAACAGGGGGGAAAGGTTGGTGCGCATGACCGCATCCCAATCCTCCTCCGCCATCATGGCCAGCCAGCCGTCGCGGATGATGCCGGCGTTGTTGACCAGTACGTCGATATGGCCGTTCTCCCTCGAAGCTGCGTCGATCAGCCCCTGAGCCCCTGCGGCCGTGCCCACGTCGGCCTTGATCACGCTGATCGTGCCGGCCAGCCCCTGTGCTTCCGCGACCAGAGCCGCCGCCGCCTGGTCGTTGCTCAGGTAGGCGGCAAAGACGCGTGCTCCCTGACGGGCGAACAGAAGCGAAACGGCCCGGCCAATGCCGCGCGTGCCGCCGGTCACCACCACGATATGGTCTTTAAATTCCATCGAAACCCCGGTGAGCATCTGATTACAAGGTTTTCATTCTAACGTTTTCGCCGGAGCATGTCCAGAACTGACATCAATTGTGCTCATCCACATAGATGCAACTCCTTTCGTCATATGGTTTTTCCGCCGACGGAGGGGATTGCTTCCGCATGAAGACTCTTGACAGCGCCGCCGGTACGCTTGTATTGTGATTTCACTTATTCTCGGGGCGGGGTGAAATTCCCCACCGGCGGTATCCCGGTTTTTCCGGGGAGCCCGCGAGCGCTTCTTTCCTGCGGGGAGGAGGGTCAGCAGATCTGGTGAGATGCCAGGGCCGACGGTAACAGTCCGGATGAAAGAGGATAAGGCAGCGACCCACCCAACTGGTAACCGACATCCAACCGCCCCGCACTCTTGTGCGCGCCGGTATGTCCCGTCTGCCGTCCTGCCGCCCTGAGACCAATTCCCCTTGTTGAAGGAGTCGAATCATGTCTCAGGAACTGCTGGTCTCTTTTGGTACCCCTTTTGAACGTGTTGAAACTGCCCTGACCGCATTGCGGACCGGTGCCGGCGTGTTGGTCACCGATGATGCGGAACGGGAAAACGAGGGTGACCTCATCTTTGCCGCCGAGTCCCTGACCCCGGCCCAGATGGCGCTCATGATCCGGGAGTGCAGTGGGATTGTGTGCCTCTGCCTGACGCCCGAAAAGGTTGCATCGCTCAGCCTGCCGATGATGGTGGCGGAGAATTCCAGCCGCTATCAGACCGCCTTCACGGTCACCATCGAGGCTGCGGAAGGCGTGACCACCGGGGTTTCCGCCCAAGACCGGGTGACCACCATCCAGGCCGCCATTGCCGACCAGGCGCGCCCCTCGGATTTGAACAGCCCCGGCCATGTGTTTCCCTTGCGGGCGCGTCCCGGCGGCGTACTTGAACGTGGGGGGCACACCGAGGCAACGGTTGACCTGATGCGCCTGGCCGGGCTCAAACCGTGCGGCGTACTGTGCGAGTTGACCAACGAGGACGGCACCATGGCCCGGATGCCTCAAATCATCTCCTTTGCAAAGCAGCATAGCCTTCCGGTGGTTACCGTCGCCGACCTGGTAGCCTATCGGCAGCAGGGCGGACACGTCTGAACGGCACAGGGGCAATAAATCGGGGATAGTTTGGAAGATTCCGCATCTGTGCAGGAAACTACGTCTGCACAGATGCGGAATCAACAACCGACGGGATACATCGAGTCACTTCCCGGTTGTCTGGAGTCGTACCATCATCTTCGCGCCTTGCCGCTGATATCTTCGATGCTGACCCTGAACACCCTGGTCAGTTCCCGCATGGCCTCGATATAGTCCAGCCCCGGCAAGCGAAACTCGGCGGAATACTTGGCCAGAAGCCCTTCCAAGGCTCGTTGTTTCTCCTCGTCAAAGGCCTCCGTCGCCCTGCCGGAGATAACGACGCTTTCGTACCTGGTAGCAAACTGGTCGGGCAGGACCTCGGTTGTACCGACCACACAGAAGGACACCCGGCTGTCGGCGGCAATGTTGTTCAGTTTGTGCCCTTCCACGGCGCAGTGGAAGTAGATGGCGTCGTTTTCGAAGCAGTAGCTGAGCGGGATGCCATACGGCTGGCCATCCGGGTCACAGGTGGAAAGGATTCCGTATTCGCCCCGTTCCAGGATTTCCCTCGCCTCAGGTTCCGTAAGGGCCCGCTCTTTGCGGCGCAGTTCATGGTGCATGTCAACAACTCCTTTACAGGTAGGGATTACTCTGGCTTACCGGTTGATGATCGCCATCATGGCCGCCGGATAGCGCTCACCGGCAGCCGCGCCCTTGGGGAGCACCCTGTCGATCTCCGCCATTTCGGCAGCGCTGATCGTCACCGCTGCGGCGGCCACATTCTCTTCCAGGTATTTTCTGCGTTTGGTCCCCGGTATGGGCACGATGTCGTTTCCCTGAGCCATCACCCAGGCCAGGGCCAGTTGCCCCGGTGTGCACCCCTTGCGCGCAGCAATGTCCTTGATCTGCTCCACCAGGTGCAGGTTCTTGTCGAAGTTCTCACCCTGAAAGCGTGGGGACAGGCGACGGTAATCATCGGCATCGAAGTCCTCGAATCGGGTGATCTGTCCGGTCAGGAACCCGCGCCCCAGGGGACTGTAGGCCACAAGGCCGATCCCCAACTCCCGCAGGGTCGGCAGCACCTCGTCCTCCGGGTCACGGCTCCAGAGCGAGTATTCGCCTTGCAGCACACTGACGGGATGCTCAGCGTGGGCGCGGCGGATGGTGAGCGGACCGGCTTCGGACAGGCCAAGGAAGCGGACCTTGCCGGCGGTCACCAGATCGCCCATGGCACCCACGGTCTCCTCTATCGGCACCTCCGGGTCCACCCGGTGTTGATAGTAGAGGTCGATATGATCTACGTCCAGTCGTTTCAGAGAGGCGTCGCAGGCCGAGCGCACATAGTCCGGCCGGCCGCATACGCCGCGATAGTTCGGGTCCTCGGTACGGACAATGCCGAATTTCGTCGCCACGACCACAGCCTTGCGTTTCCCCTTGATCGCCCTGCCGACCAGCTCCTCGTTGGTAAACGGGCCATACATGTCGGAGGTATCCAGCAGGGTGACGCCCAGTTCCATGGCGCGGTGGATGGTGGCGATGGCTTCAGCCTCGTCCCGCTGGCCATAGAAATCGGACATCCCCATGCACCCCAGCCCTTGGGCTGAGACAACCAATCCCTGCGTTCCCAATGTTCTCTGTTCCATGCTCTATCTCCTTGTGGTGTCAGTGAACGGGCCAAATAAATTTAGTAAGAAGAAATTTTGCGAAGGAATGCAACTTCACGCAGGATGAAATGGGCCGCAGGCAAGCTGCCACAAGAGCTGCGAGTTCAGAAAGCTATCCCGTGCAAAAATACAACGGCTATTCCGGATGTCTCCCCATGGTCCCTACCCGCCTGCGCGACAGGATCAGCACACCAGCCAGCACCGCAATAGCGCCCAGAACCAGATTGGAGACCAGAAAGGCATGCCGCGCTCCATGATGCTCCAACGCGCCCCACATACTCCCCGCCAGCAGGCTGCCCACCCCTTGACCGGCCACCCGGGCCATGGAGAGCAGCCCTGAGGCGACCGCTTCGGTCTCGAGTGGAGCCTGGGAGAGCACGGCGGCATTGTTGGCGGCCTGGAACAACGCCCGGCCGATGCCGATACCGGCCAGACCGGGCACGACCCGGCCGGTGATGCCCTGGGTCCAGGAGGCCAAGGCCAGCACGGCGCTGCCGAGCCAACTGACCCGCTCGTAGCCGACACGGTCCGAGAGCCGCCCCGCCAGCGGGCCGAGGATCATCAGCAGCACCGGGGGAAGCAGCATGGCGAGCCCGACCCGACTGGGGGTCATGCCCCTCGCTTCCAGGTAAAAGGGCCATAACAGGTTGCTGCCGAAGGATTGGGCAAAGAAACAGACCGTGGCCAGGAGTGCCAGTAGGAAACGGGGCGCGCGGATGGCGCGGCGCAGCCCTTCCCGTAGCCCCACGCCGCGTAGTTCGGTCAGACGGCCGGAGAGCAGAAAGGCCGCCAGCCCGAAAGGGAGATTGATGAAGAAGATGCTGCGCCAGCCGAACCAGTCCACCATGAAACCACCCAGGGGTGGCCCCATCATGGTGCCGGCAGCGACCGCACCTGCCACCATCCCCAGGGCCCAGCCGCGACGTTCGGGAAAGGTGGCTGCGGTCATGCCCGGCACCAGGCCGACGATGCCCGCTCCGGCCCCCCCTTGCAGAAAGCGCAGAAGATACAATACCGCCAGGTTGGGGGAAAGCGCCAAAATGAAGGAGATCATGCTGAAACTGATCAGCGAGGCGCGGTAGACCCGCACCGTACCGACCCTGCCGGCCAGACCGGACAGGGGCAGAAAGGCGAGTGCCGAACCGACCAGATAGAGGGTGGAGGCCCACTGGACGTCGCCGGCGTGGCTATGGAAATGGGCCGCCAGGGACGGCAACGCCAGGTTGAGAGCGCTGGAATCCACCGTGGAGAGGGTGATACCGATGAGGAGCGCCGCCAGGCGCAGGTCGATGCGGGGTCTGGATGATTTGGAAGAAGTAATCACGGGAGTCAACGGGGTATCACAGCGGCCTGATACGGCTTCTGCCCAGGCGTTTCATCAGCTTCCAGAGCGGCCCCTTGACCGGGAACATGCGCAGGGCCTCCAGCATGGCGTCGCTGATATTAACCTCCAGGCCGGGCACGACCCAGTTTTTGCGCTTGATCGCCTCTGACGTGACCAGTTCGGTCAACTCGTCCCTGACGGCCGGCGAGATGTAGAAGACCGGCTCCAGCAGGTTGGTGGCGCTATCGATGACCCCTTCCGCCAGGGCGGTCCGGTGCAACGGGGTACCGGGGAAGATACGGATACCGGTCATGGCGATGATCGCGGTCGGTTCCAGTTCGTCCATCAGGCTGAAGCTTTCCAGGATAGTGTCCCGCGTCTCACCCGGTCCGCCAAAAAGGATGTAATGGGCGAAATCCACCTGCCGCTCGCGGCACAGACGCGAACCTTCACGGACGTCAGCCACCGTGAAGGCCTTACCCAGATTCTTCAGCATGGCCGGTGAGCCGGATTCGGTGCCGTACTCCACGGCATCGCACCCGGCGGCCAGCATGACATCCAGCAGGCCGGGCGGCATGAAGGCCGGATTGATGAAGGCCGACCAGTTGATCGCCAGCCGTTCCGCGGTCATGGCCCGGCAGAGCTGTTCGGCGAACTCGGTCGGGTAGTTGAAGATATCGTCCACAAAATAGATATAGCTGACCCCGTGGTCCTCCACCAGGGCGCGTACCTCGGCGATGATGTCCTGGGTCGGCCGCAGGCGCATCCGACGCCCCTCCAACAGTGGATAGGTGCAGTAGATACAGGCGAAGGGACAGCCACGCTTGGTCTGCACATTGGCCATGCCCCCCTGGCGCTGGTAGCGCGCCACATCAAACAGGTTCCGGTCAGGGGTAACGATCCGCTCCACCGGCAATGCCGGCAGGAACTCATCAACACCCCGCACCAGCACCCCTGGCAGGCCGGAGGTGCTGGTGCCCTGTCCGATCGACTCCACGAGCCGGGGCAGCACCTCCTCCCCCTCGCCCACCACGCCATAATCGGCGTCCACATAGGCCAGGATCTCCCGGGGCATCAGGGAAAAACCGGAACCGCCCACCACGACCCGGGCACTCCTACGGCAGACGGAGACCACCTCCCGCACCCCAGCCAGATAGGAACGGCAACCGGGCCAGGTCACATTATCGATGTTACGCAGGGATACCACCACCAGGGCCGGCGAAAATGAGGCGAGCCGTTCCTCCAAGGCCGTTTCAGGCTCCTGTTCGAAACAGAGGTCGAGCACGGCAAGTTCATGCCCGGCAGTGGCCAGGGGGGCAGCCAGATAGGAGAGACCGATGGGGAACACCGGATAGGGGGAATGTTCGCGGTTGGCCGAAACCAGGAGAATCTTCATGTCGCCTCCAGCCAGGCCTTCATCCGCTCGACCCGCTCGGCAACCGCAGGCGGCATCTGGAATTGCAGGACGCCGTTCAGGTCGGTCAGGGCATGGCGGGTCAGGCCGGTGGCCAGTTTTTTGCCGTCAGGGTCCAGGATGACGCTTTCAAAGACCAGGGTGGCCGTCTCGCTCGGTGTCAAGGTGGTGCGGACGGTCAACACGTCGTTGTAACGGGCGGAACGCAGGTACTTTATCTCCAGCGCGACCACCGGGCCAAGATAGCCGAGAGCCCCCAACTGGAAGGCATCCAGCCCGAATCTGCCGGCCAGTTCACTGCGGCCGATCTCCATCCAGGCAACGTAATGCCCGTGCCAGGCCACCTGGTAGGCGTCCACCTCGTTGAAGCGCACGGTTAGGGCTGTTTCGTGGTAGTTCATAGCCTGCTCTCGATCCAACGATTGTATTTCTTGAGCGAATCCCCCGCCCCCACTTCCACGAAACGGGTGGCGCCGGACCGTTTCAGGGCGCGATAGGTCTGTTCCCAGTGGACCGTTTCCGTCAATTCCCGCATCAGGAAAGAGGGGATCTCGGCGGCGGTGAGGAACTCCTGATCAATGTGGTTCATGAGTGGGATAGCCGGTTCCCGGTAGCGATAGTCCCGGAAAATGGCCGTCAACTCCTCTTCCGCGTCGGCCAGGAGCGGGGTATGCAGCGGGGCGTCGCAGGGGAAGAGCTTGGCCGAAAAGGCCCCCGCTGTGAGCGCTTCGCTCAGGGTGGCCTCCATATCATGACGCCTACCGGCCAGCAGAAAATGGTGCGACGTGTTGTGATTGGCAAGAAAAACCGCGCCTTCTGCGGCCAGTACCGTCAGCTTCTCCGCCGTAAGCCCCACCAGGCATCCCAGGGCATAATCCCGTCCCAGGAAGCGCTGTTCCATGCAGGACCCCACCCGAAAGGCAATTTCCAGGGCCTCCCCTTCGCTGACCGAGCCGCAGGCCGCCAGGGCGGCATAGATTCCCATGCTGTGCTCGGCCGTCAGTGCCGGTCTCAACCCTTCCAGCCGCAGGCAGCGCTGGCGATAGAGACTCACAGCCACCCCGTAGACCTGCAGGGCCACCTGTTCCGTATGCGTCCCCTCCGCCCAGGTAAAGGTAGCCACGTCCAGCCCGGTATGGGCGCGGACCAGCGCGGCGACCGCGCTGAAATCGGCGTCGCAGGGGAGTATGGCATCGTGGGCCAGGGGTTGACCGGGAAACATGAAACAGATCATTTTTTACCTTCACAGGGGATTTGCGGGGCCCGGCAGCGGTTCGCGCGGTGTTCCCGCAGGTATTCGGCCGGCTTCATCATGCGCTGGGTGCGCAGCAGGACCCGGATGATATAGGGTATCTGGGAGGGGCGGACCTGGCGGACCCAGTCCATGAGACTCTTGTTGCCGGCGGTATTGAGGATCGAACGGCGCCAGGTCTCGGCGTACAGCTCGAAGAAGCGCTCTGCCCCCAGGCGCGGCTCCCACAGCAGGTGGTGCATGTCGAAGTTGGCCCACGGCTGCCCGGCGGTGCGGGCCAACTCGCTTTGGTAGTAGTCGGTCCCCGGCAGGGGGGTCAGGATGGTGAAACCGGCCCGCTGCAGGCCGTGGCGTTCCACAAACGCCCACAATTCCCGGAACTGCGCCTCATCCCAATCCGGGTCCACCAGAAAGTTGCCGTTGATGCCGTAGCGCAATTCCCGGGCGATTCGCACCGCCTCGATGCTGTCGCCGATGCCGGCATCCTTGGACAGGCCGGTCAGACCGTCGTCGCTGGCCGCCTCCAACCCCAGGAAAATGTCGAAGTCCTTGGCCAGGGGACGCCAAGCGGCCATCAGTTCGCCACTGCGGCGGATCAGGTCGGTGCGGGTCTGGACCAGAATCCAGCGTTTGTAAACTCCCCGGCGCTTGAGGGCGGCGGCCAGTTCGAGGCTGCGCTCGGGATTATACCAGAACAGGTCGTCGGCCACAAAGATAGCATCGCCGCAGGTGGCAAAATCCTCCACCACCGCCGTGATGGAACGCTCCCGGCAGGTGCGGCCGTAAAGCTGCCACACCGAGCAGAACGAGCAGCGATGCGGGCAGCCTCGGGCGGTCTCGATCAGCCAGACCGGTTTGAACAGCAGGCAGTGATACCCGTTGCGATGCCGCTGCACCAAGTTGCGGGCAGGCAGGGGGACCACGTCAAGCGGGGTCCGTTCCTCCAGGGGCGGGGTCGTGATCCAGCCATCGGCAGTCTTGAGCCGCAAGGCCGGCACCCGGGCAAGTTCGCCCCCCTGTTCCAGGCAGGCTGCCAGGCGCACAACCGCCTCTTCGCCGTCGTCAACCATAATGGCGTCAATCGGGTCATGCTCCAAAGGCGCCGGGAAGGCCGCGGCGGCATGCCCTCCCACCACGATGAAGGCCTCCGGCGAGGCCAGCCGGACTTCGCGGGCGGTTTCAAGCACCCGGTCGAATTCCAGGGAGTGGAGGCAACTGATGCCCACCAGGCGTGGGCGTGTGCGGCGTACCCAGGTTGCGGCACCTGGCCGGAAACGCAGATCGGCGATAGTGACATGGTGTCCTGTACCCAGCAGGGCGGCGGCGATGTATTCGAGCCCCAGAGGCTCGACCCGGAAGAAGGGGCCGAGCCCGAAGCGGTCATTGCCGGGATGGGGGCGGAGCAACAGGATGTTCATGGCTTCATTCCTTGGTTGTGACCAAGGGAGCCGTCAGGGCCCTTGGGGTACACGACTTCATCGTCCCCGTAGACGCCGCCCCGGCGCAAGACATTGTACGCCAGATTGATGAGCTTGCCGTTTCCCTGCATGACCCGCGAGAGGACCGAGGGCCAGCGGTAGACCTCACGGCGCGCCGCCCGCCACCCCTTGTACAACTGCTCCGGAGTCATCTGTTTGGGACGAAAGACCACCTGATTATGGTCATAGTGCTGCCATTCCTTATGCAGCATGCGTCCCTCCCGGTCGAACTGCTCGAACAGCGCCGTGCCGGGATAGGGGGTCAGGATGTGAAAGGTCGGGATACTGGGCGCACACTCTTCCAGATACCGGACCGTGGTCTCGAAAACGCTCTCGTCGTGGTCATCGAAGCCGAAGATCATGGAGGCCTCCAGCACGATGCCGGTGTCCCGCACCCGTTTGATCAGGTCGGCCTGGCTGAATCTGCTGCCGGTCTTGGGGTGGTTGGCCTGGGGCCCGGAGACCGATTCGATGCCGACAAAGATGCCGATGCAACCGGATTGAGCCAACAGGCTCACCAGTTCGGGGTCTTCGGCAAAGCGGAGATTGGCCTGCCCGCCCCAGCGCAGTCCGAGACCGGCCATGCCGCGCAGGATCGGCTTTGCCCGTTCCGGGTCTCCCAGGATATTGTCGTCGAGAAATACCGTCAGCTTGCGATCAAAGGTACGCAATTCCGCCAGGATGTCGTCGGGGTCGCGATAGCGGAAGGTGCGGCCGAAATAGGGGGTAACCGTGCAGAACGGGCAGTCGTAGGGACAGCCGCGGCTGGCCTGAATGGTCTGGGTCGTAAGGTAGGTGCGGCCCGCCAGAAAGTCGCGCCGCGACCAGGGAATCTCCAGAAGATCACCATGTGGGATGGAGCGGTAGCGCGGCGCCATGCGCCCGGCCCGCAGATCGTTCAAGAGTTGCGCCCAGACCGGTTCCGCCTCGCCGATCACCACCGCATCGGCATGCTGTGACGCCTCTTCGGGAAGCACCGTGGGATGGATGCCGCCCAAAACCACCGGAATACCCCGTTGCCTGAAACGGTCGGCGATCGCATAGGCCCGGACCGCCTGATGGGTCATGGCGGTAATTCCTACCAGGTCGAATTGGCCGTCAAAGGGGATGTCTTCATGGATCTCGTCGGCCAGCAGCACCTCCCACTCGGGCG
Organism: Oryzomonas japonica; assembly: GCF_008802365.1. Lineage (GTDB taxonomy): Bacteria > Desulfobacterota > Desulfuromonadia > Geobacterales > Pseudopelobacteraceae > Oryzomonas > Oryzomonas japonica. Next base: position 245,462 of record NZ_VZQZ01000002.1, on the reverse strand, counting down.
GCGTTGCCGCGGCGACCTGCTTCAGGGAGAGGGACGGGAGCTGAAAACGGCGCACCCACCCCAATTTTTCGGTGGCGGGATAGATCAACAGCAGTCTCGGAGCGGTAGTCATCACAACGATACCGCCCCCGGGTGGCACGGCGGCACCATGGCGCCCTCCCCTGCCGCAGAACAAACGGCCTGATGCGTCATGTCGTCACCTTCCTGCGCTTCAGAGCCGCGCGGAAACCGAAATTCATCGGTCCGAAGACCTGTACCGAGCGGTGGAGTTTGAAGATACGACGGTACATGGACGAAAAGGAGTAGAATGAGCGACAGAGTTGTTCGTACCCCTGCTGGAGCTGTTCGGCGCTCATGCCGAGCGGCCGGAAGGTAACGTGCTCCATATCGTAGTCGCGCCAGTTGTTGGAAAAGATGCGCCCTTCGGCCTCGAGGCGGCGACGGACGCTGGTGCCGGGATACGGGGTCAGGATGGGAAAAATGGCCGCCTCGAGACGGGCGTCCTCGCAAAAGCGCAACGTCTGCTCGAAGATGGCCGGGGTATCGCCATCGTACCCCATGACAAAAGAGCCCAGGATGCCGATGCCATTGTCGCGGAAGGCCTGGGCGTCCTCCAAGTAGGAGCGGGCCCGGTTGGTGACCTTGCCCATGGCCGACAGGGACTCCTGATTCAGGGATTCGAAGCCCACGAACATCCCGACGCAGCCAGATTCCCCCGCCGCCTTCATCAACTCCCGGTCGGCGGCAAAATCGATGGGTGAATGGGAAAGCCACTTGAAATCCATCCCCTTCATGCCGGCAAACAGTTCCAGGGCGTACTTCCGGTCAGCGACGATGTTGTCGTCTACAAAAAAGAGAAACGAGTTGGCTTTGCGGAGCTGCTCAAGTTCTTGCAGGATGTTTGCCACCGGTCGTTTGCGGTATTTGCGGCCGTAGAAAGCGGTCACCGAGCAGAACTCGCAGTCAAAGGGGCAGCCGCGGGTGGTCTGGATGGTGTTGGTGAGCAGATAGCGCTTACCCGTGAAGATCTCGCGGCGGGCGCGGGGAATGGCGGCCATCTCCATCTGGGTGCCTGACTGATAGAGGCGTTTGAGGTCCCCTTGGCGATAGTCGGACAGAAGCTGCGGCCAGACCAGTTCCCCTTCCCCCACCACCACGGCATCCGCGTGGCCGAGTGCCTCGTCCGGCAGGTTGCTGGCATGGAAGCCCCCCATGACCACCGTCTTCCCCCGGCGGCGGAATTCGTCGGCGATCTCGTAGGCGCGTGGCGCCTGGGGGGTCATGGCGGTCAGGGCGATGAGGTCGGCTGTGCAGGAATAATCGATGGTCTCGAAATTGTCGTCAAGGAAGGCGACGTCCCATTCCGGTGGGGTAACGGCGGCAATCGACGCCAGGGACAGGGTGGGAAACTTGAAGGCCAACTCCCCCCACAGACGCCCCTTTTCCCAGCCGGGCGAGACGAAGAGCACCTTCATTTTTTATGTTCCGCGATGTACTCCGCCATGCTGCGCACCGAGGCAAACACCTTCGTGCCGGTGGCCGCGTCGGGCACGACCACGCCGAAATCCTTTTCCATGGCCACAACCAGTTGCAGAGCATCTATGGAGTCGAGACCCAGGCCTTCGCCGAACAGGGGGGCGTCGGTCTCGATCTCGTCGGGGGACATCCCTTCGATGCGCAGGCTTTCAATGATCATCTGTTTCACTTTTGGAATAAACTCTTCACTCATTCACAAGTCCTCTCACCACTCTATAGTGTTTCATACGTGCATTTTTATCAGCGTTCTTCCCTGCGTTTGCGGGGTTCCGCGGTGGGGCGGTCCTCGCCCCAGAAATCGAAGAAATTGTACCACTGGTCGGGATACCGTCCGATATAGCGTTCGAACACCGCAGCCAGTTGTTCCATGCCGCTCCGAATCGCCTCGGTATGCCCCCCGTGGCCTCCTTTGAAATAGATCGGTTCATCCATCAACGTGGCGTATCGATCCCCCTCAAGCGGTACGAAGACCGGGATGACCGGCGCTCCGCTGGCCAGGGAAAGATAGGCGGCCCCCACCGGGAAGGGGGTCGGCTTTCCAAAAAAATCAATGATGCTGGTGTGGGAAGAGCCGTCGCGCTCCCCCAGGAGGCAGAGGACCTCGTTGCGCCGCAGGGCGTTGACCGCCTCAATGATCGCAAGTGGCGAGGTATCGTTGCGATCGACGTAAATAAAGCCGATACCGCGCGTGCCGCGCACCTTCTCCCGCAGTTCGTTCACCTTCTCGTCAGGCTCCCGGAAGGTGAGCACGTTGACCTTGTATCCCAGGTCAGCTAGTCCTAGTCCGCCCAGTTCCCAGTTGCCGAAATGGGGCGAAACCAGGATGGCGCCGGTTCCCGCGGCCAGGGCGTCATCCAACGGTTTCTGGGTACTGCGCCGGCCGATGAGGGCCTGCAACCGGGGGCCGGTGAGGCGCATCATCAGCATCACATCGCACCAGTTGCGTGCATATTTGTAGTAGGCTGAAACCACCAGCCGCTCCACATTTGCGCGTCCGGTGACGGTGCGCATGTTTGCCCGAAAGCCGCGGCGCTTCTTACCAAGAAGGAGGTAAAAAAACATCACGAAGCAAAAGGCGGCCGGAGGAAACAGCCTGCGCGGCACCACAATGGTAAACAGATTGATAAGGAACAGGTTGATACCGCTGTAGAGGGCCATCTTAGGTGCGCGACACCTTTCCCTTTTTGACTGGGTGCCCCTTGAATTCGGCCTCCCACGCCTCATCGGCGATCTCGCCGTAGCGTCGGGAATAGTCGTCCATACTGTCCGCCAGGCCGGTAAAGATCTCGTCGGCTCCCTCGTGGGTGGCGTAGGCTCCTTCCGAGGCGAACAGTTCCCGGCCTGCATCGGGGTGATCGATCAGCATGCAGGGGCGCAGCAGGTTATCGTGCTCCCCCTGTTTCTGACGGATCTTCTGGAACAGCGGCGACGCCAGCGCATCGCGCAGTGACGTGCGACGGATGTTATCCACGGCAAAGTGGCAGAAAACGCACGGTTCGATATCGCCGTTGGCATTGATGTGGAAATATTTTCGCCCTCCGGCCAGACAGCCGGAGATCATCGGGCCGTCATTCCAGAAATCCACGAACAGCATCGGCTTGGTGGCCCGGTAACCAATCACCGTTCGGCGCAGGAGATCGCGCTGCTCGGGGGTCGGCATCAGCTCCGTGTCAGGTTTGCGCCCCACCGGCACGTAGGAGAACAGCCACATGGCAAAAACCCCCTTATCCAGGAGCATGTCGATGTAACGGGGATTGGTGATGATGTCAGTGTTCTTGCGGGAATGGGTGAACGAACCGCAGAAGGAGAGCCCCCCCTCCCGCAGCAGGTCCATGGCCCGCATAACCTTTTTGAAATGCCCGGCCCCGCGGCGTTCGTCGGTCTCCTGCTCATATCCCTCCAGCGAGAAAGCCGGCATGACGTTGCCCACCTCGGTCAACCGCTCCACCATCTGCTCATCGATCAGGCCGCCGTGGGTAAAGACCAGAAAGGCCATATCGCTGTGCTTCTTGAAGATCTCGAAGATGCCCTTCATGTAGAATGGCTCGCCGCCGGAGATGACCGCAAAATAGATTCCCATCTCCTTGAGTTGGTTCAGCACCGAGTCAAGTTCGTCCAGGGAGAGTTCCAGGGATTTTTTGTAATCGCCGGCATAGCAGCCGTAGCAGGAGAGATTGCAGCGCATGGTCGGGCTGATAACCACGGTGGAGGGGGGATAGAAGCCGTTTTGGTCGGCCCACTCCTTGCGCTTGTTGGTGCCGTTCAGCAGGTGATTGATGGCCAGGTTGCTGATCCACTTGTCCCGTTGGTTGGGGTGCAGATCGCGCAAGATGCGGCGGGGAAACTCGATGCTGGGGTGTTTGTCGCGGATCAGGCCGCGAATCCAGCGGATCCGCTCTTTGTAGTAATCTTTTTTGGGGATCAGTTCCATCAGGTGCGTCATCTTGATCAGCGTCTCATCCGATGAATTCGTCGCCATGGACAGGAGGTACGAGAGCACTTTTTCCCTGGTATAGTTTTTCAGTGTCTGGATCATGCTTTCCACTCCACTCGTCTGAATCAGTTCGGTTAGTACGTCGGTGTTCTCTTCTTTACATGTAGCGCAGGAACGTCATGCAGATGTTCCAGGTATCCCTCACCGGACGAAAATGGCTCGTGGCGCGGCCATCGGCCACCCGAGCCGGCACCGCAAGGGAACCGATGGAAAACCCGCCGCGCCAAGCCTTCATGAGAATCTCCATCTCCAGGTTATAACCGTCGGCAGCAAGCGCGACCGAGCGGAGCAGCCGCCCGGAATAACAACGGAACCCGGACTGGCTGTCGCTGATCTCAAACCCGGTCCGCTGGCGCATGCACCAGACCCCGAAACGGTTCCAGACCTTGCGCAGGCCGCCCATCTCCTGGAACTGGCTGAAACGGGAGGCGATCAGGATATCGAAACTGCCATCCCGGGCGGCAGCGACCACCCGGGGAACCGAGGATACATCATGCTGGCCATCGGCATCAAGGGTTACTACGGCATCGCAGTCATGCTCCAGCGCCCACGCAAAACCGGTTCTGAGCGCCCTTCCCTTGCCCCGATTGCGATTATGGCGCAGCAGGAGCGCCCCATGTCCGGCAGCTATGCTCGCCGTGGCATCGGTCGACCCGTCATCCACCACCACCAACGGATACCCCAGGCCGGAGCACTCGTCCAGGATCGCAGCCAGGGTTTTCGCGGCGTTGAACGCCGGGATCAGGATGCAGGCTGCCATGAATCGACCATTTCCCGCAAGGTGGTAAACGTGTAGCTGCCCAGCAACCTCCGCAGCCGCGGCAGCGCATCCCGCCGCGTCCCGTAGGAGGCAAATCGTTTCAGGAGCGGCAATTTGAGACGCGGCCCCATGGGGTCAACCTCACGAGGATGCAGGTACAACACTGCCGGCCGACCGGCCCGACCATACCTCTCGACCGTCGCCGCGATCATCCCGAATGGAAACAGGCGGAATCCCCATCCGCCGCCGGTGGGCAGATTTCCCAGGGGTGATCCTGACACCATGGGAGGTATCTCCCACAATGCCCCGTGCGCCGTCTCAATCCGGTACGGGTGACGTGCAGCGTTTTGCTCCCCGATAAAGGGCAGCGGGTTGCGGCTGGAGTCGTAGCGATAGCCGCGCTGCGCCAGGATGTCGTCAAACCAGGGGGTATGGGCTGTTGCCGACCACTGGGGTGCGCGAAATCCGACCGGCAAGCTACCGGTGATCCCTATGATAACGTCTTCGGTCTTTTGCAATTCATCCGCAAACTCCGCCGAGCTAAGTTCGTGGACCAGACGGTGCGAATAGCCGTGGGAGGCGATCTCATGCCCCTGCCGATGAATAGTGCGCACCAACTCCGGATCAGCCTCTGCCACACAGCCAAGGACAAAAAAGGTTATTTTTACCCCAAACTCTGCGAACAGGTCAAGCAGCACCTCCGTGGCTCTGTGGACACGCCAGTCATCAGGCGGGATACACGGTTGCTGTTTGAGGCCACAGACGTGAAACCAATCCTCCAGGTCAACCGATAGGCTATGTACCGCTTGCTTCGCCACAATCCTCCAAGATTTTAAAAAATACAGTAATTATATTTTTTCGTCAATTATACCGAGCGGCCTGCAAAGTTGCGAGTTAAAACCGGGCATTTCACCACGCCAACCGGTAATGCCCCATCCCGTAGGAGGCACCCTTGCCCAAATGCAGATACTCCCCCAGCGCCAGAAATGGCATAAGATCGTTGAAATCGCCGTTCAGCACGCCATCTCCCATGACCCCGGACAGGGCCATGGAACGGCGGCCGGCGTCGGCGTAAAAAAAATTATCTTCAAGCAGTTCGATACGGTTGGCAACATGGGCATACTCCCTGAAGTTGTCCCGCATCTCGTAGCCGCAATAGTAGTAGGCCAGGGCAGAGACCCTGCGCATCAGTGAACGGACAAACTGCCCGGCATCGAAAGAGTTCATGACCTTGCCGCTCTTCGCCAGCTTCAGCGGGGTTATGAAAGCGACCCCCACGGCATCGGTCGGACGGCAACGGCTATCAACAATGCCGTGGGCGTCAAGGGTAACCAGGTTTCCCAGATCCGGCGCACCATCCCCTGTAGCTATAACGGCTGGATTCCCGTGGAAGTCCAAGGATTCCACCCGGGAAATTGCCGCCGTAGCAAAGTGCCCCGCGTTGTGCCCGTTTGCGAGCAGGGAACGGAATGCGCTTATGAACTCCGACGTATGGTTGAGCGCTTTTCCCACCAGAACCAGCGTGCAGGCGAAATTGTCGGCCTGTCTCGGGGCGGCGCCGTGGGGCGGGAACGAAAAGATGAACGGCAAGGGGGGCTTTTGATGGCACCTCACTGCAGAAGGGTCGGCACCAAGCTGCTGGCTGAACAATACACAATAGGGGCACTCCGTACAATCGGAGCCCGTTGAGCATGCGAATGCATTTCCAGTGCAGACGAGCTTTCTGAACACCTCGGCAAAGTCCGGGCCACTGCGGTACAGATACGAAACCACACGGGAAACATCACTGGTATGGATGGTAAAACGCAGGTGAACGAAACTGAAATCCAAGTAAAATCCTCATTCTCGATAAAAAAATCGGGGCGTCCTGCAGGATGCCCCGATTGTAACACATATTGCCGTAAAACGTATCAGAATTAGGCGAATTGCGCCTTCAAAAACTCCCGATTCATGCGGGCGATGAACTTGACGTTGATCCCCTTGGGGCAGGCGGCCTGGCACTCGTAATGATTGGTGCAGTTGCCGAAACCGCATTCAGCCATGGCCTTGGTCATGGCGGTGACGCGGGCGGCCGCCTCTGTCTTGCCTTGGGGCAGGAGCGCTAACTGGGAAACCTTGGCCCCGGTGAACAGCATGGCGGCGCCGTTGGGGCAACCAGCCACGCAGGCTCCGCAGCCGATGCATTCGGCGGCATCCATGGCCTCGTCGGCTACCGGCTTGGGGATCAGGATGGCATTGCCGTCGGCCACCCCACCGGTATGGCAGGAGGTATAGCCACCGGCCTGGATAATGGTATCCAGGGCGGAGCGGTCGACGATCAAGTCTTTAATGATCGGAAAGGCGCGCGCCCTCCAGGGCTCAATGTAGATGGTATCGCCATCCTTGAATTTGCGCATATGGAGTTGGCAGACGGTGGTGCGCACCTGACCGCCATGGGGTGCGCCGTTGATCACCTGGGAACACATGCCGCAGATACCCTCGCGGCAGTCGTGGTCAAATACGATCGGCTCCCTGCCTTCGAGGATCAGGTCCTCGTTGACGCAGTCGAGCATCTCCAAAAAGGAATGGTGCTCGGTGATGTTCTTAGCGGTATAGGTTTCAAATTTGCCCGGATCGCTGGCATTTTTCTGGCGCCACACGATCAGTGTCAGTGTCATGGTCTTGTGATCGCTCATTATTTGTAGCTCCTTACGGCGAGATGTACGTTCTCGAATTTCAACGGCTCCTTGTGCAGTTCGGGTTCAACACCCACGCCCTTGAACTCCCAGGCGCCCACATAGCAGTAGTTGACGTCGTCGCGCTTGGCCTCGCCGTCATCGTACTGGTATTCCGACCGGAAATGGCCGCCGCAGGACTCGTTGCGGTGCAATGCGTCGCGGCACAGGAGTTCGCCGAACTCCAGGAAGTCGGCGGTGCGGCCGGCGTTCTCCAACTGTTGATTGAGATCGGCGCCGCTGCCGGAGACCTTGACGTTCTTCCAGAACTCCTCGCGCAGGGCCGGAATCTTCTTGATATTTGCCTCCAAGGACTCCTTGGTACGCGCCATGCCGCAATTTTCCCACATCATGGTGCCCAGTTCCCGCATGAAGTCGGTAACAGTGCGCTTACCATTGATGGAGAGGAGCTTGTTGACGTCCTTGTTGACGTCCTCCATGGACTTCTTGAACTCGGCGTGATCTTCCTTGACCTGACCCGGCTTGACGGTGGCCAGATAACCGCCGATAGTATAGGGAATGACGAAGTAACCGTCGGCCAACCCCTGCATCAGGGCCGACGCCCCCAGGCGGTTGGCGCCGTGGACCGAGAAGTTGGCCTCACCTAGCACGAACAGGCCGGGGACATTGCTCATCAGGTTGTAATCGACCCAGAGACCACCCATGGAGTAATGGGGTGCAGGGTAGATGCGCATCGGCGACTTGTAGGCGTTCTCGTCGGTGATCTTCTCATACATTTCGAACAGGTTGCCGTAGCGCTCGCGGATGGTGTCCTCGCTGAGGCGTTTGATGGAATCGGCAAAATCCAGATACACGCCGCGGCCACCCGGACCGACGCCGCGCCCCTCGTCACACTGTTCCTTGGCGGCGCGGGAGGCGATGTCACGCGGGGCCAGGTTGCCGAAGCTCGGGTACTTGCGCTCCAGATAGTAATCGCGATCTTCCTCGGGGATCTGGTTGGGAGGACGGGTGTCACCCTTTTTCTTGGGTGCCCAGCAACGCCCGTCGTTACGCAGCGACTCCGACATGAGGGTCAGCTTGGACTGGTAGTCGCCGGCCTGGGGAATGCAGGTCGGATGTATCTGGGTGTAGCAAGGGTTGGCAAACAGGGCGCCCTTTTTGTGGGCCTTCCAGTTGGCCGTAACCGAACACCCCATGGCGTTGGTGGAGAGGTAGAATACGTTGACATACCCTCCGGTGCAGAGGCAGACGGCATCGGCGGCGTAACTTTCCAGCGCGCCGGTCACCAGGTTGCGCACGGTGATACCGCGAGCCACGCCGTCCACCACGACCAGGTCAAGCATCTCGCGGCGGTTATACATCTTGACCGTGCCGGCCTTGATCTGGCGGGACAGAGCCGAGTAGGCCCCCAACAGGAGTTGCTGACCCGTCTGACCGCGGGCGTAGAAAGTTCGGGAGACCTGGGCGCCGCCGAAGGAGCGGTTATCCAGATAGCCGGCATAGTCGCGGGCAAAGGGGATGCCTTGGGCCACACACTGGTCGATGATGTTGTTGGACACCTGGGCCAGACGCCAGACGTCGGCTTCGCGGGCGCGAAAGTCCCCCCCCTTGATGGTGTCATAAAACAGGCGATAGATGGAGTCGCCGTCGTTGGGATATGCCTTGGCAGCATTGATACCACCCTGAGCGGCTATGGAGTGGGCGCGGCGCGGGCTGTCCTGATAACAGAACGCTTGCACATTGTAGCCCAACTCTCCCAGGGAAGCCGCGGCAGCGCCCCCGGCCAGGCCGGTGCCGACCACGATGACGTTGTACTTCCGTTTATTGGCAGGATTGACCAGTTTCAGGTCAAAGCGGTGTTTGTCCCAGGTTTGCTCAATCGGTCCGGTTGGACATTTTCCATCAAGTATCACGGTAACCCCCTTAACCTTTCAGAATTCCAGCAAAGATTGACAACGGAACGGCGACGTACCCCAGAAACAAAACCAGCGCAACCAGGGTGCCAGCCTTGACATAGACCGGCAGCGTCCTGTCGGTACTCCACCCCATCGTCTGGAAAAAGCTCTGGATGCCGTGTGACAGATGCAGAAACAGGGTCACCATAGCCGCCACATAGATGAAGGCCACAAAAAAGTTCTGGAAGCTGGAGACTACCATGGTAAAGACGTTGATCGCCCCTTCGGCATCGGGCACCAGGGCCATGCCGGGGACGACCTTCATGGTGAAGTGCAACAGGTGATAAATAATGAAGCAGAGAAGGAGCAGGCCGGTCCAGATCATGTTCTCGCTGGCAAACGTGGCCTTCTGGGTCGCCTTGACGGCATACGGTTGGGACCGGCCGCCGCGATTCTCAATGGTCAACTGAATGCCGTACCAGATATGGATGGAAACGGCAGCCAGCATGAAGGCCCGGAATGCCCACACCAGGGGAGGAAACGCATGGAGGTGGTGGGCATAGGCGTTGATGCCTCCGCTGATCCAGCCAAAAATGGTCGTATTGCCGATCAGATGGACCACGACAAACAAGATCATGAGCAGTCCCGTGATCGCCATCACGATCTTTCTGCCGATAGACGATGATAGTAGTTGCATAGAGTTCCTTCCTTTTTAAGATGGTAATAACGCTCGGAGCATCAATGGAAATAAAGCATGGGGATAGCGAGATGATAAGGGAAAGGCGGGGGACCACGCCAACACGACCTTGAGACGACCTGCATTCTATCCTCCTTCGAGTGTATTTGATGCGGCAGTCATGCAATTAATGCCATGTCATTTTCTCTGTGGAATCCAGACAGGGCATAGTAAACACCGTTATAAAAAATTGCAAGGGTTTTGTGTATACAGAATACAGGCGAAACAGCTCCAGGCGTCAAGCATCACCGGGATTGCATTTGGAGCGACATTCTGATAGTAAACTACACGCTATCGTAAGCATTTTGTTACGAACATATGATATGATTCACACCTGTACCTCTCCGTGACCCGGTCACCGTAGCTACGATGCGAACAAGATTTAGAACAGAATTGATAACGAGGGGTTAGATGTTATTCCAATTAATAAAAAAAGACAAGCATTGTGCCGCCCGACTGGGCCTTATCACTACCTCGCGGGGGGAGATTCCCACGCCGATTTTCATGCCGGTGGCCACCCACGGCGCCATGAAACCGCTCACCCCTGCGCAGATAGAGGAAACCGGGGCGCGGATCATTCTCAGCAACACCTATCACCTTCATTTACAACCGGGCGAAGGTCTGGTGAAAAAGGCTGGCGGTCTGCACAAATTCATGTCGTGGGACAAACCGATTCTGACCGACTCGGGCGGATTTCAGGTTTTTTCCCTTCCCAATAAACGGATCACCGAGGATGGCGTTTTCTTCAAACACGAGGTGACCGGTGAGGAAATCTATCTCGACCCGGCCAGCGCCACCCGTATTCAACAGGACCTGGGGGCCGATATCATCATGGCCTTCGACGAGTGCATCCCCTACCCTTGCGACAAGGCGTACGCCGAGCAGTCCACGAAAAAGACCATCCGCTGGCTCAAGGAGTGCCGTAACGCCATGACCGACAACGGCCAGGCCTTGTTCGGCATCGTCCAGGGGAGTGTGTACGAGGATCTGCGGGCCATGTGCGCCCGGGAGATGCGCAAGCTGGACCTGCCCGGCTATGCCATTGGCGGTGTCAGTGTCGGCGAAGGATTGGAACTGCTCAAAAAAGTGGTGGGCTGGACGGCGCCGCATCTGCCGGAAAACAAGCCGCGTTACCTGATGGGAGTCGGCCTCCCGGAAGACATCCTGGAGAGCGTTGAGCGTGGTGTCGACATGTTCGACTGCGTCATTCCCACCCGCTACGCCCGGAGCGCGACACTCTTCACCCGGCGGGGCAAGATCCGTCTAACCAACAAGAACTACAAACGGGATTTTTTCCCCATTGACCCCAGCTGCGACTGCTACACCTGCCGCCATTTCACCCGCGCTTACCTTCACCATCTGTTTGTGGCCAACGAGGTGCTTTCGGCGATCTTATCCGCCCTGCACAACATCCACTTCTACCTGACCATGATGGCTGAGATCAGGGAGGCAATCGCCAATGACCGGTTCATGGAATACAAGGGTGCGTTTCTGAGGGAATACCTGGGGAATGAACGGAAGGTGAAGCGCGACGAGTGATGCGCCTCATTGCCTGCTGCAGGAGGTACTATTTTATATGGCAGCTTTGGCAGAGAGATGAGTGTGCCTGCCGGGAATAGACAAAGTAATTATAGGTATTGTTGGGGTCTGACACATTCTTTTTATTATGAGGGTCGTGACAGGTAACACAGGTAACAATGGCATTATTATACAGACAGCTTGCCACCGTGACTGAGCCGTTTCCGTCAAGCCATAGCGCATTCGGCGACCTGTACGCATTCGGCTTATTGTTTACCACTTCCAGATAGCTGAAACCGACAGGATGATCGTTGCTCAGATCACCATTAATCGCAATACCCGCCCCACCATAGCTGTCGCTTCTCAAGTTTGGGTGGTTATCGCTGGCCACGACGCCGTCGTGGCATGAGAGGCACAACCTTGTCGGCCCGACGAGAGGATCAACGACGGTAGCATCGAATGTTGCGCTTTTGTATGGCGTAAACACCTTGCCGGACTTTACCTCATCCCAGACCGGGGTCGAGGCCAGGGTATCTCCAGCAGCATGATGCGGAACGTGGCAGTAGATACAAACCCGCTCCTGCAGGTCGCTTGAGCTACTGAACATATTGAGATCATGCTTTGACCCGGAAACACCCGTCCCGGCATACCAGCCGCAAAAAGCTGCCGTTGCATTCAGATAACAGAATACAATCGGTACAACCGAAGCCATGATCATTCTAAGTCTAAAATCCACAGATCATTTTTAAAGCTATCAAAGCGGAAACTGTTCAAGCCCAAGCAGGTCCATCCTCAACCAGCGACGTCGTTCTGCCTCAATACCCATATGAACGAATTGCGAATTGATTGCCACCCTTTCCTGTTTTTGCCTGCCAAGCGTTGCGGCACCCATATTTAAAAGAAGCAAGTATCGAACCAGGATCAAGGTTGATCAGCCATTTCACACAATACCCGGATTTTACGATCAAAAAGAAGAACCTCTGTCGTGGGGCGTTTATAAAAGCGGAGAGCTATCGCACAAGCGGTGCCGCCAAATTGCTTCTTTGCACAGCCATGGCCGGTGAATTGGCGAAAAAAAACGAACCGTTTCTTCCGTGGATCCTCCCATGGAAAAATTGATTCAAGTTTCGAAAGAGGGGGGGCGAGGGCGAACAGCGCTTTGCTGTCCAACGGCAGAGCAAAATTGGCACGCAAAAGTTTTTTTCAGCGTTTTATCTTCTGCTCCAACTCAAGATCAAGATTTTTCAAACGTTCGAGACTCTGGCGTAGTTCCTTGTTATCCCGGGTGAGGGACAGATTTCGCTCCCGCAGGGTTCTCACGTCGTGCAGGCTGTCGCGAAGAGCGCTCACACCCACCAGGTAGGCGGCCAAGGGCGCCGCCTGTCGGGTCCAGGCACTGCGAGGGTACTCCTTTTTCAATCGCACCAACAAGGCATGGGCATGGGCGTCCCCCTTTCCTCCCTCGTCCCGCAGGTGAAGCAAAGCCAACCGGAAAAGCGCTTCATCCGTCACACCGGGCAACGCCTGTCCAGCGACGACCTGTTCCAGCCCCCCCTGTGCCTCCCGTTCTTTCCCCTGTATCAGATACTGCAGCGCGCCGGCAAAACGGCGTTCCTGTTCCATGACTGGAGTGGCCGTTGAAGGCGGCTTGCCCCGCAACATGCTACAGCCACCGGAAAACGCCACCACCAACGACAGTATGAGCGCAACGGCAGCCCGCTCAAACATCATAGTTTCCCGCCTCTCTCACGATGATATAGTTACTCCCCGATGACTCCTTGACGTGATCCTTGACCTCGGCCGCAGCCGTAGCGATCTCGGCTGCGGTGGCATAATCGCCCGGCTCGCAGACCAATACGGCAATCGACATGGATATGAGCGGAAACACCCGGGGCACACCATAACGGTCAACACCTTCAAATGAGCCGGCAGCGCGATCCTCTTCCGAATAAAAGAATGGGACCATGGCGTCGAATTCCTGAATGATTGTCTGGCAGGCCGTCTTGGCCAGCCCCGCGCCGACGATGACGACAAAATCGTCGCCGCCGATGTGCCCGACAAAGGCTTGGGGATCATTCAGGCGCTTGACCGCATTATGAATCAGTTCGCCGGTCTCACGCAGTATCTCGCTGGCCTTGATGTAACCGTAGCGATCATTGTAGGATTTGAAATTGTCCAGATCCAGGTAGCACATGGCAAACGGCAGCCGTTCGCGCAGCCGCCGGCTGATGGAACGTTCGATGGCGATATTTCCCGGCAGCCGGGTCAGGGGGCTGGCGTCGAGACTGATCTGTTCCAACTCCTTGAGTCTGGCCGCCATCCGCGTGAAATCTTGCGCCAGGGTGCCGATCTCGTCACCCGGCGGAATACCCGGATCGTGGTCGAAGTCGCCGGCGGCAATGCGGTGGGTGGCGGTTTGCAGCTTGCCGATGGAGGAGGCGAAGGTATAGATCAGATAGACTGCCACCAAGAAGGCGGACAGCACGCCAACAAAAGCCAACCCTATGGAGCGGGTGACGGTCTTGGCCTCCTTTTCATCGGATACTTTCAACTTGTTCGCCAGGGATTCCTTCTGTTCCACCCGAATCTGTTCGATAAGATTTTCCACCCGTGCCGTAACCTGTTTCATGGCCTTGGCGTCGACCTCCCTGCCGCTGAACACCTGCCTGGCCAGGTTTGCATAGGCCGCATACGCCGCAACAAGCTTGTCGCCGTCCTTGCCCTGGTAGACACGCCGCAAAGAAGCCAACTCCGAGCGGAATTTTTCCGCATTTTGGTTGTAAAGCTCACGGAATTCCGCCTGCCGCAGAATTTGAAACTTGCCGACATAGCGTTCCTGCGTCAGCATCATCTCGCGCAGGGTAATGGTAATGGTGGCCGCGGACAGATCGCTTCTGGCGATCTCCTCCTCCATGCGATGCATCGACCCCAGTCCGGCAACGGCATATATCAGCGCGGCCATCATACATATACCGCAGAGGGCAAAACTGATGATCATCTTCTGGATCAGGCTCAAGCGAAAATGTCCGGGGAATGGCATGGCATCAGCCTCTAGTGCGTAAACTCCGTTCGGTGGCACGGCAGGTAAGGGTATCCGACACGGCCCGCCTATGGTAGTACAGAAACGGGGGCAAATGCAATTCATTGTCGCCGCATGCACGTCAACATGGCAAAAGACGTTGCATTGTGCCCGGCGCAGAGCTATATAAAAACCGCGCGCACTTCCGCCATAACCAAACCAACAGAAAAGGATGCAATATTATGATCGAAAGACGACGTCCATCAGTCGGGACGATAGGTGTGCTGGCCGCCCTGATCCTGTTTTCCTCCGCCGGCGTACATGCGGAGGAAAATGCCTGCGGCCCGACCACACCGAGCGAGGAGCATCTGTTCAATCTCCAACTGGAGAACGAAGGGCTCAAACTCAGAATCAAACAGCTTGAAACCGTCAAGACCATCTCAGCCGAACGTCTGCGTCAGAAAAAGGTCCAGCGCCTCCGGGAAATCGCCGCCGAGGTCAAGACTCAGCGTCAAACCACCAGCGATTTTCAGGGTTTCGTCAAATGGATGAGCACCAACCTGGCGGGCTATAACCGGTACATCCAGGCCGGCTCCTATGCGGCGGTGGCCGCCAGAATGCTCCCGATCCCCTACGCCGGACAGGCTTCAATCTTCACCAAGTTCGTCACCCAGTTTACGATAGCACTCAACAACGCCTCCGTTTCAGTCACCAATTACTTGAACTCGTCCAAACGCTTCATCGCGCTGGTCGAGGCCATCGACCCGGCCAAACCGCTCGATGAGAAGACAATAACCGAAGCGTCCCATTTCGCCGATCAGAAACTGCTGAAAGACATGAACGACACCCAAGCAAAACTGGCCACGGTCGCCGACCTCTCCTCCGGCGCCCTCTCCTTCCTTGAGAGCGTGAACCACTACGCCAGCGGAACGGATGAATATTGGAACAAGGTCAAGGGGCTGATGAAAAAGGATGTCGACCCCAAGGAAAAGAGCTTTCTGTCGGAGAGTACCAGCAACCTCAAGACCCAGGCCAACCGATTCAACGGCAAGCTGAGATCCTTCGAAGAGATCACGAAAAAGGAAGCGGCGAGCGTAAAATCCCTGGCGGTCTACGATGAACTGGCCGCCGATCTTGTGGCCGCGAAATGAGCAACGAGACCGTTATGACCGCAAACCACAGCACCTTCGACGACCTGGTGAATATCATGCGCCGCCTGCGCGGCCCCGGCGGCTGCCCCTGGGATGCCGAACAAACCCACGAGAGCCTGACGCGCTATCTGCTGGAAGAGACCTACGAGGTCATTGAGGCCATCGACGCAAAATCTCCGGAACATCTGAAGGAGGAGTTGGGCGACCTGTTGCTGCAACCGGTCTTTCATGCCGCAATTGCCGAAGAGGCGGGAGCGTTCGACATGGCCGACGTCATCCAGGAACTCTGCGACAAGCTCGTCAGACGCCATCCCCATGTCTTCGGCGACATGGAGATCAGTGACAGCGAGGCACAGGTAGAGAACTGGGAGCGCATCAAAAAGGCCGAAAAGGGGCAGGAGCGGCCATCGGCCCTGTCCGGCGTGCCCCCGCATCTACCGGCGTTGCTCAAGGCTCAGAAGATCACCGAAAAGGCATCGCGGGTCGGTTTTGACTGGGAACATGCCGACCAGGTCTTTGCCAAGGTAATGGAAGAGTTGCACGAGTTTGAGGAGGCGTGGGACGGGGGCGATGAGACCCGCATGGAGGACGAACTAGGCGACCTGCTGTTCGCCATCGTCAACCTGGGGCGTTTTCTGTCGCTCAATCCCGAGGAGGCCCTGCGTAAAACGATCAACCGGTTTCAACGACGTTTCCGGTATGTGGAGGAAAATCTCCAGGGGCAGGGAAAGAAGATGAAAGAGACCCCGCTTGCCGACATGGATATCCTATGGGAAGAGGCTAAAAAACTCGAATGATCGACGTGCCGGGGGGGATAAGTCACAGGAATGTGACGTCTTTTACCATCAGGTTTCAGCTTATCCACAAAAATTGTGGATAAGCTGTGGACAACGGTGTTGATGAAATACAAAAGTTATATTTTTACAAGTGATTTTTGCACTTTGCCTTTTTTTTACACAAACGCATTTCAAAATAATTTCAACAAGTTATGTTTGTATCTTTGAATTTTGAGTAGTTAGCCGGTTGGCAGCGGTTTGGATACAATAAATAAATTCCATGCCAAGTCGACCTGTTCATAACTGTCATTTTTTCAGAAAAATTTGTTGCCCTTTAAATTCAACATGTTCCATCCGTAAAAGATATTCTTTGCCTGCGATGCCGCAAATTCAAGGTGTACTTCTTTTCCGTCCCAGTTTCCTTTTGAGCATTGCCAGCACCTCCAATGCCTCCTCCGACCGCAACAACCGGACGCAGAGCCCGTAGATGACGACGCCGGACGCTATGGCGCCACCAAGCACCAGGGCTTTGCCTGTTTTATGACCCATGAGCGACCAATCGGCCCAACTGCACAGATAACGGACCGTGATGGCCATCGGCACGGCGGCAGCCAACGACTTCAGACCGCAGTACACAACCCCCCGCCCGCCGAAGGGGCCGATCTTGCGCCGCAGGAACCAGAGCAGCATTACCATGTTGCCCAAGGCCGAAATCGTGGTGGCCAATGCCAGTCCCCCATGTTTGAAGGGCCCCATCAGAGCCAGGCTGAAACCAAAATTGAGCAGGAACGCGCAAAAGGCGCTCCAGACCGGCGTTTTGGTGTCCTTGAGCGCATAGAAGGCCGGGGCGAGGACCCGCGTCATGGCTACGAAGGAAAGGCCTAAGGAGTAATAGAAGAGTGCCTGGGCCGAATTGACCGCCTTTGCGTAGTCGAATGCCCCCCCCATGAAGATCAGGCTGAAGATGGGGGTCGAGCAGACCAGAAGGCCGGCCATGGCCGGAATGGTGATAAAAAGGGTCAGGCGCAGGCCAAATGAGAGGGACTCCTTCATGCCGTTCATGTCGCCCTCGGCCGCCTGCCGGCTCATGGAGGGGAGCACGGCCTGAGCAACGGAGACCGTGAAGATTCCCTGGGGAAACTCGAACAACCGCTGGGCGTAGTAGAGGTACGACACGCTCCCCTGGGGCAACAGCGAGGCCAGTATGGCGCTGACGGTAATATTGAGGTAGTAGACCCCCACGCCAAAGATGGACGGCAGCATCAGGAGTGCAATACGGCGCACCTGGGGATGGCCGAAGCCGAAACGGGGACGGATCGGAAATCCTTTGCGCCACAGCACCGGCAGTTGCAGGAGCAGTTGCACGACACCGCCGATCAACACGCCTGTTGCCAGGGCCGTAATGGGAACATCGAAAAAGCCCCGTAGTGAGAGGGCTGCAACGATCATGGAGATATTGAGGAAGACCGTGGAGATGGCAGGGGTGAAAAAATGGCGGACGGTGTTGAGAATCCCCATGCAGAGCGCCACCAGGCTGATGAAGAAGATGTAGGGGAACATCACCCGGTTCAGGAGTACGGTCAGCTCGAACTTGCCCGGCACCGAGTGAAATCCGGGAAACATCAAGCCGACGATGACGGGAGAAAACAGGATGCCGGCCAGGGTCACACCGGCCATGACAATGGTCAAGAGGCTGAAGCAGGCATTGGCCAGTTCCCGCGCCTCATGTTCGCCCCGCTTGTTGAGAGTCTCGGAAAAAATAGGCACAAAGGCCGAGGTCAGAGCCCCCTCGGCAAAAAAACGTCGCAGCATGTTGGGGATTTGGAAGGCGGCAAAAAAGGCGTCGCTCGCAAACCCTGCGCCGAACAGGCGCGACACCACCATGTCACGCACCATGCCCATGACTCGCGACAGAATGGTCGCCGAACCGAGGATACCTGCCGCCCGCGCTATATTACCCTTTTCAGACATAGTCAGTGCTCATCCCCCTCGCCCATCTCAGGCAGGTCCAGGAGTCCGGCGGCCTCTCCCTGGGGCAGTTCCTGCACGTCCCGCAACTTGCGTTCGATAGCCCGGGTGCGGATGGCGGCCTGATCGATATGATTGCCCGCCTCCTGCAACTTCTTGCTCGTTTTTTCGAGTACCACCCCGAACTTGGCGAATTCGGTCCGCACCGCGCCAAGCAGGGTCCAAACTTCGGCCGAACGTTTCTCGATGGCCAGGGTGCGAAAGCCCATCTGCAGGCTGTTCAAGAGCGCAGCCAGGGTGGTGGGCCCGGCCGCCAAGACCTTGTATTCCCGCTGCAACGTCTCGGCCAGGCCGGGCCGCCGCAATATCTCGGCATACAGCCCCTCAGTAGGAATGAACATGATGCCGAAATCGGTGGTATGCGGGGGGTCCAGGTACTTGTCGCGGATGGCCTTGGCCATCTCCTTGATCGCCCGCTCCAACTGACGGGCAGCTTCCTCGGCGGCAACGGCGTCGGCGTTCTCCTGGGCCTCCACCAAGCGGAGATAGTCCTCCTGGGGAAACTTGGCGTCCAGCGGCAACCAGACCATGCCCTCCGCCGTACCGTCCCGGCCGGGCAGGCGCAGGGCAAACTCCACCCGCTGTCCGCTCCCCTTTTTAGATTCGACGTTGCTTTCGTACTGTCCCGGCGCCAGTATCTGCTCCAGCAGGCTGGCCAGTTGAACCTCGCCGAAGGTGCCGCGGGTCTTGACGTTGGTCAGAACCTTTTTCAGATCCCCGACACCGCTGGCCAGGGACTGCATCTCCCCCAGACCGCGCTGGACCAATTCAAGCCGTTCGCTGACCAGCTTGAAGGACTCGCCCAGGCGTTTTTCCAGGGTATCGTGCAGCTTTTCATCCACCGTCGCCCGCATCTGTTCCAGTTTCCGGGCGTTATCCTCCTGGATCAATCGCAAACGGTCCTCCACGGTCTCCCGCAGCTTGTCAAGCCGCCCCTCATTGCTCGCGGTCAGGTTTTTCAACTGGCCGGCAAAGATGTCCAGCTGATTCTTCTGCAAGCCGGCAATCTCGCTCATGCGTTTCAGGAGCGAATCCCCCAGCCCCCCCACGAGCGAGGTTCCTTCCTCGCGCCCCTGGCGGGCCGACAGCTGGGCTTCCTCACGGTTTCTGGCAAGTTCATCGCGCAGCATGCGCTCCATGCGCTCCAACTGCCGCTCCAGGGCATCGATACGCACGTCAAACGATGCGTTTGAAGCGATGCGCGAGAGCCGCGCCAACACCAGGGCCAACAGTATCAGGGAAAGTAGCGACACTATGAGTAGCAGGTAAAACAATGGTGCTGTCATGGCTGTTGTTCCGTTTCATGCGTGGTTGGTATACTGATGTTCTTCATGCCACATCCTTGTTATGCTTAGCAACTAGTTTTTGTATTCGGCAACTCAGTAGTTAATCAATTTTTTGCTTATTTATTTTCTTGATTTATGCAGGTATTTCGTGATAACCCGTTACAGAGTGAAATATATATAAAGGAGGACGTATGACAGCAACTCTTGTTGAACTGACTGCGGGTATTGTTTCTTCCCATGCGGCCGGTACGGAGATGAACAGTGACGATCTTATCCAGGAAATCAACCGGGTCTTCACGACGCTGAAAAAGTTGGAAACCGAGGGAGCCACGGCGGCAGAAGGCGCCGCTGCACCGGGTGCACCGGCCATGTCGATCAAAAAAGCCTTCCAGAACGATCAGGTCTGCTGCCTGATCTGCGGCAAAACGGGGTTCAAGACCCTTACCCGCCACCTTAAACAGGCTCATGACATGAAACCGGGCCAGTACCGCAAGCAGTTCAATATCCCAGCATCCCAGTCTCTGACTGCCAAGAACTACTCCGAGGCACGCCGCAAGGCTGCCAACGAAAACAATCTGGCTGCCAACCTGGAAAAGGCCCGCGCCGTGCGTGCCGCCAAAAAGGACGCCACCAAACCGGCAAAACCGGTAAAGGCCGCTGCAGCCAAACCGGCAAAACCGGTTAAAGCAGCGAAAGCCGTCGCCGTTAAAGCCGTCAAGGCAAAACCGGCCAAAACCAAAGCCTAATCATTTATATCCATTGCCACAACAAAAAAACCGCTGAGAGGCGGTTTTTTTGTTGTGGCGTCCTTCTCTCAATCCCTTGCTGTTCTCAGCGTCCCACAGTTTGAAGGGGTGTCAGACACCGGGAAAGTGCAGCGAACTCTTCCATGGAAAGGGTCTCGCCACGGCGTTTCCCATCGATCCCGCACTGTTCCAAAATTCGGTACATTTCATCCGGCGAGGCGAGTTCAGCCGCTTTCAAGCAGTTGGACAAGGTCTTGCGGCGCATGGCAAAGGCCCCCTTGACCACTTTTCGGAAAACCGACTCGTCACCGACCTCAACCCGGGGCCGCACAAGCGGCACGAAGCTCAACACAGCCGAATCCACCTTGGGACGGGGATGAAAGCAGGTCGGCGGAACAATGAACTCCCGGCGGATATCGAACCACAAACCCAACAGCAGCGTCGTCACGCCGTAATCGGCACAATCCGGGGAGGCCACCAGCCTTTCCCCGACCTCGCGTTGCAGCATCAGCACCAATCGCGAGAAAAGACCGCGCAACTCCAGTAGGCGAAAGAGTATCGGCGTCGAGATATTGTACGGCAGGTTGGCCACCACCTTCCAGGCCGCCGGTTCCGCGCCCAGCACTCCGGCAAGGTCGAGCGCCAGGATGTCGCCGTCGATCACCGTGATCTGATCATTTCCGGCATAGCGTTCTTTCAGGGCAGCCGCCAGGGAGTGGTCGAACTCCACGAGCGTCAGCCTGCTGCCGTGTTGCGCCAGCAGTTCGCTCAGCGCGCCTCGGCCGGGACCGATCTCGAGGATACGGTCATCCGGGGTCAATTCGGCAGCACGGATGATCTTGGCAATGATGTTGCCGTCGACGAGAAAATTCTGGCCAAGGGCCTTGAGGGGACGACGCAATGCTGTCATAAGAACATGTCCTTGATACGGTCCATCTCCCAGGTAGCGGTAACGTCCAGGGACAGGGATGATGCGTGACCGTTGCACAGATAATAATTGCCGGCAACCCCCAGCATGGCTGCGTTATCACCGCACAGGGCGGGCTTGGGGATATGCAGTTCCACCCCGAGATCTGCCGCCATGCGGGTCATACGGGCACGCAGCCCGCTGTTGCAGGCTACCCCACCCGCTACAACCAGACGTCGTGCCCCGCACTGCCGGAGAGCAGCCTCGGTCTTGAATGCCAGGACATCGCAGACCGCCTCCTGGAACGAGGCGCACAGATCGCTGGCATCCTGGCTCGGCATGGCAACGGGATGTTTGTTGATCCATTGCAGCATAGCCGTTTTCAGGCCGCTGAAGCTAAAATTGAGGCTGCCGTCATTGATCAGCGGGCGGGGCAGGCGCACCGCCCGGCAGTCCCCCGTCCGTGCCAGGGCATCGATCCGGGCGCCGCCCGGATATTCGAGCCCCATGATTTTGGCGGACTTGTCGAAGGCCTCGCCGGCGGCATCATCGATGGTTCTGCCGATGGTCGTATAGCGGCCGAAGCCCTCAACGAGATAGAGGTGGGTATGGCCGCCCGACACGACCAGCGCTAGGAAAGGGAACTCCACCGGCTGTTCCAGACAGGTGGCAAAGATATGCCCCTCGATGTGATGAACCCCCACAAAGGGAACGGCCTGGGCAAAGGCGATCGCTTTTGCGGCGGAAAGCCCCACCAGAAGAGCCCCGGCCAAACCCGGCCCACGCGTGACCGCCACCCCCTGGATGTCTCCCATGGCCAAACCAGCCTCATGCAACGCCTGGTTCACGACCGGGGTAATCATCTCCAGGTGTTTGCGCGAAGCAATTTCCGGCACAACGCCACCATACTCGGCATGGATGGCGATCTGCGACGACACCACCGACGAGAGCGTCTCGCAGCCGTCACGCACCACTGCGGCTGCGGTTTCATCGCAGGATGATTCAATGGCAAGTATCAGCACAATAGTTATTACCTTTTTGCGGCACGCGGACGCCGGGATTAAAGTGAAAACAAAAAGAGGATCTCATTACTTCGCAAAATCCTCAAGGTCTAACTCTCCCCGGCGGTTCCGTGACGGCGTATTATCGTTCCCAAATCTCTTTTTTGTCCTTTCCCAGATAGGCCCGTTTGACCTCGGCATTCTCCAGCAACTCGGCCGACGGCCCTTCCAGGATGATCTTGCCGGTCTCCAGCACGTAGCCCCGGTCGGCCAGCTTCAGGGCGGCCTTGGCATTCTGCTCCACCAGCAGTATGGTGACGCCGTTCTCCCGGCGCAACCGCTCCAACACCCGGAAGATTTCCTGCACCACCATGGGCGCCAGCCCCATGGAAGGCTCGTCCAGCAGCAGGAGTCTGGGGTTTGCCATCAAGGCCCTGCCGATGGCCAGCATCTGCTGTTCCCCCCCCGACATGGTGCCGGCCAGTTGCCGACGCCGTTCCTCCAAACGGGGGAACAAGGCAAACACCTGCGTCATATCCCTACGGATGACGGCACGATCCTCACGGCTGCGGTAACGCAGATAGGCGCCCAACTCCAGGTTGTCCTCGACCGAGAGCGGCTTGAACACCTGGCGCCCCTCGGGTACCTGGGAGATGCCGTATTTGACGATCTTGTCCGACGTCAGGGCCGTGACCGGCTCCTTACGGAACAGCACCTCACCGCTGCCGGCCGGCGTCACCCCGGAGATGGTATTGAGGATCGTGGTTTTACCGGCCCCGTTGGCGCCGATCAGGGTCACGATCTCCCCTTCCCCCAGATGCAGGGAAACGTTCTTAAGGGCATGAACCTTACCGTAGTAGGTATTTATATTTTTAAGTCGCAACATCGGAATAGCCACTACCCTCGCCAAATAAGGACGTTAACATTAACCCGTCACCGATATTCCAAGTCTTACCCATCACCCAGGTATGCCGCAATTACTTCCGCATTTTCCTGGATCTCCCGCGGCGTACCCTCCGCCAGCTTTTTGCCCAGATTTAGCACCACAATCCGGTCGCACACATCCATCACCAGTTCCATGTCATGCTCAACCAGCACCACGGTAATACCCATCCCGCGTATTTTTCCAATCAATTGCGCCAAACCGAGGGTTTCCTGGCTGTTGAGCCCGGCGGCCGGTTCATCCATCAGAATGATGCGGGGCTCCACCGCCAGGGCGCGTGCGATCTCCAGTAACCGCCCTTTGCCAAAGGAGAGGTTACCGGCCGTATCGTCCGCCAGTCCCGTGATACCAGTGAACTCAAGCCAATGCATGGCAGCTTCCCGGATGCGTCGCTCTTCGGCAATGCTCCAGGGCATCATCAGGGAACAGGCCAGGAGCCCGCTGGAACTCTTGGTATGGAGTCCGACCATGACGTTTTCAAGAACAGTCATGGCGCCGAACAGTTCGATGTTCTGGAACGTCCGCACCATGCCGAGGCGCGCCAGCCGTTCCGGGGGAAGCCCCGTGATGTCTTTGCCGCCCAGCTTCACACTGCCGGAGGTCCGGTTGTAGATGCCGGTAATGATATTGAACAGGGTCGTCTTCCCCGCGCCGTTGGGGCCGATGACGCCGGTAACGGAACCCTGCCCGATGGTAAAGGAGACATCATCCAGAGCCGTGACGCCACCGAATATGCGGGTAATGCCGGAAACCTCAAGCATTGCCGGCCCCCTCCCGTCTCCTGGCCACTCTTCTGAAAAGTTCGGGGAGGCCCCGCACCAGTCCGCCCGGCATGAACATGACCATACTCATCAGCAGGCCACCGTAGATAATGATATCGTAGTCCTGGGCACCCCGCAGGAGTTCGGGCAAAAGCGTCAGGAGCGCCGCCCCCAGAAACGAGCCGTAGACACTGCCCAGGCCGCCGATCACCACCATGGTGAGTAACTCCACGGAGAAATTAAAGCCAAACGAAGCCGGGGAGACAAAGGTCATGGTATGGGCGTAGAGGCTGCCGGCCAGAGAGGATATGACGGCAGACAGGGCAAAGACCTGCACCTTGAGGATGCGGGCATTGACCCCCATGACCCGGGCCGCGACCTCGGAGTCGTTAACCGCCCGTAGGGCGCGACCGACCCGGGAACCGGCCAGATTGACGCAAAACAGCACAACCGCCAGGCCGAACGTCCAGATCAGATAGTAGTTTTTGAAGTCGTTGTCGAATACCAGGGAACCGATGGACAGGTTGGGGATGCCCGACAAGCCGGACGGGCCTCCGGTAAGATCCACAGTCTCGTTGAACACGATATAGATGATAATGCCCAGGCCGAGGGTGGCCATGGCGAGGTAATGCCCCTTGAGCTTGAGGATCGGGAAGCCGATCAGGCCGGCCAGCGTGCCGACTACGAGCGCCGCCAGCGGCATGGCGAGCCACGCATTCCAACCGTAGGTGGCGGTCAAAATCCCGGAAAGATAGGCGCCGATGCCGAAAAAGCCCGCATGGCCGAGAGAGATCTGGCCGGCATACCCCAACAGCAGGTTGAGCGCCACCGCCAGCATGGTGTTGATGCCGACGAACACCAGCACGTTCATCAGGTAGCCGCCCGAAAAAACCAGCGGCGCGGCAAGAATCAGGACGGCAAAAAACAAAAATTTGAGCAGCTCGCGTCTCATGCCGTCACACCCGCTCCGATTCGGCCTTGCCGAACAGCCCCTGGGGCCGGATGAACAGGATCAGCAGGAGGATGATAAAGGCAATGGCATCCTTGTAGCCGGAGGATATCAATCCCGCTCCCAGGGATTCAAGCACCCCCAGGATCAGCCCCCCCACCACGGTGGCCATACCGCTGCTCATCCCGCCGATGATGGCGGCGCAAAACCCTTTCAAGCCCAGCATGATTCCCACATCATAGGCGGTCATGGTCAGGGGGGCCACGATGATGCCGGCCAGCGATCCCAGCACGGAACTGATGATGAAGGAGAGCAGTACCATGCGGCGCACGTCGATACCCACAAGACTGGCGGCGCGGCGGTTGTACGAGCAGGCCCGCATGGCCTTGCCGCTGATGGTGTGATAAAAGAAAAATTTGTTGACGGCAATGATCAGCACCGTGATGGCCAGTATCCAGATGTGTTGGGGCAGGATGGTCGCCCCAGCGATGGAAATCGGTTCGTCCCCTGAAAATGGCGGAATGGCATGGGTATCCTTGCCCCACAGCAGCATGGCAAGGCCGCGGATCAGGATGCTGCCGGCGATGGTGATGATCACCAGATTGATGGGGGTCGGCTGGCGCAGCGGCCTGATGGCCAGACGTTCGAACAGTATCCCGGCCAGGGCGGATACCGCCACGGCGCAGGGGACGGCGGCCCAGAGCGGCAGTTGCAACAACTCCAGAAAGAAGAGCGTCAGCATCCCCCCCAGCATGACGAATTCGCCCTGGGCGAAATTGATGATGCCGGTGGCATTGAAGATGATGGAGAAACCGATGCCGATCAGAGCATAGATCGCTCCTGTGGACAAGCCGGAAAATGAATATTGGAGGATCTGTTCGAGCTGCATTGGCGTCCGTTTCTTACGCAGAAACTCCCTCCCTTTCATGGGGAGGGAGTTTCCCTTCATAGTGAGGCGTCTGCTACTTTACGATGGACCAGTGACGTTTTTTCACCTCTACCAGCACAAAGGCGTCGTTGTTCAATCCGGCATGATCCTGGGCCGAATAGCTGAAGGTCCCGCCGATGCCGGCAAACCCGCGCGTCCTCTCCAACTGATCCCGGATCGTGGCGCGTGTATCGCCCCCGCGTTCGATGGCGTTTTTCAGCAGCATGACCGCATCCCAGGCATGGCCGCCGAAGTGATCCCCCTCGGCCCGGTAATGCTTTTGGTAATCCTTGACAAAGGCCGTCAGGGCCCCCTTCTGCCGATCCGAAGCGGGAAGCAGGTCCGCTACGATCACCTTGCCGGAAGGGAGTTTGATCCCTTCGGCTGCATCACCGGCCAGTTCGATGAACTTTTTGGAAGATACGCCGTGACTCATGAACAGGGGCATTTTGAGGCCCAATTGGCGGGCATTCTTGGCAATAACCGCCGGCCCCGGATTGGTGCCCCAGCAGATGATCGCCTGGGCCCGGGAGCCCCTGATCCTGGTCAGTTGGGCGGTCATGTCAGTATCCTTGGGACCATAGGTGTCATCCGACACGATGGTGATGCCATACTTTCTGGCTTGGGCCTTCAGCTGCTCGCGGCCCGAAGCACCAAAACCGTCGGAAACGGTCAGGATGGCAACCTTCGACTGTTTATGCCGTTGCAGGTATTCGTAGATTTTTCCGACAGCCAGGGTATCGTTCTGGGCGGTCTTGAATACCCATTTTTTAACCGGTTCCGTGATCTTGATACCGGCGGAACACGAGATGAGCGGTACCTTTTCACGCTCGGCCACCGGGATGACCGCCATGGACTCGCCGGTGGTGCTGGGGCCGATGATGGCCGCCACATGGTCGTCCCTGATCAGCTTGGTGGCGAGTTGTACCGCCTTGGTCGCATCGCCGGAGGTATCATAGACCACCAGTTCCAGCTTGTGCCCCTTGACGCCGCCGGCCTTATTGATTTCTTCCACCACCATCTTGGCGGTATTGCGCTCCGGTTCCCCCAGAAAGGCCGCCGGGCCGGTCACGGCGAACAGCCCGCCGATCTTGATTGTTCCCGCGGCAAATACTGCTGTGGCAGACAGAAGACCGACGCACACGACACCGCACACTGCGATCAGCTTTTTCATTCTCCCCCCTAGAGTTGAACCGGATGCATCGAACCGGATTACATGCTGTACAGACGCTCACCAGACAACACGCTAAAATTATTAACTTTTAGCACTTCAATGGCCTTATCGGTCTCATCGAAACGGAAGATGATTACCGCATTGCCGCCGCAGTGTTCGACAAAGGCGTACATGTACTCAACATTGATCGATTCCGTATCCAAGGTCTGGAGTATGGCCCCCAACCCGCCGGGACGGTCAGGCACCTCAACGGCGACCACCTCGGTCTTGTTGACGGTGAACCCCTTTCCCTTGAGCACTTGATTGGCCCTCTCCACATCATTCACGATCAAACGCAGAATGCCGAAATCCGAGGTGTCGGCCAGGGACAGAGCCCGGATGTTGATGCCGTTCTCACCCAGGATACGGGTGATTTCGGCAAGACGACCCGATTTGTTCTCGATGAAGATGGATATCTGCTCGACTTTCATGATGTACCTCCTGGGGTCAAAACCCGGCTTCTGCCACAGAACCACACAGGCACGGAGAGCTTCAAAATCAATCGTAAAAAAGCTTGGGGGTAACCCCTAAAGGAATTTCGCTTTTCTCCTGTTTTCCTCTGTGTTTCTGTGTCTCAGTGGCAGATTTCGATGTTAGAATTTCCTAGAATTTCCGTTTGTCGATAACCCGTGTCGCCTTGCCTTCGCTGCGTTGAAGGGTCTTGGGTTCAACCAGTTTGGCGGTGCAGGTGATCCCCAGCACATCCTTGATCTCTTTTTCGATCCGCTTCGACAAGAGTTGCAAGATCTTGATCTCGTCGGAGAAGATTCCTTCATCCACCTCCACATGCACTTCCAGGGTATCCAGATTATCCTTGCGGTCCACAATAAGCAGATAATGGGGTTCGACCCCTTCGATGCCCACCAGGATCGATTCGATCTGGGAGGGGAAGACATTGACCCCGCGAATGATCAGCATGTCGTCCGAGCGGCCGCACATGCGATTTATGCGGGCATGGGTCCGACCGCACACACAGGGCTCGTAGGTGATGCTGGTAATGTCGCGGGTGCGGTAACGGATCAGGGGAATGCCCTGTTTGGTAATGGTGGTGATGACCAGTTCGCCCAACTCTCCGTCGGGCAGGCGCAGGCCGGTTGCAGGATCGATGATCTCGGGGATGAAGTGGTCTTCCCAGATATGCAGCCCCTTCTTGGCCTCGATGCATTCGATGGCCACTCCCGGCCCCATGATCTCGGACAGGCCGTAGATATCGATGGCTGACAGGTTCAGTTTCGCCTCGATTTCGCCCCGCATGGCCTCTGACCAGGGTTCGGCTCCGAAGATGCCGATCCGCAGCTTGAGCTTTTTGAAATCGATTCCCGCAGCACTGGCCTCCTCGGCCATGAAGAGCGAGTAGGATGGGGTGCAGGTCAATACCGTCGAGCCGAAATCCTGCATGATCATGATCTGGCGTTTGGTATTGCCGCCCGAGATGGGGATGACCGACGCCCCCAGCCGTTCGGCGCCGTAATGGGCTCCCAAACCGCCGGTAAAAAGTCCATAACCGTAGGCGTTGTGGATGATATCCCCTCTGTGGGCGCCGGCCGCCATAAACGAGCGGGCCATCAATTCACTCCAGGTTTCGATGTCCTTCTGGGTATAGCCGACCACGGTCGGCTTGCCGGTGGTACCGGAGGAAGCGTGGATGCGGACGACCTCTTCCAGAGGAGCGGCAAACAGGCCGTAAGGATAGGAGTCGCGCATGTTCTGCTTGGTGGTGAAGGGAAACCGCTGCAGATCGTCCAGGCTGCGCACGTCGGCAGGTTTGAGCCCAGCCCTATCAAAAGAATCCTTGTAAAACGGGACATTGGCATACACTCTCTCAACTACGACTTGCAGCCGCTTGAGTTGCAGCGCCTCCAACGCCGGGCGCGGCAGGGTCTCAAACTCTTCGTTAAAATACATGCGTCGTTACCTCATTCAAGTATATGAGCAGCAAAATTCTCCTGGGAATAACCGTCCACGACCACGTCCAGATGGCCATCGTCGGGGCAGAACAGCAGGCCGTGTATCGGTACGTCCTTGGGGATCAGCGGGTTGTGACGGATGATCTTGACCACTCGCTCCACGTTTTCCAGCGGATGGGCGAAGAGACCCAACCACTGCTTCAGATCAGGCACATGGATATCGATGACGTCCGGAGAGATACCGCGCCTGATCATGTCGCGCTTGACCGATTCGGCATCCAGTTCCAGTCCGGCCATGCCGCAATCCCGGTGCCCGATGACGAATACCTCCTCGACCCCCAGCATGAAGATGCCGGCCACCAGGCTGCGGATGACAGCCCCCGCCATGGGGTCCACGATGATGTTGCCGGCGTTCTTGATGACCTTGGCGTCGCCGCGTTTAAGCCCCATGGCCGGTTCCAGGAAATCGACCAGCCGGGTATCCATGCAGGTGAAGATAGCCAACTGCTTTTGGGGCGACTTGGACAGCGGCGGAAAGGCGTTCGGCTTCGTGAAGCGCCGGTTGGCCGCGATAATGGATTCCAACTGGGTCATGGCTTACTCCAATCAACGGAACGGCCCAGGAGGAAGGCCTTTTTGTTCACCTCCACCGCTTTCTTCGGCACCATTTTTTCGATGGCTTGCAGCCAGTACTGTTCATCGATATCCAGACGCCGGGAAACCGCCCCCAAAAGCACCGTATTGGCCGCCCGGACATTGCCCGCCTCGCCGGCCAGTTTCTGGCCGTCCAGCAGCAGAAAGTCGGGAAAACGTTCCCTGATCCGTTCCGTCACCCACTCAGGATAGGCTTCCTGACCCATCAGCACCGACGGCGGCGCGATGCGCAGATCATTGGCCACCACGGCTCCCCCCTTTTTGAGAAGCGGCAGGGAGCGGCAGCTCTCCATCAGCTCGAAACCGAACAGGATATCCCCCTCCCCTTCCGGTACCGTGGGGGAAAAGACCTCCGCGCCATAGCGTACATGGGAAACCACGCAGCCCCCACGTTGGGACATGCCGTGGATCTCGCTCTTCTTCACATCGAAACCGGCCAGCAGGACCGCCTCAGAAAGGATCTCGGCGGCCAGCAGGATCCCCTGCCCGCCGACCCCGACCAGCAGGATGTTGGTTATGCGGTTATTCATTTGGCCCTCCTGATCGCGTCGAACTTGCACAACTGCCGGCAGACGTCGCAGCCGGTGCAGAGCAGCGGGTCGATAAAGGCCGTGCCCTTTTTGCTGCCGTCCCCGGCCGGCCGCCACTCGATGGCCGGGCAGCCGATCTTGAGGCAGGCGCGGCAACCGGTGCACTTCTCGACCGCGACCTCATAGACCGGCCCCTTGTGGAAGACTCCTTCCCGCTTGACCAGGACGCAGGGTTTGTCGGTGATGATTACCGAGGGCTCGGGGCGTTCCATCTCTTCCCGGAGCACGTTTTTAGTCTGTTCCAGGTCAAAGGGGTTGATCACCCGGATATGCCTGACTCCCAGCGATTTGCAAAGCAGGGGAAAATCTATGCGGTGGGCTGGATCGTCCATCAAGGTAAAGCCGGAGGCCGGATTGTCCTGGCGGCCGGTCATGGCGGTAATGCGGTTGTCCAGGATCACGACCGTGGCGGTCGAATTATTGTAGACCATATCCATCAGGCCGTTGATGCCGGTGTGCAGGAAGGTGGAGTCGCCGATTACGGCCACGACCTTCTTCTTTTCCTCGGCGGATACGACCTTGCTGACGCCGGTGGCCATGCCGATGGAGGCGCCCATGCAGACGCAGGTATCCATCGCCGAGAGCGGCGGCATGAACCCCAGCGTGTAACAGCCAATATCGCCGGTAACATAGGCCTTGAGCTGATTGAGGGCGAAGAAGACCCCGCGGTGGGGACAGCCGGGGCACATGTTGGGTGGGCGCCCGGGAAGCTTGTCCCCGGCATCGGCAGGGGGCTGTTGGAGGCCGAAAGCGGTGCGAATGCGGCCCGGCGACAACTCGCCGCACAGCGAAATCAGTTCCTTGCCGGTCACGGCAATACCCATGGCTTTGACCTGCTCTTCGATAAAGGGGTCCAACTCCTCCACCACGTAGAGCTTGTCCACCTGGGCGGCAAATTCACGGATCAATGTCTGGGGCAAGGGATGCACCATGCCCAGCTTGAGGGTCGAAGCGTCGGGCAAGGCCTCGCGTACATACTGGTAGCAGACGCCGGAGGTGATGATACCGATGGAGGTGTCGCGCAGTTCCCGGCGGTTGATGGCCATGTCGGCGCCCGCCTCGGAGAGTTTTTTGATGCGTTCCTCCACGAAAGGGTGCCGGACGCGGGCATTGCCCGGCAGCATCACCAGTTTGGCGGCATTTTTGATCAGCTTTGGCTCGGGCAGATCGTTTGCCCGCTCGCCCAAGGCGACAATGGACTTGCTGTGAGAGATGCGGGTGGTGGTGCGCAGCATGACCGGCGTATCGTACTGCTCGGAGAGTTCAAAGGCCAGCCGGGTAAATTCCTTGCATTCCTGGGAATCGGCAGGCTCCAGCATCGGCACCTTGGCAAACTTGGCGTAATTGCGGTTGTCCTGTTCGTTCTGGGAGGAGTGCATCTCGGGGTCATCGGCCGTGACCAGCACCAAACCACCGTTAACACCGGTATAGGAAAGGGTAAAGAGCGGGTCGGCCGCCACGTTAACGCCGACATGCTTCATGGTGCACAGGGCGCGGCCGCCGCCGAAAGAGGCCCCGATGGCGACCTCCAGGGCAACCTTCTCGTTGGGGGCCCAGGAGGAATTGATTTCCTTGTAGTTGACGGTGTTTTCGAGGATCTCGGTGGAAGGGGTGCCGGGATAGGCGCAGGCCACACGACAACCAGCCTCATAGGCACCGCGGGCGATGGCCTCATTGCCGGATAGAATTTCTTTCTTCATCTGGTTTCCTTGGGGTAGTCAGTTTGTATAAAGCCGCGTAGGATTGTGAACTATACTAAAAGAGCGCCGGGAATGCAAATCGTTTGCAATCCTTAGTAATTGCGATTTTTGTTTTCATACAATGAAAACAGTTGCAAAGAGGCACATTCGTCGGGCCCGAATCGAACGCTTAACAATTGACATAGTTTGATTTGCCGCTAGTATGTAGGACATGGCGTGGAGTGTGGAGTTCAGAAACGTAGTCTGTGCGGATCTCGTGGAAGGGGTTTCGCTCCAGATCCAGGCAGGATGCTCGGCCTTGGTCGTCACTGCCCGGGAGGACGTGGGCACCATGCTGGCGCGGCTCATTACCGGTCTGTCCCAGCCATCCTTCGGCTCGGTGCATGTGGACGGGCAGGACATGGCCGGGCTGCCATCGGCACAGCTATACCGGATGCGGCACCGTATCGGCATTGTCCCGCAAAAGGGCGGTCTGATTTCAAACCTGAAACTGTGGGAGAACATGACGCTTCCCCTGCTCTACACCCAGGGGAGCATCGCGCCCGAAGCGGAGAAAACGGCCCTGCGGTACCTGGAGATGTTCGGCTACCGCGGCAACATTATGGCCCTGCCCGCCCATTTGACGCTCCACGAAAAACGCATGGCAGCCTTTATCCGGGCCGCCTTATGCACCCCACAGATCATGGTCTACGCCAACTGCTTCGACGACCTGTCGGGGGCGGCACGAACCCAATGGGGTGCCATCACAACGGAATTTCACCGCGGAGCGGCCGGCATGACGTCCATCTATCTGGCCACATCTCAGGGCATGGCCCGGGACGTACCGGTCGATAGCATCATTTCGCTCCAGTGAGGAACGCGCCGAACCATGATACGTGAACAAGACCCCAGATTCAAAAACCTCGAACGAAAGATCGGTATCTTCATTGTGCTTGCCCTTATCGGCATTGCCGTGGCCCTCGTCCTGTTCGGCCTGCAAAAGGATTTATTCTCCTCAAAATACAACCTGCACTTTACCGTTGACCGCGGCACCGGCTTCACCAAGGGGATGCCGGTCAAACTTTCCGGGTTCAGAATCGGCCGGGTCACGTCCATCGCCCTAAACGATCAGGCCATGGTGGATATCGCCATCGAGATCGACAAAAAGTACCAGACCTGGATTCGCAACGATTCCATCGTCAAGCTGGTGAAGGAGGGGCTGGTGGGGGACACCATCGTCGAGGTTTCGGTCGGTTCCCTCGACAAGCCGGAGTTGAAGAACAACGAGGCCATCAGCTACGTGAAGACAAAGGCGCTGGACGAACTGGCCGAAGAGATTGCCGACAAGGTCAAGCCGGTATTGATCGAAGTCAGGGACATTATCGGCTATATCAACGACCCTAACGGCGATCTCAAGAAAAGCATCCGCAATCTGGAGGTGCTGACCCGCAACCTGGAAGGCACCCGCCGGAACGCCGACAGATTGCTCATATCGGCCAACGGCAACATCGACCGCATTGCCGGTCAGGCCGGCAGCGTACTCGACACCACCAACCGGAAGATCGAGAGTATCGACTTGACGCCGACCCTCAACAAGGTGAACAGCGCCATCGATACGCTGAATAAAAAACTTCCGCCGCTTCTGGATAAGGCCGACGAGACCCTGGGCAATGTGGCGCACATCTCCCGGGACACCCGCACAAGGCTACCCGGCCTGCTCTCCCAGACCGAAGACGTCATGTTCAGCACCGACAAGCTGCTCAATTCCCTCCAGAACACCTGGCTGCTCAGGGATTCATCCCCGCCGCCGGCGAGCGACCAGATATTCATCAAGGGTGACAGTTATGAGTAACCTGCGCATGTCCCTGCAACGGCTGGTCGTCCTGCTGATCTGCCTCGCCCTGGCGGGCTGCTTTGGCGGCGGCAACAAGGCGGTGCGTTCCGAGGCGGAATCACGGGCCGACATGCTCCTCAAACGGGCCATCCGTGCCGAGCAGAAAGGCGATGGTGCCGAAGCCGAAAAATTGCTCAGGGAGGCGCTCGCCGTAAGCTCATCCATCGAGGACATCCCCGCGAAATCGGTGGAACTCATCAACTTGGCCCGCCTGAGCCGCTTGAACAACGACCTTGCGGCCGCAGCGGCCGCCATTGATGCGGCCCTGGAGCTTCTCACCCCCCGAGCGGATTTCTACGGCGAGGCAGCCCATGAGAAGGCACTTGTCTGCCTGGCCTCCGGCGATCCGGCAACCGCACTGGCATGGGCGGAACGGTCCGTAGCAACGGGACCGGCGACATCCCTGGGAAGGCGGCTCAATCTGGTGGGGCGTATCCTCTTGGCGCAGGGAGAGTGGCTCAAGGCCGGTCAGACGGTGAAAAGGGCACTGGAGGAGAATCGCGGGGACTACAACCGGGAGGAAAGGGCCAATTCTCTGCGGATGCTGGGAATCGTCGCCCGGAACGGCAAGGATTTCGGCGGGGCGGAACAGCTTTTGAAGGAGGCGCTGGGGATCGATAAACATATCGGCGCAAGCGCCAAGATCGCCTCGGACCTGGAGGAGCTGGCGGCCACGGCCCGCGCCGGCGGCGATCTCAACAAAACGGCCCGCTATCTGGAACGGGCCTATGACGTTCACTACAGTGCCGGCAGGTTTAAGGCGGCCGGTGCGGCCCAGTGCGCGCTGGCAGATCTGTTCAGCAAATTGGGCGATAGTTCCAAGGCTGAGGCGTCACAAGCCAAGGCCCGCGAACTGGCGGAACGCACCTCGACTCAAAAGCCGGCGATGCCGCCCGCAACCACCAATCCCTCCAACAATCCGTAATCACTCACCTTCAGGGTATCGAACCCGAACCTTTCCATGGTATGCAGGATGATGAGCGTCCCGGCGATGATAAGGTCTTCCCTCCCCTTTTCCAGGCCGGGGATCGTCAACCGCTCCTCTGGGGTCATGGGCAGCAGGCGGGCGTAAATGGCCTCGATCTGCCGACGGGAGATGGTGGCATTGTTAACCTTGCGATAGTCGTAATCCTTCATCTCCATGGCGATGGCCGCCAGGGTGGTCGCGGTGCCGGCGGTACCGACCAGGGTTGCGCCGGATGTCGGCCTGCTGTGGGCCGTCGCCATCTCCTGCACAAGTAGATCCAGTTCCCTGCCGATTTTTTCCGACACCGCCTCGGGCGTCACCTTGCCTTCGGTCAGCCTGACCACTCCCATGGGCAGGCTGCGGACGAACTGGGCACGACCTGCACGCGCAAGCGTATATTCGGTGCTGCCGCCGCCCACATCAAAGACCAGGAGTTCCTCTCCCCTGCGGTCAAGCCCGGCCAGAACCCCGGCCAGGGTCAACTCCCCTTCATGTATGCCGTCGATAACCGTGAGTTCTATGCCGGTCTTATCGAGGATCGACGCCACGAATGCCTGGCCATTGACCGCATCCCGCACGGCGCTGGTCGCGACGGCACGAACATGGGAGACGTTCAGCGAGCCGATGATACCGGCAAAACGTAGCAAACAATCCAGACCGCGCCGTTGGGCGTCCCCGGAGAGTCCTTCCTCGCGGGTGAAGCCGCCGCCCATGCGGACGATCTCCCGTTCGAGGTGGATATGCTCAAAACCGTCATCCCGAGGCTCCGCCACGAGCAGCCGGGCGGTGTTGGTACCGAAGTCGATAGCCGCAATCCTGGTACCCATCAGCGTTTCCTCCCCTGGCAGGTGATGATGTTCCAGCATAGCCTGGCTATCCCCTCGAAGTCGGAGGTCATTTCATTGAACAGCTTGGCGGCCCGCGGCGGGCAGACGCCATTGCTCATCCGCTCGAAATGGTTCTGCCGTGCCGTCTCAAAGACGACGCGAGCCGCCGTCTTTGCGGCCGCCAGATCAAAATCATCCCGGATGAAGCCATGCCTGATCATATGTTCGGTATCGCTGATAGCGGTAGCCACAACCTGGGCAAGCCGTTTCAGGTCATCCATCGCATCTTCCGAGAAAACGACGCCGGCCTCCTTTTTGGCTACGATGCCCTCCAGGATGTTCTCGCAACGGTCACCCACATGTTCCAGGTCGCTGACCGTCTGGAAAAGGCCGGGGATATCGTAGCTGATCTCAGGGCTGTCCGCGGTCCGGGCCAGGGCGGCAAGGAACGTGGTGATCTCGTGATTGAGCGAATCGAGGACCTGTTCATGCTGTCGAATGGTATCCGCCCTGCGGGCGTCGAAATCGGACAGGACTTCGTGGATGTCGGCGTACATGAACGCCGTCACCGACATCATGCGGATAATCTCCTTGCGGACCTGTTCCATGGCAAGCGGGGGCGTATTGAGGATGCGCTCGTCAAGGTAGCCGGCGCAGGGTTGGGATGCAACCGCCCCATTGCCGGTGATTACGGATGAGCCGCCGAGCATGCGGGCCAACGGGGCGCTGATTGCGATCAGAATACACGCCACCAGAAGGCTGGAGACCGTGTGTACCCATGCCAGTTGGCAGAAGAGCGGCTGGCCCTCGCTACAGGCGCCCGACAATTCGACGAATGGTAAGCGCTGGGCTGCCTCCAACATGAGTGAGGCAAGGGGCACAAGCAGCAGGGCCACTGAGAAGGCAAAAAACAGGTAGGTCGTGGCGACCCTGCGGGTCACGGAATTCCCCCCGACCGAGGCCAAGGCCCCCATCGCCGCCACGCCGATCAGACCTCCCGACACCATACGCGAGGCGGTAATCGGATCGATCTGATACCCAGACGACAGCGAAGCGACAACCGTCACCGAAGAACGGGCCGATTGAACGAGAAACGATATCAGCGCCCCAAAGATGGTTGCCAGGATCGGCTGGTGAAAAAACAACTCATTGAAGGTGGTGTAGAAGGGATGATGATCAAAGGGACGATAGCTTCCCTCCAGCAGGGTCAACCCAAGAAAGAGCAGGCCGATACCAAGGATAAGGTCACCGGCGTTGGCATAGCGGCGTTTGCGGGCGAAGAATTTGAGTACGACGCCGGAAAAAATGAGCGGGGTCGAAATCAGGCTGTAGGGAATGATGTGGATATGGAGGGGCAGTGAAGCCCCGATGAGCACCCCCCCCAAAACGCTCAACGCCTGAAAGATATTCAGGACGCCACCATTGACGAGACCGATGGTAAAGATCACCGCAGCGCTGCCGGAATTAACAGCCAAGGCGGTGACCATGCCGAACAACATGGAATAGAAACGGTTCGAGGTAAGCTTAGTAAAGACGTCTCTGATGCGAGCATCAGCCACGGTCCGGATGCCGTCCGACATGAGGCGCATACCGAGCAAAAACAGGCCTATCCCACCCAAAGCGCCCTCAATCAGACTGAGAGGCATATTGGTACTGCTCCATATCTTTAATTCCGGGGACACGAGCCTGAACAGCAGCATGCCCCGTTATCAATTATTCTATTCAGTGCGCGGATTCCACGCAAAGTGAGCGCCAAAAGCCACAGCTTTCTCTTCGAAAACTATACCAGAGCCCCCCTGAAAAGCACAGCTAATTGTTCCGGCACCACGTCATGTCCGACAGCACACCACGGGAACCGTCAACTGCAACATATTAAATTAACGATTGAAAGAAATATCGGACGGGGAATGAGAGATTATGGCGACGACACTCATCCCCCTCACCTGTAAGGCGAGGGGGGCATCACATTGCATCGCATCAAATCAAAAAAACGTCATAATGCTTGTTATTGGGGGGGGCCAGGCTTAACCGAGCACCCGCTCCTTCAGTTCTTTACCAACCTTGAAGAAGGGAAGCTTCTTGGGGCTGACCGTAATCTGCTCACCTGTTTTGGGGTTTCTTCCTGTATAGGTATCGTAACTCTTGATGACAAAGCTGCCGAGGCCGCGAATCTCAATGCGTTCGCCTTCCACCATGGCTTCGGTCATGGAGTTGAAAATGAGATTAACGATCTCTTCAGCCCGCTTGTTGGAGATGTCCTTCCTGACCGCCAACTGCTCAATAAGCTCAGATTTGTTCATGTCTGCTCATACCTCCGGATTTGTGCCACTTCAGGCCGTTGTAAGTAACGTAACGGCGACCTCAGTGCCCACACCCCCCGAGATATCGCCTTACGATATATGCTGCGTCATTGCTGCGGCCGCATTGCACCAGAACGTCGCGGAGCCTCTCGGCCGCCATGCGGGCTGACGGAGTAGTCAGAAGCCCGCTATACATATCAATTGCCCGGTCGGTGTCACCGGCAAGCACGTGAACATCCGCGCGCAGAAGGCGGGATTGTTCCGCCAATATCCCGGCCGACATCATGATTTCAAGCTGCTGCCCCGCTTCATGAAGCCGCTGTCCTTCGATCAACAGCAGGGCCAACCCCAGATGAGCCAGGGAATTAGCGGCATTTGCCCCAATCGCATCCCGGAAGCTGGTCTCAGCCGTGTCGACGTGGCCGAGCCGAAACAGGATCATTCCCTTTTCGTAGCAGTAGATGTCACGATCCGAACCGGTGTACCACGCTTCAAGCAGCTCTAAAGCGTCGCCATACCGGTTCCCGCTCGCAATCACGTACATGGATGCAAATTCCTCTCCCAAATCGGAATACCGGCTATACATTTCGCGTGGAAGCTGTTGAATCAACAGATCATAGTATTCCATTAGCGGCATGTTTACGTCGCTAGAATCATCTGTTACGAGATCTTCCGGAACGCAGGAACTGCATGAAGAGCACCCACTTACGGAAACAGTTTCTCTCTGCTCGTCGCTGCTTCCACAACAGAGCGCAACCAGTCCCTCCGCCTTTTCCCGTAGCAGGGCATCGTCAGTCAGTGATTTTGCCAGTTCCAGGTGTTCAAGCGCCTTATCCGGCAGCCCACGCCCCAAGGCGGATTCCGCTTCACTGATATTCAGTTCGGCCAGCGCATGATTGGCGCTGCAAATCCGCTCTTCGCAGGTAACCAGCAACTCCTCCTTGCCTTGGACGCCGTTGGCGCTCAAAAGAAGTTGTCTTGCATCCTCATAGACACGGCGCGCCTCGTAATAGTGGTGTTCCTCCATGAGTCGACCGCCACGCGCCACCATATCAGCAGGATTCTTGGAAAACAGTTTTTTCAGGATATTCACGCTGATGCCTCCGATTGTCCTCTATGAAGCAGGGTTACGCTTTCCAAATGGAATGTCTGGGGAAACATATCGAGCGGAACACTCTCAGCCACGTGATAGCCCTGCCCCGCCAGAAGGCCGCAATCCCGGGCCAGGGTGCTGGAATCGCAGGATATGTAGATGATCGTGTCCGGCTTCAGACGGCTGAGTCCCGTTATGGCTTCCGCCGCCCCGCTGCGGGGAGGGTCCAGAATGACCGTATCGAACTGCCGCCCCGCTGCGGCAAGCCGGGAGACTCCCTCGGCGGCATCGGCGCAGACGTATTCCGCATTGGATACACCGTTCAGGCGGCAGTTATCCTGGGCCGTGGCGATGGAATCCCCATACCCCTCCACCCCGGTCACACTTGCCACGCTCCCCGCCAGGGGCAAGGAAAAATTGCCGTTGCCGCAGTACAGGTCGAGCAGCTGTTCATCACCGCGAAATGCGGCCATGCGCCGGACAAGCTCCAAAACAGCCCGGTTCTGGGGGCTGTTCACCTGGGAGAATCCCCCCGGGCGGAAGGTGAGCGTGGTGGGCGGGGAACCGGGAGCGACGGCCGGCATGGCGTAGGCAAGGTAGCCGGCACCGCAGACTCTCTGCAGGGAGGATTTACGGCCAGCCTGCAGGAATAGACCGGTCAGGGGTGCCAATTCGTGAAAATGGCGTTGGAAAAAACGGATAACAGAATCATGGTTGTTGCCGATGTAATTGATCGTTGCGACCGTTTCATGGTCGCCGCATTCGATGTTGATCTGGGGGATGGCTGACACTTCGGCAAACGATGCCAGAACGCTTCGCAGGCTGGACAGAGCCTCGTTGATGGCCGGCGCGGCGACGGGGCATCCCTGGACGGCATCGTCCACAACATGGGTCGCGTTACGGAAAAAACCGATCTTCAGCCCGGCGGCTCCGACGTGCAGCTTGAACTGGACCCGGTTGCGGTATCCGTACTCCAGGGGCGAGGCCACGGTCTCCCCTACCCGCTCGCCTTCGACCCGGCCGCCGCGCCACAAGGTTTCGGCATGGATGCTCCGTTTTGCCGCAAGCTGCTGGGAATAGGCGATGTGCTGCCAACTGCAACCGCCGCATGTGCCGAACAGCGGACAGGGAGGGACGACCCTCAGGGGTGAGGGGGTAACAAGCTCGGCGATCCGGGCCGTCACATACGAGCGTTTCTCGGCAATGACCGTCAGACGGACCTCATCGCCGGGACAGCTCAGGGGGACGAAACAGACCTTGCCGTCGATGCGGCAGACACCGTTACCGCCGAAAGCAAGCTTGTCGATAATTACGGATGGTGACGACATATGGGCTTACCGACGGGCCGACGACTTCAGGCATTTGGCATATTCGCTGCGCATGAAGCGTTCGGGGAAATCGGGACGGGAAAGATAGGGAAGCACATTGGCGTCGAATGCCTCCAACAGGCTCTGGCGCGCGGTTGCGATATCGGTCTCGGGCACCGCCATCTTTTCCAGGACACGGCGGAAACGAATCCGCTCCCCCAAGAGCCGGCGCGCGGCCTGATACTCCTCGGGGCCGGCGAAGGGTGAGGCGGAAAGAGGTATATCGGCGCTGACCTCGATGCGCACATGGTAATAACCGCCGAAATAGTGACGGGTTTCATCCCGGAGCCTGGCCGTTATGCCACCGCCCAGGTCATATTCCCTGACGATCTGTTCGCTATTCATCACAGCCCTTTTCCATCTCCCGCACCAGTTCGACCAGTTTTCGCACCAGCAGATTCTCCAGCCGGGCGCCCTTTTCGGCCGATGCCTTGCCGGGGTCGCCCCATACGCCGCCGGGCCAGTAGCGACGCTTGTCGCGCACCAGCATACCGTTGGGAAAGTGGGGAAATTCGCGGGGCGCACGCCCTTTAACCAGATGGGGATGGGTGTGGAGGATACGTGAAGTTTCGATTTCACCGGCATGGGAGTCGCCCGGCGTTTCGATGATGTCCCGCCCCTCATCCTGGGCCAGGTCGAACTCGCTCACCACCGCTACCGTGATATCGGCGAAACGGGCGATCAGCGCTTCCCCCGCATCCTGGAGCGCCATGCGGTGCGCCCCCCCGGCATGCCCCGTCAGGGCGACAAAGCTGCGCAACCCCTGCCCGCGCAGTGCGATGACGATATCCTGGAACAGCGCCCCAAGAGTCTGGGTCGAGATGGAGATGGTGCCGGGATGCCGCGCCGTGGAACGGCAATTGCCGTAGTGAACCGGAGGAGCCACGAACAGCGGTGTTATCAGGGAGGCCTTCTTGCAGACCTCATAGGCCTCCAGGGTATCGGTGGAGAGTGGAAGATGGCTGCCGTGCTCCTCCACAGAACCGAAGGGGATCAGGACGGTCCGGGTCTGGGCCAGGCCGGCCTCGAACTCGGTCATGGTCATCTCTTCAATAATCACAGCGCCCCCAGCATCTTGTGCATCTGCGGGATCACCCTCACATCGGGGAGCAGCGCCGCAGCCGTTTCCTGCAAGCGCAGGATCTGGCCGGCAGTAACGTCAACCGCGCCTGCCGGGTTGGTCAGGGGCTGGAGAAACAAGGGGGTGGAGGGTTCCACTGCCGCCATGATGGCACAGACCCGGCTGATCTCGTCCAATGGCGTATCCTGGCCGATGACCACCTTGACCGAGACCTGCCGCTGCACGGCAACCTGCAGAAAACGGCGATGTTCCTGCCAGAGATCTTGACCGCAGCCCGCCGTGGAAGGAAGTTTCATATCCATGCTGATATAGTCGATGCTGTCGATGACCCGCCCCAATTCGGCGTGCAGGGTGCCGTTGGTCTCCAGGTGGATCGGGAGGATGCGGCGCAGCCCCGGCAGCCACTCCACCAGCGTTTCAGCCTGAAGCAGCGGTTCCCCGCCGGTGACGCTGATCGAGTGATGGGCTCCCGGCAGGCGGTTACACCACTCCGTTACCAGCGTAACGAGGGCGTCCCCGTTGGGCGGTTGAGGTAGTGGGCGCAAGGCGCCCGAGCCGGGCGCGGTTTCCACCTGGCAGGGGGTGCCTCTGTCGTACACCGTATCGCAGTAGCGGCAATCCAGGTTGCACTCATCCAGACGGATGAATATCTGGCGCCGCCCGGCCAGGTACCCCTCCCCCTGGATTGAAGAAAAGATCTCGCTGACGCGAGCCGGGTTACTCATAATAGCAGGCAGAGGCGTTGTCGGACTCCCAGACGGTCACGGAATCCACCGTGATAACGTCGTTATTGAGGCGTTCCGAAAGGCGCTGGTACAGGTAGCGCGAGATATGCTCCGAGGAAGGGGAAACGTCGTGAAAGACCGGGTTTTCGTTGAGATACTTATGGTCCAGTTCGTTGATGATGACACCGGCCTCACGTTTGAGTACCTTGAAGTCGATGCCCAGCCCGGCCTTGTCCAACTCCTTGGCGGTCACGGTCAGTTCCACCCGCCAGTTGTGGCCGTGCAGGTTCTCGCAATCCCCCTGGTAGTTGATCAGGTTATGGGCTGCGGCAAAGCTCGTGCGGATCGTGAGTTTATACATGAATCGGGCTCCTGGACGCGGGATGGAATGGTCTAAATTTTTTTATAATACACAAAAACAGAGGTAATCACAAGGGGTGCCTGTCGACGGTTCTCGTCAGCAACGGAAACTTCACGCGACGACATAACGGCGTGCGAAACTTCTCATAAAGCTCAAAAAAGGGCAGCCCAATGGGTTGCCCTTTTTCTGTATGGCACTATCGTGTGGAGCCGGTTCAGCTTACCGCTGGGACGCCTCCAGCGCCTGCTGGATATCGGCTATGATGTCGTCGATATTCTCCAGGCCGATGGAGAGCCTGATGAAGTCCGCCGTAACGCCGGACGCTTCCTGCTCCTCCTCGGAGAGCTGTTGGTGCGTGGTGGAGGCAGGGTGGATGACCAGCGACTTGGCGTCGCCGATATTCGCCAGGTGGGAGAGCAGCTTGACGTTGTCAATGAACTTCTTGCCGGCCTCCATGCCCCCCTTGATGCCGAAACCGATGATGGCCCCCTCCCCTTTGGGCAGGTATTTGCGGGCACGGGCGTGATCCTTGTGGCTGGCCAGACCGGGGTAGTTAACCCAGGCGACGAGCGGGCTTTGCTCCAGCCAGACAGCTACGGCACGGGCGTTTTCCACGTGGCGCGGCATGCGGACGTGCAGCGTTTCCAGCCCTTGAAGGAACTGGAACGAGTTAAAGGGCGACAGGCAGGCACCCATGTCCCGCAGTATCGAAACCCGCATTTTGAGGATATAGGAGAGATTCCCCAAGGCCTCCCAGTATTTCAGACCGTGGTAGGAGGGGTCCGGCTCGGTGAATTCCGGGAACCGGCCGTTGTTCCAGGGGAATTTCCCGCCGTCGACAACGGCTCCGCCGATGCTGGTGCCGTGACCGCCGATAAACTTGGTCAGTGAGTAGACGACAATATCGGCCCCATGCTCCAGCGGCTTGAACAGAAGCGGTGTCGTGACCGTATTGTCGACGATGAAGGGGATTCCGGCCGCATGGGCAATGGCGCCGATGGCCTCGAAATCGTCAACGTTGTTTTTGGGGTTGCCGACCGATTCGGTGTAGACCAAGCGGGTATTTTCGTCGATCGCGCGGCGAACATTCTCGGGGTCCGAAGAATCCACGAACTTCACCGTGATGCCGAGCTTGGGGAGGGTGTAGTGAAAGAGGTTATAGGTCCCGCCGTACAGGTAATTGGTGGAGACGATGTTCTGGCCGGCC
Source organism: Oryzomonas japonica (assembly GCF_008802365.1). Lineage (GTDB taxonomy): Bacteria > Desulfobacterota > Desulfuromonadia > Geobacterales > Pseudopelobacteraceae > Oryzomonas > Oryzomonas japonica. The sequence continues at coordinate 201,488 of NZ_VZQZ01000002.1, read as the reverse complement.
TGGGTGATATTGAGCACGGCAGAAGTGATGGCGGCCTGACCCGAGGCGACCGCCAACGCCCCGACGCCGCCCTCCATGGCTGCCAGACGCTGTTCCAGCACGTCGGTGGTGGGGTTCATCAAACGGGTGTAGATATTGCCGGGCTCTTTCAAGCCGAACAGATTGGCTGCGTGCTCGGAATTTTTGAATACATAGGACGAGGTCTGGTAGATGGGTACCGCGCGGGAAAGCGTAGCAGAGTCGGGCGATTGGCCGGCATGGAGCGCTAATGTTTCAATGGCTAGTGTTCTGTTTTCCATGTTTTCCTCCTGGGATGCCGTGATTATGAACAAACGTTACAATTACCTCGCGGGTAAGTCAACTTGATTTGCTTACTTAAAGCCGATCCGTTTTATGTACAATCATGAAGAAGCGATCTTGTGTGCAAACGATCTGATAATCCCTCTCCCGGCCCGTTTGGCGTCATACATGGCCATATCGGCGGCCCGAATCAACTCCACCCTGGTCTGGGCATCCTGCGGGAAGCTGGCCACGCCAAAGCTGGCCGTCAGCCGGATAGGCTGACCGTCATCGGCGCGAAAACCGGCAGAGAGCATGAGATCGAGCAGTTTGGCTGCCATGGCCAATGCCTGTTCACGGCTGGTCTGGGGCAGTACGACAGCATACTCGTCCCCGCCGAAACGCGCAGCCATGTCGCTGGAGCGGATATTGTCGCCAATAAGCCTGCCAAACTCGCTCAGCATCCGGCTCCCGACCAGATGGCCGTGGGCGTCGTTGACGCTCTTCAGATGATCCAGATCAAGAAACACAAGCGACAGGCACGTACCGTAACGGGAGGCGCGTTCGATCTCGGTATCGAGAAGTTGTTCGAAATAACGGGAATTGTACAGGCCGGTCAGGTCGTCGGTGATGACGAGTTCATTGATCCGGTCATAGTTGCGGGCGTTTTCCAGGGCTATGGCGGCAAAGTCGGCAATGGCCGAGATAATCGTCACATCGGCGGCGGTAAAGGGAGGCTCGTCAGAACTGTTGATCAGTTCGACGACACCGATGATCCGCTCCTTGATCATGAGCGGCACGCAGGCGATCGAGCGAGTGGTGAAGGGTATATGGAGGGCGGCATGGGCTGCAAACTGCCCATCTTTCTGCACATCCGGCAAGAGCAGCGGCCTGCCGTGCAAGGCGACCCAACCACCGATGCCCTCCCCCTGTTCAAGCCTGACTCCTTTATGATGTTCGCCCAGGGACGAGGAAGCCACCTCAAGGACCAGCTCTCCGGAAGGCTCATCCACGAGCAACAGCGCCCAAGCCCTGGGCCCGATCAGCCGTTCGGCCTGTTTCAGGATGGCTTCCAGGACATCATGAACCGCAAGGCTTCCGGCCAGCGCCGTGCCGATTTCAATCAACGATGTCAATCCCCCATCCCCTGTCCGGGAACATTTCGCGGGGGCAGCGGCGTCGCCAAGGACCATTACCCGCACCTCAGTCAGATCGTAATTGTATCACCCGGTTGCAGACGTTCCGGCCGGGGCGGCTCATTGAAGGACGATGCCAGCAGGTAGAAAAAGAGCGCCACCGTAGCCAGTACCATGAAAAACATCGGCAGAATGCGCACCTGGACATCACGGGAATCCCCCGGCAGCACCAGGCCGAAGGCGGCCAGGACCACGCCGTAACCGCCAAAGGCCGCGGCCCAGAAGATGCCCAAACGGTACAGGCGCATCTCCGCCGTGTCCGACAGCGAAAACAGATCGGCTATGCCCACATGATAGAAACTGGCCAAAACGATCAGCAGAAGGGCGGCCAGGATAAGGCGCAGGCCGTTTCGAACGGTACGTTTACGCATAAACAGGATCCCTTTTCAGTCTTGATCAGACGCACCACGATACGTCGCCTACACCGGCCCTCAGCACCTCGGGGGTGGTGCCGGTCAACGCCACTACCGAACTAACGTCCGTGGTGAGCAGACCGCCGTCGATGATGTAATCGAGCTGATGCCCAAATGTTTCTTCAATGATGAGCGGGTCGCCGACCGGGTCCTCCCCGGAAAGGTTGGCGCTGGTGGTTATGATCGGATTTCCCAGCGCCAGGACCACGTCCAGGCAGATACGGTTGTCCGGAATCCTGATCCCCGCCGTTTTCTGCCGGGTCAAGAGCAGGTCGGGCACATCACGGGTGGCCTCCAGCACAAAGGTGTAGGGGCCGGGGAGAAAACGTTTCATGATCTTGAAGGCATTATTGTCGACCCTGGCATAATGGGCGACCTCGGACAGGCTTGAACAGATGAACGAAAACGGTTTACGCCGCTCGCGTCCCTTCATGAGGTAGATACGCTCGATCCCCTTTTTGTTGAAGATGGAGCAGCCGATGCCATAGGTCGTATCGGTAGGATAGGCAATAATGCCGCCATTTTTCAGGCAGTCCACAACACGGGCAACCTGGTGGGGCTGGGGATGTTCGGAGTCCAGGGTCAGCAACATGTCAGTGATGGTTCCCTTAAACCGGCAGCCGTTCCGCCGGGAATTTCATGCCGTTTCGCACGGTCACATATTTATTGCATGATTCCATATAAATTCAAACTATTTCTTGCAACGTACCGATACGCCGTTCATATCGCCATCGCCCTATTGACAGCATACTGACTATATGCATAATGACTATTATTATAGATGGGTGAGGGTCTCCACGCCATGTACCATATTGAAAAAAGTGTTGGTTTTTTGCTGGCAAAGGCCTACCAACGGGCTTTTGCGCTCTTCAGGGAGGAGTTGGAGGAATTTGATCTGACGCCTCCCCAATACGCTATCCTTGCCTTCCTCTGGCAGCAGGACGGGTTGACCCAGGTGGAATTGTCCGAAAAAAGCCAGGTCGATCGTACCACCTTGGGAGGGCTGATAGACCGTTTGGAAAAATACGGTCTGGTTGAGCGGCACACACATCCTCATGACCGGCGGGCGTATCAGATCAAGCTCACTCCCCGGGGGAGATCACTGGAACCCCAGTTGCGGGAATGTTCGAAAAATGCCTTGGCAAAACTCACCAGCGGCTTGAGCAAAAAAGATGTTGCCGAACTTGAACGCATATTGGAAATTCTTCGCGGAGAAACGAGGGTATATGAGAAACCTACTTTTTAGCCTCTTCACGGGCGGCATTTTTCTGATCGCCACCTCTGCCTGGGCGGCTCCGCTCACGTTGCAGGACTGCCTGGAACGGGCCAGAGAACACAATCCCGGCCTCAGGGCGGCGGCCTGGACTCCCCGGATAGCCGAACAGGACATTCGCCAGACATCGGCGGCAAACTATCCCCGCATCGATGCACAGGCCGCTTATACCATGCAGCAAGCCGCACAGGGCGCAAAGATCGCTGGCACTCAAGCCGAGACCCAACAGGCGGACTACGCCTCTGTCGGGCTCTCCGCTACCTACACCATCTACGACTTCGGCCGCCGGAACGCCAGGCAACGGATGACCATGGCCCTTGCCGACTCCTCAGTCCAATCCTTTGAAGCCCGCCGCACGGACGTAGCCTTGCAGGTGATCGAAGCCTACTTCTCCATCCTGGAAACCCGCAAGCTGATTGCAGCGGCCGCGGACGAGGTCGCCCAGGTGGAAGAACACCGCCGCGTGGCCCAGGCACTGTTCGAGGAGGGGGCCGTTACCCGCAACGATGTGCTACAGGCCGAGGTACGCCTGTCTGCGGCCAGGCAGAAGCTTCTGACCATGAAGAACCGCTTGGAAAACAACTGGCTTCAACTCAATTATCTGACCGATTCCCAACCCGGGTTTCGCGCGGAACTGGATGAGGGAGTCTCCCTAGCGAGCGGCGCGGCGACGCCGGTAGACGAAAGCGATGCACTCTCCCGACGCCATGATGTCCTGGCCCTGCGCCACGGCGTGGAAGCCAGCGATATGGAGGTGCGCGAAAGCAAGGCCGCATTCTACCCGGAACTCTACACCCAGGCCGCCCTCAACTACGTGCAAAACGACAAGGCGCTGGAACAGACCATCATGGCGGCAACCATCGGCGTCAAGGTTAACCTGTTCGACGGCTTCGCCTCCACCGCAAACACGGAAAAGGCCGTGCGCAACCGTTCCAGAAATCAGGACGCCCTGCGTCAGGCAGAATCCCAGGTGCATCTGGAGATCGACACCTCCCGCAACGATGTCGACGTGGCCAAGGAACGGATCGGCGTGGCGGAAACCGCCATCCGTCAGAGCGAGGAGAACCTGCGCATCAACAGAGAGCGGTATCGGGAGCGGGTCGGCACGGCAACGGAAGTGCTGGATGCCCAGACCCTGGTCACCCAGGCCAAGACCGACTACTACAGTGCACTGTACGACTACCAGGTTTCCCAGGCCCGTCTGAAACGCGCCGTGGGAGAGCTTTAACCAATTACGCCAGCGGAGGAAGTAATGGCAGACGATACGAGCACAGCAACGTCAGAGGGAAAAACACCGACCGCCACGGGAACCACCCCGCCACCGTTCGACACGACGGCACCGGGGACGGAGGATGCCAACAAACAGGGTAATAACAAGCGCCGCAAAGCGCTTGTCATCCTCCTGATCATCTTCATCGCTGGGGGATGGTTCGGACTAAAATGGTTGATCAAAAGCAAGACCCACATCGAAACCGACAACGCATTCATCGAGGCCCGCATCGTCCCGGTTTCCGCCAAGGTTTCCGGCACCGTGACGCGCGTGCTGGTGAACGACAACCAGTTGGTCAAGCAAGGGGACCTGCTGGTGGAGCTTGACGACCGCGACTACCGGGTGAAAGTCGCCCAGACCGAGGCTGGCGTCGGTATGGCGGAAAACGAAACCGGTGGAGAATACCAGAAGGTTGAAGGGGCGCGGGCGAGCCTCCAGTCGGCCCGGGCCACCTACGACCAGGCGGTGCTGGACCTGACCCGCGGCGAAGCACTCTTCAGCCGCGAGGTGATCCCCAAGGAACAACTCGACCGCCTCAGAACCGCCAAGCGGGTCGCCGACTCCAAACAGAAAGAAGCGGCCGAGGCCCTCAAACGCGCCCAGGCCGAGGCGGGGCTGTCCAACCGGGACGGCAACAAGGCGCGAATAGCCCAACGCAAGGCGCAAATGGATGAGGCCAAACTGCAGCTCTCCTACACCAAGGTCTTTGCGCCCAGGGATGGCTATATAACGCGCAAGTCCATCGAGCCGGGCACCAACATCCAGGCGGGGCAGTCCCTCATGGCGCTGGTGCCGCTGCAGGACGCCTGGATTACGGCCAACTACAAGGAAAGCCAGCTGACCTATATCAAGCCCGGCCAAAAAGTGGAATTCACGGTGGACACCTATCCGGGACGAACCTTCAGCGGCAGCGTGGACAGCATCATGGCCGGCACCGGCGCGGCGTTTTCCCTGCTCCCTCCGGAAAACGCCACCGGCAACTACGTCAAGGTTGTCCAGCGAATCCCGGTAAAGATTACCATCGACAACAGCTCGGACCCGGAGCACCTCCTGCGGGTGGGAATGAGCGTCATCCCCACGGTACTGGTGGGCCGGAGCACCTCTGACATACTCAAGGATCTGAACCCCTTTAACTGAGTCGAGCGGGCGAGAGAATAGCGGATCTTCCATGTCCACATCCGAAGACAAAAATATCAATAAATGGCTGATCACCATCTCGGTCATGCTCCCGACCATCATGGAGATCATCGACACCTCGGTGGCCAACGTGGCCCTGCCCCACATGCAGGGGAGCCTCAACGCCGGAACCGACGAGGTCACCTGGGTATTGACCTCCTATCTGGTCAGCAATGCCGTGGTGCTTCCCATGACCGGCTGGCTGGCGCGGGTCTTCGGGCGAAAACGCTTTCTGATGACCTGCATCGCGTTGTTCACCTTGGCTTCCCTTTTGTGCGGCTCAGCCCCCAATCTGGCCTCGCTGATCTTCTTCCGCGTGTTGCAGGGCGCAGCTGGAGGCGCCCTTATCCCCATGGGTCAGGCCATCATGATGGAGACATTCCCGCCGAACCAGCGGGGCATGGCCATGGCCATCTTCGGCATCGGGGCCATGACCGGCCCGATCGTCGGCCCGGCGCTGGGGGGCTGGATCACCGACAACCTCAACTGGCGCTGGATCTTCTACATCAACCTGCCCGTAGGTATCATCGCCTTCATCATGTGCGCCTTCTTCATCTACGACCCGGCCTATCTCAAACGCAAAGAACGAATCTCCATCGACTACTGGGGGCTGTTCCTGCTCACCGCCAGCATGGGATCGCTTCAGGTGGTCTTGGACAAGGGGCAGCAGGACGACTGGTTCAGTTCGCGGTTCATCATCACGTTCAGCGTGATCACCGTCATCTCTCTGATAGCGCTGATCTGGGTCGAGTTGACCCACGAGCATCCCATCATCAACCTGCGCCTGTTCAAGAACGTCTCGTTTTCAGCCGGCAACTTCATCATGTTCGTGGTCGGTTTCTGCCTGTACAGTTCGATCATGCTGATCCCGCTCTTCCTGCAAACCCTGATGGGGTATTCGGCCACCAACGCCGGCATGGTCATGGCCCCCGGCGGTGTGGCCACCCTCATAACCATGCCCTTTGTGGGCGCAGCCCTGGCGAAGCGCGACGGCCGCAAGATCGTATTCATCGGCCTACTCATCGGTGCCGCCTCCATGTTCATCATGCAGGGGCTCAACCTGCAAGGGGCATTCTGGAACTTTACCTGGCCGCGCATTGTCCTGGGTTTCGGCCTGGCCATGATCTTCGTGCCCTTGACCACCGTTACCCTGGCCACCATCCCCAAACCGGAAATGGGCAACGCCACCGGCATGTTCAACCTGCTGCGCAACATCGGCGGCAGCGTCGGCATCGCCATGGCCACCACCCTCCTCGCACGTCTGGAACAGTTCTACCAGAACAATCTGGTCGCCCATATCTCGCCCTATAATCCGGCCTGGCAGATGCGTTTCGAGGGCCTGAAACAAGCCCTGGTCGCCAAGGGGATCGCCGTAAGCCAGGCCGACCGGACGGCCTTGGGCATGATGTACGGGGCTCTGCGCAAACAGGCCGGCGCCCAGGCCTTCAACCGTATCTTCTTCATCATCGGACTGACCTTTCTGGCCATCCTCCCGCTGCTGTTCCTCCTGAAGCGGACCTCACATCAGGAGGAGGGCGGCATGGGGCACTAACTGGTTGCCATCGGGAGTTTCCAGATGGAAACAAACCGCGAAAGGAGCATCGCATGACCCTGCCGGAACTATTGCAACTCTCGGGAAGCTACTGGAGCACCTGCACGCTGCACGCAGGTGTCAAGCTGGATGTTTTCACCCCTCTGGCCGACCGGCCCCTGACCGTTTCCCAGCTGGCGCGCCTTATTGCCGCCGATGAGCGCGGCCTTGACATGCTGCTGAATGCACTTACCGCCATGGACCTGCTCTCCAAGGAGGAGGGAACGTTCCGCGCCACCCCCTTCAGCGCCGAATACCTCTCCACGACATCCGACACCTACATGGGGCATATCATCATGCACCACCACCATCTGGTGGAGGGATGGAGCCGCCTGGACGAGGCGGTAAAAAACGGTGCCCCGGTGCGCAGGCGTTCGTCCCACGAGGCCAGCGCAGCGGAGCGGGAGAGTTTTTTGCTGGGCATGTTCAACCTTGCCTCCCTCCTAGCACCCAAGGTAGCGGCGCAGATCGAGCTGAACGGCCGCCGCAGGATGCTCGATCTGGCAGGTGGGCCGGGCACCTATGCCATCCATTTCTGCAAACGAAATCCCGACCTGACCGCGGTTATCTTCGACCTGCCCACCACCCGCCCTTTTGCCGAACAAACCGTGGACCGATTCGGCCTCTCCGGGCGCATCGCCTTCAGCGCTGGCGATATCACCACTGACGACATCGGCACCGGCTATGACGTGGTATGGGTTTCCCACCTGTTGCACAGTGAAGGACCCGCAGCCTGCGCGGCGATCGTCGCCAAGGCCGCCGCCGCCCTGAATGACGGGGGCCTGCTGCTGATCCAGGAATTTATCCTGGACGACACCCGGGCGGCCCCACTCCACCCTGCCCTGTTTTCGCTCAACATGCTGGTGGGGACGCCAGCCGGGAAATCCTATGCCCAGGGAGAGTTGCAGGAGATGATGAAGGCAGCCGGTCTCAGGGACACACGGCGTCTGGAGATCGACCTTCCCAACGGCGCGGGGATCATGGCGGGAACACGTTAGTGCCCCGTGCGGTTAGTCGTAGGGCACAGGACAATGGATGGAAAACTATAAAAGGCCCGGTGCAAACGCACCGGGCCTTCTCTAGTGTGGGACTGCTGACACGCAAGCTTTAGATCTTGGCGGCCAGAGCCTTTTCGTAGCCCATGCTGAAGGCCTTCTTGTTCAGTTCCAGGAACGCCTCGGGAACGCTGGAGAGTACGGCCTTCTCCGCGTTTTCCCGGCTTACCTGGCCGGTCAGGGCAACCATGGCGCCCAAGGCCACGATATTGGCAACGATCTCGCGACCCACCTCGTTCTTGGCGGTATTGATGATCGGAAAGGCCACGGTCTTGAAATTGCCTTTGGGCAGCGTCGTGACCAGGTCGGAGTCAACCAGCAGGACGCCCCCGTCCTTGAGGTCATGGGAGTACTTGTTACAGGCCTCCTGGGTCATGGCCAGCAGTGCGTCGCACGCGGTAACCTTGGGGTAGTCGATCGGTCCATCGGAGATGATGACCTCCGACTTGGATGCGCCGCCGCGGGCCTCAGGGCCGTAACTCTGGGACTGGACGGCCTGCTTTCCTTCGTAGATGGAGGCGGCTTTTGCCATAATGATCCCGGCGGTGATCAGCCCCTGTCCGCCTGCGCCGGAAAATCTGAGTTCATATCTGGACATTCTCTATCGCTCCTTTTTCCTGTAATGATTACTTGGCCTGGGCGCGCTCGATCACCTTGGCATACTCGGTGGTGTACTCCGGCTTTTCTTCCTTGTAGAGGACACCGGTAAGGACCTTGCCCTGCAACTGCTCGGCGGTCATTTTTTCGGCGGCCTTGACCGGAACGGAGGTCTCCTTCAGATGGTTCATCATCTCGATGACCGATTTGAACTTGTTGCGGCGACCGTAGGTGGTCGGGCAGTCGTCCAGGATCTCCACCACGGAGAAGCCTTTGTGCTGAATGGCTTCAGCGATCAGTTTATCGATCTGCGTGGCGTGGTAGGCGGTGCCACGGGCCACGAAAGTTGCGCCGGCGCCGATGGCCAGTTTGGCGATATCGAAGGGGGGATCAGGGTTGCCGTAGGGGGTCGTGGATGCCTTGGCGCCGGTCGGCGTGGCGGGGGAGAACTGGCCGCCGGTCATGCCGTAAATCTTGTTGTTGAGGATGATATAGGTCATGTCGATATTGCGGCGGCAGGCGTGGATGAAATGGTTGCCGCCGATGGCGGTGCCGTCGCCGTCACCACCCACCAGAATTACATTCATCTCTGGTTTGGCCATCTTGACGCCCGTGGCGAAAGCCGCGGCGCGACCGTGGGCGGTATGCAGGGTGCAGCAGTCCATATAGCCGGGAAGACGGGATGCACAGCCGATGCCGGAGACGATGGCGGTGTTTTTGGTATCCAGCTGCAGCGAATCAATCGCCCTGATGAGCCCCTTCATGACGATGCCGTGGCCGCAGCCGGGGCACCAGATGTGGGGCAATTTGCCGGGACGAATATACTTATCGTAATCAAAAGCCATGGTTATTTAACCTCCTTGATCTTCGCGACAATCTGATCGGGATTGATCGGCTCACCGTCAACGCGGAAGATGCCGAGGACCGGAACCTTCCCCTGGGCGCATCGTTCGACCTCTCCGGTGCACATGCCCAGGTTCATCTCCGGGGTTACGAAACCCTTGACCTTGCCGGCCAGGGCCTTGATCTGCTTGTCCGGGAACGGCCAGAAGGTCTTGATGCGGAACATGCCGGCCTTGATGCCCTGCTCGCGGGCCGCATTGACGGCGTAGCGGGCGGAGCGGGAGGTGGAACCGTAGGCAATGACCACAACCTCGGCGTCATCCAGCAGATATTCCTCGAAGGTGACGATGTCGTCCACGTTGGCGTTAACCTTGCGGACCTGACGTTCCTCTTCGGCCTGGACAATCTCGGCCTTGGTGGTGGGGAAACCGTCCTGCATCTTGTTGAGGCCGGTGACATGAAATTTGTAACCGGTGCCGTACGAGGCCAAGGGCGGCACATCACCAAAGCTGGTGTCGTAGGGCTTGTACTGCTCGGGGGGGACGGTTGGCGCCTTGCGGGGCACAACCTCGATCTCGCCCGGCTCGGGGAATACGATACGCTCACGCATATGGGCCACGATCTCGTCCGGCATGACCATGACCGGAGTGCGGTACTTTTCGGAGAGGTTGAAGGCGCGAATAATCTCTTCGTAGGTCTCCTGCACCGAAGCCGGCACCAGCAAGATTGCCGGGTGATCGCCGTGGGTGCCCCACTTGGCTGCCATCACGTCCGACTGGCTCGGTCCGGTGGGCATACCGGTGGAGGGACCGCCACGCATGACGTTGTAGATAACGCAAGGGATCTCGGCGATGCAACCGTAACCGATCAGTTCCTGTTTGAGGGAAAGACCGGGGCCGGAGGTGGCGGTCAGAACCTTGGAACCGGCCAGGGAGGCGCCCAGGATGGCCGCCATGGCGCCGATCTCATCCTCCATCTGGATGAATTTGCCGCCCAGTTTGGGAAGTTCCAAGGAACAGACTTCCGCGACCTCTGTCGAGGGTGTGATCGGGTATCCGGCGAAAAAGTTGCAGCCGGCGTAGATGGCGCCGTGGGCTGCGGCCTCGTTACCCTGAAGAAACGCTACTTTTTTTGCCACTGTTCATTCCTCCCGTATAATTAGTCGGTTATAACTTTTATTGCAAAATCGGGGCACCTCAGTTCGCACTGCATGCACTTGATGCAGGCTTCCAGGTTCTTGACGGAGGCGACAAAGCCCTTCATCTCAAGAACCTTGGTGGGGCAGAATTCCACACAGATATGGCACCCCTTGCAGTACTTTTCGATAATCTCGATCTTTGGCAGTGTTTTTTCCATCTGGAAAGACTCCTTTATTCCGTAGTAAATAGTGTGAAATATCAGGCCAAATGTGGCAAAAGAAGGGCGCTAGCCCTTCTTTTGCATTTCCAAACAAGAGCCTGACTCGCTTCCGAGAACTATTTGAGGCTGTCGACCAGGCTTTTGACCGCAGCGACAGACTTGTCCATCATTGCTTGCTCTTCGGCATCAAGGGCAAACTCCAGAATATTTTCCACGCCATTGGAGCCGAGGACCGCCGGTACGCCGACGTAGTAGCCCTTGACGCCATACTCGCCCTGCAGGAAGCAGCAGGTGGGCAGCACGCGTTTTTGGTCCTTGAGGATCGATTCGGCCATGGAAATAGCCGCGGAGGCAGGGGAGTAAAATGCCGAACCGGTCTTGAGCAGGGCCACGACTTCGCCGCCAGCGCCACGGGTGCGCTTGACCATGGCCTCCATGACTTCCTTGGCCTTGGCCTTATCCTTGTATTTACGCTCGAGGAGTTCCAGGACCGGGATGCCTTTAACGCTGGCATAGCGAACCAGCGGCACCATATCGTCGCCGTGGCCGCCCAGGGTCATGGCGGTGACGTCCTTCACGGACACACCCAATTCCCAGGCGATGAAGGCTTCGAAACGGGCGGAGTCGAGCACGCCGGCCTGGCCGATGACGCGGTTGTAGGGGAAACCGGTGATGCGCTGCAGCAGGGTAACCATGGCGTCCAGCGGGTTGGAGATGACGATCACGAAGGAGTTGGGGGCGTACTGTTTGATCCCCTCGCCAACGCTTGCGATGATCTTGGAATTGACTTCAATCAAGTCGTCACGGCTCATGCCCGGTTTGCGGGGGAGGCCCGCAGTAACGATGACCACATCGGATCCGGCGATATCCTTGTAGTCGTTGGTGCCTTTCAGCTCGACATCGAAACCGTCAATCGGAGAAGCCTCAGCGATATCGAGGCACTTGCCTTGGGGCAAACCTTCGACGATATCAAACAGGACCACATCGCCCAGTTCACGCAGAGCCGCCAGTTGAGCAAGAACGCCACCGATCTGTCCGCCACCAATAAGAGCAATCTTTTTCCGTGCCATACTGTTTTCCTCCTCGAATATTTTTGTTCTGCTTCTTAATTCCTTTAGGCAATAGCGTCCACTATTGCATTTAAGGTTGCGCTGGGACGCATTGCCTTTTCCGTCTTTGCCGGGTCCGGCTGATAATAGCCGCCGATATCCTGCGGTTTTCCCTGGGCACCGATCAACTCCTCGTTGATCTTTGCCTCATTTTCCTTAAGCTGCTGCGCTACCTTGGCAAAACGCGCCGCGAGGTCCTTGTCCTTGGTCTGCTCTGCCAATGCTTCAGCCCAGTACATTGCCAGGTAGAAATGACTGCCTCTGTTGTCAATCTGACCAACTTTGCGGGCCGGGTTCTTGTTGTTTTCAAGGAACTTGGTATTTGCCTGATCAAGCGTATCGGCCAAGAGCTGGGCTTTCTCATTCTTGAAGGTACTGGCCAGGTGTTCCAGCGATACCCCCAGCGCCAGGAATTCACCGAGTGAATCCCAGCGCAAGTACCCTTCCTGTAGAAACTGCTGAACATGCTTGGGTGCCGAGCCGCCGGCTCCCGTCTCGAAGAGGCCGCCACCAGCCAGAAGCGGGACAATCGAGAGCATTTTCGCGCTGGTACCCAGTTCAAGAATCGGAAACAGGTCGGTCAGATAATCCCTCAAGGCATTTCCGGTGACGGAGATGGTATCCTGACCGGCTTTTGCCCGGGGAAGCGTGAAGCGCATGGCATCCACAGGAGTCATGATATGGATTTCGAGGCCGCTGGTATCGTGGTCTTTCAGGTATTTGTTGACCTTTTCGATCATCTGGGCATCATGGGCTCTATTTTTGTCCAGCCAGAACACAGCCGGCGCCCCGGTTGCCCGCGCCCGTTTTACCGCCAGTTTGACCCAATCCTGGATCGGCAGGTCTTTTGCTTGGCAACCGCGCCAGATATCCCCTGCCTCCACGGTGTGCTGCATCAACACTTCGCCAGACTCATCAACAACGCGCACCGTGCCATCTGCAGGGACCTTGAAGGTCTTGTCGTGAGAGCCGTACTCTTCCGCCTTTTGTGCCATGAGCCCCACATTGGAGACAGAACCCATGGTGGTCGGATCGAACTGACCGTTTTTCTTGCAGAAATCGATGCACTCCTGATACCACTCCGAATAACACGTATCCGGGATCACGCATTTTACATCGTGCAGTTTTCCGTCCGGCCCCCACATCCCGCCGGAGTCGCGAATGACAACCGGCATGGAGGCATCGATGATGATGTCATTACTTGCATGCAGATTGGTGATGCCCTTGTCCGAATCCACCATCGCCAGCGCAGGCCGTTTCTTGTAAACTTCCTGAATATCCGCTTCTATCTCGGCCCGTTTGGCTTCCGGCAGCTTCTGAATCTTCAAATACAGGTCGCCCATGCCAAGATCAGGATTAACTCCGAGCTTTTTAAAGGTGGCCGCATGTTTTTCGAATACATCTTTATAGTAGACGGAAACAAAATGGCCGAACATGATGGGGTCGGATATCTTCATCATGGTTGCCTTGAGGTGCACGGAGAACAACACACCCTTTGCTTTAGCGTCTTCAATCTGTTCTTCAATGAATTTACGCAGGGCGCATGCACTCATGAACGAACCATCGAACACTTCGCCAGCCTGAAGAGGCAGCTTTTCTTTTAGAACCGTAACCTTACCGGCCTGATCCACGTGCTCGATTTTCACATTGCCGGCTTTTTTCATGGTAATGGATTTTTCGCTATGATAAAAATCCCCGGCATTCATATGCGCAACATGAGTCTTTGAGTCTGCGCTCCATGCGCCCATTTTATGCGGATGCTTCTTGGCATATTCCTTAACCGCGCGCGCCGATCTCCTGTCGGAGTTACCTTCTCTCAAAACAGGGTTTACGGCACTTCCCAGGCACTTGGCATAGCGGGCGTGAAGTGTTTTTTCTGCATCTGTTTTCGGTTCTTCAGGGTAGTCCGGAATATTGTAACCCTTTTCCTGCAATTCCTTGATAGCGGCCTTCAATTGTGGGATCGAAGCACTGACGTTGGGCAACTTGATGATATTGGCTTCCGGTTTCTGAGTAAGCGCCCCCAGCTCTGCCAAATAATCAGGCATCTTCTGGCTTTCCGTCAGGTTTTCCGGGAAATTGGCGATGATCCTTCCTGCAACAGAGATGTCTCGTGTTTCAACGACAACGCCGGCCGCCTTGGTGAAGGCATTGACGATGGGAAGCAAAGAGTACGTTGCCAGTGCGGGTGCTTCATCGATTTTTGACCAAATAATTTTTTGTGTCGTCATTGCGTGTTCCTCTCCTTAGTTTTTTATCGTTAGCGGAAACATTCGCATACGGTGCGGGCCAGGTACCGATTTTTCCCTTGGACGATAATCAACGGCTTACGGCAACCGTATCCCCAAAACAGGCCAGCAAACTATAACTTACTGTTATTGTTCCATTTAACACGGAACACTAATTTTGTATACAGTATACAAAAGGTATTTGACTGTCAAGAAAAAACTACCTGTTGTTTCGACTGCTTTGCGAATTAAATTGCTGCACAATAATGTTGTTTTATTTTCTGCCGGAATAACGGCGCGCCTCGACGGCATCGTCATGGGAGAAGTGGCGCGGAATGGTGAGCACCTGCCCCGGCCAGAGCCGCTTAGGGTCGCGTATCTGGTCACGATTGGCACGGTAAATGAGGGGCCAGAGTGAAACGTCATTGTAGATTTCAGCTCTTCCGGCAATTTGTGGAAGGGTTTCGCCACGGCGAACCGTGTAGGCGGAAGGAAGCGAGGCGGGCGGCTCCTTTGAAGCGGCTTTTGCTCTGGCCGCCGCAGCCTCGGCGGCGGCCTTCAACCTATTGCGTTCCTGCAGACGGGCCTCGGCCAGGGCTGCTTCGCGTTGAAGCCGTTCCTCCTCGGCGCGGGCCGCCCGTTCGGCCGCCTGCCGCCTTGCTTCTTCCTCTGCTTCCCTTTTCAACCGTTGCAATTCGGCTTTCAGCAGATCGCCCTTTTGCAGGGCCAGAAGATAATAGGCATCCGCCTCCCTCTCGTTTTTCTGCACCTGCAGCACCGCCTCACCATGCTCGAAGGTCTCGACGATATTGCGATACTCCATCGGAAACTGGCGCGGACCGTCATGGAAGGACAGTTCATCCACCAGGGCCATGGCCTGCAGGCGCCAAGACGGCGGCGGCGCCTGCGTGGCACATGCAGCGACAAGACAGCAACATACGAGAAGCAGTATGGCGGTGGGCCAGCGCACCATTACGGTTCGCTATGCCGGTTTTTCCGCCAACTTGATCCCAAGCTCGCGGAGTTGTTTGGTATCCACCGTCGAGGGGGCTTCCGACATCAGGCAGGCCCCCTTCTGGGTTTTGGGGAACGCGATGACGTCGCGGATGGAGTCGCTGCCGGTCAGCAACATGATCAGGCGGTCCATGCCGAAAGCGATACCGCCGTGGGGCGGCGTACCGTAGTCGAGCGCATCCAGCAGGAAACCGAACTTGGCGCGTTTGTCCTCCTCGGAGTGGCCGAGCATCTTGAACATCAGCGACTGGACCTCTTCCTGATGAATTCTGATGGAGCCGCCGCCGATCTCGTTACCGTTGAGCACCAGATCGTAGGCCTTGGCGCGGCAGCGGCCCGGGTCCGATTCCACGTACTCCACATCTTCGTCCATCGGCGCGGTGAAGGGGTGGTGCACCGCAGCCCACCGTTTCTCGTCCTCATCCCACTCCAGGAGCGGAAAGTCGGTTATCCAGACGAAACGGTAGTCATCCTTGCTGGTGAGCTTGAGAATCCCGGCCAGATGGTTGCGCAGCTTGCCGAGGGAGTCGTGGACAACCTTGGGCTTGTCGGCCACGAAAAACAGCAGGTCGCCCTCCTCGGCGCCAAAGGAGGTATTCATGACGGCAATCTCTTCCGGCGTAAAGAACTTGGCAATGGGAGAGTGCCACTCACCACCCTCGAACTTGACGTAAGCCAACCCCTTGGCGCCATAGATCTTGACGAACTCGGTCAGGTCGTCGATCTCCTTGCGGGAGAAGGTGGCGCACCCCTTGGCATTGATCCCCTTGATGATGCCCCCCTTGGCCGCCACATCGGCAAAGACCTTGAAGCCGGAACCCTTGACCAGATCGGTCAGGTCGCACAGTTCCATACCGAAGCGCATATCCGGGTTATCCACGCCAAAACGGCGGATGGACTCGGCATAGGTGATCCGCTCCACCGGCAGCCGGACATCGACCCCCTTGGCTTCCTTGAAGATGCGGGCGATCAACCCCTCCATGACAGTGATGATGTCCTCGCGATCGATGAAGGACATCTCGCAGTCGATCTGGGTGAACTCGGGCTGGCGGTCGGCTCGCAGATCCTCGTCACGGAAGCAGCGCACCACCTGAAAATAGCGGTCAAAGCCGGAGATCATCAGGATCTGTTTGAAGATCTGGGGGGATTGGGGCAAAGCATAGAAAGTGCCCTGGTTGATGCGGGACGGCACAAGGAAGTCACGGGCACCTTCCGGCGTCGACTTGGTCAGGAAGGGCGTTTCCAATTCGATAAATCCATTTTCCGTCAGATATGAACGGGTTAGCTGTGCAACCTTCGAGCGAAGGATCAAGTTATTCTGGAGTTGGGGACGGCGCAGGTCCAGGTAGCGGTGTTTGAGACGGATATTCTCGTTCGCCTCGCTGAATTCGTCCAACATGAAGGGGAGCGGCTTGGAGCGGTTGAGCAGCTTGCATTCGGTGACCCGGATCTCCACCTCGCCGGTCTTCATGGTAGGGTTGACTGTGCCTTCCGGCCGCGGGATGACCTTGCCCTTTATCGCCAGGACAAACTCGCTGCGCACCGATTCCGCCACGCCGTGGGCCGGAGCAGACACCTCGGGATCGAAGACGATCTGGGCAATCCCCTCCCGGTCGCGCAGATCGATGAAGATCAAACCGCCATGGTCCCGGCGACGCAGGGCCCAGCCCATCAGAATCACCTCGGAGCCGATATCGGCGGCGCGCAAATCGCCGCAGTAATGTGTCCGTTTCCAGCTTCCCAACGTATCCATATCTCAATCCTCCATTCAATAATGCTTTTAATGAATCAAACACCCGCCACAGAGACACGGAGATTCACAGAGAAAGGCAAAACAGTTTTTCCCGATTTTCTCCGTGTCTCTGTGCCTCTGTGGCATATTATGGTTTTGTTTTCGACTTAAAATCAGTTTATCAGTTTCCCGATGCTACCGAAACGGGGCCTGAATTTATCCTTGTCCCACGACCAGTACTTGATGAACGCCAAGCCCTTGATCTTGTCCCGACTCACAAAGCCCCAGAAACGACTGTCATAGGAGCGGTCGCGGTTGTCCCCCATCATGAAATACGAGTTGGGCGGCACCGTGACCGGCCCAAAGGTGTCCCGCGGATTCATCTCCTTGGGGACGACATCCTTTTCCTTGTGCACCTCATGGGGGTTTTCGTAGGGCTTGCCATTGACGAAGACCTTTTTGTCCTTGCCCTCAACCACATCGCCCGGCGTGCCGATAACCCGCTTGATGAAATCCTTACTGGGGTCCTCAGGGTATTCGAAGACAATCACGTCGCCCCGACGCGGGTCGCGAAGCGTAAGCAGCCGTTTGTCGCTGAAGGGAAGCTTGGTGCCATAGATGAACTTATTGACGAGCAGATGATCTCCGATGGCCAGGGTGTCTTCCATGGACCCGGACGGGATCTTGAAGGCCTGCACCAAGTAGGTGCGGATGACCAACGCCAGGAGTAAGGCAATAATGATCGATTCGGCGTATTCGCGGATGATGCTCTTCTGCTTTACGTCCGGCGCCGAGGCATTGAGGGATGGTTCGGCGGATGATACGGATGGCTGCGGTGATGTTTCGCTGTTGTCTTCCATTGGATGTTCCTTTGCGGAAATGGGAATTTATTTATCGTCCACCTTGAGAATCGCCAGAAACGCCTCTTGAGGGAGTTCCACGTTCCCGACGTTTTTCATACGTTTTTTACCTTCCTTCTGTTTTTCCAGGAGCTTGCGTTTGCGGGTAATGTCCCCGCCGTAACACTTGGCTAGCACGTCCTTACGCATGGCCTTGACCGTCTCGCGGGCAATGATCTTGTTGCCGATGGCCGCCTGGATGGCCACCTCGAACATCTGGCGCGGGATCAGCTCCTTCATCTTGGATACCAGATCGCGGCCGCGAAAATAGGCCTTGTCCCGGTGAATGATCAGAGACAGGGCGTCCACCACCTCGCCGTTGATCATGATGTTCATCCTGACCAGTTCGCTACGCCGGTAATCCAGGTGTTCGTAGTCCAGGGAGGCGTACCCCTTGGTGATGGATTTCAGCTTGTCGTAGAAATCGAGCACGATCTCGTTCAGGGGCATTTCGTAAATGATCATGACCCTGGTGGGGGTCAGATACTTGATCTCCCGCTGCACGCCGCGCTTTTCCTCACACAGGGCCAGCACGCCGCCGACGAATTCGTTGGGCACGTGGATATGGGCAAGGATGAACGGTTCTTCCAGGTAATCTACGAATTGTGGCTCGGGGAGCAGGTTGGCGCTCTCGATGGTGACCACCTCGCCGGTGACGCGATGGACCTTGTACACAACCGTCGGTGCTGTGGTGATCAGGTCCAACCCGAATTCCCGTTCCAGCCGCTCCTGGATGATTTCCATATGCAGCAGTCCTAGAAAACCGCACCGATAGCCGAACCCCAGGGCTACCGAGGTCTCCGGCTCGTAGGAAAAGGATGAGTCGTTCAGCTTGAGCTTGGCTAGGGCGTCGCGCAACTGTTCGTATTGGGCCGTATCGATGGGGTACAGGCCCGAGAATACCATCGGCTTGACCTCTTTGAAGCCGGCAAGCGCCCGTTCGCACTGCCGGTTCAGCAGGGTCACCGTATCACCCACCTTGGCGTCGGCTACATCCTTGATACCGGCGATCACAAAGCCGACCTCGCCGGCGCTCAGTGCCGGAACCTCAAGCATCACCGGGGCGAACACCCCGACCTTGAGCGCCTCGTAGGAGCGGTTGGTGGACATGAGCTGGATCTTGTCGCCCTTTTTGAGGGTGCCCTCGAAGAGCCGCACCAGGATAATGACCCCCTGGTACTGGTCGTACCACGAATCGAACAGGAGCGCCTTGAGCGGCGCGGAGGGGTCCCCCGTGGGCGCAGGTATCTTCTTGACGATTTCTTCGAGGATTTCGTGGGTGCCGATCCCCTCCTTGGCGCTGGCCAGCACGGCGTCATGGGCATCAATGCCGATGATCTCCTCGATCTCCTGGATTACACGCTCCGGGTCGGCCGCAGGGAGGTCGATCTTGTTGAGGACCGGGAAAACCTCCAGATTATTGTCCAGGGCCAGATAGACATTGGCCAGGGTCTGGGCCTCGACCCCCTGGGAGGCGTCAACCACCAGGAGCCCGCCTTCGCAGGCCGCTAAGGAGCGGGACACCTCGTAGGTGAAGTCCACATGGCCGGGGGTGTCGATCAGGTTGAGGACGTAATCGTTGCCGTCGTCGGCCCGGTAGTTGAGCCGAACGGTCTGGGCCTTGATGGTGATGCCCCGTTCACGTTCCAGATCCATCTTGTCCAGGAATTGGTCCTGCTTTTCCCGGTCGGAAAGCGCGCCGGTGTATTCCAGGAGGCGGTCGGCCAGGGTGGACTTACCGTGATCGATGTGGGCGATGATGGAAAAATTTCGTAGTCTGCTGATGGCCATAAATCCTTCGGTTATGCACACTAAAATGGAATTGTGAAGGATAGATAAATATGGCCTGAAAGTAAAGCGGAAAAGCCGGACCGCAGCCATTCCCGCGATGTCCGGGGTTGACCCGCGCATGGGGCTGGCGCGTTACTCACCTGAAGCCGTGACGCCGGAATGCCGTAGTGGCCGGAAGAGTCGCAGCTCGCACGCCGCACGTATTGCAGCGAACCACTCACCCCGCCGGTCCTCCGCCGGACGGTCGGTGATCAGGATCCCAGGGGCAGAGGCCTTTCGGACAAGCGGAGACATGGAGGCGCCCCGGCTTCAGGTGATAGGGATTGACGCCGGAGTGCGCGGCGCTTAAAATACCCCCATGGATATCTTTGCCGAAAAAACCATCCTCACGGTCAGCCGCCTGACCGCCCTCATCCGGGGGGTGTTGGAGGATAACTTTGATCAGGTCTGGGTCGAGGGCGAGGTCTCCAACCTGTCCTTCCCCTCCTCCGGGCACATCTATTTCACCCTCAAGGATTCCGGAGCCCAGGTACGGTGCGTCATGTTCAAAAGCGCCGCAAAGAACCTGAAGTTCCGCCTTTCCGACGGCATGGGCCTGATCGTCAGGGGCCGCCTATCCGTCTACGACCAGCGTGGCGAATACCAGATCATCTGCGAATACCTGGAACCGGCCGGCGTCGGAGCCCTGCAGTTGGCCTTCATGCAGCTCAAGGAACGCCTGGCCCGGGAGGGGCTTTTCGACGAGGTCCGCAAACGCCCCATGCCCCGTTTTCCCAAACGGGTGGGCGTGGTGACATCGCCGACCGGCGCCGCTATCCACGACATCCTCAATGTCCTCAAACGCCGCTTTGCATCACTGGAGGTGCTGCTCTACCCGGTGCGCGTCCAGGGTGACGGCGCCGCCCGGGAGATCGCCGCAGCCATCGCCGACATGAACCGCCTGGGCGATGTGGACGTGCTGATCGTCGGCCGCGGCGGCGGTTCCCTGGAAGACCTGTGGGCGTTCAACGAAGAGATCGTGGCGCGAGCCGTGCGCCGTTCCCGCATCCCGATCATCTCGGCTGTGGGGCACGAGACCGACTGGACCATCTGCGACTTTGCCGCCGACCTGCGTGCCCCCACCCCGTCTGCGGCCGCGGAGCTGGTTTCCGCCAGTGCCGAGGAATTGCGCGGTCAGGTGGAGTCCCTGGCCCATCGCCTGCGGCTGGGAATCGAATCGTACCTGGCTGCACGGGAATCGCGGCTCGATCTGCTGCGGCGGGCGCTCCACGACCCCACGACCCTGGTGGGACACTTGGCCCAGCGGGTGGACGACCTGACGGAACGGCTTGGCTTAAGCTTGGAGAACGGCCTGATCCGGCGCAGAGAACAACTAAATCGTCTAAACCAATCGCTTTCATTCAGTAGCCCAATACACCTGATTGCCGATCGCCGGCAGCGCCTGCAACGGCTTGAGTCGGACGGCGAACGGCTGATACAAGCGAAACTGGAGGTTCTCAAACTGGCTTTCGGAGAACAGGCCGCACGGCTGGAAGTCCTCTCGCCGCTCTCCACCCTTGCCCGGGGGTACGCCATTGCCCGGCGATGCAAAGACGGCACGGTGGCCACCGACGCCGCGCAGCTTGCGGAGGGCGAACTGTTGAAGCTCAATTTCCGCCGCGGCACGGCCATATGCCGTATAGAGAGCCGGGAAGCGTGAATACTTGACCGTGGACAGCATATCTGTATAATGTCCCGATACTGAAAACGGGCAAAAAAAGGTTTTAACATGGCAACGGAAAAATTCGAGACGTCCCTGAAAAAGCTGGAAGAGATCGTCAAACGCCTGGAAGGCGGCTCAATTTCCCTGGAGGACTCCCTCAAGGCCTTCGAGGAGGGGGTCAAACACGCCGCCTTCTGTTCCCAAAAACTGGACGAGGCAGAGCGGCGGGTCGAGGTGTTGCTGAAACGCAAGGACGGGACCTTTGGCCGAGAGCCGTTCGAACCGGAAGAATAAAATCAAAGTCAAAACTTCTGCCACAGAGACACAACACAGTTTCCCCGCTCCAGATACTTGCTGCACCTCTTCGGTCGGCTAGCTCGGCACCCGGGTGTCTCCGCGGCAACAAAAGGACCGTAACCATGGATTTAAAAGCATACCTGAAGGAACAATGCATACGGGTTGACGTAGCCCTGGACCGCTTCCTGCCCAAGGAAACCGAGCTTCCCCACAACCTCCACAAGGCCATGCGCTATTCGGTCTTTGCCGGCGGCAAGCGGGTGCGGCCGATTCTGATGCTGGCCGCCTGCCAGGCGGTCGGCGGCGATACGGAGCGCGCCATACCGGCGGCCTGCGCCATGGAGATGATCCATACCTATTCCCTGATCCACGACGACCTGCCCGCCATGGACGACGACGATTTCCGGCGCGGGAACCCCACCAATCATAAGGTTTTTGGCGAGGCTATCGCCATCCTGGCCGGGGACGCCCTGTTGACCGAGGCTTTCAAGCTGGCCAGCGACCCGCGCCTCAACAACGATGTACCGCCTGCCGCCCGCCTGGCGGTCATCAACGAAATCGCGGTCTGCGCCGGCTCCCACGGCATGGTGGGCGGACAGGTCGTGGACATGGAGAGTGAAGGCAAGCCGGATATCGATCTGCCCATCGTACAGTACATCCACACCCACAAAACCGGCGCCCTGATCAAGGCCTCGGTGGTTGCCGGCGCACTGTTGGGGGGAGCGGACGAGACAAAACTGGCTGCCGTCAAACGATACGGCGAGGCGGCCGGGCTGGCCTTCCAGATCGCCGACGACATCCTGGATATCGAGGGCACCACCGAGGAGATCGGCAAGGATGCAGGCAGCGACGAGGCCCGCGGCAAGGCGACCTATCCGGCGGTAATGGGCTTGCCGGCGGCCAAGGCAGAAGCCCGGACCATGATGGACGAGGCCATGGCCGCCTTGGAAATCTTTGGCCCCGAGGCGGATCCGCTACGGAACATCGCCCAGTATATCGTCAACAGGAAGAACTGAAACGGGAAGTGTTCACCACGGAGGAAAGACACAAACCATTTACAGGGATGAACTGGATGCACAAAGGCAATTTTAAAAATCCTGAATAACCTGTTTTTCAATCCTGTCCGTTCCGCTTTCCTCCGTGTCCCTCCGTAGTAATGTTTTTAAAAGATAAGGACCTGTCAATGGCTATCCTTGAAACGATAAACTCGCCCGATGACCTGAAAAAACTCCCCTTGTCCCAGCTTCCGGCCGTGGCTGCGGAGCTGCGCGCCATGATCATCGAGACGTGCGCAAAGAACGGCGGCCATCTGGCGCCCAGCCTGGGCGTTGTGGAACTGACCATTGCCCTGCACCGGATATTCAATTCGCCTGCCGACAAGATCATCTGGGATGTGGGCCATCAGGCCTACGCCCACAAGATCCTCACCGGCCGGAGGGAGCGATTCCCCACCCTGCGTACCCTGAACGGCATCACCGGATTCCCCAAACGGGCCGAATCGCCCCACGACGCTTTTGGTGTCGGACACTCCTCCACCTCCATCTCGGCCGCCACCGGCTATGCCGCGGCCCGTGACCTCGATGAGCGCAAGAACAAGGTGATTGCGGTGATCGGGGACGGCTCCATGACCGGCGGCATGGCCTACGAAGGGATGAACAACGCCGGCGCCCTGGGTAAGGACCTGATCGTCATCCTCAATGACAATGAGATGTCCATCGCCGAAAATGTCGGCGCCCTCTCCACCTTTCTGAGCCGTACCTCCTCCAGCGAATTCGTGTATCGCTTCAAAAAGAATACGGAGGCGTTTCTCAAACGGATGGACGTTGGCAAGGGGGTTCTGCATGTCGCCCGCAAGCTGGAGGAGTCCTTCAAGGGGCTCTTCACCCCTGGCATGATGTTCGAAGCTTTCGGCTTCAATTATATCGGTCCCATCGATGGGCACGATCTGCCGAAGCTATTGGAAACCCTGGATGGGATCAAGAAGTTCCATGATCCCGTCCTGATCCACGTACTGACCAAGAAAGGCAAAGGCTATAAACCCGCCGAAGACAACCCGTCGCTTTTCCATGGTGTCGGACCGTTCGAGATCGAAACCGGCAAGGTGCTCAAGGGGAAAGGCGGTGCCGCATCCTACACCGCAATCTTCGGCAACACCCTCTGTAAACTTGCTGCCGAAGACGAACGGATCGTGGCCATCACCGCCGCCATGCCCGACGGCACCGGTCTGAGCGGATTTGCCAAGGAATACCCCGAACGTTTTTTCGACATGGGTATCGCCGAACAGCACGGGGTGGCCTTTGCCGCCGGTCTGGCGGCCAGTGGCCTGCGGCCGGTATTCGCGGTCTACTCCACCTTCCTGCAACGCGCCTACGACCTGGTTTTCCACGATGTCTGCCTACAGAACCTGCCGGTGACCTTTGCCGTTGACCGGGCGGGTGTGGTGGGCAGCGACGGCCCCACCCATCACGGCGCCTTTGACCTTTCCTACCTGCGTCACCTGCCCAACATGACCCTGATGGCGCCCAAAGACGAAAACGAACTCCAGCACATGCTGACCACCGCCCTTGACCTGGGCGGCCCGGCCGCCGTGCGTTATCCCCGGGGAAACGGCTATGGCGTGCCGTTGGACCAGACCCTGGCCCCGCTCCCCGTGGGCCGGGCCGAACTGCTCCGCGAGGGGGACGCTGGCGTGCTGCTGGCCCTGGGCACCATGGTCTACCCCGCCCTGGAGGCGGCCGGGCAACTTGAAAAAGAGCACGGCATGGCACTGGCCGTTGTCAATGCCCGCTTCGTAAAGCCGCTGGACGAGGCGCTGATCCTGGAACTCGCACGCACGCACGGCCGAATTGTGACCCTGGAGGAGAACGCCTTGCAAGGCGGTTTCGGCACGGCCATACTGGAGCTGTTGGAACAGCACGGCCTGACCGGCGTACCGGTTCTGCGTCTCGGCTACCCCGACCGCTTCATACCCCAGGGCGAGCAGCGCGAACTGCGCGCCATATTGGGGCTCGACTGCGCCGGAATCGCAGCATCGGTGCACACCTTCCTCTCTCGCCCATGATGCCGCCGTGCGGCCCCCCAAAACTCCGAATGCCGGCATTGCGAAGATGCCGGCATTCCCTGTTGTACAACGCCGCCCTTTTCCTGACGGCATCATGCCTGTCGTTTTCTCCCCTCTACGCCGCCGAGCCGGTCAACAACGATCCCCCCCGATCAAGCGATAAAACTTCCCCCGCAACGGCTCCCCGGTATAGTGAAAAAGATCTGGAACAACTGGAAAACAGCCACCGCCTGTTCCCGCTCAACGAAAAGATTACGTATAATCTGGCGAGCGCATATGCGGCGTATGGGCACCAACTCTTCACGCAAAAACGGTATGAACAGGCGGATTCGGTATTCCTCAAGGCCCAGGAGCTTTATCCCGATGACGCGGTCTATGCCCTGCTGCGAGGTATCTGCAATTACCATCTCAAAAAATACGAGATAGCCCGTTCCGAACTGGAACAGGCCCGTTCACAGGCGGGCGACTCTATCGAGGTGCTCTTTTTTCTGGGCTTGGTGCTGTACGATACCGACGACCGCCAGCAAGCCGTGGAGTTATGGGAACTCGCCCTGAAACGTGCGCCGGGACGCAAGGAAATCCTCGATGTACTCAGCAAGGCGCGCAAGGAAACGGCCGTCGAAGCGTCCATGGACCAGGGACATAGCTCCCGTTTCGATCTTTCCTACGATCCGGACGTGGATACGGCCTTTGCCCTGACGGTCCTGGATGTGCTGGAAGCTGCGGCCAACACGGTCAATTCCGAACTGGACCATTTTCCCGAGGCACGCGTGCCGGTAGGCATTTACAAACGTGGCGACTACCAAACCGTAACGGATTCGCCCGACTGGTCCGGCGGGGTCTACGACGGCAAGATCAGGCTCCCCTTTGGCTCCGCAAAAGAGATAAACCCGGCCTTACGGGCAGTTCTGTATCATGAGTATGCCCATGTGGTGGTGTTCGAGCTGACACGCGGCAACTGCCCGCTCTGGCTCAACGAAGGTATTGCCGAAGTCTTCGGCAGGACACAGTATAACCGCCCCCTGATCGAATTGGAGCATGCCGTTCGCAAAGGCGTCGTTACCGACTTCAGAAAACTCGAAAAAAGCTTCAGCGGCCTCGCCTCTGCCGATGCCATCCTGGCCTACCAGCAGAGCTACAGCATGGTGGACTACCTGGTGACCACCTATGGCTGGCACCGGGTAAAACAGATCCTCGTAGGCCTGGGTAACGGTCTGAATACCGAGATGGCTATTACAGCGGCATTGGCGGACTATAACCTGACCTATGATGGAATCATCCGGGAATGGCGCGAACGTCTTGTTGGGGACAGTACGGAAAAGTAATTTCTATTGCCATGCCACCTTACATGTGATATTAAGTATCTCTTTCGCGTCGGGGAGTAGCGCAGTCTGGTAGCGCACCTGTCTTGGGCACAGGGGGTCGCAGGTTCGAATCCTGTCTCCCCGACCAGCATAATCAATGACTTAGCCACTTTATGGTTAAGTCATTTTTTGTTCGTACCATTAGTAAATGCCGTAATACAATGTCGCCTTCCCATGTGCCGGGGAGGTGTGCCCGGTTCAGAGCAAACTGCGGTAGAGGTCCCGGTACTTCTCTACTTCGGCGTAGGGCGAAAAGTTGACCTCGACGTACTCCCTTGCACGCTTTCCGATCTCCTGCCGCAGCATTTTATCACTCGCAAGCGTTACAACCAGTGTCCTGAAAGTCGATTCGTCGTCGAATAGCCAGCCGGTATCCCCCTGTCGAACCAGCGGGCGATTACCGGGGATGTCAACCGCCGCGACCGGCCGTCCCAGAGCCATGGCTTCCATGAGACTGTTGGGCATCCCCTCATGTATTGAACAGTTGATCACCAGATCGGCACGGCGGTAAAGAGCGCCCATTTCTTCGTGCGGAACCTCGCCGAGCCAACGTGCCCAAGGCGCAACATCAAGCATCGAACGGATGCGGTCGGCGTAGCTGCGGTCAATCTCACCTCCGGCAATCACCAGCCGGAACCTGGTATCAACTTGCCAGAGCTTCTCGGTGGCGGCAATGGCAAATTCGACATTTTTTACCGGCCTTAGCGCCGCCGGCAGCAAGATGGCAAAGCAGTCGTCTGGAATGCCGAAATCCCTCCTTCCGCAGCCCGGCAACGCCTCTGCGCCCTGGGATACCACGGCGACGCGTCCCGGTAACCCAGGGAAACGGGCAACCAGTTCGTCTGCTTCCGACGCACAGAAACAGGTAATTGCCGCGGCCCGGGCCAACGCTGTGACGGTCGCGGGATGATCGCGCAGAGCTGGATCATGAAGGTCACTGCCAGTGATGGTTATAACAGAGGGAACCTGAAGCCGGTCAGCCAGGATCACGGCAATCTCGCCACAGTATCTGGCATGGAAGCCATGGATCAGCGTCGGTGAAAACGGGAGCAGGCGCTGCACCATTTCCTCGACTGAAAGTACGTCGGCAGCCAACACGAGAGTCTCGATGTGCGCCTTGTTGAGAAATTGGTCAATACGGCGGACGGTGGTGATGTTGCCACGCATCGCACCGATGGAGTATGGGGAGATAAGAGCAATACGCATAGAGAACGATTATGAGGGGAAAATGCTATGGTTGGCAAGTATCAGATTTTCGGCAGGTGAGAAGGTTGACTACTCTCGCAGCCAATCAACAGCTTCTTCAAAAGATCGGAAAGCTTTATAGGGGTAAGGCAGACCGGCAATTTCCGCCATTGTCGAAAACATACGCGTCATCCCGAAGTTGCTATCGATGGTACTGACATAGGCGGTCTTGCCACCTTCACAGAAGGGTCGGTATTCTTTTGCCAGTGCAAGTATTTGCTTGAACTGCTCGGTTGTGATATCGCCGACATTACCGCGGCTAAAGTTCCATAATACATGACACGTCACCATGTCATAATGGTACTTGATAGTATCGGCAATTTCATCAAATGACAGTCTACCGCAGACATTAATAATCATTATGTCGTTCTGTTTCTGAATGGTGACAGCAGCCATGTATTCCCTTCTTTCCCAATTCACTGAGAAATATAAAAAAATATACATGATACGTTACTAAGAATCAATTCATTATCAGCACCAAAGTCCACCATGAAGACAGAGACAACCATAACAATACACTATTCTGCATACCTGGCTCGACAGCCTGTCCCGGAGTTTGTTAGAGTCAGCTAACAGCCTTTATCAATCCAGGGGGCGGCCTTAAGCCTATGTTCAAAAACTGCCCCTGTTGCGGAGTAAAGTGGTCAACCAGAAGCAAGTTCCTCTCAGATTCATCCTTTTTCTGTGACCTCCGCCCTATTTGTCCTCTGTGTGTTTATCAGCTCCTTCCGGCCACCCCCTCACCATCACCGCAAGATAGCGCATAGCATCCGTTATCAGCTTGGAACCGACAGTGATAACATGTTTGGCGAATTCGCAGCTCACCCAAAACAACCCCACCAGGAAGAACATGAAACACATTTTTAGTAAAATTGTTCCCGAGCCCATGCCGCCAAGGCCGCCCCACATCATTTCAATCAGGTGCATAACATCTCCTTAATTGCCTGTAACGCCTCAGAACGAAACACCGAAAAGGTCAACAGACCGGTAACCAAGAAAAGTTTTCGCTGCCGCTTGTCGGACAAACAGCTGTCGGGAAGTCCATTATAAGATAGAATCAGCCCCGGCCTTGATCTCCTCCCTCACGGTCGCCAGTAGCTCAGCGCAAACCACGACCAATTCCTGCCGCAGTCCATCCGCTTCGGATGAAAGTTCAAGCTCAACCGACTCGGCAAAAAATTTGAATTTGGCAACAACATCCTCAAACTGTTCGATAGTACAATTCATGCGGCACCCCTTGTATTGTTATCATAGCCGTCATAGTCAACGAAGGCCTTACGCGATCTGAAAATATACTGTTACCAGCCTGGCAGGGTCAATCAAAATTGACGTCGTTCGGGCCGGTTTCCTTCGCATGGCGTTTCTGCACCTCCATGCTTGGTGCCAACCCGGTTTGAAAACCTTCTTCTTTGACCGCCCCCGCTAACCATGCTATTCTGCCATGGCTACGCCAACAACGGGAGGTGTTTTTTTGAAAAAGATGTGCGCATGTGCGGCCGTATCCCTGGTATTGGCATTCTCCGGAACGGTGTTCGGGGCTGTATCGGAGGGGCAGTTCTCGGTTTCCCCCATGATCGGCGGCTATACCTATGATGGGGGGCAGCATCTCAGTACAGCCCCCGTGTACTCCCTCAAGGGCGGCTACAGCTTTACGGATCACATCGGCGTGGAAGCGGGACTGGATTATTCCATCACCTCTTCCAAGTTGGTGACGGACAAGGATGTCTCCATTTTCAAATACGGGGTCGAAGGGCTGTACCATTTCATGCCGGACAAGAAGCTCGTGCCGTTTGTGGCTGCCGGGTTCGGGGGCTACAATATGTCGGGCCCCTCGGCCCTTGTTTCGAGAAAGACGATGGGCTTTTTCGACTATGGCGGCGGCGTGAAATACTTCCTGTACGACCGGCTGGCGCTGCGGGCGGATGTGCGGCACGTCGTGGCCAATGCCAGCGCCTTCGAATATACCCTGGGCGTGACCATCCCCTTCGGCGGCACCAAGGGCGAGGTTAAGGCGGTGTCTGCGCCTGCCGCGCCCAAGCCCGTTGCCAAGAAACCCCAGGACAAGGCCAAGACGGCCCAGGAGGTCCCCCTGAAGAGGACTGCCGAAGAAAAACTTGCACAGAAAAAGGCCGCCGCCCCGGCTGAAACGCCCGTGCCGGCGCAGCAAACAGTCAAGGCGGCCGTCGAGCCGGCTGTCAAAGCCCTGCCTGCCCCTGTCGTTGTTACCCCCACGGAGGTTACGGATACCACCTTCAACATGCAACTCGTCTCCATTCCCAGCGCCTGTTATACGATGGGGGACCCCTCCGTCAATGCCCTCGCTCCCCACGAAGTCTGTCTCAATGCCTTCAGTATTTCCAAGGTTGAGATTACCCGGGAGTTGTTCCAGCGTTTTGTGGAGAGCAGCAACTATGTGACCGATGCGGAGAAGAACGGCGGCTGCTACACGATCAGCGCCGGCAAGGAAACCCTGAACCCGGCAGCCACCTGGAAAAATCCCGACTTCTACCAGAGCAAAAAGGACCCGGTGGTCTGTGTTTCCTGGAATGATGCCCAGGCCTTCACCACGTGGCTTTCCCGCAGCAGCGGGAAAAAATACCGGCTTCCCACCGAGGCGGAATGGGAATTCGCAGCGCGGAGCGGGGGCAAACAAGAGAAATATGCCGGTACCAGCAATGATGCCGACCTGTATCGCTACGCAAACTTTTGCGACAAGAAGTGCATTTACGAATGGAACGACCCGTCCCAGAACGACGGCTACTGGAGTACCGCGCCGGTGGGAAAATATGCCCCCAACGGTTTCGGCATCCAGGACATGTCCGGCAACGTAGCGGAATGGGTGCAGGATTATTTTGCTGCCGACTACTATGCCGCCAGCCCCAAAATGAATCCCAAGGGGCCGAGCGCCGGAACCGGTCATTCGGTGCGCGGCGGATCATGGCGCAGCCAGAAGAATGAGTTGTCCATCACAGGCAGAGGTTCTGCGGAAACTGGCACCGCCTACGACAACATCGGTTTCCGGGTCTGCCAGGAGCCGTAACCGGAAGGGAACCCTGAGGTTTGACGTACAAAGAGGCGCATCGTTTGATGCGCCTCTTCTGTTTTTCAGGCCCTTCAACGGCGCGCGCAGGGCGCTACGTCGAGATTCGGTTTGTCGCTTGGGCGGGGAGGCTGACCTCAACGGTTTGCGTAACCCTGCGGCCAGGGGCATAGCTGCGCTCGGTGAAACGGATGACGCCTTCACGCTCCACGAGAATAACGGTGGAGCTGCGGGTGCCGTAGTTCTCGCCGGCTATGAAGCGCGGCGACAGCATGCGCTCGCGCTCTCTGCCGACCCCGGTGTCGGGGAGCAGGTGATCGGGGAAATGGGTGGCATCGGAAAGGAGTTCCAGCAGTGCCTCCGTTGAGACCCGGTCATCCCGGATGAGGCACTCCAGATACTCTTTGGAGGTCGTCACTTTGGGCCAGGGGGTATCAAGGAGGTGGTTGCTCAAGCCGTGTATGCCCGACGCAACGCGCAGGGGGACGGCGTTACCTCTGTTGGAGTCGTACCAGAGTTCTTCCCGGTCGGCCACGATCAGGTTGAAGCCGTTGTAGTCGGCCCGTTTCGCGTGCAGTGTTTCCAAAAATGATTGGGGTGGGGCCGTCCCCGTCAGGAAGTCGGCGGTCAAGGCGCCCCGTGAGAATCGGGGCGTGTCCAGATTGCGGGCCGGATCCCGGAAATTGGTGACCGCGGCCAGGCGACCGTCGGCGGTGATGCCGAGCCACGTGCCGCCGCAGAGCAGGTCGCGTCCTGCCAGGATGTGGGGGGAGTCTTTCCAGAATGCCGCGGGCAGGGTGGGGCGGTCATAGAATTCGTCCCGGTTTGCCGCCAGGATGAGGCGGTAGCGGGGATGGTAATCCAGTGCAAAGACGGCCAGACACACGGGGATTCTCCCTGACGAGCCAAAGGTGAGCCGGGAAACGCTTTCCGGCTTACCTGAAGCTTACCAGAGTGATCCCTCGAGGTCCAGACCCACAGATGGAGAATGGGGCTGATTCATGGAAATGGGGGCTTGGCCGGTTTGCGGTTTGCGCCTGAAACTGTCGTGTGACTTTTTGTTTACGCTATGCATATTAATTGTAACATGGTATTTAAAAACGATTAATAATGCTGTATGGTACTGCAATGCCGACTGAATATCTTTGGTTGGAGACATGAAACTATGATATGGCCCCATTTGATTCCAACTGTTTCGAATGCCGGTACAGCCATCGGACGTATGGTTCTTGTCGCCATTGTTCTCTTCATTGCCGTTGCAACCTCCTGGGGGGCCGGACCGGGCGGTCAAAGCCAAGCCGGCTCGGGTGAACTGACCGATTTGAGCCTGGAGGCGCTGATGGAACTCAAGGTTTCCTCTGCCGCCAAAAAGGAACAACGGGTGGCCGATTCGGCTGCGGCCGTCTTTGTCGTCACCCAGGAGGATATCAGGCGTTCAGGGGTGACCAGCATCGCGGATGCGCTCCGCATGGTCCCGGGGCTTGACGTTGCCCGGATCGATTCGAACAAATGGGCCATCTCGTCCCGGGGATTCAACAGCCGGTTTGCCGGCGAGATGCTGGTCCTGTTTGATGGCCGGGTCGTCTATACCCCCTTGTTTTCCGGGGTGTTCTGGGACCGTCAGGATACGGTGCTGGAAGATATCGATCGCATCGAGGTCATACGGGGCCCCGGTGCAGCCTTGTGGGGCGCCAATGCGGTTAACGGGGTCATCAACATCATCACCAAACAGGCCGACGAGACCCCCGGGGGGCTGTTATCCGCAGGCGGGGGAACCAGGGAGCGCGCTTTCGGCAGTGCCCGGTACGGGGTTGCGCTCGGCAGCCATAGCGATCTGCGGTTGTACACGAAATACCTGGAGCGGGACCATTTCAAGGACAGCAATGGAAGCGACGGCACCGATAGTTGGCACATGATCCGGGGGGGCTTTCGGCTCGACTCGAATCCTTCTAGCCAGGATACCCTGACGGTTCAGGGGGACGTCTATGACGGCAGATTGGGCGAAACCTACGTCAACATGCTGCCCGACTCAAGCACGCACAATACCGTAACCCCCGTCTTTGGCGGCACGATCCTGTCCCGCTGGAAACGCTCCTTTTCGGAACGTTCCGACATGTCCCTGCAACTCTACTATGACAGGTCGGAGCAGGAACTCTACGTCATCGGAGAAAAACGCGACACCCTGGACCTGGATTACCAGAACCGCTTTCCCCTGGGAAGCGATCATGAGATCACCTGGGGACTCGGCTATCGCTTCACCCATGATACCATCGCCAACTCCACCTATGTGTTCATCACCCCCGACAGTCAGGATAACCGCCTCTACAGCGCCTTTGTGCAGGATGACATCACGCTGGTCACCGACAGGCTCCACCTCATTCTCGGTTCCAAGTTCGAGCATAACGACTATACCGGTTTTGAAGTCCAGCCGACCGCCCGCTTGCTGTGGACCCCCAACAGGCAAAACTCCGTCTGGATGGCCGTTTCCCGAGCGATTAGAACCCCTTCCCGCGGCGAGAACGGGTTTACCCTGTACACCCCCACACCTGCCTCGCAGCAGACGCCCCCGGTATTTTTTCAATTCAACGGTTCAAACCGCCTCAAGGCGGACGAACTCATCGCCTATGAACTGGGATACCGGGCTCAGCTCGCAGAAGGCTACGCCTTTGATGCGGCAGCGTTTTACAATATCTATCACCGGCTCGATGTCCACAGCCAGGGGCAGCCGTTTTTCGAAACCGCCCCGGACCCGCCCCACGTGGCTATCCCTGGATATCTCGTAAACTCCGGGAATGCCCAGACCTGCGGTTTCGAGTTGGCGGTGGACGCGCATCTGCTCCCCTGGTGGCGCCTGCGCACCGCTTATACGTTCCTTGAATTTGTCGAAGAACACGCAGCTCCCGATGCCATTCCCTGGGACCCCAAGGGGGAGGCTCCGCGCCATCAACTCTCGGTCCGTTCCTCTTTGGATCTTCCCCGCAACGTGGAACTTGACCTCTGGCTGCGCTATGTGGACCGACTTACTAATCTGGCGGTCGGCAGCTATGTGACCCTGGACGTTCGCTTGGCGTGGAAGCCGGTGAAGGGCATCGAGTTGTCGCTTGTCGGCCAAAATTTGTTGCACGACCGACAGTTGGAGTTCCAGCAGCAGATATTGAGTACCCAGTCTGCAACCGTTGGCCGCAGCATGTATGGAATGGTCACATGGCTGTTTTGAGGCACTCTTGCCCGCAACAGCCCCCCTGGGCTCACAAAGGAGGACGGTACGCGTCGTTTCGGCGTGGCCGCCGGATCGGCTGGGGGGCTATTGTCGGAACGCTTGTTCTGGCCGGCTCCACCTTCCTGTTTGTCGCCACCGCGCACGCGTTGCCGGGACCTCCGAGCGAATACCAGATCAAGGCGGCCATGGTGTTCACCATGGCTAAATTCGTCGAGTGGCCGGCGGGAGCCCTCGGGGACGAAGGAACGCCACTGGCCCTGTGCGCTCTGGGCATAGGGCCGTTCGGGCAGGCCGTAGAAAACCTCAGGGGGAAAAGCATCAAGGGGCATCCCATAACCGTCAGGCAGATCTTCCGAACCGGAGAGATCGGCGGGTGCCAGATCCTGGTGATCAATGACTCCCAGCGTCGCCAGGTGCGGGCCGCTACCGAAAGGGCCGCACAGCATGGCGTGTTGACGATCGGCGATATGCCAGGGTTTGCGAAGGCCGGCGGGGTGGTCGGGTTTGTCGTTCAGGAGGGAAAGGTCCGATTTGAGATTAACCTGGAAGCGGCCCAAAAGTCAGGATTCATGATCAGTTCCCGGGTTCTGAAGCTGGCAAAGATCGTCAGGGAAGAGGAACAATGAAACAGCGCCTCCTTGCCACCATACAAAATCTTTCCATCAGGCGCAAGATGACGGTCCT
Source organism: Oryzomonas japonica (assembly GCF_008802365.1). Classification (GTDB taxonomy): domain Bacteria; phylum Desulfobacterota; class Desulfuromonadia; order Geobacterales; family Pseudopelobacteraceae; genus Oryzomonas; species Oryzomonas japonica. Next base: position 167,050 of record NZ_VZQZ01000002.1, on the reverse strand, counting down.
CATCATGCTGATCTGCGGAATTGCCCTGGTGGCGGCATCGCTGGCATTCGTCATCCGTGAGGCGCACGGCATTCGCGCTGCCGAGAAGGAAGACCTGGCTTCGCTTGCCGAGATCATCGGCACAAACAGTGCTGCCGCCCTGATGTTCAACGACTCGAAGGCGGCCCAGGAAACGCTCGCCGCCCTTTCCGCAAAAAGCTCCATACGCGCCGCCTATGTGCTGGATGGCGCCGATCATGTGTTCACCAGTTATCTGTCTGCGACAGCGGTAACCAAGAAATTCCCCTTCGGAATACTGGATGCCTCTGCGCCCCCGGCTGCCAACCCTGTCGCCTTGCAGCGAATCCGCTCGGAGGCCGACCGCCTGCTCGGGTTGTCCGGGTATTTCAGTATCGCGAAGCCGGTTGTCTGGGATGGGCAGAAGGTCGGCACCGTGGTGCTGCTCTCGGACACGAGCGTCTTCATCAACCATCTGTACTCTACGCTTGTCTCTACCACCGTGATCCTGGCCGGCTCGTTTTTGCTCATCTACTGGCTGTCTTCACGCCTGCAGCGGCTGATCTCCGATCCTGTGCTGTTACTTTCTGACGCGATGAAGCGGGTGTCACGCAAAAAGGACTACAGTATCAGGGTGGTCCGGGAGACGGATGACGAGTTGGGCGAACTCATGTCCGGTTTCAATGCCATGCTGGAGCATATCCAACTGCGGGACGATCAACTGGAAGAGGTGAACCGTTCCCTGGAGCGACGTGTCGCCGAGGCTGTAGCCGAACTGCGCCGCAAGGACCAGATGCTCGTCCAGCAGAACCGCCAGGCCGCCATGGGGGAAATGATCAGCAATATCGCTCACCAATGGCGGCAGCCGCTCAATGCCGTTGGCGGTATTATTCAAAATATCCAGCTTTCCTACGAGAGCGGGCACCTTAACCGGGAAAACCTGGAGTTTGAGGTCCGGGAGGCGATGGAGGCCATCCTCTATATGTCGCGCACTATCGACGATTTCCGCAATTTTTTCCGTCCCGGTAAGGATAAGGCGGTCTTCAGCCTCAACAGGGTCGTTGCCAAGTCCATTGAGTTGGTGGGAGCGAGTCTGAGAAATAACGGCATCGCCATCGATCTGGAAGAGGAACGGGAGGTCAGTGCAGTAGGGTATGACAATGAATATTCCCAGGCGCTGCTCAATATCATCAATAATGCCAAGGATGCCCTGCTCGGCCACGGTGGTGCGGCCCCGCGCATCCATATTCGGGTGTTCAGCGATAACGGCCGTTCCGTCGTGACGATCCGCGACAATGGTGGCGGCATCCCCGACAGTATCCTGCCTAAGATCTTCGATCCCTATTTTACCACCAAGGAACCGGGGAAAGGGACCGGGATCGGTCTGTGCATGTCCAAGGTCATTATCGAGCAGAACATGGGTGGAAAGCTCACTGCAGGTGCTGTTGACGGTGGGGCTGAATTCAGGATAGAACTCAGCGGTGTTCCAACGTTTAATATTTGATGAACCGCAATAGTCCGTTTGGAGAACGCGCCGGTTGGCATCAACGGGGACAACGGCGAAACAGGGAACTGCGTTCTGGCGAACCAGCCCATCGCCGCCATGATCGGCGGAAGCGTCGAGGAGGCACGAGCCCGTAATTTTAGTGAAATCGAGTCGGAGCAATAGCCGGTTTAGTATTGACAGATGCGGAAGCTTGGAAGATAAGTAGCTGTAGTTGTGTTGTTTTAGTGTGTCGTTCTGCGTTGCTGCCCCGGCGGAATGTCTTTGCCCAGTAAGCTGTTTCCACATGTATGGACGTACTCCCGTATGCCGGGTCGGGGGATAGCGCACCGGTTGATACTACCGTCTGAGGAGGTAACCATGAGAAGGCCGCTCTTCGTTGTACTGGTTCTGTTGGTGGGTGTTGGTGTTGCCTGGGCTAGCGGCACGAAAAAAAGAAAGCTCCCCCCCTACGAATTCGGAGGCGTTACCATCAACAATTACTCCCAGCAGGCGGGTATGCCTCCGGTGGTGTTCGATCATTGGGTTCATCGCCAGTATTTTACCTGCCGCCTCTGCCATGTGGATATCGGGTTCGGGATGACCGCCGGCGCGACCAAAGTGCGTGCCATGGACAACATGAAAGGGTACTATTGCGGCACCTGCCACAATGGCAGGATGAGCGTGAATAAGAAGAAGGTCTTTGAGGCCTGCGCCAAGGAGTACAGCAGGGATGAGTTTAAGCGCTGCGCGAAGTGCCATGCCCTGGAGCGGGATGCGGCCAGGGAAGAACAGTTCTACCGATTTGCGGACGCCATGCCGAAGGAGCGGTTCGGCAACGGGATCAACTGGGAAAAGGCCGAGGAAGAGGGGCTGATCAAGCCGCTTGACCAACTTGAAGGGGTTTCGATCATGAAGGCGAAGCTCAAGGTCCAACAGGATTTTTCGCTCAAGACAAAGGTCGAAGGGATGCCCGACATCATCTTCTCCCACAAAAAACACACGGTCTGGAATGGTTGCGAACTGTGCCATCCCGAGATCTTCATAGGCATCAAAAAGGGAACCTCGAAGTACTCCATGGTGGAGCTTTTTGACGGCAAGTATTGCGGCGTCTGTCACGACAAAGTGGCATTCCCCCAGACCGACTGCCTGCGCTGCCATACCAAGCCGGTATAACGGGTAGCCAGGGATAACGGAGATATGGCGATGCGTACAACAATACTGGCGCGCATGGTTCTGACGGCATGCCTCGTCCTGTCCATTTGCCTGTCACAGGCGTATTGCGGCGAGGTATGGCGAACGGAATTCGAGGAGGCCTGCGCAAGGACCGCGGATGTCATGACACTTTCCGATAATGAGTTGAAGGTCTTGATCGGGAGATGCGAGCGGTTACAGAAGGTTATCGAACAACAGGACGAAACAGCCCGCAAGGTATATTTGAAACGGCTCCAGATGTGCAAGAGTCTCTATGTATACATCCTAGAGGCCAAAAACAGTGAAAAGACGCAGAAATAGGCTGACATCGAGCCGCTAGACCCTGATGACGAGGTTCGAGTGAAAAAAAGGATGAACAGCACAACTCTGTTTCTTGCCGCCGTGGTGCTACTGTCGTGCCTGGGGAGCGCCCCGGCGATGGATCGAAGCGAGCTGGGCGATGTGCTCAAGACCATTCCTCCCAACGGGCCGTTTTGGAAGTACGGTACCCTCGTCATGCGCCGTAGGACCAAAAAGGCCGGGATGGCCCCGGTCGTGTTCGCCCACTGGAGCCACCGGGCCCGTTACACGTGCCGCGTCTGCCACCTCGACCTGGGATTCAGCATGCGTGCAGGGGATACGGGCATCTCCCGCGCCCAATATACTGCGGGAAAATACTGCGGAGCCTGCCATGACGGCGTGACGGCATTCGGGGTGCAGGATGGCGAGCCTTCCCTGTGCGCCCGATGCCACATGAAGGATACCCAGGCCTTGGAGGCCTCCTTCGAGACCTTTGCCGCCCCGCTGCCCATGGCAGGCTTCGGAAACGGCATCGATTGGGCTGGAGCGCTCAAGAGCGGCAGGATCAGCCCGAGGAATTCCCTCTCTTTCGCCGCTCCCTCCATGCCGCTCCCGGAAAAATTGCATCTGCCGATGAAGCTCAGCACGGCGGCTCCCCGAAGCGACGTGACCTTTTCCCATGAAGACCATTTCAGCGAGCTTGACTGCTCCAGCTGCCACCCGGATATCTTCAACATCAAGAAGAAGGGCACCGTTGATTTCTCCATGGACAAGAATATTTTCGGTAACTACTGCGGCGCCTGTCATATGCGGGTTGCCTTTCCCATGAATGACTGCAAACGCTGCCATCCGTACATGAGCAACTTTTCAGGCTTCTGACCGAAGTACTCTTCGCGTCCCCCTGGATTCGCCACTATTTTTTGTGCTGGCCGTGACGGACCGGCAGATCGCCACCGGGGACTTCAGCCGGCGGGTCTATTTATTGACACATCCCCTGCACCTGGTTTACTCTGCCCGCCATGATTGATGCTGCCAACAACGATGCCCAGTGGGACAGCCTCTGCAAACAGTGTGGTCTCTGCTGTTTTGAAAAGCTGGAGGATGAACGCGGCACCATTCTCTACACCCAGACACCGTGCCGCTATCTGGATGTGACAAGCCGGCGCTGCAAGATTTTCGAGCGACGCTTCGAGATCAATCCAAGCTGTGTGAAGTTGACGCCGGAACTGGTTCCGACCCTCCGCTGGCTCCCCAACGATTGTGGCTACCGCCGATCGACCGTCGAACTTCCCATAGAGCCGCGTCGGATCAGGAGAAGAGGGAGAAAAGGCCACAAACAGAAAAAGCCCGCATGAGCGGGCTTTTTCTGTTTGCAGTGCGGCAGCAGGCGGCCTAATCGGCAATCATCTCCGGTTCGGTCTCGGGGATGGCAAAACCGTGGGACTCTTCGGTGCCGGTCAGGTTGTTGCTGAGCACATGCTTCATCCGCTCGACGTCAAGCTCGTTTTCCCAGCGGGAGACAACGATTGTGGCCACGCCATTGCCGACGAAGTTGGTCAGGGCGCGGGCTTCCGACATAAAGCGGTCGATACCGAGGATTAAGGCCAGACCAGCCAAGGGGATGGTGGGGATGGCTGCGAAGGTGGCTGCGAGGGTGACAAAACCGCTTCCCGTGACCCCGGCGGCACCTTTGGAGGTGAGCAGCAGAACCGCGAGGACGGTAAAAGTCTGGGTCCAGGTAAGGGGGGTATTGGTGGCCTGGGCGACAAACAGCGCTGCCATGGTGAGGTAGATCGACGTCCCGTCCAGGTTGAAGGAGTAGCCGGTGGGAACGACGAGGCCGACCACCGATTTCTTGCAACCCAGGTTTTCAAGCTTGACCATCAGCCGGGGCAGGGCCGATTCGGAGGACGAGGTGCCCAGAACGATCAGGAGTTCCTCGCGGATATAGCGAATGAACTTGAAGACGTTGAAGCCGCAGAACTTGCCTATCGGTCCGAGGACCAGCAGGACGAAGAGCAGGCAGGTAAGGTAGAAACTTACCATCAGCAAGCCCAACTTTGAAAGAGAGCCAACCCCAAATTTGCCGATGGTGAAGGCCATGGCGCCAAAGGCCCCGATTGGGGCGAACTTCATGATGATGTTGACGATCCCGAAGAGCGCCTGGGAAAGCTGGTCGATCAGCCGGTAAACAGCCTTGCCCTTTTCACCGAGGGCCGACAGGGCGAAGCCGAACAGGATGGCAAAGACAAGCACCTGCAGGATGTCGCCTTTGGCAAAGGCGTCAACCACGCTCGACGGGATGATGTTGAGCAGAAAATCGACTGTGGAATGGGACTTTGCCTGGGTGGTAAAGGCGACGAGAGCTTTCGTATCGAGCTTGGTCACGTCGGCGTTGAAGCCTTCGCCCGGCCGGATGACGTTCACCACGATAAGGCCGATGGCGAGGGCCAGTGTGGTGAGCACCTCGAAGTAGATCAGCGCCTTGGCGCCGACCCGGCCCACCTTTTTCATGTCCTCCATGCCGGCAATGCCGGTTACGACCGTACAGAAGATCACCGGCGTGATGATCATCTTGATCAGTTTGATGAAGCCGTCCCCAAACGGTTTCATGGCAACGCCGGTCTCCGGGTAGAAGTTGCCGAGGACAACGCCGATGGCAATCGCCGTAAGCACTTGGACGTACAGATGCTGGTAAAACCTCTTCGTTTTCATACACATCCCTTTCATCTGCTTATTTTAACCGGATTTGGTTCAGCTTGTCGTCTGCTCTGGGTCTGCTGTTATGCAATATAAAACCATATCAGCAAGCTGAATACCAAGTTGACCCCTGTGTTTAAGCGGTTGAAATTAAACACTAAACACTGTTTTATGGCCTCTTGCTGTCGATGAAAGGGTATAACTTTGGTTATGTCGTAGCTGGGGATTGATGGGGAAACGTCCGTTACTGCGCAAAAGTAGGGTGGTATAACCGACGTTATGGGGATAACGCTAGTTATACCCTTTCTTCTGCGCGTTCTCTATTTGTCAGCGCCGGCATCGAAAAAATTCAGATAGCCCCATTATCTCCCGAGGTTCGGCATCGCTGAGGGCGCAGGGGAGACTGGGAGTTGCTCCCCGGCGGTCAGGCGTCGCTGTTATTCTTCCTGCTCACGCGCCAGCTTGAGGCGCTTGCTCAGGGCGGGTTGAGAGATGCCGAGCAAGCGCGCGGCGATTGTCTGATTGCCTTTGGCACGGGTTATGGCCTCGGAAACGAGCAGTTCCGTTGCCTCCGAAAAGGAGGGAAGACGCTCGAGACAAGAAAAGGGATTGCCTTCGGGGGCGGTGGCGACGGGTGAGGAGTCGGGTTGGCCGATGCCGCGCAAAAAGGTGTCCATGGAGAGGATGTGGTCGCGATGGACGCTTACGGCGTCGTAGATCATGGCTTTCAGTTCGCGTACGTTGCCGGGAAAGGAGTAGGTGGCAAGGAGTTGGGCCAGTTCCCGGGGAGGGGTCGGTTTCTTTTTTCCCAGGGAATGGGCAACTTTGCCGAGGAAATAGTCGAGTAGTAACGGAATGTCCTCCTTCCGCTCCCGGAGGGGAGGGACTTGGACGTGGTGGGTCCGCAGACGGTAGAAAAGGTCGCGGCGGAATCTCCCGTCAGCTTCTTTCTGGGCAAGGTCGTGGTGCGTGGCCACGATGATGCGCGCCTTGAGGCGCTTCGGACGGTCGCTCCCCAGGGGAAAGTATTCCCCCTCCTGGAGAAGTCTTAAAAGTTTGACTTGGGAAGGGATGCTGAGGTCGCCGATTTCATCCAGGAACAGGGTGCCGTCGGCAGCCTCCTCGATCATCCCCCGGCGTTGGTGGTCGGCACCGGTGAAGGCACCTTTGGTATGGCCGAAAAGGGTATCGGCAAACACCGTATCGTCCAGGCCGGCCACATTCACCGCCACCAGCGGTCCCGCGCAGCCGCTCAGAAGGTGGGTGGCGCGGGCGAGGAGTTCCTTGCCGACGCCGCTTTCGCCGGTGATGAGGAGCGGCTGGGGGCTAACCGCAACCGCTTCCACATAAGAAAAAATGGCGTGCATGGCTTGGTTGGCCGTGATGATGGCGGTAAAGGCTTCGGGATGCCGAAGCGCCCCGGTGAGGACGCGGCTGGACATCTCGTGATTCTCGCGCTGGAGTTCCAGCATCCTGATGGCGCGCAGCACCCCGCCCACCAGACGATCCTCTTCCACCGTCTTGACGAAGTAATCAAATGCCCCGAGCCTCATGCAGCGCACGGCGGTCTCCAGTTGGTTCATGCCGCTGATCACGATGGTGGTGGTTTCCGGGTGATGTTCCGCGATCATGGTCAGGAGGTCTTCGCCCGAGACGTGGGGCATGGTGAGGTCAAGAAGGATCAGGCCAACATTCCTGCTGGCGATGATATCCTTCACCTCCCGGCTGTCCTGGCAGGTGAGAATATTGGTAATACCGGCGGACCGCTCCAGGGTAAGGGAGAGCGAACGGAGCCAGGCCGGCTCGTCATCCACGAGGAGTATGCAAAAGGGGGGATACAGGTTCTGGCTCATTAGGTCGTCTCCTCGGCGGCCGGGAGGGTCAGAATGACGGTCGTGCCTGCGCCGGGGGCCGAAGTGAACTTGAGCGTCCCGCCGTGTTCGTTGACGATCCCCGCCGACACCGAGAGGCCCAGTCCGGTCCCTCCTGTTTCCCGCTTGGTGGTGAAAAACGGATCGGTCAGGCGGGGGATATGTTCGGAGGCTATGCCGACCCCCTCATCCGTTATGGTCAGGGCCACGATCCTGGCATTGCTGACGCGGAACGTGGCCAGGGATATCTTGCACTCCGTGTTGGGCAGCGCCTGGCAGGCGTTGAGCAGCAGGTTGACGACAACCTGTTCGATGCGTTGGGTGTTTCCCCGCACCTGGGGGATATCGGCGGCGTACTCCGCCGAAAAATTGACCGTTGCCTTGCGGAGTGAGCTGTCGACCAGGCGTACGGCCGCCTGGGCCACCTGATTCAGGTCGAAAAGGTCGCTGCCGGAGTTGTCGTCCTGGCGGGCGAAATCCTTGAGCTCCTCGACGATGCGCTTGATGCGTTTCGAGCCCTCCAGCATCTCGTCCAGCATGTGGGGGACCTCGTTGCGCATCCGCGAATAAGGGAGACCGCCAAGGGGGAAATCACCGGATTCGTGGTAGTGGGCCTCCAGGACCTCCACCGCGTCCTGGTAGACCTCCTTGAGGATCGGCATGTTGAGCAGGATCAAGCCGTTGGGGTTGTTGATCTCGTGGGCCACGCCGGAGACGAGGATACCCAGGGAGGCCATCTTGTCGGCCTGAATGAGTTTGTCCTGGTGACGGCGTAGTTCTTCCAGAGCGCGTTTACGCTCCGCCGACTCGCGGGCCAGTTCCTGGGTCCGCAGCGCCACGCGCTTCTGGAGGGTTCGGGACCAGACCACCGTGGCGGCCAGAATGAGCAGGAGCAGGACCAGGGCGAGGGCGCCATAGCGCACGGCCCGCTCCCAGGAGACCGGCGGCGGCTCCAGGGTGCCGAGCCATTTGTCGTAGATCGCCTGGTACTGGCCGGTTTTGTGGAGGATGGCGAGCCCTTCGCTGATGCGGGTCATCAGCTCGTCATTCCCCTTTCTGACGCCATAGCAGTATTTCTGGGCCGCAATGCTGGTCGCCACCGGAACGACGTTCGTCAGGTGGAGTTCCCGGATGAGGTACATGCCGGGCAAGATGGCGACGACCGCGTAGTCGTGGGCGCCGGAGGCGAGAAGGCGCAGGGCGTCGGCCGGGGTGTCGGAGAAGTGCAGGTCGCCGCTGAAGCCGAGATTCCTCAGGGAATCATGCATGATCCCGTCGCGGAAAACGATGATCTCCTTGCCGTGCAACTCCTGGATGGAGTTGACCGGTTTGGTGTCCTTGCGGGCAAAGATGGCGTGGTGCACGATGGTGTGGGGAGGGGAAAAGGTGATGGACCCTAATCGCTCTTCCGAAAAGGAGATCCCCTGGAGGACGTCGATCTCGCCATTCATGAGGGCGGTGCGCATCTCGGACCACGCGCCGAAGCGGAATTCCACTTTCATCCCCATAACCTTGGCGATGGCCCGGGTGAGATCCACATTGTACCCCGCCGGTTGGCCGTCCTTGTCAAGGAACTCGTAGGGAGGGTAGGCGCGGTTGCCGCCGACGATGATGACCTTGTCGCCGGGATTCCGGCTCTGGTCGCCGGTGGCGCCGAAGGCGGGCAGGGCCGGGAGGCACAGGAACAGAACGGCAAGACAGGTCCGCAGGAGGCGTCCGAGGCCGGCCCGGGGGCCGTAGGTGTGCCGATGTCTTTGCCCAGGTCGTGTGATCACTGTTGTCCCTGCTCCTTGTCTCTCAAATGTTGCCGTGCGTCAGCGGTAGAGCAGCCCGCCGATCAACGCCCCGCCGAAGATGATCAGCGCCGGATTGGTCCTGGTGAAGGTTAAAAGGACAAAGGCCGCCAGGACGAAGATGATCTTGTCCCAGCCGATGGTCAGAGCCGACCCCCACCCGTTCTTGCCGGCGCCGAAGACCGAAAAGGCCATGTCGTAGGCGGTCCAGAGCAGGAGACCGACCACCAGCGGCCGCACCACCTTGAGGGCCGCCGCTATGTTCGGGCTGTCCTTGACATGGAAAAAGTAGGCCACCATGATAAGCATCAACAGGGTCGTGGGGACCACCGTTCCCGCTGCTGCGGCCACGGCGCCGGGAACCCCGGCCAGCTTGTAGCCGACACAGGCCGATACTTGGGGCGCAACCGGGCCCGGCAAGGCATTGCCCACCGCCACGGCATCGGCAAACTCTTCAGGGGACATCCACGGCACCGGGGCCGTACCCCCGGGCGGCAACCAGAACGCCGTCGTGGTTTCGCGCTGCATCAGCGCAAGTGAGGCCGGCCCGCCACCCCAGGAAAAGAGGGCAACCCGCGTATAAACCCAGAATATGTGCCAAAGAAGCATGAATCGGCTCCCCGTGATGGAGTCACGTCCCGCTAGTAATACCACAGTGGCGTGCTGGAAAGAAAGTGTCAGATTGTACTGAGAACGATCTGCAAGGTCTGTGCGGACAGGTCTTAATCCGCCTGGAGCCGCTCGCGTTGCGCCAGCTCGGGGAAAAAACGCCTCCAGAGCAGGACGACCAGCAAGGTGCCGATACCGCCGATCAGTGCGGCGGGCATTGCCCCGAACCAGGCGGCGGTCAACCCCGACTCAAATTCTCCCAACTCGTTGGAGGTGCCGATGAAGATGGCGTTGACGGCGCTGACCCGTCCGCGCATTTCATCGGGGGTCTCCAACTGCACCAGCGTGGAGCGGATGACCACGCTCAACATGTCGGACCAGCCGAGCACCACCAGCGCCACGAACGACAGGGCGATGGACGTGGAGAGGGCAAAGACGATGGTGGCGATGCCGAACCAGGTTACCGCGGCGAACATGACCTTCCCCACCTTGCGCTGCAATGGTTGGCGCGCCAGGTAGATGGATGCGGCAAAGGCACCGACGGCCGGTGCGGAACGCAGGAAACCGAGCCCCCAAGGGCCGGCGGAGAGGATGTCGCGGGCATAGATCGGCAGCAGGGCGGTGGCGCCGCCGAGCAGCACGGCGAACAGGTCGAGGGATATGGCCCCCAGCACGACCCGGCGGCTGCGGATATAGGAAATACCTGCAAAGACAAAGTGGAGGGAAACCGGTTCACGGAGTAGTGACGGCGGTCGTTCGATCCTGATTGCCACAATAGCCGCCGCCGACAGGAGAAAGAGCGCGCCGCTGACGGCATATACCACGGCAGGGCCGGCAATGTAGAGGAAACCGCCCATCATCGGACCGATAATGACGGCCGCCTGTCTGACCGAAGCGTTGAGCGCCATGGCCCGGGGCAGGGTTTCCTGATCCACCAGCGAGGGGACCAGGGTCTGGAGGGTGGTGAATTCAAAGGCGCGGGCGATGCCGATCAGGAAGATGAACGCAAGGATGGCTTCCTTGCCGGCCCACTGGGCGTGGCTTCCCAGACAGAGGCCGAACAGCGCCGCCGCCTCCACGAATTGTGCGAGAGAGACGATCCGGCGACGATCATAACGGTCGGCAACATGCCCCACCAGCAGTACCAACGCTGCCGAGGGGATGAATTGTACGAGTCCGACCAGACCGAGGTCAAAGGCGCGGTGGGTCAGGGAATAGATCTGCCACCCCACGGCGACGCCGGTCATCTGATACGCGATGGTGGCTGCGGCGCGCGCCAGCAAAAAGAGGAGGAACGGTTTGTGGTGCAAAGGTGATGTCATCTCGCTCGTCTCAGGTGGTATCGTTGATCTGAATGGAGTCAATCTGCCATTACTATAGATATGATGCGCGGCCGGGTCAAGCGGGGTGAGCGTCCCGGTGGTACGACAGGTGCGACATGCCGTTATTGCCGAGTCCTGCAACCGCCTCAGGGCCCACGCGGTACGGAAAATTGCACTCGCATTTTACGCCCGCCGTGTTATATTGAGGCTTTAATCACACATGGGGTTGATGCCCACGGGAATAAGCGATACATTATTTGCGATTCTATGAATTCTTCAGCAAGCAAGAGTAACTCGATGCCTTTATCATCATGCGGTGCAGGCAAAGCGGTCGCCGGCGTTGTGCTCTGGCTGGCGCTTCTGGCGGGCCTGACCCTCTCAGTACTCTCCGGCCTGAAAATATGCACGGCCATGTGCAGCGAAACGGCAAAATTTGCAATCTTTGGAATGGATTTCGGCTGGTTCGGCTGTCTCTTCTTCGGGGTGCTGATCCTGCTTGCGGCTCTGCGCAAGCGCATCCCCCTTGCCGGTGCGCTGTTGCTCTACGGCGTCAGCGGGGCCGCCGGTGCCGAACTGCGGCTGATCTGGATCCAAAAGTACATTATTGGCGCCTGGTGCCCGGTCTGCCTCGGCATCGCAGCAATGGTCGTCACGACAGGTTTCGTCCTGCTCTACGAATTACTGGCTACGCAAACAGCGTTAGGAGGAAGCATGAAAGCAAAATTGACCCATGTCGTGGTGATGGCCCTTGCACTTCTGATCGGCCTCGGCGCAGCTTTGGTCGGTGTACAGAAGGAGGCAGAGGCGGCAGGCCCCGACATCTACTTCGGGAAGCGCCAGAGCGACACCACGGTGTACGTTGTCAGCGACTGGTTCTGCCCCGTCTGTCGCAGGGTGGAGCCTGAAATAGAGAAGGTGTTTCCGGAGATTGCCGCAACGGCCCGCGTCGCGTTCGTCGACATGCCGATCCACCCGGACACCTCCAACTATACCCCCTATAACCTGCAATTCATCATGTACAACAAGGATAAATACATGCGCCTGCGCCATGTATTGGACGAACTCTCCCGGTCAACGAAGAACCCCACCCCGGAGCAGGTCCAGGCGGCGGTGGCTCCCCTGGGTATCAAGCTTCGACCACACAACTTTGTTGAACTGATGAACGGCGTCAAGCTCTTTGAATCCCTGTTTCGCGGCTTTGGGGTCAAAGCCACCCCCACGGTGGTGGTCGACAACACCAGAACCAAAAAACGAAAACTGTTGGTCGGCAGCCGCGACATAACCAGAAGCGCCATAAAAGAGGCCATCGTCGAGGTCGGACGGTAGACGGTTGCGGCAACTCCCCCATGAATGCCATTGGAATCTCCTTTTTGCCGCCCGGCAGCCTGATGCTGCCGGGCGGTTTTTTGTTGCAGTTGTTGACACGGTATTAAATATATGTATATTAATATGTTTAAGGGCGACGTGGTTGCACCCTGAATCGAAGATGCCGAAAGGGTGACATATGAACTTTCGTATCACCGTCCTGTGTGAAAATTCAGTCGGACCCATCTGCGGCACTCTGGGAGAGCACGGCTTTGCCGCCCTGATCGAACCGTCCGGGGGGGAGGCCATCCTGTTCGATACCGGTCAAGGGCTTACCCTGCTGCACAACGCCCGCCGGATGAACAAGAATCTTTCCGCAGTCGGAAAAGTGGCTATTTCCCACGGCCATTTCGATCATACGGGAGGCCTGCTTCCCTACCTGCAGGAGTTCGGCCCCCGTCGGGTGTACGGGCACACGGGTATCTTCGCCCCACGCTACCGGGTAAAGGATACGGGTGAGTGCTTTCCCATCGGCCTGTCCCAGGGGCGGGAAACATTGGAAAACGCCGGGGCGACATTCGATCTTTCGACGGCATTCCGCGAACTGGCTCCCGGAGTCCACCTGTCCGGCGAGGTTCCTCGCGCCACGGCGTTCGAAACCGGTGATCAGGGGTTGTACTGCGATTGCACCGGGCAGGAACTGGACGCCACGATTGACGACCAGTCGTTGGTGCTGGAGACCGATAAGGGGTTGGTGGTCGTTCTGGGATGCTGCCATGCCGGGCTGGTCAATACGCTGGAGCATATCGCCTATATGACCGGCCGGCGCGATGTGTACGCCGTGATCGGCGGGACCCACCTGGCCTTTTGCAGCCAGGAGCAAACGGGAAAAACCATTCAGGCGCTCAAGGAGTGGGGGATCAGGAAGATAGCGGCCGGGCATTGCACCGGTTTTGCCGCCTCGGCACGTCTGTCGCGGGAATTGCCGCGGGAATTCCAGGTTGCGCTGGTTGGGTATACCCTTGAGGTGTGATCATCGGAAAGCGGTTCTGGCGGGGCGTTCTCTGCAACGCACGCGCAGCGTCAGGCGCCCGCCGTGGAGTACGCCATATCAAGCTGTTTTGGGAGGAATTGCCATGGAACGGAAAAATTTCGATACCGTAGCATCAACGTGGGACGAAGAACCGCGCCGGGTAAAGCTGGCAGCGGACATCGGGGCAGCCATAAGAGATGCGGTCCCGCTTTCAGCGGATTGGGACGGGATGGACTACGGTTGCGGCACCGGCCTGCTGACCCTTGATTTGGCACCCGCCCTGCACAGCATGGTCGGCATGGACAGTTCCCAAGGGATGGTCGATCGCCTGACCGCCAAATGCGCCGCGACAGGCATCCAAAATACGCGTGCGCTCTGTTGCAATCTGGAACAGGGGAAACTGTCCGCAGGTCCCTTTCATCTCATCACCAGTGCCATGGCCCTGCATCACATCCCGGAGATCGTCCCGCTTTTGACGTCGCTGCGCCGGTTGTTGCACCCCGGCGGCTGGGTCGCTCTGGCTGACCTGGAGACCGAGGACGGCAGCTTCCACGATAACCAGACCGGCGTGTTCCACCATGGTTTTAGCCGGGAAGAACTTGAGGGGTTTCTTGCCCAGGCCGGTTTTACCTCCATCGCTATCCGCAGGGCGACCACCATGCACAAAGGTGAACGCGTCTACTCGGTTCTGCTTGCCGTGGCTATTAATCCCTGAACCGGGGCAGCCGTTCCCGCCCGGTTTCCCTATTTGGTCTTTACCGTCTGCGGTTCGGCGGTTTTATCCTTGCTGAGCCCCTTGGCAAAGCCGAACAGCAGCAGCATGACCGGCATGAGTTGGGCAATGACGATCAGGGCGCAGAATCCAAGGAATATCCATACGAACAGACCGCTATTATCTTCCCGTGCGCCGCTTGCCGCAAACGCGTTGGAAACGTAACCTATGCTCAACAGCAGAGCGTTTTTAAGTACTGTGGCTTTCATGGCGTCCTCCCCTTTATTCTCCGTACGACTACCTGTGTGAGTATTTCCATTCTCGCGGTAACCGGTTGTGGTGCTATTTTGCGCCCGTGGTTCCGTGTGATTTTTCATCACCGGCTGAGAAGATTCCCTTCAACATCCCGACGAAGAGCATAACACCGGGGATGAACTGGAACAGGACGATCAATATCCCGAATGCGATGAAGAATGTCGCCAGCAAGCCCAAACCTTCACCTTCACTTCCCCCTCCCGCTGCCAGCACCTTGGTTGCAGTGATCATCAGGGACAATAGCGTTGCTGATAAGGTTCTCATGGCTCTCTCCTTTCTTCCATCGGGTGTCCAGCGTGTTTCCTTACCCATATAATTTGCATCGGCCGTGCCATAACTCATATATGGTGTGAACAATAATTTAACATACGTATATTATTGAATATTATTGTGCGTAACCGTGCCTGGGGCGGCTCAGAAGGTGGGGGGCTGCATGGGTGTCTGTATACCAGTCCCATACAGCGATGACGATGCGTACGGAGGGTTATGTTGCGACAATATGCTGATATTATTCAATTTTACAAGAAACAGGACCGAAATGTACCTGTATAGGGAAATGATACATTCAGGAGGCGGTTCACCTGCCGGGAGAAGTTACAACAGTGAATGGACCACACAGGAGACTAGCGTGGGTTTTCGGCCAGCGCTTTATGGGCGAACTCCCTCACGTCGCGATTCAACTGCCCCCGGGAGGTGCTGTCCAGATAGATCATATGTCCGGCACGGTAACGATGGGTTGAAATGCTTTTCTGGAGTGCCGGCGTCAATCCTAAGTGATTGAGGGTGTACATGCTGGAAAAATGAGGGGTTGCCAGGTCGAACAGCCCCATGGCCACAAAGAGTTTCATGTAGGGGTTTTTGGCAAAACTGTTGCGCAGATTATCACTTGTGTCGGCGTAGCTGTTCTTCGCTTCCCAATCCCAGTGTCCGATGCCGCCGCCCAGGACAAAGTATTCCAGGTCGGATTTGTACCCCAATTCCGTGCGAATATAGCGGTTGAAAGCATCGGTATAGGGAGGCTTGATGATGGCCACGGCGGGGTCAAAGCCGCGAGGGTTCGACGGTTCCAGGTCTGGAGCCGTGAAGCGGCTGTCCAGATATCCAACCATCTGCTGCCGGTCGCGGAGGAGTTCCCTGACGAAGCTTCTGTTGTCGATACGCAGGTTGCGGTTGGCGATGAAGGCCGCATCCAGTCCCGTGAATTCAGCCAGTTTGTCGGCAACCTCGCGGCGTTTTTCGGCGGGCAGGCTATCTCCCTGGACAAGTGCCGCCGTGTACTCCGTGGCCGCCCATGACTCCACCTGGGCCAGCGTCTTGTCCAGGTCGGCCTGGAATTGAGGCGCCAGTTTGTGATGGTACCATGCCGTTGCCGTATAACTGGGGAGGAACAAGGGGTAGGGGAGGTCATTGCCCTGGTCGAAGCTGAGAGGCTGCATGTTCATAACCGAGGAAATCAGCACGATGCCGTTGAGCGCGATGCCGTGCTCAAGCAGGTATTCGGACAGACCCGCGGAGCGGAATGCCCCGTAGCTTTCTCCCGCCAGGAACAATGGCCCTCCCCAGCGTTCGTAACGTCCCAGATAAAGCCTGATGAACCGCCCCAATGAGTCCACATCGCCCTGGACCGTGGCAAATTTTTTCGCCAGATCCGCCTTGGCCGCCCGGCTGTAGCCGGTGCCGACCGGGTCGATGAACACCAGGTCCGCCCACTCCAGCCAGGTCGTGTCGTTGTCCTCCAGATGAAAGGGAGGGGCGGGCATCCTGCCGTCGGGCAGCATCCGCACGATACGGGGACCGACCGCCCCAAGGTGCAGCCAGACCGACGACGCACCGGGGCCGCCGTTGAAGATGAACAGCAGCGGACGTTTGGCGGTGGGCGAAGGGTTGGGAACGCTATAGGCGACAAAAAAGATCTGGGCCTCGGTTTCGCCGGCATCGTTTTGCACCGGCAGCTCGCCGGCGGTCGCTGTATAGGTCAGTGTCTTGCCCTTCATGGTGATGGTGTGACGGGTTACGGCCGGTGTTTCCGCGGCCGGGCTCGACTCCTTTTTCCCCTTCTCCGCGCCTTTTCCGTCATCGTGGGCCGATTGGGCGATCCCTGTTGTGGTTTCCGCCGCGGACAGGCAGGGATGATGAAGTTCACCGGCCAACAAGAGGACCGTTAAAAACAGGGGGATGAACAAGGGACTTACCTCCGGGGGCTGGCGCTCGGGCATCAAAAACATGGGTACACTATACCTCAACCATGGACTGTCCACAACCATCACAGTGGTTGGAGGCTAAGAGAGGAGTGGCTTGGCTTGGCCGGAGGCGGCATGATTCTTACTTCCGGTCTCGATTGTTATTGATATATTCTTTGTTATATATTATAAATTGAATAATAGGCCTGAGGCAGGGGTATGATTCCGGTATGCCTGCCCAGCCCCAATCCGAATGAGCGAGGTGATGGAGTGAAAGAACTGCTAGTGCTGATCATATTCCTCGTTGTGTGGGTGGTACTCCAAAAGTACATCCTTCCGCGCCTCGGTGTGTCCACCTGAATGTCCAACGCCTGCGACCTCGGGGACCGAGGTGCCAAACACAAGAATAAAGTGAAAGATCCGCCTCATGGCAAACAGTAGCAGGGGCGGTGGGGCCTGCCGAGAGGCGTGCCGGCCAATTCGATTGCACTTTGCTGCAACAATCTGATATTACTATCACCATGTACCATGCTATGCGGCAACGCTCGACCAGGCGTCTGGTTATCTTCACCTTGCCTTTATTCCTCCTGTTCCTCGGGATAAAGGTTCCTAATATATCACGTCCGCAAAAGCCGAAAGCCACACCGCGTGCCGTCCTGGAAACGCCGGCTGAAAAATCGGCCCAGCTGGCACCGGCCAACCAGTGCGATGAGCCAGTTGCCCTGGGCTGGTCGATCTCTCCCATTACTCCCGTAGGTCAGCCGCTGTCGTTTCACATCGTGATTGTGTTCGTTTCCTCTCTGCTGCTGTTAAGGCTATTAACGCCCCGCGCTCCCCCTCGTTCGCCTTCGTACGTTTAATCCCGTAACCGTATCTAGCGCCCGTGGCGATGCCGTCGACAACGGTTGCCGCGTGCGTGCGTCTTATTTTTGTCTTATCTTATCTTATTTCAGAGGAGTATAAATTATGAAAAACAGTATGAAATTTTGCGTCGCGATGCTTGTTTGTGGGCTCTTGCTTGTGGGGGGTTGCGCAAACCAGGAGGTCGTGAAAAAGGACGAGGGGATAGCAGCGACACCTGTCGCCAAGACGGTCGGACCGCAGAAAAACGATGCCGCAACGCCGGTAGCCGGCAAAGAACAGGCGGCTGTTCCGGCCAAGCAGGCCGCTGTTGCACCGCAGGCCCAAAGCACCTCGTCGGCTTCACAACTCCAATCTGCCCTGGACAGGATTTATTTCGATTTCGACTCCTCCCAACTGTCCGATGCAGCCCGCGCCACGCTGGCAAAGAGCGCTGCTGCGCTCGTGAAAGCACCCGAGGCCAAGGTTCGTATCGAGGGTAATTGCGATGAGCATGGTTCTGCCGAATACAACCTGGCTTTGGGCGAGCGCCGCGCTCAGGCCGCCAAAAAGTACCTGACGACACTGGGCGTTTCCGATGGGCGGCTTGCAACCATCAGCTATGGCAAAGAGCGGCCTGCCGACCAGGGGCATGACGAGGCGGCCTGGAAAAAGAACCGCCGCGACGAGCTTGTCGTCGTGACGCCGTAAAGCTGTTTTCAGTCCGGGGGGGTAAGGTCCCCCTCGGGCTGAAGGAAGGATTGGATAACCATGATGCAAGGTGTGACATTTGTTCGTTCGCTTGTCTTGGGAGTGACCGTCGTGTTCTGTTGCGGTTTTACCTGGGGGTTGTCCAAGTCCGACCCCTGTACGGAGGCACGAAAATCTCTCGATACACTCACTGCCGTCAGCGTTACCCCGCAACGTTTAAAACAGGAAGAGGACATTCTCAAAGTATGCCCGGATGGTGTTGCCGGGCGTTTCGTTAAGGCACTCAGGGCCGAACGGTCCGGCAAGGTTGACAACGCAATTACACTGTACCGTGAGGTAGTGGCCAAAGACGCCACCTTAGCTGAAGCCCACGGAAACCTTGGCCTGTTGCTCCTTGAACGGGGACATGATCGGGAAGCGTCGGTTGAACTGACTAAAGGGCTCATGGGTAAGCCCGATCCCCGCTATCATCGTGCCCTGGGCAGGGTCATGGGGGAGGGGGCGCTGCCGGCTCTGGCGCTGTTTCATTACAGCTCGGCACGCCGGGCATTTCCCGGTGACCCAGCCATTCAGGCCGGCCTTGCCAAGGCGTATGAAGATCTTAAACAATACGACAGGGCAGCAAGCGAATACGACCGGCTCCTGATATTGAAGCCCGGAGACGCGGCTGCCCATCTCGGTTTGGCCGGACTCTACCGTAAGGCCGGCAAGCTCGACCAAGCGGCCGGCCAGCTTCGGAGCTACCTTGCAACCACTACCTCTGACCCCAAAGGGCACAAGCTGCTGGCGGATATCCTTATGGAAAAGGGAGACCGGGAGGCGGCCCGGAAGGAGTATTTGCTGGCGGGGATCGATGTCACCATCGACCCGGAAGATTTTGCCCGCAAAGGCGATGTGTTCATGGCGGAACGTGAATACGGCAAGGCAATAACCGCCTACCAGACGGCCCTCAAGGGGCGGTCAAACTGGACCGGTGTGCAACAGAAACTTGGAGACGCTCAAATGGCGGCCGGTCATGACGAAGACGCCGCTGCGACATTCGCTGCACTGGTCAAGGGAGGAGTTAAGGACGGCGCAACGTTGTATCGCCTTGGTCTGCTCAATGAGCGCAAGGGACAGCTCGATGAGGCGCTGTCGTTCTATCGTGGCGCGCTCCAGTCCGATCCTTCGGACGTCAATGCCCGGCGCAGGCTGGCTGAGATATTGACGTGGCGCGGCAATTTTGCTGAAGCGGCGGAGCAGTACCGCGAGTTGATTCGCACGAGAGCGGATAACCCGCTGTACCACCTGAACTTGGGGCGGGTTTATGTCCATGGTAAGGATCTGAAGAACGCCGTCCCGGAGTATGAAGAGGCCTTGCGTCTCGATCCGACCAGCATCGAAGGGCATCGGGAGTTGGCGCGGATATTCATGCGCCGTTCGTCTCCCGAAAAGGCGGAGTATCATTACCGGGAAGTCCTCCGGCTGAACGCTGAAGACGAGGAAGCCCGCAATGCCCTGATTACGCTCTATGTCAAGCAGAAGCGCTTTGATGATCTGACCGGGCTTGTCAAGGATTGGCTGGCACGGTCGCCGGACGATCCGCAACGCCACTACCGCCTGGGGATCGTGTATGAGTTCAAAAAAGATTATGAATTGGCCTTCAGCGAGTACAAAAAGTCACTCGAGTTGAAGCCGGATAATGCCCGGGCGCTCTTTGCCCTTGGCCGGGCCTACCTGAAAAGCGGGCGTATCTCCGAGGCCAGGGAGATGTTGGAGGCAGCAAAAAAGGCCGATCCCACCTTTGCAGAACCCCAACTGTTACTGAGCAGCATCAAGAATGACGCCCCGTCCGCCAAGGCCAGAAAACATAAGGTGCAGAAGGCGCAAAAGGCGCAGAAGCACCGTGTTAACGTGAGGGAAAAGAAGCACAAACGAAATCGCCGGCGTTGATGCAATCGTGTGCATTCCGTCAATGTCTGCGGCTGGGGCTGTTCAGGCTTTGACAGGGCTTTGGCAAACTGGTATAGAATGGGCTGCATGGCAACGATTTGAACCACTGAAAGGAATGAGATAATGTCCAACGAACTGATGGTCAAGAGTGATGAGTCCAAGGGTGAGCTCAACCAACTCGTCAGCTTTAACCTGGGGGACGAAGAATTCGGCATAGAGGTCCTGAAGGTCCGCGAAATCATCCGCATGACCGCCATTACGCACATGCCCAACACCCCGCACTACGTTGAGGGCATCATAAACCTTCGCGGGCGGGTGATTCCCATTATCTCCATGCGTCGTAAATTTGGTTTGCCCGAAGTGGCGAACAATAGCCAGACCCGCATCATTGTTGTGGATGTGGACGGCGATTTAACGGGATTTATCGTCGATGCCGTGTCGGAGGTCGTCCGCATCTCCGATAGCGAAATACAGCCTCCCCCACCCGTGGTGTCGGGCGGTATAGATCAGGAGTGCATCACGGGCGTGATCAACCGAACGGATCGCCTGCTCGTGCTTCTTTCCCTGGACAAGATGTTTTCGCCAGGAGAAACCCAGCTATTTGGCGGAATGTAAATAAGGGCTTGTCGGAAAAACTGCCGTGACGATGGGGATACCCTGATAGAGTATCCCCATTATCGTTTTCCAGCCCACCTTTGGCCCGATAGCCTCTCCGCCCGGCTAGCCGGCGCACAATCACTGTTCCGGCTCCCATGAGGGTGGCGGCTTTGTCGCTTCTTTTGGGGGAAAACTTGCGAATAGAGCACCGATCTCCTCCCTGATCCAATTTGAGGCCCGGCTTTTGCAAGTTTTGAATGCATTTAATTTTGCGGCGGTCATGCCGTGCCGTGTTAGAGGTACATGCGAACATGCCACGAGGTGACGATTGTCGCCCCGGCCTCACGGAACCAAGCCATCTTGTAAGCGCCTGCCCGACAGCCTCTCGAGGACGCGTTCATGATACAAAGCCTGCTCGATTACCTCTCCTCCCTTTCGTTGCGGAAACTTCTGCTCCTGCTGACCCTGCTGCTTGCCTTGCCGGCTGTGGGGTTGATCGTCCATTTTGGTCTGGACCAGCACCATGATGCGCTACAGGAAGGCGTCGCCGAGACGAGGAAACTGGCCCACAGCATTGCCTCCGAGCAGAGAAATCTTACTGCGGCCGCACACCAGCTGGTGACCGTGCTGGGGCAATTGCCCCAGGTCAGAGAACACAAGACGGCGGCCGTCAACGGTATTCTGACGAGTGTCCTCGCCTTGAATCCCCAGTATGCCAATATTGTAATCGCCGACCCAACAACCGGAGATGTGTGGGCATCGGCTCTGCCTCTTACCAAGCCGTTCTCCCTGCGCGATAAGCGTACCTTCCGGAATGCCGTCAAAACCAGGCAGTTTTCTTCCGGTGAATATGTCATTGGTCAAATTTCCACAAAACCGACCATCGGTTTCGGGTATCCGGTTCTTGATGAAAAAGGTGAGGTTAAGGCCGTTATTGCAGTCAACTTCAATTTTGACCATTACAATGTCCTGTTTAACCAGGCAGGCTTGCCCCAGGGGACGACCTTCAATATCATCGACTATAACGGGGTGATAATCGACAGAAACCTGAATCCCGAGGGGTTTGTCGGTAAAAAGGCCAACGACGGGATCTTCATGAGCATGGTGAACGGTCCTGAGGAAAACTCGTTTATTGATGTGGGGGTGTCCGGCGACCGGCGGATCATTTCGTACACCAAATTGCGGTTACGCAATGAAACGTTCCCTTACCTGTACGTTCGTGCCGGTATTCCTCTCCAGGCGACCCTGAGTAAAGCGGCGGAAAAGCAGTTTTACAATATGGCGTTCCTGTCACTGTTCCTGCTTGCAGCAATTTTTCTGGCCCTATTTATCGGCAAGCACTGTTTTGTCAACAGGATCACTGCGTTGCAGGAGGCTTCCCACCGCCTGGCGGCAGGAAATCTTCACACGCGGGTTTCCGCTTGCCTGCAGGGGGGGGAGTTGGGAGATTTGGCCCAGACCTTCGACCAGATGGCGGATCAGCTTTCCGTCCGGGAGAAGGCTGTGCGGGAAAGCGAGGCCCGATTCCGCAGCGCTTTGGAAAACGCTCCCATCGGGATGGCACTCGTCTCTCTCAACGGTGCGTTTCTCCTGGTTAACCGCGCTCTGTGCGCCATCCTGGGATATGAAAAAGAGGCGCTTCAAGGTTTGACCTTCGCGGAGGTAACCCACCCGGACGACCTGAATCTGGATATTCCCAATGTGGAGCGGCTGCTGGATGGAGAGGTTTCCGCCTATACCGTGGAAAAACGGTACATAACCAAGGGCCGCGAGTTGGTCTGGGGGCAACTGACCGCCTCAGTCCTCAAGGGCGACGAAGGCGATCCGGAATATTTTATCGTTCAGATCGAGGATATCAGCGACCGGAAGAGGGTTGAAAAAGAGCGTGAAGGGCTCATCGGGGATCTTCAGGGGGCACTGTGCGATGTCAGAATATTGAGCGGCTTGCTGCCCATCTGCGACTCCTGCAAGAAGATCCGTGACGACAAGGGGTATTGGAACCAACTGGAAACCTATATCAGCAAACACTCAGGCGCCATGTTCAGCTACGGCATCTGTCCTGACTGCGAAGCCAGACTGCAGGGCCGCAGGGAAACCTGACAGGCCTGTTTCCCCTTACCCTTGTGGCGCGTTCTTCTGCAGCAACTCCAACTCCCTGATGCGTTCCTTCTGCTCCCGCTCCCGCTGCCATCGCGCCGTCACGTCGCGGATGATCGCGGCAACACCCTGAACCTGCCCGGCCGTGTCCGTGACCACGACCATGGAAAATTCGGTGGAGATGCGGCTACCGTCCTTGCGCAGGGCGGGTGCGGAGAGCATTTCGACGCTGTAGCGGCTCGTACCGCTTGCCATGACCCGAAAGTAGCCGTCCCAGTGCCGTTGGCGCAGGTTCTCGGGTATAATCAGGTCCAGGGATTTGCCCAGCGCCTCTTCGCTACGGTAGCCGAACATCCGTTCAGCGCCGCTGTTCCAGAATTGGATAATCCCCTTGCTGTCGGAAAACATCACGGCGTCATTGGCATTTTCAATGATGGTGCTACAGAGTCGTTCGGTATCCATATGCCCTCAACCTCTCGTTCGTATTTCGTTACGAGCGCCTCATAATGGGCCGCGAAACCGGCCGGTTTTTCCGCTTCTGCCGCTGCATAGCCCGCGATGATATCGCTTTTCAGTCTAGCAGGTATGAGCCGTTCGGCAAGGGGGTAGAGTATTCCGTCCTCTTTAGCGATATGGGCGCGCAGCAGTTCGGCGTAGGCCAGGGCATTTTCCACGACGAGCTCGGCGGCGCCGCCGTTGCCCGCCATGGCCTCTTTGGCCGCTGTCTCCATGGCCCCCACATACTGTCTTCCCTGGTCATGCTCCAGCAGCATGGCGGCCACCGGACTGTGCTCGCGGGGCATGCCGTTTTCAAACAGTGCCGCAAAGAGGACATCCTCTTCTTTGGCGTGGTGGAAGCGGTCGGCGTAATTGCGGATAAAGTCCACGCCGTCCAGGTAGAATTGCCATCCGTCGTACGCCCCTGCGGCGGTCCGGCGGGCATTACGTTCCAGAAGGGCCACCATCCTCAGAATCAGGCGATGTTCGTTGACCAGCGCTTGGGTAATCTCGGTTTCCATTAATTCCTCCGTTCTCCGTTGACGCCGATTACCACGCACTCAAGGGGGGTATCCTGCCCGCTCCGGGCCAGTGCCTCCCTGACCAGAATGTCCAGACCGCGGCAGCAGGGCACTTCCATAATGGCCACGGTGATGCTCTTGATGGCGTTGGTACTGAAGATGCCGGCCAGCTTTTCCACATAGGGTGTGGTGTCGTCCAGTTTGGGGCAGGCGATGGCCAGGGCTTTTCCCTTCAGCAGATCCTGGTGCATGCCACCCATGGCATAGGCCACACAGTCGGCGCTGATCAGGAGGTCCGCGTCCTGGAGGTAGGATGCCGTTGATGGTATCAGATGGAGTTGCACCGGCCACTGTCGCAGCTCGGAACGAACCCTGACCGTACTGCCTTCATCTGGTTCCGGTTGTTCGATGGTACGCGCCATGCTGCCGGGGCAGCCGCATCCGGGGTGTGTCATGATTATTCTCCTTTTGCCGTAAGGTAACTGTTGATTTTCTGTTGGATTGCCGCCTCGTCGTCCTTTGTCAGGCCGTGGATGGCGACTACGTCCTTTAAGAGACAGACACCCACCGTGCAGGTAACGCAGCCGATATCATAGTGCTTGAGAATCCCGCCGATCTCCGGGTGTGTCTGGATTACGTCCTGGATGGCCTTGTCGCCTAGACCGCTTCTGAGTTCCATGGTCAACCTCCTCGCCTTCTTAAGTATGGTTGCAGGATAACCTGCCCAAGCGGGGAAAGTAATGATGCAGGTCAATATTTTGTCGAATATGGGGTGGTAAGGGGATTGGTTTGCCGTGAAACGGAGAAGGAAGCGGAGATGAGAACTCTTTTATTTGGAAGGGGGTTGAGGTATAAAGGGTGATGCAGGCGGTTCGTTCGACAAGTGATCGGTTTGAAGCGTCGGACGTCTTAATCGACAGCGCTGAGCAGGGAACACCCGTCGTCAAGATAGTCGGATGCGCAGACTTGATCGACGACCCAGTAGAGGTTGTCCTGTCCCAGAAGGATGGCAACCGGCTCTTCAATGCTGATGGCATACATTTGCGCTATGGAGTAAAATGGGAACTTGGCGTACACGGGTAACCGCTCCTGTTTGTTTGCAACTGGTCGTGCCTGCGTTGCTTAAAGTCTTCTTTGTATAAGCATAAGGCATGCCTAAAAAATAACGCAATAGAAACAGCATGTTGCATGGTTGTAACAAAATATTGACTCGATTGGGCCTGTTTGGGATATAAATATGTGTCTGAAATTTGACTTTTGGCGGTGAGTGTACAGATGGTGGATGTGATGGCAATGCTGGGCAGGTACTTTGAGGGTGCTGGGTTGGAGATCGTGGCCACCCATGGGAGGGTAGTGGCGGAACTTGCCCTGGCTGTCGGCCATGTGGTCTCTCTTTCCCCTGAGGAATGCACCTTCATACAGGAAGCGGCCATGCTGCACGACATTGGCGTATGTAGGGTTTCTGCCCCGGGGATCGGCGCTCTGGGGCCCCATCCCTACATCATGCATGGCATTCTGGGGCGGGAGATCCTTGAGCGCGAAGGCTTGCCGCAGCACGCCCTGGTGTGCGAACGCCACATCGGCGTCGGCTTGACGATCAGGGATATCGCTGTCCAGGAGCTGCCGCTTCCCCCTCGGGATATGGTTCCCAGAACGGCGGCAGAAGAGATCATCTGCTTTGCCGACCTGTTTTTCTCCAAAAAACCGGGCAGGTTGTCCCACAGGGCACCGCCTGAGCGGGTTCGTGAAAAGCTTTCCGGCTTTGGAAAAGACAAACTTCAAATTTTTGACGCATGGATGGAACGCTTCGGGGCGGCTCTCCGAGTTGGGGGGATGACCGGTCCGAAACCTGTTTCGTGAGGTGCCTTGCTTCCAGACGGTTATTCCGTATACTTAATTGTGGTTGCATTTAAACCGGCTATGCAGTAAATTAACCCTCTTTTTATTGGGAAATCCCGTATTTTTTCAGGTGGTCTCATTGCAACAGGATGCCCCCACAATCGAACAGCTTCGCACCAGCATCGACACTATCGACAACCGGATTGTCGAGCTCCTCAACGAGCGCGCACGGGTGGTGGTCGAGGTCGGTAAGCTTAAGTCCGGCAGCAATATGGAGTTCCATGTTCCCGGTCGCGAACGTCAGATTTATGAACGCCTGCTGAGTCGCAACCCTGGGCCCTTCCCCAACGACGCCCTGCGCAGTATCTACCGTGAAATCATATCGGCCAGCCTGGCCCTGGAATCCCCCATGAAAGTGGCCTTTCTGGGACCCAAAGCGACCTTCAGCCACCTGGCTACCATGCAGCAGTTCGGGTTGTCCGCGGAACTGGTGCCGCTCAAGTCGATCCCATCGGTCTTCGAGGAGGTGGAGAAGGGCAAGGCGCTGTACGGCATGGTGCCGGTGGAAAATTCCACCGAAGGGGTCGTTTCCCATACCCTCGACATGTTCGTGGAGAGCAGCCTGAAGATCACCGCCGAGGTCCTGCTGGAGGTCCACCACGATCTGTTGTCCCGTTCCGGGCGACTTGAAGACGTCAAGAAGGTTTATTCCCATCCCCAGGCCATTGCCCAGTGCCGTCAATGGTTTGACGAAAATCTGCCCGGCGTGCCGTTGGTGGACGTAGCCTCCACGGCCGTGGCGGCACAGATGGTCAGCGAAGACAGTACCGCCGCCGCCATCGCCAGTGAACTGGCGGGTTCGCTCTATGATCTCAAGGTGGTCAGGACCAGGATAGAGGATCAGGTCAACAACTTTACACGCTTCCTGGTGATCGCCCGCAAGGAGATCGAACGCTCCGGCAACGACAAAACCTCCATACTGTTCTCCGTCAAGGATGAGCCGGGCATCCTCTGCCGCATGCTGGAGCCTTTTGCCAAGCGCGGCATCAATCTCTCCAAGATCGAATCGCGCCCCTACAAGAAAAAGGCCTGGGAATACATATTTTTTCTCGACCTGTTTGGCCACGTTTCCGAACCGGAAGTGGCGGCGGCCCTGGACGAACTCAAAGAGTGCTGTCAATTTCTCAAAGTCCTCGGTTCCTATCCGCGGTCGATATAGGAGCGAGACGGCATGTCCATGATCATTGAGCGTCTGACCGTCATCGGCGTTGGCTTGATCGGCGGTTCCTTTGCGCGGGCCCTGCGTGAAGCAGGCGCGGTCGGCACCATCGTCGGCGTCGACACCGATCGTGATAACCTGAACCAGGCCCTTTCCCTGGGGGTTGTCGATGAGATCACACCCGACGTCGCTCGCGGCGTGCGGGATGCCCAGGTGGTGTTCGTTTCGGTTCCGGTCTGTTCCATCCCGATGGTGGTCCGGGAGATTGCCCCCTTTCTCCCCGCGGGTTGCATTGTCAGCGACGGCGGCAGCGTCAAGTTCGCCATTGTGCGGGAGTGCGAGGCGCTCATGCCGCCGGGATGCACCTTTGTCGGCGGGCACCCCATTGCCGGCACCGAACATTCGGGCGCAGCGGCAGCCTTTGCTGCACTCTTTACCGGCAAACGCTGTATCCTGACGCCGACCCCTGCCACCGATGCCGGGGCATACGATACAATGGCGCGGCTCTGGCGGTCTGCCGGAGCCAATGTCTGCTCCATGGAACCGGGGCACCACGACCGGATCTTCGCTGAAATATCCCACCTGCCACACGTCGTGGCGTACGCCTTGGTGCATGCCGTGGGAACGGCCGATGTGGAAGGGGAAAACGTGCTCTCCTACTCTGCCGGCGGTTTCAGAGATTTTACCCGCATCGCCTCTTCCGACCCGGTCATGTGGCGTGACATCACCCTGATGAACAGGGCGGCCCTCCTGACGAGCATCGATGGCTTTTCGGCGAGTCTGGCGGAGCTGCGCCGGCGCATCGACTGCAGCGATCCTGCGGCGTTAGCCGAGTTTTTTACCATTGCCAAGCAGTTTCGCGATGGTATCCTCTGAACGAGAAAGATCAACTGTGCACCAACGGAGTTTTGCGTGAAATCCATCACAATACAACCAGCATCGTCTGTCAAAGGTGAGATCACTGTCCCTGGGGACAAGTCCATCTCCCACCGTTCCATCATGTTGGGGGCTATTGCCAACGGCGTCACCACTGTCAGAGGTTTTCTGCGCGGTGAAGACAATATGGCGACCATGGGGGCCTTCCGCGCCATGGGGGTGCGGATCGAGGACGACGGCGAAACCGTGACGATACACGGCCAGGGGCTGCGTGGTCTCAAGGAGCCTGCGGACATCATCGATTGCGGTAATTCCGGCACCAGTATCCGCCTTTTGACCGGCCTTTTGGCAGGCCAATCCTTCTTCTCGGTGGTAACCGGCGACCAGTATCTGCGTAAGCGCCCCATGAAGCGGGTAGTGGAACCGCTTGTCCGCATGGGCGCCCGCATCATGGGGCGCGACAAGGGGACCCTGGCGCCGCTTGCCATCACCGGCGGCGCCCTGAATGCCATCGGCTATGAATCGCCGGTTTCCAGCGCCCAGGTGAAGTCCGCCATCATGCTGGCCGGCCTGTATGCCGACGGGGAAACCTCCGTCCGTGAACCGACCCTTTCCCGCGACCACTCGGAGCGCATGTTCCGCCTGTTCGGGGCCTCGCTGGAGGTGTTCAAAAATGGCGTCACGGTTCGTGGGGGGACCGAACTCACCGGTCAGGAAATCGGGGTTCCGGGCGATATCTCCTCGGCGGCCTTTTTCATGGTCGCGGCCCTGGTCACGCCGGGGGCGGAATTGCTCATCCGCAACGTGGGCATCAACCCGACCCGCACGGGGATCATCGACATACTCAGGTCCATGGGGGGGGCTCTCGAACTGCTCCACGAACGCGAAGTTTCCGGCGAGCCGGTGGCCGATGTCCTGGTCCGCTCATCGCGCTTGAAGGCCATCCAGATCTCCGGCGACGTGGTGCCGCGGGCCATCGACGAATTCCCGGTCATCTGCGTGGCGGCAGCCTGCGCGGAAGGGCGGACCACGGTGAGGGGGGCCAAGGAATTGCGGGTCAAGGAGACCGACCGGATTGCGGCCATGGCAACGAACCTGCGCACGCTTGGGGTCGTGGTTGAGGAGTGCGACGACGGTATGGACATCCTCGGCACGGAACGCCTCGGCTGCGGCACGGTGGAAAGCTACGGGGATCACCGCATTGCCATGTCCCTGGCGGTTGCGGCCCTGGTGTCTCACGGAGGGATTACCATCCGCGATGTTGAGTGCGTGGCAACGTCCTTTCCTTCCTTTTTCCCGCTGTTGGAACAGGTCGCAAACAGGTGATGGCCGTGAACGCACGTCCCAACGGCCTGATCATCGCCATAGACGGCCCTTCCGGCGCCGGTAAGAGTACCATCGCCCGTTTGCTGGCCAAGAGGCTTGGCTATCTGCAGATCGATACCGGTGCCATGTATCGGGCTGTGGCCTTTCTGGTCGGTCAAGCGGGGATCGATCCGGGCGATGTCGCCGCCGTGGAACGTCTCTGCAACAGCGCGGATATCCGCCTTGATAACGCCAACTGCTCCCTGCGGGTGTATGCCAACGGACAGGATGTGACCGAGTTGATCCGGACGCCGGAGATGTCCCTGATGACCTCGCGCATCTCGGCCCTCAGGCCGGTGCGCGAATCCATGATGCTGCTTCAACGCCGGTTGGGACAGGACGGCGGTGTGGTGCTCGAAGGGCGGGACATCGGCACGGCTGTCTTTCCCGATGCCGAGCTCAAATTTTTCCTCTTCGCCTCCCCCGAGGAACGGGGGAAGCGTCGTTACGCGGAACTGGTCGGTAACGGGGAACCGGTAACCCTGGAAGAGACCATCGAAGCGGTCACCCGGAGGGATCGCCAGGATTCCCAGCGTGATATCGCCCCGCTCAGGCAGGCCGAGGACGCAATTCCCGTTGATTCGTCCCATAGCAGTATTGAAGAGGTGCTGAACAAAATGGAAGACATTGCAAGGGGAAAAATCCAACAGGCTGGAACACTACTATGAAAGTACTTCTCGCAAAGCGCGCAGGATTCTGCTTCGGCGTCAAGCGGGCCACCCAGATGGCCTTTGAGGCGGCGGGGATCGATAAAACAACCTATACCCTCGGACCGATCATCCACTCCCCCCAGGTCGTCAACAAGTTGGAGGAGATGGGGGTCAAGGTACTCAAGAACCTGGACACCATGGATCGCGGCACCATCATCATCCGCTCCCACGGGGTAGCTTCCCACGAGATCGAAGAGGCGGTGCAAAAGCAGTTGGAGATCGTTGACGCAACCTGTCCTTTTGTCAAGAAGGCTCAGGAACATGTCAAACGGCTCTCCGAGACCGGCTACGGCGTGGTCGTAGTGGGGGATGCGGACCACCCCGAGGTGCAGGGGATCGTCTCCTATGGCGGCGATAAAGTGTTTGTCGTCGGTTCCGGCGAGGAGGTCAGCAAACTTCCCAAGATGAACAAGATCGGGGTTGTCGCCCAGACGACCCAGTCGTTTGAAAACCTCAAAAACGTCGTATCGGAGTGCCTTTTGCGGGGCGGCGAGATCCGGGTGTTCAACACGATCTGTGACGCCACGGCGATACGCCAGGAGGAAGCCAAGGAATTGGCGTACCAGGTTGACTGCATGCTGGTGGTGGGGGGCTTCAACAGCGCCAACACGCGCCGGTTATCCGAGGTATGTGTTGAAATCCAGCCGCGCACCCACCACATAGAAACCGCCGCCGAGATCGATCCCGGTTGGTTTGACGGGGTTGAGCGGGTCGGGGTCACGGCCGGGGCGTCGACTCCCAAATGGATTATCGATGAAGTGGTGAGCCGGATTGAGGAGCTGAATAAAAGCAATTGAATTTTTTCCAACTCGTTGCTATATTATTATGCTTACAATAACATCATATACAAAACAGGAAAACAGCAAGATAGAAAAACGTCCAGGGGGTAAGTTTTAATGGTTGATTTCAAAAGGCTCGACACTTCAGACACCGGTGAGCAAGACGACGACGCTGAACAGCAAAGCAGTGAATTTGCCGCGCTCTACAACGAGAGTCTCAAAGAAAGGCCTGAACGGGATAAAATTATAGAAGGTACGGTCGTCCGTATTGACCAGGATACCGTGTTGGTGGATATCGGCCTTAAGTCGGAGGGTTTTGTTTCGGCCAACGAGTTCCGTGATGCCAATGGCGAGATTACGGTTCAGGTCGGTGAGCGCATTCGGGTCCTCATGACGCGCGAAGACGGGAAAAAAGGGTATATCCTCTCGAAAAGAAAGGCCGACTACCTGGCCGCCTGGGAAAAGATCGGCGGTTCCGGGCAGGAAGGCGGCATTATCGAAGGGACCATTACGGCACGGGTCAACGGCGGTTACACGGTGGATATCGGCGTTCCCGCCTTCCTCCCCACCTCTCAGGTGGATATCAGGCCGTCGTCCGATGCCGAAAGCTATATTGGCTTGAAGTCCAAGTTCAAGATCATCAAGCTGAACCAGAAACGCGACAATATCGTTCTCTCCCGTCGCGCCATCCTTGAGGAGGAACGGGCCGCAATCCGTGACGTAACCCTCGCAAAGCTCGAGGAAGGGCAGATTGTGAATGGCGTTGTCAAAAACGTCACCGATTACGGGGCATTTGTGGATCTTGGTGGCGTGGATGGGTTGTTGCATGTCTCCGATCTCTCCTGGGGCCGGGTGGGCAAGCCGTCCGATATCCTCAAGCCGGGTCAGGAAGTGACCGCCAAGGTACTCAAGTTCGATCGCGCCAAGGGAAAAATTTCCCTCGGCATCAAACAGACCCTTTCCGATCCCTGGCTGGAAGTCCCCTCCCGCTATCCCCTGGAAAGCCGCATCAGGGGCCGCGTTGTCAGCTTGATGGAATACGGTGCCTTTGTGGAATTGGAACCGGGTGTCGAAGGTTTGATCCATGTTTCCGAGATGTCCTGGACCAAGCGGGTCCGTCGCGCCGCCGATGTACTCACGGTCGGCGACGAGGTTGAGGCGGTCGTGCTGGGGATTGACATGGACAACCGCAAGATATCCCTGGGGCTGAAGCAGGTGTCGGAAAACCCCTGGAAAACGATTGCCGAAAAGTATCCCGTTGGCACCAAGATCGAAGGCCAGATCAAGAACATGACCGATTTCGGTATGTTCATCGGCATAGAAGACGGCATCGACGGTCTGGTCCATGTCTCCGATATCTCGTGGACCAAGCGGGTCAAACACCCCGGCGATGTCTACGAAAAAGCGCAACTCGTCCAGGCCGTGGTACTCAAGGTGGATGTGGACAACGAGCGTCTCTCTCTCGGCATCAAACAGCTTGAGCCGGACCCCTGGAGCCTTGCTCCCGACAAGTACCGGGCCGGTGCCAAGGTGACCGGCAAGGTGACCTCCCTGACCGATTTCGGCGTCTTTGTCGAACTCGAAGAGGGGATTGAAGGTTTGATCCACGTATCCGAGCTGTCCCGCGAAAAAGTGCCGTCTGCCAAGGAATTCGCAGCCATCGGCGACAGCCTTGAGGCGGTGGTGTTGAGTTGCGATTCGCGTGAACGCCGCATTTCGCTCTCCATCAAGGCAATGCAGGCTGCGGCGGAGAAGGCCGAGTTTGCCCAATACCTGAGCTCCCAGGGCGAGGCGACCTCCAACTTAGGTGAGCTTTTGCAGCAGGAACTTAACAACAAAAACAATCAATAAATATACGTTTTACTACGAAGCAGGAGATTGATGCGATGACCAAAAGCGAACTGATCGAGAAAGTCGTCCAGACACATGGGATGTTGAATATGAAGGTGTCTGAAGCCCTTGTGAACACGGTTTTCGACTCGATAGAAGATGCCCTGAAGACCGGAGACAAGGTGGAAATCCGCGGGTTCGGCAGCTTTACGATACGTGAACGTTCGGGGCGTGAGGCCCGCAATCCCAAGAGTGGCGAGGTTGTGCGCATCCCGGCGAAAAAGACGCCGTTTTTCAAGACCGGTAAGGAATTGAAGGAGCGGGTAAACTGCTAAGCAGTCCCCTCAATGGTTGAACCGCCGCCCGGATGGCGGAACTGGTAGACGCAAGAGACTTAAAATCTCTCGACTCTCGGGTCGTGCCGGTTCGACCCCGGCTCCGGGCACCAGCATGAAACGACAAAAGGGCTTTGCAGGTTGTACCTGTAAGCCCTTTTGTGCATTCTGGGTGCGGGGGCGATTTCTGCGCCACGGGCTTGTTGAAAATTTTTCAGAATAAGTATACAAACATAGTTTCTGTTTCATGTAAAACGGTCTAGAATCTTCATATTGTTAATGCTTGGGGAGGTAACGATGAGCCTTGTAAAACTGTATGACACAACACTGCGGGATGGTACCCAGGCAGAAGACATCTCGTTACTGGTGGAGGATAAGGTCCGCATAGCCCGTAAACTGGACGAGCTTGGGATTCAGTATATCGAGGGGGGCTGGCCGGGAAGTAATCCAAAGGATGTCGCTTTTTTCAAGGATATCAAGAAGGAAAAACTTCGACAGGCCAAGATTGCCGCCTTCGGTTCCACCCGCCGGGCCAAGGTGACGCCGGACAAGGATAACAATATTGTCACCCTGATCAAGGCTGAGGCAGATGCAATCACGATCTTCGGCAAGACGTGGGACTTTCATGTCCGTGAGGCGTTGCGCATCTCCCTGGAGGAAAATCTGGAGTTGATTTATGATTCTCTGGAATATCTGAAAAAGCATGCGCCGGAAGTCTTTTACGATGCGGAGCATTTCTTCGACGGTTACAAGGCCAACCCCGACTATGCCATTAAAACCCTCAAGGCGGCGGAAGAGGCCAACGTCGATTGCATCATCCTGTGCGACACCAATGGCGGGACCATGCCGTTCGAGGTGGCCGAGATCATCAAGGCGGTAAAGGAACAGATCAAAACGCCGCTCGGCATTCATGCCCATAACGACTCCGAGTGTGCCGTAGCCAATTCCCTGCACGCCGTGGACTTGGGGATCGTACAGGTTCAGGGAACCATCAACGGTTTTGGCGAGCGCTGCGGCAACGCCAACCTCTGTTCCATCATCCCCGCCCTCAAGGTCAAGATGGCTAAGGAGTGCATCAGTGACGAGCAGATGCGCCACCTCAGGGAGCTATCCCGCTTTGTCTACGAGTTGGCAAATATCTCCCCCGACAAGCACCAAGCCTATGTGGGGAATTCAGCCTTTGCCCATAAGGGTGGGGTTCATGTCAGCGCCATCCAGCGGCACCCGGAAACCTACGAACATATGCGGCCTGAACTGGTTGGCAACTGCACCCGGGTTCTGGTTTCAGACCTCTCCGGCCGCTCGAATATCCTGGCTAAGGCTGAAGAGTTCAACATAAATCTCGACAGCAAGGATCCGGTCACTCTGGAAATCCTCGACAATATCAAGGAGATGGAAAACCGTGGGTATCAATTCGAAGGTGCCGAGGCATCCTTTGAGCTGTTGATGATGAAGGCGTTGGGAACCCATCGCAAGTTTTTCACCGTACTTGGCTTCCGGGTTATCGACGAAAAGCGGGGCGAAGACCAGAAGCCCCTGGCAGAGGCGACCATCATGGTCAGGGTCGGCGGCAAGGTCGAGCATACCGCCGCCGAAGGCAGCGGTCCGGTCAACGCTTTGGACAACGCCATCCGCAAGGCATTGGAAAAATTCTATCCCAAGCTCAAGGAGGTCAAACTCCTGGACTACAAGGTCCGCGTTCTGCCTGCAGGGCAGGGTACGGCTTCATCGACCCGCGTTCTGATCGAGTCGGGTGACAGGCATACGCGCTGGGGGACCGTCGGCGTATCCGATAATATCATCGATGCCTCCTACCAGGCGCTGATCGACAGTATTGATTTCAAGCTGCACAAATCGGAGGAGCAGGAATAGCCGGTTTGTGAACAGCGTCACCGTGAGCGGGCAAAAGCCACGGACCAGCGCCGCGCTGGTCCGGATAATGGCGCCGCGAGGGAGCATGGGAGGCAGGACATGGTTCGTTATGAGCGCATAATCCTTCTTCTTGTCGCAGCGGCTCTTTTGATCCCTGCTGGTATAAGAACCCGTCAAAGCGCACAAAAGGCCGCTTTGGCGGGTTTTTCCGTCAAAGGATTCGTGCGTGTGGAAGGGGATGTGGCGCATCCCGGCATGTATCCTTTGGCCGCCAATATTATGACGCAAAGCGCCATAAAAATGGCGGAACCATTGCGGCCTCTCAAAAGACTTGCACCGGCAGGCGTTGCTGAGCGGCGTCTCAAAAACGGCGAAGATATTCGCCTCACGATCCGGGAGGACGGGCAGGGGGACGTGACCTTCATCCCGCTGCCAGCTTCTGAAAGAATGCTCATGGGAATTCCCTTGGATATCAATACGATGGGGGCGGCTGATTTTGACCGGCTCCCCGGCATCGGCCCCTTAATCGCCGGGCGCATTGTTGCCTATCGTCAAAATAATGGCGGTTCAATGGCGCTGGAAGAGTTGCTCAATGTGGAGGGAATAGGGGAAAAGAGGTATGAAACAATTAAAAGGTATTTCTAACTATATGAAGATAAAGGTGATATTTTAATACGACAATTTATGTTGGATTGCACAGCTGGAATTGGCACGCATGGTGTAAACACTCATAGGTACTGATTTTACTGAAATTTCGCTATGAGGAGGAGTGCTATGCAATGTCCACGCTGCAAGGGCCGTATGTTCGCCGAGAAATTCTACGATTTCGTCCGCTCGTTCGATGCATGGAAATGCACGTGCTGTGGTGAAATGCTTGACTCCACCATTCTTGCCAACCGGACGCGTTGCAACGACACCCACCTCGGCTGATAGAACACTGTACATGAGGTTTTAACAAACCAGGGAACCTGTTTCAGGTTCCCTTTTTGTTTGACACGCGGGCAACGAAAGGATATTGAACACCTTCCAGTTTTTTACCGGAAGGAGTGAGGCAATGACAAGGAATGACGGCAGGGGATGTTGCGATTTGCGCCCCATCACCATCACGCGAAACTTCACCAAGCACGCCGAGGGCTCCGTGCTGATCGCATTCGGCGACACGCGGGTCATCTGTACGGCATCGGTGGAGGAATCCGTCCCGCCGTTTTTGAAGGGCAAGGGAACCGGGTGGGTAACTGCCGAGTACGCAATGCTGCCCCGGGCCACCCACACCCGGTCGCCGCGTGAGGCGGCAAAAGGGAAGCAAACCGGCCGGACACTGGAGATCCAGCGCCTGATCGGGCGCTCGTTGCGTGCCGTTACCGACCTGGCCCGGTTGGGCGAACGGTCCATTTATATCGATTGCGACGTTATCCAGGCTGACGGCGGCACGCGAACCGCCTCCATCACCGGGGCGTATGTCGCCCTGGCCGATGCGTTGGTCGGGCTCCGCGACAAGGGTGTTTTTGTCGATATTCCGCTCAAGGAGGCCGTGGCTGCGGTCAGCGTCGGTATTATTGCCGGCGAACCGATGCTGGACCTGAATTACCTGGAAGATTCCAGTGCTGAGGTCGACATGAATTTTGTCATGACATCCAGTGGCCGCTTTGTGGAGGTTCAGGGGACTGCGGAGGCCGAACCGTTCACCATTGAGCAGATGGATGCCATGCGCGGCCAGGCTATGGCTGGCATACGGCGACTCTTTGCCTTTCAGCAGGAGGCTCTGCGGGTATGAAAGAGCTCGTCGTTGCCACGCGTAACCGGGGAAAGCTGGTGGAGATTCAGGCACTGCTGGCCGGCTTGGTCGCTTCGGTTCGTTGCGCCGACGATTTCGCGGGATTTCCGGATACGGTGGAGGATGGTGCTACTTTTGCGGAAAATGCCCTGAAAAAGGCTCGTGAAGCCGCCAGCTTCAGTGGGCTGCCGGCCCTGGCAGACGATTCCGGCCTCGTGGTGGATGCGCTCGAAGGTCGCCCTGGTGTCTATTCGGCCCGTTTTGCCGGCGAAGGAGCCGGGGATGCCGCCAACAATGCCAAGCTGCTTACAGAACTGGCGGGAGTGCCGCCTGAATCGAGAACGGCGGCCTTTGTCTGCACGCTGGCTTTTGTGACACCCGCCGGCGATACGCATCTCTTCACCGGCAGGGTGGGGGGGCGCATTCTCGACGCCGCACGCGGCGAAGGCGGCTTTGGCTATGATCCGCTTTTTCTGGTCGATGGCTGTGACCGGACCATGGCGGAACTCGGCGTCGATGAAAAGAATCGTATCAGTCACCGGGGACAGGCCTTCCGTCTGTTTCATGGGTATCTACAGGAAGGGTGCGATAAATCGTGAAAGATGAACGTGAAATAAAACGTGGGGGAAAACGCCCCGTAAAACAGCCCGCTTCCCCGCGCGGTACTGCTCCTGTTGTATCCAAGGACACCCGTTGGACCCCCCAAATCAAACGCAATGCGGTGATGGAGTTTGCCATAACCGCCCTGGATGAGGATGGCTACGGTACGGCGCGTACCGACGACGGTATGACGCTCCGGGTCGGCGGAGCCCTGCCGAGTGATGTCGTCCTGGTCAGAATTGATCAAATTTCCCGCGGCACGGCCTATGGCCACATGCTTAAGCTGCTGACCCCTTCGCCGCTGCGCAGTAAACGCCCTCCCTGTACGGAAAGCGCCGATTGCCTCGGTTGTCCTTTGATCGCCATGAAGTACCGTGAGCAGACCGCCTGGAAGCGTGGGATGATCCTGGCGGAATTGGCCAAACATAGTGAGTTGGCGGGTATTACCGTTCACCCGCTGCTCTCCCCGGAGAATCTGATCCACTATCGCACCACGGCTAAACTGACCATCGCCGGCAAGTGGTCCGATCCGTTTATCGGCATTTATCGTCGCGCCAGCCACGATGTCTACGATCTGGATCAATGTCCGCTCCATCACCCGCTGATCAATAGGGTTGTGGAGGCGGTAAGGCTGGGGATCGTCAAGCTGAAGGTGCCGGTCTACAACCCCCATAGCAAAATGGGGCTGCTGCGCTATCTTGTGGTGCGGGTTTCCGCGCACGAGCGCAAAGCCATGGTGGTCTTTGTGACGGCCCAACGTTCCTATAATGAGGTTCATCACCTGGGACGCTTTGTCCAGGGAATGATACCCGAAATCGAGGTCATGGCCCAGAACGTGAATGCCTCCGAGGGGAATGTCATTTTGGGGCAGAAGGATTACTTCCTGACGCCCCAGCACTACCTGACGGAGAGGATCGGCGATGTTGCGTTTCAGGTCTCCCCCCGGTCGTTTTTCCAGGTCAATAACTCGGGTGCGCGCCTGATCTACGAACAGGTGAAGCGCTGGGCCGGTCTGGGGGGCGGGGAGAACGTGCTCGACCTCTATTGCGGCATCGGCGGGATAGCGTTATTTCTGGCCGATCAGGCGGCGCAGGTGATCGGCATCGAGGTTGTGGAAGAGGCGGTGGCGGATGCCCGTCGGAATGCCAAGCTCAATGGCCGCAAAAACTGCCGCTTCGAAGCCGGTGATGCAGCGGAGCTACTCGAAGATCTGGCGGAGGAGGGGCAGTCGATCGACGTTGCGGTGCTCAATCCTCCCCGCAAGGGGTGTGCGCCGGATGTGCTGGATACGGTTGCAGGTCTGGCACCTTCCAGGATTATCTATGTGTCCTGCTATCCCCAGAGCCTGGCACGCGACTTGGTGGCCCTGAAAAGCCGTGGCTATCATTGCCGGGAAATCCAGCCGGTAGACATGTTTCCCCAGACGGTTCATGTGGAAAACGTGGCCCTGCTGGAAAGGCAGGTAACTCCATAAAGAGTGTTGATCCCTGACGAGCTTGCAGTGACCCTTCTTGTGTAAAGTTGAAATCCGCATTCTACGGCGTGGTGATGTGGACCGGCTATGCCGGTCCTGAATAGAAACGTTGGCGCGTGTCACCTCGAAACGCTTCGTTTACCCGAATTACCCTCCCCATACATAAATCCCTTGGTTGCTACGGAATCAGGTATTTCCTTTCGCTGATTTTCCGGCCTTGCATTCACCACTTATCTGCTGTTGGTGCGTTGTCGGAATATTTGTGCGACGGGTGTTAATAATTCCGACATATTCGGTAGGTAGGCTTGCAAAAATGCGGTTCTGCGGTACCCTATCAACAGAGCGCTTAATATTGTTACGTTAATGCGCCTCGTTGCCCCGGGAGAGGGCGCACCTCTAATCCGTAAAACACAAAAATTATCAAAAATATAATGAAATAGAGAACCAAAGAACAAGAAACAGCATCATCCTTCCGACTGAAAAAATGAATATTGCAATGGAAAGATAGGGCCAAAATTCAAGGATTTTCCTGAGACCCGGTAAATGTCGCCAGAATTTATGCCAGTTGAAAAGCAGGCTGGCATTAAGTGTGCTTTCTGATAGCTCAGGAGATGTGGTTGTAAAATATGCCTGATACCAGAAGCCCTGTAGTATGGGGTAGGTGCTCACGTCCAGATCATAAACGTATTGAGAACCGGTGGTACAGAAGTCTTCCGGTCAGAAAGAGGCTGCCATGTTCAAGCACATCAAGAAAACCGTTCGACGTCTGCGTTCTCCCTATGTCATCGGCCTGTTTATTTTAACGCTCTCTGGTTGCGGCGGAGGAGGGGGGAGCGCTGGCACGAGCGGGGGTGGAGGGGGGTCGACACCTTCGCCATCTACGGCATCTCCCACAATTTCGACCCAAAGCTCTGTTGACCTTGGGACGACTGTTGTTAACGGCACTTCGGCCCAGCTGTTGACGATCCGGAACACCGGTACGGCGGCCCTGGCACTCGGGCAGCTTTCCCTGGCCGGCGACGCGCAATTCAAAATCGATCCTGGCACGGATACCTGCTCCAAGAAGAGCGTCGCGCCATCGTCCGCCTGTACGTCGTCCATTCAGTTGACCCCTACGGGGCAGCAAGGTTACACCGCCACCCTGATGATCCCCTCGAATGACCCCGCGAACAAGGTGCTAACGGTAGCATTAAGCGGGAAAGGGACGGCCCTGGATCTGAAAAGCACCGGGGTCGTAAGAACTGGCTGTACCGCAATCCCTCCCCAGCTGCAACTCCTTGTGACCGTAGCTGACAGCACCGGTCAGCCGGCGGCTTTGACCTCCCCGCTCTTTACGGTATTCGAAAATGGGGTTCCAATTACTAGCCCGGCCCCGGCCATAACACCGGTCACGACAAGATCTTCCCTCTCCGTTACCGTTGTGATGGATTATAGCGGCAGTTTGAGTCTTGCTGAACAACAATGGATGCAAGACAACACGAAAGGCTTCATTGATTCGCTGGTTTCAACAGTGCAAACAACCGATGAAGTGTCGATCATGAAATTTGCGACAGACTACCATCCAACGCCTTTTTATCCATTGGCTTCCTCGGTACAGGTCTTGAAAAACGCTATCGATGCACCTTATGTCTATGATTCATCAACGTCTTCGATCTGGGATTCGACCTATGCCGCGGTTGATAATACCGCTGCGCGAACCAACGATCAACGAATTGTGATCCTGCTTTCCGACGGGGAGGATATCCCGAAAACGCATACCCTGACCGATCTCATCAACCATGCCATCGCCCAAAAAATACCGGTTTTCACGGTCACGATTCTCCATCCAAACCATTCCTACCCGGCGCTGATGCAGCAATTGGCACTTCAGACCGGCGGGCAGAGTTTTTCGGCTTCGACTTCTGACACTGCCGATCTTCAGGGGATATACGGTAAAATATCAAACATATTGACCTCGCAATTCAAAATTATATACAACACCACCTCAACCGGTGGAGCTACGGTTGCCTTGGATGTCAAGGTTGATGACAATGGTAGTTATGGAGAATTTACGACAACGGCCATCGGCTGCAAGTAGTGCCCGTTAGAGCCCCCTTGTTCCACCATAGCGAGTGGTATCAGCCGTTAGCGACTGATACCACTGCCGATCGCATATTCCCTTTACGGTGATTTTCAAAAATATCTGCTTGACAAGCTCGCGGTATGTTGCTATTACTTTCCAGCTTTTTGTAGGCGCGTAGCTCAGGGGGAGAGCGCTACCTTGACACGGTAGAGGTCGGCGGTTCGAGACCGCCCGCGCCTACCATTTAAAAGAAGAAGCAGTGCTTAAGCAAAGCTGCAAGCGTGGGCATCGATGTTTCGATGCCTTTTCTGTTTGGATGTCATAAGGTCGGTAGTACACAGGAGATTGGTATGGCAAGTATCAATATCACGCTTCCTGACGGTTCCGTAAGGGAACTTCCCGCAGGCGCGAACGTTTTCGATCTGGCAGCATCCATTGGAGCCGGTCTTGCGAAAGCCGCCTTGGCCGGCAAGATCAATGGCGAACTGGTTGACCTCACGGCGCCCATGAGCGATGGCGCGCATGTGGAGATCATCACCGAAAAAAGCCCCGAAGCCTTGGAAATTATTCGTCATTCGGCCTCCCATTTGATGGCCCAGGCGGTGAAAGAACTGTTTCCCCAGGCCAAGGTGACCATCGGTCCGGCCATTGAGACCGGCTTTTACTATGATTTCGATATGGATCGGCCCTTTACCCCGGAAGATTTGGAGCGTATAGAGGCCAAGATGTCCGAGTTTGCCGCGGCCGATCTGAAACTCGAGCGTCGTGTGCTGGCCAGTGCTGACGCTATCCGCATGTTTGAGGGAATGGGTGAGCCCTACAAGACCGAACTGATCAACGACTTAGGCGTTGAAACGGTGTCGGTCTATAGTCAGGGTGGATTTGCCGACCTCTGTCGCGGCCCCCATGTGCCCAGCACCTCCCGCATCAAGGCTTTCAAGCTGCTCTCCATTGCCGGCGCCTATTGGCGCGGCGATGAGAAGAACCGTATGCTGCAACGGATTTACGGCACGGCCTTTGTGGACAAGAAGGAGCTTGAAGCCTATCTGAATCGCCTGGAAGAGGCCAAACGCCGCGACCACCGCAAGCTGGGGCGTGAGCTGGATCTCTTCTCCTTTTCCGACGAGGTCGGCGCAGGCTTTGCCATCTGGCACCCCAAGGGGGCCATGTTGCGTACGGTTTTGGAAGACTTCGAACGCAAGGAACACCTCAAGCGCGGTTACGACATCGTGGTGGGTCCCCAGATTCTCAAGACCGAATTGTGGCAGCGCTCCGGGCACTACGAGAACTACCGCGAGAATATGTATTTTACCGAGGTGGACGAGCAGAGCTTCGGCATTAAGCCGATGAACTGTCTTGCCCATATGATGATCTACAAGTCCCAGCTCCGCAGCTACCGCGACCTGCCGTTGCGCTATTTCGAACTGGGCACGGTGCACCGCCACGAGCGGGCCGGCGTACTGCACGGCCTTTTGCGGGTCCGCTGCTTCACCCAGGACGATGCCCATATACTCTGCACTCCCGAACAACTGGATGCCGAGATCAAGGGCGTTCTTGCCTTTGTCAGCGACGTCATGGCGATCTTCGGGTTCGAGTACGAGATGGAGCTGTCCACCCGCCCGGAAAAGTCCATCGGTGACGATGCCTCCTGGGAGCTGGCCACCAACGCGCTCCTGTCGGCGCTCAAGGATTCCGGCCGTCCCTACGAGATCAACGAGGGCGACGGTGCTTTCTACGGACCCAAGATCGACATCAAATTGCGTGATTGTCTTGACAGACGGTGGCAGTGTGCTACTATCCAGTGTGATTTTACCCTTCCGGAGCGCTTTGATCTCAATTATATCGGCCCGGATGGAGAGAAAAAACGGCCTGTCATGGTCCACCGGGTGATTCTCGGTTCCATCGAGCGTTTTATCGGGGTTCTGATAGAACATTTTGCCGGCAGTTTCCCGCTCTGGCTCTCGCCGGTTCAGGCCACCGTGCTGACCGTTACCGACAACCAGATTGCGTTCGCTCAGGAAGTGCAGGCGCATCTCAGGGCAGCCGGCGTCAGGGTGCAGTCCGATTTCCGTAATGAAAAACTGAGTTTCAAGATTCGCGAGGCTCAGTTGCAGAAGGTTCCTTATATGTTGGTGATCGGTGACAAAGAGGTGGAGCAGGGGACCGTGACGCCGCGATATCGCGACGGCAAAAACCTGCACCCCATGACGCCTGCCGATTTCGTTGATTTCATTGCCTTAGAATGCAGGAACTTCAAGTAATTCAGGAGGTGCAGTCATAGCAAAACCGACCGTGAACATCAACAATACCATCCGCGCCACAGAAATCCGTGTCATCGGCGCCGATGGCGAGGCGCTCGGCGTCATTCCTACTTCCAAGGCGCTTGAACTCGCCGAACAACAGCAGCTCGACCTGGTGGAAGTCTCTCCGACAGCGGTTCCGCCTGTCTGCCGGATCATGGACTACGGAAAGTTCAAATACCAGCAGAGCAAAAAGCTGCAGGAAGCCAAGAAAAAACAGGTTCATGTCGAGGTCAAAGAGATCAAGCTGCGGCCTAAAACCGATGAACATGACCTCATGTTCAAGATCAAGCACGTCAGGCGTTTCCTCGAAGAGGGGAACAAGGCAAAGGTGACGTTGGTATTCCGGGGGAGGGAAATCACCCACATGGATATCGGACGTGCCGTCATTGAACGCTTTGCCACCGAGCTGCAGGACGTCGCCGTGATCGAATCTCAGCCGCGTGTCGATGGCCGTAATATGTATATGATTGTTGCTCCGAAGGTTAAAAAATAGCGGATTATAATTACCGTTTACCATTGCACATAAGGAGAAGAACCATGCCGAAGATCAAAACAAATCGGGGTGCCGCCAAGCGCTTCAAAAAGACGGGAACCGGCCGCATCAAGCGTAGCAAAGCCTTTACCAGCCATATTCTGACCCCCAAGACCCGCAAGAATAAACGGAATCTGCGTCAGAGCTCCATGGTTGCCGATGTGGACCAGAAAAATATTGCCAAGTTGATTCCCTACAAATAGGGCGATTTCATAACCTGCTTTCACCGCTTGCACC
Source organism: Oryzomonas japonica (assembly GCF_008802365.1). Lineage (GTDB taxonomy): Bacteria > Desulfobacterota > Desulfuromonadia > Geobacterales > Pseudopelobacteraceae > Oryzomonas > Oryzomonas japonica. Next base: position 123,233 of record NZ_VZQZ01000002.1, on the reverse strand, counting down.
ACTCGGTTGGGTGCGGAATGTGGTGACGGATGCGGACAGTACCGCTTCGCCGCCATGGGACCCCCCCCAATCCTGTGCACACAGGTGAAACGGCATAATGCCAAGAACCATGAGGACCTGTCTCCCCTTATGGATCGGGCGAAATTCATCACGAAGGAGTAGAACATGCCACGCGTAAAAAGAGGATTCAAAGCGAGACGCAGACGCAACAAGGTATTAAAACTTGCCAAGGGTTTCCGGGGCGCACGGAGCAAATTGTTCCGCAGTGCGACCGAAGCGGTTGATCGGGCCCTTAATTACGCTTTCCGCGACCGTCGTGTCAAAAAGCGTGATTTTCGCAGTCTGTGGATTACCCGCATCAACGCGGCTTCCCGTCTTAACGGGCTGTCGTACAGCAAATTCATCTTCGGTCTCAAAAAGGCCAATGTGCAGATCGACCGTAAGGTTCTGGCCGACATCGCCGTATCCGATCCGACCGGGTTCAGCCAGATCGCTACCCTTGCCAAGGCTGGCATCTAAGCAGACCGGTTTTGGTTTCAAAACTGAGGGAATGGGATGAAACAGTCCCATTCCTTTTTTTGTAAGGTTCACGAATCGGCCTGATCCCTTCATTGCCCCGTTCAGTCCCCTTGCTTGCCGTTTTGGCAGACAACCGTGAGTTCTCCCTATTCTCCGGGATTCGTATCGGGCATCCGAGTGATTTTGCAGATTCATTTGATTACGGGGTACTACATGCGGGAACAACTTGAAAGATTGAGAGACGAGGCCGCAAAGGCCATAGCCGCCGTTTCCAGCGAGGAAGCCCTTCAGGAAATACGGGTCAGATTCCTCGGCCGCAAAGGAGAGTTGACCGCTCTCATGAAGGGGCTCGGTGCGCTCAGCCCCGAGGAACGACCGATTGTCGGACAGTTGGTCAATACCGTCAAGGAAGAGGTCGAGGCCAGCCTTGATGCCGCACTGGAAACAACGCGTGAAGCGGCCCGGAGCCAGCGGCTGCAATCCGAACGGATCGATGTCACCTTGCCTGGCCGTCGCCCGGTCAACGGCACCAAGCATCCCATCTCCCTGGTGGTCGAAGAGGTCTGCGATATCTTCGCCGGCCTGGGATTTTCCGTTGCGGAAGGCCCCGAGATCGAGCATGATTGGTACAACTTCGAGGCGCTCAACTTTCCCCCGGAGCACCCTGCCCGGGACATGCAGGACACCTTCTTCGTCGAAAACAACCTGCTGCTGCGCACCCATACGTCTCCGGTCCAGATCCGGACGATGCTGAAGCAAAAGCCGCCGGTGCGCATCATTGCCCCTGGTACGGTCTACCGCTGCGATTCCGACGCCACCCATTCCCCCATGTTTCATCAGGTCGAAGGGCTGATGGTGGACCAGGGCATCACCTTCGGCGACTTGAAGGGCATACTGACCATATTCACCAATCAGTTGTTCGGCCAAAAGACCGGCGTTCGTTTGCGTCCCAGCTTTTTCCCGTTTACCGAGCCTTCGGCCGAGGTGGACATCGCCTGCGTCATCTGTGGCGGCAAGGGGTGCCGGGTCTGCAAAAACACCGGCTGGCTCGAGATACTGGGAGCCGGCATGGTTGATCCCGAGGTCTACCGTCACGTCAACTACGATGCCGAAGAGGTGTCCGGTTTTGCCTTCGGGATGGGCATCGAACGCATCGCCATGTTGAAGTACGGCATCAGCGACATGCGCCTGCTGTTCGAGAACGACGTGCGGTTCCTGCGGCAATTCTAGAGGTTGTTGAAAAACAGCCATCTCGCCGCCCTCCTCGAACGCCCCTTCGTGCAGCGTAGCGCTGCTACGCCTCCTTGGGGCATTCTGCGGGTGCGACGATCTGACTATTTTTGAACAACCTCCTAATTCAGAATATTCTAGGTGTCCTGATATGAACGTTACCTATAACTGGCTCAAGGAATTCGTCGATTTTGATCTCACCCCCGATCAGTTGGCCGATCTGCTTACCATGCTCGGCCTCGAGGTAGAGGGGATGGAGAAGCTTGGCGAGGGGATGGACGACGTCGTGGTGGCGGTGGTCGAGGAAAAACGACAACACCCCAACGCCGACAAACTCTCCCTCTGCCGGGTGAATAGCGGCACCGAGGTGCTGGACGTGGTCTGCGGCGCCCAGAACTTCAAACAGGGCGACACGGTTGCCTTGGCCAAGATCGGCGCAACACTCCCGGGTGATTTCAAAATCAAACGTTCCAAAATCCGCGGCGAAGAATCCTGCGGCATGCTCTGCTCGGAAAAGGAATTGGGGCTGTCCGCGGAAAGCGCTGGCATCATGGTCCTGCCTGCCGGCCTGAAACTCGGTACTCCAATCTTTGCCGCCCTGGGGCTGAAGGACACCCTTCTTGAGATCGGCCTGACCCCCAACCGCGCCGACTGTCTCAGTGCCGTGGGCATTGCCCGTGAGATTGCCGCCAAACTGGGACAAAAGATCCGCTGTCCTGAAAACGCGATCAACGAGTCTGGTGAGCCGGTCGACAAAAACATCAGCGTAACGGTTGAAGACGCCGAATATTGTCCGCGCTATGCCGCGCGCTATCTGAGCGGCTGCCGCATAGCTCCCTCTCCTGAGTGGCTGGTGAAGCGGCTCAACGCCATTGGTGTGCGGTCCATCAACAACGTTGTGGACGTCACCAACCTGGTGATGATGGAACTGGGGCAGCCACTGCACGCCTTTGACTGCGATCGTCTGGCCGGGCAGCGGATTGTGGTGCGCCGTGCCGGCGAAGGAGAGCGTTTTACAACCCTGGACAGCCAGCAGCGTACCCTCACCGGCGACGATCTGGTCATCTGCGACGCCGAGCGGCCGGTCGCCCTGGCTGGTGTCATGGGGGGCGAAAACTCCGAAATTGCCGATACCACCACGAACATTCTGCTCGAGAGCGCCTGGTTTCTGCCGTCAGCGATCCGCAAAACCAGTAAGCGGCTTGGCCTGCATACGGAGTCCTCCCACCGTTTCGAGCGCGGAGTCGATATCGGCGGTGTGATCCATGCCCTTGACCGGGCTGCGTCGTTGATTATGGAACTTGCCGGTGGCCGTGTGGCCAAGGGAAGCCTCGATGTCTACCTTGGCAGGCGTGAGCCGGAAACGATCGTATTTCGCCCGGAACGCGCCAACGCCATGATCGGGATCGATCTGCCGCGGGAGGAGGCCATTGGCATCCTCAAACGGCTCGAATGTGCTGTAAAGGAACTACCGGAAGGGGCGTTGGCGGTGGTGCCGCCCAGCTACCGGATCGACCTCGAGCGCGAGATTGATCTGGTAGAAGAGATCGCCCGCTTGAACGGCTTCGACCGTATTCCAGCGACCCTGCCGCTGGCGCGCGTCGTCTCGGACCGTCCGACGCGGCACCAGCAGCTCGAGAAGAGTGTCAGGGATATCCTTGTCAAGCACGGCATGAACGAGATCATCAATTTCAGCTTTACTGCACCGGGTGCCGCGGATAAACTGCTGCTCCCCGGGGATGATTCGCGGCGGAGCACGATCCGTCTGGCCAACCCCCTGGTGGATGAACAGTCGGTCATGCGTACCACCCTTTTGCCCGGTGTTCTCGAAACGGTTGCCCGCAACATCAGCTTTCGCTCGCTTGACCTGAAGCTCTTTGAGATGCGCCGGGTGTATCTGCCCGTTCCGGGTGAGGAGATGCCGCACGAGCCGCTTTATGTGGTGGGAGCCCTGACCGGCTCACGCGACGGGCTGGGGTGGAGTCGCGCCAACGAGGCGGTCGATTTCTACGATGCCAAGGGCATCATAGAAAACCTGCTCAGCCAGTTGAGCATCGGCGGTGTGAAGTGGGTGGCCGATGCGCCGGAGCCGTTTTATCATCCCGGTAAATCATGCAGCATCGTAGCCGGCAGGGAGAGGATCGGATCGGTCGGTGAACTGCATCCCACGGTTCAGGATAATTTTGGCCTGGATAAGCCGGTCTATTGTTTTGAGCTTGATTTCGAAAAGATGCTGACCCTGGCACGGCAGAAACGGACCATTTCGGCCCCCTCCCGTTTTCCGGACAGCACACGTGATATTGCCATGCTGGCCCCCGTGGAACTGCCGGTGGAAAAGATCGTCGAGTGCATCCACAGCGTCAAGGCCAAAGAGGTTGAACAGGTTGATATCTTTGACGTGTATCAGGGGAAGGGCATCCCTGAGGGGTTTAAGAGCATCGCTGTCCGCATCCGCTATCGCTCATATGAGCGCACGCTCACCGATGACGAGACCGGAAGAGTGCATGGGAAGATTGTTGACAGCCTTTTGAATAAGGTAAAAGTATCAATAAGATAAAAACCTGTTGCGTAATGCCGTTCCCTATGTTATAAAAATTGCCCTTTGTAAAGAAGCCGTAGAACTTAGCAGATTGAGGTTGTTATGACCAAAGCCGACATCGTAGAAAAAATTCACCAGAAAATCGGGTTCTCGAAAAAGGAGTCCGCTGAAATGGTTGAAACCGTTTTCAGCATCCTGAAGAGCACCTTGGAGGATGGTGAAAAGATTAAGATAGCAGGGTTTGGCAATTTCGTTGTCAAGCGGAAGGCTGACCGGAGAGGGCGCAATCCGCAAACCGGAGAAACCATTACCATTGATGCTCGGCGCATCCTTACTTTCAAACCGAGTCAGGTTCTAAAAAACGCGATCAATACTGTCGCGAAAGAGGCCAAATAAGCATACACTGTTATGGGCACCACCTTCCCCGACAAACTGTACTACAAGATCGGCGAGGTTGCCCAGATGGCGGGCGTAAAGACTTCGGTACTCCGTTTCTGGGAGACTGAGTTCGAGTTTTTGTCACCTGAGAAGAGCACCACCGGTCAGCGGCTGTATTCCAAACGGGAAGTAGATATCATTCTCCTGGTCCGCCGGTTGCTGTATGACGAGAAGTTTACCATTGAAGGTGTAAAGAGAAGAATAACCCCAAAGGGCAAGATCATCGCTGCTGATGAACAGCTCCCGACAGCCCCCCAGGAAAAGTATCTCCTGCTGTTGCGGAATATCAGAGATGAACTTTTGCTCTTGCGGAATCAGATGTAGCATAGCGGTGCGTAGCGCAGCCTGGTAGCGCACTAGACTGGGGGTCTAGTGGTCGCTGGTTCGAATCCAGTCGCACCGACCATTTTAAAGTCCGGCACCATCCGGATAAGTCAAAAAGCCTCGGAATTTCCGGGGCTTTTTCTTTTTTTGTTGTCCAGCTATGTTCTGGACGGATTAGAGACAGGGACGAAGGTTATGACGTGGTAGTGCGAAAGTTTTCTATAACCGGGCTTCTCTGCTATTCATGACCTTCGGGTTATGATGGGTGTCGTTCCTGGTTGTATATAAAATTTATAGAAATTATATTATTTGATTGACACCCCGTATCCGATTTGCTAGATTTTCCACATTACACGTGATGATACCAGGGAATGTCCCCAGGATCACACCGCAGTATTCCAACGACTGACCAGAAAAACTGGAGGCCAAGGAACGAGCGAAGCGCTCTCTCTCCTTGACCTCTTTTTTTGTTGTATCCACTGGTGACCGTTTGACGAGAAAGGAGTGATGTCATGACTCTTGCCCTGGCAAGAAAAATTCCTGGGACGCCCCTGGAGGATGCCGTTCGCCGCTACCCGGACGTACCGCGCCTGATTATCCTCAAGACCGATGTACAGCGTCGGGGTGTGCACTACACCGAAGAGGCGGTCTCCTATCTCGATCCGGAAAAGCACCAGACCACCGGTACCCACATTTTCGGCACCCGCGACGGGGTGATCGCCCTCAGGCCCGAGTCGCTGCTTCTGCGGGACGGCACCTCGATCATCACGACACCGACGCCGCCGGAAGAGAACCCCTATGTTGTCGATCTGCACGACGGCCGGCCCTGGCTGTTCGATGCGGGAGTGGCGCTGGAAGAGGTGGATTACTGGCCCGCCCCGGCATTCTATGGCAAAGACAGCAGTTCCGGCGTGCCGATGAAAAATATCGTCAGCGCCCGTCCCCAGCGGCTGAACATCTTTCCGTACCGCTATTGCACCTTTTGGAACAACGGCAAGGGGTGCGCCTTCTGCGATATCGTCACCCAACTGAAAAAAGGGAGCAGGGAGCTCAAGATACCGGCGCGGCTCGATCCGGTTGAGGTGGGGGCGGTGATCGGCGAGGCGCTGAAGGAGGAGGGACGGTTTTCGACGGTCTTTCTGACCTCCGGCTCCATCGTCGGCGGGTCACGCCCCTTTGACGACGAGATCGACTACTACATCGCCATCCTGAAAGAGGTCGGCAAAAATTTCCGCACCCCAAAGTTTCCCAGCCAGTTGATCGGAACGGCGTTCGAGAAGGAGCAGTTGAAGAGGCTCTATGCCGAAACCGGCCTGACCAGCTACACCTCCGACATCGAGGTGCTGAACGAGGAGTTGTTCAACCGGCATTGCCCCGGCAAAGCGGAATGGATCGGGTATCGCGAGTGGAAAAAGCGGCTGGTGGATGCGGTGGAGATATTCGGGCCGGGCAGGGTGAACACCGGCCTGGTGGCGGGCATCGAACTGGCTGGTCCCCACGGATTTCGCAGTGAGGACGAGGCCCTGGAGCGGACCCTGTCCGAGGCCGAGGATCTGGCCCGGCAGGGGGTGAGCACGGTGCTCATCGTCTGGTCGCCCCGGCCGGATACGGCGCTGGGCGCCTACAAAAACGCCTCGCTGGACTATTACATCCGCCTGGCCCGCGGCCTGCACGCCCTGCGGGTGAAGTACCGGCTCCCCATCGAACATGACAGCTACCGCAACTGCGGCAATCATCCCGACACCGATCTGTCCCGGCTGTTGCCGCTGTGGGAGGAATAAACCATGTCTGAAGATTTACGGAACGCAATCGGGTCGCTGCTGAAAGAACCGGCCACCGTCGCCAGCATCGCCACCCTGGATGAAAACGGCGCACCCCACAGCGTGCCGAGCCCTTTTCTCAGGCTCGACGCTGACGGTCGGCTGGTGCATCTCGAACTTTTGGAAACATCCGCAACCCACCGCAACCTGCTGCGCAGCATCTGGTTCGAACGCCCGGTGTCCGTCACCGTCGCCGGGAGCGATAATCGGGTGCTGGTAACGACGGGGCGAACGTACAAGGCGCTCGTTTCGGGCCCGCTGTTCAGCGAGTACTATCGCGAGGTCCGCGCCCGGCTGGGTGATGTCGGCCTGGCGGCGGTCTGGTTGATCGAGCCGGAGCAGATCCGCGATGAAACCTATGCCGTGCGCAAGGAGCGGGAAGAGGTGCTGCATCCGTTTCATCGGCATCTGGACCGCCTGGCGGTACGGCATGGCGGTGCACCGTAACGAACGCGGCTACCCCGTTATCGGCCATCTCCTGCTGTTGTCTGAACCATTCCAACCATAAGGAGCTGCACACATGGGAAAAAACATGTACACATTCGTCGCCATCGCGGCGCTGGCGCTCGTCGGCCTCGCTGCCGTGCCGTTCAATGCCGCGGCCGAGGTCAAGGAGGTACGACTGGCCAAGCAGTACGGCCTCGGCTACCTGCCGCTGATCATCATGGAAAAGCAGCATCTGATAGAAAAACATGCCAAGGCGGCCGGTCTCGGCGATATCAAAGTCACCTGGGCAACCCTGGGGGGCGGTAGCGCGACCAATGACGCGCTCCTCTCCGGGAGCGTCGATTACATCTCCTCGGGCGTGGCGCCGATGATCCTGCTGTGGGACAAGTCCAAGGGCGCCGTCAAAGGGGTCTCGGCCCTGATTTCATCGCCTAACTACCTGAATACGAACAACCCGGCGGTGAAAACGATCCGGGACTTCACCGCCAAGGACCGTATCGCCCTGCCGGCGGTGAAGGTCTCGATCCAGGCTATCATCCTGCAAATGGCGGCGGCAAAGGAGTTCGGCCAGAATAATTTTTCCAAACTGGACAAACTGACGGTGACCATGAAGCATCCTGACGCCATGGCGGCGCTCCTGTCCGGCAAGTCGGAGGTCACCGGCCATCTCACCAGCCCGCCGTTCATGTTCCAGGAGCTGGACGACAAGCGGGTCAGGACGGTGCTCAACTCATACACGGTCCTCGGCGGGCCGCACACCTTCAATGTCTTCGCCACCACCAAAGCCTTCCACGACAAAAACCCGAAGATCTATGCCGCGGTCTTTGCGGCGCAGGAAGAGGCGACCACCTACATCAACAAGAACAGGCGGGCCGCGGCGGAGATCTACCGCGAGGCCAGCAAGACCAAGGAAAGCCTGGATGACCTGCTCAGAGAGATCAACCAGCCGACCGTGAGCTATACGGTCACACCGCACAATATCACCAGGTTTTCTGATTTCATGTACCAGACCGGGACGATCAAGAGCAGGCCAAAGGGGTGGAAGGATCTGTTCTTCCCCAACGTCCACGCCACCAAGGGGAGCTGACCATGGCTGCCGTTGCGGATACGCCTTTGCTGTCCGTCAAGGGGGTCACGCTGCGCTACCGCGACCAGAACGGCATCGTCACCGCCACCGACAAGGTGGAATTCCAGGTGAGCCGGGGCGACCGGGTCGTGCTGCTGGGCCCCTCCGGGTGCGGAAAATCGACGCTTCTCAAGGCCGTGGGCGGGTTTCTTGCCCCCAGCGAGGGGAATATCACCCTGAACGGCAGGCAGGTGGCGGGTCCCGGACCGGACCGGGTGATGGTGTTCCAGGAATTTGATCAACTGCTTCCCTGGAAGACGGTGCGGGAGAACGTGGCCTTCGGGCTGCTCGCCAGCCGCAGCCTGCCCAAGGGGGAGGCGCATGAACGCGCCCTGGAGGCGATCCGGACGGTCCATCTGGAGCAATTCGCCGATGCCTACCCCCATACCCTGTCGGGGGGGATGAAACAGCGGGTGGCCATCGCCCGCTGTCTGGCCATGAAGCCGGAGATCATCCTGATGGACGAGCCCTTTGCCGCCCTGGACGCCCTGTCGCGCAGACGGATGCAGGATGAGCTGTTGGAGCTCTGGAGCGAATACCAGTTCACCATGTTGTTCGTGACCCACTCCATCGAAGAGGCGCTGCTGCTCGGCAGCAGGATCGTGGTGATGTCCCCTCACCCCGGGCGGGTGGAGGAGATCATCGAGGCGGAGCAGTTGCAGGCGGCCGCCGGGGCCCACCCGGAAATTGCGGAGCGGATCAGGCAGGTCTTGTTTCGGGACGCTCCTGATTACGTGATCTAATGTCCCTGGTTGCCGCAGCACATCACGAGGAGCGCACCATGAAAACAGATAGTACCGCGGTAGGAATGACCGTGCGGGGAACAGTGATGCACGAGGGGAGTCCCTCCACCGGTCCCGGCATACTGGCACAGTTGTGGGACAAAGGGTGGGTTCGGAGGGCGGGGCTTCTGATCCTGCTCTGCGCGCTCTGGGAATGGTATGCGACACGGCTGGCGAACCCGCTCATGGTGCCGACCTTCAGCGCCACGTTGCAGGCGCTGGTCGATGCCGTCAGAAGCGGCGGACTGCCGGCCCGCATCGTCACCTCATTCAAAATCCTCTTGACCGGATACGGCATCGGGGTGCTCCTGGCGCTGATTCTGGCCATGGCCGCCACAATGACGCGACTCGGCTCCGATCTCCTGGAACTCTGCACCTCCATGTTCAACCCGTTGCCCGCCATCGCACTCCTGCCGTTGGCCCTGCTCTGGTTCGGCCTGGGCAACGGGAGCATCATCTTTGTTCTGATTCATGCGGTTCTCTGGCCGGTGGCGCTGAGCGCCCACGGGGGATTCTCGGCGGTCAACGGGACGATCCGCATGGTGGGGCGCAACTACGGCCTCAGCGGCATCCGCTATGCCGCCGTCATCCTGATACCGGCGGCGTTCCCCTCACTTCTGACCGGGCTGCGCAACGGCTGGGCCTTTGCCTGGCGGACGCTTATCGCGGCGGAACTGGTCTTCGGCGTCAGTTCCGGGAGCGGCGGCATCGGCTGGTTTATCTACGAGAACAAACAGCAGTTGGAGATTCCCTCGGTTTTTGCCGGTTTGATAACCGTTATCCTGATCGGCATCGCGGTCGAGAATCTGATCTTCGACCGGATTGAGCGGGCCACGGTCGTCAAATGGGGGATGAAGAGCAGCGGCGGCAGGAACGTAAAAATTCGCAGCGCGGCCTGAAGTCCTCTTCTACAGGAAACCGAGGGGCCCTTCCAAGCTTCACCCGTTGGCAACGAGTGGTGGAAATGGTAAAAATTTTCCTTAATAATGGATGTTATACAAAATAGGTTTTCCATGCCTGATCGATGGCCTCTTTTGTCAATACGGGCTTGGTTTTGTGGAATCGGGCCTGATCGACGAGATGATCAATAATATCGCGCGGATGACAGGCCGCCATCGGGTTCGGCGATTTGCCGTACAACTCATTGGTCAGATAGTTGAAGACTGGCGGCTGGAACTCAACCCCGTTGACCTCACAGACCCTTTTGAAGATATCCTCATATTCCGCAATGCTAGGATGGTCGATGCGGACCTTGTAACGTATGCGCCGCAAGAATGCCTCATCGACTAACTCGCCCGGCTCGATATTCGTGGCGAATAGGACCAGCAGATCGAAGGGAATAGTGAATTTCATACCTGTGTGCAGGCCCATGAAGTCAACTCGCCTTTCAAGCGGGACTATCCAGCGGTTGAGGAGGATTTTGGGCTCGACCTGCTGCCTGCCGAAGTCATCGATGAGGAAAATACCGTTATTGGCTTTCATCTGTAGCGGCGCTTCATAATACTTTGTCACCTGATTGAAGGTGAGGTCGAGCATACTCAACGTCAACTCACCGCCAGCCATGACGACAGGGCGTTTTACCCGTATCCAGCGCCGGTCGGCACGCGGTTCCTGGTCTTCGTCGCTGACCGGGAAGTGGGTGACCGGATCGTAGACCGTAATTATCTGTCCGGCCACATAGAGCGCGTGCGGGACAAAAATGGGGTCCTGAAAGACCCTGCCGATCGCTTCGGCAATGGCCGTCTTGCCGTTTCCTGATGGGCCATAGAGAAATATCGACCTGCCGGAACTGATTGCCGGCCCGATTGTTTTAAGCAGTTGCGGGCTGACAACCAGGTGGGCAAACGCCTCATTAATCTGCTGCTGATCTATCGCGACCAGACGGATGGTCTGGCCATCCACCATCCTGACGTAGTCATCAAGGGAAACGGGTGTCGGACCGACATAGCGGCAGATATCCAGCAACTCCTGGGCACGTTTTTTCCCGGCATCGGTAATCAGGTATCTGTAGGTCCCCGAAGAGTATCCACCAGCGCCAAGAACCTCCACAAGCTTTGCCCGGCGCAGTTGTTCCATCACCTTATCGACAAGATTGACCGGCAGGCAAATCCGTTCCGCCAGCTCCTGCTGGTCGAATTCTCCCATGAACAGGATGTGCTTCGTTGCCAAATCGGTAATAAAGGTGAGCTGCAAGCCGGTCCGCTCAATGGTCGTTGGTGGCTTGGGAATCTGCAGCTCGAATTCGATCAACTGCTTGCTGGAAATAAGGCCGAGCGTCAGCAGGCTTTCGGTCAGCTTGCCGCCATGCAGGAGTTGGCGTACATGAGCCTTTTTCATCTCGGCGGCGGGAATCCCCAAAGATTCAATCCAGCGCTTCATATCCCGTTCAGGCATACCGGTGCTCCTTTCCCTGAGTACTGACTAAATACCCCCCATTACAATCGCCATAATCCTCTTGTTGCTACGTCGATGTCCCTCGCGCGTCCCAGCTTTACCATCCTCCCTCAGTCTCTTACAGGTTGTTTCATGATGTATACGATACCGACATTATTGTCGGTAAAGTTTACAAAACCGTATTTGTTTTTAATGTACTTTAATTATGTTTCAATAAAATTAGTATGTTATAAGGTGGCACTTGTTTTGCAAAATAGATAATTTTTAATATTGCAGATAAAAACAATTGAATTCATTAAATACAATTATATGTAATTAAATTTTCATTTCAATATTTTTATAAAATTATTTGAATCTGGTTGACACACCTTAAAAGGGTGGTAAATAGAAACTAATTATAACTTACTTTGTAAACAAAACAGAGGGGAGTCGCTATGGATACTATCAAACTGCTCGTCTTTAATCTGTTGGCCCGGGCAAAGGGCGAAAAAGGCCAGACGTTGGTTGAATATGCGCTGATCATTGTCTTGATCGCCCTGGCGGCAATCGTTGCCATGAAATACCTGGGCGGCACCGTGAACAATACGTACAGCAACGCCGCCAGCACGCTGGCAAGTCCCTGATAAACCGCCACCTCACCAGGTATTCAGCGGAATGGCTCTTGGAGAGAGCGTTGCACGCGAAGAGACCGGCAACTTTCAATTATACTGGGACCGTTACGATGAGCGGCAAAGATTTGTGAGTCTTGACTGCAACATCACTAAAAAGAGGGGGGAAGTTTCTATGGACACGATCAAATTGTTTGTTATCAACCTGCTGTGCCGCGTCAAGAGTGAAAAAGGTCAAACATTGGTTGAATACGCGCTGATAATTGTTCTGATCGCCTTGGCGGCAATCGTTGCCATGAAATACCTGGGCGGCACCGTGAACAATACGTACAGCAACGCCGCCAGCACGCTGGCAAAACCGTAATCAGGGAATTGGTTGTATTCATGTAAGTTTTTCTTTGGAGGGGGGCATGCCCCCCTCCCTGAAATCCCTGTTACTAAGAGGGCTGCAATGACCTGTCTCCCCCCGTGCCTGCATAGAATCCGTGGTTCAAAAGGACAGGCCCTCGTTGAACTCGCTCTGATCCTCCCCATTCTGTTGCTGTTGATCCTCGGGGTCATCGAATTCGGCAGGGCCTTCTACATGAAGAACACCCTGACCAATGCGGTGCGTCATGCTGCACGAAAAGCTGCCGTCAACACCAGTTGGAATCAGAACTCAATACGTTTCTGGACGTACAGCGCCGTCCCCGCGAGTTGGGGAAACACTTCCGTGATTACCCTGGCCCAATCGAGCCCGGCTTCGCCGCCTTCCAGTGGCAGCGGTGCCGACATTACCGTTACGGCAAAATTGAAATTCAATACCATCGTCCCACATTTCTCTTTTCCCTTTAAAAACTACACGACCATCTCGGCTCAGGCGACGATGCGTTATGAACAATAAATTTCCGCACTCCCCGGAGGAACCATGAACAGATCACAGGCAGTAACCATGGTAACGCTCATTGCCCTGGTGTTTGCAGGGGTAGCTTCCTGGGGCGTTTACTCCTATTTGAAGCAGGAGAGCCTGAAGACCAAACAGGCCTCCAGCTTTGTCATCATGGTCGCGGCAGGTGATATACCGATCGGCACGAAACTGAACGAAACCCATCTCAAACCGGCAGGTTGGCCAAAGGATAGTGTCCCGGCCGGGAGCTTTACCGACGCCAAGTCTCTCGTCAACAGGGTTGCGATTCGCAATCTGAGTGCCGGCGATGCGATTACCGAACAGAAGCTGATGCCGAAGGAGGGGAGTGCGGCGGCCACCGGCGTCATGACGTACATCATTCCTCAGGGGCATCGAGCTGTTACGGTCGGCGTGAACGAAGTGGCTGGCGTGGCGGGCTTCATTGCCCCTAATAACCGGGTCGACGTGGTGCTGACCACCCAGATTCCCAACAATTCCAACGAGATGGTTACGAAGATTATTTTGCAGAATGTACCGGTTCTGGCAACCGGCCAGATCACCGACCAAAAAGACGGCAAGCCGGTTCTCGTTCCCACCGTAACCATGGACCTTACCCCGGAAGATTCGGAAAAGCTGGTGCACGCCTCCCGCAAGGGGTCTCTCCAGCTACTCCTGAGAAACATCATCGATACGGCTCAGGTGGATGTCAAGGGTGGGGCGACCATAAGCACGGTACTCGGTGGAGTTGAACGACCCGTGATTGCGGTTGCCCAAGCAAAGCCTGCTCAGGCCAAGCTTGCCCAAGTCCGTCGTCCGGTGCGGCGCGCAGCGCCGGAAGGGGCCAGAGCCGCAATTCGCCCACTGCCCGCCGCCCCCATGGGCCACAAGGTGACGGTGATCGACGGGGGGGCTCGTACGACCAAGGAATTCCTGCTGCAATAATCCGCCATGGTGGACAACTCCTGGACGAGGTGCTTCAATGATCAAACTCCGCAAACAGAGATATTTCTTGCCCGTTTTGAGCCTTCTTCTGGCAGTGGCGCTGGTTTCCCCAGCCATGGCCGGCATTCCCTTGGAGGTGGGGCTTTTCAAAAGCACTCTGTTAAAATTGAACAAAAAGATGGTGCTGGTCACCCTGGCCAACACAAGGAAGTCCGACCAGGAAAAGGATGCCGACATCGTCGCCAAGTCGGACAAGATCGACCTGGAACGGCGCCGTTCCCAGGATTCGGGGCCGTCGAACACGAACAAGTTTGTCACCCTGGATGTTCTCTCCCCCTATGATCTGAAACTGGACGGCATCATGATCGGCAACACCAGCATGATTATCTGGACTAAGGACGATAAGGATGAAAAGCCCGTAGCCACATTTTATGACGTGAAGGTCACGGGCGACCGTTCGGCCATTGAGGCCCAATTGAAGGAAATGGCGCCCAATGATGCGATCAATGTCCAGTTTGCCAACGATACCGTTATTCTGACCGGCAGCGTGGCCAACGACCAGACCCGCCTCAAGGCCGAAAACACCGCCAAGGCGTTCGCCACCAAGGTGCTCAATCATATTGTCATCGACAACCCCCAGCAGGTGTTGCTCCAGGTGAAGGTCGCCCAGATGGATAAAACCGCTCTGAAAAATATGGGGGTCAGTTTCATGATCAAGGGGAGCAAAGGCGAGGGGTTCTCCAATCTGATCGGCGCCCCCTCCGGCAGCGCCTCGTCGGGGTCATCCTCCTCTTCCAGTTCCGGCGGTATTTCTGGAACCGCGTCCGGCCTGGGAAGCTTTAACCCTCTCGACGCCTATCAGATCGGCGCCGCCTATTTCCCAGGTGGTGTCGGTGCGGTGTTGCAGGCACTGGCGACCAAGGGATACGCCAAGATCCTGGCCGAGCCCAACATGCTGGTAAAGAGCGGGCAGGAGGGTAACTTCCTGGCGGGAAGCAAGATTCCCTACAGCGTCCTTCTCTCATCCGGGGGGACCACAACCACAACCATCGTCTTTCAGGATGTGGGGGTCAAGCTCAAGTTCAAGCCGGAGGTCCTGGAGAACGGCCTGATAAGCCTAAAGCTGGACCCGGCGGAGGTGAGCAGCCTTTCCGGCACCCTGGCGGTGAACGGCTACCCCATCATTGATACCAGAACCTTGCAGACGAGCGTGGAGTTGAAGGACGGCGAGAGCCTGGTCCTGGCCGGTCTGCTTCAGGAAGAGGCGATCAAGACCATGTCCAAGATTCCGCTCTTGGGTGATATCCCGATCCTGGGGGCGCTCTTCCGCTCCACCCAGGACAGCACCACGGAAAAAGAGCTGGTGTTCTTTATCACGCCAAAGATCGTCAAACCCCTGGCTCCGGGAGTACGGCCGGAACTCCCCACGGACCGGAAGCTGACCCCTGAACAAGAGAGGGAGCTCAAATGGATGCCGCTCGGAGAGTAGGACAATTTAGCCCATTGCACAACGAGCGTGGGGTTGCGGTCGTCTACATTGCCGTTGCTCTCGTGGTTTTAATCCTGATCGCCGGCTTGGCCATCGACCTCGGCTATATGTACCTTACCAAGGCGCAGTTGCAGAATGCCGCCGATGCCGGGGCACTCGCCGGAGCTCAAAAAATGAAACAGGTTGGTCTCTCACACGATGCAAGCCAGGCTCTTTCCAGGACAGAGGCGCAGACGTTTGCCCAGAAAAACAATGCAGCCAACGCGAGTGTTCAACTTGCTTCTGACGGCTCCAACACCTTGAGCAACGGCAATGACATTACAGTCGGCCATTGGGACAGCCTGACGCGCACCTATACCCCTGGGGCAGCTGGCACCAACATTTTCAATGCAATACAGGTACGGACCCGCCGCACCGCCCTTTCGCCTGCCGGACCGGTCAACACCTTCCTTGCGAAAATCCGGCCGGAATTGCATAGCATGGAGGCTGCCTCCCAGGCGATTGCCACCATCCCTGCCAGGGCCGGAAATTTCACGTCGTTTTGCTCCCAGGCATGCGGAGTTTGCAACTATGATCCGAGCACTTCAACCTTCGACTTAAACGATGCATCAACTTGGCCGACTGCGTGTCAACAGACCGTAATCTCGCAGCCGGCACCCGATCCCAGTGGTTTGAACTCTGCCGACAAGTTCGCCTGGACAACGCTTCTGGACAATCCATCTTCTTCCAGTGCGCTCTCTGACCTGGTACGAACCGGCGCGCCCAATCAAGATGTCTGCGGCAAGGATATCTATACCACCATGGGGCAGGACACAAATGTTATGCGTGATATGGCTTCCAACATGTATGACCCATATATCGACAACACCAACAAAACGATAGTGTCAGGCAATGTCACCGAATGGTGGGTTATTGTTCCGGTTACGGAGAGTTGTCCTCCCGGCAGTCAAGGAGGTTTTGACCCAAAAATAGTTACCCGATATGCCAAGATCAGGATACAGGCCATCTGCGTCAATGGTGTTGCCGGCTACACCGGCTATAAGGACGGATCTGGTGAATGCAGTCATGCCTGGGACGGCAATATCGTGTATGACCGGATCATGTGTGTCGGCTGTGCCGATGCCAGCTTGCTGTATGGCACCAAAGTGAATCTAGTAAAATAAATATAAACTCAATACGGAAAGCTCATTCATGTCCCAAAACCTCTCCATAGCCATTATTGATTCAGACCGTGAAACGCGGGAAGCCATTGAAAGCCTGATCCTGCCCTATGGCGACAAGGTTAAACTTACGGGGGCGACCGGGGACTTCAGTGAGGGGTATCGGTTGATCCAGACGAACAATCCGTCGGTTGTCATTCTGGGGGTTGCACAACTGGAGGTGGGGGTTGAACAGGTTCAGCACATCTTGGCACATTTTCCCGCCACCGCCATCTTTGTCGCCACCACCGAGAAAAACCCGGACTGGATACTCAGGCTCATGCGGTCTGGCGCTTCCGAATATTTCCTGAAGCCGGTCGCGAAAACAGAGCTGTTCGAAGCGCTCCGGAAGGTAGCGAAAAACCTGTCGCCATTGACAAACGGCCAGGTTACGCAGCGGCAGGGGAAGATCATATCGGTATATAACCCGGTGGGTGGGGTGGGGACGACGACCATTGCCGTGAACCTTGCCGCGACTCTTGCCGCCAGCAACGATAATGTGGCTTTGGTGGATTTCAACCTCTTCTGCGGCGATGTGGCCTCCTTTCTGGATATCGACCCGAAGTATACCCTGAGCAGCGTCACCAACAACGTGAACCGCCTTGACGCGGACTTTCTCCGTGCCAGCATGACGCGCCATGCGTCGGGAATCTATCTGCTGAGTGAGCCGCTTGAAGTGGAAGAAACCTTGAGTATCACCGCCGAGCAGATCACCCAGGTGCTCACCTTCCTCAAAAGCGCTTTTTCCTACGTGGTCATCGATACCGGAGGGCCGCTTTTCGGAGCGAATCTCATTACGTTCAGGGATTCCGACCACCTGCTCTTCAATACGGTCCTGACCCTGCCGGCGCTCAAAAACGTCCGCCGCTATCTTGCAGCACTGGAAAACAAGGGCATCGCGCGGAGCGCGGTAAAGATAGTGGTAAACCGCTATCTGCCCAAGGCAGACATCAAGATCGGCGACGCTGAAAACGTTCTTGGAACCAAGGTGTTCGCAACCATTCCCAACGAATATGGGGCGGTCATCGACTCGATCAACAAAGGGGTGCCGGTTGTGAATCTTTACCCGCGTTCGCCGATCACTGCTGCTATTGCCAAACTTATCACCCAGCTGAACAGCTGATGCCGCAGGAGACCTGTTCATGATTTTCAACGACCATTTCGGGCCCAAAAATCAGAAACTTCCTGTTGAAAAGAATTTGGTCTTTTTCCAGGAATTGAAGCAGCGGATCCACCACCGCCTCATTGAGCGCATCGACATCAGCAAACTCGATTACCTGGGAAGCGGCGACCTGACACGGGAAATAGGTTCGATCATCGAGGGCCTGATTGCCAATGAAGGGGTGCCGCTCAATCAAACGGAAAAAGAGAAACTGCTCGTCGATATTCAACACGAGACATTCGGGCTCGGCCCCTTGGAGCCGCTGCTCTCCGACCCCTCAATCTCCGACATCCTGGTCAACAACTGCAGCAATGTGTACATCGAACGTAAGGGCAAGCTGCAGAAAACAGACATTATTTTTCGCGATAACAACCATTTGATGCAAATAATCGAGCGCATCGTTTCTCGCGTCGGCAGGCGCATCGACGAATCTTCGCCCTATGTGGATGCCCGCCTTTCCGACGGTTCCAGGGTCAACGCCATCATCCCCCCCCTGGCGATCGACGGGCCGGTTCTTTCCATCCGCCGCTTCGGGGTCGATCCCTTGAAGATGAGCGACCTCATGGCCCTTGGCACGGTCGATGAACGGATGGCCGTTATCCTGCAAAATTGCGTCAAGACACGTTTGAACATCCTCATCTCTGGAGGTACCGGCACCGGCAAGACCACGATGTTGAACGTGCTTTCCGAATACATTCCCGAAGTCGAGCGGATCGTCACCATAGAGGATTCCGCGGAATTGCAGATGAAACAGGATCACGTGGTCAGGCTGGAAACCCGCCCTCCCAACATCGAGGGGAAAGGTGAGGTCACGCAGCGCGACCTGGTACGGAACGCTCTGCGTATGCGGCCGGACCGGATCGTTCTCGGCGAGGTGCGCAGCAGCGAGGCTCTGGATATGTTACAGGCCATGAATACCGGCCATGACGGCTCCATCTCCACCATTCACGCCAACTCGCCCCGGGACGCCCTGTCCCGGTTAGGGACCATGGTCATGATGGCCGGGATGGATCTCCCCGACAAGGCGATTCGCGAACAAATATCGTCGGCAATAAATCTCCTCATTCAGTTGGTGCGTTTTCCGGACGGGTCGCGCAAGGTCATCAAGATCGCCGAGATTACGGGTATGGAAGGGAACACGGTCGTCATGCAGGATATCTTTGTCTTTGACCAGCAGGGTGTCGATGCTGACGGCAAGGTTATCGGCACCTTCAAAGCGACGGGAATCCGACCGCACTTCATGCAGCGGTTCAAGCTTTCGGGAATAAACCTGCCGAACGAAATATTCGAATAAGACGGAGAATCTATGTTCTTAGCCGTTTTTTTCACATTTGTAGCGGTTTTCCTGCTGGTATCGGCGCTCGTGCTCGCTTACCTGCGTTCGCAGGAATCCCCGAAAGCGGTCTTGAAACGGCGGCTCCGCAGGATGGCCAAAACGGGCGTAGACGATGCCATGTCGGAGGACCTGCGCTCGGAAATTATTAAAGAAACACCCCAATTCGAGCGCTTGGTGACCATGTTCCGTTTCGGTCGCGCCATCGGACGGCTCCTGGACCATGCCGGAGTGGCCATCGACCTGACCATGTTCATACTGCTGGTGATTCTTCTCCCGGCTGTTTCTTTCTGTGGAATCTTTCTATTTACCCACCGGTTGATCTTTGCCGTATGCGCGGCACTCGCGGCCGCAGTGGTCCCGTTCATGTTCCTCTATTTCAAAAAAGTGCGGCGGCAGGACAAATTCACCGAACAGCTGCCCGATGCCCTGAGCATGATCTCCCGTTCCCTGCGGGCCGGCCATTCCCTGACCAGTGCCATAGAACTGGTTGCCCAGGAGTCGGATGAGCCGCTGCGCGACCTCTTCAAAACCGCCTATGAACAGCAAAAACTCGGCCTCAGGATTACCGATTCCCTGGCCGGTATGACCGATCGCATGGAAAGTATCGATTTACGGTTTTTTGTGGCCTCCATTGAACTCAACAACGATATCGGCGGGAATCTGTCGGAAATCCTCGACAAACTGGCCGGGACGATCCGGGAACGCCTGAAGATCAAGCGGCAGGTGCAGGTCATCACCGCCCAGGGCCGGCTGTCGGGATACATCCTGGCCGCTCTCCCCATCGCCACCTTTTTCATGTTCAATATCATGATGCCCGGTTATGAAGATGTGCTGTTCAAAGAAAAACTCGGGAGCCAGTTGTTGATCGGCGCCATCTGCGCCCAACTTTCCGGGTTTCTGTGGATCAAAAAAATTATCTCGATCAAGGTCTAGGATGGCGCCATGTTAAAGTTGATCGTCGGATCAGTTTTTGTCTCCATAGCCCTCATTACCGCTACCGTTCTGTATTGGTACGTTTCTCGGCGCATGATCGTCAAGGAGCGGCTTTCGAAACTGGTCGTCACGCCCCTGTCGTTTGAAGCCCCCACACTCATTGCCAAACCAACGCCTTTGAGTCGGTTTCTTTCCCGCCTCGGGGCGGTTCTCCCGCAAGAGGGGATGGATCGTTCCAAATACGAAAAGTTGCTCGTGTCGGCAGGTTATCGCAAATCGGGCCTGGTTGTCTTTTTTGGCTGCAAGGTCCTCTTCACCCTGCTTTTCCCTATCCTGTTCATGACACTTGTGACGGCGCCGACCGGCAAGGTTGCCGACCCGGAGATGTTGCTGGTCACGGTGGCCCTGGCCATAATCGGCTTTCTCCTGCCGAGTTTCTATGTGCAGAGAAGGGCTCGGATACGCAAACTGCTCATTTTTCAGACGCTGCCGGATATCCTCGATCTCCTGACCATCTGTGTCGAAGCGGGTATGAGCATTGACGCAGCAATGCTGCGCGCCTGCGAGAACCCGCAGTTCAAGGGAAACCCGCTGGCCGAGGAAATGAATATATCCGCCATGGAAACCAGGGCAGGTAAGTCCCGGCCGGAATCCCTGCGCGACATGGCTGAACGGACGGACGAGGATGATCTGAGGGCATTCGTGACCATGTTGATCCAGACGGAACGATTCGGCACTAGTCTCAGCCAGGCGTTGCGGATTCATTCCGACTCACTCCGGGTCAGGCGGCGTCAGATCGCGGAGGAGGCTGCGGCAAAAACCGCCGTCAAAATGCTCTTCCCGCTCGTTTTTTTCATCTTCCCCGCACTGCTTATTGTGATGTTGGGGCCGGCTATCATCAAGATCGGCCAGATTTTCAAATAATCCGCAGAAAGGGGGCATGCACATGAAACCGGATATCAATAGCATTCTACTGTTGGTTATTGCTGTGGAACTGGCGTTGCTGTACGTAAAGATGGGCAAGAAATAGTTTCCATACCCTGGACGGTTCGTCCCTACCGGTATCCGACGAACCGCCCAGGGGGTGTCGAGGAATTTTCCGGACCGTTGTCCGTTGCACTGTTCATAAAGCGATTTCTTTTGAATCTATACTCGAACCTCAGGAGGGGATTTCATATGAGATACCTGATACGGCTACTCCCATGCATTCTGCTGATGTCTTCACTGGCTTTGGCGGGTTGCGGCGGTTCAAATGCCGGCACGAACAGTTCGGCAAGCGATCAGTTTTCTACCGGGTCGAGTTCGGGAAGCGGCACAGGGACCAGCGCCGCAGGTGTCATTATGTTTACTGATACGGCAAGTTCACAACCCGGATCACAAACAAATATGCTTACTGAATTTACGAAAACTGTAAATCCCGCTGTTACACCGATCATAGGTGTCTACCAACCGATTCCGTTCAAGCTGACTGATTCCAAAGGCAATCCACGAGTGGGGACCCCGGTTACCATGTACGTTTACAGCATCACGACCCGTAACCCCAATGATGTGACAGTTGGCTTTTTAGTGCCGACAACAATTAGTGGGACGGTCACCGCACCGAATCCGGAAACTAATCAGCAGACTATCACAACCGACTCAGCCGGTATGGGAATATTCAATGTTGTAGTTGATATCGTCTCTCCTCCAGTTGACGCTTTCACTACGGTTACGGTTGTATATAAGGCCGTAACAAACGACTCGGTGCCGGTGACAGCTTATGTGGGCCAACTTTACCATCTGGATTCTACAGCTAACGCCCTGACGCTGACCCCCTCAAGCCAACACTTTGCCGCCAGCGATGGCGTGAATGCAATGCTAACCTTCGCCATATCAGGAGGGGTCGCACCATATACTGTGAGTTCCAGCAACACCGGACTTGTTACGGCAACCCGTACCGACGCAACAACCCTAACGGCAACGCTCGTCGACGCAGATTCTTGGTCCAATACGGTGACGGTTTCAGTGACAGACAGCTCAGGATTATCGGCTTCGTCGACAATAACCCGGCAATAAACATGACATGTTCTCGGAGGGAAATCATGCATAAGGCGCTCATCTCGGCACTTGTAATATTCTTTACTCTCACCGTTTCAATTGCCATGGCTGACACCATCGCCAACCGGCTGGGATTTACCGGCAAGGTCGGATTCGCCACCCCTATAAAGGACGATTTCATCAACGGCACATCCGAGACAAAGACCGGGTTTGCCGGTGGTGGCGGGCTTCTCTACGGTTTCGGCGACTATGTGGCGGCCGAGCTGGATGTCACCCATTTGCCCAAACTTGATGTGAAAAATGGTGGGATCAAGGCGTATGAAGCGACGCTCACCGACATCGGCCTTGGTCTTCAATGCCGGTTCATCCCCAATGGCAAGGTGGTACCCTACATCAGCGCCGGTGCTGATTTCATCAAGGGGAGCCTGAAGCATGTGAGCGGCAACGATTATGATCTGGATTGGACCTACGGGGGGCACGTCAGTGCCGGGGTTGACTGGTTTCTGACCAAAGGGATCGCCCTGACCGTCGAGGCCCGCGCGGTGCGGACGATTTCCGGCGACATTTTGAGCGGATCGACCAAGGTGGGTGAATACGATCCGTACTGGGTCCAGGGGACTTTTGGCCTCCGCATGTTTCTCCCCGAAACCTTCTGGCGTTAGATGCGTGCGATCATCGCAGGGCCGGCACGGGAACTGGCCGAAACCGTTCATGTGGCCCATTCGCTTTTTGCGCGGATGAAAGGGCTCTTGGGGAGAAAATCGCTCGATTTCGGGGAGGCGCTCTGGATAAAACCGTGCAGAGGCATCCACACCATCGGCATGAGGTTCGCAATTGATGCCGTTTTCCTGGATGGGGCCAACCGGGTGGTTGCCCTGATCCCCTCGCTGTTGCCAAACCGGATCTCCCCGATCTATCGCCGTGCGGCATCGGTCATCGAACTGCCGGCCGGTACGCTGGCCGGCATCGGCCTTGCCATCGGTGAGACGATTGAAATCCTGTGATGCCCTGTTTGCAGAGGCGCGGAAATTAAGTCAGTTCATTTTTGGGTAAAAAGAGTTTCAATGAATATAAATTTAATCCGCTCAATTCTGTTTCCGAAAAGTTATGATACTCCAAGTGTCATTCTACTTGTAATTCGCCTGTATCCGAAATTCCCCATTACCTCTGGAAGTAGCGCGCCATGACGATGAAATCTGTCCTCAAGCTGCGCCATTACCTGATCCCCCGCATATCCGATGTCCTGTTTGGCGCCGTACTGCTGTACACCGCCGTCTTTGCCGGCATGCGGATGCTCGGTGACGGGGATACCGGCTACCATGTCAGGGCAGGCGAACTGATGTTGAAGAGCGGCACCATTCTGCACTTCGACCCGTTCTCGTATATTCGGCCGCAACTCCCGTGGACCGCCCACGAATGGCTTGCCGAGATCATTATGGCCCTCTGCCATCACGTGGCGGGGTTGCCCGGGGTCGTGCTTCTCTTCTCACTGGTGATTGCCGTCACCAACCTGTTTTTTTTCCGGATGCTCCGCGACCGCGGTGCGGGCATACTCCTCTCGTCAGCCGTCCTTCTCCTGTTCATTACCGCTGCCAAGGTGCACTGGCTCGCCCGGCCGCATATTTTTTCTCTGCTGTTCATGATCTCCTGGTATATCGCTCTGGAGAAGCTGCAGGATGGAGAGGAGATACGGGCATGGCTGCTCCCCGCGAGTATGGTCCTCTGGGTCAATCTGCATGGCGGGTATATTGTCGGCATTTTTTTGATTTGTCTCTATCTTGCCGGGAACCTGTCCCTCTATTTTATCGATCATTCGGAATGGGATGCCATGGCCAGGCAACGGGTCGTCATATTATTGAAGATTCTGGGCTGGTCGCTCATCGCGGCACTTCTCAACCCCCTTGGTTACAAAATTTTCCTGTTCCCCTTCCAATTGGCCATGGACAAGACGCTCATGGACGGTGTCCAGGAGTTTCTGTCGCCAAATTTTCACGAACCGCAGATGCTCAAATACCTCCTCTTTATCATGGTGGCCGCTCTTGTTGCCAGCCGGCGTCGAATGCCGCCGGTACACCTGATTCTGATCTTGTTTTTTCTGAATATGGCCCTTTATTCCGTACGATATACCCCGATTTTTGCGATGGTTTTTCTGCCAATCATTACCCGCCACCTCGATACTGATGATATGGAGAGCTATTTCCCCCGCATTACCCGTTTTCTCCGCAGGCGTGAGGCTACCGTTGCCTCGGTTGATGCGGTGGCGCGGGGGGGGCTGTGGCCGGTTCTGGTAACGCTGGTGGTAACTTTCTTTATCGTTTCCGGCAAAATATCCTACAGTTTCGACCCCGCGATCAAGCCGGTTGCCGCCCTGGAGTTTTTGAAGAGGGAGCACGTCACCGGCAACGTCTTCAACAATGATGAGTTCGGCGATGTGACGATCTATATGCTTGCCGATCGGTACAAGGTTTTCATCGACGGACGGCTTGACATGTACCACTCCGCCGGTATTTTGAAGGAATATTTCAAGGTCACGACGTTACAGCCCGGTTGGGAAGACATCCTCAATAAACATGCCATTGGGTGGTTCTTTTTCGATACCAACTCTGTTCTCACCCGCTTTCTCCAGGCAATGCCCGGGTGGAAGCTGATTTATTCCGACAAGGTCGCCAGCATCTTTGTAAGAAACAGCCCGGAATATCAGTACCTGATTGAAAAGTACCCCCACGTGCAGCTTGCGGTGATCGATGACGTGAAAAAGTGATTTTCCCTGGTGGGGGTTCTCCAAGAGTGAATGCTTTGTTGTAGACTTGAAGTGGATGGACTTGCCCACTTATTGAGTTCAAAACGTTTCGTACTCGAACCTGGGGATTGGGCTGGCCAGGCTCAATAGGCTTGGCGGCTACGTTGCGTCATTGTCGTTCTCGCTGTCATCCCGATGTGTGCTGGAGGGTGGTCTTTGCACGCTCCATACGAAAATAGAGCTTTAATACTCGCGCGCAGAAAGGCATGCGGCAGGCTCCTGTTCTGGTCTGCTCTCGGTTCCTTGTTCATGCACAGCCTGATGTTTGCTGCCATGATCGCGCCGGTAATGCAACTGCCGGTAGTTGCAACCACGGAAAAGGTCGATTTTTTCCGGCTCTCCTCGTTTTTCTTCCCTGGCGGCGGAGATGTGCCCTCTGATGATTCACGGCCATTGCAACAGAGCGCCTCGAATCCACCGGCTGGCACCGATACCATGGCACCTGCACCAAGTACCCCTGAAGAGGCAGCCTCACCCCTGGAACAAACGACGGCAGAAGATGATGCTGTCCTCTCCCCGTCCGCCGACGATAGCGCCCCCCCCGAGATGGTCATTCCACCTTCTGTCGGACATCTCGTCGCCAAAAGCCCGCTTCCTGCGGCAACAAGCATGGCAGCAGCCCTCCCGACACCGCCCCAGGCTTCGCCACGCAAAACACCGGTCACCGATCAAGCACCTCCGAAGCAAGAACCGGTCAAGGCCGCTGTCGGCGAATCCCCCGACGCCGAGCGGGAAAAGGACCGCCTTGCCGTTCTGCACGAAGAGGAGTTGCGCAGGGCAGAGGCGGAAGCTGTTCGGCAAGCAGAGTCAGTGCGCTTGGCAGTAGAGCGCCAAGAGCAGGAACGCCGGGAACGGGAGAAAATTGCCTGGGAGCAGAGAACCCGACTGGCGGCGGAGCAGGAGCGGCTTGCCCAGGAGAAGGCACGCCAGCAACAGCTGGCCCGCGAGCAGGCAGAACGCGACCGCATGAGCCGTGCAGAAACACTCCGCACAGCAGAGCTGGAACGCAAGGCCCGTGAACGCGTCGAGCAGAAGCGGTTTGCCCAGGAGAAGGCCCGCCAGCAACAGCTAGTCCGTGAACAAGTGGAACGCGACCGCACGAGCCGTGAAGAAGCATTTCGCAAAGCAGAACAGGAGCGCAAGGCACGTGAACTTGCCGAGCAGAAGCGGGCCTCCCAGGAACGGCGGACTCGGCTGGCGGCAGAACAGGAACAAAAAACACGCGAGGCGGAACTCCTCAGGGCAGAGAACGAACGGCTTGCCCGGGAGAAGGCCCGTCAGGAACAACTTGCCCGCGAACAGGCGGTGCATGACAGCAAAAGCCGCGAAGATGCGCTTCGCAAGATCGAACAGCAGAAAAAGGACCGGATACTTCAGGAAAATAACAGATTGGCGGCAGAGAAGAGTTGGTTGGGGCAACTGGCCAAGATGCAGACCAGTCGCGAGGCAAAAGGCATTCCTGTCCCGATTGTTACGGGCGACCTTAAGCTGGTCATCTCCGGCAAAAAATATCCCCCTTTGACGGTCACCTTCAAAAAATTCGAGAAATCGAGGCGGGACAGGCCCTTCACACGTACCGAGTCCCGTAAGGGGATACCGGTCTTTCCGGTCATAGTGACAGCCAGCGCGGACATTCGGGAGGCTGTAATCGAGAAGACCAAAGAAGGGGTCTATACGTTTTCACAGGAACATTGCAGCAATTGCGACAATTCCTTTTCACTGATTCTCTATGAAGCAACGGCAAAGCGGGTTAAAAAGACCGTGCGTCCGCGTGCCGTTGGCGGAAAGGAGGTTGTGGCCAGAATACTCATGCCGGAAGGGATACTCTGGGATGACGATGCAGCATTTACCGGCAGCATAGAGGATACCGACAGTATAACGAAATTCGAGTCGGCATCCGGTCTGGTCTGGAAGGAATACTCAGATTAAATTTTGTGTTGCTACATAGATTAATTTATCAATTTTGAAACCGGGATGGTATGGAAAAACCATGGGGAATTGTATATTTGACTCCTCAAAACATTAAAGGGAAATAAGTGAGGTACAAGTTGACCGCATCAAAAGCATCGAGTGCAAATGGCACATTTGGGATCAACCAAGCGCGCCGAGTATTGTTTATAGTTGTTTGCGCACACTTTGCTTTATTGCTCACCATCGGACTTTTTCGACATTGGGGGTATATGACCTCCCTGAATGACCTGGGTTTCTTTGATCAAGCAGTCTGGGGAACGCTCCACGGCCAATGGTTTCTCGACACAAACAATGTCTTTGGACAGCCGATAAACTGGTTGAGCTGCCACTTCAATCCATTCCTTTTGCTGTTTGTTCCGCTCTACTCAATTTGGCCCGTAGCTGAATGGTTCATCGTCGCTCAAGCCTTTGCATTATCGGTTGCGGCTTTACCGATTTTTCTTCTTGCGAGCAGAGTACATGGGTCCGAGCGCACTGGACTACTCTGGGCATTGATCTATCTATTCAATCCTTTTCTGCTGGGTGCTGCGGCGTGGGACTTCCACCCGGTAACGATTGCCGTGCCCTTTATCGCGACGGCATTATTGGCTGTTGAGAAGAAAAATTTTCGGCTGCTTATGTTTTGCTGTTTCTGGCTATTGCTGCTCCAAGAGCAATTTGGTATTACGGTAGCGTGCTTTGGTGCCCTATGGTGGTTTAGGCAGGGGGATTGGAAAGGTAGTTTCCTCCTTGTGAGCATCGGCCTGCTGCACACCATACTTGTTCTGGGATTCATCATGCCGACACTTTCACCCTCGGGCATTCATTCAATGATTGTTGATCCTGGCGCGAAGGATAGCCGCTATGGCTGGCTTGGGGGGTCCTTGTCGGAGATTGTTGGCAATATTGCATTTCACCCAATCCGGATGCTTCACACGATGATTACGGTGCATGGGACAATCAGGTATATTGTTTTCCTTAGTCTGCCGTTGTTAGGTCTGTTTTTAGCTGCCCCCTTTTGGCTGCTGCCAGCGATTGCAGATTTCTTGGCGAATACGCTCTCTGCGAATCCGATGCCAAGGGCAATCACTTCCTACCATAGTGTCACGCTCGTTCCAATACTAACCGTTTCGGCGGTTTACGGCGCTAAGCGCATAGCTACGCTATTTGCTAAATCATTCTCTGTTCCCATTACAAATTGGATACTGCTGGCCACCGCAGTACTTGGATATGAACTTGCTCCATTGCCACTCCCTGGGGCCATTAATTTCTGGCGGCCTGTCCAATGGGTTCAGGTTCCGGACCCGGCTTTGAAACAGGTGCGTGCGTTGGTAGCAGATCGTGCGTCGCTGTCCGTACAGGCGAATGTTGGCGCACATTTTTCTCAGCGCCAGCAGATATTTCGCTATCCGTTCAAGGTTGGCGAGGCAGACGCCATCGTGCTGAGGCTCGACAGTCCCACGCTTAATATTATTCCCCACAACAGGCAAGGAATCGGCACGCTTGCCCATCACTTGCAAATGAATCCGGCTGAGTACCTGGCGTCGGTTGATTGTTTATTGCAAGACCCTGTCTATGGTGTAATTTTATGGAATGATCCCTGGCTAGTCGTCTTGCGTGGACCAAAAATTGCGGGAGCAGATGGGCTAATCAGGAATAGATTAGCCCATCTGCGCAACTCCTGGCAAATTACTTCTGGAGAATACGGGGCCGCACTCCAAGAATGCAGGAATAAATTGCAATGAGCAAACAGCTGACAGAACCCGTTGTTTCCGTCTGCATTCCAAGCTATGAGGGAGCAGAATTTATTGGCGCTGCAATCGAATCGGTTCTGGCACAATCTTTCCATAACTTCGAGCTTATTATCATTGACGACAGTTCGACAGATGGCACTGACAGAATCGTAAGCAATTATAATGATCCACGAATCAAATTTTTGCGTAATGATCGTAATCTTGGCCCCGAGGGCAACTGGAACCGTTGCATTGCTGAAGCACGCGGACGATACATAAAGCTGCTTCCGCAGGATGATCTTCTTGCCCCGCATTGCCTTGCCCGGCAAGTTGCCGTGCTTGAAGCTGATACGGACGAGCGCATTGCACTTGTGTTCTGTGCCAGGACAATCTTTGATTCTCACGGCAGAACCATCATGTCACGAGGTTATCCCAAACGTCGTGACGGGACAGTCGGTAGCCAATCTGCAATACGGACTTGCCTTCGCCGTGGCGCCAACATCATTGGTGAACCGGGAGGTGTGCTGTTCCGAAAAAGTCTGGCGAATGAGGTAGGGGGATTTGATGCCAGTATCGGCTATATAATTGATCTCGATTACTGGTTTCGTCTTCTGTTGCGAGGCAATGCGTACTACCTGACTGAAAAACTTGTGTCTTTCCGTGTTTCCAGTGGGTCTTGGAGCGTTGCCATTGGAAACGGGCAGGGTAAGGATTTTCAGCACTTTGTTGCCAGGGCGGCTACGAACCCTGCGTTTGGTATCGGTCGCATCGATATTATTGCAGGAAAAGTAATGGGGTGGACAAATAACCTGCTTCGCATGTGTGTTTATCAATACATTTTGAAGACAAAATAATATTGCCATGACATTGGAGCTCTCCAGAGACTATACGGCGGAGCAACTTCGACGTTGTCGGCACCCATTACGGATGCTGATCAAGGGGGGCTAAATCCGGAACATTCTGAAGGATGTCATTGGTCCGAGCATTGACTTTGTCTGCGGTGTCCCCTTCAACTGAACCGCAGTTTGTACGCTGTCTGGCCCAATCATGCTTTTAAAAGGTGCTATATTATGGACAATCTTGCCGCGCTCAGTGTCTCCATCGTAATCCCGGTTTACCGAGGAGAGCATACCCTTCCGGTTCTGGTTGAAGAAATCGCGCCACTGATTTACAGACAAACAACACCAAACGGCAACTGCTTCATGGTCCGTGAAGTCTTGCTGGTTCATGATTGCGGTCCGGATCGGTCTGACGAGACACTTGAATTCCTCAGCACTCAATATCCCTTTGTGCGGACGGTGTGGCTATCTCGAAATTACGGCCAGCATGCAGCTACGCTTGCCGGCATGGCTAGCGCTACAGGCGACTGGGTTGTGACAATTGACGAGGATGGGCAGCAAAATCCAGGGGACATTGGGTGCATGTTGGACAATGCTCTGGACTCCTCACTGCAACTGGTTTATGCATGCGCTACGAATCTGCCGCCGCACGGATGGCTTCGGAATATGTTGAGCCGGACCGCCAAGGCGATTAGCACGAGATTACTGGGTAACAGCAAAATCGGAAGCTTCAACAGTTTTCGGCTCATTGATGGAGAGATCGCAAGAACATTGGCGGCCTACTGTGGTAATGGCGTCTATCTCGACGTGGGGCTTTTCTGGATCACCGAGCGTATCGGACACTGTCCTGTTTCGTTGAGAAATGAGATGAGGCATGTCTCGGGGTACTCATATCTCAAGCTATTTGGGCATTTCTGGAACCTTATCCTTACAACCGGCACGCGCCCATTGAGATTAATCACAGTGATGGGCTTTTGCTCGATGTTTGTGGCTTGCGTCATTGCCGCCCATGTGTTGTATGGCAAATATTATGGCTTGGTGCCGGTTCAAGGCTGGGCGTCGATCCTGATAGCTGTTGTCTTTTTCGCGGGATGTATCCTGACCGCGCTCGGCGTGATCGCCGAGTACCTTGCGGTCACGATGGGTATCGTCATGGGAAGACCCCTGTATGTCGTCAGCTCCAAGCCGACGCGACCGGCTGTTCGCAAATGACTATTGCATGGGTCATAGGAAGTGGGGGGCTGCTCGGAGCGGCTTTGTGCAGTGCGTTGCGCCGTGACGGCACCGAGCTTTTTTTGCCAAGCGACCGTCTTCGTTGGGGCAGTTATTCAGAACTCGCCTCACAGCTTGAAGCCATCATCCCTGAGTTTGCTGCTCACGTTGGTGCGTCAGGCCGATGGGAGATTTACTGGGCTGCCGGCGTGGGCACCATGGGCAGTGCGGAAGACGTCCTTGCGTCTGAAACACGAGATATGTCTTTGGTGCTTGAGCTTCTCAAATCCAATATGCACCTGATGACCACCTCCGGTGCGTTTGCTTTCGCCAGTTCCGCAGGTGCAATCTATGCCGGGTCAGGGGATGATATCATCACAGAGAACACCCCCCCAAAGCCAACTACCGCCTATGCCCACGAGAAACTTAAGCAAGAAGATATGGTCCGCTCCTTAGCGGTTGGAACTAGTCGAATAACAGTGCTAATTGCCAGGATTTCAACGCTATACGGCTATGGACAAGCACACTGCAAGCAACAAGGACTCCTAACGCACATTGCCCGGAGCACTCTTCGTAATCAGCCCATTCAGATATACGTCCCATACGATACTGTTCGCGATTACATAGCCTCCGACGATGCCGCAGCTTCGATGATCATCGCCTTACGTATGATAGGTGTGGATAACCGGATTCTCACAAAAATAATTGCATCTGAAGACCCAACAACGATTGCCGGGATCATATCTATTTTCAAGAAAATTCTACGGGGACGCGGGCCGCGTATTGTAACGAGTACCAGTCGTTTATCCGACCTCTATCCTCGCCGCATGCAATTTAAATCGATAGTTTTGCCTGAATGTGCTGAGATACCAAAAATGCACCTCCTCGTGGGTATTGCTCAACTCGTGATGGCAGAACGTACTGCATTCACGCGGGGTCAGTTGTGAGACTTTTTCTCGAATACTTGTTAGGCATGCATACACTTATTAAATAGGAAGTTACCGTAATTGCGGCAATTTTTATTCATGCGTCCATTATGAAGCAACGGCAAAGCGGGTTTAAAAGAGCGTGCGTCCACGTGCCGTTGGCGGAAAGGAGGTCGTGGCCAGAATACTCATGCCGGAAGGGATACTCTGGGATGACGATGCAGCATTTACCGGCAGCATCGACGATGGCGACAGTATAACGAAATTCGAATCGGCATCCGGTCTTGTCTGGAAGGAGTATTCTGAATAGGTTTTTTGACAAGAAGGCATTATGCGCTTACTATTTACCTGTATATGTTTTAGAACCTTTTCACCGGGTACAGTCTGGCGGGGAACAACTATCTTTGAGTAATCCTCGGGGTAATGCAAAATGGAAAACAGAAACTTTACCAGAGTTGATTTCTCTGATGGCGCGTCAATTTCTTACAACAATCACCTCGTATGGGGCACCGTTGAAAATTTGAGCTTACAGGGATTCTATATCAGAACATCAAGCACTGTAAAACCAGACATGCCATTGGATTTGCCGTTAGACGTTACCATCTATCACCCGCCTCATTCTTCCATCAATGTGCGTGCGAGTACCATCCACTGTGAAGAAGTGGGCATGGGCATGAAGATTGATGAACTCGATGCGGATTCCTTTGTCAGGCTGGTTGACGCCGTTTCCTTAAAAAGTAATGCCCCTGCCATGATAATGAGCGAGACGTATAAAATGGCCAACTATGTCAAAATCGTAAATGACTGAGCGCCATCCTGATGATATCTGCTGTTGCAAGGTTTAATCCCCGATCACTCGGTTGAGCAGGAGCGAATGGATTTAAAGGAATTTACCATAACCCATGCGAAAAAACACCCGTGGGAGGTTGCACGACTCAAGGCTCTGCACAAGATTCTGGACCCTGTCATGTTTGAGGGGATCACCGCTCTTGATGTGGGGTGTGGCGACGGTTTCATCTCCGAAAATATTTTCAATCGCCTGACAAGCAAAGAGGTAACGGCCGTAGATATAAACTTGACCGATGAATTGATATGCGAGCTTAACAACCGTGCCAGCGGCGTGAAGTATTGCCGGGAAATGCCTGAAAAAGGGCCGTATGATCTCATACTCCTCCTTGACGTGATAGAGCATGTGGAAGCTGACCGGAAATTCCTGACGGATATCGTTGACAGGTATGCCCCCGGAGATGGCAAGGTCATGATAACAGTTCCCGCTTTCCAATCCATCTTCGGCAGGCACGATGTCTTCCTCGGACATTACCGGCGTTACAACCTGAAAGAACTTGTTGCATTGGCAACAATGTGCGGACTCAAGGTCCTTTCCTCCGGCTATCTTTTTTCCACCCTTCTGCTGCCGAAACTTGTCCTCTATAAACTCCTG
This sequence comes from Oryzomonas japonica, assembly GCF_008802365.1. Classification (GTDB taxonomy): domain Bacteria; phylum Desulfobacterota; class Desulfuromonadia; order Geobacterales; family Pseudopelobacteraceae; genus Oryzomonas; species Oryzomonas japonica. The sequence continues at coordinate 90,121 of NZ_VZQZ01000002.1, read as the reverse complement.
AATATCGGCAAGGAGTCGGATGGCGTTGGGAATTGGGATGGGGGCGAGGTCATCACCAGGGTCATCGGGACGGTTTTTGATAGTGATAATAGCCTTTTGATCTCAGCCAGCCGTTTGGGCATAACGATACCTGGACTCACGGGATGGGTTTTATGCGAAAAACGAGGATAATCGTTCCATGCTATAACGAAGCAATGCGGCTGAACCCAAAGGCTTTTCTGGACGCTCTGGATAACAACAGCGACCTGTCGTTCCTCTTTGTCAATGATGGGAGTACGGATAGCACACGGCAGATTCTTACCTCTCTGAAAGATAAAAATCCCGCCCAGGTAGAAATTGTAAATCTGGAGAAAAACTCAGGCAAGGCCGAGGCAGTACGCCAGGGCATGCTCACGTCACTTCTGGGCGCTTTCGATTATATAGGGTACTGGGACGCCGATCTGGCGACTCCCCTTGACGTCATAGGGGATTTTAGCCGGTTACTCGAAGCTTCAGGCGCAGAAATAGTTATTGGCTCACGTGTACGCCTGCTTGGCCGAAGGATTGAGCGTAATGTCTTACGGCACTACTTTGGCAGGGTCTTCGCGACATGCGCATCGATCTTGCTCAATATCAATATTTACGACACCCAGTGCGGAGCCAAGATATTCAGGAACAACGAGGCCTTACGGCACGTCTTTGGTAAGCCCTTCAAGGTCGCTTGGACGTTTGATGTTGAAATGCTCGCCCGCTTTCCCATTGTCATGAACGTATCCCCACCGGAGGCAAGTTCCAGATGGGTTGAGTTTCCTCTTTTGCAATGGGTGGATGTAAAGGGCTCAAAGCTTAAATGGAGAGACTTCTTCACGGGTGCCCTTGAGTTCTGCACCCTCTTTTATTATCTGCGCACCCCTGCCTGCAAGACTTATGAAAAGTATCTCGGTGTCCCTGAAAGAGCCTGAGTGAGTAAGTATGTCGAGGGGAATTTTACGGCGGAAGTTGTAATCGGGTCTTTATGAGTAAAACCGCAAAGGGTTTTATTTGAAGGTCAAACGATTGGCCGATCAACTATGGAAAAAATGAGGTTAAAATTTGACGACCTGCTAAGAGGGAAATTTACGGTATAATACAATAACATGACAACGCCCTTGCCCGCCTTAGGGGGAGGGGACAATTACCCCGGAATATCCGCATGCGTTATGAGGACAGTTGCGTGAACATAACGGTGATGCTTGCAACATATAAACGTAATGAAATATTGTCCCGAACTCTCGACAGTTTTTGCAACATCATAACTGATGGATTGAGTTGGGAAATTTTAGTAGTTGATAATTATGGTGATCCAAAGACCGAGCAAATGGTTCTTGGCTTTAACAATAAATTACCCATCAGGTATCTTGTAGAAAAAAAACGTGGAAAGAATAATGCGCTGAATAAAGCAGTTAAGCTGGCAACGGGAGATCTTTTCGTATTTACTGACGATGATGTTATAGCAGATCATAATTGGTTGATGGAGATGCGGGACGGTTCAGCGAGATGGCCTGACGTTTCCGTATTTGGAGGAAAGATATTGCCCCAATATCCTCCTGAGACGAAAAGTCCGATATCAGAAGCTCACAAATTTTTCAAAGGAGCCTATGTCGTTGTAAACTGGGATACTGGAGAAGGGCACTGTCCACCGCATAAGGTTTGGGGACCCAATATGGCCATCCGTTCCAATGTTTTTCTTGAGGGCTGGCAATTTAATCCAGATATAGGTCCCAGTGGGGATAATTACATAATGGGTAGCGAGACAGAACTGCTCATGAAACTGGAAGAGTCCGGGATGAACGCGGTATTTTTGCCTAACGCTTTAGTTTATCACCAAATTCGACGTGAGCAGTTAGAAGTTGCTTGGTTATATGGAAGAGCATTCAGATATGGGCGTTCCATGGCGCAGCTATACGAACTGCCGAATGCCACTTATTGGTTCAATGCACCTCGATATCTTTTTAGAAAGCTCTTTGAAACGGCTATTAGAAGAATAATATATTGTTATAATTATGATAAATGGATTGACTTGGGAATTAATTATTGGATTTTGAGAGGGAATATATACCAATACAGGAAAAGAACTAAACAAGAATGTTTGGATGTCAGCAAATGAATAGGTTTGAGGCGTAAAAAACGATGAATAGTACAAACAAGTTGCACGGTTAACGATAAACATGAGAGTGAGGCTGAAATGTGATGGCAGTCAGCCAAACGATTAATCACGAGGTGGTCGCCTACCTCAGCGATGTGCTTGGGGGTATCGTGCCCTTGTCAAGCCCCCTGGACGCGGGGCCGATCGACGATGCTGCGCTCGCCAATGAACTCTTTACGGTGCTCACAAGCCGCACGTTCTGCTATCTGGGGCGGAACAAAACCGAGTGCTATCGCAATGATGTCGTGACCATGCTACGCAAACGGATGTCGACAGGCGGGGCCCTGAAGTTCTTCTACGATATCGGACCGGGCTACCACGCCACGACCCGGCCAGGGATTTTGCCGCTAACCTACGATGTCGGTCTCTCCGAGCTTCTCATCCTTTCTCAGATTAACACGCTCTGCCGCCGCATAGTCGAGTTATATCCGCCCGGTGCACACTTCTTTCTTGTCGTCGATAACCTCTGCGGCTTGCGCACGAACGACATTGCTCTCGATCTCACGGAGGGATACGTGCGCAAGTTTCGTCAACTGATCGACGAGATGCACATTTCGAACCGGCTTGGCCTGATTGTCGAGTCAGAGGAGTTCGATCTCGAGGAGTATGACCGGCTCCTGAGAGATGCCAAGGTTGAGCCGCCTCTTGATTCCGACCCGTCGCCACAGGCTATCGACAACGTGGCGCGTTTCCTCGGGCGCCCCATCACCGCGGCCGAGGCCGCCGAGCGTATGCATCGGTACAGCCGGACCGGTTACGTCACCAACTACCTCTTCGACAGACTGATCAAAGACGTCCACATGACCCAGCGAGCAACCGGTGCGACGCTCGGATTCCGCCCATTCCCGGGCGGCGATCAGCGCACGCAGGCCGGTGAGTTAGTGCTCTGTCGCAATTCCAAGGGACGGCTTTGTCCGCTGCTCCTCACGAGCAGAAATGTTGACTACTACGACTGCGTGCGGTTGGAATTTTCCGACGTGCTGCCGGCACCAGTGGCACATGTCACGTTCGCTTCGTCTTGCCCGCCAAGCAGCCCGCCCAGTTAGTGTCCCGTGCGGTTAGTTCGTCCCCGTAATTCCTCCTCTTTTGTACGCTGTCGTCGTTGCGGTCCCTTGATGTAGCCTCTGCTGTACTCACCGCAAACAGCGCGGGACACTAGGCGAAATAGCTGTACAGCCCCTCAGCGATCCGACGGCGCATCGCCTGCAAAGGGGCTCCTGCCACTTGGCTCGACGCCCCTGTCGTCTTGTTGACATCAATCAGCACTGGACGCCCCTCGTGGACGAGATAGTCCAACTTTCCGTAATCGAGGTTAAATTGCTTGCGCCACGTGTAGACTTCGGAGTGTGGTTCGACCACTTCCGACGAGACGCTCATTGAGGCCTTGAACACAGGGTGGGGGGACGCGATTCTTATGCAGGTCCAGCGGTCGCCGAGCACTTGGAACATGCGCAGATGATACAAGTTGTTCTCGCGCTCCGGGAGAAATCGCTCGACCACAACGTCGCTCCGCTTGAAAAATAACGATGGAACGGCTTTAACGCTGTCGTAAACCCGGTACTTCGTCCAGTCTGTAATCGCCTCCCGGCCGGTGAGCCGATCCATGACTTGGCATGCCGTGCGCCAAGCGCCAGAGTGTCTGGTGAGCCACCCCGGCGTCAACAATTGCTCAGGCACACCTCCGTAGTTGAAATTAGACTTCACTATGACGGGTCCGGTCCATGATTCGTGCGGACCGACGAGTTGGGTGCTGACAACTGACTTGCGGATGTCCCGGATTTGCCCATTGAGGACAATCGGATAGCGCGAGGCGAAGGCGAGGTATTGATCGGGGACGACTGACAGGTCCACGTGTAAGAGTACGATGTCCGCCGGCACATAGGTTTTTGTCCCAAACAAATAAACGACTTCGTGCCCATCCTCGCGCCAGTAGCTAGCAAGGTGATCAACGCTGTATCTTGTGACCCCGGTAACGCTATTACCGCTGTGGAACAAAACGACGATTCGCTTCTTGGTAAGGTTCATGGAGGGCCCCTGCACTGCACGCGAGGTTTCCCGCTGTTTTGGTCAGGGGGAAGGTGATAGGAATTTGCTTTTCCCTGTGAGTACTGTATATCTCAAAAAAAACAGCCGTCAATGTGGTTTTATCTAGGTCTCTCCGGGGAACGCAATAAGTATCTACCCACTGCTGTCCGTCTTGATCTCCTGATTTTGCCTGATCCAATCGTTTATGATGAATCAATTCAGTCATCACCCCAGAAATTTCCCATCGGAGCATTGTCGTAACTGTTACCCATGCGGCTCATCGACGTCGTCATGAACACAGGAAACAGCAAATTATTGTGAGTGCAGGGACGTTGTGCAACGTGAAGAGGATGCTCAATGTATCATCAGTGGGAGAAAGGAGGGGCGGCGGTACGTGCTGGCCGCTCGGGCAATAGATTTGAGTGGTTAAGCGTTAAGCTGTGGCACTAGTCAGTGAATGCAGTTCGCCATTTTATAGGTTTCATGCATTATAAGCGTTTGATCGTTGCATTGTTGTGAGATCACCTCCCTGAGACGGACAAAGGAGTTCACATCCAGCCCGCTGATTTTCATGCCCACTCCGTCCTCTTCGCTACGAACTACGCAGGCATTCAAATAGATGGAAGAGTCGGGCGATTGATAGATGGTTACTTCCAGGGGATTATCGAGCGGCAGGTCATGCTTTGTTTTGATAAAGAAGCCTTGTAAGCTTACATTCCCTATATTTCCCCAGAAAATTTGCTCTTTATACTTAATTGAGGCTCCGCCAGAAAAAGCAACCCGAGTAAAATTTCTCTTCTCCATTTTGATGTCTCCTCAATACTCATATTACGAGAAAGCAGCATTAAAATGTGTTGATTACAACTGCAATTTATAATACTGTTTATAAAAACTTCTAAATAATAATCTCAAAATAATATAGATTTTAACGTGTTGTTACAGTATTGATTCAATAATATGATACGGTAGTATGCTTTGATAGCCCCTATAATATTAAACGATGTTATATGCTGGTATGTCTATATTGTTATGTTTTGGCCCGACGTTTGCATTGGGTGTTGGCGTTAGGTTTTCGCATGGCTGGCATTGCAACGGTCGGCCATTAAAGCGTGCATGCCGCCTCTCTTTTTGCAGCTCAAAATAGCCCCTGAAAAGTCACGTAAACTTAGATGATTTTGAAGCAATTTATATGCCGTTGGTATAAGCATTTGTTTTTGTGGGTTTATTTTCTGTGGTCCGCCTTGATGACTACTTGGTTGTTAATTTTTTCGACAGCGGCGTTTGGATTATTAAGAGAGCAGATTGGGTGCCCTGGAAGGTGGTCTTTGTTCGTAAATTCACGGGGCAATAGCGTGTTAATGCGAGCTGATGCGAAAAGGGGGAGATCTGCAAAACTTACCAACGGAATGGGTGCCGAAGCTTCTGAATTTGAACTTGCGTCAAGGATGAAAGAGAGCGACTGCTTTCTCTGAAACAGTGCATGAAGCATGTCTTGAAAAAGTTCTTGGTCTCAGCCAGGAGGGAGTTAAAGTGCTTAGAATTTTTTTGGTTGCCCTGGTCTTGTTTGTTTGTTCTGCTTGTGGGAGCAAGTCGAAGGAGGAGTTGTTCAGAGAAGGACTTAAGCAACTGAATGGTTCCAATTCGAACGCTGCCGTGGTCCTTTTCAGAAGTGCTTTGGAAAAAGATGAAAATTATAGCGATGCGCGTTTTCAGTTGGCAAGGGCATACGCCGCCTTGGGAAAGCGGGAGCAGGCGGAAAAAGAGTTTACCAAGGTTCTGAAGCAAAATCCTTCCCGTGATGAAGTTTTGCTGGAACTGGCAAAACTTATGGTTTCTGCAAAGAAAACTGACGAGGCCTTCAAATTGGCGGGGCGGTACCTCGCCAAACATCCCGGCAGCGCCGAGTGTTTGGAGACGCTGGGGATAGCGTGTGCCTCGAGTAAGAGGTATGACGAAGCGGCGAGTTATTTGTTGCAGGCCCTCAAAGCGGACCCCCGGCGTTCGAGGACCAAACTCGAACTGGCAGCACTCTACGTGGCCGCAGGAAAAGAGCCAAAGGCAAAAGCTCTTCTGGATGAAATCGTCGCCGAGGACCCGAAAAACCCCCGCGCTTATTATATGCTCGCCGCCATGGAAAAAAATGCGGGAAATACTGACAAGGCATTGGAGATTTATCAGAAAATCCTTGCAATCAACCGCTCGGAGGCACTTGCCAGTTACAAGTCAGGGCTGATCCGTATTGAAAAGGGTGAACTGGATAAGGCTGAGAAAATCTCTGACGAGATGATCAAAACGTTTCCCAAAAGATCCGATGGCTATCGTTTGAAAGGGTTGGTCAGCTATCAGCGAAAAAAATATGCAGAGGCCGCCACTCAACTTCAGAATTCCATAAAGATTATGCCCACATCGGAAGGGTATTACTTTCTCGGGCTCTGTTACTATAATCTGGGTGAACTGGAAACCGCCTTGAGCCAATTTCGCAAGATCCTTGACGTTGTGCCCACTTCCCGGCAGGCCCGGCTCATGACGGGCGCAATTCTCCTGACACAAAGGCGGACTGATGATGCGATTGCCGAGATCAATAAGGTACTGCAGCAGGATGGCAGGGATGCGGTTGCTCACAACATGCTTGGCAATGCCTATATGGCAAAGGGGATGTTCGAAGAGGGGATGCAGGAGCTGAATCGAGCGACAAAAGCTGATCCCAAGATGGTCGATGCCTATCAGAAAAAGGGTTATTACTATTTGAGTCGTGGGAAAAATACCGAGGGAGAAATGGAGCTTGCAGCGGCTGTCAAGATGGCTCCCGATTCCCTGAATAGTCGCCTGCTACTCGCCTCTTACTATATGCGGAAGGGAAACAACCCCAAGGCGCTGTCTGTCCTCAAGTCCGGTTTGACGGGAAAAAAGAGTGATGCCCCGCTATATAATGCCGTGGCGGCTCTCAATTTCTCCGAAAGCAAGCAGGCCGAAGGTATCAAAAACCTGCAGAAGGCGAAAGAGATTGACCCGCTGCTGCCCGCGTCCTACCAGAGCCTGGCTACGTATTATGCCGTTGCTGGCAATTATGACAAAGCCATTGACGAGTACGGCACCCTTTATCGCAATGATCCGCATAATGCCCAGGCAATGCTTGGGCTGGCGGCTTTATATGAAATAAAGGGCGACGACCGGTCAGCCCTTGTCTATTACCAGAAGGCAAAAGATGCCAATATCCCCGCGGCATTTTTGGCGCAGGCAAGTCATCACCTGAAAAAGAAGGAAACCGCCAAGGCGATCAAGGTGCTGGATGAAGCAATAAAGGTTAACCCGCGCGATGTTTCAGCCCTTGAGATGAAAGGGCGTATCCTGGTTGCCGATAAGAGGTATAAAGAAGCTGTTAAGATTTTTGACGACGTGGAAGCCCTCAACCCGGAAGCGGGCATTGTCCTGAAAGTAAATACCTATGTCGCCATGAAGGACACTGCTAGGGCGGTAGAACAGGCGCGCAAGGTTATCGCCAAATATCCGGGCTCGGCACGTGGATATGTGGTGCTCGGTTCCGTTTACGAAAACCAAAAAAATTATACCGGCGCGATCAGGGAGGTGAAGAATGGTTTGCGTGTCGATCCCGATAACGTGAACGCACTGCTCTTTTTGGGAAAGCTCTTTGAAACCCAAAAGGATTATGACCAGGCGATGGTTGCGTATGTCAACGCCGAGCGCAAAAAAACTGATTATGCGCCGGCCATTTATGCCCAGGGGGCAATATTTGACCTGAAAGGGAAACAGAGGGAAGCAGTCGAGAAATACCGGCTCTGTCTTGAAAAATCAAATACCTATGTGCCTGCTCTGAACAATCTGGCCTACCTCTGCGCGGAAGGCTACGGCAAAAAGGAAGAAGCCCTGCGGCTGGCAATCGTTGCCTTTAAGCTGGAACCAGGGAATGCCGGAGTCATGGACACACTGGGATATGCCTTGCTGAAAAACCGCCGAGTAGACGATGCGAAGAAGGTTTTGGGAAAGGCCGCCACTCTCCTCCCGAATAATCCGACGATCGCTTACCACCTGGCACTTGCATACAGGAAGTCCGGTGATAAGATAAATGCAGTGCGAACCTTACAAAAGGCCCTTGCGCTCGGTGACTTTGCCGATGCAAATGCCGCTAAATCGATGCTCTCTGAACTGAGAAAATGAGACCCAAATGAGTTTGCGCTGGTTTATCCTCATAATAGTCGATGTCCTACTGGTTCTGCTGTCCCTCTACTCCGCAGCCGTGGTACGTCTCGGCTACCCGGAAGTCACCAGCAAGTTGTCCGAAGCTTCGACATTTTATACTGCATTCATTTTTGTCCTGGCGATCCTGTTCGCTTCGCACCTGATGGACACCTATGATTTCGACAGAAACACCAGGAAACGTGAGATCATCATTAATACCCTGCTCGGTGCGGCAACTTCATTTTTCCTGCTCTCCATCACCTATTACGTTGACCCGAACATTATGCTCGGGCGTGGCATACTGGTAATCTCGATTGCTATTTTTTCTCTCCTGCAATATGTCTGGCATGTGATTTTTTACCTGGTTGGCCGCCACAACCCACGATTTTCCCGGCGGGTTTTGGTATTGGGTACCGGTTCGCTGGCAAGCCAGGTCGGGGAGTTCTGTTCGGCCCACAACCGTAATTATACCCTGGCGGGATACGCATTATGCAATTGTAATGGTGCCAGCAACAATGAGAAACAAGGCGAGAGCGTTGTCGTTCCCCATGACCTGATTGTTGGAAACGCCGACGACCTGATGGCGGCTACACTTGTTGCACAGGCCGATATCATTGTTGTTGCACTGTCCGAGAGAAGGGGCGTTTTTCCACTCAGGGATGTTTTGCGTTGCAAATTGAACGGCATTGAAGTCATGGATGCTCCCTCGTTCTATGAGCTTATTCATGGCAAACTCATGCTGGAACAAATCACTCCCAGTTGGATCATTTTTTCCAGTGGCTTCCGCAGGCCAATCTATTTCAGTATCTGCAAACGTTATATCGATGTCGTCCTGTCCTTAACGGGTTTGTTTCTGGCGCTCCCTCTTTTCCCCATTATCGCACTTGCCATTAAGCTTGATTCCCCGGGCCCGGTGTTTTTCAGGCAGATGCGCGTCGGTAACAAGGAAAAAATGTTTAATTTGTTCAAGTTCAGAACCATGCGCCAGGATGCGGAGGACAAGTCCGGCGCCATATGGGCTACCAAGAATGACCCGCGTGTGACCAAACTCGGGAGCTTGTTCAGGAAATCGCGGATTGATGAAATTCCCCAACTGTACAACGTTTTGAAAGGGGATATGAGTTTTGTGGGGCCGCGTCCGGAACGACCTGAATTTGTTGAAAAATTGAAACAGGTGATCCCGTACTATTCTAAGCGTCACTTCATAAAGCCCGGACTGACGGGATGGGCACAGGTGCGATACCCTTACGGTTCGACAATAGAAGATGCCATTGAAAAATTACGCTATGACCTGTTCTATATCAAGAATATTAGCCCGTTCCTGGACACGTTGATCTTTTTCGAAACCATCAAGGTTGTGCTTTTTGGCCGTGGCGGGCAATAACGCTCTGCCAATATCCCTGTTTCGTGAGGAATTTATGAGAATAAATCTGATGGCGGCATGTATAGGTATGCTTTTCTTGATGGTCCCCTTGGCATCCGGCGCGGCGGACTATGTGATCGGCGAAGGTGATGGCCTGGATATTTCCGTATGGGGGGTAAAAGAACTGACCTTCTCCGTGAAAGTACGCCCGGACGGCAAGATTACCGTTCCGGGCCTGGGGGATGTGGCTGCCAGCGGCGTGACCCCCAAGGAGTTGCAGGTGTCCTTGGGGACACGACTCAGGGAACTGGTGAAGAATCCTATTGTTACGGTTACCGTTAGAGATATCACCAACAGCAAAGTGTATATTTATGGCGGTGGGATCAAGTCGGGGGTCTATGACCTCCAACGGCGGACAACGCTCCTGCAATTGTTATGCACGCTTGGCGAGGTCAAGACAGCCGATCTCCGGAGAGCATATTTGTTGAGAAACGGGAAAAGAGTGAAAGAAGATTTCTATAAGCTGTTTATCAAGGGAGAGTCGGAGAATGATATACTGCTTGAGTCCGGCGATTCACTGTTCATTCCGCTCCTGCTGGATAAAAATGTCTATATCCTCGGCGCCGTCCTCACCCCAAAGGCCGTTGAGTATCGGGAGGGCATGAGGGTCATGGAGGCGATACTCGAAGCGGGAGGTTTCACCAAGTTCGCGGACCAGGATGATATCATAATCAGGAGAAAGGTCGGGCAAAAGGAACAATCCCTGGAAGTTAAGGCTAAAAAACTCTTTAAACAAGGCGACCTGTCCCAGAATTTGGTGTTGGAGGCGGGTGATTACGTCCTTGTCAAGGAAAGCCTTTTTTAAGTGGCGGCCGGTTCACGTAAAATATTGCTTGTGAGGTGCATATGCAGTCTTCGGAACTTGATTTCAAAAAATATCGACAGCTTTTAATCAGACGTAAAGAATTGTTTGTGACGCTGGCTTTGCTGATTATGACGGTAGTTACTATCGTAAGTTTTGCGCTTCCCAAAATATATGAAGCCAAAAGTACTGTTTTTATTGAAAAAAATGTGATTAGTGAGCTTGTCAAAGGTCTTACTGTTTCACCATCCATGGAAGACACAATAAGAGTGCTTACCTATGCAATCACCAGCCGCACGCTGCTTGCCAAGACCGCTGACAGTGTTGATATGAACCTGACACCAAATAGTAATACCGGAACTGAAGAACTCGTAAAAAAGCTCCAGAAAAATATCGTAGTACAAGTAAAAGACAAGGATTTGTTCATAATTTCATATAAAGACCGTAACCCACGATTGGCCCAGGATGTCGTCAATACATTGGTTCGCCTTTATATTGAAGAGAATACTTCATCAAAACGCGGTGAATCTTATGACGCTACCAAGTTTCTTTCTGAACAAATATCCGCTTTTAAAACCAAATTGGACAAGGCGCAAGATGAAGTAAACGCTTATAAGCGGGCGAAGGGAACGGCCATCTCGATTGATGAGGGAAAACTTTTCCAGGATATTAATGCTTCGCAGCAGAAACTCATTGATCTGGAAATGAGGCGTCGGCAGTTGGAGGGAATGCGCCAGGTAACGAAAACGACCAGCGACCCTTTGCGCTCGAAGCTGTCTGCGCTGCAGAAACAGTTGCATGAGCTGCAGGCTCAATATACCGATAGCTATCCCGGGGTACTCACGGTAAAAGCGGAAATCGAGTCAATCAAGGAGCAGATGAAGGCTTCGGGTGGCGGGCAAGCGTTTGACTCCAACGAGCTGGCAAAAGTCGATTCTGAGATCGCGGCCATCAAGATATCGGAAGATGGACTGCGTCGCAATATCGCTTCGAATCAAGCACTGCTCAGAAACATTCCTTCGGCAAAGGCTGAACTCGATAAGTTGGAACTGGAAAGGAATAACCAGAAAAATATCTACGACCAGCTGTTCGCGCGTCACGGGCAGTCAGAGGTCTCAAAGCAGATGGAGGTGCAGGACAAATCAACAACGTTTCGTATTGTCGACCCTGCCGTCCTCCCCGCGACCCCCATAAGCCCGAATCGCCTTGCCATTATGTTGTTTGGAATCGTCGGTGGTTTGGCCGGCAGTTTTGGCATTCTGCTGCTTCTTGAACAAATGGACGCATCAGTCAAAGATGCCAGTTTTGTCAAGGAATTCGGTGTGCCAATTTTGGCGGTTATTCCTCATATACTGAATCCGCGCGAGGCGGCCATACAGCACAAGCGCGCGACGCGGCTGTTTACCATTGCCGGCGTATATTTTCTTTTTCTGCTCTGTTTTCCGGCAATGGAACTGCTGGGACTTAACTACGTCGATAAAATGATTACCTACGTTTCTCCGGCTAATCTTGTTCAGGACGTCAAGGGGTATTTGCGGTAAGAAGGACATCTGTCGATACACCTGATGTATCACGAAAGGGTTAACATATGAGCAGAATTGAAAAGGCCATGGAAAAGGCGGCACAGCTTAGGGATGAAGTTGCCCCGTCTTCCGAGGGACATCCACAAAAACGCGTTTTCAAGGCCATTCCGTCTCAGCCTCCTCCAATCCCGTCCGTAGCACACAAAATAAGACCTGACAACCCGTATCTCGTCAATCTGAACGATCCGCATTCACCTACGGCGGAAGAGTACCGAAAACTAAAATCCGTACTGGTGAAAATGACCAAAGGCGAGGATTTTTTCAAGAACACTATTATGGTGACCAGCGCGGTACCACACGAAGGGAAGACGCTCACCGCCCTCAACCTTGCCATCAGTCTGGCCCAGGAGTTCGATCACACCGTCCTGCTGGTGGATGCAGATCTGCGCAGTCCTTCTGTCCAGCGCTACCTCAATATTGACAACGGAAAAGGACTCTCGGACGTCCTCCTCGATGGAACGGATATCGGAGATACGATCATTGCCACTGGTATTGGCAAGCTCTCCATAATACCGGCTGGCCATATTGTCAGCAACCCGGTTGAGCTATTCACGTCGCAGAAAATGAAAGAGCTGATCGAAGAGATGAAATACCGCTATCCCGACCGGTATCTCATATTCGACACACCGCCCATCCTCCTCTTTGCGGAAACACGCTCCTTAGCCCACCAGATGGATGGGGTACTGTTTGTCGTAAAAGAGCGGCTTGCTTCCCATGAAAACATCAAAGAAGCTGTTGAAGCCCTCAAGGGGTGCGAACTACTGGGAATGGTGTATAACGACGCCATACTTGACCGGCATGACGAACGCTACTCATATTATCGCGACTATCCCCACAAAGCTACATAACAAAAGCGGAGCACGTATGTACGAAACATTTTTCAATTTACGCATGAAACCATTTGACTTGGTTCCCGACCCAAGTTTTATCTACCTGAGCAAGTCGCACAAAAAGGCGTTGACGTTTCTGGACTACGGAATCAGAGAGCGAGCAGGTTTCATTCTTCTTACCGGAGAGGTCGGTTCAGGCAAAACCACAATAATTAGAAACCTGCTCAATAAACGCTATGAACAGTTGATCCTGGCCAAGGTTTTTAACACCCGCGTCACCTCTGAGCAACTGCTGGCAATGATCAATGACGATTTCGGCCTTCAGACCCAAGGGAAGGATAAGGTTACCCTGATCCGGGATTTGAATGATTTCCTGGTTGACCAGTATGCGCGCGGCAATCAGCCGATCCTGATCATAGATGAAGCCCAAAACCTCGCTCCGGAGCTTCTGGAAGAGGTCAGGATGCTCTCCAATCTGGAGACATCCGACAGTAAGCTCCTGCAGATTATTTTAGTCGGACAACCCGAACTGCGGGCGATTCTATCTACCCCCGAGCTACGCCAATTGCGGCAGCGAATCAGCATAAATTGTCATTTACAATCGCTAAACCGTCAGGAAACCGAGCGGTACATAATGCATCGCCTGGAAGTTGCCGGCAATGCCCTTGCTGTGGAGTTCCCATTTGAGTCGTTGGACATTATCTTCCGCTATAGCAGGGGAATTCCCCGCTTAATAAACATTATCTGCGATTTTCTGATGCTTTCGGCATTTGCCGAAGAAATGAAGGTGATTCCCGTCGAGATGGTGCGCGAAGTTATCGGGGATCTTGATTTCGACAACCATTTTTGGTCAAGCGGGGCCGTCCCCCCCCCGGAAGGGGTGTCGGCCGATGCCGGCGCTGCATCGCACCTGTTGGAAAATAATGATATGCGCGCTCAGTTGAACGATATTGCCCGGCGGATCGATGCGCTTGAGGTGACAAACGGCAGCCCGGTGCAAACAGTCATCACTGAGTTTCAGGATCGCTTCACGCAACTTCAGAATAGCGTCACCTCGCATATGGCAAAGGCCGATTCACAGATATTCAGCCTTATCAGAAAACTGGATGAAATCGTCCCGCCCCATAAAGACGATAATGCCCTGGAAATGTCACATGAACCCACGAATGTGGGGTTTGTCCGCCGGGTTTTTGGCGGCGATACCTTCGGCAGGAGAAAATGATGAACTGTTCCCGGCAGGCTTGGATGATATGCTCACTGATCGTAGCAGGCCTTGTAACGGGGATTGCTCGGCAGGCCTGCGCCGCTGAGATGGCGTTTAAGCCATCGCTTGCGGTAAGTGAAGAGATCAACGATAACATCTACGAGGTCGCGGCCAGCAAGAGAACCGACTATATTACCCGTGTCCAGCCGGGAGCGTCGCTTCATTACCTGACCCCCTTCTGGAATTGGGATACGGCCTATACGCTCGACTACCGCAACTATGCGCGGCACAGCCGTGATGCCGAGTTTAATCACGACGCCATGGTGAAGGGGAACATCGCGCTTGTAGATAATTTTTTCTATCTCGATCTCAATGAAACCTATCGCCGGGTATCCGTTAACGTTACCCGTGACGTGACCACCCAAAGCAGCCTCTTTCTCAATCAGACAGACCAGAATATCGCTATCGTTTCGCCGTATCTGCTTTGGAAAATGGGAGAAAAGAGTACGCTCAAAACCGGTTATCGCTATTCCGATACCCGTTATTGGGATGCAACCAGCATCGACAAGTTCGAACATGGCGCCCTTGCCGATTTTAGTTATGAATTGACGCCCAAACTGAGTCTTACTTCCGGGTATGCATTTACGCGCACTAAAACGTCACTTAGCCGTTTCGACAAGCATGACGTTTATGGTGGTTTCAAATATCAATATGCCGACAAGTCTTTTGTTTTCGGCAAACTGGGCAGAAGCTGGCAGATCTTCGACAAGGCCAATGATGTTGCGTATTATTTTTGGGATGCCGGCATTACGCATGACTTCGAGGTCGCCACGGTAACAGTGGAAACAAAGGCTCAAACTACCGAAGATCCGCAGTCTGTTTCGACCAAAGAAACCGACTATATCGGGAAGATCGACAAAGTATTGCCCCGCGGGGCTTTTGGGCTGTCAAGCACCTATTCCGAGTATGTCAATACGCAAACGGATATTCGTAGCCAGCGTAAACTTTCCTTCTCCGGCTATGGACGTCACGAAATCATACAGAGCCTAACGGTCAGCCTTAACGCAACAGCGGAACATTTCTATCAGAGCAATTCCGGCGATTTCCCCTACCATTTCATCGCCACAAGCGGCTTGACCTATGCTTTCAATTATGACATCAGCCTTGGTGTGACGTATTCCTTTGAAACCTATCGTAATGCTGTGGACAGAGCGGCCGACGCCAAAGAAATTAACCGTGGAATTGTCGAAGTGAGGAAGACTTTTTGATTCTTAATGCCCTGACCATCGATGTGGAAGATTATTTTCAAGTGTCGGCATTTGAGCGCTGCGTGAAACGCAATGAGTGGGCCGCCTACCCATTGCGGGTTGAGGATAATACTCGCCGCATACTGGATATGCTCGACGAATTCGGCGTTACCGCCACGTTTTTTGTGTTGGGGTGGATTGCGGAACGCACACCTCGATTAATTAAGGAAATTCAGGCAAGAAGACATGAGATCGCCTGTCATGGGTATGGCCACCAACGGGTTACCCAGCAAACCAGACAGGAATTTCGCGACGACATCCGCAAAAGTAAGGCGGTGCTTGAAGACTTGCTTGGAACAGCGGTCATAGGGTATCGCGCTCCCAGTTATTCAATCGCACGCAATTCTTTCTGGGCCTTCGACGAGCTGGTTGAGGCGGGGTATCTTTACGATTCAAGTGTATTCCCCATTAGCCATGATTTTTATGGGATTCCTGACTGGCCCCGCTACGCTTGTAATGTGCTTCGTAAAACCGATGGGGATTGGGACCCGGAGACGGAATCACCCGAAATCGGAGGTGCTGAAATCGGGGCTGCACCGCGAATATTCGAAATTCCTATTACAACCTTAAACATTTGCGGAAAAAACATTCCAATTGCCGGGGGAGGATATTTCCGCTTTTTCCCCTATGTATTCACAAAGTGGGGGTTGCAGCGTATTAATTCCAACGAAAATAAATCGTTCGTTTTTTATCTGCACCCCTGGGAGCTCGATCCGGAACAACCCCGAATGAGAGGCGCCGGCGTCAAAAGCACGTTTCGTCACTACCTTAATCTTCACAAGACGGCACAACGCTTTCACCACCTGCTGACGGACTTCAGATTCACATCACTGAAGCAGATGTATTTTGCCGATTGTTCTATGCGCTCTTAAAGGGGAGTATTTGATGCCGTTTGTAAAGCAATTATTATCTACGGAGCGTAGCGTTCAACTACAGTACATCTTCTGGGCTGTTTTCGGCATGGCTTTCGTCTGCGCCTACTTTCCCGTCATCACCAACCTGGTTCATGCCTGGTCCTATTCCGACGACTATTCGCATGGCTTTATAATAGCGCCGTTGGCTGCTTATATGCTCTGGCAAAAGCGAGAGGTTTTTCTTGAAAAACAGGCTATCGGTTCATGGTCGGGATTGCTGCTGGCAATAGGCGCCTTGTTTCTCTATGCCGTTTCAAAAATAGGAGAAATGCAAACCATCGCGTCGGTTTCCATGATCCTATTTCTCTGGGGTGCCGTCATTTTTCTGTTTGGCTACGGTGTCTTCAGAGCCTGTTTTCTCCCTCTATTGTTCCTCGCCTTCATGATACCTGTCCCGGCCCAGATTATAGCGAGACTGACCATTCCGCTCCAATTGCTCGTCACCAAGGCAAGCGTCGGACTCGCATCATTCATCGGTATTCCGATTTTTCATGATGGAAACATAATACAAATTCCCCAAGGGACGTTCCAGGTCGTGCAGGCATGCAGTGGCCTTCGATCGATTATGACCATGCTGACCCTTGGAACGGTGTTGGCATATTTTACCTTGCGATCCAATATTCTGCGGGGAACGCTGTTACTTCTGGCTATTCCTATTGCGCTCGCAGTCAATATCCTTCGTATTTTCGTCTTGATCTCAACGCTCTATTTCCTCTCCATCGACCTGTCAGAAGGGCCGCTCCATACGTGTTTGGGACTTGCTGTGTTCGGGATTGCCTTGGGCCTGTTTCTGTCGGCGGGAAAGGGGCTGGCACTATGCGAGCGGTGAGACCGGTACGGCTGGCAATTCTTATCATATTATTGGCTGGTACCACGTTCGTTATCAAGGATCATTTCAAGGCGGGGGCAGCCAATATCACGAAGGAACCGCTGCAACAGGGTATTTCCCCGGTCGGCACCTGGCAACTGATCAGTAATTTTTCGATGGACCCACCTATCGTCGAGGCACTCAGACTTGACGACTATCTCTATCACTCCTACCGTCGCGACAAAGGGCTCGTCAACCTATACATCGGGTATTATCGCACGGTAAAGAAAGTCGGAGCGGCCCATGATCCTTTGGTCTGCTTTCAGGGGCAGGGGTGGCAGATCGGCAATCGCGGAAACGGAGAGTATGTTCTGAAAAACAAGCAGAAGCTAACGATCCAATACTCTTATATGATAGCTGAGCATCAGGGGGACCGGGAACTCGTCGTTTATTGGTTTCAGGCAAACGGAAAGGCTGTTCACAGCACTCAGTCGCAAAAAGTTGCCATGGTTTTGGATAAATTCTCAGGCCGGAGTGAAGATAATGCCTTCGTACGGATCAATTCACCATTGGGGGAAGAAAATATTGAGACAGTACGGAAGCGTGTGTTCGATTTTATTGAGGATTTTTACCCCGTTTTTTACAGCTATATTACTCGATCATAAACGCGAAGCCGCCGATGATTGAAACCTTTTTTTTCTTGTCAGTGGTACTTGTTTTTTATGTCTATGCTGGCTACCCCTTGCTTGCTGCCGGTCTGGCGGCTTGCCTTCACCAAACGGTCAGGAAAAAAACGTTCGAACCGACCGTCACGATTCTGATATCGGCCTACAACGAGGCGGAGGGAATCGCAACCACCATCGAAAATAAGCTTGGATTGGAATACCCACAGAATAAGCTGGAGATCATCGTCATTTCGGACGGGTCAACCGACCGGACCGACGTTATCGTGCAAAGCTTCGCCGACCACGATGTCCGCCTCCTGAGGCAGGAACCCCGTGCCGGCAAGACCAGCGCTCTCAATATGGCCGTCCCCCTGGCAAAGGGAGATATCATCATCTTTTCCGATGCCAACTCCCTTTATGCTCCTGATACGTTACGCAAACTGCTGGCGAATTTTGCTGATGAAAAGGTGGGGTATGTTACCGGTAAGATGATCTACGCCAATCCGGACGGCACCCCTATCGGCGAGGGATGCAGCGCCTATATGAAGTATGAGAATGCCCTTCGTTCCATCGAGACCCGCCTCGGTTCGGTGGTCGGGGTGGATGGTGGGATAGATGCCATACGCGCGACGCTCTACAGGCCGATGAACGCCGATCAACTGCCGGATTTCGTCCAACCGCTCAAGGTCATCGAACAGGGGTGTCGGGTCGTATATGAGCCCGAGGCCGTCCTGTGGGAACATACCCTGAAGGATACGGAAGACGAGTACCGGATGCGGGTCCGGGTATCCCTGCGTGCTTTCTGGGCTCTATTCGACATGCGGCAGTTGTTGTGGCCGGGGATTAACCCTCTTTTTGCCTGGCAACTCTGGTCCCACAAGGTACTGCGTTATCTCTGCTTTTGGTTTCTGCTTGTTGCCTATGTCACTAACTGGCTGTTATTGGGGAATGGAGAAGGGTATACGGTGATGCTGGTGCTGCAGCATGCAGGGTATGTGGGCGCTTTAGCAGCACCCCGAACAAAGAGTGCTGGAGTATGGGGAAGACTCCTGACGTTCAGCAGATATTTTGTCCTGCTTAATCTGGCATCTGCACACGCTTTCGGCAAATTCCTTCTCGGGAAAAAACAGGTGGTCTGGACGCCGCGCAAGGGATGAGATGAGGATAGTGCATGTCATTGATAGCGGCGGATTGTACGGAGCCGAGATTATGCTCCTCAACCTGATGAGCGAACAGGTTGCGATGGGGTTTGAACCGGTCCTGGCCAGTATGGGGGAGCATGCTATTGCCGACAAGCCGCTTGAAGAAGAGGCCCGTCGGCGTGGCTTGCAGGTGCAGGTTTTCCGCATGATGCCGGGGCCCAATGTGTTGGGTGCTCTTGAAATTCTCCGTTTTGCCCGCAGGGAAAAAGCAACGCTCCTCCATTCCCATGGTTACAAGGGGAATATCCTCCTTGGGCTTATCCCGCGGAGAATCCGCAAAATACCCATGATCGCGACGATACATGGTTGGACAGGAACAGGCGAGATCAACCGCATGATGCTCTACGAATGGTTTGATTCGCTTGCCCTGAATTTCATTGACCGTATCGTGCTGGTCAACGAGGCCATGAAAAGCCATCCCAAATTAAGAAATCGCCCACGCCTCCGCATGGAAGTGGTCATGAACGGCATTCCTTTGGCGGGCGACCCCGTTGACCTCGGTGATGGCAAGGGACTAGATCGTGAGGTTCGAGATTTCTGCCGGGGGGGATATACCCTTGGCGCCATCGGGCGATTCTCAAGGGAAAAAGGGTTTGACCGGCTGATCGAGGCGGTTGCAATCCTGGCCCCAAAGCGTCAGGACCTCCGTTTGGTGATCCTGGGTGATGGCGACCTACGGAGGGAACTGGAACAGAAGGTGCGGGAACTCGGTTTGCAAAACCGGGTACTCATGCCCGGCTACAGGGATAACGCCAGAAACTATCTGCCGTTTTTCAGAGTCTTTGTATTGTCCTCCCTCACCGAAGGGCTGCCGCTCGTCCTGCTTGAGGCGATGCAGGCGGGGGTGCCGGTTGTCGCGACCAGTGTCGGGGGGATCCCCGAGGTCTTGCAGCATGGCAAGGCGGGGGTATTGGTGCCTGCTCCCCGTGCCGTTGACCTGTCGGAAGGCATTGGCAGAGTCATGGTGGATGAGGCTTTGGCGGCAGAAATGGCTGACCGATGTAAAAAAATAGTCGTCGGTACGTATTCCGCGCGTGCAATGGCGGAGAACTACGCTAAAATTTATACGAGGCTTGTTGACTGACGGCGGGCGGCGTATCCCGCGGAAAGCACCCCATGACAAACGTTCTACTGGTAGGCGATAACAGTTCATACCAAAACTGGGGGGGGCGAGGCGGGAGCATTGCCCTGCTGCAGATATTGTCGGAGCGATACCGGATCAGCGATACCATCCCCGGCAGCACGTTCCAGCTCGACTCTGCCGGTTTCGGATATGTTAATACATTCCTCCCCTCTGAGTATGGCTGGTTTTTTAATATGCTGCGTGCGAGCCGGCATAAAAGACGGGTGTACGATTACTACATGCGGCTGGAAGAGTTGTTCGGGGCCAAGGATTTCATTGCCCATGATCCTGCTGAAACCGTTGCCAATATCCTCCGTTACAAGGACACCCACAGGGAGATCGGCGAGCTCTATGAGAAGGCGTACAACGCAGACCTCCTCGTTATCCATGGGGAAGGCGATTTTGTGTTTACCACCCCGCCGCGAAGGGAAGTGCTGTTTCTGCTGGGTATGGCCGAGTTGGGTCTGCATCTGAGCAAGAAGGTGGTTTTTGCCAATGGACTCGTTTCCGACTGTCCTTCCACCGGGCGAAATAATACCACCCTCGCATTTGCCCGGAGGACGCTGTCCCGTTGTCACGGGGTCATCGTGCGTGATTACCAGTCCTTGGAGTATGTGAAAAGCGAGATGCCGGACGCCGATTGCAGCCTTGTCCCCGATTCCCTTTTCAGTTGGTATCCGTACATCGAAAAAAGCGCCTCGGAAATCCCGGCAAACGGTGACTTCATCATGCCCTTTCCGGAGAACAGGCGCAATCTGGGACGGCTGGATTTTTCCAAACCCTATATCTGCATCGGCGGAAGCGCCCTGGCCGCGAAAGACAAAACAGCAGCAGTACCCCATTTTGCGCGCCTTCTGGAAAAGGTTCAGGGACTGGGGTATCCGGTATATCTCACGGAAAACTGCGGGGGGGATGTCTTTCTCCGGACGGTTGCAGCCGAAGCCGGGGTGGGGTTTGTCCCGGTCAATACCTCGGTGTTCATGGGAGGGGCAATTCTGGCAAATGCCCGCCTCTTCATCTCCGGCAGATATCATCCCACTATCCTCGCTTCACTGGGCGGAACGCCGTGCATCTTCCTCGGGTCCAGCGCCCACAAGATGCTCAGTCTGCAGAAGCTTCTTGAGTATGAATATGTCCGCGAGTTTCCTGTTTTCCCCTCCAGCGGGGAGATCGATGAAATACTTGAATTGGCGCGGGAGTACCTTAAACAGGGAGAATCGTTGCGGGCGACCATACGAGCTGTTGCCGGGAAGCGATGCCGCGAGGCAAAGAGGTTGCCCGATGTCATAGCCGGGCATATTAAGGCTAAGGACTCGGAGCCCCGGTAAGGCACGCCGGGGCAGGTCCGCCGCCACGCTTGACACGGAAAAGAGAGCATCAATGGACCTGAGAAACAAAAAAATTCTTGTGACCGGTGCCGACGGGTTTATCGGCTCTCACCTCACCGAGGAACTCGTACGGTGCGGCTGCGACGTTCGCGCCTTTGTCTGTTACAATTCGTTCAATTCCTGGGGATGGCTGGACAGCCTCGCCCCGGAATTGTTGACGTCGCTGGACGTCTTTAGCGGCGATATCCGTGACCCCCACGGGGTGAAACAGGCCATGACGGGGTGCGATATCGTTCTTCACCTGGCTGCGCTCATAGCGATCCCCTATTCCTACCATTCGCCGGATACCTATGTCGACACCAATATCAAGGGGACCCTGAATGTCCTTCAGGCCGCTCGCGAGTTGGGGGTGGCAAAGGTGGTGCATACATCGACCAGCGAGGTTTACGGCACGGCCCGCTTTGTGCCCATAACCGAAGAACATCCTCTCCAGGGTCAGTCGCCGTACTCCGCTTCCAAGATTGGCGCCGACCAACTCGCCTTGTCCTTTTATCATTCCTTTGAAACGCCGGTTGCCATAATCCGTCCTTTCAACACCTACGGACCGAGACAATCCGCGCGGGCCTTTGTGCCGACGGTCATTACCCAGATTGCGTCCGGGGCTCGCACTATCAGGCTTGGTGCGCTCCATCCGACGCGCGACCTCAACTACGTGGCCGACACGGTTGCCGGATTCATGGCGGTCGCCCAATGCGATGCAGCCGTGGGTGAGGTGATCAATATCGGCAGCAACTATGAGATTTCCATGGGAGACACGGCCCGGATGATTGCCGATATCATGGGGGTTGACATAGAGATTGTCACCGATCAGGAGCGGCTCAGGCCCGAAAAGAGCGAGGTGGAGAGGCTCTGGGCCGATACCGCCAAGGCGAAGCGGCTGCTCAAGCACGAACAGAACTATGCCGGCCTCGAAGGGCTGCGAAGGGGGCTTGCCCGAACAATCGAGTGGTTCACCCTTCCGGAAAACCTCAAGTTGTACAAGCCTCATATCTACAACATCTGAACGATCTTATAGGGGGCGTATGGATACTCCGAAAATGATACCGCTCTCAGTTCCGTCCCTGAAGGGCAATGAATGGAACTATGTCAAGGAGTGCCTGGATACGGGGTGGGTTTCCACGGCCGGCAAGTACGTTGAACGGTTCGAGGAAGAGTTCAGCTCTTTCGTCGGCTCCTCCCACGCCGTTGCCTGCGTCAATGGGACCGCGGCGCTCCAGGTGGCGCTCAGGGTTGTTGGCGTGCTCCCCGGCGATGAGGTTATCGTCCCGACCCTCACGTTCATTGCCCCGGTGAATGCCGTGAACTACCTGGGTGCCGCCCCGGTCTTCATGGATTGCGACAATTTCTACAACATTGACGTGGAAAAAGCCCTTGATTTTCTACGGGACGAGACTGAAATCCAGCGTGGCGTTACCTTCAACAAGCGAACCGGAAGAAGGATTGCCGCCATAATCCCCGTCCACATATTCGGCAATGCGGTCAGGATGCATGAACTCGCCGCTGCCTGCCGCGACCGCAACATCAGCATCATCGAGGATGCGACCGAGAGCCTGGGCACCCGTTATCTCAATCCGGAGTTGGCGGGGAGGCATACGGGAACCATCGGGGATGTGGGCTGTTTTTCCTTCAACGGCAACAAGATCATCACGACGGGCGGCGGGGGGATGATCGTTACCAACATTCCAAAATATGCCGAAAGGGCGCGATATCTGACCACCCAGGCAAAGGACGATGAGGTCAGATATGTTCATAACGAGGTCGGTTACAACTTCCGTCTGACCAACGTCCAGGCCGCGATCGGGGTGGCACAGCTGGAACTCCTGCCCGGATTTCTGGAGTTGAAACGGGAAAACTTCCTGAGATACAAGGATACGATAGACCACATCGACGGCCTGACCCTTGCGGACGCCCCCCCCTATGCGCGGAACAATCACTGGATGTATGCATTGCAGATCGACAGCAACCGCTACGGGAAAGACCGGGAGGAAGTGATGGCATACCTGAAGGGGGTGGGGGTCCAGACGAGACCCGTCTGGCATCTGAATCACCTCCAGGTCCCCTACCGCGATTGTCAGCAGTATCATATCGAAAAGGCGTGCCGGATGCTGGAGATAACGTTGAATATTCCCTGCAGCGTGGGTATCACGAAGGGCGAGGTTGCGTTTGTGGCCGAGCGGTTGCGCCATGGATAGGGTGGTCGTCATCGGCGGAGGCGGACATGCAAAGGTCCTGATCTGCGTCCTGAAAAAATCCGGCTATGACATTGCCGGTTATACGGACCGGCAGAACAATGGGCTGATTCTCGGGGCCCCGTATCTCGGTAATGACAGTATCCTCGCGGAGATGATACGGAAAGATGCCGGTTGCCGGGCAATTATCGGCATAGGAAAGATCGACGCTTCAGACCGGAGGATCAGACTTCAGAACGAACTCCTTGCGCTCGGTTACGGGTTTCCTCCGGTGGTGTCTCCCCATGCCGTTGTCAACGAGGAGGTCCGGCTCGGGGCGGGAACAGCCGTACTGGACGGGGTGGTGGTCAACAGCGGCTCACAGATCGGGCGTGCCTGCATCCTCAACACGAACAGCACGGTCGAGCATGACTGCCGGATAGGGGATAACGTCCATATCGCGCCCGGTGTCACGCTCAGCGGTGGGGTAGCCGTGGGGGACAACTGCCTGATCGGAACCGGGGCAAACGTTATCCAGGGCGTGGGCATCTGCCCCAATTGCCTGATCGGCGCCGGCTCCACGGTGGTAAAGGATATAACGATCCCGGGGACATATGTGGGCAACCCCGCGAAGAGGATCAGATGATGCGTGAACAGAGGACCTATATCATTGCCGAGGCCGGCGTGAATCACAACGGCTCTCTGGAAATCGCCAAAGAGCTTGTCGATGCCGCGAGGCTGTGCGGGGCCGATGCCGTCAAGTTCCAGACCTTCAAGGCCGAGAAACTGGTTACCAGGAGCGCGGCAAAGGCGGATTATCAAAAACGCGACGCAACGGGAGGGGATTCCCAGTTCGAGATGCTGAAGAGGCTCGAACTCAAAGAGGGGGATTTCAGGGAGTTGTTCGCTCACTGCCACCGGTGCGGCATAGAGTTCATGTCGAGCCCCTTCGATGAGGAGAGCGCGGACCTCTTGGATTCGCTCGGCATGTCCACCTTCAAGGTCCCGTCGGGCGAGATCACCAACCATCCTTTGCTGGAACATATCGCACGAAAGGGGAAGCCGGTGATCCTGTCCACCGGTATGTCCACCCTGGGCGAGGTCGAAGAGGCCCTCGGGATATTCCATGCGTGCGGAAATCCTTGCGTCACCCTGCTCCATTGCGTCACCGAGTACCCCGCACCCTATGGGGAGATCAACCTGAACGCCATGCTCACGCTGCGGGAGGCCTTCAGGGCGGCGGTGGGCTACTCGGACCATACTCCGGGTATCGAGATCCCCCTGGCGGCGGTTTCACTCGGCGCCAGGGTTATCGAGAAACATTTTACCCTGGACAATGCCATGGAGGGGCCTGACCACAAGGCGTCGCTCAATCCGGCGGATTTCATGCGCATGGTCCAGGCGATCAGGAACGTTGAGCAGGCCATGGGTGACGGCATCAAGAGGCCGGCCCCCTGCGAGTTGAAGAACATCGATATTGCCCGAAAGAGCGTTGTTGCTGCGGAAACGATTGCGGAGGGCGAGATTATCTCTATCGATAAGCTGACGGTCAAGCGGCCGGGGTACGGTGTGCAGCCGAAAGACATGGAGAAACTGGTCGGGTTGAGGGTCAACAAGACGATTGCAAAGGATGACGTGCTGAAATGGCATTACTTGGCGTAAAAAAACGTAAAATCTGCGTGGTCACCACGACACGGGCCGATTACGGGCTGCTCTACTGGCTCATGAAGGAGATCGAGGGTGATTCCGATCTGGTGTTGAGTGTAATTGCTACGGGCATGCATCTTGCGGCAACATTCGGCATGACCGCCGATGTCATCGAGAAGGACGGATTTCGCATCGACAAGCGGATCGAGATGTTGCTCTCCTCCGACAGCGAGAGTGGGGTCGTCAAATCCATGGGAGTGGCGATGATCTCCTTTGCCGATGCCTTGAAGGAGATCGGGCCGGATATCGTTGTGCTCCTGGGGGACAGGTTCGAGATCGTCCCGATCGCCCTTGCGGCGGTGGTATTCCGCATCCCGTTGGCCCACATCCATGGCGGTGAAACCAGCCAGGGGGCCATTGACGAGGTGTTCAGGCATTCCGTGACCAAGATGGCAAGTATCCATTTTCCGGCTACTGAAACCTACCGCAAACGGATTCTGCAGATGGGGGAAAACCCCGACGTTACCTTCAATTTTGGTGCGCCGGGGCTTGACGCCCTGTACCGGCTGCCCCTGTTGGACCGCAATGAGCTGGAAACTGCGCTCCAGTTCAAGCTGGAAGGGATCGTTGCCATTGTCACCTATCATCCGGTTACCACCGAGCAGGGCACGGCTCGGGAACAGATCGACAATCTGCTCGCAGCGATCTTAGCCTCGGGCATCAAGGCGGTCTTCACCAAGGCAAACGCGGATACGGGCGGCAGCATCATCAACGCCAGGGTTGAGGAGTTCTGCAGGGCAAACCCGCACAGGTTCAAGCTTTTTGACAGTCTTGGCCAGCTTAAGTATTTGAGTTGCCTGAAAAGCCTCGACCTGATGCTGGGGAATTCTTCGAGTGGTTTGATTGAGGCACCTTCCTTCGGACTGCCGGTCGTCAACATCGGCGAACGCCAGAGGGGGCGGATGCGGGCGGCCAATGTGATCGATGCCGATACCTCGACCGAATCGATCGGAGAAGGTATTAGCCGGGCGCTCTCCCAGGATTTCAGGGCCGGCCTGGAGACTATGGGCAATCCCTATGACCGGTTTCGGGATGGAAAGACATCACTGCGGATCAAGGAAAAGCTGAAGACCATAAAACTCTCGAAAGATCTCATCCGAAAAGAGTTCCGGGATTTGGCCTGAAAGGTCTTTTTATGATTACCACGCTCATGATCAAGAACGGTTCACGGATCAAGGATGCCTTGCTGCAGCTTGAAGAAACCGAACGAAGAACCCTGTTTGTCGTTGACGGCGAAGAGCGTCTGATCGGCACCCTGACGGACGGCGACATCCGGCGCTGGATTCTGGCGGAAGGAAGCCTTGACGGCACGGTGGAGAGCATCTGCAACACGATGCCGTGCCTTGCAACTGCCGGTTACGATCTGGAACAGATCAAGACCACGATGTTGGAGAAGAAGATAGGGTGCATTCCGGTCGTCAACGGGAAAAGGGAGATCATCGAGGTCCTACTCTGGGAGAATGTCTTCGGAGAGGTGCAGGCTGGCAGGCAACTCACGCCGATCCGCCTGCCGGTGGTCATCATGGCCGGTGGGAAGGGGACACGGCTCGATCCTTTTACCAAGATACTGCCGAAACCGCTGATCCCACTCGGCGACAAGACCGTCATTGAGACCATAATCGATTCATTCGTTGTCTGCGGGGTCGACAAATTCTACATCTCCGTCAATTACAAGTCGAAGATAATCAAATCCTATTTCGAGGAACTAGGCCCCGCCTACACCATCGAGTACATATACGAGGACAAGCCATTGGGGACTGCCGGCAGCCTGCGGTATCTGAACGGCAAGATCGACACTCCCCTGATCGTGACGAACTGCGACGTCATCATCAAGGCCGATTACTCGGATGTGGTGGAGCACCACCTTGCCAACGACAACGACATCACCCTGGTGGCTTCCCTCAAGAACTACAACATACCGTACGGTGTCTGCGAGGTGGAAAACGGCGGTATCCTGAGCAGGATACGTGAAAAACCCGAATACAACTTCCTGGTAAATACCGGTTTGTATGTGGTTAAACCGGAAACATTGAGCTTCATCCCGGAAAATGAATTTTTCCATTTTACCCATCTTATCGAGAAGGTAAAGGAGGCCGGGGGCAAGGTCGGCATCTACCCCGTCAGCGAAAAGTCGTGGATTGATGTCGGGGAATGGGCCGAATACAAAAAGGCGTTGGATACCTTGCACCTGAATTTTTGATGCTGCGGACAATGCAGCCATGGAGGCAGTGAAGAGATGATACTGGGAAACAGGGTGCTGGCGGTCATACCCGCCCGTGGCGGCAGCAAGTCGATACCGCGGAAAAATATAACGCCGCTGGCGGGAAAGCCTCTGCTGTGCTGGACCGTTGAGGTTGCGAAGCAGGTGGGCGAAATCGACCGGATCATCGTGTCCACCGACGACGACGAGATTGGCAGGGTAGCCGGAGAGAGCGGGGCCGAAGTCTACTCCCGGCCCTCCCGGCTTGCCGCGGACGATGCCCTGATTATCGATACCTTGAGATATCTTATCGAAGCTTTGCGAAACGAAGGCGAGAGCGCCGACATAGTCATGCTGCTGGAACCCACCTCACCCTTGCGGAGCGCCGACGATATACGGCAGTGTCTCGCATTGTTGCAAGACAGCGCCATCGATTCCGTTGCCACCTTCAAGGAGGCCGAATTGAACCCGTGCCGGGCATGGAGGATCGAGAACGGCCAACCGGAGGTGTTCATCCCCGGCGTCAACCCGTGGCTGCCCCGGCAAAAGCTCCCCAGGGCCTACCAGTTGAACGGTGCCGTGTATGCGTTCCGGGCTGGCAGACTGACGGCGGATGTCCCCAGCATCCTCTTCGGCAACTCGGCGGCGGTCATTATGCCGGCAGAGAGGTCGGTTGATATCGACGGCTGGAATGATATCTTTCTTGCGGAAGCCATCCTTGCCAGGAGAAGCGTGCGATGAACGATACGGTCCTTATCACCGGCGTCAGCAGTGGTGTCGGCTTGTCACTGACGGAACATCTTTCGCAGAAGTACCATGTGCTGGCTGTTGGCAGGCAGGAAAAGGTTATTCAGGACGCCTTCCGGCACAACAGGAACGTAACGACCTATTGCATGGACCTGGCGAAGCCGGAGGAGTTGGAAGGCGGCCTTGAGCATATCCTGGAGAGCTATCCGTACATACCGTATGTTATCAATAACGCTGGGGTGAATATAGGCGGAACGTTCGACTCCCTGGATATGGATGATGTCATGCGTTCCTTTCGGGTGAACTTTTTTGCCCCCTTATATATCCTGAAGAAGACCATTCCGGCAATGAAGGCCAATAACTTCGGCAGAGTGATCAATGTGACCTCCGGTGCGCCTTTGAACTGTTTTCCGGGATACGGTGCGTATAGCTCGTCAAAAGGGGCATTGAACGCTTTCACGGTGACGGCGGCAAAAGAGTGCAGCGATTACAATATCAAGCTCAACCTGATGAGCCCTGGGCCGGTTCGCAGCAACATGGCGCCTGACGCCCCCATGCCCCCCTCCGTCTGCCACCCGACTGTTGACTACCTGTTGTCACTGGATGAAAATGGCCCCTCCGGCCGCTTTTTCTGGCTGGGATACGAGATACCCCTTTTCCCGGAACTGGAGGGAATCAGATGGCTGGAGGGAAAGGCCGATGAACGGTACAGGAGGGTTTTGTGATGACCCGGCTCGGCATGATAGGTTTTAGTGAAGGCAATGGTCACCCGTTTTCGTTTTCCTCGATCATAAACGGTTATTCGGATGCTGGGCTGGCCGCTTCCGGATGGCCCGTGATCTACGACTACGTACGGCGCCGTGATCCATCCGAATTCGGCATCGATGGGGTTGGGGTGACCCATTGTTGGAGCCAAGACCCGCACGTAACAAGCCGGCTGTGCGAAGCCTGCCTGATTCCCCATGCGGTCTCCCGCCCCGAGGATATGATCGGCAATGTGGATGCGGTAATCATCGCCCGCGACGACTACGAAAATCACTTCAACATGGCAATCCCTTTTCTGAAGGCGGGAATGCACGTCTTCGTCGACAAACCCCTGAGTCTCTCCATCTCCGAACTGGCGACCTTGGGAGAATATCTGAGGAACGGGAGGCTCATGTCCTGTGCGGGCATGCGCTACGCCAAAGAGCTCGACGAGCCTCGGGCCGCGCTGAACGAGTATGGGGATATCCGCCTGATTCGCGGGACCATCCTTAATTCATGGGAGAAATACGGGATTCATCTCGTGGACGCCATCTCCAATGTCGTCCGTTCCCGGGCCGTTTCGGTGGTCGCACTCGATGCGCCCCATACCTCGGTTGCCGTCCAGATGGATGACGGGTCGCTCCTGCAACTTGACGCCCTTGGGGATGTGACGAAATGCTTCCGCGTCGATTTTTTCGGGACCAGGAAGATCTCCTCACATGAGATCACCGATAATTTTTCCATGTTCAGGAGGATGCTATGGCACTTCTGCCAATCCATCAAGGATGGCAGGCCCGCCATTGACCCGGAGGAAACGCTCGGAGCCATGCGGCTTCTCATGGCGGGCAGGATGTCCCAATCCCAGGGGAGGAAGGTCTTTTTGCATGAAGTCCACCTATAGGAACATGTTTGATCTAACGGGCAAGACCGCGATCGTGACCGGTGGGCTGGGCATTCTTGGCCGCCGTTTTTGCCAGGGGCTGGCCGAGTTCAACGCCAATGTTGCCGTTGTTGACCTGGATGGCGATAAAACGGCGGAATTCGCCCGGGAACTGGCTGGAGAATTCGGGATCGAGGCGGAAGGCGTCCCCTGCGATGTGTCGAATCCGCGATCCGTAAGCGCCATGGTGCAGAGGGTGGTGGAGCGGTTCGGCAACGTGCATATCCTGCACAATAACGCTGCTTCCAAGTCGTCTGATCATGAGGCTTTTTTCGCGCCATTCGAGGATTATTCCCTTGAGGAGTGGCGCAAGGTCATGGCGGTCAATATCGACGGCATGTTTCTGGTCGCCCAGGCGGTGGGAGGCCGGATGGTACTCCAGGGAACAGGGGGAAGCATCATCCAGACGTCTTCCATCTATGGCATCCTTGCCTCTGACAAGAGAATTTACGAGGGTTCCTTCTACCTGGGGCGCCAGATCAGCAATCCGGGGGTCTATGCCGCCTCCAAGGCCGCGGTTGTCGGCTTGACGAAATACCTGGCGGCCTATTGGGCCGATAAGGGGATCAGGGTCAATACCCTCGTTCCCGCCGGTGTCGAGAGCGGACAGAATGAAACCTTCAAGGAACGCTACTCCGCACGTGTCCCTCTCGGCCGCATGGCGCAGGGTGAAGAAATGGTCGGCGCCCTGATCTATCTGGCCTCGGATGCATCGAGCTATGTGACGGGGCAGAATATCGTGGTCGATGGAGGGCTGAGCGTGTGGTGATGTGAGTGTGCCATGAACAACCGGCGTAGTGCCACGTCGTCTGAAGCAGGCATTCAACGCAAACAAGAATTTTATCGAGCCAGGTACGTATGCCCAGAAAAATCACCATTGTCATGTATCACTTCGTACGGGATCTGAAGCATTCCCGATACCCTGAGATCAAGGGGTTGGATCTGCAGGATTTTGTCGGCCAGGTCGGCTACGTGCGTGCGCACTATAACCCCATAACGATGGAGGAGCTTATTCATGCGGCTCATACAAAGGGGTACGAATTGCCGCCGAAGGCGCTTCTGTTAACCTTTGATGATGGCTATATCGATCATTTCACCAATGTATTCCCTGTTCTCGACAGATACGGAATACAGGGGTGTTTTTTCCCACCGGCCAAGGCGATCACCGAGCATCTCGTGCTCGATGTGAACAAGATCCATTTTGTTCTCGCATCGGTAAACGACAAGGCACGAATCATCCAAACAATCTTCTCCGATATCAGAGAGAACCAAGCCGGATACGCTCTTGACCGGCCTGAATCCTACTATGAGAAACTGGCGGTGGCGGGGCGCTACGATACGGCGGATGTCGTTTTCATCAAGAGGATACTGCAGAAGGGCCTGCCGGAAGAACTCAGGGCAAGGATGGTGGACAAGCTGTTCGCCGAGTTTGTTACCGGTGACGAGGCTTCCTTTGCCAAGGAAGTATACATGGACGTGGAGCAACTCGAGTGCATGCGGAGAAACGGCATGTTCATCGGAAGCCACGGTTATGACCACTACTGGCTGGACTCGCTTTCAAAGGAGGAACAGGAGCGGGAGATCGATTTCTCGCTGAAATTCCTGGGCGGTATCGGGTGTGATCTCGAAAATTGGGTAATGTGCTATCCGTATGGTGGCTACAATGATTCCCTGCTTTCAATTCTGGACATGAGAGGGTGCAGGATCGGTTTATCGGTAAGCGTTGGGATTGCGGATATGGAGCGCGAGAATCCTTTGGCTCTTTCGCGGCTTGATACCAATGACCTGCCGAAGAGAAACGATGCCGAGCCCAATGAGTGGACCAGAAAAATTATGGTCTGACAGGTTGTCATGGTAATTGCCGCGAGGCCGGGAGAAGAAACGTGAGTCTGATGATGGAAATATTGCACGACCTGACCCCGCTGAACAGGGTCATCTGCTCAAGCGATTATGACAAGACAATCGAATATTTACAGAAAATTCTTCCATTCAAGGTTATTGAATACCAAGCATCCGAAGAATACAACGGTTGGGTCATACCTCCCAAATGGGACGTCAAGGAGGCAAAGATCCTCAAGGATGGTAAGGTCATCTACGACGGGAAGTGGCATGCCCTGGCCGTCATCTCCTTGTCGCAAAGGTTTCATGGGAAGGTCGACCTTCAGGAGCTGAAACAGCATCTTCACTACGATCACCGGTATGACGATTCGATTACGTTCCACTTCAGGCAACTCTTCAGGAGCTGGCAGAGGGAGTGGGGATTCTGTGTCCCTAAAACCTTCTATGATGGACTTCAGGAAGGCGAATACGAGGTTGTTATTGAAACGGAGGAATCGCAAGGATCTTTGAAGATGTTGGAATTCACCCAGAAGGGGGAACTCAGCGAGACCTTTACATTCTGCGCAAACCTTGACCACCCCGGGGTCGCCAATGACGGCTTGGCCGGCGTTGTTGTCGGGATAGAGCTTTTCCGGCGCCTTGTCGGAAAGAGCACCAAGTTTACCTATAAACTGGTTCTCGCCCAGGGGATCATGGGTACGGAATATTATCTCGGCAAGCTGGATAAGAACGAGCGCGAGAGGATTCTGGAATGTGCCTGTCTGTGGATGCTCGGTTCGCAAACGGGGCTTGCCCTCCAGGAATCGCGGGGCGCCGACTCGAACCTCGAACAGGCGATGGCCGCGGTTATGGGCGGGCTGGGGATACCGTACCGCCGTGGGGCTTTTGAGAGTATTATCATCAATGACGAGTATATCTGGGAGGCCTACGGCATCCCGTCCTGCTCCCTGTCGCGCATGCCGTACCCCGAGTACCATTCTTCACGGGACAACTGTTCCCTCATGAGCGAGGCATGTCTTGAGGAGGCGGTCGGCGTGCTGGAAAAAACGGTGGAACTCTTGGATGCATCGTCACTTGTTTATAAGAAGTTTGAGGGGAATATCTGTCTTTCCAACCCTCGCTACGATCTCTACATTGATCTCGGTCAAGTGGCGTTTGGTGATGCTCTAAGCGACGAGAGAAGGAAGATGAGGCTGCTCATGGACCTGATACCAACGTTGCAGCGGCCGGTTACGACAAAGAGTTTGGCCGATAGGGTCGGCCTGGAGGAAGCCTGTGTCTCGGACTATCTGTCCCGCTGGGCCGCAAAAGGGCTCTTGGAAATCAGGTGATTTTCCATGGGCAGCTCTATGAACGGGCATCGTGATAGAACTCGAGCCCTTTGCGTGAGGCCGACTTCCAACAGACCTTTGAGGTGATTTTCCCGTTGCCAGCCGAGGCATGTGATAAAAAAATGCCGAATTTTCAACGATTATGTCCCGGAGACCTTATTTCATGCTCTTAACCATCAGAAAAATGTTTGATCTGCTTTCCAGAAGAGAAAAGATCCAACTCTATGTTCAGTTCGTTGCCCTGGTCAGTATGGCCTTCGTCGAGATGGCCGGCATCGCCTCGATCCTTCCCTTCATGGCGGTGGTTGCAAATCCGGGTGTGATCCGGACCAACCGGTGGCTGAAACATGCCTATGATTTCTTCCAATTCAGCAGCCTGCAGAGTTTTCTGTTCTTTCTGGGGGTAGTGGTGCTTGGCCTCATGGTCTTCAGCAACCTGTTCAAGGCCCTGACCACCTGGCTGACGCTCCGGTACGACAACAGGCTCAATTACAACCTGGCGCGCCGGCTTCTCGCGGCGTACCTGTCACGGCCCTATGAGTTTTTCCTCAACAGAAACACCGCTGAAATGGGCAAGAATGTGCTCTCCGAGGCACGAACCGTTATCGCCGGGATTCTCAGCCCCGGCATGCAGCTCCTGTCAAGCTCCTTGCTCTGCATCTTTATTATGGCTTTTCTGATGGTCGTCGATCCCTTCGTTGCCGTTGCCATTATCGTCGTCCTCGGCGGGTCCTATGGCGCGATCTACCTTGTGGTACGCCGCCGCCTGGTCCGCATCGGCCGGGAACAGGTTGAAGCCAACACCATGAAGTTCAAGGCGGCCAGCGAGGCTTTGAGCGGCATCAAGGACCTGAAGATACTGGGAAGGGAACGGGTATTTCTGGACAGGTTCGCGGTCCATGCTCTGCGTCATGCGCGGCAGAATGCCACGGTTGGCGTTATCTCCCAGCTTCCGCGGTATGCTCTGGAAACCATCGCTTTCGGCGGCATTCTGCTGATCGTCATCTATTCCCTGGAATCCGAGAAAGATGTGGGCAAGATAGTCCCGCTCCTGTCCATCTATGCTTTTGCCGGATACCGGCTGATGCCGGCCCTGCAGCAGATCTTTGCCAGCATTTCGGCAGTTCGCGTAAGCCTGCCCACCCTGGAAATCTTGCATCAGGATATGTGCGAAAGTCCGCTGTCAGCCGATCCTGATGTTGCCGTTGTCGATGCTCAGAGCCTGAAGCCCTTGCCGTTCACACAAAAACTCGTACTCAAGGGTATATCCTTTCGTTATGCCGGAGCTCAAGAACCTGCCGTCAAAGGGATCAGCCTGACGATCTCCCCCAACACTTCTATCGGCCTGGTCGGCGCCACGGGCTCCGGCAAGACAACCACCGTGGATATCATCCTCGGTCTGCTGAGCCCGACCCATGGTCAATTACTGGTGGACGGTAGCGAGGTCAGCGGCGACACTGTCGCCAACTGGCAACGCAACCTGGGCTACGTGCCCCAGCACATCTACCTTTGCGACGACACCATCACCCGCAATATCGCCTTTGGCGTCCCGGAGGAGGACATCGACATGGAGGCCGTGATTCGTGCCGCCCGCATTGCCAACCTGAATGACTTTATCGAGCAAGAGCTGCCCAACGGCTTCGAGACGGTCATCGGGGAGCGGGGAGTACGCCTGAGCGGCGGCCAGCGTCAGCGTATCGGCATTGCCCGCGCCCTGTATCGCGACCCTGTCGTGTTGATCATGGACGAGGCCACCAGCGCCCTGGACGGTATTACCGAGGAGGCGGTGATGGATGCCCTTCGTACCCTTTCGGGAGAAAAAACCATCATCATGATCGCCCACCGTCTGACCACGGTAAAAGATTGTGATATCATCTATCACATGGAGCATGGTCATATTGTCAACCAGGGTTCTTACGATGAACTGCTGGGGTCATCAGCGTGGTTTCAGGCCGCGGCGCGAACGGGGACTTGAAAGTCTTGGCGAAAGTCTGGTTCTATAAAATTGAAATGGGAGAAGGATGAGCATGAGGAATCCTCCTACAAATGTCTTTCTGATAGAGACGCCACTCCAACTGCTCAATGCCATTGAAGCCAAGAACTGCTTTGGACTCTTGAATAATTGCCTTATTGTGCGCCTGGATACCAATTGTTATCGGGAAATATTCAAGCGGCTCATTGATGAACGCGAATGGGATTGCGTTCAGTACATCACCTTCCACAATAAAACCATTACATTGGCGTCCAAACTTCTCGGGCAGCGGGTTTCTGATAAAATACGCGGATTTTGTTATGATTATCAGCAGTATTTGAATAGAAAAAAATTGGATGACATCGCGCTTTCCTTGGGTAAAGTAAAGAATGCCTATTTAGGTAACTACATGAAAAGCCTGTATGATATGAAGTATATGTATCATTTTGCCAATACGCTTGCGTATGAGAACCTTTATATCCTTGATGATGGTACGGATACACTACTGATCAGCGATGAACGGAAGAACATCTGTTCAGAAAAAGAATCCCCGGAAAAGTTAGGCTCATGGTTTCTCCGACTGAAGGCGACGTTGCGTAAGACCTTCATTGATTGGAATGATAAAGATGCCGATATGGTTACGTTCTTTTCAGCGTATGACATCGAAGTGGGAAACGGTGATAGGTTAATCAGGAACGAGTATACGTATTTAAGGGAGATCGCAACACACACGGAGCCTTCAGACGAGGTGTTTTTCCTGGGACAGTGGCTGGTTGAAGACGGATATATGAAAGAGGATTTGTATTTAGACTATTTGACGAAAGTGAAAGATTATTTTGCCAATGAGAGATTGTTTTATATTCCCCATCCACGGGAATCGGTTACAATGATCAACAAAATAAAAGAGTCTCTGGGGTTTAACATTCGGAGATTTGATGTACCAATTGAATACGAAATCAGCATAAGGGAAAATATGCCAAAAGTACTGGCCTCCTTTTTCTCTTCGGCGCTGAAGAACTGCCAGATGATTCTGGGCCAGAAGGTGAGAATCAAGGCATTTTACATAGCTCCTGAACACTTGATGCGTGCACCCGATTTAGCTCGGAAGATCTATGAACAGTATGAAGATATTGCTGATGAAAATTTCGAGGTCATTAAGTTATAATGTGTGAACCGAGCCCTCAACGAGCTTCCAATCTAACCGAGATTGTCAGACAACACGTAGAAAGCGTGTGCCGGTAGGCTAATTTTATGCCGTGGAGACAGGATATGGAACTGGTAAGCGTCATCATTCCAACTTACAACGGTATGCGGTATCTGCTGGAATCTGTTCAGTCGGTTCTTAATCAAACATATCCAAACTTCGAAGTTATTGTCGTGGATGACGGGTCCAGCCAGGACATCCGTTCCGTACTCGCCCCGGTCTCTGATAGGGTTATCTATTTAAGACAAGACAACGCTGGGGTTGGCGCTGCCAGGAACCTTGGCCTGGGCGCGGCAAAGGGCTTATATGTGGTTTTTCTCGATGACGATGATCTGTGGCTGCCCGGAAACCTAGAGAGCCTTGTCCGTATAATCGAAAAGGAGCCCAATTGCGCCCTGGTCTATTCATATCCATCTCTTATTGATGAAAACGGCAAGGGTATTGCCAACGAACGCCCCACCAGCATGCCCAGCGGAGATGTATACCTTGAATTTCTGAGGAGGAATCGTATCAACACTCCATCTGTGGCCTTGCTTCGTAAATCCTGCTTGGACGAGGTCGGCTTTTTCAATCCGAATATCTTTTGTGAGGACTATGAACTGTGGCTTAGAGTCACACGGAAGTTCAAAATTATATTCTGCGGGGAGGAGCTCGTTTGCTACCGCTTAAGAGCTGGTAGCGTTTCCAAAAGATATGACAGCATGCTGGATGGGCATGTCACGATTATTAATTCCGAAATTGCCCGTAGCGACGATTTGATTGGACTCGATAAGAATAGCGTGCGTAATGCGGCTAAACTCAACCTGAACGACATTTATAGAAAATATGCATCTATTTATTATTATGACGTGAAAGATAGAAAAAAGGCTAAGTCTTGTTTGTCCAAGGCGCTGAAGATATGTCCGTTTGATGCGCAGAGCATAGTATATTATCTGCTGTGCAGCCTGCCGCAACCGGTTTTTGAACCGGTGATAAAGGTCAAGCGTCTTTTGACTAAATGGAGCTCTTAAAGATTATGAGGGCTCGTTCGAGTTTTTTTTAGTGGCATTGGTTTACAATGGGCTGCCATATCCTTTGACGGAATTGAATATCTAATAGTGCTGGTTATTCTTTAAGGGAAGGCTGGTTAAATGGTAGACGAAAACCTCCCCATGTCATATCAACCATTGGTGTCAGTTGTCATGCCGGCATATAACGCATCAGAATTTATTGCTGAAGCGATTAAGAGCGTTTTG
Organism: Oryzomonas japonica; assembly: GCF_008802365.1. Lineage (GTDB taxonomy): Bacteria > Desulfobacterota > Desulfuromonadia > Geobacterales > Pseudopelobacteraceae > Oryzomonas > Oryzomonas japonica. Next base: position 52,399 of record NZ_VZQZ01000002.1, on the reverse strand, counting down.
TCACAGACCTATCAACATCTCGAATTGATAGTTATTGATGATGGTTCTGTTGATAATACCGGCGAAATTGTAAGTGAGTTTGTCGAAAAATATAAGCCTACTATCAGGTATCAATACCAGGATAACAGTGGACGGCCTGCATGTGCCAGGAATAAGGGAATTATATTGGCGCGTGGCGAATGGATTGCTTTTCTTGACAGTGATGACTATTGGATTAATGGTCATCTCCAACAATTAATTGAGAAGGCAAAAATAGATAAAGAAGTTGCTCTGGTATATGGATCAAAGATTTGGGTGGATCAAAACGGTAACGAATATCCTCCAGAATATCAACCCAGGTATGAAATGCCGGAAGGATGGATATTTGCAGAGATGTTCAAGAATAACCTGATGTGTACTTCATCGTTGCTTGTGAAGAGAAGTAAACTATTTGATGTCGATTTGTTTAATGAATCTAAGTCTTTAAAGGTAGCAGAGGATTATGATCTATGCCTGAAAATATCAGCCACATCTAAAGTCGCTTCTTTGCCCGAGCTAAAATATTACTACCGAAGACATAATACAAATACAACATTAGATAATAGTAAAAGGGCAAGAGGACTCATCACTGCTGTAGATAACGCGGCTAACCTCGTGATTAACGGTAAGGTTGCAAAGGAAAATGATTTACAGGATGTTGATATTCGCAAACGAATCGTTGAGTTGTATGAACATGCAGTACTCACTACATATTATGATAATAACTATTTAGAAATGAGAAGATTTGTTGTGGAAGGTATTTGGAGAGGTATAATAACACGGAAAATAATCGAAAAGGTCATATTATCGCTGTTACCTCGTAAAGTTGTGGCTATAATTAAAAACATGGTCAGAGCAAAATGATTACATCAGAATTTTTACTTAAATCAATTAATAAATATTTGCAATGCACACATATCGAGGGCGCTGGAAGGTATAAAAGTAGCATTGACGGAAAAGAGACGCTTTACGCATCATGCTTTGCATTGATGATCATGCATTTTATCGGCAAATTAAGCGAAGTTCCTGAAAAAGAGAAAGCGGAGTGGGCTGAATATATCTTGTCCCATCAGGATCCTGATACAGGATATTTTGTTGGTCCTGAAATTTCGCTGGGGAAACTACTCAGTGAGGCCCACTCCAGAGGCCATCTCTCAATGCACCTCACGGCACATGTTTTGCCGGCACTCAAAATACTCGGAATAAAACCTGAATATTCGCTGAAATTTGCTGAAAAATATCTAGATATTGAGTATTTAGATGGGTGGTTGTGTGGGATTGATTGGACGAGTCCCTGGCTCGAAGGAAACAATCTGTTATTTGTAGGGCAGTTTTTAATTTATTTATTTGAAGAGTATAATATTGCTGAAGCCAAACCAGCAGTTGATTATTTGTTGAATTGGCTTGATACAAAAATAGACAGCACTACAGGTTTATGGGGTACAGAAGGATGTGCTGATATAGCTCCGGCTATTTATGGTGCCTATCATCAATTAATATTATATTATTATTTGAATCACAATATAAAATATAGAGAAAAGCTTATTGATTCCGTATTATCAATACAACACATTGACGGAGGCTTCTCTGATTATTTTGGAGGTGGGAGCTGTGAGGATGTCGATTGTGTTGATATTCTTGTCAATATGTATAAAATTACAAAATACAAACACAATAAAATAGAAACGGCATTAAGAAAGTCTGCCTGCAACTTGATCAGGAAGCTTACTTCTGAGGGTGGTTTCTACTATAAAAGAAACACAGAATTTTATCATATGGGTATGGAATATACTTATGCTCCACCGCAAAGGGCAAACATGTTCTCAACGTGGTTTACTGTGCATACTCTTTTTCTAATTAGCGAAGTTATAGATCTGCCATGTACAAGAAGTATTGACTATAATTTTAATCAGGCCTGTTCCATGGGGTGGCATATAAAATCAGGTTCCAATAAAGCGCGCTTCTATTGGAATGATCTTCCCAGAGTTATCGCAAGCGCCATTCTCTATAAATTGTATTTCTGGGCTGTTGATATAAAGGACAACTGCAGATCAATCAACAGGATTTATAACCTCATAAGAGGGCGACATGCCTAAAGTCAGCGTTGTCATAACATGCTACAACTATGGTAAATATCTTGACTATTGTTTGGGATCGGTGCTTGGTCAGACCTTTAAAGACATCGAAATAATTGTCATCGATGACGGTTCCAGTGACAACACCGAAGAAGTCATGAGTACATACGTAAAAAATCCTCTGGTTAGTTACATTAAGCAGGAGAACAAAGGGCAGGCTGCTGCGAAAAATGTTGGGGTGCGTCAGGCACAGGGAGACTTTGTCGCTTTTCTTGATGCCGATGATCTTTGGGATAACAATAAATTAGAGATGCAAATGGCGCTGTTTTCTCGAAAACAAATAGGCGTTGTTTATTCTTGCGCAAGATATATTGATGAACAGGGGCGAAAGCTCGACTACAGGCTTGAAAGCAAATATCTGACGCCACGTTCGGGAAAGGTTTCAAATTATCTTTTCCTGGACAATTTTGTTCCTTTTTCTTCTTCAATTGTTCGCAAGCGATGTCTGGAAAATTTGGGACTGTTTGACGAATCATTGAAAATGGGAATTGATTGGGATTTGTGGCTCCGTATTTCTACAGAGTATGAATTCGACTTTATCGCTGAACCTTTGTTGGCGTACAGAATAGGGCACTCCGGTCAGATGTCGAAAAATCAGGAGGAAAGGCAGCGATGTTCTGATCGGATTATGCAGAATTTTTTGGAAACGTATCCCGGACTCCTTTCGCCTTGGACCATTCGAGAAGCCTATTCAATTACTTTCTGCAACCGCGGGGAGTATTACCGGCCTACGGACCGGAGAAAATCAACTTTGTACTTTTGGGATGCCGTCAAGCAAAACCCTGTTGAAATCCGGGCATACAAAGGACTCGTGAAAAATATCCTTTATTACTGCGACAGGCTTGCGCGAGCAGGGAAGAATATTCAGTGATGTATGCCGACTTCATGTTGCAGAATATGACTTATTGTTATGAGTGAGATGAACCCAGATTTCACCGTCGAACCTGTCGTCAAAGCAGATTTGTGCCCAGTCTGGGATGTTTGTACCGAAATAGCTCAGAACATGTCATACCCCAGTTTTTTTTGCAGCGGCGACTGGTTAAAAGCATCTGCGGAGCATCTTTGTCGTGAGGACAGTCTGCTCGTTCTGGTGGTAAAGCTTGATGGCAGGATAAAGGCAGTGCTCCCCTTGGTCAGCAAACCTAATGCGTTGGGTGGGAGAGACCTACGTTTTCTGGGTACGGATTTCTATCCTGACCCCGTTGGGTTGATAAGCAGGCCATGTGACAGGGCAAGATGTGCCAAAGCACTACATGAGTACCTGCTGAAAGTCCCCGACTGGGATCGATTTATACTGGACTGGGTTTTAGAGGATGAACTGGCTGACTGGAACCTGCCGGCAAAGAGTGTTTCCGTAGAACCATTCAAGATTTTGCCTCGGAATTTTGATGATTTACTAGGGGAATTCAAGCAAAAAAAACGTTATAATTTGCGTTCCATGGTACGTAAGTTTCTGGAGTCCGGAGGGGAGTTGGTCTCCTCGGTGGATAACGGCACCCACACTTTTTTCTTAGATGCTTTATTTGCCCTTCATCAGAAAAGGGCGTTGGAGAGAGCCCTTGAGAGCACTTTTGAAGGTGGTCGCGTGGAGTCGTTACATCGACTCCTCGCCCAGGAATCGAGTATGGTTCGTTTCTATGGGCTTCGCCTGCACGACAAGTTGATTGCAGTCATCTACGGCTTCGAGTTTTGCAACCGTTTTTTTTACTATCAGGTCGCCCATGATCCGGCTTATGGGGATTTGAGCCCTGGTTCGGTTCTGCTCTTTCTGGCGCTTGAAAACTGTTGTTCGAAAGGTGTGACTGAGTTCAATTTTCTCCAGGGCGATGAGAGTTACAAAGGCATTTGGACAAATGAGTCGCGGGTACTCTATCGATGCGACATGAAACGAGGCACGTGGCGTTCCCATTTGTTCAGTGTTCTGGACCAGTCCAAAGAACTATGCAAAAGGGTGCGGGGTAGATAGGCGTGGGGCTCAAGAATCGTTTGTTTAGATATTTTTTCCCGGAGATCGTTGCCAAATGCGCCATCAGCCGAATGTCTCCGTCTTCAGGTGTCGTGCTGATGTACCACGAGGTACTCCCGGACGATTTTAAGTTGCCTGCCTGGACGGTCGTCCGGGAATCGGATTTCCGGTGGCAGATGATCTTTCTGAAGACCCATTTTGATGTTGTATCAATGGATCATGCACTCGATAGGATCACGGGGAAAACGGATTCCCATAGGCCATTCGCGGTTGTGACGTTTGACGATGGATACAAGGGGAATATTGATGTCGTATTGCCGTTAATGGAATCGATGGGGCTTCCATTCACCGTGTTTATAGCTACTCAGGCGGTCGTGGACCAAAAACAGTATTGGTACGACCGGATCATTAACTTGCTTGATGTGCCCCGTGACATACACGTTTGCCTGACATTGAATGGTCAGAATGAGCGTTACAAGATTTCTCATCTGGCCAGTGAACAATGTCGATGGCAGCAAGTCCAGGGAATTCTGAGCAGGTTGAAGCTCATGGCGCCGCCGGATCGTGATAAAAACGTTGAGAGCATTTTGGAGCCATACGCTGATGTCGGGGCTTCCCTGCAAATGCTGACCCCGGAGGAGTCGCGACGCCTTGCGGCTTCGGCTTGTGTTACTGTCGGCTCACACACCCATGGGCATGAATTATTGGACCAACTTACCCCCCAAGAGGTTCAGGGATCACTTCGAACGGCTCATCTGGAGATTACCAGAATGACCGGCTTACCGCCCAGGCATTTTGCGTATCCTAATGGGAATTTAAACAGTTGCGTGAAAGAGCAGGTACACCTGGCGGGATATGAAACTGCTGTAACTACTACGCCTGGGATATGGTCTGCGCAGAATTGTCTGCTGGAAATTCCCAGGATCAGTGTTGGCAGGTTTGAAACCAGGGGGAGCTTCAGGTCGCGCGTATCTGGTTATCTGTAAGTGATGGGTGAAGGCATTTCATGACAAAAAAAATTCACATCGCATATCTCATCGACACTATCGATTCCGATAAAGGGGGAACTGAGAAGCAACTCCTGAGCATCATCGAACGTTTGGACCGGAATATGTTTGAAGTCACGCTGGTATGTTTGTATGAATCTCCATGGATGATACGAAATTCATTACCATGCAAGGTTGTCACACTGGGGTATAGAGGATTCCTGAAGCCCGGCTTTCCTCTGGTCCTTTTAGATTATCAGCGCCTTCTTCGCGAAATGGATATCGATATCGTTCAGACCTTTTTTGAAGATTCGATCTTTGTTGGATGGTTGGGGAAATTACTGAGCAAACAACAGCATTCTTTGATTGTCAGCCGCAGAGATTTGGGCTTGGGGAGCGATGAACCTTCCTATCATTGGCTGTATAAAAAAATCAAACCGTTTGTTTTGCGATCAGCGGATGGCATAGCAGCTAACGCCTTTGCCATAAAGGAACATATAGTTCGATATGAAAACATACCTCTTGAAAATATCACAGTAATTGGCAATGGTCTTGACTTCCCAATGCTGCCACCGGATTGCCCCGTTCTTTTCGAAGAGTATCGTGCCGATTTGTGGATAGGGATCGTAGCCAACCTGAAGCCAGTGAAAAGAATAGATATTCTGCTTCACGCTTTAGCGGAATTGAAGACTAGTGCCCCCAGGAAGATCATTCGACTAGTCATTTTGGGCGACGACAGGCTGAGAGTGGAACTACAGCGCCTTGCCGATACTCTGGATGTCGGCGACAGAGTGCATTTCATGGGCGCTGTCGCCAATGTGAGCGATTATCTGCACCATATTGATGTCGGCGTTTTGTGTTCCGACAAGGAGGGCCTGTCGAATGCCATATTGGAATACATGGCCTGCGGCCTCCCCGTGGTGGCCACTGCGGTCGGTGGCAACAGCGAACTGGTTGACGATACGAATGGCGCCTGTATTCCACCAGGCAATGCTGTGGCATTGGCAAATGCCATCCTCAGCCTTGCCGATTCCCAGGAATTGAGGAAAAAGCTAGGTGGCAATTCCAAAAGAAAAATAATCGAAAAATTCACCTGGGGAACCATCATGCCGCAATGGGAAGGTTATTATCGTTCCTTTTGCGACAGATGGGACGCAATAAGGAGGAACCATGCCGGGTAGCATTACATCGTCGCTGCTACGCCGCAAGCTGTTCGAGCCGCTCATTTTCCGGCTTAACGGCAGTCCCCTCCTCCGATACTGGCGCGAGTTGGAGCAAACACAATTTTTACCGGAAGAGGAGTTGAAAAACAGGCAATGGCAACGGCTTGAGCGCATGCTTTGCCATGTATGGGAAAATAACTCATTTTACCGCGAAAGGTTCGAAAAAGCCGGGATTACTCCCGAATCAGTGCGTTCTCCTGAGGATTTGCAGGTTATTCCGCTTCTAACCAAAGAAGACATTCGTAAAAATACGCTGCGCATGATCAGTCGCGATTTTGATACGGCAGAGCTACAACACTATAAAACCGGGGGCTCGACGGGAAAGCCACTTGACGTTTATCTCACCGAAAAGTGCAGCGAATTGCGCAACGCCTGTGCTCGTCGGCATGACAGATGGACTGGGTGGGAGGTTGGGGAACCCGTTGGTGCCGTATGGGGAAATCCTGAGCTGCCTAAAGATATAAAAGGAAAATTAAAGAACTGGCTGCTGAACCCATTGATATATCTAGATACCATGAACGTCACGGAACATGCCGTGAAGACTTTTGCGGCGGAATGGGAGCGCGCCAAACCATCTCTTTTGTATGGTCATGCCCATTCTCTTTATATATTGGCGGAATACGTCAATAAGCTTGGAATCAAGGAGATAAAGCCTAGAGGCATCTTATCAACCTCAATGATGCTTTTGCCAAATGAACGTAAGTTTATTGAGTCGGTTTTTGGGGTTAAAGTTACCGACCGTTATGGTTGTGAGGAATTAAGCCTGATCGCATCTGAATGCGAGAAACACGAAGGTTTGCATTTGAATATTGAACATCTCTACATTGAGTTCCTGAAGGAAGACAATACTCCTGCAAAGCCAGGAGAACAAGGTAAGATTGTAATCACTGATTTAATGAATTATGCAATGCCTTTTATCCGATACCAGGTTGAGGATATGGGGATTCCAAGCGAACGAAAGTGCTCCTGCGGAAGGGGGCTGCCTTTAATGGAACAAGTTACCGGCAGAGTCGCGGATTACTTGATCCGAAGGGATGGTTCCAGGGTCGCTGGCGTGTCATTGATTGAAAATACGTTGACTAAATTTTCCGGCATAGCACAATTGCAGATTGTGCAAGAAACTATGGATCAGATTGTTTTATTGGTAGTTCCTGCTTTAGATTATAGTGGAGGTACACAATATGAATTATCTGAATATTTTATAAATTTGTTCGGAAATAGTGTTAACGTAACAATTAAGCTTGTAGATTGCATCAAACCTGAAAAATCTGGGAAGTACAGATTTTCCATTTGCCGGATACAATAACTTATTTTAATATACATGGTATAATATATGCGGAATTTATGAAAAACAAAATAGAAATAACAGAATATCCAAATATATCTCTATTAAATATCCTACTGCTATGTGGGTATGTTGTTATATGGTTTTTAGAAATAGGCATCAGAGTACCAATGCTTGGCAGTATACGATTTGAGTTTATTTATGCATCCATTCTTATTATATCGTCTATTTTATTTACCCCTAAGTTAAATTGGAATTGCCCTCTCTTCCCCTATATTGGATTGTATTTTTTTGTTTTAGTGATTTCTTTGCCGTTTTCTTATGATTTTGACAGATCCATTGATGTCTTTTTGGATAGAATCATAAAGTTTGCGTGCATGGCGTGGTTTATCACCTGTTTTGTAAGAAGCCCACGGCACTTGAAATTTTTCTTGGCTGCCTTTTTGTTGGCCTGCTTTAAGATGGGTGAAGAAGGCTTTTTGGGTAAAATAACGGGAAGCATGATGTGGGAAAATCAGGGAGTTATGAGGCTTCATGGCCCCACCCCGATCTATGAGCACCCTAATTCTTTTTCAGGGATGGCCCTTGGCACACTGCCGTTTATATATACGCTTTGGCCACTTGTTAATAAGTATATAAAAATGGGCCTTTTCGTGTTAGCTGTGTTTGCTTTGAACATAATTTTATATACGGGATCAAGAACAGGTTATGTCGGTTTTATTTTTTTCGTAGCTTTTATACTATTGAGCTTGAAGCGCGTAAAGTACATTTTAATCTTGATCCCTATTATAATTTTGTCTTACTCATTTATACCAGGGCAATATGCCGAGAGGTTTGACTCCATATTCACCTTACATGAAAAGGAAGGTCAATCTTCTGAAAAACGAATAGAGATCTTGAAAGATGCCATAGATATCTTTTACAAGCATCCTCTTGGCGTCGGAATACAAGCTTTTCCTAAAGTCAGATCACAATATTTTAACAGGTCGCAAGATACACATAATCTATATTTAGAAGTTGCAACAAATTTAGGAATACAAGGGCTTATAATATTTTTAATGTTAATATACAAATTACTGACAATGCTTTATATGATAAAAAATAATTTACAACGCTTATTGCTGTATAACATCAAGCTACTTAGTGTTGATGGCATAGATGATTTGGTAAAGTACAAAAGTGAAGAAAATATAAAAGATATAAAATTTATCATATCAATTACAATGGCGTTATTTTTCTATATTGTAATCAGGTTGGTGCTTGGTCTTTTTGGAATGGATTTATATGAAATATATTGGTGGTTTGGGCTGGGTGTCGCAATTGCGCTTTATAATATGAATAATATAGCAACCGAAAAGACGAATGAGCTTTGTTCTGTTAGTGGCCTTAATATAACTTGATATGACTTTAGATGTGAATATCTATTATTAGATAATGGTGCTTCTTATTATGAAAGATACTATTTGGATCGCTTGGGAAAGACATAGAAGAACTATTGAGATATGTAAAACATTAAATATTGAATTGATAATATTAGATTCAAAGTTATGTCGAATATTTAAACACCCATACTTCACTATTCTGACAATAATAAGGTTGATAAAATACAAACCAAAAGTATTATTCGTACAAAATCCATCTATTTTATTGACCTTTATAGCATGTGTTTTGAAAAGTATGCTAAAATATACACTAATTGTTGATACACATAATGCGGCACTTGATCCAGAAAATCGTCTTTTAAAATTAATAAGAAAAATTAATTTTTTTTTACATTCGAGATCTGATTTAACAATAATAACCAATAATTCACTTGCAAAATTTATTTACAACAACTCTCAATATTTCGTGTTGCCGGATAAAGTTCCAGATGTCGATTTAAATAATCGCAAAATTGCTCTTAAAGGGGCTATAAATGTTGTTTGTGTATGCACTTACGGAGATGATGAGCCCTATTCGGAGATGTTTGAAGCTGCAAATACCTTTGGAGCTGATGTATTTTTTTATTTCACAGGTAGCGTTAAGAAATTATCCAGTAAAAAAGTTATAAATGATTATACAACTACGTCTAATAATATTATTTTAACCGGTTTTTTGCCTGACCAGGATTACTGGTCATTACTAAAATCTTCTGATTTAATAATTGATTTAACCAACAGGGAAGCATGTCTTGTTTGTGGGGCATATGAAGCCGTTGCGTCAGAAGTGCCTCTCATATTAAGTGATACGAAAGCTCTGAGGGAGCTATTTGTAAGTGGCGCGGTATTTACTCAAAATAGCGCCGATAAAATATCGGAAAGCATCATTAGCGCTATAAATAATTTACGGCATCTTAAAAATGAGATTATTTTGCAAAAGCAGTTAATGAACAACAATTGGAATGTCTTATCGTCTGAATTAATTGACGAGATTGATAAAATTAAAGGTATTCGAGATTAGGATTGTCATAGAAAATTTAGTCAAATATCAGTTGACAAAATCTGTCTGACATTTTAAGTTTTTGTATATAGTGAAAAATTTCAGTCTTAATTGTTCGTTTGTAATTTTGGGTGCTTAACGCCCGGTTTGCGAAATATTACAATCAAGCATTATTGTAAATTATGCTTTTGTGATTCACATCACAGACCTTTCGTTTAGTATTATGGTAAGTATAGTCAAAATTACAAATATACTGCGGTAAACGATAATACTAAACCATTCGCGAGAATGGGGCGGAAAGCCTACAGGGTCTCACTGAGACAGCCGGGTCGCCGAAATGCCAAATTGGTATAATGGCCCCGGCTTTTTTACGTGCTGATGGGCGGGATTCATGAGTTCTACGACGCGATATTCTTTTGCATAGTTGTCTGCGTAATTAAGATTGTGATAGAATGTAAGTGTACGGTTTAAAAAGTTATTTGCATCACATGGCTTTCATTATTAACTATCAATCAGTAAGTAAACTGGGAGAAAGAACATGATACTAAACGCACAATTGATTAAAGTAAAGATTGTACCAGCCGTGGCTATATGCCTATTTTCTGCATCTGTAGCCATTGCCGCACCGTCAATTATAAGTGTGAGTGGCTCATTTGTTGATGGCCAAGCGGTGACCATTTCCGGCTCAGGCTTTAGTGCAAATCCTGCCGTTGGTACATCTAGTTTGGAATTTCTTGGTGGAGCAAAAGGGCCCATTGAATCGGGGACTTCTGGTAACTCATTTAGTCGCACAAATTGGTCCGTTGATACAGAGTGGGGAAATGATATCCAGTATTCCTCGAGCAATGTGCCATGGGGGACTAAAGTCCTCCAAATGACTGGTAACTATACGAGTTCAGGCAGTGGCAATCCTGAGGCACCTCTATATTACAAATTTCCTACGGCAGTCACATCGTCTGACCATATTTTTGTGTCTTGGTGGCAGCGAACAACTTTTACAGGAAACGGGCAATACAAGATTATCCGCTTCACTCCTACTCAAACCATCATAGATGGAGATGGTCAAGACTGTTGGTTTTTTCACAATAACGCTGGTGGTAATCAGTTTACACGACCTCTGTACTCGAGTTCTCTTTGGCCTGGTTTTAGTCCTGCAGCACCTCAAGGTACTTGGCAACGTGTGGATTTGGATATAACTACTTCTGGATCTTCAAGTGGATCAGTTAATTTTAGTAATTACGTTCCTGGCTCTGCTGTTAGTATGAGTAGTAATTCAAATTGGCAAACACACTACAGCGGCTTGAACTGGAACTATGTTGTATGGCAAAACTATTTTGGCACAGATGGTTTAGGAAATATGACTCAAGGGGCTGTCGGGTTTAAAGATATTTATATCTCGCATGGTACGCCAGCCCGCATTGAACTCTGTGACAGTTCCGCGTGGTCAAAGCGTACACAATGCCAAATTCAGTATCCTACATCATGGAATGACACAGCAGCAAGCATTCAACTTAACGCAGGCAGTCTAACTGGAGCAGCATATCTGTATGTCGTGGATTCAACGGGGACCGCAAATGCGTCCGGTTACCCCGTTACTCTTGGTGGAAGCGTCGCATCTGGTCCGACTGCGCCGAAGAATCTTAAAGTCACGGTTCAATGACCAACTGCCGGTTGATTAGCAATCGTTATATAGAAAACGTACCACCATGTTAAAATAAATCGTCTTCTGTATAAAACAGATGACTTTAGATGGTTGAGAGCTCGTTTGTTCCGTGTCGCATAGTGTTGGATTTAGTTGACAAACATTGCTGCTCAGAATATACGCCAGCAGAAGTTCAAAAAACGGTACACGATAATACTCAACCATTCGTGAGAATGGGGCGGAAAGCCTAGATGGGCTCTCTGAGACAGCCGGGTCGCCGAAATACCATCAGGTATACGGGGCTCGGCTTTTTCTTTTGGGGGGAAGGTAACGTCAGCCGGGTTGTGGAAAATCACAGCGCGGTTTTTTCTGGTTTTGGTTTCCCCTGTCTGTTAAATAGCTGGTGCTATGACACGAGGGGAAAGTTCATGATGCAGGAAATGAAAATAGGGAAATGGATCGTTTTTGTCCCGCATCTCTTCTTTGCTCTGGTTTGTTCAAACACTCCTTTGAAGTAGACCCCAGTCGTGGCCAGATAACCGAGTGACTGCTCCTCCGGGAGCCGTAAAATCCCTCCTTGCAACAAATCTTGTTCTCCCTATCCACATGTTATTCATCTCTTTTGTGAGCCCGGTCACACATCCGTCGAAGACTTCCTTGATTTTGTGAGACCGGTCACACCTTTATTTGGGGCTTTCTGCGATAAAGGAACTACATAAAAGAAGGGTACACGATAATACTAAACCATCCGCGAGGATGGGACGGAAAGCCTACAGGGTCTCATTGAGACAGCCGGGTCGCCGAAATACCAAAAGGTATATTGGCCCCGGCTTTTTTATTGGCAAAAACAGGAGAACGTAAAATGAGAACTGCTACACGGAAGAACACAGGAAATGGCTGGATTGGTGAGTCCCGATTGTTTTTGGTCAATCTGCTCACGATGGTTTTACTCGTAGCTGCCCAAGCTACCTGTTTTGCCTCCAGTATAGTTCTCCAGTGGGATGCCGATACGGATCCGAGCGTGACCGGCTACAAGGTCTATTACCAGGCAGATTCCGCCACCCAGCCCTTTCAGGGGACCGGTGCCACCCAGGGCGCGGCCCCTCTCGATGTCCAGAGCCTGACCAGCGCCACCATCACAGGACTGGATCCAGCCCATGCCTACTACTTTGCCGTTGCCGCCTATAACGCCTCCGGTGTCGAAAGCTCCTACTCGAATGTCGCCAGTATCCCCGAATTGACCCCGCCGACCGTGTCCCTCAGCTCTCCGACCGCAAGTACGACGGTAAGCGGCACGGTTTCGGTCAATGCCAGCGCCAGCGACAACGTGGGGGTAACGAAGGTGGAGTTCTACGTGAACGGCGTTCTTAAGGCCACGGACACCGCGACCCCCTATGTGTATTCCTGGAATACCGCCGGGCTTGCCTCCGGCAGCTACACGCTGCAGGCCAAGGCCTATGATGCCGCCGGCAACGTGGGGCAATCCGGTGTTGTCTCGGTAACGGTTGCGGGCAGCGACACGACGGCTCCGACGGTATCGGTGACGTCACCGGCCACGGGTTCCGTGGTGAGCGGGACAGTAACCATAGCTGCCACTGCCAGTGATAACGTGGGAGTAAGCAGTGTTGAATTTTATGAGAATGGCGCCCTGCTGTATGCCGCCAATACAGCGCCGTACAACTACAGTTGGAATACCACCTCCATTGCCAACGGCAGCTATACCCTTTCCGCCAAAGCTTATGATGCCAGCGGCAACATCGGGCAATCATCGAACGTTTCCGTAACGGTCAATAACGTCGTTGCCGATACGACCGCCCCGACGGTTTCATCCTTCAGTATCCCTGCGACGGCCACCTCGTTGACGGTAGCGATTTCCTCCTTTACGGCCAGCGACAACGTTGGCGTGACCGGCTACCTGGTAACCGCAAGTTCGACGGCCCCGTCGGCCAGCGCCAGCGGGTGGAGCAGCACGGCTCCGACCTCGTTCACCTTCTCGGCTGCCGGCAGCAAAACCGCCTATGCCTGGGCCAAGGACGCGGCGGGCAACGTCTCGGCAGCCAAGAGCGGCAGCGTGACCATCACCCTGCCGGATACGACCGCCCCGACCGTTTCAATAACAGCGCCTGCCGCCGGGGTTACCGTTGGCGGTACGGTATCAGTCACCGCCAGCGCCTCTGACAACGTAGGCGTAAGCAAGGTGGAGTTCTACGCCAACAATATACTGCAATCCAGCAGCAGTGCGGCACCTTACAGTTTCAGCTGGAACACCGCCTCCGTCGCCAACGGCTCCTACTCTCTCTCTGCCAAGGCCTACGACGCCGCCGGTAACGTCGGCCAGTCCGCCAACATACTTGTTACGGTGAACAATACGGCTACGTCGTCTGCCGGCACCCTTACCGCTGTTTTCGGTAATGCAAACGGTTCCAATTATCCCAATACGGTCGAGGACACGTTTCTCAATATCAACACCGATGTCAACGGCTCAAACGTGGCGCTGAATACCTATACATGGCCGGCAAATACCCCAGCCAATGCGATCCTGATGAAGTGGGATGTCTCCGCCTTGCCGGCCAATGCCCAGATCCAGAGCGCCACGCTCAATCTTAATTTGATTAGCAGCAGCGGAGATACGTCGTATCAAATACCGGTATCAGAGATAATCAATAAACAACCGGTCATCGCCAAAAGCACCGGATACACCTATGACGGTACGAACCCCTGGACAGCCAGCAGTGTGCCTTACGGCGGCGTCCCCTTGGCGCAGTCCGATATCGCCCCTGCTGCTGATGCACCTCTTATCGATCAAACGAATGGTTACAAGAGCTGGAATGTGACAAGCATTGTCAAAGACTGGGTTGCCAATCCGGGCAACAATATGGGGCTGCTGCTGAATTCATCAAACCTGGCCACCTCGGACAGTAGCCGAACATTTGCTTCCAGCGAAGCGGTTGACGCAACCCAAAGGCCGCAGCTTGTCGTAACCTATACTCTGGCGTCCGATACCACGGCGCCGACGGTCGGCACCTTCACGATGCCGGCGACGGCCACCTCCCAGACGGTAGCGATCTCCTCCTTCACGGCCAGCGACAACGTGGGCGTGACCGGCTACCTGGTAACCGAAAGCGCCACTGCACCTTCGGCCTCAGCCACCGGCTGGAGTGCCAGTGCTCCGAGCTCGTTCACCTTCTCGGCCGCTGGCAGCAAGACCGCCTACGCTTGGGCCAAGGACGCGGCGGGCAACGTCTCGGCCGCCAAGAACAGCAGCGTCGTCATCACCCTGCCCGATACCACGGCGCCGACGGTCGGCACCTTCACGATGCCGGCGACGGCCACCTCGTTGACGGTAGCGATCTCCTCCTTCACGGCCAGCGACAACGTGGGCGTGACCGGCTACCTGGTAACCGAAAGCGCCACTGCACCTGCGGCCTCAGCCACCGGCTGGAGTGCCAGTGCGCCGAGCTCGTTCACCTTCTCGGCCGCTGGCAGCAAGACCGCTTACGCTTGGGCCATGGATGCCGCGGGCAACGTCTCGGCCGCCAAGAGCAGCAGCGTCGTTATCACCCTGCCCGATACCACGGCGCCGACGGTCGGCACCTTCACGATGCCGGCGACGGCCACCTCCCAGGCGGTAGCGATCTCCTCCTTCACGGCCAGCGACAACGTGGGCGTGACCGGGTACCTGGTGACCGAAAGCGCAACTGCACCTTCGGCCTCGGCCACCGGTTGGAGCTCAATCGCACCGGCCTCGTTCACCTTCTCGGCCGCTGGCAGCAAGACCGCCTATGCTTGGGCCAAGGATGCCGCGGGCAACATCTCGGCCGCCAAGAGTAGCAGCGTCGCCATCACCCTGCCCGATACCACGCCGCCGACGGTAACCATCAGCTCACCCGTCAGCGGGTCAAAGGTAGGATCAAGGGTAACAATAAAGGCTTCTGCTTCAGATAACGTAGCGGTTACCAAGATGCAGCTTTACATAGACAACGTGCTGAAAGCGACATCGAGCAGCAGCACCATAAATTGGACCTGGAATACCAATTCATTCTCCAAAGGAACCCATGTGATTCTGGTCAAGGCTTATGACGCAGCCAATAATTCAGGCTCACTGTCTATAACCGTGACGAAATAGAAATGGTGATATGTGGGCACGGGAAATGTTCTGTGCCCACGGAGTAAACGCCTTGTTTTTGTGACCCAAGTCACATACTTATTGGGGACGTTCTGCGATAAAGGATCTACATAAAGAAGGGTACACGATAATACTAAACCATCCGCGAGGATGGGACGGAAAGCCTACAGGGTCTCATTGAGACAGCCGGGTCGCCGAAATACCAAAAGGTATATTGGCCCCGGCTTTTTTATTGGCAAAAACTGGAGAGCGTAAAATGAGAATTGCTACACGGAAGAACACAGGAAATGGCTGGATTGGTGAGTCCCGATTGTTTTGGGTCAATCTGCTCACGATGGTGTTCCTTGTCGCGGCCCATGCTACCTGTTTTGCCTCCAGTATAGTTCTCCAGTGGGATGCCGATACGGATCCGAGCGTGACCGGCTACAAGGTCTATTATCAGGCTGATTCCGCCACCCAACCCTTTCAGGGGACCGGTGCCACCCAGGGCGCGGCCCCTCTCGATGTCCAAAGCCTGACCACCGCCACCATCACGGGACTGGACCCGGCCCATGCCTACTACTTTGCCGTTGCCGCCTATAACGCCTCCGGTGTCGAAAGCTCCTACTCGAATGTCGCCACTGTCCCGGAATTGACCCCCCCGACCGTGTCCCTCAGCTCTCCGACCGCAAGTACGACGGTAAGCGGCACGGTTTCGGTCAATGCCAGCGCCAGCGATAACGTGGGGGTAACGAAGGTGGAGTTCTACGTGAACGGTGTTCTTAAAGCCACGGACACCGCGACCCCCTATGTGTATTCCTGGAATACCGCCGGACTTGCCTCCGGCAGCTACACGCTGCAGGCCAAGGCCTATGATGCCGCCGGCAACGTGGGGCAATCCGGTGTTGTCTCGGTAACGGTTGCGGGCAGCGACACGACGGCCCCGACGGTATCGGTGACGTCACCGGCCACTGGTTCCGTGGTGAGCGGAACAGTAACCATCGCTGCCACTGCCAGTGATAATGTGGGAGTGAGCAGGGTTGAATTTTATGAGAATGGCGCCCTGCTGTATGCCGCCAATACCGCCCCGTACAGCTACAGTTGGAATACCACCTCCATTGCCAACGGCAGCTATACCCTTTCCGCCAAGGCTTATGATGCCAGCGGCAACATCGGGCAATCATCGAACGTTTCCGTAACGGTCAATAACGTCGTTGCCGATACGACCGCCCCGACGGTTTCATCCTTCAGTCTCCCTGCGACGGCCACCTCGTTGACGGTAGCGATCTCCTCCTTTACGGCCAGCGACAACGTTGGCGTGACCGGCTACCAGGTAACCGCAAGCTCGACGGCCCCGTCGGCCAGCGCCAGCGGATGGAGCAGCACGGCTCCGACCTCGTTCACCTTCTCGGCTGCCGGCAGCAAAACCGCCTATGCCTGGGCCAAGGACGCGGCGGGCAACGTCTCGGCCGCCAAGAGCGGCAGCGTAACCATTACCCTGTCGGATACGACCGCCCCGACGGTTTCAGCCTTCAGTATCCCCACGGCAACCACCTCATTGACGGTAGCGATCTCCTCCTTTATGGCCAGCGACAACGTGGCGGTGACCGGCTATCTGGTAACGGAAAGCTCGACCGCGCCGTCGGCCAGCGCAACCGGATGGAGCGGCACCGTCCCGACCTCGTTCACCTTCTCGGCCGCCGGCGGCAAAACCGCCTACGCCTGGGCCAAGGACGCGGCGGGTAACGTCTCGGCAGCCAAGAGCGCCAGCGTGACCATCACCCTGCCAGCCACGGCAACGACTTTTACCGTCAGTGACGCTTTATTGGCACTTAAAATAGCCGTGGGAAATGTCACACCGACTTCTACCCAAATATCGAGCCTGGACGTTGCTCCCGTGATCAACGGTCAGTCAACTCCTGATGGCAAGATTGACACCGGTGACGTCGTCGTCATCATGTCAAAGATTGTTGGAAAAACCGTCTTATAAAAATTGAAGTTTCTTGTGAAATTTCATAATAGCTTTTTGAAGGTGACTTTGAATTGAGTCACCTTCAATTATATGGAAATCAGGGAGATTAGTTATGCGGGTATTTAAAATAATATCTATTTTGATGACTCTTCAGATTATGATTATTTCAGGATGTGGGGGGGGGAGTGGAGGAGGGGCAAGTGGAGGAGGGGCAAGCGATACGACAGCTCCCACGGTTACCGCTTTTTCGATGCCTTCTTCAGCGACCTCTCTGACGGTACCGGTTTCAAGTTTTACGGCAACCGACAATGTCGGAATAGCCGGGTACATAATCACCGAGAGTGCAACTCCACCAGCTGCCAGCGCTTCCGGGTGGAACAGCACCGCCCCGCCCTCGTTCACCTTCTCGACGGCCGGCAGCAAGACCGCCTACGCTTGGGCAAAGGATGCCTCCGGTAATATATCAAACAGTCTGATTGCTTCAGTCACGATTACTCAACAGTCAACTTTAACAACAAGTATCAGCGGGATTCCAGCAAATGCCTATTCTATTAAAGTAGTACTGGATTTTACTAAAGCATCAGGTTACGATTTTACAGGATATATTGATTCGAGTGGTCCTGTAAATTCGTCTTATGTTACTGCGTTAACTTCCTCGGGTATAGCTGACGCACATTATGACAGCGCAAATAAAAAATTGACATTAGGTGTTGTCAGTTCCAATGCTATAAGTGATGGCAATATTATGAGTGTGCAGTTCCAAGCTGTTCCAGGATTTGACGCTACCCAAATCACTCCAACTGTTACAGAGATTAAAAACGGATCGGGCGTCTCATTGTCCATTACTGGGGCAACAACCGTTTCAGAAAGTGTTCAGTAAGAGGATGTTTGATCTGCCATTTATTAATTTGCTGCCATTGTCTTAATGCGGAAGGTTTTTGTCAATAATATCGATTTGTTCTCTAAAGTTTGAATGATCGAATCTTTTTCCAGCTTATTCAAAATCCTCGTTACCGTCTCCCGTGCGACTGACGCATAACTGGCAATCTGCTGGTGCGTCAGTTTTGCATTGATGATGGTCCCCCTGTCGTCCATAACCCCGTACAAATCCTGCAATCTTTCAAGCACGGCCAGCACCCGGTGTTCGGCGTTGTCGAAACTCAATATCTTGATCATCGCCCAGGAATCGCGGAGCCGGTCGCACAGCAGACCTATTATCCTGTGGCGGGTTGCATCGTTATTGAGAACGAAACGCTCAAAGTCTGATTTGGAAAGAAGCCCGATGTCCGCATCTTCGTAGGCAATAACGGTGGCTGGAGATGTCTTGCCGTCGAGTAGGGCCATTTCGCCGAAAAAGTCGTTCTTCTTGTGGATGCTGATGATCTGCTCTTTGCCCTCTTCATTGATTTTGACGACCCGCACCTTGCCGGAATAAACAAAATACATATAATTTGCTGTGTCTTCTTCAAGAAGCACTATCTGGTTTTTCGCATAGTGCTTCTTGACAATAAGGCTTTCAATCAGGCTGATATCTGCTGTGGAAAGCCCTGAGAAGAAAGGAATATTCTTGATTATGTTGTTGTCCGGTTTCTGCCGTCGATTTGCTTTCCAGATCATTGAGGGACCTCGCTTATGGTCTCGGAGATCAGTATGTAATCATATGTCGGGGGCTATAGGTTTTTGCCGTTCGTGTTGGAACATTTTTATGTTGCCACCCCTTCTTTCATAACTTAAAAGGGAAAGAGCTGATTGATTAAGCGCTTAATTAAGTGAATTTAAAGATAATATATTTCAATAGTATCATTTTTCCATCGTTTGGCAACTGTTCTGTGAATCCTATCTGTTGAAATTAACGAAGAGTTCTGTATTATACCGTCCACGCTGGCTTGCTGTCATTACTCTCGTAGTACTACTGCCGCTCGCTACGTATAGCTACGGTCGTTCCCTGATTCCGCTTTTCATGGGAGCCTACATTGTATTTTGTCCATTCATGGGCGTCCGCCTCGGTCCGGGGAAAGCCTACACGCGTGTAAAGGGGCAGCGGGCTGTTGACTTGATATCTTATCCTGTTATTATTTCAGGGGATTTCAATATGCCGACAGACAGCGCAATCTTTCGTGACGTTTGGGGAAAATATGCCGATGTCTTTTCGGTGGCAGGCTTTGGTTATGGTTTGCCCCGAAGAGCTATTCTACTTTTCAGAAAAGGATGTTGAAAAAAATGACACGTGATCGCATCATTTCCGTTGTGGGCCTGGGTTACGTTGGACTGCCGGTGGCGGTGGCCTTCGGCAAGGTCCGGAAGACTGTTGGTTTCGACATTAATCCGGTCCGCATTCAGGAACTCCGGCAGGGGCATGACCGGACTGGCGAAGTGCTGCGCGACGATCTGTTGACGGCAGATATTCTCTTTACCGATGCCATTGGGGACCTCGCCACGGCAGATTTTCATATTGTTGCCGTGCCAACGCCGGTGGATGACGCCAACCAGCCGGATATCACGCTGCTTTACAAGGCTTCGGAAACGGTTGGAAAGGCGCTGAAGCGCGGCGATATCGTTGTTTATGAATCGACGGTGTATCCCGGCGTGACCGAGGATGAGTGTGTGCCGGTTCTGGAACTGGCTTCCGGACTCCGCTGCGGGGTTGATTTCACTGTGGGCTACAGCCCCGAGCGCATCAATCCGGGAGACAAGGAACACACGTTCACGAAGATAAAGAAGATCGTCTCTGGGCAGGATGCCGATACGCTTGAGACTGTCGCAAATGTGTACGGATCGGTTGTGACGGCAGGGGTCCACCGGGCCACTTCCATCAAGGTTGCGGAAGCGGCCAAAGTCATCGAAAATACCCAGCGCGATCTTAATATCGCTCTGATGAACGAACTGGCGCTCATCTTCGACCGCATGGGGATAGACACCAACGATGTTCTGGAGGCGGCCGGAACCAAGTGGAACTTTTTGAAGTTCAGGCCGGGACTGGTTGGCGGGCACTGCATCGGCGTCGATCCATACTACCTGACCCACATGGCGGAAAAGATCGGTTATATTCCCCAGGTAATCCTGTCTGGACGCAGGATCAACGATGGCATGGGGAAATTCATCGCCCAACGGGCGGTGAAAGAGATTATCCACGCCGGCCACAGTGTTTTGGGGAGCGTGGTAACAGTTTTAGGGCTCACATTCAAAGAGGACTGCCCTGACCTGCGCAACTCCAAGGTGATTGACATCATCAGAGAACTACAGGATTACGGGATCTGCATCCAGGTCTGCGATCCTCTTGCCGATGCCGCTGAAGCGGCCCATGAGTACGGTCTCCAGTTGACAGCCCCGGAAGATATCAAGCCGGCCGTCGCAGTTGTGGCAGCAGTGGCCCACAAACAGTACCGGCAATGGTCGGCAGGCGATTTGTGCCGGCTCATGGACGAGAATCCGGTGCTCATTGATGTAAAGGGGATGTATGATCACCGGACAATGACCGCAGCAGGAATTCGAGTCTGGAGACTGTAGAATGATTGTTGAGGGGAGGGCGGCACGGCTGCTGCCCGCTCCCTGTGATCCCGGCAACTTGGATATGGGACAGACATGGTTCATATGAGTGATGTAGTCATTTCCATAGCAGCAATCATTACATTGCTGGCCGGCGGAGGGTATGCTCTATATAGTGACCGCTCCCGCGCCGGCCTGTTTGTCTTTGCCGCTCTGACCGCCACCGCCCTGCTGGAACTGTTCGACATGCTGTCACTTGCCGTACCGGCAAATGCCTTTTTCTGGAAAAAGTGTGCATTGATGGCTGAATCCCTCCTGCCCCTATTCTGGATCCTCTGCAGTCTCACGTTTGCCCGTCAGCCTGATCCCCGGAAGACCGGCCTCATGGCCAAGGTGGCCATCGCTGCTGTATTCCTGCTCTCGGCACTATTCCAAATGTACCCCCTGAATGCTTTTTTTTATGCCCCGGATTTCCCGGGCGAACGACTTCTCTTTCTTGGCAATGCCGGTTTTTTCTTTTATATCGGGGTGATGATCTGCTTGGTGGTTGCCCTTGTCAATTTTGAAACCACACTCACCAATGCCCCTCCCAATGCCCTCTGGAGGGTCAAGTTTGAACTCATCGGGCTTGGCACCATACTGGCTGTGCAGATATTCTATTTCAGTCAGGCTTTGCTCTACCGATCACTGAATATGAATTACCTGCCGCTACGCTCCCTCATATATTTGGCTGCTGCGGCGCTGATGGCCTATTCGCTCGTGTGCCGTCGTGGTAATGTCCGCATCCAGATTTCCCGGCAGGTCGCTTTCAAATCCGTTGTCCTGTGTGCCGTGGGTGTCTATCTGGTCGCGCTCGGCATCTTGGGTGAAGGGATGAAATATTTGGGGGGCGCTTTCCCTCGCACGATGTCCATCACCCTCGCATTTCTGGCCGGGATAGCCCTCCTGATCCTGCTTCTCTCCGAGAGGGTCAAGCGGGAGGTCAAAGTCGTACTGCACAAAAATTTTTACCAGAACAAGTATGACTACAGGACCCAGTGGCTCCGCTTTACCGAACAGCTTTCTACCTCCAGGTCGGGCGAAGAGCTCCTGCAGCGGATACTTGCAGCCTACTGCGACATATTCGGGATCGGGGGGGGCGCTCTGTTTCTTTACGAAGAAGAGCAGGCTGGATACTGCGCAATGGCATATTATGAAATGGATCCGATCCCCGGAGTTATCAGCCCGGATAATTCACTTGTTGGATTCATGAAAAATTCTGGCTGGGTTGTCAATGTGAAGGATGGCAATCTGGACGGTGCCGGTGGAGAATATCCCTTTTTAGAGAGGAATTGCATTTCCTTTATCATACCGCTCTTCGACGTTGAGCGACTCATCGGGTTCATCACCTTGGGGCGGGTAATCAAAGACAATGAAGAATATATTTACGAAGACTATGATTTGATGAAAACCATTGCCCGCCAGGCTTCCCAAGCCATACTGCATCAGCGGCTTTCTGACGAGATCGCGCAAGCGCGCGAGATGGAGGCTATCGGCAATGTTGCCACATTCGTTGTGCATGATTTGAAAAACCTTGTGGCGACCCTTTCGCTTATCGTCGACAATGCGACCAAGTACATGCAAAACCCCGATTTTCAGAAGGATATGCTGGCATCATTGAACAATACGGCAGAAAAAATGCGGATTTTGATCGGCAGGTTGAAGAATCTGGGGGACAAGAGCCTGTTGAACCTGCAGACTGTCGATCTTATGGAGTTGGTTGACAGGACCGCTCACATGGTGGCGGGCGAAAAAATCACGGTGTCGGGAACCACCGAAATGGTTACCGCGGATGGCGAAGAAGTTCAGAAAGTCGTCATGAATCTGCTTATTAATGCTGTGGAAGCGTCAGATCCGGAACAGCCGATACAGGCTGAGATAGGCAATAATGGGGGAGCGGCCTTTATTCGGATTGCCGATCAGGGGTGCGGGATGTCGGATCATTATATGCGCACAAAATTGTTCAAGCCTTTTACGACAACCAAGAAACAGGGGCTTGGCATTGGCCTGTATCAATGTCGCAAAATAGTTGAGAACCATGGTGGAAGGATCGAGGTCAGCAGCCTGGAAGGCAGCGGCTCGGTTTTTACGGTGTGGTTTCCTGCGGGTACTGAAATGAGACCGGGGACTTTTGTTGATTCCGTGTAAAGAGGAATAACGTATGGAAAACATCCTGATCGTCGATGATAATCCGGATATCCGCCAGCAACTTAAGTGGGGATTAGGTGAGGAGTACGAAATACTGTTGGCCGGTGACGCTTCTCAAGGCCTTGCCGCCTTCAAAAAATACCAGCCGAGTGTCGTCATCCTCGACCTGGGACTTCCCCCGCACGAGGATTCCTCTGTAGAGGGTTTTCGCTGTTTGGCCGAGATGCTCGACCATAATCCGAACGCCAAAATAATCATGCTTACCGGCAATAGCGAACGGGAAAACGCTTTGCAGGCCATCCAGATGGGGGCCTATGATTTTTACCCCAAACCTCCGGTCCTCAGTGAACTCAAAGTAATTATCGGGCGCGCCATTCACCTGTCCAACATTGAAGAACAGAATCGCGCCTTGCAGCGTTCTCTTGAGCAAAAAACAACGGTTGCCGGCGGAATAATCGGCCAATGCGCTGAGATGCAAATGGTGTACGCCACGATTAGAAAGGTTGCGTCGTCCGATGTGCCTGTTTTGATAACCGGGGGAAGCGGTACGGGCAAGGAGTTGGTTGCGCGCGCAATTCAGGAAGCGAGCCTCCGCAAGAATGGCCCGTTCATCCCAATCAACTGTGGGGCGATTCCGGAAAACCTTCTGGAGTCAGAGCTCTTCGGGCATGAGAAAGGAGCGTTCACCGGTGCCCATGCCACGGTCCAGGGGAAGCTCCAATATGCCCATAAAGGAACGCTATTTCTGGATGAAATTGGTGAACTTCCGGTCAACCTCCAGGTTAAGCTGCTTCGCTTTCTTCAAGAAGGGACCATTCAGCGGGTTGGCGGCAGAGAGGATATCCAGGTGGATACTCGAACGATTTGTGCCACCAATGTGGATATCGCCAAAGCCATCAATGAAGGCAAGTTCAGGGAAGACCTGTACTACCGGATAGGGGTCATCACGATTGCCTTGCCACCGCTTCGGGAACGGGGTGACGACATCCTCCTGCTTGCCAATTATTATCTGAGACTGTTCAATGACGAACACAAAAAGAGGGTTCGCCGTTTTGGCGCGGCCGCCATAAACTTTCTCAAGAGCCATGAATGGCCCGGAAATGTGCGTGAACTGAGAAACCGTGTCCAAAGGGCCGTCATCATGAGCGATTTTTCATCCATCGAGCCGTCTGATCTCGGTTGCAGCAGCAATCTGCCGGTCCAGCCCGAAGAACCACGGGATGTCATGTCTCTTCGGGATGCCCGGGACAAGGCCGAGCGGGAGGTTATCTCGGCGGCGATTGAACGTCAACAGGGGAACATCCTGAAAGCGGCCGAGGAATTGGAGATCAGCCGGCCGACGCTGTATGATTTGTTGAAAAAACATAATTTCTTTGATGGAAGTCGAAAAGGAGACGTGGGGTTAAGCGAATAGTGACTGCTGCGTGCGATGCCGTGGGGGACTGGCGCCGTTCTGACCATTCGAATCATTGAGGAGCTTTTCTGGCGCTCATTTCTCATCCGCCACATTATCGGCACGCATTTTTAAAATGTCCCATCTTGCCATATCTGTCATATACCGTTTTACATTGCTTTAATCGCGCCACGTTTTTGAAATCATCCTCACCCACGACACTTTCTGTTTGTGCCCCAGACGCCCCGCATCGCGGAATTGACATTTACGGGTATCCCTCAAAATAATCGGGATCTTTGTGGAAGCTCTCTTTCAGCCTCCAGAGGGATACACCTGGGAGGATAACTGTTTTGCCTTGCCGTCTGTCGGGGTTAAATGCTAATTTAGGAACAATTTCGAGAGATTCACGGGAGGCTTTTTGTGAGTGTGTTCCGCTACCTGACTGCGGGGGAATCCCATGGGCCGCAATTGACGGCGATTATCGAAGGCCTTCCGGCCGGCACCCGGCTTGCCGCCGAAGGTATCGACCGGGACTTGGCACGGCGCCAGCAAGGCTACGGCCGCGGTGACCGGATGAAGATCGAGACGGATACGGTTGCTATTCTGTCGGGTGTGCGCTGGGGCGAAACCCTGGGCTCCCCGGTGACACTGGTGGTACGCAACCGCGACTGGGAAAACTGGCAGGAGAAGATGTCGCCGCTGGCGGCACATCGTCAAGAAGATGGCGCGGTGACCCGCCCCCGGCCCGGACATGCCGACCTGACCGGGGCGCTGAAGTATGGGCACGATGATGTGCGCAACATTCTGGAACGTTCCAGCGCCCGTGAAACGGCCGTGCGCGTCGCCGTGGGCGCCGTGGCGAAAGCGCTGCTGCGCGAGTTCGGCGTTACGGTAGGCGGATTCGTGGCCGAGGTCGGGGGGATCGCGGCACAACAGCCCGAACGGCCGTTTGAGGAATTATGGGGCATCGCCGCACAGTCGGAGCTCTTCTGTTGCGACCGCGAGGCGGAATTGGAGATGAAGCGCCTGATCGATTTCAGCCAGGCCGACGGCGATACCCTGGGAGGGGTTGTGGAGGTGCAGGTCATTGGCGTCCCCCCCGGACTCGGCAGCCATGTCCAGTGGGATCGCAAGCTGGATGCCCGCCTGGCGATGGCTTTGATGAGCGTCCAGGCAATCAAGGGGGTGGAGGTGGGCATCGGCTTCGATGCCGCCCGCCGGCCGGGCTCCCGCGTGCATGACGAACTGTTCCGGGATGAAGGGCGACTCGGGCTGGGGGCGGCAACCGCCTATTATCGCCAGACCAACCGCGCCGGCGGCATCGAGGGGGGGATGTCCAACGGCGAGGTCATTGTGCTCAGGGCGGCCATGAAGCCGATTCCCACCCTCTATAAACCGCTCCGCTCCGTTGACATGCAGACCCATGAACCGTATGAGGCGGCAGTGGAACGCTCCGACACCTGCGCGGTGCCGGCGGCCCTGGTAGTGGCCGAGGCGGTCGTGGCCATAGAGATCGCCAATGCCTTCCTGGAAAAATTCGGCGGCGATTCGGTCGCAGAGATTCGGCGCAACTATGAGGGGTACCGGACTCAGGTACGCAATGCTTGACCGGCCGCTGATCCTCACCGGCTTTATGGGGGCCGGCAAAAGCTGTGTCGGGCGCCTGCTGGCCGCCAGGCTTGCGTGCCCCTTCATTGATCTGGATGCGGAGGTCGTTGCCATGGCGGGCCGCTCCATCAACGAAATCTTTGCCAAAGACGGGGAGGCGGCTTTCCGCGCCCTGGAGAGCACGTGCCTTGAACATGCCCTGCGCCGGGGCGGGGCGGTTATCGCAACCGGCGGCGGCGCGGTCATTGCCGAGGCAAACCGTACCCTGATGCGGGCATCCGGGGTGGTGGTCAACCTGACCGCTCCGTTCGAGCGGATCATGGAGCGCCTTTCCGGCGCCCAGGACCGGCCTCTGTATGCCGGCGACGACCCCGCAAAGCGTGCGAAGCTGCTCATGGAACAGCGGGAACAATTTTATAGCGACGCCGATATTAGAATTGACACGGATGGGAAATCCGTGGAAGATGTGGCGGCAGTGATTCTGGGGTATTTAAGGGGCTTGGCAGCGTGAGCGTAGTGACCGTCAACCTGGGAGAAAGCAGTTACGACATCCAGATCGGAAGCGGCTCATTGCCGGAGCTCGGACGGAGTTGCGCCTCTCTGGGGCTGACCGGCCGGGCGGCGGTTGTCACCAACCCGACGGTGAATGCCCTGTATGGCGATACGGTCCGCCGTTCATTGGCCGATGCCGGCTATCCGGTCACGCTGATTGAAATGCCCGATGGCGAGGAGTTCAAGAATGCGGCTACGCTGGGCAGTGTCTATGATGCCCTGATAGCGGCCGGAATGGACCGGAGATCGTTCATCGTCGCCCTTGGCGGCGGCGTGGTGGGCGATCTGGCCGGTTTCGCCGCGGCGACGTTCATGCGCGGCATACCATTCGTCCAGGTGCCGACAACGCTCTTGGCCCAGGTGGACAGCAGTGTCGGTGGCAAAACGGCCATCGACCACCCCCAGGGAAAGAACCTGATCGGCGCCTTTTACCAGCCGCGACTGGTGCTGATCGACGTGGACACCCTGGCAACGCTGCCGCAGCGGGAATATCGCGCCGGCCTTGCCGAGGTTGTCAAGTATGGTGTCGCCATTGACGGGCCCTTTTTCGAGTATTTGGAGCAGAACGTGGATGCGCTGCAGGCAATGGAGCGCGAGTGTCTGATGATGATTATCCGGCGCTGCTGCGAATTGAAGGCCCGGGTGGTTGAGCTGGATGAAAAAGAGGCCGGCCCGCGCGAAGCGCTCAATTATGGTCATACGCTGGGGCACGCCCTGGAGACCCTGGCCGGTTACCGTAGCCTGGTACATGGCGAAGCGGTGGCGATTGGTATGGTGCTGGCGGCGCGTATATGCGTCCGGCGGGGGGAATGCGGGGATGATGACGTGGCCAGGATAACGGCGCTGCTCGGCAGCCTCGGGCTATCCGTTGCGCCGCCGGCGGTCGAGCGTACGCGGCTGCTGGATGCCCTGCTCAAGGATAAGAAAAGCCGGGCGGGAACCATCAATTTTATCTGCAATCAGGGGATCGGCAACTATACTGTTGCCCAACTTTCACCGGAAGAATTACTTGCGTTAAGCGGGCTGGGGGTGTGATCATGCAGCAGGGCAGCGGGTCATTCTGGACGGAGATCAAGGCATACGAGGAACGTCTTGCGGCAAACCCGGATTCTTTCTGCTTCGCCCGACTGGCAGAGATCTATCTCAAGGTCGGCTTGACGGACGATGCGCTCCATGTCGCCCGAAAAGGCGTGGCACAACATCCGGGCCATGTAGCCGGCCAGCGGGCTCTGGCCTTGGCCTGCCATGCCAAGGGGTTGACGGACGAGTGCCGGTCGGCGTTGGAACAGGTTGTTGCCGCGATGCCCGAAGACAGGGATTCCTTGAAACTGTTGGGCCGGCTCTACGCCGGATCGGGAAACGAACAGGCCGCCATCAGGGTGCTGAATACCGTACTGGACCTGAATCCTGATGATGAGGAATGCCGTATCGAGTTGGAGGCCATCGGCCACGCTGCCCGCGGATTTTCGCCTGCCGTTGTGACGCCGGTTGCCCAACCGGAGCATCAGGATGCTGAATTCACCTCCTTTGACGATGAAGAGGAAATCATCGAGGATCTGGAAGTCCTGGAGTTGGACGAAAGCGACCTGGTTGAAGAGATGCCCGCAGACGACGCAGAGGAGTCGGAACAGGCGGCTGCCGCCCACCACGATCCCCTTTCCACGACAACCCTTGCCGAGCTTTACGTGCAGCAGGGATTTGTATCCAAGGCGCTCGCCATCTATCAGACTATCCTTGCCGACGACCCTGCGAATCGTGTCGCACTGGCCCGCGTTGCCGAACTTTCGGCCGCCGGGGCGAGTCAGGCCGAGCCATGGGACGATACCGCCCCGGCACCCCCTGACGATGGCGATCAGGCAGAATACGGCGATTCCGACGAGGTGCGGTTCGAACCGCCTCCCGCGGCGTCAGCGGTTGCCGATACGGGCCTTCAGCCACGGGGAGAGGCTGACAATGCCCTTGAAACTCTTGAGGGGTGGCTGGAAAATATCAGGAGGATCAAAGCATGTCGATAAGGGACACCCTGAAAGATATCGTTGATAATGTCGAAGGCGCTTTGGCTGCGATGATCATGGCCTACGACGGTATCCCCGTTGACGAGATTACGGTTCCCCAGTCCGGCTTCGATCTTCAATCCCTGTCGGTGGAGTATGCGACGGTTCTCAAGGAAATAAAACGTGCCGCCGAACTCGTCAAGGCCGGCGCCATGGAAGAGGTTTCCATAACCACCAACCAGACACGGGTGGCACTTCGTGTCCTGAACGAGGACCTCTTTACGGTCCTGATCATGACCAGGGACGGCAATTTTGGCAAGGGACGCTACCTGCTGCGTCTCAAAGGCTACGACCTGGCACGGGAACTGGCTTAGTCATGAAATTCCTTGTCCTGCATGGTCCCAACCTCAATCTGCTCGGCCGTCGAGAACCGGAGGTCTATGGTTCAGTGACCCTGGACGAGATAAACACCTCCCTTGAACAACTGGCCGCCGAACTGGGGTGCTCCGTGGCCTTTATGCAGTCAAACTCGGAGGGAGCCCTGATCGACGCCATTCAGGATTGCGCGGGACGGTATGACGGTATTGTCATCAACCCGGCGGCCTATACCCACACCAGCGTTGCCATCCGCGACGCGCTGGCGGCGGTAGGAATTCCTTTTGTCGAAGTCCATCTTTCCAACATCCACCGCCGTGAAGAGTTCCGCCAGCGGAGTCTGACCGCCGCGCTGGCGGTGGGCCAGATTTGCGGCTTTGGCCGCGACAGTTATCTGCTTGGCTTGCGCGCTCTGTTTAGTTATGGTAAAAAATCCTAGTCCGCTTGGCTCTTCGCATCGTTCCCCTGTCGACAAAACTGTTGCCGGATATTCAAAAACTGTTTGTGATGGTGGTTTCATTTATGCTAAAAAACAGGCGCTCGCATCTGGCCCGGTTCTTCGAAGATTATTCGCTGGACTGCATTCTGTTCACAAATCTGCACAACATCCGCTATCTGTGCGGTTTCACAGGGACGGAAGGCGCTTTGCTGCTGACACGGGATGCGGGCTGGTTTCTCTGCGATTCGCGGTACACCACCCAGGCATCCGGTGAGGTCGGGGGTGCGGAGGTCCTGGAAGTTGCCTCCAGGCTGGGAACTCTCGCCACCCTGGTGAAGGACCAAGGTCTTTCTCGAATAGGCTTCGAGGCGTCCTACACCAGCGTAGCGTTCTTCAAAACGCTTTCCGCCGCTCTGGACGGCCACGAACTGGTGGCTCTCGGAGCTGACCTTGATGATATTCGTTTCTGCAAGGATGCCGATGAACTGCAACGGCTTTCCGATGTGGCTGCCCTCTCATCTGCCGCCCTTTTGGCGATCAGGCCGCTCCTGAAGCCGGGTGTCAAAGAGGTGGAGATTGCCCTGGAATTGGAAATGGAGATGCGCCGGCGCGGAGCGGACGGCAGGGCGTTCGATTTTATCGTTGCCTCGGGCGTGCGCGGCTCCATGCCCCATGGTGTCGCCTCCGAGAAGGCGCTTCAGGCCGGTGAACTGGTCACGATCGACTTTGGCGCCGTCAAGGACGGCTACTACTCCGACGAGACGGTCACCGTGGCGATAGGCGACCCGGGCGAGCGACAACGGACTATCCACGAAATCGTCAGAACCGCCCACGACATGGCCATCGCCGCGGTCAAACCCGGAATCTCCTGCAAGGAATTGGATGCCGTGGCCCGGGAGTACATACGGGAATGCGGCTACGGCGACTACTTCGGGCATGGGTTGGGGCATGGCGTCGGCCTGGAAATTCACGAAAAACCGGTGCTCTCCCCCCGCGGCGACGCAGTTGCAGCCGAGGGGATGGTCTTCACTATTGAACCCGGCATCTATATCCCCGGTTTCGGGGGCGTCAGGATCGAGGACACGGTTGCGGTCACCGCCGACGGTTGCCGGGTGCTGACCGGGGTGCCCAAGGATCTGTTCATTTTGTAGTACTATTTACCGGGGACGTAACGTTCCCGCCACCATGAAACTGTATTTAAAGGAGAAACGTGATGGACATTAAAGACTTGAAAGTACTGATAAAGATGGTTACCGAGACGGATATTACCGAGTTTGAAATGGACAACTCCGATGAAAAGGTCGTCATCCGTCGCGGTCCCAAAACTGAATATGTCGCCGTCGCGGCTCCCGCTCCCCAGGCGTATGCAGCCCCACAGCAGCAAGCTCCCTCCGCCGTTGCCGCTCCTGCCGCTGCCCCTGCCGCCGAGGCGCCCGCTGAAACCGGCGAAACCGTCAACTCACCCATCGTGGGGACCTTCTACCGGGCGCCTGCACCGGATGCCGCTCCCTACGCAGAGGTCGGGCAGGTCGTTGAAAAGGGGCAGGTCTTGTGCATCGTCGAAGCCATGAAGCTGATGAATGAGATTGAGGCCGAATATCGCTGCAAGATCGTCAAGATCTGTAAAGAAAACGCCCAGCCGGTAGAGTTCGGCGATGCGCTGTTTATTGTTGAAAAGCTCTAAATCTTACTTCAGTCCAAGGGGTTAACCTCCATGTTCCATAAAGTTCTCATCGCCAATCGTGGCGAGATCGCCATCCGCGTGATTCGGGCCTGCAAAGAGTTGGGTATCAAGACCGTTGCGGTCTATTCCCAGGCCGACAGCAACTCGCTCCACGTGAAGCTGGCCGACGAAAGCGTCTGTATCGGCCCGGCGTCCAGCGCGCAGAGTTACCTCAATATCAACGCCATCATCAGCGCCGCAGAGCTGACCGATGCCGAAGCGATCCATCCCGGTTACGGATTTCTCTCCGAGAACGCCAATTTTGCCGAGGTATGCGAAAAGTGCGGTATCACGTTCATCGGCCCCAGCCCCGAAAGCATGCGTATCATGGGTGATAAGATCAGTGCCCGCCAGGCGGTTATCAAGCATGGCGTGCCGATCCTGCCCGGTACCAAGGAAGGGGTTAAAACGGTCGATGACGCAATCAAGACCGCCAAAAAGATCGGTTTTCCGGTGATCATCAAGGCAACTGCCGGCGGCGGGGGAAGGGGGATGAAGATCGTCCATTCCCAGGCAGCCCTGCCCAATGCCTTTGCCACGGCGCGCGCCGAGGCCCAGGCCGGTTTCGGCAACCCCGAGGTGTACATCGAGAAGTACTGTGAGCGGCCCCGCCACGTGGAGATTCAGATACTGGCCGACAAGCACGGCCACGTCATTCACTTGGGAGAACGTGATTGCTCCATTCAGCGTCGTCATCAAAAACTGATCGAGGAAGCGCCTTCAACGGTAATTACCCCCGAACTGCGCGAGATCATGGGGAACGCCGCGGTCAAGGCCGCCGCTGCCGTCGGGTATAACAGCGTCGGGACGGTGGAGTTCCTGGTCGATAAGCAAAACAATTTCTATTTCATGGAGATGAACACCCGTGTGCAGGTCGAGCATCCGGTGACCGAGATGGTGACCGGCGTCGATATCGTCCGGGAGCAGATCCTCTCCGCCGCAGGCGTGCCCCTCCGGTATAAGCAGGAGGATATCAAGATCAACGGCCACGCCATCGAGTGTCGCATCAACGCCGAAGACCCGATCAAATTCACCCCCTGTCCCGGAAAGATCACCGCCTACCATCCGCCGGGAGGTTTGGGGGTGCGGGTGGATTCCTTCGTCTATGACCAATACACCGTCGTACCCTACTACGACTCCATGATCGCCAAACTGATCGTCCACGCCGAAACGCGCGAAGACGCCATCCGGCGCATGTCGAGGGCTCTCGACGAGTACATCATCGAAGGGATCAAGACCACCGTATCCTTCCACAAACGGATTATGGCGAACAAGGATTTCATCGAGGGAGACATCGATACCTCCTTCCTTGAAAGGATTGTCTTGGAGTGACGCTATGGACTGCCCTGAGGAGCTGAAATATTCAAAGGAACATATCTGGGTCAGGGTCGAGGGCAATTCGGCCGTAATCGGCATAACCGATTTCGCCCAGGAAGAGTTGGGGCCGATCTCGGGCGTCGAGTTGCCGGAAGAGGGCGATGAACTGGAACAGGACGACTCCATCGGGTCCGTCGAGGCGCGCAAGACCGTTGCCGATATCTATGCCCCCTTCAGCGGAACGGTGCGCAACGTCAATCACGAGGTCATCGATAACCCGGCCCTGTTGAACGACGACCCCTATGACGGCGGCTGGTTGTTGGAGGTCACGATCAACGACCACGACGAGTTGAAGGGGTTCATGTCAGCCGACGATTACGCCGATTACGCGGAAAACAAGGATTAATTTTTCGGCGAATATGTGCTACAAAGGGCGGGATAGATGGCTATCTCGCCCTCTTGTTTTTTGAAAGGAACCGGACTGTGCGTTTATCCTATTTGCTGGCATGTGCGCTGATCTGTCTGCCGTCTCTTGCCGTGGCCGCCGACACCACGGTCTCGCTTACTCTCAGCGAGGCGATCCGTATGGCGGTGGAGAAAAACCTGGATGTGCGGGCCGAACTGTACAATCCCGCCCAGTACGAGGCGGATATCAACCGTAACCGGGCGATCTATGACCCGCTTTTGACCCTTCAGACGAACTACAGCGATTCGACCGTGCCCTCGACCACGGTCGACGGCTCCGGGTCCAGTTATGGCCGCACGTTCCAGGCCGACGCCTCCCTGAGCCAGCTCTTCTGGACCGGCGCGACCGCTACGGCCGGCTTCAATAACGCCTTCAACAGTACCAACGCCAGCCGTTCACTGAGCAACTATTGGGAATCGACCCTAGGGGTTACCATCACCCAGCCGCTGTTGAAAAATTTCGGGCGGGAGACTACGGATGTGGCCATCAATGTCTCGCGGCTTTCCAAGTTCGCCTCTATCGAACACTTCAACACGCGCCTGTTGGCCACCGTCACCCAGGTCCGGAACGAGTATTTCAAGCTCTACAGCCTGCGGGAGCAGTTGCAGGTCGCCAAGACCTCGCTCGAACTGGCACGCAAGATCCTGAGCGACACCAAGGCCCAGGTCGCGGCCGGCGTCCTCCCTGCCATGGAGATCACCAACGCCGAATTCGGCGTCTACTCGCGGGAAAAGGAGTTGATCGATGTTGAAAAATCGGTCAGCGATGAGGTAGACGTCCTGAGGCTACTGCTGCAGATAAAGGATGCCCGCGATATTCTCACGGTGGACCTCCCCCGGCATGACCTCTATGAGGTGAACGAAGATGCGGCGCTCAAGCTGGCCCTGAGCCGTCCCGACATCAAGGAACAGCGGCGCAACCTGGAGATCGCCGAACTCCAGACCCGCGTCTACAACAACAAGGTTAAGCCCGATCTCTCCCTTTCCGCCTCCGGTTCCCTGGTCGGCCTCAACCACACCTATCCCCGCAATCTGGAAACGCTCACCGCCGCCGACAACCCGGCCTGGAGCCTCGGCCTGATCTTTACCTATCCCTTGGGCAACAACGCCGCCGAAAACGATTACCGCAAGAGCCGCCTCAAGACCGAACAGACCGCGGTGCAGATCCGCAGCCTTGAGGAAAACGCCGCCAACGATGTCAAGAGCGCCATCCGCGGCATCAGCAGCAGCTACAAGCAGATCGCCGTGGCCGAGCGGGGCAGGGCTTACGCCGAAGAGCGTCTGCGGGCCTACCTGCGCAAGAAAGAGGTCGGCCTGGCCACCAACAAGGACGTGCTGGATGTGGAAAACGACCTCGTGGCGGCGAAGAACAACCAGATCACGGCGGTGGTGACCTACGACAACGCCATTACCCATCTGTGGCAGGTGACCGGGGAACTGCTTGAGCGGCAAGGCATCCGCGTTGTGGAGGACGACGCGGACAAACTCTACAGAGGTACTCGCTAATGCTTACTATCGGCCGTATCGACTACGCAAACGTCACCCCCCTGTTCCATTCCCTGCAAGAGCATTTCCCGTGCGATGGCTACCGGTTCATCGGCGGCGTCCCGGCCAATCTGAATGCCCAGCTTGCCGCGGAAGAAATCGACGTCTGCCCGTCGTCCTCCATAGCGTATGCTGTTCATCCCGAGCGCTACCTCATTCTCCCCGACCTCTCCATCAGCAGTGCCGGCCCGGTTGCCAGCGTACTGCTCTTCTCCCGCGTTCCCATCGAAGAGCTGGACGGGCAGGATATCCTGCTGAGTGCGGAGTCGGCCACATCGGTCAACCTGCTCAGGATTCTCATGGGCAAACGTTTGGGCCACTCCTGCCGGTACACCGTATCCTCCAGCCCGCTGGACGAAGCGCTTCGCACGGCGCCCGCCATGCTGCTGATCGGGGATGCCGCCTTGCGTTCGTCCATGGCCGGGACCGGGCTGCGTATCTATGACTTGGGGTTGCTCTGGTATGAATGGACCGGGCTGCCGTTCGTCTTCGCCCTGTGGTTCTGCACCCGCTCCGCGGCAAAGACGCACTATCAAGAGGTGCGCCTGCTGGCTGAACGGCTCGTTCAGGCCAAGGCCTATGCCGACCGGGAACGGGAGCATATCGCCGATGTATCGCCTGAAGCCGCCTGGATGGGGCGTGAAGGGCTCATAACCTACTGGAGGGAGAATATTTCCTATGAGATGGGGGAGGCCCAAAAGAAGGGGTTACGGCTGTTCTATCGGTATGCAGCGGAGCTGGGCTTGATCCCTGCGGCTCCCGAACTGCACTTTTTTCACTAACAAACCCTCTCGTTGCGGCGGGTTACGGAATACGTCCGGTTGCCGCTCAACGCCCGGCGCGAACGGCGGCGGCATAGTCGGCCAGAATTTTGGCATGGTCGAAACAGAGCCGGGCCGGCAACTCTTCAAGGGCGAACAGCGCCAGGTTGGCCGCATCGTCGGCAGCGTGGGGAATCCCGCTCCCCTGTGCCATGAAAACCGTTGAAATGGTGTGCATGCGGGTATCCCGCGCCGGGTCAGAATAGCATCCCAGTAACCGCAGGTTTCCGATCTCCACGGTCGTTTCCTCCCGCGCCTCTCTTCGGGCCGCATCTTCGAGCGATTCCCCGTAATCCACGAATCCCCCCGGCAACGCCCAGCCATGGGGCGGGTTTTTGCGTTCGATCAGTACGATGCGGTCATTGATCTCAATGATGATATCCACTGTGGGGAAGGGGTTGCGGTACTGCTTGACCGGGGAACCGCATGACGGGCAGGTAAGGGTATCGAAGGGCATGGTAAACCTCCCAAGAGCCGAGGATGCACCTCGGCACACAAAAAAAGGGGGAACTTGGTTCCCCCCTTACCATACTGGTGCGAAAAGATACGGCGCTTATTTTTTCTTGCTGCCGGCTGCCTTTTTGGAAGCCTTGAGCGGGTTGACCCTGGTCTCTTCAACCTTGATGTCCACCTTGACGTGGCTGGCAAAGTTGCAGAGGCCATTGGCCCATTTTTTGGCCGGAGCCGGATAGGCGCTGCAAACCTGACCGATGGAGCCGGTCACGATGCGCTCGCATCCTTCGCAATTTTCAACGATAACCTGGCAGGAGCCATCCGGGAAAATGCAACCCTGTTTGCCCCAAAAGGTACACTCGGTACCGGGAAGTACAGTCTGACACTGCATGCTTCTTCCTCCTAAATGTTCTAAATTGAAATACAACTGTAGCAAGTATGGCTGAAAAAAGTCAACAGGAAAAATCCTTGAAATTATGCCCTCTTTGACTTGACGGACGGGCTCCGGTGTATTACCTTTAAAACGACAAAAGATGTCTTGTTATTGGAGGGAATCACATCATGGGAATCGTTTTCGGAACGTCCGGGTGGCGCGGCATCCTCTGTGAAGACTTCATTATGGACAATGTCAGGGTGGTTATCCGGGCCATTGCCGACCATCTGATCGCTTCCGGGGAACAGCACAAGGGCGTGATCGTCGGCTGCGATACCCGCTTCATGGGGCAGCGCTTCGCCTGTGAGGCCGCACGTGTCCTGGCGGGAGCGGGCGTCAAAGTCTACCTGTGCGAACGGGACACCCCCACGCCGGTCATATCGTTCGAGATACTGCGACGCCATGCCGCCGGCGCCGTCAACTTCACGGCCAGTCACAACCCCCCTGAATATAACGGCGTCAAGTTTTCGCCGTCATGGGGCGGGCCGGCCCTCCCCGAAACCACAAAAGATATCGAGCAGCGGGCAAACCGGATGCTGGGCGCGCCCAATTGTGCGACGTTCTCCCTGGAGGAAGCCTCAAGCCGGGGGCTCCTGGAGCGCATCGACCCGCGGCAGGCGTACCTGAAGGCCCTGGAAGAAAAGGTGGATTTCGACGCCATTGCCCACCTCGGGAAGGTGGCGCTCAATCCTCTGTACGGCACCGGCCGGGGATATCTGGACGAACCGCTGAAACAGCGCGGCATTCCCTATGTCATGATTAACGACCGTCTCGATCCCTACTTCGGCGGTCAGCCGCCCGAACCGTCCGAAAGCCATATCCCCGATTTTATCGCCCTGGTCAAAAACGATCCGGCTATTCGCCTGGGGTTGGCGACCGATGGCGACGCCGACCGTTTCGGTATTCTTGATAGCGATGGTTCTTTTATCGAGCCCAATTATATTATTGCCCTGCTCTTGAATTATCTGATCCGAGTGCGCAAACTGGAAGGAGGAGTGGCCCGCAGTGTCGCCACCTCCCATCTGGTCGATGCCGTTGCCCGGAAACACGGTATCCCGGTCTTTGAAACGCCGGTCGGCTTCAAGTATATCGGCGAACTGATCAGCCAGGACAAGATCATTATCGGCGGCGAAGAAAGCGCTGGGCTCACCATCAAGGGGCATGTGCCCGAAAAAGACGGTATCCTGGCGTGCTTCCTGGTGGCCGAGATGGTCGCCCGTGAGGGAAAGAGCATCCGGGAACTGTTGGAACGGCTGTATGCAGAGGTGGGGCGTTTCATCACCCGCCGTGACAACCTGAAGCTTTCGCCGCAACTTGAAACGGAGTATGCACACAAGATAACGAATCTTCCCGCCGAAGTCGCCGGGGTTAAGGTCAAGGAGGTGATCAGGATCGACGGGACCAAGCTGTTGCTGGAGGATGGCAGCTGGGTGCTGTTCCGCAAGTCGGGCACCGAGCCGGTGGTGCGCCTCTACGGCGAGGCGGCTACTGAGGCAAGGTTGGCTGAAGTCATGGCCGCAGGACGGAAATTTATTATGGGCTAAACAGTCAGGACGAAAACTGGCAGGGGGTAACGGGATCGGCCTTGATGAGAAGATGCCGTGTCATTCTGCCCACCCCTGTTTGTATGTTTGAAAGGTTGTAAAGCAAATTTACCCAAAAAGGCGAGGAGATCATCACCATGTGGGACTATACACCAACCGTGAAAGAACATTTTCTGAATCCCCGTAACGTGGGGGATATACCCGATGCGGACGCTGTCGGCGAAGTGGGCAGCCTGGCCTGCGGCGACGCCCTGAAACTGTATCTCAAGCTGGACGACGACAAGGATAAGATCGTTGACGCCAAGTTCCAGACCTTTGGCTGCGCCAGCGCTATCGCCTCATCATCGGCCCTGACCGAGATGGTCAAGGGCAAGACCCTGGACGAGGCCCTGGCCATCAGCAACCAGGACATCGCCGAATTTCTGGGCGGACTGCCGGAGGAGAAGATGCACTGCTCGGTGATGGGGCAGGAAGCGCTGGAGGTAGCCATTGCCAAATATCGCGGCCATGAAGTCAAACCCCACGACCACGATCACGATCACGGCCCAGCCTATCCGGACCAGGAGGGGACCATTGTCTGCAAATGTTTCGGCATCACCGACGTATTCCTGAAAAAGGTGATCGAGACCAACAAGCTCACCACGGCCGAACAGGTGACCCACTTTACCAAGGCCGGCGGCGGCTGCGGCGGCTGCATTCCCAGGATCAAGGAGCTGATCGCCGAGGTGATGGGCAAGCAGGAGTCCGAAGAACCGCGCAAACGCCCGGAGAAGCTCTCCAACATGAAAAAGATGCAGATGATTCAGGAAGTGTT
This sequence comes from Oryzomonas japonica, assembly GCF_008802365.1. Taxonomy (GTDB): domain Bacteria; phylum Desulfobacterota; class Desulfuromonadia; order Geobacterales; family Pseudopelobacteraceae; genus Oryzomonas; species Oryzomonas japonica. The sequence continues at coordinate 13,500 of NZ_VZQZ01000002.1, read as the reverse complement.
GGAACGGGATATCCGGCCGCTGTTGTGGGCCGACGGCGGCGACCTGGAACTGATCGACATCGACGGCCCCAAAGTGCAGGTGGCCTTCCGTAAGGCGTGCGCAGGCTGCTCTTCTTCCGGTTTCACCTCCCGCGTGGTCGAGCAGAAGCTGCGCGACCTGGTGGCGGAGGATATCGTTGTTGAGGAGGTCGCGGCATGAAGGAGATCTACCTGGACAACAATGCCACCACCAAGGTGGACGAAGCGGTCTTTGAGGAGATGCGCCCCTATTTTTGCGAACTGTACGGCAACCCCAGTTCCATGCATTTCTTCGGCGGCCAGGTGCAGCAGAAGGTGGACGAGGCCCGCAAGCGTGTGGCAGCCCTCCTGGGGGCCTCACCGGACGAGATCATCTTCACGGCCTGCGGTACCGAGAGCGATAACGCCGCCATCCGTTCGGCTCTGGAGGTTTTCCCGGAAAAACGCCACGTCATCACCTCCCGCGTGGAGCATCCGGCCGTGCTGACCCAGTGCCGCAACCTGACCCAGAAGGGGTATCGGGTGACCGAGATCGGCGTGGACAGCGAGGGGCGGTTGGACATGGCGGAGTTGAAGGCTGCAGTGGACGCCGATACCGCCATCGTGTCGCTGATGTATGCCAACAACGAGACCGGCGTGATCTTCCCCATCGAGGAGGCTGCCGCCATCGTCAAGGCCAAGGGGGCATTGTTCCACACGGACGCCGTCCAGGCCGTGGGCAAGGTCCCGATCAACCTGGCGGCTTCAAAGATCGACCTGCTGTCCCTTTCCGGCCACAAACTGCATGCGCCCAAGGGGATCGGCGTGCTCTACCTGCGCCGCGGCACCCCGTTCCGTCCTTTCATGGTGGGGGGGCACCAGGAAAAAAGCCGCCGCGCCGGCACGGAGAACGCCGCCGCCATCATCGCCCTGGGCAAGGCCTGCGAACTTGCCGGGCAGAACATGGCAATAGAGAACAGCCAGGTCAAGGCCCTGCGTGACCGTCTGCAAACCGAGTTGATGGCCCGTATCCCCCACGCCCGCATCAACGGCGGGGCGGCCGAGCGCCTGCCCAATACCGTGAACATCGCTTTCGAGTTCGTGGAGGGTGAGGCAATCCTGCTCTTGCTCAACGAACTGGGCATCTGCGCCTCGTCCGGCAGCGCCTGCACCTCCGGCTCCCTGGAGCCGTCCCATGTGCTGCGGGCCATGGGCGTACCCTTTACCTGTGCCCACGGTTCGATCCGCTTCTCCCTTTCCCGCTACACCACTGCCGGGGAGATCGACACGGTCATCCGCGAACTGCCGCCCATCATCGCCCACCTGCGCCAGATGTCGCCTTTTGGCAGGGAGTTCCTCAAAAAACAGTGATGACCGGTATCGGTTTTCCCTGTTAAAGACAATTGAGTACACTGATGAGAGTGCCGGCCATTCGCAACTGAATGCCGGCACTTTTTTGCCCCGAACCGTTTTGATTTTCTATCTCAAGCATCCCGTTAGCAGCCCCCAACCGGCTCCTCTTATTTCCACGGTCAAGACTCTGCTTGACAAGCAAGTGAAAATAATTTCTATTTATATCTCCCTGTTCGGCTTGCTCCACCGACGTACATACCTGGTTTGTCCCGAGGAGATCAACATGAAACACATACTCATCGCAGCTTCACTGCTGACGTGCCTGCTATTTACCGGTGCCTGTCAGAAACAAACCACTCCACCGCCTGCTGCCGGCCCCAAAAAACTCGTGGTTGTGACCACCCTGTTCCCCCTCTACGATTTTGTCCGGGCCATCGGGGGGGACAAGGTCGACGTCAGACTGCTCCTGCCGCCCGGCGTGGAAGCCCACAGCTTCGAGCCGAAGCCCGAAGATGCGTTGCGCACGGCAAAGGCGGATCTGTTCATCTTCACCAACTCGTACATGGAACCGTGGGCGGTGAGCTTCGTGAAGGGGCTCAATACCGGCACCATCACCCTGGTGGATTCCAGTGCGGGGGTCGCGTTCCAGAAGGCCGGCGTTGAGGAGGAGAAGGAGGAGCACGGCCACGAAGGGGACCACCATCATGGTGGCGGCATGGACCCCCATATCTGGCTCGACTTCGGCAACGCCCAGATCATGGTGGCCAACATCGCAGCCGGCCTGGAGGCAAAAGATCCGGCCAACAGGGAGTATTACCGGGCCAATGCCGATGCCTACCGGGGGGAACTGAAAAAGCTCGATGGCGAATACAAGGCCGGGTTGTCCTCCTGTGGTAAGAAGTCCTTTCTCCATGGCGGCCACTATGCCTTTGGCTATCTCGCCAACCGTTACGGCCTCCAGTACGAATCCGCGTCCGCCGTCAACGCCGATGCCGAGCCGACCCCGGCCAAGCTGATGGCGCTGGTCAGACAGGTCAGGGCCAAGGGGCTAAAGTACGTCTTCAGCGAGGAATTGCTCTCGCCGCGCGTGTCCGAGATGATCGCCAAGGAAAGCGGCGCCTCGGTCCTGCTGCTGCACGGCGCCCACAATATCAGTAAAAGCGATTTCGAACATGGCGTGACTTTTCTCGCGCTGATGAGGAGCAACCTGGCAAGCCTCAAGACCGGTCTGGAATGCAAATAGTCTCAAACACACAACCATGAAAAACGGCAGTTGGGCCACAGAGCCCTGAAGCCACAGAAAAAATCACGGAGTTTTTCACCCGGGACCTTCGCCGAGACGCAGAATCATCGCGTAGCTCCCCGATGATGCACTTTTTAGATTTTGTTACCTCCGTGTCTATTGTGCTCTGTGGCAAATGTTTTTTGGGGATAACTGATTTCAGAGGGGCGACCGCAGCAGGGCCGCCCTTTGTTTTTGCTGGCGTATCGGGGAAAATGCGCTAAAATAAAACACCGTCCGTTCTCATGAAACGATGATGGAACCTTTTCTAAGGAGTTTTGCCCATGGAAATACGGGTGCCTGAGGTAGGCGAATCGGTCCGGGAAGCGTTGCTGGCCAAGTGGTTCAAGAAGAATGGCGAGAGCGTGAAAAAGGACGAAGCGCTGTGCGAGATAGAAACCGACAAGATCACGCTGGACATCAACGCCGACGCGGCCGGTGTGCTCTCCGTCGCGGTGGCCGAGGGTGCAACCATACCGGTCGGCACGGTCATAGGCTCCATCGACGAGCAACAGGCCGTGGCCGCCGTTGCCGTTGTGCCGTCTGCGACAGTGGCGGCACCAGCACCGGCAGCTCCGGTGCAGGCGCTGGCGGCTGACCCCGCCGTTGCGCCATCGTCGCCGGCCGCCCGCCGGGAAATGCGCGAACAGGGGATTGATCCCGCCTCGGTCGTGGGGACCGGCAAGGGGGGACGCATCACCCTGGACGACCTGTTCAGCGGCATCGCGGAAAAATCTCAACAGGGCGTGGCCGTACCAATTCCCTCCCCGGATGTTCCCGCTGTTCCTGCCCCCCCCCAAGGCATGGCTGTCGCTTCTGTCCCGCCTGCGCCGGCCGAGGGCATTGGCACGGTCCACTCGGAGGAGGCCCCCCTTTACGCGGCCGAGAGGGAAGAACGTCGGGCCATGTCCCCCATCCGCAAGCGTATCGCCGAACGCCTCGTGGCGGTACGGCGGGATACCGCCATGCTCACCACCTTTAATGAGGCCGACCTGAGCCACATCATGGCGTTGCGTGACAAATACCGGGACCATTTTCAAAAACGCCACGGCGTCAAGCTCGGCTTCATGCCGTTTTTCGTCAAGGCCTGCGTTGAGGCACTACGGGAATTCCCGTCCGTGAATGCCAGCATCGACGGCGACGACATCGTGTACCACCATTACTACGACATCGGCATTGCCGTGGGCGGCGAGAAGGGGTTGGTGGTTCCGATCCTGCGCAACGCCGAGCGTCTCCATTTCCATGAGGTGGAGCAAGCCATCAGCGGTTTCAGCGAGAAGATCAAGACCAATCGCCTGGCTATCTCCGACCTGGAGGGGGGCACCTTTACCATCTCCAACGGGGGCGTGTACGGTTCCATGCTCTCCACCCCCATACTCAATCCGCCTCAGAGCGGCGTTCTCGGTATGCACGCCATTCAGGAGCGCCCGGTGGTGCGGGACGGCCAGATTGTCATCCGCCCCATGATGTTTCTTGCCCTCTCCTACGATCATCGTATCATCGACGGTCGCGAGGCGGTCGGGTTCCTGAAAAGCGTCAAGGAGTATATTGAGGACCCGGAGGAGTTGTTGCTGGAAGGGTAGCAGGTTGTTGAAAAACAGCCATCTCGCCGCCATCCTCGAACGCCCTTTCGTGCGGCGTAGCGCTGCTACGCCTCCTCAGGGCATTCTGCGGGTGCGACGATCTGACTATTTTTGAACAACCTATTTATAGATATGGAGGATTCAGTCATGTCCGAGCACATATTCGATCTTATCGTCATCGGCGCCGGACCGGGCGGTTATGTGGCCGCCATCCGCGCCACGCAACTGGGGATGAAGGTCGCCGTTGTTGAAAAACGCGATGCCCTAGGTGGCGTCTGCCTGAACGAGGGGTGCATCCCCAGCAAGGCTCTGCTGGATTCCAGCGAATTTTTTGCCGTGGCGCGGGATCGCTTTCCTGTGCACGGCATCGACATCGCCCCGCCCCAACTCAACCTGGAAGCCATGATGCGCCGTAAGGACGACGTGGTCAAAAAGAATACCGACGGTATCGCCTACCTCTTCAAGAAGAACGAGATCGAGTGGGTTCGCGGCGCAGGAAGGCTTGTGGGGCGCAACGCCCTTGGTCATCACGAGGTCGAAGTGGCGCTCGCGGAGGCAACGACGCCCGCCGGTCAGCAGAGTCTGCTGCCGGACGCCGCAACGAGCATGAAGCTCCAGGCTCCGCGGGTACTGCTGGCGACCGGCAGCGAGGCTGCCACGCTCCCCGGCATCCCTTTTGACGGGCAGGTGGTGGTCAGCGCCCGCGAGGCGCTCTGCTTCGACGAGCTTCCCCAACACCTGGTGGTTGCCGGGGGCAGCTTTATCGGCCTGGAGCTCGGGTCGGTCTGGCGCCGCCTGGGGGCCCAGGTGACAGTGATAGAGATGATGCCCCAGATCGTGCCGGTCATGGACCGCCAGGCGGGAGACACCCTCTTCCGCTCCCTGCGCAAACAGGGCATCCAGTTCAAGTTGGGGACGCGCATCACCGGGGTGCGCCGCATCGGCAGCAAGGCCATTGTCCAGTACAACGCCGGTACCGGCAGCGAGGAGATCGATTGCGACCGCCTGCTGGTGGCCGTGGGGCGCCGCCCGCTGACGGCCGGACTCAACCTGGAAGAGGTGGGGGTGCGGCTGGACGAGAAGGGGAGGGTGGCGGTGGATGCGGATTACCAGACCTCCGTGCCGGGCATCTACGCCATAGGGGACCTGGTCCCCGGCCCGATGCTGGCCCACAAGGCCTCGGAAGAGGGAGTGGCCTGCGTGGAACGCATGGCGGGCAAGGTTGCGGTGGTGGAGTACGAATATATCCCCGGCGTGGTCTATACCTGGCCGGAAGGCGCTACGGTGGGGCAGACCGAGGAGCAACTCAAGGAAGCCGGCACCCCTTACCGGACCGGCCGCTTCAATTTTGCGGCCCTAGGCCGGGCGCGCTGCATGGATGAAACGGAGGGGTTCGTCAAGATCCTGGCCCATCAGGATACGGACCGGGTTCTGGGGGTGCACATCGTCGGACCGCGGGCTTCGGACCTGATTGCCGAGGCGGTCGCCATCATGAGTTTCGGCGGCACGGCCCGTGATATCGCCCTGATCTGCCATGCCCACCCGACCCTGCCCGAAGCGGTGCGGGAGGCGGCCCTGGATGTGCACAAGGAGGCGATTCACGCCTGAGAGGTTGTTGAAAAACAGCCATCTCGCCGTCGTCCTCGAACACCCTTTCGTGCGACGTAGCGCTGCTACGCCTCCTCAGGGCATTCTGCGGGTGCGACGATCTGACTATTTTTGAACAACCTGATTTTTTCAATAGCCCGCTAAGAATATGGAGTTATTTGATATACTAATTACAGTATGGATTACCAAGGAAGGGGATGATGACAATGGCACAGAACCTTGCAACCAAAATACTCGAACATCATCTGGTGGAGGGGGAACTGGTCCCCGGCCGGGAGATTGCCATCCGTATCGACCACACGCTGTTGCAGGATGCCACCGGCACCATGGCCATGCTGGAGTTCATCGCCATGGGGCTGCCTCGGGTTAAAGTCGGGCTGGCGGCCCAGTATATCGATCACAACCTGCTGCAAACCGACTATAAAAACGCCGACGACCACGCCTTTCTGACCAGCGCCGCCATGAAGTACGGCGTGCACCTGTCCAAGCCGGGCAACGGTGTTTCTCATCAGGTGCATCTTGAGCGCTTCGGTGTGCCGGGCATCACGCTCCTGGGGGCCGATTCCCACTCCCCCACGGCTGCCGGCATATCGGTGCTGGCCATAGGGGCCGGCGGACTGGACGTAGCCCTGGCCATGGCCGGCCACCCCTTTTACCTCCCCTGTCCCAAAGTGATGGGGGTCAAGCTGGTGGGGCGCCTGCCCGACTGGGTTTCGGGCAAGGATGTCATCCTGGAGATGCTGCGCCGCCACACGGTCAAGGGCGGGGTGGGCAAGGTCATCGAATACTACGGTCCGGGCGTGGCCACGCTTTCGGCCACCGATCGCGCCACCATCGGCAACATGGGGGCTGAATTGGGCGCCACCTCCTCGATCTTCCCCTCGGACGAGCGGACCCGGGAGTTTCTGGTCTCCCAGGGAAGGGGCGATTGCTGGCAACCCCTGGCCGCAGACGAGGGAGCGACCTACGACGAGTACGACGAGATCGACCTGTCGACACTGGAACCGCTCATCGCCTGCCCGTCGTCGCCGGACAACGTCGTGACGGTACGGGAGGTGGAAGGAGTCAAGGTCGACCAAGTGCTGGTGGGGAGTTCGGTCAACTCCTCGTTCCGCGACCTGATGACCGTCTGCCGCATCCTGGAAGGACAGCGCATTGCGCCTCAGGTGTCGTTCCACATCAACCCGGGCAGCCGCCAGGTTTTGGAAAACGTGGCCGACCAGGGCGGGGTGGTGACGTTGTTGATGGCCGGGGCGAGCATTCACCAGTCCGGCTGTCTGGGCTGCATCGGCATGGGGCAGGCGCCGGGCACCGACCAGGTTTCACTGCGCACCTTCCCCCGTAACTTCCCGGGCAGGAGCGGCACCAAAGGGGACAAGGTCTATCTCTGCTCCCCGGAGACCGCCGCTGCCGCCGGCATTTACGGCGTGATCACCGATCCGCGCCAGCTGGGGACCATCAAGGCCTATCCGGCGGTGCAGAACCCCTCCACATATCTGCTGGACGATTCCGGCATTATCTTTCCCCTGGAGGATACCGCCTCCGTCGAGATCAAGACCGGCCCCAACATCGTGCCGTTCCCGGAATTCGAGGCGCTGCCGGATACGTTGCAGGCAGAGGTGGTCATTAAATTAGAGGATAATGTCAGTACCGACCACATCATGCCGGCCGGCAACAAGGTGTTGCCGCTGCGCAGCAACATCCCGGCCATCGCCGAGCATGTCTTCGAACAGGTTGACCCGGAATTTCCGGCCCGGGCCAAGGCGGCCGGCAACGGAGTGGTCGTGGGGGGCGAGAACTACGGCCAGGGGTCATCCCGTGAGCACGCGGCCCTTGCACCCCGTTACCTGGGAATCCGCGCCAAGCTGGCCAAGAGCTTTGCCCGCATCCACAAGGCCAACCTGGTCAACTTCGGCATCCTGCCGCTGACCTTCAAGAACCCGGCCGATTACGATCTGTTCAACCAGGGGGACCGGGTCTCCTTCTCGGACCTGCGGCGTCTGGTGGAGAGCGGCGCCGAGGAGGTGCCGGTACAAGTGGGGGACAAACAGGTCATGATGCAGTTGAATATCTCCGAGCGCCAGCGCAGGGAGTTGCTGGCCGGGGGGACATTGAATTACGTGCGACAGAGCAACCATAAGTAACTGATATATTACAGCGCCCGGAACAGGGCGTTCCACAGAAGGAGCATGAATGCCAAGAACCGCAGTCGCAGTACACAAAACCAAGATCGTAGCCACCCTCGGCCCGGCCAGTTCGTCGCCCGACATGGTGGCCCGGCTCATATCGGCCGGAGTGGATATTTTTCGTCTCAATTTTTCCCACGGCGACAACGCCCAGAAACTGGAACTGATCCATACCATCAGGCAGGCCTCCGAAAAGGCGGGGCGCCAGATCGGCATCCTTGCCGACCTGCAAGGGCCCAAGATCAGGACCGGCAAGATGGCGAACGATGCCATGACCCTGACCAAGGGGCAGGAGGTGGTCATCACCACCGAGGACATCCTTGGCCGCGACGGCCTTATTCCCACGATCTACCGTTCCCTCCCCACGGATGTGCATCCGGGATCGCGTATTCTTCTGGACGATGGCCTGATGGAGTTGAAGGTCGTTGCCATCGACGGGGAGCGGGTCCGCTGTACGGTGGTAACCGGCGGCGTGCTGAAGAACAACAAGGGGATCAACCTGCCGGGCGTGAATGTATCGGCCCCCTCCCTGACCGAGAAAGACCTGGCCGACCTGGACTTTGCCCTGGATGCCGAGGTGGATTTCGTGGCGCTCTCGTTCGTGCGGACCGCCGAGGATGTGGAGCAGATCAAGCGGATCATCTACCTGAAGGGGAAAAACACGCCGGTCGTGGCCAAGATCGAAAAGCCCGAGGCGCTGCAGAATTTCAAGAAGATCCTCCAGGCGACGGATGCCGTCATGGTGGCCCGCGGCGACCTGGGGGTGGAGATCGAGGCCGAGAAGGTGCCGGTCTTCCAGAAAAAGATCATTCAGGCCTGCAATGAGGCAGGCAAACCGGTTATCACCGCCACCCAGATGCTGGACTCCATGATCCGCAATCCGCGGCCGACGAGGGCTGAAACGTCCGATGTGGCGAACGCCATTGTGGACGGCACCGATGCGATCATGCTTTCCGCCGAAACCGCCTCCGGCGATTACCCAATCGAGGCGGTGGAGACCATGGTCCGCATCGCTCAGGATGTGGAGAACGCCGATTTTTGGAGTACCGTGGATAAAAGCCTGTCAACGCCCAGCATTGCCCAGGCGGTCGCCGAATCGGCATGCCGGGCGGCCACCAGCCTGGGGGCCAAGACCATCGCCGTCTTCACCCAATCGGGCAGCACGGCGGCGCTCATCTCCCATTTTCGCCCCCATATCCCGATCATCGCCTATACCGCATCGCCGGAGATTCAACGGCGGCTCTCCATCTACTGGGGGGTGAGCGCCACCGGCATCGGCAGTATGGCGGACATGCACCAGCAGATCATGGCGGTTGAACGCAACATGCTGGCGGCCGGTTACCGCAAGGGGGACATTATCGTCATCATCATGGGGCTGCCGGTGGAGGCGCGCGGTTCCACCAATCTGATGAAGGTGCATAAGCTGGGAACCGGTGAATTCTTCGAGATTTACTGACATTAACGTGTACATAAGCATACAGAGTGTAAATCGAAACGGCGGCCCCCAAAGGTCGCCGTTTGCTTTTGCCCTCGCCGGTTTTGTATTGACAAAGCCGTCTCACGTTACGAGAATAAGCGCTTTGCACGTTATGGATAGAGGAGAGGCATGTGCCGGAACAACAACCGATATTGATGCAGGGAAACGAGGCCATGGCCCGCGGTCTGGTGGAGAACGGCTGCGTGGTGGCCGCTTCCTACCCGGGGACGCCCGCCTCCGAGATCCTTTCCGCCATCGACGCCTGGCGCAAGGCCGAGGGGGCGAACATGCACGTGGAATGGGCGGTCAACGAGAAGGTGGCCTTCGAGATCGCCTATGCCGCCAGCCAGAGCGGGCTGCGCGCCGCCACCGCCATGAAGCAGGTGGGTTTGAACGTCGCCTCCGACCCGTTGATGAGCGCCGCCTATCTCGGTACGGTGGGCGGTTTCGTGGTGATCAGCGCCGACGATCCCGGCCCCCATTCCTCCCAGACCGAGCAGGACTCCCGCCTGGTGGCCATGCAGGCCAAGATTCCGGTTCTTGACCCCTCTTCCCCGGCCGAGGCGCGGGAGATGGCCGGCCTGGCCTTCCAACTGTCCGAGGAGTTCGGGGTGCCGGTGATGCTGCGCCCCACCACCAGGGTCTGTCACGCCTGTCAGGACATCCTTCTCCGTCCCGTCCAGGATCTGCAACGCACAGCCGATTTCCGCAAAGACCCCAAACGCTGGGCCGCCACCCCAAAATTCCGTTATGAATTACACGTCAAACTCAACCAGACCTTGTCACGGATCGCCGCCTATGGGCCGACCGCGCCCCGCTGCCTGAATCACGCCCCTGGGACCCGCCGTGCCGTGGTCGCCTCGGGCGTGTCGGCCGCCCACGCGCAAGAGGTGGCGAGCGCTTCCGGCCTCTGGGATTCCTTTGCGTTTTACCAGGTCGTTCAGCCCTATCCGCTGCACAGCGCCTTTGTGGAGGAGATCCGCACCGCCTATGACGAGGTGCTGGTGCTGGAGGAAACCGCCGGGGTGATCGAGATGCAACTTCGCGACTACCGGCGGGTGCAGGGCAAGCTTTCCGGTTTTGTTCCCGAGGCGGGAGAACTGCTCCCCGAGACGATTGAGCGGCTTCTGGCCCGGTTCGCCGGTCGGCCGCTGCCGGAACTGCCCGAAGCGGCTCCGGAGGCGGGCAAGCGCCCGACCCTCTGCCCCGGCTGTCCGCACCGGGCCAGCTTCTATGCCATCAAGAAGGCCGCGCCCAAGGGAATCTACCCCAGCGACATCGGCTGTTATACCCTGGGCGTGAATCTGGGCGGCGTGGACACGGTCCTGTGCATGGGGGCCGCCATCGGCCAGGCTGCCGGATTCTACCAGGCCTACCGGGTGACCGGCCAACCACGCGACATTGTGGCCACCATCGGCGACTCCACCTTTTTTCACGCCGGTATCCCCCCCTTGATCGACGCCGTGGTGCAGGGGGCCCGCTTTGTCCTGGTGATCCTGGACAACAGCACCACCGCCATGACCGGCAACCAGCCGACCCCCTCCCAGGGTACCCCCGCAGGTCAAGCGGTGGACATCGCCTCGATTGTGGCCGGTTGCGGTGTGAAATTCTGCCGTAGCGCCGACCCGCTGGATCTACCGGCCTTCACCGCCCAGATCAAGGAGGCGCTGGCCTTTTCCCGTGACCAGGGGGTGGCGGTCGTGATTGCCAAAAGCCCCTGTCTGGTGGACAAGAGCGTCCGGCACGCCAAGCGTCCCCAGGCGGTTGTGGATGCCGCATGCACCGGATGCCGGTACTGCACCAGCCAGTTCGAGTGCCCGGCACTGGTCTACGATGAGGCCAGCGGCAAGGTGGTGGTGGATGTCATGATCTGCAGCGGCTGCGGGGTCTGTCTCGATGTCTGCCCGGTGAAGGCGATCCGTCAGGAAGGGGGGAAGCCATGATATCCCAACAGTTGATCATCTCCGGGGTCGGGGGGCAGGGAATCCTCTTCATCACCCGGCTCCTGGCGGAGACCGCCATTGCCAAGGAGTTACCGGTGTTGACCTCCGAGACCCACGGCATGGCCCAGCGGGGCGGCATCGTCATCTCCCACCTCAAGGTCGGGGCATTCTCCAGCCCCTTGGTGCGTCCGGGCCAGGCCGACGGCCTGATCGCCCTCAAACCGGGGAATGTGAAACTTCACAATTCCTTTCTGAAACCGGACGGCTGGATAACGGCCAATGCCGTGGAGCCATTCCCCCGGGCCGGGGTTGTTACCATCGATGCCGACACGCTGGCCCTGCAACTGGGTAACCCCCAGGCGGTCAACCTGATCGTCCTCGGTCGAGCCCTGTCCATGGGCCGTTTTTTTTGTACGAAGGATGAATTGGCTAATGTCCTTCGGCGGAAATTGCACGACAAACCCGCCGTGCTGGAAGGGGCCCTGGCAGCCCTTGCCGCCGGTGCCGGCGCAGCCTGATACCATGTGTGTCACTGATTATTCACGGAGCTGATACCTGCTATGTTGAATCATTTTCCCCCGAAGATCACCACCATCGAAGAACTCCCTGCCCACCAGCTACGCGGCCTGCAGTGGACGGTGCGGCATGCCTTCGAACATTCTGCCTTCTACCATGAGCGCCTCTCGGCCGCCGGGATCGGGCCGGACGACATCACAAGCCTGGACGACCTGCGTCGCCTCCCCTTTACCACGGCGGACGACTTGGCTGCGGGCTATCCCTTTGCCCTGCGCGCGGCCGACTTCGCCGACCTGGTGCGCATCCACGCCTCGTCCGGCACCACCGGCAAGCGAAAGGTCCTCTGCTATACCCGCAAGGATGTGGAAGACTGGCAGACCATGTTCGCCCGTTGCTACGAACTGGCCGGCCTGACGCGCCAGGACCGGGTGCAGATCGCGGTGGGATACGGTCTCTGGACCGCCGGCATCGGTTTTCAGCAGGCCTGCGAACGTTTCGGCGCCCTGGCGGTGCCGGTGGGCCCCGGCAACCTTGAACTGCAAACCGCCTTTCTGATCGATCTGCAATCCACGGTGTTTTGCTGCACGGCCTCCATGGGGCTGCTGCTGGCGGAGGAAGTTCAGCGAAAAGGGTTGAAAGATAAGCTCAACCTTAGGAAGATCATTCTGGGCGCCGAGCGTTCCAGCAGCGCCATGCTCGACACCATGCGCGACTGCCTCGGCGTTGAAGATATCTACGACGTCACCGGGCTTACAGAAGTCTATGGCCCCGGCACCGGCCTGTCATGCCGGGAGAACAGCGGCATCCATTACTGGGCCGACTACTATATCCTCGAAGTGCTCGACCCGTTGACCCTGGAACCTGCCGCCCCCGGCGAGATCGGGGAGATGGTCTTTACCACCCTGTGCAAAGAGGGAGCGCCGCTGATGCGTTACCGTTCCCGCGACCTGACCCGACTTTTGCCGGGGGAATGCCCTTGCGGGTGTTTCATGCCGCGCCACGACCGGATTCTCGGCCGTTCCGACGACGTCACCATTTTCCGCGGGGTCAATATCTACCCCGGCCAGATCGATGAGGCCCTGAACCGTGTCCCGGGGATCGGCAGCGAATACCAGGTGCTGTTCGACCGCGGTCCCGACGGCCGGGACAGCATGCTGGTGCGCGTGGAGCGGGCACACAACGGCGCCGCGCTGCCCGATGAGCGGGTTGTGAAGGCGGTTGCGGCCGGTATCAAGCACACCATGCTGGTATCGTGCACTGTTGAGGTGTTGGCGGCGGGTACATTGCCGCGCTCGGAGCGGAAGACGCGTCGCATATTCGACAACCGTACATACGAGTGATTTTATGGTTGATTCAACTGTCGGATTAACAACGTATTTTTTGGGATTATCGAAAAAAGCAGAGAAAAGAACAAAAAAAGGTATTGACGGTGGTGGAGATAGTTGTTATAACCAGCGTCCCATTTGACGCGGAGAGTTTTTCCGAGTCGCTGGGGGCGGAAAAAAGAAGTTTGGCTGGAAAAAACTTCTTGACAATGTCAGCTTGATTTAGTATT
>NZ_VZQZ01000019.1 GCF_008802365.1 Oryzomonas japonica | reverse complement strand
GTGCCTGTTTCAGGATGCCAATGATCTGCTCTTCGGTGAAACGTCTCGGCTTCATGTCTAGTCTCCTTTTGGAGTTTCTAGACCGAAATCACTAAGTTTGCAATGGAACAGTTTCAGGGGATAAGGTCAATTCGTTTTTTAGACCATGGTCACATATTTACTCAGCGTATCGAGCGTTCCCATATAAAGCATGACCCCGGCAGCTATAAGCAAGACACCGCTGACGACGGATGCCGCCCTCATGACACGGTGCGTTCTCCTGAAAAAGGAGATGGCTGTGTTTATTGCGAGGGATGTGATCAAAAACGGTATGCCGAGGCCAAGTGCATATGCCGACAACATTACCATACCCGATGCAACGGAATGGGCGGTGCTGGCATACACCAGTATCGATCCCAGGACCGGCCCGATGCACGGCGTCCAGCCTGCGGCAAAGGCCACCCCCACCAGAAAGGAACCGAAGAGGCCCGCAGGTTTGTTCCGCAGATGCAGCCTTTTTTCCCGGGAGAGCAACCCTATCTTCAGGACACCCGCTATGTACAGTCCCATAACTGCGATCAACACGCCCCCGACCTTCCTGATGGGCTCCTGATACTGGGAAAGCAGCTCGCCGAGAAAGCTCGAGGACGCGCCGAGGAGGATGAATACCAGCGAGAATCCGGCTATGAAGAACAACGAGTTTTTGAGGGTTGCCTTCATGATCTTACCCCTGTCCTGCTCACCGGTCAGTTCTTCGAACGACATACCGGTAATGAACGAGACATAGGAAGGGATAACCGGTATAACGCACGGAGAAAAAAACGACAGGAGCCCGCCGCCGAAAGCCATGAGTAAAGAGATGTTTTCCATACCCCCTCCTAGTTCTTGCCTTTCAAGGCATTTTCAACATCGCTCTTCATGCTGTTCTCGAAATACATCCCCATGATCTTTTTGATGATCCTGCCGTCTTTGCCGACCAAAAATGATACGGGAATGCTGGAGACGTTTCCGTAATCACTGATCACGTTATCATTGGCCATGGCCACAGGGTACGTCATCTTCATTTTCTCGATAAAGGAAGGAGAAACATCGTCAAGGGCGATGCCGATAACTGCAAAGCCCCTATCCTTGTACGATAGGTACGTCTTTTCAAAGTCGGGAATCTCCATCCTGCAAGGGGGGCACCAACTGGCAAAGAAATTGACGAGGACGACCCTGCCTTTGAGATCGGATAGGCGGACATTCTTGCCGGCCAGGGTCTTAAGGGAAAAGTCGGGAGCTGTTTCGTGCGCCGACGGCCTGCTTCGCGCAAACGCGAACCTGCCGTGAATGGCCGGAAACAGGCAAATGCCTGCTGCCAGCACAATAATAATACGTATCATCTTTTCTTTTGCCTTCATCGGAGACTCCTTTGATCATTGGGTCGTTATGGGGAATGGCCGGCGAAGGCCAAGCAATCAAGCCGTCATCCCCTCCAACGGCCTTCCGGCCGCTCGCCATTCCGCTACCCCTCCATGCAGCCGCTTCGCCTGAAATCCTGCTTTCTTCAACAAGTCCACCGCCTTGACCGAGCCGACGCAGAAGGGGCTGCGGCGGTAAATTACGATGATCTTATCTCGGGGCAACTCCGCCAGACGGGCCTCAAGCTCATCGAACGGCATGGACCGCGCCAGGGGGAGGTGCCCTGCTTCAAACTCGCTGGCGGGGCGGATATCCAGGAGCAGCGCGTCTCCGGCGCGTACCATATCAAGGACATCTTTTCCAACCACCTGCTCCATCAGGACATCCTCTTGGGCATATTCGCGCATCATCTCCCGCACCTCCGGGATTTCCTCCATGCCGAAATCCCGCAATGCCATCCACAACCGGATCGCCGAATTGCTGGTCAATGAACAATACACCTTCCGGCCTTCACGTCGGATCTCGATCAGATGTGCCTCTCTGAGCACTTTCAGGTGCGCGCTGGTATTGGCTGCACTCTGGCCCAACTCGTCGGCGAGCTCATCGACCGATCTCGCGCTTTGGCAAAGCAGATTGATGATTTGTATGCGCTGTGGGCTGGCGAGAGCCTGCCCAACATGGGCAAACTGTTGATACAGCCGTGAAGGTAAGTTTTCCAGAGCCATGGTCAATCCTCTCGTCTGGTAATGGGGTACACCATTACGACATTTTCCAGCGCTACATCCGTCAGCGCCGATTAATGGGGCCATATGAAACAGTTTGGCGGAGTCGGTGGTTTAAGGCGTTTCATAAATCATATAATCAATTGATTATTTGAATGTCAACAAAAATATGACGGTCCTAGTCTCCCTTCACTCAGGAGAATGACAACGGCCTCAGGTGAATGGCGAAACAATTGGTGCCATTTCAGCGCCCCTGTTTCCGGGTCTGAACAAGGCTATGCTTACCGCCGACTGGGTCAGCAGTAATTCTTCTCCCGCTCTAGTGGCACTGCCGGTGGTGGCAATCTTTTTAAGAATTTACAGTTGGCGAAGTGACAATGGCATAGTTCAATCTTATTGATGTATTTTATAAATATTATTCATTTTTTATTATATTCTGTTTTGACTATAGTCTCAGCAATCAAACCGAGAAAAGGAGTTTGCTGTGAAAAGCAACAATGGCTTAAAGACAGGGTTCTGGGTACTGTTGCTGGGGTGCTGCTGGCCTGGGGTCAGCGCCCCCATGGCGTTGGTGGCCGGGATCACATTTGGCATCGTGGCCGGAAATCCCTGGGGGGCAGCCACATCCACCTGGAGCAGGCGACTCCTGCAAGCCTCGGTGGTTGGCTTGGGATTTGGCATGAACCTGCCGGAGCTGCTTCAAACCGGTAAGGATGCCTTTCTCTACACAGCCATCAGCATCAGTTTCACCATGGCAGCCGGGTATCTGCTGGGCAAGTTTTTCAGGACGCCACAACGCACCTCAACCCTGATCTCTTTCGGGACCGCCATCTGCGGAGGGAGCGCCATAGCCGCCATGGCGCCGGTAATCAAGGCAGAGGCTGAAGAGACCGGTGTTGCTCTAGCCACAGTATTTACTCTCAATTCAATCGCCTTGATTCTATTTCCTCCTCTTGGGCACCTTTTGGGAATGGGACAGCGGCAATTTGGGCTCTGGTCTGCCCTGGCTATCCACGACACAAGCAGCGTGGTGGGAGCAGCAGCAGCTTATGGCGGGCTGGCCTTGGCCATCGGCACGACGGTGAAGCTGACCAGGGCATTATGGATCATGCCTTCCGCCCTGCTTGCCGCCTGGTTCACCAAGTCGGGAGGAAAGGTAAAATTTCCTCTTTTCATCATCGGTTTTATTGCTGCCGCTACCATCAAAACAGTGCTGCCGCAACTTGACCAAGTTTGGCATCCGCTGAACAGCATCGCAAAACAGAGCCTGGTAGTGACCCTGTTCCTGATCGGCAGTGGCCTGACAAGAGAAGTCTTGGGGAGGACCGGCATCAGACCGCTGGCTCAGGGAATATTTCTCTGGATACTTGTTTCGGTGACAAGTGGGACTGCCATAATGTGCGGTTGGATTAACTGAAAACAGCACTAGAATTGAAAGGAACCTATCATGAAAAATATTGATACAATTTTGTTTGCCACAGACTTTTCAGGGATATCCGACTATGCCTTCGATTACGCCGCATCCTTGGCGGCTGTCTGCGACGCCCGCCTGGTTATTGTTCATGTCGTCACCCATCAGGTGGATTTACGGGACTTTTACGTGCCCCATATCTCCTTTGACGAAATTGATAAGGAAGTCGAGGCGGGAGCCCAAAAAAGAATGGTGGAGTTCTGTGAAAAACGGATGGGACCTTTCCCGGGGACCAAGTCATTTGTTGTGACCGGGATACCTCACGAGGAAATTTTTAAGAAGGCCGTTGAAGAGAAAGCGTCATTAATTGTCATGGGAACCCATGGGCGGCAGGGAGTCGAACACTTCATTTTTGGCAGTACAGCGGAACGAGTTGTGAAGACCGCCCCCTGCCCGGTATTGACCGTCAGACCGCCACAACAGCCTGACCAAGGGTAACGCTGAGCAACAGCCTAACTGTGCAGTCGCCACCACCTTTAGCGTACTTGAAAGGAAAGAACATCATGATCCGAGCCACATTGGTTTTCTGCTTTTTCTTTGTAACTGCTACGGCTGTTCAGGCTGCAAACAGTTGCCGTGATTGCCACGAAAACCGCATAAAGATGGAAGCCCTGGGTTATGGTCACTTCAGCGTGACACAGCAGGAGGTGGAGGAACAGAGTCACATGCCGGCCACCTGCAATGAATGCCATCTGGGTAATCCGGCTGAAAGCGACGGGAATGCCGCCCACAAAGGCATGGCACGGCTGCTCGTTGTCTCCAAGAAAGGCTTGGCGGCCGGTTCGTCGCCGCGCGCCTACCCCCTTGAGTACGGTACGAATCCAGTGAACCGTATCTCTGCGGTTGCGGACAAGGGAGGGAAGAAGGTCAAGGACGCCTCTGTGGCAGCCATCTCGTGGCACGATAAGAATCCCGGGACCTTGAGCCAAGACTTCAGCGTCATGAAAAAGACCTGTGGCGCCTGTCACGAAAAGGAGTTCGATGAGTTTTCCCGAAGCACCATGGCAACCAATGGCAAGCAGAGCCAGTACAAAGGATGGACCGATAAAAAACGCGGCCCGCACGACTGTGGCCCCTGGTTTGAAGGTAATTTCGACACCATACAGCAAAATACGGCGGTCACCATGTCACCCGAGAGCCAGCGGATCAATCAGAAAGCGTGCAACATCTGCCATGTGGGCTGTCTCGATTGTCACTTCAACCCGCAAAAGAAAAGCCCGACCGACCGGTCAAAGGGGGCGCACTCCTTTATGAAAACCCCAACATCCGAGAGTTGCTACGGTAATGGCCGGGCCTCTATCTGTCATGCCGGGCCTGAAGACCGCCGGCGTGGGGCAGGATACTTCGGCGATTCCTTCTCGTTTCCCGAAGGGAGTACGCCCGACGTTCACCTGAAGGCCAAGGTCGGCTGCCTTGATTGCCACGAAAGTTCAAAAAGTAACCAAACAGTCGGTCATGCCACGGTCAAACGTCAAGCACAGGGCTCGTGTGTACGTTGCCATGCGGAAGCGGTCAAGAGCCATGCCGCCTCGCTGCATAAGAACCTTTCCTGTGAAGCCTGCCATATCCAGAACGTGGGCGGGTATCAAGCCACCTATTGGGGACCGGGCAAGATGGCCGGCACCGCAACCACCTATTTCAAGTTCAAGGCATATTACGGCTACATGCCGGAACCGATCCTGATCAAGGACCAAAAGGGGCGCTGGATTCCGGTCAAGCCCTTCCCCATGGCGGTCATGAACCAGAAAACATCTCCATTTGTGCCGGGTCTCTATTGGCGCTTCCCGGCAGAACTGCCTGATCTGCAACGGACCGACGATGCCTGGGCCTACGTTGGCCTTTTCGGCGGCTTGCCAGACAACAACAAGGCCCTGCTTTGGATACAGATGGACAAGATGTCGCATAAGCTGGGTAAAAGCCGTTCGTGCGATTCGTGTCACACCTTGCCTGACGGTACACAGATTCAGGAGGTTACTTGGAAATATAGCGATCCGGGTGCTCTCCCTTTCAGTGGGAGCCACGAGGTGTTTGCAAACAAAGACGGTTTGTTCATCAGAAAGATGCAATCGGAGAAGATCAATTTAGAACCGGGCTATAAACTCTCGGCATTGGCCCCTTGGGCATACCTGAAAGATAAATGGCAGGTGCGTGGAGACTTTTCGCTACCTCAAATGAAGGATAGAAACATTCTTGAATCTGTGCAGAAGAACCCAGGCTCTGCACAAAAATCAGGAATCGTCCACCGATAATCTGGATGACCGTTGGACGATAGCAAACGCTTCAACCGCTGCCCGCGAGAAATGCGTCGGTAAAGGGAAAAATTAGAGGGTGCCAGGCATTAAGCCCTGCGAATTGGGCCCTTATGATCGCCATTCTTATAGTTCCAAAGCGTTGGGTAGACCACTGTGGAGGGTTCTCATGCGGAAAGTACTGCGTAACTGGCCGAAATAAATACGGACACTTATAGATTCATAAGGGACAACTAATTCAACTCCAGCGATTTTTCTTCAAGTGCTGCCAATTGCTCTCGAAGTTGTAGAATGTGTTCGCCCCAGTATCGTACAGTGTTAAACCATGGGAAGGTGTGCGGGAACATTGGATCCCCCCAGCGTCTGGCAAGCCATGCGCTGTAGTGCAGCATACGCAGGGTGCGAAAAGCCTCAATTAGGTTCAATTCACAGGAGTTGAAATCGTAGAACTCACGATATCCTTTGATCAACGTCTCCAGCTGGGCTATCTGTCGTGGCCGTTCCCCCGAGAGCATCATCCAAAGGTCCTGGACAGCCGGGGCGTTGCGGGCGTCATCAAAATCCACGAAATGCGGCGCATCGTCGCGCCAAAGTATGTTGCCGGCGTGGCAGTCGCCATGAGCACGGATGTAACTGACCGGGCCAACCTCCGCAAATTTTACCTCGATTGACCGCAAAAGCTGCTCAGTTATCGCTGAGTAACTTGCACGGTACTCAGCGGGAATGAATCGCTCGCTGATGAGTGCCACGCTCTCATGGCCAAAGCTTTTGGCGTCGAGTACCGGTCGATGGACAAAGGGGCGTACAGCCCCAATGCAGTGCATGCGGCCCAGCATGCGGCCGAGGATCAGCAGGTTGTCAAGGTTATCGAACTCGGGGGCGTGCCCACCTTGCCGTTGATAAATTGAAAAGCGAAACGCTTTGTAATGGAAAAGGCTCTCGCCGTAACTATTTCTGATTGGTGGCACCACCGGCAGTTCGTGCTCAGCCAGTTCAAAGCAGAGACTGTGTTCCTCGGCAATTTGCTCGTCACTCCATCGTCCCGGACGATAAAACTTGGTTATGAGGGGCGGTCCCTCTTCTATCCCAACCTGGTAGACCCGATTCTCATAACTATTGAGCGCAAAAAGTCGGCAATCGCAGTGAAAGCCCTGGCTTTCCACTGCGTCCATAATGAAACTGAGAGTAAGGGTTTGAAAAGGGTGTGAGCTCTCGGTCATAGTTACTCTTCTCCTGAATCTGAAACTGCTGTATCATACCACCAATAGGTGTAGGAACAAAGGAGAAGCGCAAAAGTGTTTGTGGCAGCAGTTGACCTTATCCCCTGAAACTGTTCCATTGCAAACTTAGTGATTTCGGTCTAGAAACTCCAAAAGGAGACTAGACATGAAGCCGAGACGTTTCACCGAAGAGCAGATCATTGGCATCCTGAAACAGGCAC
>NZ_VZQZ01000018.1 GCF_008802365.1 Oryzomonas japonica | reverse complement strand
CTTTGTCGATCTGCGTGACCGACAGGTTGAGATACTCTCCGAATTCGGCCTGTTTGTTGCCGGTAAAGATGTCGTTGAACCAGCCAAACTGGGTCGAGCTTCTGCCGTGAATCTCCGCCGACCACGCAGCAGTCGAGCCAAACACAACCGCTGAACAGGCCAACAGGCAGAAAAATCTTTTACATGTCATCAGAAACCTCCTTTCATGTAATCTCAAAACTTTAAAACCAAGGGAAGGCATTGCGCTTCTTCACCACCTTTCGCCCCTCTTTGGGGTACATCTTGTGAAAACGCAAAAACATCTACCAATCAAGAAATAGCATTATTCCCAATTGCCCCAGGGCTCTACATTCCGCTTTTCAGCAAGGTATATTGCGAGTAAACAACAAAAATTGTGCGCTATATGGGCCAGTGGCTATCAACCATTTAGAAAATATCAGGCTCTAATAACAGGAGAGGCTCGGTTGGGAAATAATGCCGGCGGTTGGTACGCCGTTGCAGCGCTGGGCATCAGACCGGTATGTCCGGCAACGAGACGTCTTGGCTCTGTAACGCGAAAAATAGTTTTGAAGAAAATGGAATTGGTAGATGGGAGGTGGGTGGGATGGCTTTTTGCCGTTTGTTGAACCGTTGTGATCTGCTCGATTTTCTTAAAAGTACTCTCGACGAAGTAGTGGCTGGCGTTGTTGTGGTCGCAGCAGGAATTGCCGTAATGGTAATGATTCAGGGAAAACGAGAATAGAAAAAGAGACACCAGAAAGGGCAGGAGCAGGAGCAGTCGGTACTTATGCAAGTTCATTTGCAAATAACAATACACAGGGGAGGTTCCTCGATGAGAAGATGTACTCTCTGCCCAACAGTGTAATCGTCAATCATTCTATCAGCAGCCATGTCAATAATACGACACCAGCAGATAACAATATGAAATTACTATGATTATATTCTATTTTTTTACAACAACGATTTTAGCTGCTCCCGGGTGCTGATAATTGGCCAAACCATGTAAAATTACAGCAACTTTATCTATTTGTTTAGTGACTATTGGTAACATTCTACACGCAAGTTTTCAAACGTCAATTTTTTTCACTCTTTTTTTTGCACAATTTATGAAAAATACAACGAAAATTTTTCAATATTTAATAAGAACAGCATGTTATATAACCTCCTGAATAAACGCTACAAATCGTAAACAACAGTATAAAAAAAAGGGAAAAACTACAGAAAGAGCATGAACAACAGAAAAACGATGGGAGGAAGCGTCAAATTTCTGAAAGCCATATTTTCAAAGCGTGGATAATCGTCCGGCTTCGAGCGACCAAATTGCGGATTACTTGCCCCCAGCCTTGCCTGGTGCATTATTGCTATGAAGGGATTACCATCGGCGCGACCTCATGAGGCGGGCTGAAACGCGCCTCCATGGGCGGCTACCTGCAGCGGGCCGCGTAAGGGCATCTCGATCCTGAACTCCGCACCATCGGCCAGATTTCGGGCTATCAGCCTGCCCTCCATATTCTTCTCCGCTATGACCTTGGACATGTAAAGGCCGATTCCGGTACCTTTGCCCGGCTCCTTGGTCGTAAAATACGGGTCGAACACCTTGGGCAGGACATCGGCATCTATGCCGCCGGCGTTATCTGCAATGGTTGCAACCGCAAGCGCATTATCGCGGAAAACGCGTATGGTGATACGCGGCTTGAGGATCTTTCGTTCCAGCAGTACATCCTTGGCATTATTAATGATATTGATCAACATCTGGGAATACTCGTTGGGGTATCCCACAATACAGACATTCGGCTCTGCATCGAATGCGATGGTGATACCGTAGTTCCGAAGGGCCGGCGACATGAATTTGATAGTTTTTTCAATGACCTTGTTGACGATGAACTCACTCTTTTCCTTATCCGGCCTGAAAAAAAAGCGAAAATCGTCAATGGTATTCGACATGAACAGGATAACATCCATGGCCACTTTGACTTCATGATTTAAGATTTCCGGATTAAGTTCGCCATGTTCGGACATTTCCTGCAAATTCTGGATAATCAGGCCCACATTATTAAGCGGTTGGCGCCACTGGTGCGATATATTGCTGATCATTTCCCCCATTGCGGCAAAACGCCCCTGTTGGATGAGCATCTGGTCTTTCTCGCGGAGTTCCTTCAGCGTCGTGGCGATGTGATCCTCAAGAGAGCGATTGACCTCCTCAAGCTGCTGTTGTTTGACCGCTAGATTCACCTCTGCCAGATGCCGTTCGGCTATCTCTTCCTCCAGTAAGGCAGCCTGTTCCTGAAGGGTCTTTTGGGCATTTTCCAGCTTGGCCATGCTTTCCGTAAGCTGTGCATTAAGACGCTTGATGGAATAGTACCGCCACCCTCCCATCAACAGAACCGCCAGGGCAAGTGTCGCACCGATGGTTCCGGTAACCCGCCGGGCATTCCAATACGGCTCCGGCGTACCCCACCATTTCCGATAAAGTGCCTGGTATTCGGGCGAACCGACAAATCCCTCGATAGCCTTGTTGAGACGGGCCGCAAGGACCAGATTCCCCTTGCGCAGCGCCATGGCCCGTTTCCCGTCGATGACCGGCTCTCCGACTGTTTTTATCTTGTCGCCCACGCCCGCCTCGTTGGCAAGCTTCGTTATGTTCGGCGTCGCCGTCAAGGCTGCGTCAATCTGGCCCGAGAGAAGCTCGAATATCAGTGAGTGCAGGTTGGGATAGGTAATGATGGTTATGGCAGGGATGCCTTTAAGGTAGTGCTCTCCGACGCTTTCCTTGATTACGCCGATCTTAATACCCGGGATAATGCCGTAAAAGCGCGATTCGTGACTGCGAACCGTCAAATGAACCGGCACCGATTCCACCGGCTCCGTAAAGGTGAATAACTTGCTCCGCGCATCGTCAACGAGCAGGTTCGGGACCAGGTCCGCTTTGCCGCTCAGAACCAGGTGTTCGACCTCATCCCACTGCTGCCCGAACACATAGACCACCTTCAAACCGGCCCGACGGGCGATCTCATTCATAACATCAACGGCAAAACCGACCGGCTTTCCGGTCTGGCGGTTCTGGGAATAGGTTGGCGGGAAATCGGGGGGGATTGCGGCAATGATCGTATCCGACGCCACAGGTGGAGGGGTGAAATCCTCTGCGCAGGCGGCAACGGCCATACTGAGTGCCGCGGCCGTGAGAACGATCAAAGTCATGCGAGTCTTCATCCGGTTCATTGTTGCCAGCATGATGTGTCCTTAAGAGGTCGACCCACTACCTACCCATGGTGTTTAAGTGTTATACCTTGTAGACGCAGGATTGCAAGGGAGTATGCGGCAATTGCGAATCCAGACCACCCATAAAAACCATTCCGAGGCGGCATCAGTTTCGGAGAGACCTTTGCGGCGGTGGGGATGAGCACTGGCGTAAAGAGCTAAAGATCGAAGAAGCCCCCACCATGGTTGGAAACTTCCGCAAACCGGCAGCCGGTCTATCCAATGAGTTTTGCTATGCCAAATGCTGCCGCTGCCGCGATTCCTCCGACAAGGACCGTTTGCCAAGCACTCCGCACCGGCCGGCTCGTGGTAAAGTGTCCCTTGACAAAACCAAACACAAACAGGGCCAGCAGCGTGACAACCATGGACCCCACCAAAGCCGCATGCACGGAGTGCAAAAAGAAATAGGGGGCCAGCGGCACCAGGCCGCCCGTAACATACGAGAGGGCAATGGTCAGAGCGCTGCTGCGCGCCCGGCGGGGGTCCGGTTCTTCAAGCCCCAGTTCAAACTTCATCATAAAGTCAACCCACCGGGCGCGGTCGGAGCGGATCGCCCCCACAACGGCCGTCACCGTATCCTCTGGAAGCCCGTAATTGCGGAAAACTTGGGCGACCTCGTCCGCCTCGCTTTCGGGGACTTCGTGCGTCTCGCGCTCTTCACGGGCCAACTCGGCCGCAAAATGTTCCGCATCGGTCCGCGCCGCCAGATACCCCCCCAGCCCCATTGCAATCGCACCCGCCGCGATCTCGGCGAGTCCTGCGATTATAATGAGGCCTGTGGAATCAACGGCTCCCGACAACCCCGCCGCAAGCGCGAACGGAACCGTCAAACCATCCGACATGCCGATGACAATGTCACGTACCGTATCGGATGCGGTAAAATGTTTTTCCCCCTGGGCAGTCATTGGCATCCGGCACCTGCAATCATCCTGAAGATAGCGATCATGTTTTCCAACCTCTGGACAGTGGAACAAATGAATGGAGCCTTTAAGTAGACAATAGCGGGGGTTCTTTCCGCCGCGACCTCAACAAAGCATAGGCCAGGTATCCCACAACCCCCAGGTTCACAACCAGCACGGTCATCTTGGGCCACGTCATCCCGCGCATGACTTCAAACAGTTCAACAGGTATATACATCCCGCCGGTCAGCAAACCGAACCACTCCGCCCACGGCATCCGTTTCCAAAGGCCGAACGCCTCCACAAAACGCACAATTGCGTAACATAACGCAGAAAGGGCAAGCCCCCAGAGTTGCAGATCCGTCACGTGGGTAGCCGCATCGATGAAGATTTGTGGATAGTGGCGGGCAGGATTGATATGCAAGTGTCGAACAAGTTGCTCGGCAACATGATGGACATCTTCGTGAATGAACGCCAGTATCCCTAAACCGGTCAACAGGACGATCATCCCCTTGGCCCCCTCGAAGAGCGCTACGACACGAAGTCCGCCAAGTTTTGCAGGGTTTTCGGCATTATTGTGCATGTATTTTTTCACGTGTTCGGCGTAGACGACAGCATGGCAACAGCGCTGCAATCGGTCGAATGAAACAAGAAAACCGGGGGCATCCCGGTTTTCGGTCAAGTCCCCCACGGGGCATGTCCGTCATGATCGGCGTTTAGACCCCGGCTTGCCCTGCTTCTGTTCCTTCAGCAACTGCCGCCAGAGTTTCGTCATCACCGCCTCGCAACGTTCCCTATCGGAAATCCGCAATCTCTGGGTGCACACGACCGTGCCATCCACATTGACAATGCGCTCCAGAGTGTTCTCGTTTGCCCAGATGATAATGTTTTGCATTTTGTCCCTCCCACGCGAGGGTCTTCACAGCAGTCCTCCTAATCATTGTTAAAAAATAATAGAAAAGCGTGATTAGTCAAGCAATGTATACACGGAAATATCAAAACTGACCAGGTCGCGTTGGTGACTTCGACCGCATCCGGGCAAGCGTTTTTCTCTGCCCGAAAAATAAAAACCCACTGCTGGAGAAAAAACAGCAGGGGGCGATTATATCAAGCAACTTCGGTCGTTCGCCGGGGTTATATGGCGGAGTTCGACTCGTTCATTTCATACGGGTCATGTGCCGCATTCTCAAGACCATAGGAGCCCATTTCATCCTTCAGGCTTTTGATCGCATCATAGGCCTTCAGGATCAGAGAGCCGACATCGGTGGATTGTCGGGCCTCATAGGCACGCTTCAGCGTATCGAGTGCGGAATCAGCCAGTACAGCAGAAGTGGTAAAGGAACCGGGCATACGTCTTTCCTCCATGTGGCGCTAAATGTATATCATCAAACGGATATCGTACCGTTTCAAATCTGATTACCGGGAGATACCAGAAAGCCCGCTCGTTTTCCGCGGGCTTTTGTACTGCGCTGTACCGTCCGGGATAACAGGCGCCCTCCTTATGACAGGTCAGGTGAGCGCCTAGTGTAAAGGGCATATTCAGGCTTTAAAACAATGGTTCCCCATCATAAAACGTTGCAAAGGGCGTTTGCGCATTGCTTTCTATCGGAAATATACGAGCATAAATCATTTGTGTAAATAGAAAATAAACCGTTGCCTCAAGAGCCATAGCGCCACGGCGACATTTACCCAGGTCGACCGTCCTTTAATCCCGCCCTGCCCTGCCCCTTAATCCTTATCCCGGCTTTGGGGCGAAGCTGGCGACGCTACCGTCGCCTCCCCGGACTCTGTTCCCCAGAAATCGGCAACGTCACGCAAAATACTGCCCGACACGACCTCGGCAACATCCGCAGTGAACCAGTCGGCCGGCATCGCCTGACTGAAACCAGGCTCCAGGAACCGTCTGTCCATCAGGACGATAAGCCCCCGGTCCGTCTCGGAGCGGATGACCCTGCCGGCGGCCTGGATCGCCTTGGCCATGGCGGGTATCGTGTAGGCATATTCAAATCCGGCAGCATATTTTTGCTGGTAATACGACCGCATCTGTTCCCGCTCCAGATCATAGGTGGGCAGCGGCGGCCCGACCACAAAGGCCCCGATAATCATCTCCCCCGCGTAGTCCATACCTTCGGAGAAGGAACCTCCCTGCACGGCAAAGACGATTGTCGGCGTGCCTTGGGCGCGAAGGTTCTCGACGACCGCTTCTATGCCGGCGGCTTTCATGCCCCGCTCCTGACGCACCACCACAAAGCCTGCCGGCGGTTGAAAGAGGGAGGCTACCCGCTCCAGAAACTCGAAGCTCGGCAGGAAAACGAAATAGTTGCCCTTGCGCAGTGCCGCCACCCTCTGGACCGCCTCGGCGATCTTGGCGTAGTTGCGTTCGCGGTGGCTGTAACGGGTGGATATCTGGGGGATGATCAGGAGCTTGCGCCGTTCTCTCGGAAACGGGCTGGCAAATTCCGCCGTCCTGACCCGGTCCACCTTCAGGCCGGAAAGGCGCACATAATAGTCAAAGGGTTTCAGGGTCGCCGAGAACCCCACCACCTGCTCGTAGTCGGCATAGCAATCCTCCAGCATTGCCGAGGCGTCGCAACAGGTTATCTTCACCGTGCCGCCGGTCCCATGGGGGTGAAAGGTGGTGAAAAATTCCTGCCGGTCGGGATGGCCGATGAACTCCAGGGTTTCCGTGAATTCGGCCCAGTAGTGACAGAGCCGCAGGATCACGTCCTGGTGGGGTATCTCCACGCCCGAATCCAGGTAGCGGGAGAGAAAGACACTGAGCCGGGAGTGCGGGGTGAAAAACAGGTCCGTGGGTGGCTCGATCCGCTGCGGCTTGGTGACGCCGGGCGCATGACAGGCAGCGACGGCCTGCAGGCAACCGTCAAGAAGCTCCTCGGCCTCGTGGCGAAAACGTGGGGTCACCGCCCGTATCTCGCCACGCATATTTTCCAGCACCACGGACGAGAGTGCCGGCGAATAGTAGTCCATGGCCCGCGCCGGGAGGTTGTGGGCTTCGTCGATCACCAGGTTGGGCTTGCCGGTCTGATCCACGCCGATGTCCGCCATGCGGCCCAATGCCGAGCGCGGGGCAAACACGTAGTTGTAATCGCAGATGATGATGTCCGCCTCGCGGGCGCTGTCCAGTTGCAACTCGAACGGACAGACCCGGTACTGCTCCCCCAGGTCGCGAAAGGTGCGGGCCTTCAGCTTCCTCTTCCGTGCCAGTATATCGAGCAGCCCTTCCCCATAGACCTTGCCGTAGTAGTCCCTGGCATACTCGCAGTAGTCGGGATTGCACAGCGGCTCGTTCATGAAGCAGATCTTCCCCTTGGCGGTGATGGAGAGGGATTTCAGCTTTGCCCCCGCTTCCTGGAAGCGGGTGACGGCGTCCTCCGCCACGGAGTGCTGGCTGTTTTTCGGCGTGACGTACACGACCCTCTGTCCCCGGCTCAGAGCCTCCTTCGCTACGGGATACAGAACGCCGACGGTCTTTCCGAGACCCGTGGGGGCCTGGATGAGCATGGGCCGTTTCTCCGTCATGAACCGCTCGATGGTCTCCATGAGTTCGATCTGGCCGGGCCGGGGATTGGCAAAGGGAAAAGTGAATGAGGTGGCGGCCTTTCGCCGCCGGGCGGCGCGCTTCTCCGCCTGCTGCGCCTCGACGACCAGTTCGTCCAGGCGGCGGTCGAGCCATTGTTCGTACCGGGCCGGATCGAGGAGCAGATCAAGGTCGTCCGCATCGCCGCTGCGGGTGGAGACCAAATGGAAGGAGAGCGCGGGCAGCACCCGGTGTTCGCGCCAGTAGCAGTAACCGTAGGTCAGCAGTTGCAGGCAGTAGGGATGGTCCAGGGGGCCGCCCGCCAGATGCTGCGCCAGTTCCCGGATATTGAAGGTGCTCTTGATCTCCTCGATCTTCGGCACCTCGTGACGGAAGATCCCATCCATCCGGCCATCGACCCGAAATGCGTACCCTCCTCTCTCGAACAGGCTGGTGATCGGCACCTCGGCCTGATAGGCCGAGTCGGCCTTTGCCCGCTGCTTCTGCACCCGAGTGTGGATTTCCTGCCCCTCGGCGGCCTGACGGCCATAGCCAGAATGGGCCTCGATGCTGCCGGTCCGTGGAGAAGGCAGGGCAAAATCCCGGAGCGGCATGGTGATCAGCTTCGTCACTTCCCGCTACCCCCCCGGGTCTTTTTCTTGGCCGGGGCCTTGACCTTGCCGGCGTCGTCCTGGGGCGTTTTCCCCAAGAGCCCGTCGATAAACGCCGACATGGCCCGCGACGATTCCAGGGCCTCTTTGGGAATCTCCCTGTCGTGCTTTTTCGCCAGGTCCGTGCCGAATTTCAACTGCGCCGGGGACGGGGGATAGACGCCGCCGGGACCGGCAGCCGCCCGCTGGGGGGGCCGGGCAAATTTCATCTTGGAGTGCACCCCCTTGACGAAGGTGGTCCAGGAGGCGTCGCCCCCCTCCACCTTGTCCAGGTACGACTCCATCTTCTTGGTCAGTTCCAGGTCGATGATCCAGGGGTGGTCCTTGGCCAGGAAATCGAAGAGCCGTTCGGCCACATCCGTGGCGTGGATCTTCCCCTTCTTGATCACGATATAGTTTCTGGTCTTGATCGTCCCCATGATCGAGGCATAGGTGGAAGGCCTGCCGATACCGTGCTTCTCCAACGCCTTGACCAGGGTCGCCTCGGAGTACCGCCCCGGCGGCTTGGTCTGCTTCTCGTCCAGCTTCTGGCCGGTCTTCTCCACCGTCTCGCCGTTTACCAGGGCAGGCAGCCGCTGGTTGTCGTCCTCGTCCTCCTTGTCCCCCTCCTTCACCTCGCTGTAGACCTTCAGAAAACCGTCGAACTTCATCACTCTGCCGGTGGCCCGGAACGGCTCCCCGGCACAATCGATCTCCACGGTCGTGGAGTCGTAGACCGCCGCCGCCATCTGGGAGGCCACGGTGCGCCGGTAGATCAGAGTATAGAGCTTCTCGTGGTCCGCGCCCAACCCTTCTTTCGAGACGATCCCATGAATGTCGCCGGTGGGGTGCATGTGGGTCGGCCGGATCGCCTCGTGGGCCTCGGCCTGGCTGTTCTTGGACTTGTAGGTGTTGGGAGTCTTGGGGAGGTACGCCGCCCCCAGGGAGCGCCCCACATGGTTTCTGATATCGGCGATGAATTCGTCGGCGATGCGGACGGAATCGGTACGGTGGTAGCTGATCAGGCCGGCCTCGAAGAGCTGCTGGGCCAGGCGCATCGCCACCTCCGGGGAGATCTTGAGTTGCGAGGAGGCCGCCGCCTGCATGTCCACGGTGGTAAACGGGGCCTTGGGGTTTTGCCGGGTCTCCTTGGTTTCCACCTTGAGGATATCGGCGGTCCGGGCGGCGGTCACCGCCTGGAGAATCGCCTCGGCCTTGGCCTTATCCGTCAGATTGCCCCCCTTGTGCTTGGCCGCGAAGGACAGTTCCTCCTTTTGCAGCATAATCGAGACAACGTAAAAGGGCTCCGGGTTGAAAGTGCGGATCTCCCGTTCCCGCTCCACGCAGAGGCGCACCGCCGGGGCCTGCACCCGGCCCACCGAATACCTTCCCTTGAGGGCGTTGCTGGCGATGGGGGAAAGGATATACCCCACGATCCGGTCCCCCACCCTGCGCCCCAGAAAAGCATTATACAGGCCGGTGTTGGTGCTCTCCCACGGGATCGACTTCTTCATGGCGTCGTCGATCCCCTTCTGGGTGATCTCGTGGATCTCCAGGCGG
Organism: Oryzomonas japonica; assembly: GCF_008802365.1. GTDB lineage: Bacteria > Desulfobacterota > Desulfuromonadia > Geobacterales > Pseudopelobacteraceae > Oryzomonas > Oryzomonas japonica. The sequence goes on along the minus strand of NZ_VZQZ01000018.1, from coordinate 5,088 downwards.
TGGATCGACCGGGCGATCTTCTGCACCTCGTCGAAGACATGGGTGCCGATGGCATATCCTTCGCGGTCCGGGTCGGTGGCGATATACACATCCTGCCCCTTGGCGGCGGCCTTGATCTGCTTGATCCGGTCCGCCTTCCCCTTGTCCAGGATGAACGTGGGCGCATAGGTGTCCAGGTCCACCCCCATGGCGTCGGCCGGCAGGTCTTTGAAATGGCCCACGGTGGCCAGGATCTGGGCGTTGAGGTAGGATTTGATCTTCTTTATTTTGTTGGGGGACTCGATAACGAGCAGCATGATGAAAATCCGTAAAAGTCGCTTCAAGGTACCCTGCGGTCAGGGGAGATGATTATATACCATATTTCCGTGCCGCGGAGCTATCTTCAACCAATCCCCTCATCCGCCCCTTCGGGGCACCTTCTCCCGGCGGGAGAAGGCACACGCGTCAAGCCCTCTCCCACCGGGAGAGGGTGGCCGAAGGCCGGGTGAGGGGATAAAGCCGGGGGTGACTCTACTGCAAAGACTCAACCGGACAACGCTGGCTGTACAACATAACTATGGACGGTAAACACAATCCGTGATAGGAATATTAGTTTATTATTGGCGTGTAATAATGATATATGACTCATCGAGGTTCAGGCTTCAGGCTGTCGGTTTCCAGAGGGGATCGGGACGGGCGACAAATCGGGTGTATAATTATCCCAGATGAATCCGGTTCACGGCAGCCCTGCCCATACAAGCAAAACAAAGGCAAAAGACCATGACAATCAACCAACTGGTGGAGCTTATCAGGCACATAGAGGAAGAGCACAACTTCTTCAACCGCAGACCGGGGCACCGGGTGGTGAAGACCATAACCCCGCAAATCGACACCCGTGGCGCCGGTATGGTGGTAGCGGTGGATTTGCAGGGGTATGGCTGGGAAAACGTCTTCGATTCCCGGAAGGGGCGGCAGGACACACCCTCTTCGATGTTCAATTCAATTATGACCTTTCTGGACACGTCCGACGAGGATATCTGAGGTTTCAGGCTTTGAAAATTTGAGACGGCAACATGGAAAAGTAGCCCATATCGTCCACAAGTAAGGATACATTATGCAAGCTACCGTTTTCGTTGACTTCACCCGCGCAGCGTACCATACTGTGATCTCCTCCTTCATGTGTGTTTAGATCACTAGGCCCCTTGGAAAGCTCCATTCCAAGGGGCCGCCCTTTTGCCATCAGGTTCCTTATGATGCTGCCCCCTCCGCTCCAGGCCGTCGCCCTTCCCAACAGGTTGTCCGCTCTCCCGGTTGTATGAGTTCTTGGTAACGCCCGATTCCCTCCGACGGTTTACCCCTTGACAAATACTTCTGATTCAAATTAATCTGATACGAAATAATTATTATCACCAGAGGACTCTATGGACGAACCAACAAAGCTGGACAACAGCATACGTTTTGGTCCCCGGCTCGGCTATGCCTCGCGGCAGTGGCGCAGGGCCGTGGACGAGCGGCTGCAACCGTTTGGACTCACCGAAGCGACGTGGCTTCCCCTGCTGCATATTGCGCGGAACGAACCGCTGCGGCAAAAGGACCTGGCGGAGGTGGTCGGCATCGAATGTTCCACCCTGGTCCGGCTGATCGACGCTCTCGATAATGGCGGACTGATAAAACGCGTGCCCGATGGCGACGACCGGCGCGCCAAGCTCTTGTCCCTGACCCCAAGCGGGCGCCTTTTGGTTGGGAAGGTGGAAGCGGCTGCCGCCGTTATCCGCCGCCAGATATTCGCCGGTATCAGCGAGGAGGAGTTGGCAATCGCCCTCAACGTAATCGAACGCATCTGCGACGGGCTCAACAGGACCTGGACACAGGACCCGGAGGATGCGGTATGAGCGGCGGCACCACAACCACCTCCATGAGGGTGTACGCAATTCTGCGCAGAGTCAGGTTTGGCGCGGCGCGGCATCCCGCCGTCTTCGCCGCGCTGTTTCTCGCACTGCTGGCCTGCGGGTTTTGGCTGCATAACCGGCTGACCCATGTGGAGGAAAACGACGCCAAGACGGCAGGCGAGGTCATTACCATTGCCAGCAGGCTCGATGGCTGGCTGGTCACCCGTCCGGTGATCGAGGGGGATCATGTGCGCAAGGGGCAGGTACTGGGGGAACTGGACACGCGCGACGCCAAATTGCGGCTGGCCACGCTGGAAAACAACCTGGCGGCCCACGACGCCCATATCCGCGAGATCACGATTCAGCGCGACACCACACAGAAAACGACCACGGCGGGGATCGCCGATGCCCGGGCCCAGGTGACCGCCGCCAGGGAGGCCGTGGCGGTGATCGCGCCCCAGGCGGACCTGGCCCGTGCGGATTTTGCCCGTTCCGATGCGCTGGTGGGCCAGGGCGCCGTTTCGCGAGAGAACTGGGATCATACGCGCAGCACCAAGTTCCAGAACGAGGCGTCATTACGCCAGGCCCGGTCGCAGCTCACCGCCCGGCAGGCGACCTTGGCGCAAACGGTCGCCCAGCGCGGCCAGGTGGCCATGCTGGGACAGCAGCTCGAGGTGCTGCGCCGCGAGCGGGCGGCCCTTGCCAGCCAGGTGGCGCAGGTGCGCCAGGAGATCGCCGACCGCACCCTGCGCGCCCCCTGCGACGGCATTGTGGACAGGACCTTCATCCACGCGGGCGACTACGTGCAGGCCGGGCAGTGGCTGATGATGCTCCATGATCCGAACGACATCTGGGTGGAAGCCAACGTCAAGGAAACCGCGGTCGGCAAAGTGCGTGTCGGCCAGCCGGTGAACGTGGCGGTGGACGCCTATCCGAACCTCGGGCTGCACGGACGGGTCATACGCGTCGGCAACGCCGCCACCAATCAATTCGCCCTGTTGCCCAGCCCCAACCCTTCCGGCAACTTCACCAAGATCACCCAACGGGTGCCGGTCCGCATCGCCATCGACAAGCCCAAACAGCCCCTGCAACCCGGCCTCATGGTCGAGGTTTCCATCAATGTCGCCCATTGAGGCCTATACCGAGCGCTTCGGCGCCCGGTATAAATGGCTCGCGACCGGTACCGTCATGCTCGGCACCATTGTCACCACCGCCGCCTCGACCATGGTCAATGTGGCGCTGCCGGACATCATGGGCGCCTTCGGCCTGGGGCAGGATCAGGTGCAGTGGCTCTCCACCGGCTTCCTGGCGGCGACGACGGCGACCATGCTGCTTACCGCCTGGGCCCTTGGCCGCTTCGGCTATCGCATGGCGTTCGTCGGCGCCCTGGCGCTGTTCGTCGTCGGCACCCTTGCCGGGGCGGCAAGCAACACCAGCAACGAAATCATCCTGGCGCGGGTGCTGCAAGGCATGGCCTCCGGTTTGATCCAGCCGGTGGCCATGGTGGTATTGTCCGAGGTTTTCCCCCGCAACCAGCGAGGCCGGGCCATGTCCATCTATACCTTGGGCGTGGTGCTGGCACCGGCGCTCGGGCCCACCGTCGCCGGATATCTGGTTGACGAATACAGTTGGCGTTATGTGTTCCTGGCGGTCATACCGGTATGCGTGGCCGCCATGGTGGCGGCCACGGTGTTCCTGCCCGGCCGCGATACGCGCCAGGAGGCTGCTTCCCATGGTTTCGACGGAATCGGCTTTTCCTTCCTGAGTATCTTCCTGATCTGCCTGCTGAGTGCAATCTCCAACGGGCAGCGCGAAGGCTGGAGTTCGGATCTGATCCTGGCGCTGGCCGTGGCCGCCCTCGCCTCGGCCGTTGCCTTCATCTCCTGGGAATTGACGTGTCAACGGCCGCTTTTGAACCTCCGTGTCTTCCTCAATGGCCGGTTCACGGCAAGCTGCCTGGTTACCTTTGCCCTGGGGGTGGGCATTTACGGCTCCACCTATATCGTCCCCATGTTCGTACAGTTCGTGCAGGGATACAACCCGACCCGCTCCGGCCTGCTGTTGATGCCCGCCGGTTTTGCGCTGGCGCTGACGGCCCCGGTGGCCGGGCACCTTGCCGACCGATTGCCGCCATGGGGGCCGGTCATGGCCGGATTGACCCTGTTCGGCCTGTCCAACTGGCTCTGCGCCGGGGCCGACGTGGATTCGTCGTTCTGGCTGTTTGCCTGGTGGATCATCGTGGGACGCATCGGGCTGGGGCTGATAACGCCGTCGTTGAACGCCGGAGCCTTGCGCGCCCTGCCCCACGAGTTGCTGGCGCAAGGTTCGGGCGCCCTGAATTTCATCCGCCAGCTTGGCGGCGCCATGGGGGTCAATCTGCTGTCCATGCTGATCGACCGGCGGATCACCTTTCATGGCGATGCCCTGGCCCAGGCCATGACCCCGGCAACGGCGGCGGCGAGCAATGCCGTGCGGCAGCTCGGGTTGATGCTGAGTCACTGGGGCAATCCGTTCGGCACCCGCCTACCCAGCGATGCGCCGCCGGCGGCCATGAATTATCTGGAACGGATATTGGTGCCGAAGGCGCAGATGCTGGCGTATCAGGATGGTTTTCACGTGGTCGCGGTGATGTTCTTCGCCGCGTTGCTGCCGGCTCTGCTCATGCGACGGCGGGCGAGGTAGACGGAACTTTTTTATGTATCGAAATGATACAAATGGCGGCGCTTGAGCATGGTTCAAGTGCCGTTTTTTTATGTGATAACGGGTGGATATGGGCGTTGGCGTTTTTATGTTAATTATTTTAACACTGCGATATTGCGTTGAATTATGGGTTTGCTTGGAGTAGAAGGGGGAAGGTCGGGGGGTTGCTTGTGGCTGGTTGGAAACGCTGCGGGGCAATTCGATCTGGTTAACAATCTTAACTACGCCCAATTAGGGGGCCTGCTCGCGAAGCTTGCATTCTGTGAAGTGAAAGGGACTTGAGTGATGAAAAATGTCTTTATCAGCAGGCCGACCTATATACCAGATGCATACCAAAAAGGCATAAGTCATTTCCTTAACTTATTATCAACACTCGGACTTAAGCCGCGATGACCTTACCCCTTCAATAGAACCAGTTCTTGCTTAGGTTTTTCGGTCTTTTGTTCTTTTTCAAATGTTCTTGCAAACTCAGTCGGTGCCATGCCGTTCAGTGAGCTGTGCGGCCTTTCCGAGTTGTAAT
>NZ_VZQZ01000017.1 GCF_008802365.1 Oryzomonas japonica | reverse complement strand
TATCGTCAAGGTCGGCGAAGAGGTCGAGATCGTCGGCATCAAAGCCACCGCCAAGACCACGGTAACCGGCGTTGAGATGTTCCGCAAGCTGCTGGACGAAGGTCGTGCCGGCGACAACATCGGCGCCCTGCTGCGCGGTGTCAAGCGTGAAGACATCGAGCGCGGCCAGGTACTTGCCAAGCCGGGCAGCATCACTCCGCACACCAAGTTCAAGGCCGAAGCCTACGTTCTGACCAAGGAAGAGGGTGGTCGTCATACCCCGTTCTTCAACGGGTACCGTCCCCAGTTCTACTTCCGCACCACGGACGTGACCGGCGTAGCCGAACTTCCTGCTGGTATTGAGATGGTCATGCCTGGCGACAACGTTGCCATGACCGTGAAACTGATCACCCCGATCGCCATGGACGAAGGTTTGCGTTTCGCCATCCGCGAAGGTGGCCGTACCGTTGGCGCCGGCGTCGTCAGCTCGATTATTGAATAATTTTCCGAACGCCGCTGCGGTCATCTTTGGCCGCAGCGGCGTCACTGTTAAAGGAATAGTCAAATGAGAGACATAATTACCCTTTCCTGTACCGAGTGTAAGCAAAAGAATTACACAACCACCAAAAACAAGAGAACCAAGCCTGAAAAACTCGAGTTCAGCAAATACTGCCGTTTTTGCCGTAAACACACTCCTCACAAGGAATCCAAATAATCGTTGTTTTTTCGGGCGTGCAGGCCAGTAGCTCTAACGGCTAGAGCGCCGGTCTCCAAAACCGGATGTTGGGGGTTCGAATCCCTCCTGGCCTGCCATTTTTCCCATCAGCGTTCAGCAAGCGGGAAGGCGCCACCGAAAGTGGCGTGACACCAAAGACGGTTTGTCGGTCACGACAGGAGCTCACGTGCAAAACGTAAAAACATTTCTCGAATCGGTTAAGATTGAGCTGGGTAAGGTTACCTGGCCAACCCGTAAGGAAACTGTGGCCACAACCGGAGTTGTGGTGGTCATCATCTTTCTTATCTCGATTTACCTGGGGGCTTGCGATATCGTCCTGGCCAAGCTGATGCGGCTTATACTGGGATAAAGGATTTATTATGTCCAAAAAGTGGTACGGGGTTCACACCTATTCAGGTTTTGAAAATAAAGTCAGGCTGAACCTGACTGAGCGCATAAAGAACGAGGGCGTGGAGGAACTTTTCGAAGAGATTCTGATCCCTTCCGAAACCGTCGTTGAATTGAAAAAAGGTGAAAAGAAGACCTCTTCCCGCAAGTTTTTTCCCGGGTATATCCTCGTCAAGATGGAGTTGACCGACGAGACGTGGCACATCGTCAAGGAAACAGCCAAGGTTACCGGCTTTGTTGGTGGCAATACGCCGTTTCCCATCAGTGATGAAGAAGTGAACAAGATTTCCCGCCGGATGGAAGAGGGCGCCGAGAAACCGCGGCCGAAGGTGCAGTTTGAAGTCGGCGAGACCGTCAGGGTCGTCGATGGTCCTTTCCTCAATTTCTCCGGTATCGTCGAAGACGTCAAGCCGGACAAGGGCAAGTTGCGCGTTACGGTTACGATTTTCGGCCGGGCGACCCCGGTCGAGCTGGAATTCATGCAGGTGGAAAAGAATTAATCCGCGAACAAGCGTCATAATAGAGAAACGGCATTTGTCACACAAAGGAGCACCATAATGGCAAAGAAGATCACAGGTTATATCAAGCTGCAGGTACCCGCTGGCAAGGCTAATCCCTCACCTCCCATCGGGCCGGCGCTTGGCCAGCACGGCGTCAACATCATGGAATTCTGCAAGGCGTTCAACGCCAAGACCCAGGCGGATGAGGGCACCATTACTCCGGTTGTCATCACGGTCTATGCCGACCGTTCCTTCACGTTCATCACCAAGACGCCTCCGGTCCCTGTCCTGATCAAGAAGGCTCTGGGCATTGCGAGCGGTTCCGCCGTTCCCAATAAGACCAAAGTCGGCAAGCTGACCAAGGCGCAGGTCGAAGAAATCGCCAAAAAGAAGATGCCGGACCTCAACGCCGCTTCCGTGGAAGCCGCCATGAGAACCGTTGAAGGGACTGCCCGCTCCATGGGCGTCGATATCGTCTAGTCACGGGTTTATATATTTAAAAGAACCAGAGAGAGGTTGTATCATGTCGAAGAACGGGAAAAAGCATGCGGCGGCGATGTCTCAGATAGACAGAACCAAGGTGTATCCCCTTGGGGCTGCCCTTGATGTTGTCAAGCAAACCGCCTATGTCAAATTTGACGAAACCGTCGATCTCGCTGTGAAGCTGGGCGTTGATCCTCGCCATGCCGATCAGATGGTCCGTGGGGCGGTTGTGTTGCCCAATGGTCTGGGTAAGAATGTGCGTGTTCTCGTGTTTGCCAAAGGGGAAAAGGAAAAAGAGGCCCTTGATGCAGGCGCAGACTACGTCGGTTCCGACGACCTGGTGGCGAAGATCCAGGCGGGGTGGTTTGAGTTCGACACCGCCATTGCCACACCGGACATGATGGGCGTCGTCGGCAAGATCGGCAAGCTGCTCGGTCCCCGCGGCCTGATGCCGAACCCCAAGGTCGGCACCGTCACGTTCGAGATCGGGAAAGCGGTAAAAGAGTGCAAGGCCGGTAAGGTCGAGTTCCGCGTCGAGAAGGCCGGTATCGTCCACGCCCCGGTAGGGAAGGTTTCCTTCGACGCCGAAAGCCTCAAAGGCAATGTGCTGGCGCTCATCGAAGCTCTGGTCAAGGCCAAGCCTTCCGCCGCCAAAGGCACCTATATCAAGAAGATTTCCCTCTCCTCCACCATGGGGGCCGGGATTAACCTCGATATCAGTGAAGTGACGGCACAGATCTAGTCGTCCCGCTGTAGCGGTTTAGCAGCCAAAGTCAAAGACAGCAGGTGCACGCACAGCTTAATCCGGTGATGTGGCCGGACCTGCCGAGACTTGGGTAACGTAAGGTTCACTCCTTGCGCTTCCTGACTTTGGCCGGGGCTTCGCCCCAGATACCAAAAGAAAGGAGGAAGTCGCTTGAACAAAAATAGCAAGCAGGAACTGGTAACCGAGATGCATGAGCGGCTCACACGAGCCAAGGCGGTTTTTTTGGCCGATTTCCGCGGCATGAGCGTGGGACAGGCCACCAGCCTTCGTAACGAATTGCGCGGCGCATCTGTTGAGTACAAGGTATTCAAGAATACCCTGCTCGACCTTGCCGCCAAGGGTACGGAAGCCGAACCGCTTAGCCCCTACCTGGCAGGACCGACCGCCGTCGCCATCACGTATGACGATCCGGTCAGCGCCGCCAAGGTGCTCAGCAAATTCGCCAAGGACCCTCTGGGCAAATTTGTCCTGAAGGCCGGCGTTCTTTCCGGTAAATTGCTGGATGTGAAACAGATCCAGGCATTGGCAGAACTGCCCTCGCGTGAAGTTCTCATCGCCAAGATGCTGGGTTCCATGCAGGCGCCCGCCACCAACTTTGTTGGCGTGCTCGCGGCACTGCCGAGCTCACTGGTTCGCGCCCTGGACGCCATTCGCGCCCAGAAAGCCGGAAACTAACCACTCTATTCACCACTACGCTACAATAAACCTATCGGAGGACTATTTACATGGCTATCACCAAGGAAGAAGTAATCAGCTTTATCGAAAACATGACCGTTCTGGAACTTTCCGAACTTGTTAAAGAACTCGAAGACAAATTCGGCGTGTCCGCTGCCGCTCCGGTTGCCGTTGCCGCTGCTGCCGGCCCTGCTGCCTCCGCTGAGCCTGCTGAAGAGAAAACCGAATTCGACGTTGTTCTCAAGGCTGCCGGCGCCAACAAGATCAATGTCATCAAGGTTGTCCGCGCACTGACCAGCCTCGGTCTGAAAGAAGCCAAAGACCTGGTTGACGGCGCTCCCGGCACCGTGAAAACCGGCGTTTCCAAGCAGGAAGCCGAAGAAGCCAAAAAACAGCTGGTTGAAGCCGGCGCCGAAGTAGAGATCAAATAGTACGCCGTACTTTTATAGAAATGTAAGCCAAGGTCGCCTTGAGCGGCCTTGGCTTGTGCTGTTTCAGCAAATCCCCTCCCGTTCTGGTAGTCTGTAAATCCGGCTGGTTGCATGTTGTCCGGATGTCTTGATGATACTCGCCAAAGGAGAAGCTATGGCTTATTCGATCGCCAATAACCACTTGTTGCGTAAAAACTTTGCCAAGATTAAAAATATCATTGATATTCCCAATCTGATTGACATACAAAAAAACTCCTACCACCGTTTCCTGCAACAGGAGGTTTCACCCGAATCCCGGAAAAGCATCGGCCTCGAAGCCGTTTTCAGAAGCGTGTTCCCCATCAAGGACTTCAGCGAAAGTGCGTCGCTGGAGTACGTTTCCTATACCCTCAACAAGCCGAAATATGATGTGGAAGAGTGTCATCAACGCGGGATGACCTTTGCTGCGCCCATGAAGGTCAAGGTGCGCCTGGTCATCTGGGAATCCGGCAAGGAAACCGGCGTCAGGGCGATCAAGGATATCAAGGAGCAGGAGGTCTACTTCGGCGAAATTCCGTTGATGACCGATAACGGGACGTTCATCATCAACGGCACGGAGCGTGTCATTGTCAGCCAGTTGCACCGCTCCCCCGGCGTTTTTTACGATCACGACAAGGGCAAGACCCACTCCAGCGGCAAAGTTCTCTACTCGGCAAGGGTGATCCCGTACCGCGGATCATGGCTTGATTTCGAGTTTGATCATAAAGACATTCTCTATGTGCGTATCGACCGTCGGCGCAAGATGCCGGCAACGGTACTGCTCAAAGCACTCGGCTATTCAGTTGAGCAGCTTCTCAACTATTACTACAACAGTGAAGAGATTTTCGTCAACGGCGAGTCCCTCTCCAAGAGTATCGATCCCGAGCTGCTCACCCTGCAGAAGTCCACGGTGGATGTGGTTGACCCCAAAAACGGCGAGGTAATCGTCAAGGCCAACCGCAAATACACCAAGGCCTCCATCAAGAAGCTGTTCGAGCACGGCATCAAAACCGTTCCGGTTGCCGCTGACGGCGTCATCGGCCGTTATGCATCGGCGGACGTTATCGACCCTGCCACCGGCGAAATCCTCGTGGAGTGCAACGAGGAAGTGACCGCCGCCAAATTCGACGAGATCGTGGCCCGGGGCGTTCATAGTTTCAGGGTGCTCTTCATCGATAACCTGCACATCACCTCGTCGTTTCGCGACACCCTGCTGATCGACAAGGTGAGCAGCACCGATGAAGCTCTGATCGAAATATACCGCCGCCTGCGTCCGGGCGATCCGCCAACCCTGAAGAGTTCCCTGGCGCTGTTCGACAACCTGTTCTTCAACCCGGAACGGTACGATCTGTCCGCCGTGGGACGCCTCAAGCTGAATTACAAGCTTGGCCTGAAGGTGTGGCCGGATTGTACGGTTCTCAACGCCCCCAGCATGCTGACCGTTGAAGACTTCCTGAATCCCCAAGAGCTTGTGTCCCGTCTTGCCAAGGGTGAGGACCCGTTCTCCCAGTACCTGATGATGAAACTCCCCGCGGAACTGGTCAAGGCGCTCAAGAAGTGCGACCTCTCTCAGCCGGTGCCCGAAAAGCTGGCGGAGCAGCTGGTTCAGGAGTTCAACAACCTCTTCAAGGACCACGACTTCTTCCAGAAGGATGTTTTCGCCCCCCTGGCCCTCAGCGCAGCGACCGTCAAGCTGTCCGAACTGATCGATCAGGGCGTGTTTGACGAAAACCGCCGTGCCATCGAGATTCTGCGCCGCAACCGGATGCTTTTCGAGGATCTGTACGCCGACCTCATCGCCGCGTCGTCCAAGAATGACATTCTGGAGATCGTCCGTTACCTGATCGACCTGAAAAACGGCCGCGGTACCATCGACGATATCGACCACCTTGGCAACCGCCGCGTGCGCGCCGTGGGCGAACTTCTGGAGAACCAGTACCGCATCGGCCTGGTGCGCATGGAACGCGCCATCAAGGAGCGCATGAGCCTGCAAGAGGTGGAAAACCTCATGCCCCACGACCTGATCAACTCCAAACCGGTTTCGGCCGTGGTCAAGGAGTTCTTCGGTTCGTCCCAGCTCTCCCAGTTCATGGACCAGACGAACCCGCTGTCCGAGGTTACCCACAAGCGCCGTCTTTCGGCCCTCGGACCAGGCGGCCTGACCCGTGAGCGTGCCGGCTTCGAAGTCCGCGACGTTCACCCGACCCACTACGGCCGCGTCTGCCCGATCGAAACGCCTGAAGGCCCGAACATCGGCCTGATCGCGTCCCTCTCCACCTATGCCCGCATCAACGAGCACGGTTTTGTGGAAACCCCGTACCGCATCGTTGAGGACAGCAAGCTGACGAGCGAGGTCCGTTTCTTCTCCGCGTTGGAGGAGGAAGGGCATGCCATCGCCCAGGCCAACGCCGAGGTGGACAAAAACGGCCGTTTCGTCAACGACTATGTCACGGCCCGTAAGAGCGGCGAGTTCATCCTGGTGCATCGGGAAGAGATCGAGCTGATGGACGTGGCTCCCAAACAGTTGGTGTCGGTCGCCGCCGCGTTGATTCCGTTTCTGGAAAACGACGACGCCAACCGCGCTCTGATGGGTTCCAACATGCAGCGTCAGGCAGTGCCGCTGCTGCGGGCCGATTCTCCCCTGGTCGGCACCGGCATGGAACGGATCGTGGCCAAGGACTCCGGGGTCTCCGTCATTGCCCGCCATAAGGGTGAGGTGGAATCGGTCGACGCCTCCCGCATCGTCATCAAGATCGATGACGATGAGCTCGATGAAACCGGCACCGGCGTCGATATCTACAATATGATCAAGTTTGCCCGCTCCAACCAGAACACCTGCATCAATAACAGGCCGGTGGTCAAGGTGGGGGATAAGATAAAGCGTGGTGACGTCATCGCCGACGGCCCTTCCACAGACATGGGCGAACTGGCCTTGGGACAGAACATCGTCGTGGCTTTCATGCCGTGGGGCGGCTACAACTACGAAGACTCCATCCTGGTCTCCGAGAAGATGGTGAAAGAGGACCGCTACACCTCGATCCATATTGAAGAGTTTGAATGCGTCGCCCGCGATACCAAGCTGGGTAAGGAGGAGATCACTGCCGATATCCCCAACCTGGGTGAAGAAACCCTCCAGGATCTGGACGAATCCGGCATTATCCGCATTGGTGCCGAGGTGCGGCCGGGTGACATCCTGGTGGGCAAGATCACCCCCAAGGGCGAAACCCAGCTCTCTCCCGAGGAAAAACTACTGCGCGCCATCTTCGGCGAAAAAGCCGGCGATGTCCGTGATACCTCCCTGACCGTACCCCCGGGTGTGGAAGGGACCGTCATCGGCGCCAAGATCTTCTCCCGCAAGGGGAACGACAAGGATGCCCGTACCGAACTGATCGAGAAGGCGGAGGAGAACAAGCTCCGCAAGGATGAGCAGGACGAGATCCGCATCATCCGCGATTCGGCAGTCGGCAAGCTCAAACGCCTCCTGGTGGGCAAGACCCTGGCGGTCAAGCTTGAAGACGGGGAGGGGATGCTGATCCTGGCCAAGGGCAAGAAGATCACCGAAGAAACCCTCGACGGTGTGTCGATGGAGCGCTGGGCAGGCATCTCCGTCAGCGACGAAGGGGATACGGATGAGAAGGTAAGCCAGGTACTGGATACCTTGAACCGCCAGATCGACCTGATTCACAACGTCTTTGACGATAAGATACAGAAGCTCAAACGTGGCGACGATCTGCCGCCGGGCGTGATCAAGATGGTCAAGGTCTACATCGCCATCAAGCGCAAGCTGCAGGTCGGTGACAAGATGGCCGGTCGCCACGGTAACAAAGGTGTCGTTTCCCGCATCCTGCCCGAAGAGGATATGCCGTATATGGAAGATGGCCGGCCGGTGGAGATCGTTCTCAACCCCCTGGGCGTTCCTTCCCGTATGAACGTCGGCCAGATCATCGAAACCCATCTGGGATGGGCAGCCAAGGGCATAGGCTGGAAGATTGAGGAGATGCTTCAGAAACACCTCTCTGAGGACAATCTGAAGGCATATCTCAGGGACGTGTACGACGACACGGATTTCACCCACTTCATCGATACCCTTGACCAGGAAGAGTTGCTGAAGGTCTGCCGCCGCCTCCAACGGGGTATCCCCATGGCGTCGCCGGTCTTCGAGGGCGCTTCGGAGAATAAGATCAAGGGGATGCTGAAAAAGGCCGGGTTCCATTCTTCCGGCCAGGTAACACTCTTCGACGGCCGCACCGGCGACCCGTTCAAGCATAAGGTAACTGTCGGCGTGATGTACTTCCTAAAACTGCATCACTTGGTTGACGATAAGATCCACGCCCGGTCCATCGGACCCTACAGTTTGGTTACCCAGCAACCGCTGGGTGGCAAGGCTCAGTTCGGCGGGCAGAGACTGGGTGAGATGGAAGTCTGGGCAATGGAGGCCTACGGCGCTTCCTATGCGCTCCAGGAATTCCTTACGGTCAAGTCGGATGATGTCTCCGGCCGCACGCGGATGTATGAAGCCATCGTCAAGGGCAAACACACCCTTGAACCGGGCTTGCCGGAATCCTTCAACGTCCTCATCAAGGAACTCCAATCCCTCTGTCTTGACGTGGAACTGCTTGAAGGGGACGAGGAATAATTACAGAGACCTTCGTAGACAGCCGGCCCGGCGTCGTCGCGGAGCTTCAGAATAACGGAGGAGAGCAACGTGGAAGATTATTTCAGTTTTTTCGATAAACCAAAAGATCCACTCCACTTTTCAGCTATACGGATATCGGTGTCGTCACCCGAGAAGATTCGGGAGCGTTCCCACGGCGAGGTCAAGAAGCCGGAAACGATCAATTACCGCACCTTCAAACCGGAGCGGGACGGTCTGTTCTGCGCCAAAATCTTTGGTCCCACCAAGGACTACGAGTGCAACTGCGGCAAGTACAAGCGCATGAAACATCGCGGCATCATCTGCGAAAAGTGCGGCGTTGAGGTCATCCCCTCCAAGGTGCGCCGGGAGCGGCTGGGTCATATCGACCTCGCCACCCCGGTGGCCCATATCTGGTTCCTCAAGTCGTTGCCGTCCCGTATCGGCAACCTGCTGGACATCACCCTCAAGGACCTTGAGAAGGTCCTGTATTTCGAGGCGTTCGTCATCAGCGATCCCAAGAATACGCCGATGCAGTTCTGCGAGGTGATGTCGGAGGAAAAATACATCAAGGCCCAGCAGGAATACGGCACCGACGCCTTCGAAGGCGGCATGGGGGCCGAGGCCATCCGCAACTGCCTCCGCTCGCTCGATCTGGACGAACTGGCGGTGTCGCTCCGTTCCGAGATGATGGAGTCCACCAGCGAAGCAAAACGTAAAAAGACCGCCAAGCGCCTCAAGGTGGTGGAGGCGTTCAAGTCCTCGGGCAACAAGCCGGAATGGATGATCCTGGAATGCATCCCGGTTCTTCCGCCGGAACTGCGCCCCCTGGTGCCGCTGGATGGCGGACGGTTCGCCACCTCCGACCTGAACGACCTGTACCGCAGGGTTATCAACCGTAACAACCGCCTCAAGCGCCTCTGCGAATTGCAGGCGCCGGAGGTGATCATCCGCAACGAGAAGAGGATGCTCCAGGAAGCGGTGGACGCGCTGTTCGACAACGGCCGCCGTGGCCGCGCCATTGCCGGCCCCAACAAACGTCCTCTGAAATCCCTGTCCGACATGCTCAAGGGCAAGTCGGGCCGTTTCCGCCAGAATCTCTTGGGTAAGCGCGTCGACTATTCCGGCCGTTCGGTTATCGTCGTCGGCCCGGAACTGCGGCTGCACCAGTGCGGCCTGCCGAAGAAGATGGCCCTGGAGTTGTTCAAACCCTTTATCTATAACAAGCTGGAAGAACGCGGCTATGTCACCACCATCAAGAGCGCCAAGAAGATGGTGGAGAAGGAGCGCCCCGAGGTGTGGGACGTGCTGGAGGAGGTCATCAAGGAACACCCGGTGATGCTCAACCGCGCCCCGACCCTGCACCGCCTCGGCATCCAGGCATTTGAACCGGTACTCATCGAGGGCAAGGCCATTCAACTGCACCCGCTGGTCTGTACCGCTTTCAACGCCGACTTCGACGGTGACCAGATGGCTGTGCATCTCCCCCTCTCCATCGAGAGCCAGGTAGAGGCCCGCGTCCTGATGATGTCCACCAACAACATCCTGTCGCCGGCACATGGCAAGCCGATCATCGTTCCGTCGCAGGACATGGTTCTCGGCGCCTATTACATGACCCGCGATCGCCTGTACGAGCCCGATCCCGACGACGAGACCGGCCGCGCCAAGATCGATCCGGCCACCGGCAAGATGATCTACCGCAAGGTCAAGGGGACCGGCAAGATCTTCTCGTCGCCCGACGAGGTGCGCATCGCTTTTGATGCCGGTGAGGTCGATATGCAGGCCAAGGTTCGCGTGCGGATGAAAAACTTTGTGAGCGACGAAAAACCGCAATTGATCGATACCACCATCGGGCGGGTCATCATGCGGGAGATTCTGCCGCCCCAAGTGCCGTTCAGCGCGATCAACAAGGTGCTCAACAAGAAGGAACTGTCCAATCTGGTGGATACCTGTTACCGTCTGGCCGACAGCAAGGAGACCGTTATCCTTGCCGACCGCCTCAAGGAGATCGGTTTCCGCTACGCCAACCTGGCCGGCATCTCCATCTGTCTGGACGACATGGTCATCCCGGAAGGGAAGGCTGCCATCATCACCAAGGCCGAGGATGAGGTCAAGGAGATTCAGAACCAGTACACCGAAGGTCTGATCACCGACGGCGAACGCTACAACAAGGTTATCGACATCTGGGCCAAAGCGACTGAAGACATCGCCAAGGAGATGCTGGACAACCTCTCCAAGGAAAACTTCATCGTCGACGGGGAAGAGATCAAGGAGGCATCTTTCAACGCCATCCATATGATGGCCGATTCGGGTGCCCGTGGTTCCGCCCAGCAGATTCGCCAGTTGGCCGGTATGCGTGGTTTGATGGCCAAGCCTTCCGGCGAGATCATCGAAACCCCCATTACCGCCAACTTCCGCGAGGGCCTGACGGTTCTCCAGTATTTCATCTCGACCCACGGTGCCCGCAAAGGTTTGGCCGATACGGCGCTCAAAACCGCCAACTCCGGTTACCTGACCCGCCGTCTGGTGGATGTTGCCCAGGACGCCATCATTACCGAGGACGACTGCGGCACTCTGGACGGCCTGATCGTGTCATCCCTGACCGAGGGAGGCGAGGTTATCGAGCATATCGGTGACCGTATCCTGGGGCGCGTGGCCCTGGACGATATTTTGGACCCGGTTACGGGCGACGTGCTGGTGGAGGCCAACCAGGAGATCGACGAAAGCCTGGTCAATCGGATCGAGGACGCAGGCCTGGAGAAGGTCAAGATCCGTTCCGTGCTTACCTGTCAGAGCCGCCGGGGTATTTGCGCCAAATGTTACGGGCGCGACTTGGCCCGCGGCCATATCGTCAACATGGGCGAGGCGGTCGGCGTCATTGCCGCCCAGTCCATCGGCGAGCCGGGTACCCAGCTGACCATGCGTACCTTCCATATCGGTGGTACCGCTTCCCGTCATGCCGAGCAGACCTCCCTGGAGGCCCGCACCGATGGTTCGCTCAAGTTCATCAACGTCAATTCGGTTGTGAACAACGAAGGACATCATATCGTCATGAACCGTAACGGTGAGATCGCCGTTATCGACGAAACCGGCCGCGAACGCGAGAAATACACGGTCGTGTACGGCGCCAAGATCAGGATCGCCCCGGGCGGAGCCGTACAACAGGGCGCCACGTTGGCTGAGTGGGACCCCTACACCATGCCGATCCTCACTGAGGTGGCCGGTAAGGTCAAGTTCGGCGATATTCAGGAAGGCGTCACCATCGAGGAGCAACTGGACGAAGTCACCGGTCTCTCCCGCAAGGTCATCATCGAAACCAAAGATACGGACAAGCGTCCGCGTATCGCCATCAAGGACACTGCCGGCGACGGCAGCGGGACTATCGGCCGCTACTTCCTGCCGGTGGGCGCCAATATCTACGTCCAGGAAGATGCTCTGGTCAGCGCCGGCGACATCATCGCCAAGATCCCCCGCGAGACGACCAAGACCAAGGATATTACCGGTGGTCTGCCGCGCGTCGCCGAGTTGTTCGAGGCGCGCAAGCCCAAGGACTTCGCGGTTATCTCCGAGATCGACGGGCGGGTTACCTTCGGCAAGGATGCCAAGGGCAAACGTAAGGTTGTCGTTACTCCCGAGGTCGGCGAACCGAAGGAATACCTGATCCCCAAAGGCAAGCACATCAGCGTCCACGAAGGAGATCATGTGCGTGCCGGTGAGGCGCTCATGGACGGTTCTTCGAACCCCCACGATATTCTTCGCGTGCTCGGCGTCAAGGAGCTGGCCAAGTACCTGGTGGACGAAGTCCAGGAGGTCTACCGCCTCCAGGGCGTCAAGATCAACGACAAGCATATCGAGACCATCGTGCGCCAGATGTTGCGGCGGGTGCGTATCAAAGAGGTCGGCGACACCAACCTGCTGGTTGATGATCAGGTGGAGCGCTGGGTCTTTGAAGACGAAAACGAAAAGGTCTTTACGGAGGGCAAACGTCCGGCCATCGCCGAACCGCTGCTGTTAGGCATTACCAAGGCATCGCTCTCCACCGAGTCGTTCATCTCGGCGGCTTCCTTCCAGGAAACGACCAAGGTTCTTACCCAGGCCGCCATTGAAGGGAAGGTCGACTACCTGCGCGGCCTGAAGGAAAACGTCATCATGGGCCGCCTCATCCCGGCAGGAACGGGACTGGCGCGCTATCGCCATCTCCGCCTGCAGGCAGATGCACAGATGCAGGAGGCGTCGCAACAGGAAGAGCAAGCGCTTGATGCGGCTGAGGATGAACAGGAAGCTGCGTAACTGTTTGATAGTATTGTGGTTGAACGGGGAGGGCGGCATGCCGGTTATGCCTCCCTCCCCCCAGGCCAAAATAAATAAAGAAATTGTTTTTTTTTAGTTGACAGACACCCTCTGAATGTTGTAAATATACGGACCATTTGAGTTCGCCCATGTAACTGGGTTCAGCGCAATAGCCATGAATGGAGCTGTCGGTAAATTCCGACCCTACACCTATTCCATTCCCTTTCGCTTATTGTCACGCGCGCTGGATTGGCGACTCGATACCAAAACCATTAGTATGTATTTTGCTTGTCGACTGCACAGGCGTCTTTGCTTGTGTGTTGTGTCCTGTTTTTTGAAAAGCGGGCATAATTGGGTTGACAGTGGCATTTAAAATTTGTTAGTTTCGCAATTCGCCTCTTGATGGGGTGAATCTATGTGTCTGGATATTTTTGCGCTGGGAGAATAATGCGACTATGCCAACGATTAATCAGTTGATTCGTGAGGGCAGGGAAAAGAAAAAGGACAAGTCGACGGCGCCTGCGCTGAAGTGCTGTCCTCAGAAGCGTGGTGTTTGCACGAGGGTTTATACGACTACCCCGAAGAAGCCGAACTCGGCTCTTCGTAAGGTTGCCAGGGTTCGTCTGACCAACGGGATTGAGGTTACCTCATATATCCCGGGTGTTGGCCACAATCTTCAGGAGCACTCCGTTGTCCTGATTCGTGGCGGCAGGGTCAAGGACCTTCCAGGTGTTCGTTATCACATCGTTCGTGGTACTCTTGACTCGGTTGGCGTGAAGGACCGTAAAAAGAGTCGCTCCAAGTATGGGGCCAAGCGGCCGAAATAGATATTTGACCTGATTTGCTGAGGGGATAGATATGCCAAGAAGAAGAGAAGTACCCAAGAGAATTATCCTGCCGGACCCTAAATACAGTGACAAGGTCGTTGCCAAGCTTATCAACACGCTGATGCTGGGCGGCAAGAAAAGCGTTGCCGAGTCGATTCTGTATGGTGCGCTTGAGTTGGTTGCCGAGCGGAGCAACGAAGAGGCTATCAAGGTGCTCAAAAAGAGCCTTGATAACATCAAGCCGATGCTGGAAGTTAAGTCGCGCCGTGTTGGTGGTTCCACCTATCAGGTGCCCATCGAGGTTCGTCCGGACCGTCGCATGTCTTTGGCTATGCGCTGGTTGATCAAGTATTCGACCGCTCGCAGCGAAAAGACCATGAAGGACAAGCTGGCCGGCGAGATTCTCGACGCCTACAACAACAGGGGCGCCGCCGTCAAGAAGCGTGAGGATGTTCATAAGATGGCTGAGGCCAACCGCGCTTTCGCCCATTATCGTTGGTAATTATCAGGTAGTATTACTTTTTGGAGGATTTTGTGCCCCGCTTATCGCCACTTGAAAATTATAGAAATATCGGGATTATGGCTCACATTGACGCCGGCAAAACGACGACGACCGAGCGTATCCTTTACTATACCGGTGTTTCGCACAAAATTGGTGAAGTGCACGAGGGTACTGCCACCATGGACTGGATGGAGCAGGAGCAGGAGCGTGGCATTACGATCACCTCTGCTGCAACCACCTGTGCATGGAAGGATTGCCATATAAATATCATCGACACCCCGGGCCATGTGGACTTCACCATTGAGGTCGAGCGTTCCCTTCGTGTTCTTGATGGTGCCGTGGCGGTTTTTTGCTCGGTCGGTGGCGTTGAGCCCCAGTCTGAAACGGTTTGGCGTCAGGCTGACAAGTATCATGTGCCCCGTATCGCCTTCATCAACAAGATGGATCGTGTCGGCGCGGACTTCTTCCGCGGTGTGCAGATGATCAAGGATCGGCTCAAGGCCAATCCGATTCCGATTCAGCTTCCGGTCGGCAAGGAAGAGCATTTCAAAGGTGTCATTGACCTGGTCACCATGAAGGCCATCATCTGGGAAGAGGAAGCCCTGGGTGCTAAATTCCACGAGGAAGAAATTCCGGCCGAGCTGCTTGAAGAGGCCAAGGAATATCGTGAGAAGATGATCGAAGAGATCTCCAGCCACGACGACGTGCTCATGGAGAAATATCTGGGCGGCGAAGAGCTGAGCGAGGCCGAGATCAAGGCCGCCATCCGTTCTTGCACCATCAACATCCAGATCTGCCCGGTCATCTGTGGCTCATCTTTCAAAAACAAAGGCGTGCAGAACCTGCTTGACGCGGTTGTGGACTACATGCCTTCTCCGCTGGATATTCCCGCCATCAAGGGCGTCGATGTGGACAGCGGTGAAGAGGTAGAGCGTAAGGCTGCGGACAGCGAGCCGTTTTCCGCCCTGGGCTTCAAGATTATGACCGACCCCTTCGTCGGCCAGTTGACCTTCTTCCGCGTTTACTCCGGCGTGGTTACCGCCGGATCGTACATCTACAACTCGACCAAAGGCAAGAAGGAGCGCCTTGGCCGTATCCTGAAGATGCACGCCAACAAGCGTGAAGAGATCAAAGAGGTCTACGCCGGCGATATCGCCGCCGCAGTCGGCCTGAAATATACCACTACCGGCGACACCCTCTGCAATGAGGACAAGCAGGTTATTCTTGAGTCCATCGAGTTCCCTGAGCCGGTTATCTCCATCGCCATCGAGCCCAAGACCAAGGCCGATCAGGAAAAGCTGGGCGTCAGTCTCGCCAAGCTCGCCAGCGAAGACCCTTCCTTCCGTGTTAAAACCGACGAGGAAACCGGTCAGACCATCATCTCCGGCATGGGCGAGCTGCATCTCGAGATCATCGTAGACCGCCTGATGCGTGAGTTCAAGGTCGAGGCCAACGTGGGTAAACCCCAGGTTGCCTACCGCGAAACCGTTACCAAGAAGGTCAAGGTCCAAGGCAAGTTTGTTCGCCAGTCCGGTGGCCGCGGTCAGTACGGCGATGTCTGGCTGGAAATCGAGCCTCAGGAAGCGGGCAAGGGTTTTGAGTTTGTCGATGCCATCAAGGGTGGCGTTGTGCCCCGCGAATACATCCCTGCCGTTGGCAAAGGCGTTTTAGAGGCAACCGATAACGGTGTCCTTGCTGGTTTCCCGGTCGTGGACGTCAAGATCACTTTGGTCGACGGTTCCTACCACGAGGTCGACTCCTCGGAAATGGCCTTTAAGATCGCCGGTTCCATGGGCTTTAAAGAGGGCTGCGCCAAGGCTGGTCCCATCATTCTTGAGCCGATTATGTCGGTGGAGGTCGTTGTCCCCGAAGAGTACATGGGTGATGTTATCGGCGACCTCAACTCCAAGCGTGGACGCATCATGGGTATGGATTCCCGTGCCGGCGCCCAGGTCGTGACCGCCATGGTACCGCTGGCATCCATGTTCGGCTACTCCACTGACCTGCGCTCCGCTACCCAGGGCCGCGCCACCTACACCATGACATTCGATCATTACGAACCGGTGCCTAAGTCGGTTGCAGACGATATAGTTGCAAAAGTAAAAGGTTAATCAAGCTAACAACACTTTTTGAGGAGGGCCTGTTATCATGGCGAAGGCTAAATTCGAGCGTAACAAACCGCATGTAAACATCGGCACGATAGGTCACGTTGACCACGGCAAGACCACGTTGACCGCCGCTATCACGAAGGTATTGGCCGGTAAGGGTCAGGCCGAATTCAAGGCGTTCGACCAGATCGACAATGCTCCCGAAGAGCGTGAGCGCGGTATTACGATTGCCACTGCGCACGTTGAAT
>NZ_VZQZ01000016.1:0-22500 GCF_008802365.1 Oryzomonas japonica | reverse complement strand
GGAGCACCATGTATATCAGGTGTGACCGCGTGCCTTTTGCATAATGAGTCAGCGAGTTACTCTTACTAGCGAGGTTAAGTTCATAGAATGGAGCCGAAGCGAAAGCGAGTCTTAACTGGGCGTCTAGTTAGTAGGAGTAGACCCGAAACCGGGTGATCTATCCATGGCCAGGGTGAAAGGAAGGTAACACTTCGTGGAGGCCCGAACCCACTGGCGTTGAAAAGCCAGGGGATGAGCTGTGGATAGGAGTGAAAGGCTAATCAAACTCGGAGATAGCTGGTTTTCCTCGAAATATATTTAGGTATAGCCTCACGTATGCGTGACGGGGGTAGAGCACTGGATGGGCTAGGGGTCTCACCAGATTACCAAACCCAATCAAACTCCGAATACCGTCAACGAAGAGCGTGGGAGTCAGACAGCGGGTGATAAGATCCGTTGTCAAAAGGGAAAGAGCCCAGACCGCCAGCTAAGGTCCCCAAATCTACGCTAAGTGGAAAACGATGTGGAAATGCCCAGACAACCAGGAGGTTGGCTTAGAAGCAGCCACCCTTTAAAGAAAGCGTAATAGCTCACTGGTCGAGTGGGTCTGCGCGGAAAATGTAACGGGGCTAAGCGTAGTACCGAAGCTGCGGATCGGCGCCTTAAGGCGTCGGTGGTAGAGGAACATTGTGTAAGCCTGCGAAGGTCGACCGTGAGGACGGCTGGAGGTATCACAAGAGATTATGCTGACATGAGTAGCGAAAATGCGGGTGAGAAACCCGCACACCGTAAACCCAAGGTTTCCTCCGTAAAGGTAATCTGCGGAGGGTTAGTCGGTCCCTAAGGCGAGGCTGAAAAGCGTAGTTGATGGGAAACAGGTTAATATTCCTGTACCACCTGTTGTTGCGATGGGGGGACGGAGAAGGGCAGGCGATCCGGGTGCTGGATGTCCCGGTTCAAGCGTGTAGGCGGGAGTGGCAGGTAAATCCACCGCTCCGTTAACGCTGAGACGTGATGACGAGAGCGTATGCTCACAAAGTCGTTGATCCCATGCTTCCAAGAAAAGCCTCTAAGCTTCAGACAGCAGGTGACCGTACCGTAAACCGACTCAGGTGGGTGAGGAGAAAATCCTAAGGTGATTGAGAGAACACTGGTTAAGGAACTCGGCAAAATGACACCGTAACTTCGGGATAAGGTGTGCCCTCATTAAGTGTAGCGATACGCACGTGAAGCTGAAGAGGGTCGCAGAGAAATGGCGGTAGCGACTGTTTACTAAAAACATAGGTCTCTGCTAAGTCGCAAGACGATGTATAGGGACTGACGCCTGCCCGGTGCCGGAAGGTTAAGGGGATTTGTTAGGAGCAATCCGAAGCTTTGAACCGAAGCCCCGGTAAACGGCGGCCGTAACTATAACGGTCCTAAGGTAGCGAAATTCCTTGTCGGGTAAGTTCCGACCTGCACGAATGGCGTAACGATTTCCGCGCTGTCTCAACCAGTGGCTCAGCGAAATTGAATTCTCGGTGAAGATGCCGAGTACCCGCGGTAAGACGGAAAGACCCCGTGAACCTTTACTATAGCTTGACAGTGACATTCGGAATAGCTTGTGTAGGATAGGTGGGAGACTTTGAAGCTGGCACGCCAGTGTCGGTGGAGTCGCCCTTGAAATACCACCCTGGTTGTTTTGGATGTCTAACCTTGGCCCGTCATCCGGGTCGGGGACACTGTCTGGTGGGTAGTTTGACTGGGGCGGTCGCCTCCCAAAGAGTAACGGAGGCGCGCGAAGGTTCCCTCAGGTTGATTGGAAACCAACCGTAGAGTGTAAAGGCATAAGGGAGCTTGACTGCGAGACCCACAAGTCGAGCAGGTACGAAAGTAGGTCTTAGTGATCCGGCGGTTCTGTATGGAAGGGCCGTCGCTCAACGGATAAAAGGTACTCCGGGGATAACAGGCTGATCTCCCCCAAGAGTTCACATCGACGGGGAGGTTTGGCACCTCGATGTCGGCTCATCGCATCCTGGGGCTGAAGTAGGTCCCAAGGGTTTGGCTGTTCGCCAATTAAAGCGGTACGCGAGCTGGGTTTAAAACGTCGTGAGACAGTTTGGTCCCTATCTACCGTGGGCGTAGGATACTTGAGAAGAGCTGTCCTTAGTACGAGAGGACCGGGATGGACGTACCTCTGGTGTTCCAGTTGTGCCGCCAGGCGCAGTCGCTGGGTAGCTATGTACGGAAAGGATAACCGCTGAAAGCATCTAAGCGGGAAGCCCCCTTCAAGATTAGGTATCCCTGGGTGTAACAACCCCTGTAGGCCCGTTGTAGACTACAACGTTGATAGGCTGGGTGTGTAATCACAGCAATGTGTTTAGCTTACCAGTACTAATCGGCCGTGAGGCTTGACCATAAAAATAAAATACGGTCGGGGGGAAGGTTCTCCTTCCCCCAGGCCGGATATAAATCTGCAAACCGTACACACAACCTAAACTAAAAACCACAATGCAATTGATAACGATCTGTGGATCGTGAAAAGTGAGACGTGAATGAAACCATTCACCAGTAACTATTCGCCATCCACAAACGATTTCTCGGTGGCTATGCCGAGGGGGTCACACCCGTTCCCATCTCGAACACGGAAGTTAAGCCCCTCAGGGCCGATGATACTGCACGGGTAGCTGTGTGGGAAAGTAGGTCGCCGCCGGGAATAATTAAAAACAACGAGCCCTTCAGATTCTTCTGAAGGGCTCGCTTGCGTTTGCACTCACGGAAAAAGCGTGAATGGTGAACCGTGAATGGTGAATCGTGAATGGGGCACGGTCAGCTCTTCATTCACGTCTCACTATTCACCATTCACAGACTCTATTTCCAGCCACTAGTAAATAATGATGTAACCGTGAGATTCCACCATGCTGCGAACTTCGTCGCGATTCTGCTGATGATCAGGGGGGATTAAGGATGTACCGTGAAGGGGATAAGTTCTTCGAGTGAATCGAGGACGACCGAGGCCTCAGAGATGAGCGCTTTGGGGTAGCTGTTGGTTAGGCCGATTACTTGTAGGCCGGCACCCTTTGCAGCGGTAATCCCCGCCGGCGTGTCCTCAATGGCGACGGTTCGGCCAGGCGTTAGGGCGGCGTGAGAGGCGAGCTTTTCGAATGCGAGACGATAGGTTTCCGGGTCTGGTTTGCTTTTCGTAACATCGTCGGCGGCCACGATAACGTCAAAACAGTTGGCTATGCCAAGCTGCTCCACTATAGGAGCGATATCGGACTGCAGGGCGCCGCTGCTGATGGCAAGGGGGACTTTCATATGGTGCAGTTTTTTGATCAACTCTACGACCCCTGGGTAGCTTGTAATGCCATCCTGGATGACGGTCTGGAAGATCTCAGCCTTGCGCTCCACGAGTGAGGATAGTGTTGCGGCATCAAGCGGCCTGTTTTGGGTGGCGAACGCTTCTATAAAGGCATCACGATCATCGAAGCCCATATAGATATCCACGTACTGCTGCCATGAAAAGCCGAGCCCGAGTGGTTCAAGGATGCGCTGGAACGCCTTGTAATGCAGCGGTTCCGTGTCCACGATAACGCCGTCGAAGTCGAAGATGACGGCATTGGCCTCCAGGCCCACCGGAAAAACTACCATTTCCCCACCATTGCCAGCCCTGCTCCATTCTCAAAGGCCTGAGGAACTATCGCCACTCTCTGGCCCGTTGCATGATAATGGGTGACGACCCGTCCGCACAACTCTCCCAAAGCCGCACCCATAATCACATCGCTGGCCCAATGCTTGTTCTGGTACAGACGTGAGAACCCGACAAACGTGGCCGCCGTGTAATATGCGGTTTTCAGGGTGAGGCTCTCGGAGGTTGCCGCCATGACGGAGGCCAGGGCAAAGGAACTGGCGGTGTGCATGGACGGGAATGAATCGTAATTGTTCTTGAACCGAAGCGGTTTGAAGTCGCCCTTGGACGTGGTGGTATCGGGGCGCCCACGGCCGGTCGCCTCCTTGAGCAGGAAGGTCGAGGCATCGGTCAGGATGAGCGATTCCCCCAGCATCTCTCCGACCTCCTTCCACTTTGGCGAGTCCGCGGCGATGGCGCCGCCGTAGACCAGTGCTGCAAAACCCAGATGTATAAAAGGATCACCTGCCAGGGAGCCGGCGTCGGCGGCCTTGTCGAGGGACTTGCCCCTGCGGGTCTGGAGTTTGTCGTGGATGTCCTTGTCAAACACGTAGGTAAGGCCGACGGCCCCCGCTACCCCGATTGTTACGAGGATATTGCCGTTATCGACTTGGAACGGCGTCCGGACCAGTTCAACGGTCTCGTGCCCCAACCTCGAGACACCGCTACCGATTTCATTACCAATGGTGATATCCCCAATTTCGGACGCACGCCCCAGTGCCGGGCTCAGCAGGAGGAACGTTATCAGGCCTACGATAGATTTTCTCAAGGTTGCTCCACAAACAGCAAAATAGACCGGCTGGATGGCGCGGTACACAGCGAGCCGGGAAAGTCGGCGATAAAACAATGGCTATCTCCCAGAAAAAATGGTGAGTTATGACGGTTAACGGTCATGGGGTCTGAACCGGAGTGAATTTCTGATGTCACGGATGATAACTGCATCTTCTGGGGATAGTTTCGAAAGATACTCTTGGATAAATACGATGAATATGGAGGCAAAGAAGGCCGTAACGGCAGCGAGAATAACTATCATGGAGCGTTTCGGTTTGCTCTTCTTCAGGGGGGCAACCGCCTCATCCAGCACCTGCACCGAAGAGGAGTCCTTGGCTTCGCTGATCTTTGCCACCTCGTACTGCTTGGTGAGCTGCTCGAAAATGGCTTCTTGCGTCTTCAATTCGCGCATTTTGCGGACGTATTCCACACCCAGGGCCGGGATATTGCCAACCGCCGGAATCACATCGTTGCCACCGCTGCCGCTCATTGAGCCAAGCTGGCCCTTGAGACGGGCGATGCCGGCCTGAAGTGCCTTTACTTCACTGCTCTCATCGGTCAGGGAATTGCGGAGCGTGGCGAGTTGCCCCTCCTTGGTGATGATCTCCGCCTTCAGGCGCGCTATCCCCTCAATGGCCACCGTTGCCTGGGAATCAACCTTGAAGGTCTTATACTTTTCCTGGAATGCCTTCATGTCGTTCTCTGCGTTGCGCAGGTCCTGCTTTACCACTTCCAGCCGCTTCTCCAGGAACACACGCTCCGCTCCCGCCTTGGAGAGGTTGAGCTCGACACTGCGTCGCCCCAACTCGGCCACGAAGGTATTGGCCAACTGCGCTGCCTTTTGGGAATCTCGGCTTTCGGCGTCGATGCTGATGATCCCGTCCTTGCCGGCTTTGAACTTGACAGCGTCTTCAAGTTTTTTTCTGGTTTCGTCGATGGACTTGGCTTCGAATTCTTTTTGAAGGCTCAGTCGCTTAATGACGGAGTCCGCCACTGAGCGGCTCTTGAGGATGCCGAGGTAGAGGTCGGTAGAACCTCCCAAACCACCCATGCCACCCGCCAGGGAAGCCAGGCCGCCAGCTTGGCTGAGCAGAGCGGAAAGACCGCCGCCCGATTCCTTTTGGGGGGGGAGTATTTTTGCGCTGGCGGTGTAGATATTTTTCAGTGTCAGCGAATAGCAGACCGCTATGATCACGGCGGCAGTGCATATCTTGATAATGACCGACTTGCGCCTGGCGACCACCTGTAGGAGCTCGAGGAGGTTGATTTCCTCTTCTTCGGGAAGCGGGCATTGTTCTTGAGTTGCGTTCATGGGGTCACTCATCATTTGAGCCCTATCAGGACCGTGCCTGCCGTAAGGGCGATCTGGGATATGATCGTGGTGATATCCTTGATATCGCGTAGCCACGCCGTACGCTCCAATTTTTGCGGTACTACCAGAGTATCGCCCGGCTCCAGGTAGGATGACATGAAACTGCCAAGGGTCCACTGCTTGGCATCATCACTCCATTTTATGCCGAAGGATGCCTGTTGCCGGCTGAAAACCGTACCGTCGGCCTTGATGATGAACATCTCGTCGACTTCGGCATCACTGGTGGCTCCACCGGCCTTGTTGAGATAGTTTTCCACGGAGCTGCTTTCGGGAACATACACGAAAGAAATGGGGTTGTAGACCTGCCCCAAGACGTTGACCACATTGGCCCGGGTCGGGACTTCCAGGATGTCCCCGCCTTCCATTTCCAGGTCATAGCTGCTCTTCTTCAGTTCCTCCAACTGGGCAAGCCGGATGACCACGCGACCTTCGGCCTTCAATAGCTTCATCCGCTCAAGGTCTTTTTGCAGGCCATCCAGTGCTGATTTCGTGGCTTCAAGCTCTTCCTTCGAGGCGGCGATTGAGGCAAGGGCGGCCTGTTTCTGGTTGATTTCCTTCTCCGTCTTGACAAGGATCTCGTCCATCCGGTTCTGTTGTTCTCTTTGAACGGAGCGCCGGGTAAACTTTGCCCCTCTCAGGTAGGCCTTCTCAGTGAAGCCGCCGGCACGGGCAATAACGGAACTCAGTTTCTCGCCTCTGGCCACCGAGTAGACACCGGGATACTGCACTTCTCCCTTGAGCCGAATGAACTTATCCGTTGAATCGGTCCATCCGACAATGCCACGAACAATCAGCACATCGTCCGATTTAAGGGGGAGGTTGTGGGCGGGGTCGCCGCTGAGGGCCTTGCCCAGGTCAATCTGCGTGCGTGACGCGGTCGCCTTGTCGCCGGCGACCTCCACGCGGCTGAGTTCGGCCATGTCGAGCAGGGCATTCCGTTTCGCGCTGCCGGCAGCGGAGACGAGATCTCGCACCGTCATACCGGGGTGAAATTCGTATTTTCCCGGATTAACGACAAAACCGTTTATGATGACATTCTGTTTTTCCTGCATCTCCCAGCGCGAAGATACCTTGATGGTGTCCTGCTCCTGAAGGGCGACGTTTTCGGCCTCATTCCCCTCCAGGGCTTTGCGGAGGTTGAAATGCAGCATTTCCTTATGATAATCGGGCTGGGCAAGACGGGTAATCTCGGCGGATTCCAGGTACGATTCGGGCAGCAGATCTGCAAAAGAGGAGATAAGGTCCTTTACACGCATTCCTTTGCGGAATTGATATTCGCCCGGCCTGGCGACATTCCCCTTGAGGCTGACAACTTGGCGTACCGCCTCCTGAACGGGAAATATCTTGACCATATCCCGATCCTGTATCCCTACGCCGGCTGTCGCGCTATCCATGTGACCATCCTTGGGTTCGTAATCAAGGGCGATCTTGGCGCTGTTGCCGGAGAAACGTTCTATCTGAATCCTGCCGGTAAAACCGCTGGCGGTAATGCCGCCCGCCATCTGAATAACATCGGCCAGCGTCTGGGTGCCTTTCACTTCGTAAATTGCGGGACGCTTTACCTCCCCCGCAACGGCCACGATGGGGCCGATAACCGGGACGAAGAGGGTGTCGCCGTTCTGGAGACGGACATCCTTGCTGCGGTCCCCGGAAAGGAACATGTCGTAGAGATCGATATTTTCAGCCGGCTTGCCGTTGCGGGTGAGCTTGATCACGCGCAACGAGCCGTTTTTCGTGGGTCCGCCTGCCGCCGACAGGGCGTTGACAACCGTGGCAAGGGAACTGATGGGGTAGCTGCCGGGTAATTCGACCTCGCCCACCACAAAAACCTGGATAGTCTTTAATTTTCCAAGGGAGATATTCATGTTGTAGTTTTTGAAGTAACGGGACATGACCTTCTCGATGGCCTCTTTGGCCTTTTCGTAGGAGAGTCCCCATACCTTGACAACCCCTGCCCGGGGAATCATGACCTCGCCATTGCGATCTACGGTAAGGGTGTACCGGGCATTGATGGACCCCCAGATGGAGAGGTTGAGGCTATCACCCGGCCCCATGACGTAATTGTCCCCCACGGGGAGGTTATCCGTCGCCTCGAGCAACTGGGCGCTGTTTTTGAAAAAGTCGTAGCCGAATTGCCGGAGTTCACGCTTGAACGGTTCCGGGGTGAGTTTGTCTTGCAATGTTTGGTTTTTACGGGAAAAGACTTTTTCCAGGGAAGAACCGAGCTCTTCAGCGGGAAGTGGGATGATCTTGATCTCTTCCGATTTTGTAATGCGCTTTTGCTCTCGGTTTATGGCAATGATCTGAATGAAGTAAACCTGGTGGTTCTTTAAATCACGCAGGGTATAGGTCGTGTCATTTCCAACATCAATGGCTTTGATCGGTTTGTTTGGAGCAAGCCCTATCTGGATTCGATATTGAACCGCTTCATCTTCCTGGGGCTTGCGATATCCTGATGGCTGCCAACTGAGGCGGGCCAAGCCGTCGCCCGGTTCAGTCTTTACTACTAAACGGTTTTTCAGCTTGTTCTTGTCGGCGATGATCTTGCCGCTATCGGAAATTTTTTTCTCGTCAGCTTGTGCCCCCCCTAGAAGGTCGTTGTCAAAACTTTCCTCGGGTGTCAGCTCCTGTTCCCGCATGCTGCCATCAGGCTGGATACGTTGATCATCCTGAAAGGTATTGTTCAAGGGGGAACGCTGATTGCCGGAATAGGTGCCGCTGTTCTGCTGAGGGGAATAGGTGTTCTGCTGGTAGGGGTCTGTTTGGGGTGCTTTTCTTGGAGTCTGCTCTTGAAAGATACTGTCTGTTTGGTCTGTAAGACCATCATACGAGTCCAGCGACCAAGCATTTGTTCCCACGCAGGCCGTTACGAGTGCCGTTGTCAGAAACATCTGCCGAAATAAATATGTTACTCGCGACATTTTTAAAAACCCCACAGTCATATTTGTCTATGTAAATATAAACTTATAACATTTTGTGGGGGATAAAAGCAATCCAAAACCGTGCCAATGGCCATTTGTCGTGTAATGGCTGAATACATCGTACGGGCAAATAGCTCTTTAAGTATGCAAAAAACCGTTTTTACTTACTGACTGATGTAGTAGTAAAAACGGTTTCAAGGTTACTCTTATGTAGTTGTTTTCTTAATTGTTGGTTGGTGCCGAAGGCGAGACTCGAACTCGCATGGGCTATTGCCCGCCACCCCCTCAAGATGGTGTGTCTACCAGTTCCACCACTCCGGCAATTGAATTTACTCTAATAACATAACCACAGTATGTAATCAAGTACAAACTAAGGTACAAAATTATTTTTGCTGCTGGGGGGGCGCTGCCGGTGCGCCTGGCATGCCAGCCGGTGTGCTCTGCTGGGCAGGCGTCATCGGTTGCGGCATCTGAACCGGCATTTTCGTAGTGGTGGCAGATTTACCTTTGCCTGACATGATCGACGATGAGGATGGTTGGCCTGAGATGTAGGCCAATGTCAGTGAGGTCAACATGAAAATAACGGCAGCACCCGTCGTCATTTTGCTCAGGAATGTGGTGCCGCCGCCGGCACCAAAAACCGATTGGCTGCCGCCGCTGCCGAATGATGCGCCCATTTCGGCGCCTTTGCCGGATTGCAGCAAGACAACGGCAATCATGAATATGCTGACCAGAACGTGCAGTAACGTAAGGGCAATAATCATCTCGTATCCTCTGGAAGTTTAATGCGAAAAAATTTTATACCACAGGAATTTCGAATTTGTAAAGTCTTT
This sequence comes from Oryzomonas japonica, assembly GCF_008802365.1. Lineage (GTDB taxonomy): Bacteria > Desulfobacterota > Desulfuromonadia > Geobacterales > Pseudopelobacteraceae > Oryzomonas > Oryzomonas japonica. The sequence continues at coordinate 12,957 of NZ_VZQZ01000016.1, read as the reverse complement.
ATCCTAGAAAAAGCATTTGCCACAGAGCTGCAGGGACACGGAGGTAACAAAAACAAAATGTTGCATCAGGGGGGAGCCTGTCGGTGCTTCTCCGTTTTGGGCCTGTTTCGTTGAAAGAACTCCGTGATTTCCTCTGTGTCTTTGCGGCTCTGTGGCCTAACTGCCGTTGTAAGGTTTGGTGATTTTGCAAGGGCTGCGGGCCTATTCGGCAAAATTCACTATGGCAGCAAACGATTCCGCCTTGAGACTTGCTCCGCCCACCAGGGCACCATCGATATCGGGTTGCGTCATTAGTCCCCTGACGTTGTCCGGCTTGACGCTGCCGCCGTAGAGTATGCGCATGCCGTCGGCGCTGCCCTGGTCAAAACACCGTGCCATGAGGTTGCGGAGAAAGGCGTGCACTTCTTGCGCCTGGGCATCGCTGGCGGTCTTTCCGGTCCCTATGGCCCAGACCGGTTCATAGGCGATGATCACCTTGGACAGGGCTTCCGGCGGGAGGCCTTCCAAGCCGCCCCACACCTGCGACTCGATAACGGCAAAGGTCTTGTTTTCCTCACGCTCGGCCAGGGTTTCTCCAACGCAGACGATCGCTGTCAGGCCCGCATTTATGGCGGCCTTGACCTTCTTGTTGACGGTTGCGTCGGTCTCGCCAAAATATAGGCGCCGTTCCGAATGTCCAATAATGACATGGCTGCAACCGGCGTCTTTCAACATTTTGGGGGCTACCTCGCCGGTGAAGGCACCTGCCTCCTCCCAGTAGCAGTCCTGGGCGGCAAGGTGGACGTTGGACCCGGCAAGCGCGTCCGCCACACGGCTGAGGGCCGTGAATGGCGGAGCGACGACGATCTCGATTCCCTTGACCGCGGCCACAAGCGGTTTGAGGTCCTTGACCATACCGGTCGCTTCGCCGATGGTTTTGAACAGTTTCCAGTTTCCCGCAATGACAGGCGTGCGCATGGTCCCCCCTATTTTTTGGCCTTTATGTCGAGAGCTTTTACTCCCGGCAGGGTTTTGCCTTCCAGCAACTCCAGGAAAGCGCCGCCGCCGGTTGATATGTAGCTGACCTTCCCGGCAACTCCCGCCTTGCGAACCGCCGCATCGGTGTCACCGCCGCCGATGATGGTGGTGGCGTAACAGTTGCCAACCGCCTCGGCCACTGAAAAGGTGCCCCGGGCAAAGGCGTCCATCTCGAATACCCCCATGGGACCGTTCCAGATAACGGTTTTTGCATCCCGTAATGTCTCGGCAAAGAGGGTCGCCGAGGCGGGGCCGATGTCGAGGGCCATCCACCCCTCGGGTATCTCCTGTACGGGGGTGATGAAGTTGGTTGCCGTGGCTTCGAAGGCGTTGGCCACGATGCAATCTACCGGGAGGTAGAAGGTAACCACGCGCTTTTGCGCCTTGTCCATGATCTTTTTGGCGGTGGGGATCAGTTCGTCCTCCACCAGGGACTTGCCGACAGGGTACCCCATAGCCTTGAGAAACGTGAAGGCCATGCCGCCGCCGATCACGATCTTGTCGACCTTGTTGACCAATGTCTGCAGCACTTCCAGCTTGCCGGACACCTTGGCTCCGCCGAGTATGGCAACCAGCGGACGAACCGGATTACTCATGGCTTTGTCGAAGAAGGTCATTTCATTGCGCATCAGGAATCCAGCCGCAATGGTCGGAATGCATCTGGTGATGGCCTCCACCGAAGCATGGGCGCGATGGGATACCGCAAAAGCGTCATTAACGTAAATTTCGCAACCATTGGTGAGCTGCTTGGCAAAGGCGACATCATTTTTCTCTTCGCCCGGATAGAACCGGACGTTCTCAAGCATCACCACGTCGCCCGGCTTCATGGCGTCGAGCAGTGCGCTCACCTCCGGGCCAAAGCAATCGGGGGCCTGCTTGACCTTTTTGCCAAGCAGTTCCGACAGGCGTTTTGCGGCCGGAGCCATGGTGTACTTCGCATTCTTTTCACCTTTGGGACGTCCCAGATGGGAGGCCAGCACCACTTTTGCCCCCTGTTCCACGGCATACTTGATGGTCGGTACGGCGCCGGCAATGCGGGTGTCTTCGGTAATATTCCCCTTGTCGTCCTGGGGGACGTTGAAGTCGACCCGGATAAAAACTCTTTTGTCTTTCAAGTCCTTGATCTGGTCGATATAGCGGATCGGCATATGGCCCTCCTTAAAAAATGGCGCAACGATGTGCTGGCAAAAAAAGAGGGGGAATCCGATTCCCCCCCAGGTGACTGCCACGTTACTGTGTTATTTTTTGGATGCGATCAGCTTGAAAAGATCAACCACCCGATTTGAAAAACCGGCCTCGTTGTCGTACCAACTGATAACCTTGACCATGTTGTCGCCGATTACCTTGGTGCAGGAGGCGTCAACAGAGGAGGAAACCGGGCGGCCGTTGAAATCGACGGAGACCAGCGGTTCCTCTACGTAGTCCAGTATTCCCTTGAGCGGCCCTCTGGCCGCTTTTTTCAAAGCTGCGTTGACTTTTGCGGCATCGGCCTTCTTCTTCAGAACGGCGACAAGATCGACAACAGAGACGTTCGGCGTCGGGACACGGATGGCCATGCCGTCCAGTTTGCCCTTGAGCTCGGGGAGGACCAGGGCGACGGCCTTGGCAGCTCCGGTAGTCGTGGGGATCATTGAGAGGGCCGCGGCGCGGGCGCGGCGCAGGTCTTTGTGGGGTTGGTCGAGGATGCGTTGGTCGTTGGTGTAGGAGTGCACCGTGGTCACAAGCCCCTTCTCGATACCGAAGACATCGTTGAGCACCTTTGCCACCGGCGCCAAACAGTTGGTGGTGCAGGAAGCATTGGAGATAATGTGGTGCTTTTTGGGATCATAGAGGTGCTCATTGACACCCATGACGATGGTGATATCCTCGTTGGTGGCCGGTGCGGAGATGACGACCTTTTTGGCGCCGGCTTTTATGTGCAGTTCCGCCTTTTCCTTTGAGGTGAACAGGCCGGTTGACTCCAGAACGACATCAATCTTGTCCTTTTTCCAGGGGAGTTCCGACGGGTCTTTGAGCGCATAGATCTTAATCGCTTTGCCATTGACAATCAGTTGATTGTCTTTCGCTTCCACTTTGCCGGGGAAGGTGCCATGCACGGAATCGTATTTGAACAGGTGCGCCAGGGTTGCCGCATCGGTCAAATCATTGATCGCCACAAACTCGATGTTTTTGTCCTTGCACGCCGCTCTTAGAACCATCCTTCCGATTCTGCCAAAGCCGTTGATTGCAACCCGTAACGCCATGCTCCCCTCCTTTGGGTGGTATATGGATGATGCTTTGCCCTTGCTTGATTCATTGCATAAACAACATAGTCGTTTAATAATAAAACATCTTTACAAATCGTCAACCATTAATTTCCGAACGATGCGAATTGCAATAATGGAAATCAGGAAATAGCGATTCAGTTTTTTTTATATCATGATATAATAATTTTTTTTATTTCAAAGCAACTTACCCGGACCACCAAACAAGGCCTTTTTACTCCGATGAAGCAATCACTTGAGAAGCGCATAATTTTGTTTTCCTTCGTCATCCTCTCGATGACCACCCTTGCCAACACCGGAATGGATATTGCCGTGTTTCGCAGGGACTACATCCAGGAAATGGAGTTACGCTCCCAAGGTCTGGCGGCGGCCTTTAAGGCAAACATCGAGAAGGTTCTCGCCCTGGGGATCAATATTCGCGATGTGGCCGGCTTGGCGGATAAATGCCGGGAGATCGTTCAGTCCGATCCTGAAATGGCCTATTGCGCCATTAAGGGGAAAGACGGTGCCGTATTGTTCGTCAGCGACAGTTCCTTTGCCCAACTGGATTTTTCGCGCTCCGGGAGTGGGGAAGGGGACAAGGGCACGCTGAACAGCAACACCATAGAAGGCCCCAAGGGCAGCTACTACGATACCCAGACTCCCGTCAGAACCTTTGACGGCGAAACGGCGGCCTCCATCCATATCGGTTTCCCGCAGCAGGTCATCGACCAGAAGGTGCATGCCATTGTTCTCAGGTCCATCATCGTCTTTTTTGCGTTTTTCATCGCCTCCTTTGCCCTTGTCGTCTATTTCCTTAAACGCAGCATTATGGAGCCCATTTCCAGTCTGCTCGAGGGCGTTACCCGGATTTCCCGCGGCGATTTCACCACTCCCATGCAAGAGTTGCCCGTCTATGAGCTGAATGAGCTGAGTGTCAAGATCAACGCAATGGCGGCCGCGCTCGAAACCCGCGATACGGCATTGCGGGACAATTACAAGGAACTGTCGGCAACACACTCTCAACTCCACGATTCATACCAACAATTGGAAAAGCTCAGCCTGGAACTGGAAAAATCAGAGGAGATTTATAAAAAGCTTTTGGAGGAGTCCGGGGATGCGATCATCATTCTCGATCAGAGTGAAACCATAATTATCGCCAACAAGATGGTCGAGGAGTTTCTCGGCTATCCGGCAACCGATTTTGTCGGCAAACACGTTACCGCTCTGCTCTTGTTGCTCAAGCTCGAAAACATTCAGCACTTTTTGCGGGATATTGCCGATGCCTTCCAAGGAAACCATGTGACAAGAGAGGTTGTCATTATCAACAGCCGCCAGGAACAGTTGGTGGGGATGATTCGCGCCAGTTGCGTCACCATGGGGGAAAACAGCCTGTTGCAGGTCATCATACGGGATGTCACGAAGGAACGGGAAATCATCACCAACCTGGAAAAGAGCGCTGCTGGCCTGGCGCGGCTGAACCGGATGAAGGATTCGTTCCTGGGACTGGCTTCCCATGAGCTGAAAACCCCGTTGACCGTTGTCATGGGGTATGCGGATTTGCTGCAATCCGACCTGAAGGATCAGCTGCCCGCTGCCGCCCACGAGATGGTCCAGAATATCTCCAACGCCGCCGCACGTCTCGATGCGGTCATCAAGGATATGATCGACGTATCGAAAATCGACCAGAAGCAGCTTGACCTTCATCTTGAACAGGTCGATGTGAACGGCCTCGTGGAGGAGACCATACGGGAATTGCGCTTTTTCTTCGCCTTGCGCAAACAGGAGATCGGTGTCGCGCTGGATAATTCGCTTCCCATGATCCACGGCGACAGGACACGGCTTCTCCAGCTCTTGTCCAATATCCTGGGCAATGCCATCAAGTTTACGCCTGATGGCGGGCGCATATCCGTTAAAACCTCCCTCAAACACTTGCGGCGGGATCCGCAGGCCGCCGGATTCGACGGCGTTTTTTCGTTGAATACCGACAAGCAACAGCGGGCTTTTCTGGAAATCGTCGTATCGGACACCGGGATCGGCATTGATCAGGATGACCAGATGCGCATCTTTGACAAGTTTTACGAGGTGGGCAATATCGAAGAGCACAGCTCCGGCAAGGTCGCCTTCAAATCACGGGGCGCCGGCCTTGGGCTCTCCATCGCAAAGGGCGTTGCCGAAATGCATGGCGGCTCCATCTGGGTGGAATCCCAGGGCTACGATCAAAGCACGTGTCCAGGAACCACGTTCCATATCTTGCTGCCCATAGAACCGTTGTCATTGGCGGATGGGCCTGTCGTTGACACCATGAACTGACCCGCGCCCCGCACCAAACCGTTCCGTTACCGGCTGGAACCGTTATTACGCGATCCTTGAACGAGGATGCGTGTATGGCAGGCATCTGGCTGTCCCCGAACAGCCTCGAATTTTCCCACAAAAAAGGGTTTGCAGAATATCTGCAAACCCTTGTGTTTTTTGGCTGGGGTGCGAGGATTCGAACCTCGGAATGTTGGAGTCAGAGTCCAATGCCTTACCGCTTGGCGACACCCCAATAATTGGGATTCTTCTTTTAGCAAATAGCAGGGGGGCGCGTCAAGTATTTCTTTGCATTGCCGCCGCTGCTCCGGCCCGGATCGCCTTGATATTGGCCGGAATCAGGCGGTGATTACGCTCCGGCAAGGCTTTTTTCAGGGCGTCTTCCAGGGATTCGAGGGCCAGGGAACCGCTCTTGGCGGCGTAGGCCCCGCATGCCACCATGTTGACCATGCGCATATCCCCCAGTTCGAGGGCGATCTCGTTCATGGGCACCGCCACGAGTTCCACCCCCGGCAATTGGCTGCCGTCTGCCTCCACCAGGGTCGAGTTGACGATACATATACCGCCCGGTTTGACTTTGGCGGCGTACTTGTCGAAGGATAGCTGGTTGAGGACGATGGCGACCGACGGGCTGCCCACCACCGGCGATCCGGTGTCGCCGTCGGCAAAGACCACGGTGCACATGGCGGCCCCGCCGCGTTTCTCCACACCGTAGGCGGGAAAGAACGAGACATTCTTGTTTTCATGGATGGCGGCGTAGGAGAGCAGGTTGCCGGCAAGCAGCACCCCCTGGCCTCCGTAGCCGGCTATAAAGACATCGTGACGCATGATAGCTCCATTGGCAGGTTGTTGAAAAACAGCCATCTCGCTGCCATCCTCGATAGCCCTTTCGTGCGGCGTAGCGCTGCTACGCCTCCTCATGGCTCTCTCCGGGTGCGACGATCTGACTATTTTTGAACAACCTGATGTTTTCAACAGTCTGGTAGACGTTCAAAGGTTAGCGGTATTGCGATACACGCCCAGCGGGAAGTAGGGGATCATTTCGCTGCCCACCCGCTCATTGGCTGCCAGCGGCTTCATGCCCCAGTTGGTAGGACAGGCCGCCAGGGCCTCGATAAAGGAAAATCCCCTCCCTTCCACCTGGTAGCGGAAGGCGGTCTTGATCATTTTTTTGGCCTGCATGACGTTTTTGGGAGAATTAACCGCCACGCGGGCTGAGAAAGCAACCCCTTCCAATTGTGCCAGCAGTTCGGCCATGCGGATCGGATAGCCGTCCTTGGCCTGATTGCGGCCGTAGGGGGAGGTGGAGGTCTTCTGTCCCACCATGGTGGTGGGGGCCATCTGGCCGCCGGTCATGCCGTAGGTGGTGTTGTTGACGAAGATCACGGTGATATCCTCGCCCCGGTTGGCGGCGTGGATGATCTCCGAGGTGCCGATGGCGGCCAGGTCACCGTCCCCTTGATAGGTAAAGACGATCCGGTCGTCGCGGGAGCGTTTCGCCCCGGTGGCGACAGCAGGCGCTCGGCCGTGCGGCGCCTCGATGACGTCAATATCGAAATAGCCGTACAGAAAGACCGAACAGCCCACGGACGCGACCCCGATGGTCTTGCTTCTGATATCGAATTCGTCCATGGCTTCGGCCACCAGACGATGAATGGAGCCGTGGTGGCAGCCGGGGCAGAAGTGGGTCTGGACATCTTTCAGGCTCTCGGGCCTGGTGAATACCTGTTTCATCGAATTCCTCATCCGCAGGGGCGTCCCCGCGCGTGTCAATACCGTACCTGAATCCATGACGCCTCCCTGCCGCTGGTCCGGAAAGCCTCTGCCATGGAGCTTAAAAAGTTTGCGGCCACCAGACGGCGGACCCGCCGAGCGAGTGAGCTGTTACGACGCGGCGGTGTGCGGGCTCCGGCTCTTCCGGCCGCTGCGGCATTCCGGCGTCACGAATTCAGGTACCGTTTTTTTATCTGCTCGAAAAGCTCCTCCGGCGTCGGCAGCGAGCCGGCGCCCGGAGGGCGGCCGTAGAAGGATACTTCGGCGTCGCGGGCCACGGAAAGGCGCACATCCTCCACCATCTGACCGGTGCTGAGCTCAATGGTCAGGAAATTCTTGCAGTTCCCTGAGATGGCCTCATAAGCCTGTTTGGGGAACGGGAAGAGGGTGATCGGCCGCAGCAGGCCGACCTTCATGCCCGCCTCCCGTGCCATGGAGATAGCGGTCTTGGCAATGCGGGCGGTTGAACCGAAGGCGGTCACCACCAGCGTGGCGTCCTCGGTCTGGACTTCTTCCCAGCGGCTTTCTTTTTCAGCCAGTTCCTGATAGCGGGCATGCATCTTCCAGTGGAACGCTTCCATCTCGCCGTCACCCAGGTAGAGGGATTTGACGACGTTTTGCGGTTCTCCCGCCTCCCGGCCGCGCACTGCCCAATCCTTGGCGGGCAAAACGGTCTGGGGACGGGGATGCGCCGTAAGCGACTCCTTCATCTGGCCGATAACCGAATCGGCCAGCACCATGGCCGGGATGCGGTAGATGTCCGACAGGTCGAAGGCCAACATGGTCAGGTCGTACATCTCCTGCACCGAGGCCGGGGCCAGCACGATGATGCGGTAGCCGCCATGACCGCCGCCCCGCGTGGCCTGAAAGTAGTCGGCCTGGGATGCGTCGATGCCGCCCAGGCCGGGACCGGCCCGCATGATATCCACGATCACGCCGGGCAACTCCGAGCCCGCCATGTAGGAGATGCCTTCCTGCTTGAGGGAGATGCCGGGGCCGGATGAGGAGGTCATGGCGCGCACGCCGGTGGCCGACGCTCCCAACAGCATGTTGATGGCGCCGATTTCACTCTCGGCCTGGATGAATTCCCCCCCCAGGGGAGGTAGTTCGCGTGAAAGGTATTCGGGGATGTCGCTTTGCGGCGTGATGGGGTAACCGAAGTAGTAGCGGCACCCGGCCTCTATGGCAGCCATGGCAACCGCTTCGTTTCCCTTGACGAAAAGTTTTTCGGACAACCGTGCCTCCGTATCTATTTCTCTTTAAAAACCATGATGGCCACATCAGGGCACATCTCGGCGCACAGCGCGCAGCCGGTGCACTTCCCCGAGTCGGAAAAAAGCGCAACGGTGAACCCGTGGCTGTTGGGGGTATCGCTCAGTGTGACCAGCTTTTGCGGGCAGGCGATGGTGCAGAGTCCGCATCCCTTGCAGCGCGCCTCGTCAATAGTGATGCGTGTATACGACATGATGAGATTCCTTTTTGTTGGGTCGAATTTATACAAATATCAGATTTGCTCCCGATGAGTCAAGTTTGTTGCACTGAATTCAGCCAAAACAGGAGGGAAAATGGGGCTGTTTTTTTGTTGACACCTCCTCTTTGGTAATCGTATATTTGCCGTGCTACACAAATACGATTTCGTAACACGGAGGATGTGCCATGCACATGGCAGACGCACTGTTATCCCCGGCGGTCGGGGGTACGATGTGGGCGGTTTCCGCTGGGGCGATTGCCTACAGTTCCGCCAAGGTGCGCAAGGAACTGGATGACCGCAAGGTGCCGCTCATGGGCGTGCTGGGGGCGTTTCTTTTTGCCGCCCAGATGATCAACTTCACCATTCCGGCCACCGGGTCCAGCGGCCACCTGGGGGGAGGACTCCTTCTGGCGATGCTGCTTGGTCCCTATGCGGCCTTTCTCACCATTTCGTCGGTCCTCATGGTCCAGGCGCTCTTCTTTGCCGACGGCGGTTTGCTGGCCTTGGGCTGTAATATATTCAATATGGGGTTTATCCCAGCCTTCCTGGTGTACCCCCTGATCTATACAAGGGTCGCCGGCTCTGCACCGGGCCGGAAGCGCCTTGTGGCGGCTACCATGATCTCGGCCATTATCGGCTTGCAGTTGGGTCCCTTGTGCGTGGTGCTGGAAACCGTCTTCTCCGGAATTTCGGCCCTGCCGTTTTCGACCTTTGCGCTGCTGATGCAGCCCATCCACCTGGCCATCGGTGTGGTGGAAGGGGTTGTAACGGTTGTGATCGTGACCTTTGTCCATGCGGCCCGGCCGGAGATTATCCGGGGAGCCATGGGCGCACGTCCCTTGGGCCGGCGCCCGTTTCGCGCGGTGCTTGTTTCCGTTTTCGCGGTGGCCATCCTGACCGGGGGCGTTCTCTCCGGGTTTGCCTCGAAAAATCCTGATGGCCTCGAATGGGCCATTGCCAAGGTCACGGGAGCGGAGGCGTTGCAGGGGACCGAACAGGGGCTGCATGCCGCCATGACCGCCCTCCAGAAGAAAACCGCTTTCCTGCCCGACTATGGGTTCAAAAAAGACGGCAACAGGGGAGGGCGTAACGCAACCGACAGCCTTGGCACCAGCCTTTCGGGGGTTGTCGGCGGCGTGCTGACCCTGGCTATCGTCTTTTTGAGCGGGTTCCTGTTGAAACGACGGCGCCCGACGGCCTGAATCCTCTCGTCCGGGGTGGGATTCGGACAATGATGAGCGGGGAGAGCGTGCAGCTCTCCCTTTTTTGCGGGAGATGATCGATGTGCAGTATCGACGGCACACTGCTGGACTTTAAAAATCTGGACCGACTGGCTGCCGGGGATACGGGCATCCATCGCCTCGACCCGCGGGCAAAGGTAGTGGTGACGCTCGTCTTCGTCGTCTGTGTCGTTTCATGCGGCAAATACGAACTGGCGGCGCTGCTCCCCTTTTTCCTGTTCCCGGTATTCATGGTGACGCTCGCCGACATCCCGGCCCTGTACCTGGCAAAGAAGATCGCCGTCATCATCCCGTTTGCCGTCATGGTCGGCATGTTCAATCCCTTGTTGGACCGGCAGGCGGTGCTGCATGTGGGAGCGCTGGGCATCTCGGGAGGGTGGGTGTCCTTTGCATCCATCGTGGTGCGGGCCATTCTCACGGTCAGTTCGGCCCTGGTTCTGGTGGCCGTAACCGGCTTTCCCGCCATCTGTGCCGCATTGGAGCGTATGGGCATGCCCCAGCCCTTTGCCGTGCAACTGCTCTTTCTCTATCGGTATATCTTCGTGTTGACGGAAGAGGGGGCGCAGGTGTCCCGGGCGCGGGAGCTGCGGACCTTCGGGGGCCGGGGGCGGGGCATCAGGGTCTATGGCTCCATGATCGGCCATTTGCTGCTCAGGACCTGGATGCGGGCGGAACGCATCCATATGGCCATGCTGGCGCGAGGGTTTTCCGGCGCGTTTCACACCCGCCGGCAGTTCTGTTTCGGCACCAGGGAGACGGCGTTCGTCCTGGGCTGGAGCCTGTTCTTCATTACCGCGAGATTGGTACCGGTGGCCCATCTGCTCGGGTCGCTCGTAACGGGAATACTATGAGTCACCACATTGTCGAAGTAAAAGGGCTGCACCATACCTATCCCGACGGGACATTGGCCCTGCGGAATATTTCATTGCGCATCACCCATGGGGAGTCGGTGGCGGTCATCGGCGCCAACGGTGCGGGCAAGTCCACCCTGTTGCAGCATTTCAACGGGTATCTGACGCCGACGGCGGGCGAGATCCGTATCGGCGATTTTCCCCTCACCCGGGAAACCCTGCCGGATATCCGGCGCACGGTGGGCATGGTCTTTCAAAACCCCGACGACCAGTTGTTCATGCCCACGGTCTATGATGACGTTGCCTTTGGTCCGCTCAATCTCGGCCTGCCTGCCGGGGAGGTGGATGAGCGTGTGCGGGCGGCCCTGGCGAAGGTCGGGGCGGTGCATTTGCAGGGAAAACCGCCATACCGGCTTTCGGGCGGCGAAAAGAAACGGGTGGCGATCGCAACGGTGTTGTCCATGTCGCCCGACATCCTGGTCATGGATGAACCGACCAATGGGCTCGATCCCTTTGCCCGGCGCCAGTTGATGGGACTGCTCAGGGAGTTCCACCATACCAGAATCTTCACCAGTCACGACCTGGACATGGTCCTTGACCTCTGCGAGCGGACCATCGTGCTCCATGAGGGGGAGGTCAAGGCGGATGGCCCGACACGGGAGATCTTCGCCGATGCGGCGCTCTTGGCCGAATGCCGGCTTGAAAAACCACTCTCAATGCAAGGTTGCCCGGTTTGCGGCAGCAGTGCGTAATTTTTTTGTATCAAAATGACGCAAGCAAGGGCGCCTGGACATGTTCCAGGCGCCTTTTTTAATGTGAAAACAGGAGGATAAGTAAATTGATCCTACGTGTTAATTTTTTTAACACCTTGAATTTACGTTGAAATTCACTTTTGCGTGGAGTAGAAGGTGAAGTGCGGGGAGAAGGGCGTCGGGGGCAAGTTACCGAGTTATTACGTTAACGCTCTAAATTGGTATATTGGAAGCCTAGTCCCATTTTATTCCCAGGGGGCGTGTCTACTTTTTTCATTTTGTGTAGAATGTCGAGTTGACCCCTTGTGATGCTCTCTTTGTACGAAATCGCTGAATCAATAGAGAAATTGCAGAAGAGCTTAGACAACATTGCTACTGGCAGGAAGAAGGTCTAGGTTGACATTTATAGCCAAGAAGATAGAGGCAGGGAACGAAGGGAATGGGGGAAGGAAGAGCTGGAAGAAGCCCAACAATCGGCAAGACCGGCCTGAAACAGAAGGCCGGTCAGCCTCATTCCCGTTATACAAAGAAAAATTAGGAGGCTAAATGTTTATCCAAGGCGCATTGGCTAATGTTGGTCGAGAGATAACCACTGATGAACTTCTTAGGTATTTGAGCTCCAATATCCCGGAAAGCGAGTTTTTCAAGCTCCAGCCCCCACCTGGGACTATGATGGCTGCAGCTATAGACTGGCGATGTTTGTTGTATGATGCTGCTGCCATTGCGACAATAGGCCAAGTACTTTGGGGCGCTTATGTTGAATTTGTGAAGCCCATCCATGACAAAAATCAGAACTCGGATGCTGCTATATTCATACAGATAAAGAATGAGCACGGCCAATCGGACCAATTCATGATTGGCAAGGAGTTTAAAGACAGAGAGATTTTTATACAGAAATTCAACAGTTCAGTGAAGCGATTAAACCTTGAAAGCCCTAAATCTATGCCTTCCCAAGAAATTGACGAAATAAAACATTCAGGATATTGGGTTCACATAAAATAGTGATAGGAGGCTGAGACAGCGCATGGGAGATGCAAAAACACCCCAAGGCTACTATGATGATCTTTTTGAGGCAAAAAAAGATGACTCAAAAAAATTGGCCGCAGCATTCGCTCAAGGGGATCTGTAAGGGTCAGACCTTGAAAATGGAATAAGCTCTGTTACACTGGTGAATTCATATTGTAAGTGCACCACGTGAAGCTTGATAAAAGACTTCATGGGGTGTCCGGTAGTCGAGGCACTTTCTTGGTCGATGATTTACCTTTTTTATAATTAGATCAAGCTCTTCTTCCGAGA
>NZ_VZQZ01000015.1 GCF_008802365.1 Oryzomonas japonica | reverse complement strand
ATATCGATCTTTTTCGGTAAGATGGGTGTAGGACATGGTGGGCTCCTTTCCGGATGTGAGTGGGTCGCGCTTCTCACACTACCAGAAAATCCCATCATGTCCTGCTCTTACCTCATGTGGTGCACTTACGAGTAGAATTCACCCCACTCCGTTATCTCCCGTGACAACATATCATGGGTATTTGCCCGTCACCCCACCTCGGAATATTCCCGCACGCGAAACTCCACACCCAACGATTCGGCCAGCCTGCGGCAGGCGTCGATATCGACCCCCGGCACGGTTACGGCGCTGGCCACGACCTGGGGGATATGCTCCCGTGCCGCGCGGATGAAGTCGCAAACGCCCTCGAATCCTGCATCGCCGAAGGGGGTATTGCAGATCCGGTCGTAGGTAGTGCTGTCCGGGGCGTTCAGGCTGACGGAGATGCTGTCCACCAGTCCGGCCAGTTCGGGCAGGATGTTGCGCTTGTGGACCAGGTTGGCCTGGCCGTCGGTGTTGATGCGGATGCGGTAGCCGCGCCCCTTGAGCTCGGCCGCCACCCGCTTGACCAGGTCCAGGCGGATCAGCGACTCGCCGTAGCCGCAGAAAACCACTTCATCGATTCCCTCCGGTTGGCCGACAGCCGCCATGATCTCCTCGAAGGAAGGCTCCCCGTCCAGAAGCAGGTTGTGCCCCTTGACGGTGAAGTCGTCGAACTTCGCGCAGAAGCTGCACCGGTTCGAACAGCGGTTGGTGATGTTCAGGTAGAGGGAGTTGCGGATCATGTAGGCGATCTTGGTGGACTGGTCCCACAGGCGGATGCCGAACAGGTCGCGGCAGTTCTTGGTGGTGATCCGGGCCACATCATCCAGGGACAGCCCCTTGGTCTCGGCCACCTTCTCCGCCGTGAGGCGCACATAGGCCGGCTCGTTGCGCTTCCCGCGGTGGGGAACCGGTGTCAGGTACGGGCAGTCCGTCTCCACCAGCAGACGATCGATGCTGACGCCACGCAGCACAGTGCGCAACGCCTCATTGGACGGGTAGGTGACCGTGCCCGTGATGGAGATGTACAACCCCATGTCGATGGCTTGGGCGGCCATGGCGGCATCGCCGGAGAAACAGTGCAACACCCCCTTGTGTACCCGCTCCTCCCGCAGGATTGCCAGCATGAGCTCATGGGCGTCACGGTCGTGGATGACGACCGGCAGCTCCAGTTCGTGTGCCATGCGCAAGAAACGGCGGAACACCGCCTCCTGTTCGTCGCGGGGGCAATAGTCGCGGTAAAAGTCCAGGCCGATCTCCCCGATGGCCACAACCTTTGCGCTGGACCGGGCCAGGTCCCGGATAACGTCGTAGCACTGTTCCGTTACCCGGCCGGCATCCTGGGGATGGACCCCGACCGCCGCATATATATGGGGATACTTCTCTGCCAGTGCGACCGACTCGCGGCTCGATTCTATGTCGGTGCCCACCACCAGCATGGCACCCACCCCGGCATCCTCGGCGCGTTTCAGCATGGCGTCGAAGTCGCCGGCATAGTCGCGATAGTAGATGTGGGCGTGGGAATCGATCAGGATGTTGTTGGTCATCATTCCGTTCCTTTAGTGAATGGTGAATGGCTAGAATTCGATTTTACTATTCACGATTCACCATTCACGATTTGTAAAATGTGATCAGAAGTTCTTGGTGATCTCCCGCAGCAGTGCTGTGGCGTAACTTCCCTTGACCAGGCTGAACTCCAGTTCCAGCCTATCGCCTTCGATCCGAAAAGAGGGGGCTTCCAGCGGTATCCGCAGCGGCCGCCGCTCCCCTTCCATCCTCAAGCCGCCCCCCATGTCGAAATCAGCCGGCCGTATCTGTTCATTGTCGAGAATCTGCTGTTCGATTTCAAGCGGTTTTCCCGCCGGCTGCTTCATCTTGCAGCCGAAGATCGGTCCGGTGGCGGATATCTCAAAGGTGCGGGCCCGTTCCGCCTCAGTATCCGCATCCTCCACCAGAAAGCAGGCGCCGTTCACATGCTTCCATGCCAGGTCTCCCGGCAGCAGGGCATCGATCTGTTGGATACGGCGTTCCACCACCTGATCGAAGAGCCAGGATTGCAGGGCCGAGAGGTAGAGCTTTTTCAGGCGGGGATGAATGACGGCAAAGGCCCGCTCGAACCCGTCCGGCCGGGCGGCAAGCCGTTGCAGCACCTCCCGCTCGCTGCGACAGTGGCGGGGAAACAACTCCAGAGCCCCGGCCAGGTCGCCCCGTTGATAGGCCTCGATCCCGGCTCGCCACTGTTCGTCGCGCACCGCCTCCGGTTCGCCCATGAGCCGGTCCGTCGCCCCCTGCCAGTCGTGCCGCAGCATGGCGGCGCCGATCAGGTGGGAATTTCCCTGGCTGCCGTAGCGCTGGTAGCCGAAATAGTTGGGCACGCCCCGTTGTTGCAGGATTTCCAGAACCGCGGGGACGACCTCCCCGGCATGCGCCGCGATGTCCCGGACGACGATGCGAAAGCGGTTCCCCTTGAGGTGACCCAGTTTGAGTTTGTTGGTGTGGCGGGTGGCGGAGACGATCTTCAGGCCGTCCAGTTCTACCCCTTCAGCCGATTCCGGCTTGACGTGCTCCACGGAGATGGTCTGCCGGGTGACGCCGGCGGCATCCTTCATCCCGGCGTAACCGATGGCGCGTTCCGCGACGTTGAGATGCCGGGCAATGCGGCGGATGGCCTCCAGGGTGGTGATACCGCGCTTTTCCACGATCAGGTAGGCATGGTCGCCGGAGCCGCAGGGCTGATAGGCCGGGATCTCCTCCACCAGAAAGTCGTCGCAGGATTCCTTGATCGTGCCGCCGATGCCGGGGAGGGAAGCGGTCAGGTAGGGGCGTAGGGATATCATGGTGCCTCCCGTTCGGTGTGGTCGAGCCGGCCTGACTGGCGCAGGGCTTCGTACAGGACGATTCCCGCCGATGTGGACAGGTTCAGGCTCCGTACGGCGCCGGCCGGCATGGGGATCGTGATGCAGGTGTCCGGATTGGCGTTGAGCAACTCTTCCGGCAAGCCCCTGGTTTCACGCCCGAAGACCAGAAAATCCCCCGGCTGGAAGGCGGCCTCCAGGTAACTGCGGGCGACCTTGGTGCTGAGATAGAAAAAACGGCCCTGAGGGGCGCTCGACTGGAGCTCTTCCAAGCTATCCCAGCGGCGCATGGCCACATGCTCCCAGTAATCGAGGCCGGCACGTTTCAGGTGCTTGTCGTCGATGGAAAAGCCGAGTTGCCCCACCAGATGCAGGACACTGCCGGTGGCGGCGCACAGGCGGGCGATATTGCCGGTGTTGGGAGGGATCTCCGGTTCGACCAGCACGATGTTGAATGGTATGTTTGGGGGCACGGGCTATTCCTCGACTATGTAATAAAATTTAAACCATAGACCACTTGCATCCCAAAATCAACACAACCAGCCCCGTATACCCTCCCGGCTCTTGCAATTTTTATCCGTCAAGGCTACTATGAGGCCACAAATTATTGATACTGGGGAGTTGCAATGAAGATTATCGTAACTGATGAAGTATCTGCGGAAGGTCTTGCCCTGTTGACCCAGGATGCGCGCATCCAACTGGACGTAAAGCTGGGGTTGAAGAAAGATGAACTGCTGGCGGTCATCGGCGACTATGAAGCAATCATCACCCGCAGCGGCACTACCGTTGACAAAGCTCTGTTGGACGCGGCCACCAAGCTGAAGATCGTTGCTCGGGCCGGGGTCGGCATCGACAACGTGGATGTGGACTACGCCAGCTCCAAGGGCGTCATCGTGGTAAACGCGCCATTCGGCAACACCAACAGCGCCGCAGAGCATACCCTGGCACTTTTGCTCTCCTTCTGCCGCAACGTCACCATTGCCAACGCCAGCCTGAAAGCGGGGGAATGGAAGCGGGGTCCCTTTACCGGCCACGAGTTGAAGGGCAGGGTAGCCGGTGTGATCGGCCTCGGCAAGGTGGGAGGCCGGGTAGCGGCACGGCTCAAAGCTTTTGAATGCGAGGTGTTGGCCTGCGACCCGTACGTTTCGGTCAAGCGCGCCAACGACCTGGGGGTCAAACTGGTATCCCACGATGAGATCTACAAAAATTGCGACATCATCACGGTTCACACACCCCTGACCGACGAAACCCGCAATATGGTCGGCCCCCGCGAATTCGGGCTGATGAAGAGCGGCGTCATCATCCTCAACGTGGCGCGAGGCGGCATCATCAACGAGCAGGCGTTGCTGGACAATCTCGTCTCCGGCAAGGTGCTCGGCGGCGCCGTCGACGTCTGGAGCCAGGAACCGCCCGCGTCGGAGACGCTCAAACAACTGATCGCCAACAAAAAGCTGGTGGTAACCCCGCACCTGGGGGCCAACACCTTTGAGGCTCAGGTCAACGTGGCCATCGACGTCTCCCGCGAGATCATCAACTACCTGGACGACAAGCCGATGGAAAACGCCGTCAATATCCCCCGCTTCGACCTGGCCCTCATGGACCAGATGCGGCCGTTCCTCAACCTGATGAGCGTCATGTGCGACTTCGGCATCCAACTGGTGGACACCAATCTGGAAAAGGTCAGTTTCGGTTTTGCCGGCAGTATTGCCCATTACGACTGCTCACCTCTGACCGTCTGCGGCCTGACCGCCCTGCTGAACCGGGTGGTGGACCAGGACGTCAACATGGTCAATGCCTCGCTGATCGCCGAGCAGATGGGCATCGTGGTGGAAGAGTCCAAGACGACCCAGGGGGGGGCCTTCTCCAATGTCATCACCCTGGTCATCGAAGGGGAGGGCAAGCGCCGGCTGGTTTCGGGCACGCTCTTCGAAGGGGTTCCCCGTATCGTGCGGCTGCGCGACTATTCCATGGACTTTAGCCCGGAAGAGCACATGCTGCTCTTGAATTACAATGACCGCCCCGGCATAATCGGCAAGATCGGCACCATTCTGGGGCAGTACAACATCAATATCGGTTCCATGAACCTGGGGCGGCACGAAAAGAAGGGCGAGGCCATGGTGTTGCTTTCCCTCGACACGGCTGTGCCCGAGAACGTCCTCCAGGAGATACAGACCGCCACCGACGCCTCTTACATCAGGGCGTTGCGCATGCGCGTCGGAGCCTGCACCCGCAGTTGCGGTTGCGGCGCCTGAGAGGTTCCCGGCCCCATGCCGTTTCCCCATATCGACCCTGTTTTCCTGAGCATCGGCCCGCTCCAGTTCCGCTGGTACGGGCTGATGTACGTTCTGGCCTTCGCCGCCACCTATTTTATCCTCAGCTCCGAGGTGCGCCGCAAACAGTACTCCCTGACCAAAGACGACGTGGCGGACTTGGTCTTTTACGGCGCCATGGGGGTGGTGTTGGGGGGACGGCTCGGCTATATCCTTTTTTACGACCTGAAGGTCTACCTCGCCGACCCGTTGCAGATCTTTGCGGTCTGGAAGGGCGGCATGTCCTTCCACGGCGGTTTTCTGGGGGTTATCACCTCCTTTGTCCTGTATGCCCGGCGCAAGAAAATCTCCTTCTGGGCGCTGATCGACATGGCGGCCCAGTGCGCGCCCATCGGTCTGGGGCTCGGCAGGATCGGCAACTTCATCAACGGGGAATTGTACGGCAGGACAACGGATGTTCCCTGGGGGATGGTCTTTCCGGGAGGGGGCGAACTGCCGCGCCACCCCTCGCAACTCTATGAGGCCCTGCTGGAGGGGGTGGTTCTGTTCTTCATCGTGCGGATCATGTCCCGGCGGTCGGACGTGACCGGTATCCCGGCTTGGACCTTCTGCGCCGGCTATGGCCTGTTCCGGTTTATCGTCGAACTTTTCCGCCAACCCGATGCCCAGATCGGTTTCTTCTTCAACTTCTTTTCCATGGGGCAGCTTTTGAGCCTGCCCATGTTCCTCGTGGGCAGTTTCATGGTATTCAGGCTCTCCCGACGGGCCGCCTGAATCCGAACGCTCCCCCGGACGTTGCTGAAAGGGCTTTCAATCGTCTGATTCAGGGGTATACTCAGATAAACTACATATCCGACAGGAGGTACGACACCCATGATAAGCAAAAAAGTGGCTGACTCGCTCAACAAGCACATGAACCTTGAGCTCTATTCCGCGCATATCTATCTTTCCATGTCCTCCTGCGCCAATGAGATGGGGCTGAAGGGCGCCGCCAACTGGTTCATGGTACAGTACCGTGAGGAGATGGTCCATTTCATGAAGTTCTATACCTACCTCGTTGACCAGGGGATGAATATCGAACTCCTGTCCAGCAAGGCCGTGCCGAATACCTACAAGTCGCTGTTGGAGATGATGCAGAGGACCCTCACCCATGAGGAGCTTATCAGCAAGTGCATCAACGACTTGAGCGAACAGGCGGTTCAGGCGAAAGACCATGCCACCCAGATCTTTCTGCAATGGTTCGTGACCGAACAGATAGAGGAAGAGAACAATGACCGGGACCTGATCGCCAAGCTCAAGCTGGTCGGCGACAATGGCCACGGTATCCTGATGATCGATGCCGACATGGCGCAGCGTGTGTTTGTGCCGCCCGTCGGCGCCCCCCTCGCGGTGTAGCGTGAAAATCCGTTTCTGCGAACATAACAAGGGCAAGGGCAAGGTGTACCGCCGCCTGAAAGAGGAATTTCCCGATCTCAACATCAAGATCAAGGAATGCGTGAAACAGTGCTCTGCCTGTCGAGAGATGCCCATGGCCACGGTGGATAAGGAAAAAATCACCGCCCGTGACGGGGACGGGCTGTACGACAAGATCGTCGCGACGATTCGAGAGAAGCTGACGAAGGAATGATGGGCACTGGACGCCGGGCATCCCCCCGGCGTTTTTCGTTATCGATTGCTTGTCTGCGCGTGATTGACGGTTGCCGTCAGCGGAGTTTTATGCTACATATCAGAACTTCCTCTTCGTCAACAGAGTATGCGCCCGTAGCTCAGTTGGATAGAGCAACGGCCTTCTAAGCCGTGGGCCGCAGGTTCGAATCCTGCCGGGCGCGCCAAACCTCATTGAATCCGATAACTGTTTTTACGGTTGTCGGATTCTTTTTTCTGCCGTAAACCGTACCGCGCTGTCTCTCTCACATCTCCCGTAAAATCCCTACCCACTCATGGATGAAAAGATCGAGATACTCCCGGCTGATGGCGCTGGAATGGGGCGTGATCACCACATTGGGCTGTTCCCAGAGCGCCGAGGCGGGTGGTAGCGGCTCCTCGGCAAAGACATCCAGCCCGGCGCCGACGAGGGGACCCGTTTTGAGGGCGCTGAGAAGATCTTCCTCCTGGTAGCAGTTACCGCGCCCCAAATTGTACAGGTAGGCCCCCGGTTTCATGGCAGTGAAATGCCGCTGGGTAAAGATGCCGTCGGTTTCCGCCCCACCGGGCAAAACCAGGACTACGTGATCGGCATAGGGGAGTTCCTCTTCCAGGCTGCCGAAGGGGATCACGTTGTCAACGTGAGGGGCGCCCTCGAACCCTCTCGTATCACGCTTGACCGCGGTAATGCGTGCCCCAAAGGCTGCTAGCAGTTCGGCCATGGACCGGCCCAGGGATCCAAAACCGACGATCAGCACCCTCTGGCTGAAGAGCGCTACACACTCGCTGTAGCCGGGGCGGTCCCAGATTCTACCCTGCTGGTCGGACAGCGATTTCCCCACATGCCGGTTGAAGTGGAGCATCATGGCGAGGAGGCTTTCACGCATGATGCGGCCGTGGAAGCTGCCGTAAAAGGTCTTCACCCGGCCGGTCGGGTCTGCAGCCACCCAATCATGCCCGGCGGCGGGCGTAAAGAGGGCCTTCAGCCTTGGAGCCCCTTCGTACCAACCGGGTTTGAACACCCAGGTCAATGCGCAGTCGGCTGCCGGAAGCCGGTCAAGGAAATCACTATTTCCTTCGGCGATGCTAATACGGGCGTCGGGAAGCATACCGCGGATCAGGTCAAGATGACGCGGTTTGAGGGCAAAGGCGTCAACGTTGTTGTGAAGATGGACGAGGAGGTTGTGGATTTTCATGGTTGTGCCCGCGAGATCGTATTCGTGTTGGGAACGTATCATACCTGCAAAATCTATAAATTCAACCGCGAACCGTTCCTACAGTGTTTGTGGGGCGCATAATTTGAGGCCTCGTTTGATCATGAAAAACGGCGGTGGGGGGAAGCGTTTCCCTGTCCGGCCGGAGCGCAAAAGTTTCCCACAGAGGAAAAAATGCTTTTCATTTCTGAAAAGTCATTTAAAATCGGAGCTTCCACTATGACAATGATGTATACATACGATGTATTCGGTCTTTCACGTCAGGCGACTGTTCTTTTGGGGTGACGACCGGGTAGCTGGAATCAAAGCCACAGGAGGATGGACCTAATGAGGAAAAGATTGGTGATGCCGATGATTGCGTTGTTGCTGTATGGGATGTCTTCAGCCGTTCCGGCGGTGGCGGCTCCGAATCCCGGCCCGGAGGTCATCAACCTCAAGATGGGGGTCATGGTGCTCCCGTTCCAGCATAGAAAACATCAGAAGGATTTGAACAACGAATGCTTTCACTGTCACACGCGCGAAAGCGGCAAGATTGATAATTGGGGCAAGGACACTGCCCACAAAATCTGTATTTCCTGCCACGATCTCTACGACAAAGGCCCGGTTGAGTGTCAACAGTGCCATAAAAAATAGGTTTTTTGTTTATCCGGTATTCCCCGGCCCGCCCTCAAGGCGGGCTTTTTTGTCCGCTCTTCCCGGGGCCGACCGCTGTGCTGACCCCATCGTCCCACCGCGGGATACAGAATTATGCGGTGGGGCCCTTTTTGATCCGTTGCAACCGATTGTTGAGGGCTTGCCGTGTGATGCCCAGCAGCCGGGCGGCTACCCCCTGGTTGTTCTTTGCGATTTCCAGCGCTCTGCGGATCAGCTCCGTTTCGGCGTGCTTCAGGGTCGGGAACCGGTCGAAGGTGACGCCGTTGCCCCCCACGAGATTCTGGGGCGCGGAGGAGGTGCCCTGGAACGGGAATGAATCCCGCTCCCGCTCGATAAGTTCACTGAAGTACTCGGACGACAGTTTCGATGAGGCGGCCTTGGTCACGCTATCAAAGACCATGGCCTTGAGCTCGCGGACATTGCCCGGGAAATCGTAGCTGCACAGGAGCTCTACCAGCCCCTTCCGGTACGTAGGACGTTCCTTGCCAAAAATCTTGGCGGTCTCATCAATGAAGTGGTCAAGAAGGAGCGGTATGTCGTCAAGGCGGTCCCGGAGGGGGGGGATCGTCACTTGATGCGTGCAGAGGCGGTAGTAAAAGTCCTTGCGGAATTTCCCCTCGTTTACCAAGTGCCGCAGGTTGTGGTTTGAAGCGACCACGAGGCGCGCATTGCTTTGGAGTGGGTTGTCCGACCCCAGGGGGTAGTATTCGTTTTCCTGGAGAAGGCGGAGCAGTTTTACCTGGGACAACTCGTTCAGGTCACCGATCTCGTCCAGGAATATGGTGCCGTTGGCCGCTTTTTTTATGAGGCCGTCCCGGTCCTGGTTCGCCCCGGTGTAGGCCCCCTTTTTATGACCGAAGAGCGTATCGGAAAACATCAGGTCGTCCAACCCCGAGATATTGATGGATACAAACTCTCCCTTGCGCTTGCTCATGGTGTGTATCGCCCGGGCAACGAGTTCCTTGCCTACGCCGGTTTCCCCATTGATCAGGACCGCCTGATGGGAATTCGATATGACCTCCACATACTGCATGAGGGAGAGCATGTTCTTGTTGTGCGTAATAATGGAATGGCGGGAGGCGATGGCCGAGGGTAAGCCGACGGCCTGCTCCGGGTCCTGAAGGGAGCTTAGGCCGTCGTTCAGGGAGCGCAGTTCCAGCGCCCGGCTGATGCTGGCCATGAAACGGTTGATCGATATGGGCTTGGTCAGGTAATCGACCGCTCCGGCCTTGATGCACTCGATTGCAGAATCAATCTGGTTCTCCGCTGTCACGATGATTACCGGGACTTGCGGCTTGTTCTTGGTAAAAAGCTCAAGGAGGTACATGCCGTGGAGCCTGGGCATGGAGAGATCCAGCACCACGGCGGCGACCTCCTGGGTGTTGAAGTAATCGAGTGCCCTGCGGCTGTCTTCAAAGGGGATGACGTTTTCGTATCCGTCATGGCAGAGCAACGACTCGAGGAGTGACAGGGCCTGGGTGTCGTCATCCACGATCATGATGGGTGTTTTATCTTTATTTTTCTTTTCCATGGTCAACTCGCATATGGTCGGATTTTTCAGCTTGATGCGTGTAGCAGGAACAAAGATGCGTGCCTTCTTTCCCCAAATCGGTGCTGTTGAGGTACTTTTTCCCGAATACTATATCAAAACAATCGGCATTTCAATCGGCCAGGATACCTGCCGGAATAAATAAGCAGGATTTATTGCACACATAGACGCCGTTCTCCGGTGTCGGACCGGCCTGTTTCAGTGGGAACGGGACTCTCGTCGGCCATGTCTGCGCCCATGGCATTTCCAGCTCGATCATTACGGTCTCGACATTAAAAAATATAGAGGTGAAATTGTTGTGATCTTTTGCTATGAATACTGCATGATGGCTTTGGGATAAAAGTGGTCCTTAATTGGCGAAAAAATCGTAGTGGCAATCTTTCTTTTCCGGGAGTAGCTGATCCGACCATGGCTGAGACACGACAACATGTTGTATCATTGGCGGCGGCAGTCGCGCTCTGTGGCGTCATCTTCGTTATCGACCTGCTGACCCCACCCGGTGCTGCGGTCTGGATCGGTTACCTCTTCGTACCGCTGTTCCTATTCCGGTGGCTGGGGGCCGGGCCGGTCACGTGGCTGGCCGGCGCCTGCACCGTGCTGATGCTTGTGGACCTCCTGGCGACACCTCCGGCCACCCATTTCGAAATTTCCCTCTTCAACAGAATCCTGGCGATAATCGTACTGTGGCTATCGGTCGCCTTTCTGAGAATGCATGCGCGGATGCAGGCATCGTGCATGGAAAGCGAGGCGCGTTACGACAGTCTGTTCAACAGCAGCAATGACGCGATGCTGATAATTGAGCCTCACAGTGGGAGTATTGTGGATGCCAATCCGGCGGCGGTCGCGTTTTACGGCTATCCCAAAGCGCAGCTTGTCGCCATGCGCATATTCGACATCAATACGAATGATGAGGCCGAAACCAGGGATAATATGAAACATGCGGGCAACGGCGCCTCTTCGCGTTTTGTGTTTCAACATCGCCTGGCAGACGGCTCCCTACGGAGTGTGGAAGTCTCTTCCGGCACCATCAGTTTTCGGGGGAGGGATCATCTCTTTTCCATCGTTGCCGATATCACCGAACGAAAACGGATTGAGCAGGAGCTCCAGCAGACCCATGCGGAACTCGAACAGCGGGTTGCCGAACGAACCAGTGAACTGGCGGACACGATCCAGGTTCTGAAAATGGAGATTGCCGAGCGGGAGCGGGTTGAAGATGCCCTGCGGGAGCACGAGGAACGCTACCGCTCCCTCTTCAACAACAGCATCGACGGCATCCTGCTTGCCACCTCAGACGGCGATGTGCTGGAGGCCAATCCCGAGGCCTGCCGCATCCTCGGGATGACCGAAGAGGAGGTGTGCGGCCGGAGCAGGCAGGACATCGTCGACGTGACAGATCAGCGGGCAACGACCCTGCTCGATGAGCGGGCACATACCGGCAAGGCGCGTGGCGAGGTCCTGTTTATTCGCAAGGATGGCAGCAGGGTCCCCTGCGACATAAGCTCATCGCTCTTTGCCGACAAGGATGGGAACCTCAGGGCGTGCATCATCTTTCGCGATGCGTCGGAGCGGAAGAGGACGGAGGAGTACCTCGTCAGGACCTCAGATGCAATCCGGGACCTGTACGATAACGCCCCCTGCGGCTACCACTCTCTGAACGATCACGGCGTCTTCGTGCTCATCAACGATACGGAACTCAATTGGTTGGGCTACCGTAGCCATGAGGTCATCGGCAAGATGTGCTTCAGCGACATTCTCGCGGATGACAGCAAGGGGATGTTTGAAGAAACCTTCTCCCGGTTGAAGCGGGAAGGCCAGGTAAAAGGGGCAGAATTCGAGTTGGTTCGTAAAGACGGTAGCCACGTGTCGGTCATGGTCAATGCGGTTGCCATCCGGGATGAGGACGGCAACTACGTCATGTGCCGAGCCACCGCGTTCGATATTACCGCCCTCAAGCAGACGGAATCGGCGCTGCGCAGGAGTAACGAACGTTACATGCTTGCCGTTCAGGGGGCCAGCGACAGCATCTGGGACTGGGACTTGGAGACCAATACGGCTTTTGTCTCATCCCGCTGGAAAGAGATGCTGGGGTACGGCGAGAATGAAATAGATAATGTCATGGAAGAATGGATGAGCTTGATCCATCCCGATGATTATCAGGCCGCATTGGAGGCTCTGAATAAGTATCTGGATGGGCGGATCCCCGAGTTCTGTCTGGAATGCCGCCTGCGCCACCAGGACGGCAGCTACCGCTGGGTATTGACGCGCGGCGCCTGTTTTCGTGACAGCGACGGCAATCCCCACCGTATGGCCGGGTCCCACACCGATATCACCGAGCGGAAACTGGCCGAACAACAATTGCTGGCGGAGACCGCCGAACGTCTGCGTACGGAGCAGGATCTCCGGGAGAAGGAGCGGTTGATGCTGCTCCAGAGCCGTCAGGCCGCAATGGGCGAGATGATCGGCAATATCGCCCATCAGTGGCGCCAGCCGCTTAATACCCTCGGACTCATTATCCAGAGGTTGCAGCTTTTCTATAACTCAGGTAAGTTCGACGCCGATTTCCTGCAGGAGAATACACAGGAAGCGATGAAACTTGTCTATCACATGTCCCGGACCATTGATGATTTCAGGAACTTCTTCAAGCCGGACAAGGAAAAGAGTTCCTTCAGCGTACATGCCGTCATCCTGCAAACCATCTCGCTGATCAACGAAAGCTTCAAGGCCCATCATATACGGATCGATGCGAACTCGGAGGGCGATGTGCGGGTTCTCGGTTTTCCCAATGAATATTCCCAGGTGGTTCTCAATATCCTACTGAACTCGCGTGATGCCTTCACGGAGCGCGATATTGATGACGCTAGGGTCGTGATCGGGAGCTTCAGCAGGGAGGGGACGTCAGTGGTCACCATACGCGACAATGCGGGCGGCATCCCCGCGCACATTCTGGAGAAGATGTTCGAACCTTATTTCACGACAAAGGGGCCGGATATGGGGACCGGCATCGGTTTGTTCATGGCCAAAACCATCATAGAAAAAAATATGAACGGCAAACTCAGCGTCCGCAACACGGGCGATGGCGCCGAATTCACGATCGAGGTTTGATATGCGGGCCGCCCAGCCGTTAGTTTCCGTCTTGTATGTGGAGGATGAACAGAGCGCCAGGGATATCCTCGGCTCGGTCTTTGAAAGCAAGTACCGTTTCACGCGCCTCGATGTTGCCGAGAACGGGGAACAGGGGCTTGCGCTCTTCAAACAGCATCACCACGATATCGTCATTACGGACATCAGCATGCCGGTTATGGATGGCGTTGAGATGGCTGCCTCCATACGGGACATTGCCCCGGAAACGGCCATCATTGTCTTGACGGCCCACAGCGGGACGAGATACCTGCTGGACTCCATCGAACTGGGCATAAACAATTACGTGCTCAAACCGGTTAATTACGAAAAGCTCTTTGCCGCTATCGACAAGAACATTACCATGATCTCGCTGAAGAGGAAGGTTGCCTCCCAACACCGTTTTATCTGCAAGCTTTCCCGCGCCGTCGAACAAAGCCCCAGTACGGTGTTGATAACCGATGAGCGCGGAGAGATCGAATATGCAAATCCCAAGTTTTTTGAACTTACCGGCTACTCCCCCGATGAGGTCATGGGGAAAAACCCGCGCATTCTCAAGTCAGGGGACATGTCACCAGCTTTTTATGACGCCCTGTGGCGTACCATCACTTCGGGAAAGGAATGGTACGGAGAATTTCTGAACCGGAAAAAAAACGGAGAACTTTATTGGGAGTCTGCCGCCATTTCTCCGGTCATCGACGAAACCGGCGCCATTACCAACTACGTTGCCGTAAAGGAAGATATAACCGCCCGCAAGCGTGCCGAAGAAAAGATCGAAGCCCTCAACGCCGCGCTGGCGGACCGAGCACGGGAACTGGAATCCGCCAATGCGGATCTGGAGGCATTCAATTATACCGTCTCCCACGATTTGCGGAATCCGTTGACCATCATCAGCAGCTACAGTCAGTTGCTCTTGGACAAGTGCGGCGCAAGCCTGGATGAACAGGGTGAAAAAATCGTCGGGATCATCAGCCACAAAGCAAAGCAGATGGAGGATCTGCTGTCGGCCCTTATCGTTTTTTCCAAGTTGTCGCAACAGGTTGTCGACAAAGAAACGGTGGATCTCACTGCGATTGCCTCCGGCATCAGGGAGGAATTGCATATGAAGGAGCCGGACCGGCAGACCGGGTTTTGCATCCAGGAGGGTGTTTCTTGTCGCGCCGACAAACACCTGATGCACATCGTTTTGAGCAACCTCATGGGAAACGCTTGGAAATACACCGCTCTCAAAGACGAACCGCAGATAGAATTCGGTATGGCCACCACCGATGGGAAACCGGTGTATTTTGTCCGGGATAATGGCGTCGGATTCGCTATGGACAAGGCAGACAGGATCTTTGGAACCTTTCAGCGCCTGCATACCGACGGCAATTTCGAAGGATTCGGCATCGGGCTGGCAACCGTGCAGCGCATCATCAACAAACACCAGGGGCGCATCTGGGCCGAGGGGAAACCGGGCAAAGGCGCCACGTTCTTCTTTTCGTTCTGACCCCGAATCACCCGCCCCGCTGCGCATAACAACCGTCTTTCCTGGCTCCACTCGGCACGACCTTCCCTGTATCCCTACCGATGCCATCACGGCCTGAAAAATCATAGTTGACAAAGCCCCCTCAATCTGTTTTATTGTCGCCATTGTTTACGATATAACTTGTTTTATTGTCGCCATTGTTTACGATATAACTATTTAAAATAGCTGAATAAATTTAGTTTTGCTAAATGTTTGGCGGTTTCAGGCGCACGAATTTCACCCACGTTAAATGTTCCACGGTACCCCTACACTTCGGAGGACATTCATGCAGAAACAGAAGTTCCGCAAGGTCATGGCCGCCAATCGCGGCGAGATCGCCATCCGTATCTTTCGGGCCTGTACCGAATTGGGTATCGGCACGGTAGCCATCTATTCGGAAGAGGACAAGCTGTCGCTCCATCGCTACAAGGCCGACGAGGCCTACCTGGTCGGCAAGAGCAAGGCGCCCATCGACGCCTACCTGGGGATCGACGAGATCATCGCCCTGGCTCTCAAGGCGGATGTGGATGCCATCCACCCCGGTTATGGCTTTTTGGCCGAGAACGCCGAGTTTGCCGAGAAGTGCGAGGCAAACGGGATCGCCTTCATCGGCCCCACCGCCGAAATGCAACGTGCCTTGGGAGACAAGGTGGCGGCCCGCAAGGTGGCCTTTGCCGCTGGGGTCCCGACCGTACCCGGCACCGAAGAGCCCATCGGGAAAGAGGAGGAAGCGCTCAGGTTCGCCAAGGAACACGGCTACCCGATCATCATCAAGGCCGCGGCGGGCGGCGGCGGCCGCGGCATGCGCGTGGCCCACAACAAGAAGGAGTTGTTGGAGGGGCTGGTGGCCGCCGGGAGCGAGGCCAAGGCGGCCTTCGGCAATCCTGCCGTATTCCTGGAGCGTTACCTGGCCAATCCCAAGCATATCGAGGTGCAGGTGCTGGGGGACAACTTCGGCAATCTGGTGCACTTCTACGAGCGTGACTGCTCCATCCAGCGCCGCCACCAGAAGGTGGTGGAGTTCGCCCCCTCCCTGTCCCTGTCCCAGAAAACCCGCGAGGAGTTGTGCGACGCGGCCCTCAAGATCGCCGGCCAGGTCAAATACCGTAATGCCGGGACCGTAGAGTTCCTGCTGGATCAGGAGGGAAACTGGTACTTCATCGAGATGAACCCCCGCATCCAGGTGGAGCACACGGTGACCGAGATGATCACCGGCCGCAACCTGGTGCAGGACCAGATTCTGATCGCCTGCGGCCACAAGCTGTCCGACCCGGAGATCAACATCTCCAGCCAGAGCGCCATCGATATGCGCGGCTACGCCATCCAGTGCCGTATCACCACCGAAGACCCGGCCAACAACTTTGCCCCGGACTTCGGGACCCTGACCACCTACCGTTCGGCGGCCGGTTGCGGGGTGCGGCTGGATGCCGGCAACGCCTTCACCGGCGCGAAGATCACCCCCCATTACGACTCCCTGCTGGTCAAAATCAGCTCCTGGGGGCTGACCTTCCAGGCCGCTGCCAACATCATGAACCGGGCCCTGCAGGAGTTTCGAGTCCGCGGCGTCAAGACCAACATCGGTTTCCTGGAGAACGTCGTCGCCCACCCGGTCTTTCTCAAGGGGGATTGCGATACCTCGTTCATTGAGAAACACCCGGAACTGCTCAAGGTCCGGGAGAAAAAAGACCGGGCCAGCAAGGTGCTCAAATTCCTGGGCGAGGTGGTTGTCAACGGTTCGCCCGGCATCGCCAAGCCGCTCAAATCCGCCGACCTGCTGGAGGCCCGGGTGCCGGAAACCGACGTGACCAAACCTCGTCCATCCGGCTCCCGCGACCTGTTCATGAAACTGGGGGCCGAGGGGCTTTCCAAGTGGATCCTGGAACAGAATAAACTGCTTTTGACCGATACGACCATGCGCGACGCCCACCAGTCCAACCTGGCCACCCGCGTGCGCACCTACGACCTGCTCAGGATCGCCGAGCCGACCTCCCATCTGGGGGCCGATCTGTTCTCCCTCGAATGCTGGGGCGGCGCCACCTTCGACGTCTCCATGCGCTTCCTCAGGGAGGACCCCTGGCAGCGATTGCACAAGCTCTCCGAACAGATCCCCAACATCCTGTTCCAGATGCTCCTGCGCGGCTCGAATGCCGTGGGCTACACCAACTACCCGGACAACGTGGTGCAGAAGTTCGTGGAAGAGGCCGCCAACTCGGGCATCGACATCTTCCGCATCTTCGACTCCCTCAACTGGACCACCGGCATGCGGGTGGCCATGGATGCGGTGCGCAAGACCGGCAAGATCTGCGAGGCCGCCATCTGCTACACCGGCGACATCACCGATCCCAAGCGGGACAAGTATCCCCTGGAATACTATGTGAATATGGCCAAGGAATTGGAAGCCATGGGCGCCCACATTCTGGCCATCAAGGACATGGCCGGTCTGCTCAAACCGTTGGCCGCCTACAAGCTGGTCAAGGCGCTCAAGGAAAATATCGGCATCCCGGTCCATCTCCATACCCACGACACCTCCAGCAACGGCAGCGCCATCCTGCTCAAGGCCAGCGAGGCGGGGGTGGACATCGTCGATGCGGCCCTGTCGTCCCTCTCCGGCCTGACGGCCCAGCCCAACCTGAACGCCCTGGTGGCGGCCCTGGAGGGGAGTGAGCGCGATCCCAAGGTCAACGCCCCCGGCTTGCAAAAACTGGCCAACTACTGGGAGACGGTGCGGGACTACTACTCCCCCTTCGAATCGGGCCTCAAGTCCGGTACGGCCGAGGTCTACCACCACGAGATCCCGGGCGGCCAGTATTCCAACTACAAACCCCAGGTGGCCGGTCTGGGCCTTCTGGAACGCTGGGATGAGTGCAAGGAGATGTACCACAAGGTCAACCTCCTGTTCGGCGACATCGTCAAGGTCACGCCGTCATCCAAGGTGGTGGGCGACATGGCCATGTTCCTGGTCAAGAACAATCTGGAGCCGAACGATGTCTTCACCGCAGGGGAGGAGCTGGCCTTCCCCGAGTCGGTGGTGGGGATGTTCAAGGGGATGCTGGGCCAGCCCTACCAGGGGTGGCCGCAGGATCTGCAGCGGATCATCCTGAAGGGGGAACAACCGATTACCTGCCGCCCCGGCGAGTTGCTGGAACCGGTGGATTTCGACGAGGAACGGCTCAAGCTGGAGGAGAAGCTGGAGCATGCAGTCAGTGACAAGGCCATGGTCTCCAATATCCTCTACCCCCACGTATATCCCGAATTCGACCGCCACCGTCAGGAATACTCCGACACCTCGGTCATTCCCACGCCGATCTTCTTCTACGGTCTGGAACCGGGGCAGGAGACCTCCATCGAAATCGAACCGGGCAAGACCCTTATCATCAAGCTCAACGCCGTGGGGCGCGTGCAGGCCGACGGCACCCGCACCGTGTACTTCGAGCTGAACGGCAACAACCGCTCGGTGGTCATCCGCGACCAGTCGGTCAAGAGCGATGAGGCGTTGCGCGAGAAGGCCGACAAGGGCAACCCCAACCATCTCGGCGCCCCCATGCCGGGCAAGGTGCTCAAGGTCAACGTCAAGGCCGGCGATCTGGTCAGGGGCGGCGACGTGCTGATGGTGACCGAAGCCATGAAGATGGAGACCAACATCAAGGCCAGGGCCGACGCCAAGGTAGCCGAAGTGAAGTTCAAGGAGGGGGAGAAGGTGGAGAAGGAAGACCTGATCATCGTCTTGGGCTGATGGGAACCAACAAATAACGTGTAAAAATAAACGCCCCGTTTCGGACTTCCGAGGCGGGGCGTTCTGTCTGTTGTGCTTGTTGTTTCCTTCATCTTGCGACGCGGCAGCATTTTTTCCCATAATGACGGGAAAGCGGTATACTGAATATACGGTTACGTGTTCTGTGCAGTCAGGGGAGGTTGCGAGTATGAATAGCAAAAAAGCGCTCAACAGTCAGGATGTTTCCCTTGCCAGCCGTATCGCCGGGGCGGTGTGGGGGCAGTTTGTGGGGGATGCCTTTTGCCTCGGAAGCCATTGGATTTACGACCTGAATGAATTGGAACGGCTCTTCCCCGGGGGACCGCAAGGTTTTGACCCGCCGGCCGAGGGGCACTACCACTTCGGTAAGGAACCGGGGGAATTGACCCACTACGGCGACGCCGCGCTGCTCCTGCTCCGTTCGCTGCTGGAACGGGACGGTTTCGATGCCGCCGATTTCGGGAGCCGCTTCGTGGCCATAATGGAATGCCCGGCCTACAAGGGGTACCGGGATCATGCCGCCAAGGAGACGCTGGCCAACTACCGGGCATTCCGGGAGGCCCATCCCGATGCGGCCTACAGCTTCCAGGAAGGGGCCGACGATGACCAGCCGGCCACCATCAGCCGTTTGGCGCCTCTGGCGGCGCGCTATTTCCGCAGCAGCGATTACCTTCTCCAGGTGGAACGGGCCACCAGGGTCTGTCAGAATAACGACCGGGCCGTGATTTACCTCAAGGCCCACGCCATGATCCTGCGTGAGTTGTTCTTGGGGCACTCTCTGGATGACGCATTCAAAAGGACTGTGGAGTTGATGGATGGGGAGGGACTTTTGGGCGCCGAAGTCAGCGGGAAGATTACGGATGCCTTTTCGTCCCGCACGCTCCCGGTGCGTACGGTGACGGCCCGGTTCGGTCAGTCGTGTCCCCTGGCCAGCAGCTTTCCTGCGGCCGTCCACTGTGCCCTGCACCATGCCGACGATTTCGGGGGGGCGCTGAAAGCCACGGCGGCGGCCGGCGGTGACAGTGCCGGCCGGGCGGCCATGGTTGGGGCCTGGCTGGGGGCATCTCTGGGCGTTTCCGCCATTCCCGGAGAATGGTGCCTGCGCCTCAAGGCCCACGCCGAGATCGAGAACGGCGTCGGCCGTTTGATGCGAGTGGAGTGAAATAGCTTCCAGGCGGCTTCGGCCGCCTTTTTATTGCTTTTGACTCACCGGCGCGCCTGACGTATAATCCCTCCCGTACGGTCGCCGACGATGCCTGTCCGTATCATAACCGTCATCCCGGACGGCATCGTTTCCCCCGAGAGGAGCCCCATGCAATTCTTTATCGACCCCTATTTTCCCGATGACATAAACGCTGTTGGCGACGCAGGTATGGCCGGATTCGAAGAGAAACGGCCGTTGTATTTTTCCGGCTGCAAGAATTTTCTCGACCACTACCGTGAAGAGATCAAGTTGCTGCACAACGGGGGCGCCTCAGGCAGCGAGGTGGCGCATCTGATCTGCGACATGATGGACGAACTGAACAACAAGCTCTTCCAGAGCATCCTGTACGACGTCGACGGCGGCAGCATGTTGGAACACATCAGCCTGGTGGCGGTGGGGGGATATGGCCGCGGCGAACTGAATCCCTACTCCGATATCGACATCATGTTCCTGCACGACGGCAGCATGCCGGCGGCACGGGTGGAGGATGTGGCCCAGAAGATGCTGTATTTTCTCTGGGATATGCGTCTGGACGTGGGCTATTCGGTACGGCAGATCTCCGATTGCGTCGAAATGGCCGCCGCTGACAGCACGGTCAAGACCGCCCTGATCGACGCCCGCTACCTGAGCGGTCCCCGGCAGCTGTTCGATAACCTCTCCAAGGTGATCCTGACCCAGATCATGACCAAATCCAGCGACAAGTTCATCAAGGAAAAGATGGCCGACATGAAGAGTCGCCGGGAAAAATACGGCTCGACCGTCTACCTGCTGGAACCGAACCTGAAGGAAGGCGAGGGGGGGTTGCGCGACCTGCAGACCGCCATGTGGACGGCGCGCGTCAAATACAAGTTCACCAGCCCCAAGGAATTGATCATCAAGGGCATATTGACGGAAGAGGAGCTGGACACCTATTACGCGGCCCTCGACTATCTCTGGCGCATCCGCAATGAACTGCATTATTTCAACGGCCGCAAGAACGACCAGCTCACCTTTGACGCACAGGTGCACTTGGCCCGGTTCATGGGGTACCAGGATCACGGCAAGGTCCTTGCCGTGGAAGATTTCATGCGTGACTACTACCGCCACGCCAACCGGGTCGAACACTTTGCTTCAAGCCTGGTGTCCCAATGCATCTGGCGTGATGAAGGAGCCCTGAAGATCCTCGGTTATTTCGTGCGCCGCCCGGTGGGGGACGGCTGTTTCGTGCTCAAAGGGGAGTTGATCATCCCGGACGAGGCGGTGGTGGAGAAAAACCCGGTTGTCCTGATGCGCATCTTCGAGCTGGCCCAGAAGCACGGCGTCCTCCTGAACGTCCGCGTCAAGGCGTTGGTCCGCAAAAGCCTATATCTGGTCAACGACAAATTCCGCCGCAACCGTGAGGTGAACCAGTCGTTTCTGACGATC
The DNA here is from genome assembly GCF_008802365.1 of Oryzomonas japonica. Classification (GTDB taxonomy): domain Bacteria; phylum Desulfobacterota; class Desulfuromonadia; order Geobacterales; family Pseudopelobacteraceae; genus Oryzomonas; species Oryzomonas japonica. The sequence goes on along the minus strand of NZ_VZQZ01000015.1, from coordinate 3,252 downwards.
CTCCGTTCGCCCAAGGGGGTGGCCGAAACCCTGCGGAGCATGCACCACCTGGAGTTCCTCAACCGTTACATCCCCGAGTTGGAGCATATCTACTGCAAGGTGCAGCACGACATCTACCATATCTATACGGTGGACATCCATACCCTGTTTGCCGTGGAAGAGGCCGAGAAGATGCTGACCGGCCAAGCGAAGGACCAGCTCCCCTTTCCGTGCGAGGTCGCCTCCCAGATCGGCAAGCGTGAACTGCTGCTGCTGGCGGTCCTGTTTCACGACATCGGCAAGGGGGAGGGGGGAGGTCACGCCGAAAAGGGCGCCGCCATGATCCCCACCATTGCCCGGCGCATGGGGCTTTCCAAGGAAGGTACCGAACGGCTGGAATTTTTGGTGCGCCAGCACCTGCTGTTTGCCCACATCTCCCAGCGCCGCGACCTGCACGACGAACGGATGGTGGTCCAGTTCGCGCGCCAGATGGAAACCAGCGAGAACCTGAAAATGCTGTACCTGTTGACCATTTCCGACGTCAGGGCGGTTGGCTCGGATGTCTGGACCAACTGGAAGGCGCTCCTGTTCCAAGAGTTGTACGAAAAGGCCTTCAACGTTCTGGAGCGAGGCGATTTTCACCTGGAGGCCAGCAGCGAACGGGTCAAGGGGGTTATCAAAAGGGTTACGGAATTGCTGCAGGACGATTTCCCGGTGGCGACGGTCCGGGAAGAACTCAAGGCCATGCCGGTCCGGCTCTTGCTCTCCAATGACCTGGCCTTGATCTCCGGCCATGCCCGGCTGCTGCTCGGCCTGGAAACGAGCGACCTGCTCATGAAGGTCGTCCATCAGCAGGAGAGCGGCTATTCCGAGTTCACCATCTGCACCCACGACATGCCTGGCCTGTTCTCGCGCATTACCGGTGTCATGGCCGCCAACGGCGTCAACATCCTGGGGGCTCAGATCAACACAAGCCGTAACGGCAAGGTGCTGGACATACTCCAGGTCAATTCTCCCCAAGGCATGGTCATCACCGACGAGCACCGCTGGCAAAAGGTCCAGGACGATATGCGCCTGGCCCTGCATGGTGACGTCAGCGTGGCGGAGCTTGTGGAGCACCGTCAGCGCCCCTCGCTCCTCACCACGCGTCCCATCCCGCGTTTTCCGACCCGGGTGGAGATCGACAACGAGGTGTCGGAAGACTATACGGTCATCGATATCTACACCCATGACAAGGTCGGACTGCTCTACCTGATCACGAGCACCCTGACCCATCTGGGGCTCTACATCGGTGTTTCCAAAATTTCCACCAAGGTCGATCAGGTTGCCGACGTCTTTTATGTCCGAGATATCTTCGGCCAGAAGATCGTATCCGAAGAGAAGTTGCAGGAGATCATACCGTACCTGATGCGGGCCATCGACGAGTGGGTATAATATCAAGGTGCTGAGGGGGGAAATATGACCGACGACCAGAAAAGGAAGATTCCTCACCTGCACCCCGTATGTGTGCACTTTCCCCAGGCCCTCTTTCCGGTCGCCTTTGCCGCGACGCTGATCTATCTGGTGCTGGGAATTCGGGAATTCGAGGCGGGTGCCTACGTGTGCGTCCTTTTGGGTTTGCTTTCCGTGCCCGTGGCTGCCCTGAGCGGGGTCATCGACTGGAAGCTCCGTTTCCGGGGGGCCATGACCCGGGTGTTCAAGATCAAGATGGCCGGCTCGGGGCTCCTGGTTATCCTGGCTCTGCCGGCGGTGCTGTTGCGCGCCTCCCATCCCGAACTGCTCCTCCATCCCATCCAGGATGCCGGCTGGGGCTACCTGCTTCTGCTGGCCGCCTGTGCCGCTGATTGCACGGTTCTCGGATTTTACGGCGGCCGGCTGGTGTTTCACTGATGGTGCGAAGAACAGGGAAAACCATGGAACAACAATCCAGCAATCAGGCAGGCATATGATGGAAAAACAGTCCAACGACCCGCTGCACGGTGTCACGCTGAAGATGATGCTGACGGAGCTGGTCGATCATTACGGTTGGGGGGAGTTGGGGAAACGTATCGATATCAGGTGTTTCACCCATGATCCGAGTATGGGGTCCAGCTTGACGTTTTTGCGCAAGACCCCCTGGGCCAGGGACAAGGTCGATGAGTTGTATCTGCGGTGGAAGCTGGAGAAGTCGTAGGTGATCGGTTCCGACCGTGAATTGTGTGCCATTCCGGGGGAGATTCGAATTCCATGAACGACTACCTCGATCTGTTCATAAACTATCTGGCCGTGGAAAAGGGGCTCTCCGCCAACACCCAGGAGGCCTACAGCCGCGACCTGACGCGGTACCTCGACTTTCTCGAAAAGCAGGGCGCCACATCTCCCGGCAGCGTGAAAGCTACGGATATTGCCCTCTTCATGGGACGGCTGAAAGACCGGGGGATCGGCCCGCGCAGCCGAGCGCGCTGCCTGTCGGCCATTCGCATGTTCCACAAGTTCCTGATGGTGGAAAACTACGCCGAAACCAATCCGACCTCGATTATCGAAGCGCCCCGCATCCTGCATAAACTGCCGGGATTTCTCACGACCCAGGAAGTGGATGCCCTGTTCGCCGCCTGCGCCGGCACGTCGGCCGAGAACGTTCGCGACCTGGCCATGCTGGAGTTGCTCTATGCCACTGGCCTGCGGGTTTCGGAACTGGTCGGCCTCAAGCTGCGCGAGGTCAATCTGGACTCCGGTTACCTGATGACCGTGGGGAAGGGGAATAAGGAGCGTCTGGTGCCCATCGGCGAGTCGGCCCGGGACAAGGTCGGGACGTATCTTGCGGCGGTACGCGCCAAGCTCGATCCGCGGTGCGCGAACCCCTTTCTCTTTCTTTCCCGGCTGGGCGCGGACATGAGCCGTCAGGCGTTCTGGAACATCGTCAAGAAGCGTGCCTTGATGGCCGGTATCCGCAAGAACATCTCGCCCCACACCCTGCGGCACTCCTTCGCTACCCATCTGCTGGAAAACGGCGCCGACCTGCGCAGCGTACAGATCATGCTGGGGCACGCCGACCTCTCCACCACCCAGATTTACACCCACGTCACCCGCGAGCGGCTGAAACGACTGCACCAACAAATCCACCCGCGGGGGTAAACGATCCAAAGCGAATATTCGCCACGGGGAAAAAAGGTATTGACGGTGGTGGAGATAGTTGTTATAACCAGCGTCCCATTTGACGCGGAGAGTTTTTCCGAGTCGCTGGGGGCGGAAAAAAGAAGTTTGGCTGGAAAAAACTTCTTGACAATGTCAGCT
>NZ_VZQZ01000014.1 GCF_008802365.1 Oryzomonas japonica | reverse complement strand
GATGATACTGCACGGGTAGCTGTGTGGGAAAGTAGGTCGCCGCCGGGAATAATTAAAAACAACGAGCCCTTCAGATTCTTCTGAAGGGCTCGCTTGCGTTTGCACTCACGGAAAAAGCGTGAATGGTGAATCGTGAATGGGGCACGGTCAGCTCTTCATTCACGTCTCACTATTCACCATTCACAGAAGATATCTCCCGCCGCTAGTCACAGAAGAAATTTCAGAGGCCTTCGTGCCTCAGTGACCCTGTGGCGAGAATGTGGTGTATAGATACCATGATTACCCTTGAAACTATTCAGCGCTTCGAGTATAAGTAGTGTTTATTATTAAGCCACATAAACGCCGTCGTGCGTCAACCATAACTTTCTGAAATCCTTCTGTTGTTTATGCCATTTTGGGGCATGTGCTTCGTCAGTCCGGGAATCCTGGAGTCCGTGTGAAAATCTGTTCGCTGGCCAGCGGCAGCAAAGGCAACTGTCTGTACGTCGAAACAGGCGATACGCGTCTGTTGATCGATGTGGGGCTATCGCTGCGCGAAACATTGCTGCGCATGGAGGCCCGGGGCATTGATGCCGCCGCAGTCCATGCCGTGCTGGTCAGCCACGAGCATATCGATCATATCCGCAGTGTGGGGGCCTTTGCCCGCAAGTTTAAGGTACCGGTGGTCGCCAGCCACCTGGTGTGTAAAAAAGCGGAGAAATACCTGCACAAGACGCAGTTGGTCGAGTTCGAAGCCGGTTGCGCCCTGGCGTTGCGGGACGTGCAGGTCGATCCGTTTCCCATTACCCACGACGCCTGCGACCCGGTCGGCTTTATCCTGGAGTCGAGGGAGGGGCGCTGCGGCTCGGCCACCGATCTGGGGATCGCCACCCGTCTTGTTGCGGAAAAGTTGCGCGGGTGTCGGGCGCTGAACCTGGAATCGAACCACGATGTGGAGATGCTGATGAACGGCCCCTATCCCTGGGAGCTGAAGCAGCGCATCAAGTCGCGCCACGGCCATCTCTCCAACGAGGAATCGCTGGAATTGCTCTTCGAGCTGGCCCACGCCGGGCTGGAGGCTCTGGTGATGGCCCACCTGTCCGAGGTCAACAACCACCCGGACCACGTGGTCCGCACCACCGACGCCTTTCTGCGCAACCAGAACGTCTGCGCCCCCCGGATTGTGATCGGTGACCAGTACACGGCAAGTGACGTTATGACGATTTAAATTAAAATCCGCCACGGAGACACAGAGACACGGAGAAAACCGGATAATCTTATTTACATCGGATGAACAGGATGAACAGGATATGAAAACCATGGATTCATTGCACGACTCAAAGGTGTTAAGGTTATATCCCCTTTATCCTGTTCATCCGATGTAAAGCTTGTCTGTATTTTCCCGTTTTTCCTCTGTGTCTCCGTGGCGGAATCAAAATTGATACCAGGAGTTACCATATGATACCTCGTTATACCCGCCCCGACATGGCCCGCATCTGGGAGCCCGAAAACCGTTTCCGCATCTGGCTGGAGATAGAGACCCTGGCGTGTGAGGCCCAGGCCGAATTGGGGGTCATCCCCAAGGAGGTTGTACCGGTCATCCGTGAGAAGGGGAACTTCGATATCGCCCGTATCGACGCGATCGAGGCCGAGGTAAAGCATGACGTGATCGCATTTCTCACCTCAGTGTCCGAATATGTCGGGCCGGAGGCGCGCTTCATTCACCAGGGGATGACCTCCTCCGACGTGTTGGACACCTGCCTGTCGGTGCAGTTGGTCCAGGCCGCCGACGAACTGTTGGCCGACCTGGATATGGTGCTTGCATCGATCAAGGAGCGTGCCCTGGAGCACAAGGATACGGTCTGCATCGGCCGTTCCCACGGCATTCATGCCGAACCGGTCACCTTCGGCCTCAAACTGGCCTCCTGGTATGCCGAGATGCAGCGCAACCGCCAGCGCCTGACCGCGGCCCGCGAAAACATCGCCACCGGCGCCATATCCGGAGCGGTGGGCACCTTCGCCAACATCGACCCCTACGTGGAAGAGTACGTTTGTAAAAAGATGGGGCTCACGCCTGAGCCGGTCTCGACCCAGGTCATTCCCCGGGACCGTCATGCCGAGTACTTCTGTGTCCTGGCTCTGATCGCCTCATCCCTTGAGCGTATCGCCATCGAGGTCCGCCACCTGCAGCGCACCGAGGTGCTGGAGGCGGAAGAGTTTTTCAGCAAGGGCCAGAAGGGGTCGTCGGCCATGCCCCACAAACGCAACCCGATCCTCTCCGAAAACCTGACCGGACAGGCGCGTTATATCCGCTCCATGTGCATCCCGGCGCTGGAAAACGTGGCCCTGTGGCACGAGCGGGACATCTCCCACTCCTCGGTGGAACGCTACATCGCCCCGGACGCCACGGTGGCGCTCGACTTTTCCCTGCGCCGCTTGAGCGGTCTGATCAAGAACCTGGTGGTCTATCCCAAGAATATGCTGGACAACCTGAACAAGATGAAGGGGCTGGTCTTCTCCCAGAAGATCCTCCTCGACCTGACGCAGGCCGGTGTGTCGCGGGAGGCCGCCTATCGTATGGTGCAGCGCAACGCCATGAAGGTCTGGGAGCAAGGCAAGGATTTCCAGGAGGAACTGCTGGCCGACCAGGATGTGGTCGGCGCTCTGGGTGAGGACAAGATTCGCGAATCGTTCGACCTCAACTATCACCTCAAGCACGTCAATACCATCTTCAAGCGAGTCTTCGGTGAATAGAATGCTGGATATTATCCAAGGGCTTTTCCGGCCGCTGGATACGGACGGCCCCATCCTGTTCTGGGCCAAGGAAATCCTGGGCGCGCTCCTGATCCTGGCTATTTTCTGGATGCTGGCCCAACTGATCGTCATGGCGCTGGACAAGTGGGGCAAACGGCTGGCCTCCTTCACCAGCACCGATCTGGACGACCGCATTCTCCACCGCATTACCCCCCATGTCTCGCGGCTTCTGGTCATGCTGGGCATCTATCTGGCGATTCGTTCCCTGCCGCTGCATGAAAAGCTGATACTGGTCTTCTCCGGCGCTCTCTTCATTGTCCTGGTGATCATTGTCTTTAATCTGATCTACCATGCCTTTGACGAACTGTTGCAGTGGTATATCGCCGGCCGGCAGCACAACAGCGATGCCCTGATCTCCCGGCATATGATCCCGATTGCCGAAAAACTAACCATGCTGTTTCTGATGGGCACGGCGCTGATCATCATCCTCAAGCATTTTAACTATGATATTTTTTCAGTGGTTACCGCTTTGGGGATCGGCTCGCTGGCTATCGGCTTGGCGGCAAAGGACACCCTGGCCCATATGATCTCCGGTTTCACCCTCATGTTTGACCAGCCCTTTCGAATCGGCGACCGCATCCAACTGTCGGGCGGCCAGGTGGGGGATGTGGCCGGCATTGGCCTGCGCAGCACCAAGATCAAAACCATGGACAACCAACTGTTGATCATCCCCAACTCGGACCTGTGCAATACCATGGTGATCAACCAAGCCTTCCCGGATGCCCGCGCCAAGGGGCGCATCAATATCGGCGTGGCCTACGGCAGCGACGTGGATAGGGTCAAGGCGCTTCTGGTGGCTACGGCCCTGGAGGTGGAGGATGTGCTGCGCGACCCGGCGCCCGAAGCGTATTTTGTCTCCTTTGGCGACTCGGCCCTGAATATGTCGCTGTTTTTCTGGGTGGAGGAGTACTCCCAGCTATTCGGCACTACCGACAAGGTCAACTCGCTGATTATTCGCCGCTTTACCGAAAATAGCATCGAAATCCCGTTCCCCATCAGGACGGTGATCATGGAAAAAGGAACCAACTGACATGGCGCACAGAATTGAAGTTGCCCTGAAGGGGAGCGTCCGCGACGCCCGTGGTGAACGGATCAAGCGGGAGATCGAGCATTTCTTGCACTTGGCGGCGGATGAGGTCCGCACCATCGACGTGTATACCGTGGATGCCGCCTTGACGCCGGAGGAGCTTCAACAGGCCGCGGCAGGCCCGTTCAGCGACCCGGTGATCCAGGAGTGGAGCATTGATAGGCCGTTGGCGGCCGGTTTCGATTTTGCCGTGGAGGTCGGCTTCCGCCCCGGCGTGACCGACAACGTGGGGCGCACCGCCCGGGAAGCCGTGGAATACTTGACCGGCCGTCCTTTTGCCGCCGGTGAAGGGGTTTACTATTCGGTGCAGTACTTGCTGAAGGGGGCTTTTGAGGTCGCCGACGTAGAGCAAATCGCCACCGGTCTCTTGTGCAACACCCTCATTCAGCGCTACAGCGTGCTCTCGGCCGCCGATTTTATGGCCAAGCGCGGTTTTGCTCCGACGGCTCCCAAGGTGCAGGCCGAGGCCAAGGCCGAGGTGAGGGAAATCGATCTGAACGTGTCTGACGACGAATTGCTGCATATCAGCAAGGAGGGGGTTCTGGCCCTGACCCTGGAAGAGATGCGGATCATTCAGGCCCATTACCGCGATACGCAGGTCGTGGCGGAACGCGCCACCGTCGGCCTGGGGGCCAACCCGACCGATGTGGAGTTGGAGTGCCTGGCCCAGACCTGGTCGGAACACTGCAAGCACAAGATCTTTTCCGGTACGGTGCAGTACGAGGATGAAGAGGGCAACAAGCAGGAGATCAAATCCCTGTTCAAGTCGTTCATCCAGCGGACCACCAGGGATGTGCGCGCTAAATTGGGCGATAAGGACTTCTGCCTGTCGGTGTTCAAGGACAATGCCGGGGTGATCAAATTCAACGACCAGCAGTCGCTGGTCTTCAAGGTGGAAACCCACAACTCGCCGTCGGCTCTGGACCCTTACGGCGGGGCGTTGACCGGCATTGTGGGGGTCAACCGCGACCCCTTCGGCACCGGCCAGGGGGCCAAGCTGATCTTCAATACCGACGTGTTCTGCTTCGCCGACCCGTTTTACGCAAAACCGCTCCCCGCACGCCTGCTCCATCCCCGCCGCATCTACGAAGGGGTGGTGGAGGGGGTCGAGCATGGCGGCAATAAGAGCGGCATCCCCACGGTCAACGGTTCACTGGTCTTTGACGAGCGTTTCGCCGGCAAGCCGCTGGTATTCTGCGGTACCGCCGGTATCATGCCGCGCGAGATCAACGGCCAGCCGAGCCACGAGAAATCCATCAAACCGGGCGACCTGATCGTGATGACCGGCGGCCGTATCGGCAAAGACGGCATTCACGGCGCGACCTTTTCGTCCGAAGAGTTGAACGAGAACTCGCCGGTCACGGCGGTGCAGATCGGTGACCCGATCACCCAGAAGCGCATGTTCGACTTCCTGATCCGGGCGCGGGACAAGGCGCTCTACCGTTTCATCACCGACAACGGCGCCGGGGGGCTCTCCTCCTCGGTGGGCGAGATGGCCGGCGAGTGTGGCGGCTGCCGCATGGACCTTGCTAAAGCCCCGCTTAAATATCCCGGACTCAATCCTTGGGAAATCATCATCTCCGAAGCCCAGGAACGCATGTCCCTGGCGGTGCCGCCCGAACGGATCGACGAGTTTCTGACCATGGCCACACGTTTCGGTGTCGAGGCCACGGTGCTGGGCGAATTCACCGACAACGGCGTATTCCATATCCTCTACGATGACCGCACCGTAGCTTGGCTGCCCATGGCGTTTATGCACGAGGGGCTGCCGCCGCTGCAACTCCCCGCCAAATGGGAACCGCCCCGCCATGCAGAGCCGGCTGTCGAGATCAAGGGAGATTACTCCGGCGATCTGGCCGCCCTGCTCGGAGCGCTCAACATCTGCTCCAAGGAGTCGGTGGTGCGCCGTTACGACCATGAGGTCCAGGGCGGATCGGTGGTGAAGCCGTTCAGCGGCGTTGCCAACGACGGCCCCTCCGATGCGGCCGTGGTACGGCCGATCCTGGAGTCCTTTGAAGGTGTGGTGACGGCCCACGGTATCTGTCCGCGCTATTCCGACATCGACACCTACCACATGACCGCCAACGCCATCGACGAGGCGTTGCGCAACTATGTTGCCGTGGGCGGCTCCCTCGACCTGGTGGCCGGTCTGGACAATTTTTGCTGGTGCGACCCGGTTCTGTCGGAGAAGACTCCGGACGGCCCTTACAAAATGGCCCAACTGGTGCGCTCCAACCAGGCGCTGTACGACATCTGCATGGCCTACAACCTGCCGCTGATCTCGGGCAAGGATTCCATGAAGAACGATTTCTACGACGGCTCCACCAAGATCTCCATCCCGCCGACCCTGCTCTTCTCGGTGATCGGCAAGATCGAGGATGCCCGCACGGCCGTCACCATGGACGTGAAACGGCCGGGCGACATCGTGTATCTGTTGGGCAAGACCGGCGACGAACTGGGCGGTTCCGAATATTTCGCCCTCAAGGGCGCCATTGGCAACAAGGTGCCCTTGGTGGACACCGGCCGGGCTTACCGACGCTACCAGGCCTACCACCAGGCGGTCACACGGCGGCTGGTGGCCTCCTGCCACGACCTCTCCGACGGCGGTCTGGCCGTGGCCGCGGCCGAGTCGGCCTTTGCCGGGGGCTACGGCATGAGCCTGGAACTCTCCCGGGTACTCTGGAAGGGGGATATGGCGGGTAAATCCGATGCGACGCTGCTCTTTTCCGAATCGGCATCGCGCCATCTTGTTACGGTCCATCCCGAACGACGGGAAGAATTTGAGAACGTCATGAGCGGTAACTGTTTCGCCTCCATCGGCGTGGTGACTCCGGAACCGGTGCTCGCCATCGTGGGGCTGAATGGTGCCGCCGTTGTGCGTGCCGGGTTGGCGGAGTTGAAGGAAGCCTGGCAGAAGACATTGAGGGAGCTGTGACATGAAAAAGATCCGTGCCATCGTCATCACCGGAAACGGCACCAACTGCGAGACCGAGGCGGCCCATGCCTGCCGCCTTGGGGGCTTCGACGAGGCGGTCATCGCCCATATCGCCGAGATCCTCTCCGGAGAGGTCCGACTGGACGACTTCCATTTTCTCAACCTGACCGGCGGTTTTCTGGATGGGGACGACCTGGGGAGCGCCAAGGCCCAGGCCAACCGCCTGAAACACGCCGGTGTCACCGGTACGGGCGAAAAACTGGTGGAGCAGTTCACCCGTTTCATCGGTGCCGGCAAGCTGATCCTGGGGGTCTGCAACGGCTTCCAGTTGATGGTCAAGATGGGCATGTTGCCCGGCTTTGACGGCGATTTCCTGACGCAGCGCACGACCCTGACCTTTAACGACTGCGGCCGTTTTCAGGATCGGTGGGTGTATCTGAAGGCCGATGCGGCCTCGCCCAGCGTCTTCACCGCGGGGATCGAGCAAGGCATCTACCTGCCGATGCGTCACGGTGAGGGGAAATTCCTCTGCGATTCGCCTGCAACCCTGGAGCGCATCGAACGGGAGCACCTGGCGGTGCTGAAATATTCCGGTCCGGATTACGAGGCTGCGACAATGGAGTTCCCCCTGAACCCCAACGGAGCTCAGAACGCCATCGCCGGACTGTGCGACCCGACCGGCCGCCTGATGGGTCTGATGCCCCATCCCGAGGCCTTTGTGCATTACACCCAACATCCCCGTTGGACTCGGGAAGAATTGCCGGAAGAGGGGGATGGACTGAAGCTGTACCGTAACGCGGCGGAGTATGTGAGGAAAAATCTCGTTTAAAATCGGCACAACGGAGCCTTAATCAATGAATTTTACCCGGCCACACGAAGAATGCGGTGTTTTCGGCGTCTATAACCATCCAGAAGCATCCAACCTGACGTATCTGGGGCTGTACGCCCTCCAACATCGGGGACAGGAAAGTTGCGGCATCGTCTCATCGGACGGAACGAGTCTGCACGCCCACAAGCGCATGGGGCTGGTGGCCGATGTCTTCGGCAACCAGGAGGTTTTCAAAAAACTCCCCGGAAAGTCGGCTATCGGCCATGTGCGCTACTCCACCGCCGGCGCCTCGGTGGAGAAGAATGTGCAGCCGATCATGGTGGACTACTCCCGGGGCTCCATTGCCGTGGCCCACAACGGCAACCTGGTCAACGCCCAACTGCTCAAGGCAGAATTGGAGGCCTACGGCTCCATCTTTCAGACCACCATGGATACGGAGATCATCATCCATCTCCTGGCCATCTCCCATACCAACTCCCTGGTAGACCGCATCGTGGACGCCTTGAACCGCATCAAGGGCGCCTACTGCCTGCTGTTTTTGACCGAAACCCGTATGATCGCCGTACGCGACCCCAACGGCTTCCGCCCCCTGTGTCTGGGGAGGCTGGGAGATGCCTGGGTCGTGGCCTCGGAAAGCTGCGCCCTGGACCTGATCGAGGCCGAATTCGTGCGGGAGATCGAGCCGGGCGAGATGATCGTCTGCACCAAGGACGGCAACCTGAAATCCCTGTTTCCCTTCAAGAAGGTCGAGCCGACCCCCTGTATCTTCGAGTTCGTCTACTTTGCCCGGCCCGACTCCTATATCTTCGGCAAGAACGTGTACCTGGCCCGCAAGGAACTGGGGCGGCAGTTGGCCCGGGAGCACGGCGTCGATGCCGATATCGTCATCCCGGTGCCTGACTCCGGCGTGCCGGCAGCAATGGGCTACGCCGAGGAATCCGGCATCAGCTTCGAGATGGGGCTGATCCGTAACCACTACGTGGGCAGAACCTTTATCGAGCCGGCCCAGGCCATCCGCCATTTCGGGGTCAAGATCAAGCTCAACCCGGTGCGGGAGATACTCAAAGGCAAGCGGGTCGTGGTGATCGACGACTCCATCGTGCGCGGCACCACCTCGCGCAAGATCGTCAAGATGGTGCGCAACGCCGGGGCCAAGGAGGTGCACATGCGCATCTCTTCACCCCCCACCAGTTATCCGTGCTACTACGGCATCGACACCCCCAACCGCAAGGAGCTGATCTCTTCCTCCCACACGCTCAGCGAGATATGCCGCTATATCACCGCGGATTCATTGGGATACCTGTCCGAAGAGGGATTGGTCAATTCGGTCGGCCTGGAGAATACCGGTTTTTGCAAGGCCTGTTTTGCCGGGACCTACCCGGTTGCATTCCCAAAGCCGGTTTTGAAACCGCAGATGGGACTTTTTGGAGAGGAGTACAGCGAAAATGAGTGACCGCGAGAGACTGAAGAAGATCATCCTGGAGCTGTCCTATGAAAAACGGCTCGTGACCCTGGCCTCAGGCCGGCAGAGCGATTTCTATTTTGACGGCAAACAGACCACGCTGCACGCCGAAGGCGGCTTCCTGGTGGGCAAGCTTTTTTACGAGGCGATCAAGGATGTGGCAGGGGTGGAAGCGGTTGGCGGCATCACCCTGGGAGCCGACCCGATCGCCACGGCGACCTCCATTGCCGCCCATCTGGACGGCAGGAAGATGCACGCCTTCATCATCCGCAAGGAACCTAAGGGGCACGGCACCGGCCAATGGTTGGAGGGGCGCAAGAACCTGCCCGCCGGAACCGGCGTGGTGATCGTCGAAGACGTGGTCACCACCGGTGGTTCCTCCATGAAGGCCGTGCGCCGGGCCGAGGAAGAGGGGCTGAAGGTGCTGGGCATCGTCACCCTGGTCGACCGTGAGGAAGGCGGCCGGGAGAACATCGAGGCCGAAGGGTATTGGCTGAAAGCCCTGTTCACCAAGTCTGAAATCGTAGATTGATGCCGCATCCCGTCTTCACGGCATCTTTGCCTCGGCCTCAATCGCAAAATCCTCGGCGTAGCGCTGCTACGCCTGCGGTTTTGCTCAATCGGCCAAGTCAAATCTGCCGCAAATCCGGGCGCGGTCCTCGCAAGTGAAAAATTTGTTACGACATGGCGGCGTGCGGGCTCCGGCTCTTCCGGACACTACGGCATTCCGGCGTCACGGATTCAGAAAATGGCTGTAAAACAGCGCCTCGATACCTTGATGGTCGAACGCGGCCTGGCCCCCACCCAGGAAAAGGCCCAGGCCCTCATCATGGCCGGTCAGGTGGTGGTGGGCGACCATGCCGCCGACAAGGCCGGACAGCAGGTGACGGGCGATGCGGAGATCCGCATCAAGGGAGAATTCCTCCCCTACGTCAGCCGGGGCGGCCTCAAGCTCAGGAAGGCACTGGATGCATTCGGTGTTGATGCGGACGGCCTCGTTGCCCTGGATGTGGGGGCATCCACCGGCGGGTTCACCGATTGCCTGTTACAGGCCGGAGCCCGCAAGGTTTTTGCGGTGGACGTGGGGTATGGCCAATTGGCGTGGAAGCTGCGCCAGGACCCGCGGGTCGTCAATCTGGAGCGGACCAATATCCGCCACCTTACCCCGGACAGGTTCGATGAAGTACCGGTACTGGCGGTCATCGACGCCTCCTTTATCTCGCTCTCCAGGGTCCTGCCGGCCGTGGTCGGACTGATGCGGCCGGGTGGCCGTATCATCGCCTTGATCAAGCCCCAGTTCGAGGTGCCCCGGGGCGACGTGGGGCAGGGGGGCATCGTCCGCGACCCGGCCGCTCACGAGCAGGCCGTCGCAGGTGTCAGGCGGGCCGCAACGGAGCTTGGCGTCCTGGTGCGCGGGGTGTGCGATTCACCTATCCTGGGGGCGGACGGCAACCGGGAGTTTTTGATATTGCTGGAAATACCGGAGGGATTGACCATGGACGCGTGCATCTTCTGCAAGATCATCCGCGGCGAAATACCGTCAAAAAAGGTGTTTGAAGACGACCAGATTCTGGTCATCGAAGATATTGCCCCCAAAGCGCCCTTACATCTCCTCCTTCTGCCAAAGAGGCATTTCGTCAACTGTCTCGACATGACCGAACAGGACGACGCCCTTGTCGGCTCTATCATGAGAAAGGCGGGGGAAATAGCCCGTCAGAAGGGATACGCCGATTCCGGCTTTCGCGTGGTGCAGAACAATGGCGAAGGGGTCGGGCAATCGGTATTCCACATCCATTTTCACCTCCTGGCCGGGCGTGATTTCACCTGGCCTCCGGGGTAAGGAAAGAGGGTTTGCTATCATGAAACGGATTGTAGTGGTACTGGCGGTGATGCTGCTCTGGTCGCTGCCGGCAATGGCTGAAACCTACACCTGGACCGACAAAAACGGTACCGTCAACTTCAGCGACAATTACTACAGTGTGCCGAAACAGTACCGCAAAAAGGTGCACAGGCTGGGGGATATCGATGCTCCACCTCCCTCTGCCGACACGGAAAAGGGCGGGGAACGGCAATCTTCAGCACGCGGGATGGACAAAAGCGGGGATACCGGCAACGGATCGTATGGCGGGAAAAAGACTGGAGTCTGGCAAGAGGAGTTCAAGGTCCATTATGCGGAAGTGCGGCAGCTTGAAAATGAGCTGACGGAACTGGAGGGGCTCATCAAAAAGCCTGTCGGGATATCGCGGGAGCGTATGGATGGACTTCCCCAGGAATTCAAGGCAACGCAGAAGCGCTATAATGACGCCCTCAAGGCGTACAACGACTTGAACGACGCCGCCAACAAGGTCGGACTGCCCGCCGAGTTCAGAAAATAGCGGCAACCGCGTAAAAACGAAAAACTCGAAAAAAAGGCCCGTCGGATATTCCGGCGGGCCTTTTCACATTGAACCGAATAGCCAGCAACGGTATGCGGTTTAAAAGGTCAAAAGCCCCTTGATCGCACCGGGGAGGGCCATGTCCAGGGTCATGACGAGGGTCATGACGATCATGATCACCACCGTCAACCACGCGACGATATTGAAGATAGGGCCGTTGACGAACCTGCCCATCAGCTTGTGGTCATTTACCAGTATCTGCATGAAGATCAGGATGAACGGCAGCATTGCGCCGTTGACTACCTGAGAGATGAACATGATCTTGAGCAGCGGGGCGTTGGGGATCAGGATCAGGCCAGCGCTGATGATGATGATGACGGTGAAGAGCCAGAAAAACTGCGGGGCCCGCTCGAAATCCTTGTCAACCCCCGATTCCCACCCCATGCCCTCGCAGATGTAGAAGGCCGTGGAGAGCGGCAGGATGCAGGCTGCGAACAGGGACGCATTGAAGAGGCCGAAGGCGAACAAGGTGGATGCGTGCCTGCCCACCAGCGGCTTGAGGGCCATGGCAGCGTCGGCGGCGGTCTCCACCTTCAACCCCTGGACATTGATGGTGGCGGCGCAGGCCACCACGATGAAAAAGGCGACCACAATGGCCATGATGCAGCCGAAGATGACGTCCAGCCTGGTAAAGGCGTACTGCTCCGCCGTGATCCCCTTCTCCACCACGGCCGACTGCTGATAGAACTGCATCCAGGGGGCGATGGTGGTGCCCACCAGGCCGATCATGGTCATGGTGAAGGCGCTGTCCGACCTGAACGTCGGGGTAACGCTGGCCTTGAGGATGATGTCCCATTTGGGGCCGGCCATGACGGCGGCGATGGGGTAGGCGACATAGACCATGCAGGCCACCAGGAACACCTTCTCCACGGTCTTGTACGAGCCCTTGACGATCAGGAGCCAGACCACGATGGCGCTGATGGGGACCGATATATACTTGCTTATGCCGAAGATCTCGAGGCTGGCGGCGATACCGGCGAATTCGGAGATGGAGTTACCCATGTTGGTCAAAAGCAGGGCGATCATCACATAGAAGGTTACCTTGACCCCGAATGACTCGCGGATCAGGTCGGCGAGGCCCTTGCCGGTCACGGCGCCCATGCGGGCGCACATCTCCTGGACCACCACCAGGGCGATGGTCGTGGGGAGCATGGTCCAGAGCAGGTCGTTGCCGTAGTTGGCCCCGGCCAGGGAATAGGTCGTGATGCCGCCGGCATCGTTGTCCACATTGGCGGTAATGATGCCGGGCCCGAGTATGGCCAGGAACAGCATGATGTTCCTGGGGGTCACGCTCTTGAGCGGCTTGAGGAATTTGAATAGCGATATTCCGGTGAACATGACGTCTCTAACCTCTCTTCTTCACCAGACGCGGCAGGTAGTGTGCAAGGACGTCGTCGACGGTGACGATCCCCACCATGCGCTGGTCCTCGTCAAGCACCGGTACCGCCGTCAGGTCGTAGCGGGTGAGGGTTTCCAGAATCTCCTCCGGGTCGTCGCCCACATTCACGCTTCTGATGTTGTCTTCCATGACATCCACGACGAGTTCGTCGTCTTTTGAGGCCAGCAAATCCTGGAGGCTGAGCACCCCTTCCAGATGTTCGGCGTCATCCAGGAGATAGGCATAATTGACATTTTCGATCTCGCCCGCGAGCCGGCGCACATCGGCGATGGCGGCGCCAACCGTATAGTTCAGAGGGAGGGTGAGGAATTCGCTGGTCATGAAACCGCCGGCCGTATCTTCCTCGTGTACCAGCAGCTCTTCGATCTCCTCTTTCTCTTCATCGTCCATCAGCCCCAGCAATTGCTGGGCCGTCTCTTCCGACAGGTCGGCGAGGACGTCGGCGGCATCGTCCGGGGACATCTCTTCCAGGATGTCCGAGGCGTGCTCGGCATCCATCTGGCCGATGACCACGCTGCGCATCTCCGGTTCCAGTTCGTAGATGGTGTCGCCGGTGGTCTCCGAGTCGATGTTTTCGAGCACGGTCTTGATGTTCCTGATCGGGATCTGCTCGATAATGTCCGCCAGATCGGCCGGATGAATCTCGTTCATCTGGTTGCGGGCGATATTGAGGGCCAGTTTCGACGAATGGGGCTCCAACGGTTGGACATACTCCCAACTGATCTCGGTATTGGGGATGTTCTTTTTGATCAGCCGCGCCACATTGTCGCCGAACCGTTCGTATCCCAGGCGGCGCAGCAATCCGCGAAAGCCGATATCGACGGAGAATATACACAACTTGTCGTGGAGCTTGCCGAGCTTGATGTCGTTGACGCGCACCACCTTGGCGCCGTCCACGTCCACGATCTGCTTGTCCAACAGGTCGCGCCGCACCAGGATCTCCGCCTCGCGGTATTCATAAGCGCAAAGGCCGGGCGGCGCAATGCCGGCAGCCGATATCACCACATGGGTAAACAGCGACACCTCGCTCCAGGGGAGCAGCATCTTGCCCATGCGCCCCTTGATCACGATGTGCGACACCTCGGGGAAGACCTCGCCCGGCACCATGATGAGGTCGCGGAGGAGCCCGAGCTCTTCGCCTCTGCTGTTGATCACCGAACGGCCGATGACGGCGCTCAGGTATATTTCGCTGTATTCCGTGTTCATAATGGCAACCCCAAAAAAAGAAAAGGCCCTTTCGGAGAAAGGGCCTTTGGCGCACGCAAAGAAACCACTTCCCCACTGGTTGACTTTCGGCAGTGCACAACGTAGGTTATTAAACCAGCTACCTTAGGTAAAGCCTTAGGCCGACAATACCTGGTCTACCCATTGGCGTCTTTCGACATTTTTGGGCAGTAGCCTGTGTTTGTGCAAACGCCTCTGCTAACGAGGAATATGTAACCATATAATCCAAAAGAAAATTGTTTGTCAATACGCAAAAGCCTCCTGACGGTGAAAAAAACGTTACGAAATAATTACCGTTTCATGACGCAGGATATGATTTCCCTTTCAGCGCTGATTTTGCTATGATTACAGATATGGGTGAGAAACTGATCTGCAATAACAAGAAGGCCTACCATGAATATTTTATCGAGGAAAAGCTGGAAGCCGGGATGGTGCTTCAGGGGACCGAGGTAAAATCCTTACGGTGCGGCAACGTCAACCTGACCGATTCCTTCATGCTGATTCGCGAGGGTGAAGCCTTACTGAACAACCTGCATATCGCGCCCTATGACTTTGGCAACCGCCAGAACCACCAGCCGGATCGCCAGCGCAAGCTGCTCTTGCATCGCAAGGAGATCACCCGGCTTTACGGCAAGGTCAGGGAACAGGGGTATTCGATCATACCGCTCAGGCTCTATTTCAAAGATGGGCTGGTAAAGGTCGAGATAGGGCTTGCCAAAGGCAAGAAACTATACGATAAACGTGAGGATCTTAAAAAGAAGGATACACAACGGGAGCTATCCCAGACCCTGAAGGCACGTAATCGGGGTTAACGGCACGAGGGCACGCCACAGCGGCGTGCGGAATTTATTTTCAAAGGGGGGCGTAAAGGTTTCGACGGGGAAGTGAAAATCTGGGTTGCACCGGGTCGGGGCAGGTGGCCGACCTTAATAAACCTGCACCGGCATTAATTGCCGACAATTATAACACTCCTGTTGCTCTAGCAGCTTAACAGGCGTACCCGACCCAGATGCCGGTGGTAAGAAGGGTACGTCATTCACTACCGGATAGGGATGCGCAACGCCCGTAGCGCAACCCGAAATTTACGGGACCGCTGGTATCATGCCTTGTCCTTTGCGCATGGTGCCGGTTAAATCGAGCAACGGACTAACGGTGTAGTAACTCAGACTGTAGGTTCTTCGGACCCGGGTTCGACTCCCGGCGCCTCCACCAATTAACAGTCCGGCATAGTCCGGCTAAGGCAAAAAGCCCTTGAGAAATCAGGGGCTTTTCTTTTTGTGTTGTCCGGCGATATCCGGCTTGATATGATGGTATCCACGGTTTTTGGTGGTATTTATAGTGGTGTTTCGTCTGGTTGCGAGTGCCGATACCACCAAAACATAAAACAGATACCACCAAAACGGAGGTAAGCCCATGCCAAAGCGAATACCGCCACTGTCCGACATCCAGGTGAAGAACGCCAAGACAAAGGACAAGGACTATAAGCTGATTGACGGCTTCGGACTCCATCTGCTTGTCACCGCTTCGGGCGGTAAACTCTGGCGTTTCCAATATCGTTTTGGAGGCAAACAGAAGCTTCTTACCTTTGGCGCTTACCCTTCCGTATCCCTTGCCGATGCCAGACAGCGCCGTGAAGAGGCAAAGAAGCTGTTGGCCAATGGTGTTGACCCTGGCGAGGTGAAGAAAGCGCAAAAGGCCGCCACAGTCGCGGAAACGGAAAACAGCTTCGAGATAATAGCCCGCGAATGGCACAACAAGTTTTCCGGCCAATGGTCCCCCGGCCACGCCGCAACGATCATGGACAGATTGACCCGTGATGTATTCCCCTGGCTTGGCGACAAACCTATTGCTGTAATCAAGCCGGTTGACATTTTGGCGATACTGAGAAGGGTAGAGGGTAGGGGAGCGCTGGAAACGGCGCACAGGGTCAGAACTATATGCGGACAGGTCCTACGTTATGCCGTAGCTACCGGACGCGCTGAGCGCGATTCTGCTGCCGATCTACGGGGAGCATTGCCACCGGTCCGGGAAAAACACCATGCAGCCCTTACCGACCCGAAAGAGGTTGCCGAACTGCTACGCG
This sequence comes from Oryzomonas japonica, assembly GCF_008802365.1. Lineage (GTDB taxonomy): Bacteria > Desulfobacterota > Desulfuromonadia > Geobacterales > Pseudopelobacteraceae > Oryzomonas > Oryzomonas japonica. The sequence continues at coordinate 9,637 of NZ_VZQZ01000014.1, read as the reverse complement.
CCATAGACGGCTTTAAAGGAACATTCCACGTCAAGTGCGCCTTGAAACTGGCACCGATGCTGTTTGTCCGTCCTGGAGAACTGAGGCAAATGGAATGGGCGGAAATCGACTTTGAAGCAGAACAATGGAATATCCCGGCAGAAAAAATGAAAATGAAACTGCCGCACATAGTCCCCTTGTCATGGCAAGCTCTCGCCACTCTGAAAGATCTTCACCCGTTGACCGGCTACGGCAGATACGTATTCCCCTGCCACCGCTCCCCGCTTCGCCCCATGACCAACAACGCCATAAATGCCGCTCTCCGGCGCATGGGGTACACGTCCGATGAAATGACCGGGCATGGATTCAGGGCAATGGCCCGGACGATCCTCGATGAAGTATTGCAGGTACGACCGGACTTCATCGAGCATCAACTTGCACACGCCGTGAAAGACCCGAACGGCAGGGCCTACAATCGGACGGCGCACCTTGCTGAACGTCGAAAGATGATGCAGCAATGGGCGGATTACCTGGATGGATTGAAGAGTGTGGCGAAGGTCATACCACTCAAGCGGTCTGTTTGATTGGTTTCAATGGCTCCATGTACATCAACACCATGGCACACCACCTCTCCCACCACAATAAGCCCACCTACCTCGGCCTACCTCGCTGGACGCCTCACGACCTACGCCGTACCGCCGCAACCGGCCTCGCCTCCATCGGCTGCCCTGACGAAATTATCGACGAGATCCAAAATCATAAGAAAAAGGGAATAATCAGAACCTACAACCGCTACAGATACGACAAGGAAAAGCAGGAATGGTTAACAAAATGGTCGGCATATCTGAGAGGATTAATATCAATAGCAACATCATAAGAATATTATTTCCGAGTCGTTATTAGCTCACAAGCATGGTTAGATGTGGATACTGGTGGGATCAAGTGTTGATATAATACATCAAGGTTGACTATTAATGGTCCGACTGCTTCGTTGATACTTGATTTAGGTATACATTTATTTTTTTATGACCGACCCAACTACTCCCTCTGGTGAGGAAAAATATCGGTCCGGACTTGCTGTGTTGTCGATGCATATGCAATTAATATTTTTCGAAATTTCCATAGAGGTGTATTTGTAATAACTTGGATGTAATATCATGGTTTTACGAGCATTTGTGGCATATATTGATGTTTTTCCGACTACTGAAAGTGACTTGTTCCCGGTTTTTACCCCAACCTTGAGTTTGGGGGGGGCTTCGCTTGTGATAGCTTTGGTCTTTTCTGTACCTAATGGCGGAAGAATGTAAATGAAGCATGTGGTCACAAGAGCCAGTGCCCAGTTGATAATGATAAAAAATGTAGATGGACCTTTATGGTTTGGCCGTAATTTGAATTGAACTCGCCAATGTGGCTCCATTCTGACCGCTATTTTAGTGAGTTGACGGGTTCTTGATCTTGTGTAACGTAGTAGCCAAACAACGGTTAACGTCAGGATCAATATGATTAAGATGAAAATAAATTTGTAAACGGGGATATCAGGACTTCTACCTTTTTCACAGAGGAAAAATAATCCGCCGACTAAGGCTAAAATTACGGTTGTATACCATCTTTGCCACTGAAAGATATTATCCCGATATCGTCGTAACTCTGAGTAGACTTCAGAGTATAATTTATCAATACTTGGATGTTTATTATCCGGAACTCTCCTTAATGATTTTACTTGCAGAGATGAGATTCTTTTTCTATTCATGTCATTCCCTTCAACGGGGCGGCAGTTGACCCTCCAGCCCAATCTTTTCCGGGCAGGCGGTGCCTAACATAGATGGAATTTTTAAGTTACATCCACTGAATAACCCCACGCTCGAAATCCACATGATACTTGAATTTTCTCAGAAAATTCATACCTAACAGTCCATCGTGGTTTTGCTTCGGGCCTTCCGTGTCAAATACGTTGATTGCGATATTCTGCAATGCTGCGCCACCAGTTGAAGCTCCGTTTATAACGACGCTGTAGCCGTTCTTTTTTCTGCCGTCTGCAAATGCGAAGGTCATTGATCTTGTTGTGCTGTAGTCAATATTCAGTTGTCTGGCAATCTCACTTGAAACGGAAATTTGTGTTGCCCCGGTATCAAGCAAAAGTGAACATTGAACAAACTTCCCGTTGTTATATAACACCACCGGGACGATCACTTGATCCCCTTCAATAAACACCTGGGTTGTTTTGTTGTTAGAATTAAGAATTTTGCTGACCGCCGAAGACTGCGCAGACCTTTCGGGCTTGCTCCAGTTGTGTACCTTGACCTTTGCAATCTGGTCGTTTGGAACAGAAAGGGGATTGTCCGTAAAAGTGACAACCCCCTTCTTATCTGTGTATTGATAAACCTCGCCCTTTTGCAGCTTCGGGCTGGTCGCCTGTGCCGGTATGGGTAGCGGTTGAGCCGTTTCACCCTCTTGCTGTGACGAATGTTCCTCCATCTTGGGTAAGTTTACTTTCGGCTCACTCTTAGGCTTCCCTATTTCCCCGAAGATCATATGTGTAATATTCACACCAACTGCGTTATTGATTACAAACAGCAGGCACACAATACCAGCTACTATACACAGGGCAAAAAAGCTTTTTTCTTCAATATCTCTACGCTTCACGCTTGTTTTCCGTTTGTTCAAATTGTGTAGGTCTTACATTTTTGATTCTTTTTGAGTTTGTCAGCCATTGTAACCTCCTGCAAAAAAATGTTTAAACTTAAGATAGGAACCATGTTATCAAAGCACTTCTATACTTGTTGCAAATTTAGTATCACCTACATTACTTGGGAAAAAACGAACTCGTTTGCCAATCATTATTGGTTTATTCCTATCAGATTCTATTATTTGACCATCATTGAAATAATATTCTTCACTACTATCACATTTAATAAACCCGACTCGTTTATCTGTCTGTATGTAATCAAAATATCCATCTATTTTTCCTGGTAAAATAGCTTGATCAATAATTTGTTGATTTATTTGGGCTACCCGGTTAATCCATCTTCCACCATTTAATGTCCTATCTCTATGTATTTTTTCAGTATCTTCTATATAGTGTGTAGGTATGTCTTTGAATACGCAATATGAATAATCAAAAGAATATACGGTACCTTTTCTACCAGATCCAAGTTCATCTATGTTAACAATATTGTATTCTTGAGATTTGCTTGTATATTTATACAAAATTGGCGACATGTGTGGAAAAGTGAATTTAAATGATCCGCGTGCTTTGCAAGCTGACACAACATTTCCTAAAAAGTCTTTCTCCTGTTCGCTGAATAGTGATTCGGTGTTGTCGGCATGTTGCTTTAAAGTGTCAAACGCATGCTCAATACTAATTTTTACGGCTTTACCATTTTCTGTATAAGCTGTATTCATGACCATGTCTAGCAAATGGATCAAACGTCTCATATTCCCGTTTGAAGCATACATCAGTTGTTCAAGGCAGTCTCCATATATGCCATTTTCAGTAACCTCGAATATGTCATTCGGCTCGTATTTAGTTTCATTATGTGTTTTAGGGTTTAAATAATTATGTATTAAGTGCATAACCCGTGAATGAAATCGTTTATAACCAACATCATTATTGACATTTTCCTCAAGTCGAACAACGTCACCATATCTTGTCTCTGTTAACATGTCAGAATAGGTGTTTGGATATACGGCAATTTTGGTCCTAATGAAAGAAGAAGTTCTAAATTGATTCATTAGTATTTCAAAAAAAGGTAGTCCTGTATCGCTTTGGAAAAAACTTTTATCTAATGAACCTGCTTCATCAATAAGTAAAAGTATTTTACCTTCTTGATCTTTTAATAGGTTTTTGTAGCACTCTTCAATATCCTTAATTCCTGGGTTGGCTTTTTTCTTTATTTCTATGAAGTTAGTTTCTTTCCATTCTTTTGAAATTTCTATGAACTTATGCTTAATTCCCCCCTTCAATCCAAGTTCGTTTGTTACTCTCTCAATATATTCATCTCCATCAAGTTTCAATAACTGCCTTATGGTAACTGATAATTTTTCTGTAGAAAGCATATCTGCTGAAAATAATTTCATGCCACAATGAAGTGCTGCAAGCTTCTTTGCATCTTGTAGGTGTATATAAATAGAAGTAAGTTCCTCTATAATTTTTGTTATAACTGCTCTATAAACCAAACTAGGTTCTCTAATTTGCTGAAAATCGCTCAATCTTATTAGTACAGGTAGAATAAGTTCTGTATTTTCAGCTGTTAGATTAGGAACCAGTCCATATAAATAGTATGCATGATTTGCACGTAGATACATTGTCTTTCCTGATCCCATTCTACCCTTTATTATAGTGTTTTCATAATCAAAGGGATTGGTAAGACCATCTATAGGACTTACGAATAAATTAAGTACATTATCAAGATCATACTCATCTGCATTTCTAACTTTGAACGGTCTTCTTTTGAAAATATCATCCATAGTAACCTCAATATTCTTCGCATTTTTTTGTGGTGCTTCATATTAGAAATATATATTGTTCTACTCCATGGAATCAGTATTTTCAACCGTAATATCAATATGTTAAAAATATTAACACAACTTTGAAAGTGTTAATAAAATTAACACTCAGGGTGCTCTTTCAGAACAACCCGTTATCACACGAAAAAAAGCACCCGGAATGCTCCCAGATGCCTCAATTTGTATCATTTTGATGCAATCTCAAATGATCAGATGAACTATACACCATCCTTCTTCTGCTTCTCTTTTATCAAATCACTGAGCAATTTTTCCTTTTTGACGTAACGGAGAACGTCCTTCTGCGTTTCTATGTCCATTGTCTCCATCATCTTTATGACATCATCGATGATCGGGTTTAGATGCGGCTTCCGGAACCAAACCACCATCCGATTAATCTGATGGTGGTGCACCTGGGAAGCGCTAAGTGGGGGCAGATATAAGCTTCCCGTGGTGGAATTAAGTGATGTGATCTTGCTTTTGAATATGGCATCGCTATCTAACCTTTGCGCTTGCCGCCATTAAGCGCTTTCCTTACGACTGTACCTGTCGCCCCCGAGAGCCTTGGTAATCTTGTTGGTGCTCATCCCCAACCGTTTGAGATGCAAGGTTTTTTCTGCGATAATCTGATGAAGGGGCAAATCTGCGGGTGATAACAGTGCGACCTGAAGAGGTATCTTGAATTTAGTTCGAATTCTTTCCTGTCGCGTCCACCAATTAATAATTCGGCACTGTCCGGCTAAGACCAAAAGCCCTTGAGAAATCAAGGGCTTTTTTATTTCTATGCAAGATTGATTACTGGTTAGCCGGAATGATGGTACGCACCTTCCTGTCGGTTTTTGTGACTGTTTTGTACTTTACGGGTTTTTTCACGGTTTTCTTTTGAGTAGCGGCCTTTGTGGCGGTAGCTGTATCAGCCGCAAAAACTACTGCGGAAAAGGATAAAGCAACGAGAACGGCAACGATGGTCGAGAGAATTTTTTTCATTGTTACTACCTCCGGCAAATTTGTGTAGCTGCCTTCTTGCGACGCATAAGCGATGTCAAATATACTAATCGTAAAAATGCTATTATTCAAGTGATTACAGTTAAGAAACGTCCCCATCATTTTCCCCGCGTCGAAGCGAAATGGTCCCGGCGGCAGAAAAATTTGTAACCCAATCGACCTTCCCCGCGTCTACCAAAATATATACACCCCTGCACACCAAGGAGAACCTATGAATAGCTTTATGAGCCGCATACCGCTCCTCCTGGCAGTCGCGCTTGTCGCCGCGACCGCTTCCACCAGCAACGCCGGATTCAACGTCAATGTGGATATCGGACTACCCACCCCCGCGCCTCCACCGCCTGTTTACCGGCCGGTGCCGCCGCCACCGCCACCGGTGACGCTCCCGGACACGCCGCCCCAGTTTGTCTTTGTGCCGGATCTGGGCTATTACGTTGCCGTAGGGACACCGTATGATATGGCGTACATCGGCCGCGACTACTTTATCTACAGCAATGGTTTCTGGTACCGGACCTCGTACTACGGCGGGCCATTGGTACGGGTGGAGCGAAGAATGATGCCGCCGCTCCTGGTCCGGCACAACCTGAGGGATTTCCGGCGGTTCCGCGAAGTCGAGTTCAGGCGCTATGACCGCGACCGGGACCATTACCGCGGGCAAATTCACCGGCCCGAGGTACGGAGGGAAGAACGGCGCGAAGAACGGCATGAAGACAGGCGCGAATGGGAACGGCGTTAACGCCCGGAACGGTATGATTATGTGTCCCACCCCAAGGAGGGGGTAGTTGTGAGAATGATAGTCATAGTCATGGCAATCACGTATGCAGTTGCAATTACGCTTGCGAACGCAGACGGTCTTTTACGCTGTTTTGATTGAGGCAAGCACATTAACTAAACCGGGAGAGGTCCTGCGATGCACTATAAAATTGCCCTGCTGGCGGCGGCTGCATGCTTGGCCGCACTATTCGGAATGTTCAACAAGCGATGGGCGGTGGCATGCTCGGTATTTGTCATGCTGAGCGCCATCGGCATCATCACCGCTGATGGCTTATCCCGCTGGGCGGCGGAGCACCGGCAGGACGTTTGCCCCGCGGAGTCGTACGCCTCGGGGAGGGTGGTTGGGCAGCATGATTCGGGGGCGCGGATTTGATGGGGGAGGGGCGATTTCAGCGGCCAAGTTAACGAACTTAACTATGTCCCCTTGGGCGGCTCTTCTTCATCAGCCACGCCATGTTTACCCCTAGGTCGCGCATCGTCCTTCATCCTGCTCCACATCGCCGATATTGCGCCAACGGCATATGTGATGGCTTGCCTTTTACTCGAACAAGTTTTACTATTCAACCAGAAAGTAACACTTTTTTTGAAAGGGAGCCACTATGAAAGCCGTGTCAAAAGTTACGGTCAAAGGGCAGGTTCTTATCCCTGGCGAGCTTCGCAAACGGCATCACATAGAACCCGGCTCGCAGGTGCGATTTTTCGAATACGGCGATGTCCTGTGCATCATGGCGGTGGTGAAGGAGCCCGTGGACGCGGCATGGGGCGCTTTACCCGGCGGCGATTCGCTTACGGAGGAACTACTGAAGGAGCGGGCGAAGGATTTCGCCGATGCGTAAGTATCAACTCGACAGTTTTGCTCTTTTGCGTTTCTTTCAGAAAGAGCCGGGCGGAGAAAAAGTCAGGCGAATCCTTGAAGAGGCCAGCGAAGGAGCGGCAGAGGTGCTGCTGAATGTGATCAACCTGGGCGAGATCATCTATCTTGTCCAGCGGCGTTTTGGGGAGGCGAAAAAGCTGGAGATTCTCATGCATATCCAGCGCATGGGGATTGACGTGCTTCCGGTTCCCAATGATCTGGTTTTTCGAGCCGCCGAATTGAAAGCCCGTTTCCCTCTTTCCATAGCCTCCGCCTTTGCCCTTGCTTCCGCCGTTGAACATCACGCCACGCTGGTAACCGGCGACCCTGAGTTCAAAAAGGTTGAACATCTTGTCGGTATTGAATGGATTTAACTGTGTTGTAAAGATGTCAGTGCCTGACACTTATGGGGCGCCTTTTGAGTGGAGAACCGTAAGTTAATAGTTATGGTGTCCCTGTATTTTCCAAGTAGCTCTATCTCGCCTTGATGCAATATCAGGGAGTTCGTGCCTCATCGATAGTTTGGGAGGTGCCTTTTATATGGTTATCAGGCTTCCAAGTTGACAAATTGAACTTGGCATCTTGGAAGCCTGACCCCACGGCTAGCCCTTCAAGTTATCAAAATTCGCCTTGTATCGACCATGTAGTTGCAATATGTTTTTCAAAATTACCACCTAGATCCAAGCCCGCATCTTCAGCTTTAGCTTTTATGCCTAAGTTGATTCCAAAGTCTTCATTATATTGCAATTTAAGGGAAAATGATTGCATCCCAAACTTGATTCTACCATCAGAAACCTGTTGCCAAGTTGGTTCGTGCGGGAACCAAATTAAATTGTCTGGTAAAGCTGGTTTGTCTGTCCCGCTAAAATTAGCTTTGTATAAAATTTTCCTTGAATTATTCTTATCTGCTCCACCCTCTAAGCCCACAACTAAACCTTCTGAAGGTATCCCTACGGATAATTTACTAGAAAATTCCTGGCCCCATCCGCTTTCATGCTCAACATGTATGGATTTTGCTCCCAAATGCATAAGGATCGATATTATTTCAGAAAATTTATTTTCAAATACTGTCCTGTGAAAATCCGCAACCGGGATATATGATTTGGGAAAACTAGGATGACCAGCGTATAGGGTGTTTTTTCTTGGATGTCCAACAGGTAAATCCAGATGGTCAGAAATAGAAATGGGCACAAGTTTTATGTCGAGCCCCTTATTACTCGCATCTCCAAAGCTTTCAAGTGCTTTCTTGGAAGAATATACGACTGCTCCTATTCCTGCTAAACTAGCAACTAAACCAACGGGTCCAGTCAATAAAGTTGCTGCCAAAACCGCTGCAGCACCACCACTCGCAGATAATGCCGTTCCACCTGCTGCCGCGGCAACAACTGTAGCAGTCCCAGTACCTACTAAGCTTGCAGTGGTTTTTGTTTGTTTTGTGTTCTGCTGAAGCTTTTCAAAAATATCATCGTCAACGAATCCTATTAATTGTCTATCTACATACCGAAGATAAAGAAATGATTCTGGTCCCATGTTACCTCCATTTTTCGTGTTTAACAGCTTAGAGCACATCTGTTTTGCTGCTGATGCGCTTGGTTGATTCCTTGTATTTTTATCCGATTATTCTTTTTTCAAGGGCAGACCGCGCTGGGGTCTATGAGCTTAAGATGGATTGAAACAGGCATAGATTTCATCCAAATTAGCTCCATCTTTATTAAATAACTCGATTAATTTTGTATAGACTTCCGGATATTGATCGTTAATTACTCGTAATACATCATTCTTTGTCTTTATTCCAGAATCAGCGGCATTTCTTTGATAACCAGGGTTGTTGTTTGGTTGAAGGAATCCTGATAGCGGAGATTTGAGCCCATAATCAAGGTTGTATCCAGTATATTCAAAAGTGTTAGAAAAACTCTTTTTGCAGCGTTTGTAGTAAGAGCGATTAAGAATTTGGACAAAATCATTTCTCAATGAAATTATCTTTGAATTCTGATTCATTATCGGTGGTGTTGACTTTGGAGGTGAGCTTGTGAGCCTGCTATTCCAAGTAGTTATTGACCCTGAAACACTTTCTTCTAGACACCAACCAGCCATGCTTAAGTCTACTTCATATATGAAAGCATTTAAAGTGCCTCGATCAAAAATTCCTCTTGTTATGCCGATATCGTGAATTACCAACAGCGGGAGTTCCATTTCATAAGCAAGAGCTGCTTCAATTTGGTTCCACTCTGTTGGTAATTTTATATTTTTATCAATTCGTTGGTCTTTTATTGAACCAGTCTCTACAATAATTTGCGGGTAGCCTAGAATAATTGCTCCTTGGCATTCCCGCATAATTTTAATTACCTCATCCAATGGGGAAATTTGAGGGTAATCGGTTGCACCAAGAGTTCGCTGACCTTATCCCCTGAAACTGTTCCATTGCAAACTTAGTGATTTCGGTCTAGAAACTCCAAAAGGAGACTAGACATGAAGCCGAGACGTTTCACCGAAGAGCAGATCATTGGCATCCTGAAACAGGCA
>NZ_VZQZ01000013.1 GCF_008802365.1 Oryzomonas japonica | reverse complement strand
TGGGCTTTTTCGACTATGGCGGCGGCGTGAAATACTTCCTGTACGACCGGCTGGCGCTGCGGGCGGATGTGCGGCACGTCGTGGCCAATGCCAGCGCCTTCGAATATACCCTGGGCGTGACCATCCCCTTTGGCGGTGCCACGGGTGAGGCCAGACCGGCACCCACCTTTGCCTCCGTAAAAGCCGCTCTGGCAAAAAAACGGCAGGAGCAGGTAGCGCCGCCCCAGCCGATTCCGCAGGAAAAGCCCCGGCAGCCTGCTGCCGCTGCACCGGACGAAAGCAAACCCCAGGAACCGTCGCCATCGGAACAGCTGGCACGAATGAAGGAACAGTTCACCAAAGAAGAACTGGACCGGATTACAACATTCAAGACAGAATGGGAGAAGGGGAAAGAAGCCCGGTTGGCTGCTGAAAAGAGTGCGCGGGAACAGGAAATGCTCGATCAGGCCACGGCCCGGAGCGAGCTGAGCCCGGAAAAGGGATGGCAGGATGCTGCACCGGCAGTCCAGCAAACCAAAGGGAAGTCAGCCACCGCAGGCGCCTCAAAAAAGTCCGTATTGAAAAAGCGACATAAAACCATCGTTAAGAAAAAAAGGCTCCTGCCGGCGACCCAATAAGCAACCGTGCATTGGGCGCGGAGCAAAATACGTTTTGCCACGCCGAATACAGAAACAATACCTATTATTGCTTGATTTAATACCCAAAATGGTAGATATTTCAGACAGGTTCGCGATAATTGTCTCTCGTTGACGCGATCAGATACAAGACGACAACCGTATTTCCCGCTACATGGAGTACCCCGCCTATGGCCGTTCCTTCCCACATGCGAAGTCCGCGAGACAAGTTCCTCAACCAGCTTACCGGCATCGACTGTGAATTCAATAATTGGCAGGCGTGGCAAAGGCTCATGGACTGGCTGAAAAAGCAGCCCTGGCATCAGGAGCTGTTCGGCGGCGACAAGATTCCCAGCCGGTTGCTGCATCACTCGACCCTTGCCAACGAGGTCAGCAAGTACCTCGGCGGCCCGGAAGACAACTCGTAAGTCCCCTCATAACGTAGTTAAAGCAAAACGGTTTCCGACCATAGCGCCGGGAACCGTTTTGCTTTGCACCTGCCGGGCCACCATCCTCCGGCTCTCATTCTTCCGCAGCTTGACGACGCGGGGTCAACGTTTCGTATCCTGCAGGTTCGAGGCGTCCCACCCGCCCCCCAGGGCCTTGATCAGGAGCACGCCGGCAGTCATGCGGCTACCGCGGATGGTTATGGCCGTCCGTTCGTTGGCAAGCTCGGCGGCCTGGGCGGTCAGCAGGGTCAAATAACTGGTGATGCCGGCCTTGTACTGGTTTTCGGCAACGGCTACCGATTGCCGGGCGGCCTGAACCGCCTCATCCTGAACCTTGGACTCTTCCTCCAGGATGCGCAACGCCGCCAGATTATCCTCCACCTCCTGAAAACCGGTCAGCACGGTCTGGCGATAGGTGGCCACCTCGGCATCGTAGGCGGCCCGCGCCTGGTCGTTCTGTGCGCTGCGCAGCCCCCCATCGAACAGGGTCTCCGAAACCGCAGGGCCAACCGACCAAAATCGGCTCGGCCAGCTCAACCAGCGGGAAAAGCTCGTCGTCTCCAGACCGCCCGATGCGCTCAAGGTAATGGATGGATACCAGGCCGCCTCGGCTACGCCTATTTGGGCATTGGCCGCCGCCATCCGCCGCTCCGATGCGGCGATGTCGGGCCTGCGTTCCAGCAACAGGGACGGCACCCCCAAGGGGATGACCGGCGGCGCCGCTTCGAGGGGAGCGGCGGGCAGACTGAAATCAGCAGCCGGTTTGCCGATCAACAGGGCGATGGCATGCTCGTACTGGGCACGTTGCACACCGAGGTCGATGGCCTGGGCCTGGGTGCTCTTGAGCAGGGTCTCTGCCTGAAGCACATCCGCCTTTGCTGCCACACCGCTGGCGTAGCGGTTTTTCGTCAATTCAAGGGATTTGCGGTAGTAGGCAACGGTGGCGTCCAGGAATGCTTTCTGGGCATCCTGGGTGCGCAGTTGAAAATAAGCCTGGGCAAGCTGGGCCTGGGCACTCAGGCGGAGCGCCGCCAGATCGGCCTCGCTGGCCTGGGCGTTTGCCCGGCTCGCTTCCACGCTGCGCCGTACGCGGCCCCAGATGTCGGCCTCCCACGAAATATCCACGGGAATCGTATAGGTGGTGGCGTCGGATTTTGCAGAACTGCCAAGGGTTGACGACTGATGGGCACGGGTGGCCGAGGCCCCGACCGAGACCGTCGGGTAGTAACCTGCCTTGGCGGACTGGATCAGAGCGCGGGCCTGGCGGAAGCCGGCCTCGGCCGCGAGCACGTTTTGGTTCGACACGGCAACCTGCTCTTCCAGGGCATTCAACTGCGGGTCGTTGAATAGCTGCCACCAGGCCCCCTTGATGGCTTCATCCCGCGGTTGTGCCGTTTTCCAGCCGTTCACTTCCTTGTAGGCCGTCGGCATGACCGGCACAGCCGCAGGCCGAACGTAATTCGGGCCGACCGTACAACCGGCCAGGAACATGAGCGTTCCGGCAAGAAAGAAGTAACGGCGGCAGGGCGATTGTATCATAAGCATGGTGTATCCTTTCCCAATTCAAAACGTCATGGCCGGGCAGCGCGAGAAACCATTGCCGCTAATCCGTGGTGTGTCCACGTTTAAGCACGGGATGCGTTCTTCCTCTGTCCCCGGATCTTCGCCACCCACAGCCTGAAACGGTCCATATAGAGGTACACCACCGGGGTGGTGTACAGGGTCAGCATCTGACTGAAGATCAGGCCGCCGACGATGGAGATGCCCAAGGGGCGCCGCAATTCCGATCCTACACCGAACCCCAATGCCATGGGAAGCGCTCCCAGGAGTGCGGCCATGGTGGTCATCATGATCGGCCGGAAGCGGAGCAGGCAGGCCTCGTAGATCGCCTCTTCAGGACTTTTCCCCTCGTTGCGCTCGGCGGCGATGGCGAAGTCCACCATCATGATACCATTCTTCTTGACGATGCCAATCAGCAGAATGACGCCGATGATGGCGATCAGGCTCAAGTCGGTGCGGAACAGCATCAGGGCGGCCACCGCCCCTACCCCTGCCGACGGCAGGGTGGAGAGGATGGTGATGGGGTGGATATAGCTCTCGTACAGCACCCCGAGCACGATGTAAACCGCCACCAGGGCCGCCAGGATCAGGAGCGGCTGATTGTTGAGTGAAGCCTGAAACGCCTGGGCCGTCCCCTGGAAGCTGCCCCGAATGGTGAGCGGCATCCCCATCTCCCGGGTGGCGGCCTCGATCGCCTTGACCGCATCGCCCAAGGCCACGCCGGGTGCCAGGTTGAACGACAATGTGATTGCCGGAAATTGCCCCTGGTGATTCACCGCCAGTGCCGTGGCCGAAGGTTCATAATGGGTAAAGCTCGAAAGCGGTACCTGGCTGCCGTTGGTCGAGGGGACGTAGATGTCCCGCAACGTATCGGGCCGCTGCCAGAAGACGGGGTCAACCTCCATGATCACATGGTATTGGTTCAGCAGGGTATAGGAGATGGACACCTGGCGTTGGCCGAAGGCGTCGTACAGGGTATTGTCGATCACCTGGGGGGTGACGCCCAAACGGGCAGCCGTGGGGCGATCGATCACCAACGATGCCTCCCTCCCCTTGTTCTGCAGGTCGCTGCTGAGGTCGACCACCTGGGGGACCGTGCGCAATTTCCGGAGCACGTTCTGGGACCAGGTGTTGAGCTCGTTCAGGTCGCTCCCCTGGAGGGTATACTGGTAGAGGGCGTTGCCGATCCTGCCGCCGACGCGCAGATCCTGCACCGGGGCCAGGAAGGCCGGTGCACCCGGTACGCCCATAAGCTTCCTGCGCAACCTCTTGATGACGTCGTTGGCGCTGCTGGTCCTCTTTTCAAACGGTTTCAGGGAGATAAACATCCGGCCGGTATTGGTGGTTGCGCCGCCACCGTTACCGCCCGTGAATCCGGTCACATACTCCACATCCGGATCGGATTTGATGATGCCCACGATCTGGGCCAGCTTCTGCTCCATGGCCTGGAACGAGATATCCTGGGCAGCCTGGATTCTCCCCATGATACGGCCGGTATCCTGTTCAGGGAAGAACCCCTTGGGGACGAGTATGAACAGCGCCACATTGACCACCACCGTTGCCACGATGATGAGCAGCATGATGCGGGTATGGGCGAGTGCCCAGGAGAGGGTGACCTTGTAGAAGCTATGAAGCCAGGTGAACATCCCTTCGCTGGCCCGGTAGATGATGCCGTATTTCCGTTTCCGTTCAGGCTTGAGCAACGTGGCACACATCATGGGAGTCGCGGTCAGGGACACCAGCAAAGAAACCATGATCGCCGCCGAGAGGGTTACGGCAAATTCGCGGAACAAACGCCCGACGATCCCTCCCATCAGCAGGATGGGAATGAATACCGCCACCAGGGAAACGCTCATGGAGAGGACAGTGAAGGCAATCTCTTTGGAACCGGACAGGGCCGCCTGGAGCGGCGATTGCCCCTGTTCCCGGTAGCGGGTGATATTTTCCAGCACCACGATGGCGTCGTCCACAACAAAACCGGTGGCAATCGTCAAGGCCATCAGCGACAGATTATCCAGGGAGTAGTCGAACAGGTACATCACCGCAAAGGTGCCGATGATCGACACCCCAACGGCCACGGCCGGGATGAGCGTGGCGCGCGCATCGCGCAGGAACCAGAACACCACCAGGATCACCAGCAGAGCGGAAAGCAGCAGCGAGCGTTCCACGTCCCGCAGGGAGCCGCGTATGGAAGGGGTGCGATCAAGGACGACCGACAGATTGACGGCCCCCGGCAGGGCAGCTTGAAGCTGCGGCAGCAAGGCGCGCACGTTGTCCACCGTCTCGATGATATTGGCGCCCGGCTGGCGTGAGATGATCACCATGACCGACGGCTTGCCGTTCACCAGGCCGGCGGAGCGCAGATCTTCCACCGAATCCCGCACATTGGCCACATCCGCCAGCCGGAGTGCTGCGCCGCTCTTGTAGTTCACCACCAGCGGCAGATACTCCTTGGCCGTGCGAAGCTGGTCGTTGGCACGAATTTCCCAGGTCTTATCGGCTGAGGAAACCTGGCCTTTGGGCCGGTTGGCATTGGTAGCCGCCAGCGTGCTGCGCACGTTTTCCAGGCTGAGGCCGTACTTGCTGAGCGTAAGCGGATTCAGTTCCACCCGCACCGCCGGGAGAGAACTTCCCCCAACAAACACTTGGCCGACCCCTTTCACCTGGGAGAGCTTCTGCTGCATGATGGACGAAGCGGCGTCGTACATCTGCGGTTTGCTCATGGTATCCGAGGTCAGGGCCAGGATCAGGATCGGCGCATCGGCCGGATTGACCTTGCGGTAGCTGGGGTTGCTGGGGAGGTTGGAAGGCAGATCGCCACGGGAAGCATTGATGGCCGCCTGCACGTCCCGCGCGGCGCCGTCGATGTCGCGGTTCAGGTCGAACTGCATGGTGATGCTGGTGGAACCGCGGTTGCTGGTGGACGTCATCTCGGTCACGCCGGCGATACGGCCGAACTGGCGCTCCAGAGGCGCCGCCACCGAGGTGGACATGGTTTCCGGGTCTGCGCCGGGCAGGGATGCCGAAACCGAAATAGTCGGAAAATCCACCTGGGGCAGCGGCGATACCGGCAAGAGACGGAAAGCGATCACCCCAGCCAATACGAGCCCCAAGGTAAGCAGTGTGGTGGCGACCGGACGCTTTATGAAAGGCGCGGAGATGTTCATGGTGTGGTTACGTCGGGGCTCTTGATCGTTCTTTCACCGCCCCGCCGTTTTCCCCGCCGCTGCGCCAGCCGGTCGAAGGCCAGGTAGATCACCGGTGTGGTATAGAGCGTCAGGATCTGGCTGAAAATCAGGCCCCCCACGATGGAGATACCCAGCGGTCGCCGCAACTCCGACCCGACGCCATGCCCCATGGCCAGCGGCAACGCCCCCAAAAGAGCCGCCATGGTGGTCATCATGATCGGCCTGAAGCGTAGCAGACACGCCTGATAAATGGCTTCTTCCGGCGGTTTTCCTTCCTTGCGTTCCGCATCCAGGGCAAAGTCAACCATCATAATGCCATTCTTCTTGACGATGCCGATCAGGAGGATAATGCCGATGATGGCAATGACACTCAAGTCGGTGCGGCAGATCATCAACGACAGCACCGCTCCGACGCCGGCGGAAGGAAGGGTGGAGAGGATGGTGACCGGATGGATGTAGCTTTCGTACAACACTCCCAGCACGATGTAGACCGTAATCAGGGCCGCCAGAATCAGTAGCGGTTCGTTGGACAAAGATGATTTGAAGGCCTGGGCCGTTCCTTGGAACGTGCCTCTGATACTGGCCGGCAGCCCGAGCTTCTCGGTGGCCGCCTCCACCGCCGTGACCGCGGTCCCCAGCGACATGCCCGGCGCCAGGTTGAACGACGTGGTCACCGCCGGGAATTGCCCCTGGCGGTTGATGACCAGCGGCCCGACCGACTCCGTCGCCCGGGCAATGGTACTCAGGGGGATCATGCCGCCACTGGTGCTGCGCAGATAAACCGATTGCAGGCCGGTGGGGCTGTTACGAAAATCCTCTTTAACGGCAAGTACGACCCGGTACTGGTTCAGTTCGGTAAATATGGTCGAGACAAGCCTCTGGCCAAAAGCGTCGTAGAGAGCATCGTCGATATTCTGGGGGGTGATGCCGAAACGGGCCGCCGTGTTCCGGTCGATATCCAGCACGACGCGCGCCCCCTGGTCCTGCTGGTCGCTGCTGACATCAAGAAGTTCGGGACGTGCTTTCATCGCCTCGATCACCTTGGGCGCCAACGCTTTCAGTTCATCGGTATTGGGATCTTCCAGGGTGTACTGGAACTGGGTGCGACTGACCCTGGCATCGACGGTCAGGTCCTGAACCGGCTGCATGAAGAGTTTTATGTCGGCGACACCCGAAGTGTTCGCCTGCAAACGGCGTACGACCTCGCTGGCGCTGGCGTCGCGCTCGGCGAGCGGCTTCAGGTTTATCATGATGCGACCGCTGTTGAGTGTGGTGTTGATACCGTCCACCCCAATGAAGGAAGAGAGGCTCTCGACGGCAGGATCCTTGAGGATCGCCCGGGCAAGTTCCTGTTGACGCTCGGCCATGGCGGGGAACGAGATGGATTGTGCCGCCTCGGTTACCCCTTGGATGGCACCGGTATCCTGTACCGGGAAAAACCCCTTGGGCACCAGCACATAGAGTACGACCGTCAGCACCAGCGTGCCGACCGCTATCACCAGCGTCGCAGTCTGGTGCCTCAGCACGATCTTGAGCGACCGGCCATAGGCGGCAATGACTCGATCGAAGAAGAGCTGCGAGGCGTGGTAAAACCGCCCCTGCCGTTCTTCAGGCACATGCTTGAGCAGTCGGGCGCACATCATGGGGGTCAGGGTCAGGGAGACCACCGCAGATATGAGGATGGTGACCCCCAGGGTGACGGCAAACTCGCGGAACAGGCGACCGACGACATCGCCCATGAAGAGCAGAGGGATCAACACGGCAATCAGCGAGACCGTCAGCGACAGGATGGTGAACCCGATCTGTTGCGAGCCCTTGAGCGCTGCCTGGAGCGGGCTCTCCCCCTCCTCGATGTAGCGGGTGATGTTCTCGATCATGACGATGGCGTCATCAACCACGAAACCGGTGGAGATGGTCAGGGCCATCAGTGTCAGGTTGTTCAAACTGAATCCCAGCAGGTACATGACCCCGAAGGTCCCCACCAGTGAGAGCGGTACCGCCACGCTGGGGATGATGGTGGCAGAAAAATTGCGCAGAAAGAGAAAGATGACCAGGACCACCAGCACTACCGCAAGAAGCATCTCGTGCTGCACGTCGCGCACCGAGGCCCGGATGGTGTTGGTGCGGTCGGTCAGCACCGACACCTTGATCGAGGCGGGCAACGAACTCTGCAGTTGGGGCATCAGTTTTTTAATGCGGTCCACGACCTCGATAACGTTGGCACCCGGCTGGCGCTGTATGTTGACGATCACCGACGGCTTCTCGTTCATCCAGGCGGCCTGGTTCACGTTCTCCGCATCGTCCACGACATCGGCTACATCGGACAGCCGTACCGGCGCGCCGTTTTTGTAGGCGACGACCAGGGGCCGGAAGTCCTTGCTGCTGTAGAGTTGATCGTTGGCTCCGATGATATAGGACTGCCGGGGACCGTCAAAGCCCCCCTTGGCCTGATTGACGTTAGCGGTGGCTATGGAGGAACGCAGGTCTTCCATGGTCAGGCTGTAGGAAGCCAGCGCCGTCGGGTTTGCATGGACCCGCACCGCCGGCCGCTGTCCGCCGCTGATACTCACCAAACCCACGCCGGGAAGCTGGGAGATCTTCTGGGCAAAGCGGGTATCGGCCAGGTCCTCTATCTTGGGGAGAGGCAGGGAATCGGAACTGAGCGCCAGGGTCAGGATCGGCGTATCGGCCGGATTGACCTTGCTGTAGACAGGCGGGTTCGGAAGGCCGGTGGGAAGAAAGGTGGAAGCGGCGTTGATGGCTGCCTGTACCTGCTGTTCGGCAATATCAAGGCTCAACTCCAGGCTGAATTGCATGGTGATGACCGAGCAGCCGTTGGAACTGGTGGAGGTCATCTGGGTCAGGCCCGGCATCTGTCCGAACTGGCGCTCCAACGGTGCCGTGATGGAGGTTGCAACCACATCAGGACTGGCGCCGGGGTAAAAGGTGCGCACCTGAATGGTGGGGTAATCCACCTGGGGGAGAGCCGAAACCGGCAACTGCTTGTAAGCCACGGCACCGGCCAGCAGGATGGCGATCATCAGCAGGGTTGTGGCCACGGGACGGAGTATAAAAATGCGCGAAAGATTCATGGAGTGTCCTGAAAAATTTCATTCGGATGGACGATAACGTCCATAGCAAAAACAGGTTGCCACGGAGGACAGAGAGGACACGAAGGAAAGGCTAGAGGGGTTTTCATAACCGTCTTTATGGATTTGTAATGAAATAGCGGTGTTAACGGCATAAACCCCTTGAACATATATAAACGGCATCCTAGCCGTTACTTTTTTTCTCCGTGTACCTCCATGTCCCCCGTGGCGAAGATTTCGAGGTCATGGTCTTGTTCCTTGTTGAACCCCACCAGGTTTCTGTCCCGCCCCCTTCACCGCTCCCCGCTGTCCACCCTGCCCTTTCGGACTCCCGGGAGCAGTTGCGCCATTTGGGGCGCCCTGGCCCCGCTGGTGACCCGGTTCCCTCAGCTCCACCTTGCTGCCGTCCCGCAGACGTTCGGCGCCGTCCACCACCACCATCTCGCCCGCCGCGAGGCCTGAGGTGATGGCGATATCATCCCCCTGGGGGGTGCCGACGACGACCGGACGAATGCCGACGGTTTTATCGGCCTTCACCAGGTACACGAAGGTGCCCTGGGAGCCGCGCTGGATGGCGGAGGCGGGAACCACGACACTATCATGCCTGGTTTCCACCAGCAGTCGGGCATTGACGAACTGATTGGGAAACAGGACATTATCATTGTTGGGAAACACCGCCTTGAACTTGACCGTGCCGGTGGCCGGGTCGATCTGGTTGTCGATGGTCAGAAGCTGCCCCGTGGCAAGCTTTTGTTTTTGCTCCCGGTCAAAGGCATCCACGGTAAGACGCGTTCCCGACCTGAATTTGCCGAGCACCAGGGGAAGGCTGTCCTCGGGGACCGGGAATACCACCGTAATAGGCTGGAGTTGGGTAATGATCACCAGGCCGGTAGTATCGCTGGCATGGATGATGTTGCCGGCGTCGACCTGACGCAAGCCGACCCGGCCGCTGATGGGCGCCGTAATCCGGCTGTAGACCAGTTGCAGTTTTGCGCTGTCGATCTGCCCCTTGTCAACCTTGACGGTCCCTTCATACTGGCGCACCAGGGTCTCCTGGGTGTCCAATTGCTGCTTGGGGATGGAGTCCTGTTGCCACAAAAGCTTATAGCGCTGCAGGTCGAGACGGGCATTCCGCAACAGTTCCTGGTCGTGGGCCATCTGCCCCTCGGCCTGGGTCAACTGCACCTGGTACGGCCGCGGGTCGATAACGGCCAGGAGATCGCCCCGCTTGACGGTCTGCCCCTCCCGGAAGCGGACCTCCATGAGCTGCCCATCAATACGGGACTTGACGGTGACGGTGTTGAGGGGGGTCACATTGCCGAGCCCTGTGATATACACCCCCACATCCGCCTTTCCCGCGGCCTGCGCCACCACCGGGACCACCTGGGGGGCATTTTTCGCCCCACCCTGCTTGGCGGCCGGGACCGGTTTCCCGCCCCAATACAGGTACCCCCCACCTGCCAACAGCCCTATCAACGGCACGATCAGCCACCAGAGCCGGGACCGTGAGGCTGTCGGGGAGTTTTCGGATGGTCCATTGCCTGTCTCTTTCTGATGAGGTTGTAGGCTCATTGCCGCACCGCCCCTGTTTCCGGTTTCTTCAGGCGCTCAAAAGTGCCTGCTGCATGTAACGTCACGATTTCCTCCTGCCTTATGTGCTTGCTGCCCGGGATAGGATAATGATGGAGATGAAATCCATTACCTCTTTGCCACCAGCCGCAATATATAGACCATAATGTGAAAAATATAAAGGCGTCAGGCGCCCTGTTTTCAGAATACTTTCAGTACTGTCGCCCGGAGTAAAATGAGAAACGGAAGATCTCTTCCGTTTCTCATTGTGTACACTCGTGAAGCGCCGTTCTGCCATCCGTTTTGCATAAGAAGGTGGACCTTACGCTTTCAGAGCATAAGACGGACAAAACGCCCAAAGGTTACACTGACAACAAACAAAAATAACGAGCCGCCTCTCCATAATGCCCGAATTGCCTTCCCATATTCATAGCAGTGGCAACTTTTTTGCGTTTTTTCGCACCATTACAGGGATAAAACGTATACCGATACATGTGACGGTTGACATTAGTCCCATCAGGAGTGAAAATGTCGCTTTAATGGAGGTTTTGTGGATACCGTTCTCGTTGAAATATTCGTCATTGCAGTGATGATTGTTCTGAACGGCTTTTTTGCCTGCTCCGAATTTGCCATCATATCCATTCGCAAGAGCCGTGTCGCCCAACTGGTGGACGAGGGCGACAAGCGGGCAAACCTCATCGAGGTGCTTCAGCAGGACCCCCACCGCCTGTTGGCGCTGGTGCAGGTCGGCGTCACCGTGACCGGTGCCACGGCCTCGACCATGGGCGGCATTATCGCCGTCGACTACCTCCGCCCCTGGTTTCAGAACCTGGGGATCGGCTTTTTGGCCCATGCCGCCGAACCGGTGGCGGTCACCGGCATGGTGGTTATCATCTCCTACCTGTTGCTCATCCTGGGTGAACTGGTACCCAAGGCGATCGGGCTGCAATACTCCGACGCCATTGCCTTGCGGGTTGCCCGGCCCATCAGCGTACTCGCCCGGGTCGGCTCGGTCCTGGTCAGCCTCCTGACCGTCTCCAGCAAGGCGGTGATGCGGCTCTTGCGTATTCCAGCCAACCGAGAGCCCTTCATCTCCCGCGAAGAGGTGCAGCACATCGTGGCCGAGGGGCATGAGAGCGGCGTTTTCAGCGAGACTGAGCACGAGTACATCCGCAATGTCTTCGAATTTTCCCACACCTGCGTCCGCGAGGTAATGGTCCCGCGCACGCGCATGGTAGCCATCGATCTTGCCGCGCCCCGTGACCAGGTGGTGGCCACGCTCCTGGATAACATGTATTCCCGCTATCCGGTCTATGCCGGGAGCATTGAGGAGATTGCGGGGGTGGTGCACGGCAAGGACATCCTGGGGCGGTTGGTGGCGGGTGAACAGCTCGACCTTGCGGCCATCATGCTGCCGCCGGTCTTCGTGCCGGAGGGAAAGAAGGTCAACGAGCTGCTCAAGGAAATGCAGCGCAACCGCAACCAGATGGTGCTGGTGGTAGACGAGTACGGCGGCCTGAGCGGCCTGGTCACCACCGAAGACCTGATAGAGGAGTTGGTGGGCGAGATCGAGGATGAGCACGATGTCGGGGAACAACCGACCATTATGAATATGGAGGACG
This sequence comes from Oryzomonas japonica, assembly GCF_008802365.1. Taxonomy (GTDB): domain Bacteria; phylum Desulfobacterota; class Desulfuromonadia; order Geobacterales; family Pseudopelobacteraceae; genus Oryzomonas; species Oryzomonas japonica. The sequence continues at coordinate 30,822 of NZ_VZQZ01000013.1, read as the reverse complement.
GCAGCCTGATGGTGGATGGCCTGCTCTCGGTCTTCGACCTGGCCGACGCCCTTGAGATCAAGCTGGACGAGGAACTCCCCTTTGAAACCGTGGCCGGCATGATCCTGCAGGAGCTGGGCCGTTTCCCGCTGAAAGGCGAGACCGTCGAATGGCACGGCTACCGGTTCCTCTGCGAAGAGGTGACCCAGACCGCGGTACTGAAGGTTCGCGTCACAGCCCTTCCCCCCGAACAGCCATGATGAAACGCTCCTATATAAAGCTTTCCGGCATCCTGCTGCTGGTCGTCAGCACCATCGTGGTCAGCCTGGCTTTTTTTCTGCCCTACCTGCTGGATGTCAACGCCTATCGCGACGAAATCCTCGCTTCCCTGCAAAAATCCCTCAACCGTAAGGTCACCTTCACCCGGGGCGAGTTCAAATGGCACTTCGGCCCTTCCTTCGATTTTGACGGCATCACGGTCAAGGAGCCGGACAACAGCGCCGATTTTCTCAAGGCCGACCGCATCACGGTGCGGCTGGCCCTGTGGCCCCTGCTGGAAGAACGTGTCGTGTTGCGCGACGTAGCCCTGGAAGGGGCTGACATCCGTCTGGTACGGAACAAAGACGGGAAGTTGAACATCGACGACCTGTTGGCGCCGGGCAAAGAAGGCATGCAGATTCAGTTCCGCAAGGTGCAGCTCAAGCGCAGTACGATCCAGTGGCACGACATGGCCGTGGGCAAAGACGGGCTGCCGGCGGTTGCCGCCACCAATATCGCCCTGACCATGGATCACGTGGCCCGCGGCCGCAAAGGGAGCGTCAAGCTCGTCTGCGACATCCCGGCCGTATCGGGGGCTCCGGCCAAAATCGCCCTGAACGGCACGATCAGGCTCCCCGAAAAGGGGCAATCCCTGCTTGAGATGGAAGTAAACGGCGATGCGGATGTCAAACAGGCCGAGATCGGCCGTTTCTGGCCTTACTTCGGCAGGCACATCCCCTTCGCCAACCCGGGTGGCCGCCTGGACGTCGCCACCAGCTTCAAGGGCAAGCCCCGGGAGTTCGCCGCCAAGGGCAAGATCCGCATCAACAACGCCGCCGTGTCCTGGCCGACCATATTCCACGCCACCGTGGCGCCCCGTTTCCTCCAGGCGGACTATGACCTCAAACTCAACGGCAAACTGCTGAATATCAAGACTATCGACCTGAGCACCGACGGTTTCAGGATCAAGGGGAGCGTCCAACTGCACGATTATGCAGGCCCGGATCCGCGCATCGTCGCCAGAGCGGCCACCCCGGGCACCTTCCGCTATGAGGATGTCAGGACCTACGTTCCCTACGGAATCATCCCCACCGATACCCGTGATTATATCGAGAACAAGATCAAGTCCGGGGTCTTCAAGCTGGATACCGGCGTACTGGACGGACGGGTCAGCCAGATCGCCCACATGGAGCGGGGAGACAATTACAACACCCTCCTGATCCGGGGGCCGGTGGAAAAGGCCGTTCTCAGCTACGGCCCCAAGGCGCCGACGTTCAACAACATCAAGGGAACCGTCGAGTTGAAGGGCAAGAACTTCAACCTGATCGGCATGACCGGTTCCTTCGGCACGTCGCCGTTCAAATTGCACGGATCGATCACGGAATACAACACCGACAAGCAATCCGACTACCCGGTCCGCATGGAGATCACCCCCCGCTCCCCCGAGATCGCCTGGCTGGCCAGGATCGTCGGGGCGCACAAACTCGATTTCAGTGGCAACTCCAACCTTGTCCTCACCGGCAGCGGCCATTTTTCCGCCTACCGACTGGACGGCGAATGGGAACTGAAGCAGGCCGCCTACACCTTCCCCGGCGTTGTTCGCAAACCCGCAGGCATGGCGAACCATCTCGCCTTCAGTTCGACCCTTCCGCCGGGCGAGATCAAGCTGAACAGCCTGGCCTACACCCTGCCGCCTCTCGCCCTCTCCGCAAACGCCTTGCTGAGATACGGCGATAAGCCGTACCTCGGTTTCGAAGTGCAGACCAACCCGTTTTGGTTGAGCGAGACCTTGCCCATCATACCCATGTGGCAACAGTACCGCCCGCGCGGAAGGGTACAGGCCCATATCCGCGGCACCGGCAACCCCGAAGACTTCTCGGCCATGGATTACTCCGGCAGTATTGCCCTGAACACTTTTTCCTTCCTGCCGGATCCAAAATTGAAGCCGGTGAGCGGCATCAGCAGCACGATCACCTTTCACGGGAACAGTCTGGAAACTACCGGCATGAGCGCCCGCTACGGCGATTCGCTCCTCAACCTGCGCGGCCGGGTCAAAAGCCTGAAAAACGCCGAAGCCGAGATCACCCTGTCGTCACCCCAGTTCTTCCTGCGGGACATAAACCTTATCCCCCCGCCCCCGGCCAAGGCAAATGCCAGCATCCGCCGCCTGCATGCCGTGCTGGCCGTCAGGGACGGCAGGTATGCCGTCAACAGTTTGTCCGGACTCTTCAATACGTCCAATTTCAGCATCAACGGCGATTACACCACGGGGGCCGCCCCAACGGCCAACCTGGCGCTCAGTTCATCCAACCTCGACCTGGACGACCTGCTCCTGCTTGCCAAACTCTCCGGCCAGGGGAACACGGACAACCGGGCGTCATCGCGACTCAACCTGAATCTCAAGCTCAACGCCGAATCCGGGAAATACGAAAAGGTTCCCTACTCGAAGCTGAATGCGACGCTGCACCAGGAAAACGGCATTCTTTATCTCCAGGGCATGGAGGCCGGGATGTTCAGCGGCAAGGTGACCGCAAAGGGACGCATTGCACCGGGCAACGGCCAGGAGCGACGCTATGACCTGAATATCGGGGTTTCGCGGGTCAATGCGGAGCGCCTTCTTCAGGCGCTGGACGTGACCAAGGAGGTCACCGGGACCCTCAACCTCTCCGGCGACCTGACCGCCCGGGGGGCTACCATGGCGGACCTCAAGAGGACAGCGCTCGGCAATGTGAAACTGAGACTGGAAAAAGGCACTCTGCGGAAGTTCAACGTGCTCTCCAAGATGTTCTCGATCCTTAACGTATCCCAGTTGCTCAAGTTCCAACTTCCGGACATGGTGTCGGACGGTATGCCGTATAAGGACATCCATGGCAGCTTCGCCTTCAGCGACGGCAGCATTTCGACCCAAAACCTCTTTATCAACAGCGATGCCATGAACATCTCGGTCATAGGCCGAGCGGACATGGTCAGGGAGGAACTCAATTTCACCATCGGCGTCCAGCCGCTCCAGACCGTGGACAAGATCGTCAACCGCATCCCGGTGGTGGGCTGGCTCCTGACCGGCAAGGGCAAATCGGTGGTAACGGCCTATTTCGAGGCAAAGGGCAAGTGGTCCGATCCACAGGTGAGCGCTATTCCGGTCAAGTCCATGGCCAGGGGAGCGTTGAATATCTTCAAGCGGGTCTTTGAGCTGCCGGTGAAGCTGTTCACGGATACGGGAGAGGTCATGCTGGGACAATAGAAAATCTACTGCGGGGTTGATCTGCGGCGGTGCCACTCGCCTTCTCGCTCGCGTGCGCCTTGCATATCAGCCGACCACAACGATTTTCACCAAGCGGTGAAGGGCAAGCCAACAAGGCGAAACCGACCCTTTGCCCCCTTACTGCACGAGGGTCAAAGGGTCGCGAAAGATTCGTTCCAGTCGGCGTTTGTAGTGATCCGGCACATCAGTAGATGGCGTAATTGGCGGGGTCTGAAAAGATCTCTTTCAGCAGCAGATTGTTGAGGTAATGGCCGGTCTTGTTGGCCTCGACCTTGCCGAGGAGGCGGTAGCCGCTGGTGTACAGATCGCCGATCAGGTCGAGGATTTTGTGGTTGACCAGCTCCTTTTTGTAGCGCAGGCCGTGGGGGTTGACGATGCTGTCCTCGCCGATTGCCACGGCATTGTCCAGGGTCGCCCCCTTGGCCAAACCCGCCTGGCGGATCGCTTCCAACTCCTCGATGAAGCCGAAGGTGCGGGAATTGATGATGGCGAACGCGTTTTCCACGTCCGTGACCCGTTTCTTCTGCTTGCCGACCGGCGCCCGGAACTCGATGGACATGGTGATTTCCAGGGTATTGAGCGGCTTGACCCGCAGAAACGCGTCTTCCCGGGTGACCTCCACCGGGCGCAGCACCTTCAGATAGACGCCGTTTTCCGGGAATTCGTAGACGCCGGCTTTCCACATGCCCTGATAGAACTCCCAGGCCGAGCCGTCCATGATGGGGACCTCGGGGCCGTCGATGTACACCAGGCAGTTGGTGATGCCGGAAAAGTAAAAGGCCGCCATCAGGTGTTCGATGGTGGAAACCGATGCCCCATCTTTGGCGATCAGGGTCGAGAGGCGCGTGTCGGCAACCATGTCGTAGCGGGCCGGGATCATCTGGCCGTTGATGACAAAGGCGATGCCGAACTCGCGGCGGGGAAGGAACTCCAAGTTGACCGGTTGGCCGGTATGCAGCCCGATGCCGGTGATCTTGAAGATACGATTGATGGTGGTTTGTCGTTTGATCATTGCGCAGCTTTCTAAGAGGTTGTTGAAAAACAGTCATCTCGCCGCCGTCCTCGAAAACCCTTTCGTGCGGCGTAGCGCTGCTACGCCTCCTCAGGGCATTCTGCGGGTGCGACGATCTGACTATTTTTGAACAACCTACTGTTTTCTAAGGATCAGCCGTTGATTTTCTTTTTCAGCGCCTCGTGTTCCTCGGCCAGGGTGGCGTACTTTTTCTCCAACTCGCGAATCTGGTCGAACAGACACGAAATCGCCTTGGCCTCCGGATCGGGCAGTTGGCCGTGTTGCAGGTCGGGGCGAAGCTCTTCCTTCTTTTCCTGGGCCATGACCACCCGACCGGGGATGCCCACCACGGTAGCGTTTTCCGGGACCTCCTTGACCACCACCGAGTTGGAGCCTATCTTGGCCCCCTTGCCGACGGTAAACGGTCCCAGCACCTTGGCCCCCGAACCGATCACCACGTTATCGCCCAGGGTCGGATGGCGCTTGACCTTGTCCCAGGTTACCCCGCCCAAGGTCACGCCGTGGTAGAGGGTCACGTTGTCGCCGATCTCGGCCGTTTCCCCGATCACCACCCCCATGCCGTGGTCGATGAAAAACTTGCGGCCGATCTTGGCGCCCGGATGGATTTCGATGCCGGTCAGGAAACGGCCGAGATGGGAAATGAAACGTCCCAGGAAAAACAGCTTGTTGATCCAGAACCAATGGGCAATACGATATATCCAGAGGGCGTGCAGGCCGGGATAGCAGAAGATGATCTCCATGGCATTGCGGGCGGCCGGATCGCGTTCAAAGACGGAGTTGATATCCTCGCGCAGGTTCTTGAACATGGTGAAACTCCCGTACAAACAGTTGAAAATTGTGGTACAGGATTAACATAGGCCCACTAAATCTGTCAATTTTTATCACCTGTTTTGTCGTAAACTTAGCTCTCGACAAAGGGCGTACTTTTCACTAAGATGCGCCCATTACGTCTTGTATACAAAACACTTTTTACTCGGCATCCAACCATAGCAACAAAGCCGAATTTCCGGCAACGAAAGGAGAACCACAGCCATGTCCACCAAACCGTTCGTTTATCAGGAACTCTTCCCCCTTGCCACAGATGAAACCAAGTACCGTAAGGTCGAGGGAAGCGAAAAGTACGTCGAAATTGCCGAATTTGCCGGCAAGCAGGTTATCAGGGTCTGTCCCGAGGCGCTCACCGTTCTGGCCAATGAGGCCATGCGGGACGTTTCCTTCCTGCTGCGCCCCGCGCACAACGAGCAGGTGGCCAAGATCCTGAGTGATCCCGAAGCCTCCCAGAACGACAAAGGGGTCGCCATGGCGTTCCTGCGCAACGCCGAGATCTCCGCCCAGTTCGAGCTTCCGGTCTGCCAGGACACCGGCACCGCCACGGTCGTCGCCAAGAAAGGCCAGCAGGTCTGGACCGGCGTCAAGGACGAAGAGTGGATCTCCAAGGGGGTCTACAAGACCTACACCGAAGAGAACCTGCGCTACTCCCAAACCGTGGCCCTGGACATGTACAAGGAAGTCAACACCGGCACCAACCTCCCGGCCCAGATCGACATCGCGGCCACCGACGGCGACTACTACAAATTCCTGTTCATGGCCAAGGGTGGCGGTTCGGCCAATAAGACCATGCTCTTCCAGGAGACCAAGGCCCTGCTCACCCCGGGCAAACTGGAAAAATTCCTGGTGGAAAAGATGAAGTACTTGGGCACCGCCGCCTGTCCTCCCTACCACATCGCTTTCGTCATCGGCGGCACCAGCGCCGACGCCTGCATGAAGACCGTCAAACTGGCAACCGCCAAAGAGCTGGACGGCCTCCCCACCCAGGGGAACGAGCACGGCCAGGCCTTCCGCGATCTGGAGCTGGAAGCGAAACTCCTTGAGGCGGCCCAGAAGTTGGGCATCGGCGCCCAGTTCGGCGGCAAGTATTTTGCCCACGACGTGCGCGTCATCCGTCTGCCGCGCCACGGCGCATCCTGCCCGGTGGGCATGGCGGTATCCTGTTCGGCCGACCGCAACATCAAAGCCAAGATCACGAAACACGGCCTGTTCGTCGAGGATATGGACCGCAACCCCGGCCGCCTGATCCCCGACCAGTACCGCGGCAAGCACGGCCACGGCGTCAAGATCGACCTGAACAAGCCCATGAAGGAAATCCTGGCCGAACTGACCAAGCACCCGGTTTCCACCCCCCTCCTCCTGAGCGGCACCATCGTGGTGGGCCGCGACATCGCCCACGCCAAGTTCAAGGAGATCCTGGATAGCGGCAAGCCGCTGCCCGAGTACCTGTTGAAGCACCCGATCTACTACGCCGGACCGGCCAAGACTCCGGCTGGCAAGCCCTCGGGCTCCTTCGGCCCCACCACCGCCGGCCGCATGGACTCCTATGTGGACGAACTGCAATCCCACGGCGGCGCGATGATCATGATAGCCAAGGGTAACCGCAGCCAGCAGGTTACGGACGCCTGCAAGAAATACGGCGGGTTCTACCTCGGCTCCATCGGCGGCCCGGCCGCGGTCCTGGCCGAGGAAAACATCAAAAAGGTCGAGTGCATCGATTTCCCGGAACTGGGGATGGAAGCGGTCTGGAAGATAGAGGTGGAGGACTTCCCGGCGTTCATCCTAGTGGACGACAAGGGGAACGACTTCTTTAAACAGCTTGGTTTGTAGAGATTATTTGATACGATGCAACGCCGAATGGCCACAGGGGACTGTGGCCATTTGCACATACTCTCACCTCACCGCCTCTTATACGTCCCCATCAACTCCCCCTTACCCAAAACATGCCCCTGCATGGCCCGTTCAAGATCGCCCTTGGTGGTGGAGCTGCCGAGCTTCAGCACGGTATCCAGGGCATAGACCCTGAAAAAATAGCGGTGGGTCCCGGACGGCGGACAGGGGCCGCCGTAGCTGTTCCGATGCCAGTCGTTCTTCCCCTGGACGGCCTTGGGCGGCAGGCCGTGCTCGGGGATCTCCCGCGTCTGGGGCGGGATATTCCACACCACCCAGTGCACCCAGTCCCCCATGGGCGCATCAGGGTCATCCATGACCAGCGCCAGGCTCTGGGTGGCCTGCGGCACCTTAGCGATGACGATGGCGGGACTAGTGTCGTCCCCGTCGCAGGTGTGGCGGGACGGTATGGCCTCCCCGTGGCTAAAGCCCGGACTCGAAATGGTCAACGTTTCCATCCTGCGTCCCCCCTTTCCCTGAGCGGTCGCGCACAGCCCCCCAAGCGTTGCCAGCAGCAATGCCGCCAGTACGCGCCCCACATTCTTCCGCCCTCGCCATTTCATTACAGCTTGTAGCCTATCGTGCGCAACAGGCCGTGCCGTTGCTGGCGTTCTTCAACCGATTCCACCCCCTTGGGGGCATAACCGTCGATCACCCCGAGGATGCCCCACCCCTGCATGGTGGAGGCGACGATCACCTGGAGTGGGTTGGCCGTGGCGCAATAGACGCAGCAGACCTCGGGGCAATTTTTTACCTGGTTGAGGATGTTGATGGGATAGGCATCCCGCAGCAGGATGCAGAAGACATGGCCGGCGCCGATGGTCTTCAGCACGGTGGCACATCCTTTGATCAGCCCGTCGTCGTTCCCCTCGGTTCGGATCAGGCAGGGGCCGGACGCCTCACTGAAGGCGACACCGAAGCGGGCCTGAGATACCGTGGTGGCGATGGCCTCATAGAGGTCCTCGGCGGTTTTGATGAAGTGGGTCTGGCCGAGGATGATGTTGCACCCTTCGGGATAGTCGATCTTGACGTTATGAATCTCCAACTGCATACCCCCTCCTTTGCGCCCGTTATTTCGGACGCTTCCATGATCGTTGCATTGCAATCGGGACGGCCGCGCTGAATTCCCCTTATCTGTCCAGTATCTCCCGCACCTTCCACAGAAGTTCCTGCGGCCGGACCGGCTTCATGACAAGCTCGATCCCTCCATCATCCACGCCGCGATTCCGAATGAAATCAGCAGTGTATCCGCTGGCATAGCACACCTTTATGTCCGGTTGCAGCCGCCAGATCTCTGCAACAGCCTCTTGACCGCTCTTTCTGGGCATGATGATATCCATGAGGACCAAGTGAATCTTACCACGGTTTGCCATGAATTTCTCGACAGCCTCCTGTCCGTCCTCCGCCAGGATCACCTGATAGCCGTACTGAGTCAGGATATCGTCTAAAAGCCTGCGCACACCAGCTTCGTCCTCGGCCACAAGGATCGTTTCTGTCCCGCCGTCGGGAACAACCGGCTCCCCCGTTTCTTCCTGCGGTCCCTGCCCTCCCTCACTCAGCGGTAGATATATCCTGAAGGTGGTGCCGTGTCCCGGTTCGCTGTAGACAGTGATAAAACCGTTATGCTGCTTGACGATCCCGTAGACGATGGCCATGCCGAGGCCGGTTCCCTTGCCTTGCTCCTTGGTGGTAAAAAACGGCTCGAAGATCCTCTTGCGGGTCTGTTCGTCCATGCCGCAGCCGGAATCGGAAACCGCTATGCAGGCATAACGGCCCGGCGTACCGTAACCATGGGTAGTGATAAAGGAGTCGTCAACATCCAGGGTGTTCGTTTCGATGTTCAACAGCCCCCCCATTTGCATGGCATCCCGAGCATTGGTGGCCAGGTTGATCAGGACCTGTTCGATCTGGGCGCTATCCACGCGAACGGTGATCTCAGGGCGATTGCAGATGGTTCTGAGCTGGATATCCTCACCAATGACCCGGGCAAGGAACTTCTGAACATGCTGTACAATACCGTTGAGGTCGGCCAGCCTGAAATCCATGACCTCCTTGCGGCTGAAGGTGAGCAGTCCACGGGTCAACTGGGCCGCCTTCTCGGAAGAGGCGACAATCTGCTCGACCTCATCACGCTGGTGCGTATCCAACGTCGGGTCCATCTGCAACAGATTGCAATACCCCATGATAACCGTGAGCACATTGTTGAAGTCATGGGCCACCCCTCCCGCAAGCTGGCCGATGGCCTCCATCTTCTGGGCCTGCCGGAGTTGCTCCTCCATGGCCCTCTGCTCGGTCATGTCATAGGCCAAGGAAAGCAGGCACTGGCGACCGTCAACCGTGATGAGTTCGCCGTAATACCTGCAGGTGATGTATTTTTTATCCTTTGAGCACAAGCGCAATTCAACGCCCGAGGTGCGGCCCTTTTCTCCAAATTCGGTCAGCAGCACCTGTCGCTGGTCCGGCGTGATCCAACCAAGCTCAAGCGATGCCCTGCCGACGGCCTCCTGACGGCTGAAGCCGGAAAGCTCGACGAATTTTTTGTTCACATCCAGAAAGCGTCCCTCTTCAAACGTACTGATCGTCATGATGATGGGGGCGTTGTCAAAGGACTTGGAGAACTTTTCCTCGCTGAGGCGCACGGTTTCCTCAATCTGTCGCCGCTCGGCAATTTCCTCTTCCAGAACGATCGTCTGCTCCTGGAGCGCCTCCTGGGCCACCTCACGCTCTACGATTTCATGTTCCAGCGCCACGGTCTGTTCATAAAGCTCCGTGGTCATGCGCCCCAACCTGCGGGTCCCGAATCCGATGCCCCCCAGACCCAGCAGCCAGATGAAGGCGTGGTTGATATATACCCCCCGCATCTCTTTGGCCAACATTGCATAGATCGGTTCCAGGGGGACAGAGACGCTCAGCCCTCCCCGTACATCCCCCTCATGGTACCCCTGGGGCGCATGGCACTTGAGGCAGGGTTTGTCGGCAAAGAGCGACTTCATGTAGCGATAGTACGGTTTGCCGTCGATATGCTCTATCTCGCCGACCTCCGTAACACCCCGTTCGAATGTCTGTAGCACCCCCTTTTCCCAAAGGTCGGGGGCGTTCTCGGCCCTGATCGGTTTGAGGCTGGTGATATGGCCACGGCCGGTCCCTGTGTATTCCTGGGCCATTTCAAACACCTGACGCGTCATGTAGGCCGGGTTCATCAAGGTCAACCGCTTACCGGAGGGGGTGGTTATATCCCGCTCGGGGATGTGGGACAGGTAGGGATTGGGTTGGGTGGATTCCGTCACCGGCACGTACACGCCGCCATGGCGGGATGCCCAGCGGCGGTAGAGGAGATCCTTCTCGAAGAACGCCTGACTCTGCATCTTGCCGAGCAACAGCACATCCTCCTGATGTTGCCGGTGATCCCAGTACAGCGAGTACGCCACGAGCAATGTCCAGAACACCGCAATGATGGCGCCGAAACGCTGTATGCGGTTTCCGGGGGTAAGTCCGGTAGATGCGCCCTGTTGCATATGCCTCCCCCGTGCCTCGGCACGGCACCTATGCCAAAAAAGCTTCGTTATTATTTTTGTAATTTTATCACAAATTGCCGGACAAGCAATTGCCTTCGGTCGCGACCGACTTGACTCAAATTAATATGTAACCGTAGGTCGTTGTGGAAGGAACAACATGAGGACTCCGGCCAACACAGTGGCTCTCTTTAGAAGGGACACCGGGCAGTATCTGTGATAGTCTTACACCTTTATCCCATGTTCACCACGGAGCACCCATGCGCATATGGATCGACGCCGACGCCTGCCCGCGGGTCATCAAGGAGATCGTCTTCCGGGCCTCGGAACGTCTCGATATCCCAGTCTGCCTGGTGGCCAACACCAGCTTGGCGAAACATCATTCCCGCCTGATCGATTCGGTGGTGGTGAGCGAGGGCTTTGACGTTGCCGACGACTACATTGCCGAACATGCCACCCCGGAAGACGTGGTCATAACCGCCGACATCCCGCTGGCGGCACGGATTGTAGCCAAGGGTGCGGTGGGGCTCGACCCGCGGGGCGAGTTCTACACCGAAGAAAACGTAGGCGAGCGCCTCTCCATGCGCGACCTGATGATGGAACTGCGCGATGCGGGCGTGGTACAGGGGGGGCCGGGCCAGTTCGGCGCGACTGACCGCCAGCGCTTTGCCTCCTCCCTGGACAGCCTGCTGACCCGAATGATCAAGGGGAGGAAACACTGAATTAACGATTGCTGTTGAGGCGGCAATGATGATATAAATAGTAATTGACCTGAGCCACAGGGATCGCCCCTGTGGTTTTTTATTTGTTTGAAAGGAACCGATACACATGATCACCGCTTCAAATGTCGCACTTTCCTACGGCAAACGCATCCTCTTCAAGGATGTGAACATCAAATTTACGCCAGGCAACTGCTATGGCCTGATCGGGGCCAACGGCGCCGGCAAGTCAACCTTTCTCAAGATACTCTCGGGGGAAATCACCCCGGACAAAGGGGAAATCGCCCTCGGTCCCCGGGAGCGCCTTGCTGTGCTGCGCCAGGACCAGTTTGCCTTTGACGAGGAGACGGTCTTCAACACGGTTATCAGAGGGCATGAAGAGCTTTACAAGATCATGGTCGCACGGGAGGCGATCTACTCCAAGGCCGACTTCAGCGAAGAGGATGGCGTCCGTTCGGCGGAGTTGGAGGCCGATTTTGCCGAGATGAACGGTTACGAGGCCGAGTCGGAGGCAGCGGTGCTGCTGAACGGACTGGGCATCCCCGAGGAACTCCGCACGAAAAAGATGAAGGAGTTGGAGGGTGGTGACAAGGTGCGCGTGCTGCTGGCCCAGGCCCTGTTCGGCAATCCGGACGTGCTGCTCCTGGACGAGCCGACCAACAACCTGGACCTGAAATCCATCTCCTGGCTGGAGGATTTTCTCTTCCGCTTCACCAACACGGTGATCGTGGTCTCCCATGACCGCCACTTTCTCAATCAGGTCTGCACCCATACCGCCGACATCGACTTCAGCCGCATCCAGGTCTACGTGGGCAACTACGATTTTTGGTACCACGCCAGCCAGTTGAACCTGAAGCAGCGCCAGAACGAGAACCGCAAGGTGTCGGAGAAGGCGGAGGAGTTGAAGGCCTTTATCCAGCGCTTCTCATCCAACGCATCCAAGGCCAAGCAGGCCACCTCGCGCAAGAAACTCCTGGACAAACTGACCCTGGAAGAAATGCCGGTCTCGTCGCGCAAGTACCCCCACGTCATGTTCAAGGCGGAACGCCCCTGCGGCGACATTATCCTGGAGATAACCGGCCTCACCAAGGAGATTGACGGGGTGAAGGTGCTGGATAACCTGGACTTGATCATCCGCAAGAACGACAAGGTAGCCTTTGTCGGTGGCAACGGCCTGGCCCGCACCACCCTGTTCCAGATCCTGGCCGGCGAACTGGAGCCGGACAGCGGCTCGTTCCGCTGGGGCGTGACCATTACCAACGCTTATTTTCCCAAGGAGAACAGTAGCTATTTCGAGAAGGACCTGAGCCTGATCGACTGGTTGGGACAGTATTCGCCCCCCACCGAGGGCGAAACCTTTGCCCGGGGGTTCCTGGGGAGGATGCTCTTCTCCGGCGACGAGGCCATGAAGAAGACCTCGGTCCTCTCCGGCGGCGAGCGGGTACGCTGCATGCTGTCCCGCATGATGCTCTCCGGCGCCAACGTGCTGATCCTGGACGAGCCGACCAACCACCTGGACCTGGAGTCGATTACCGCCCTGAACGACGGGCTCATCGCCTTCCCGGAGGTAGTGCTGTTCGCTTCCCACGACCACGAGTTCGTGGCCACCATTGCCAATCGGATCATCGAAATTACCCCCGGCGGCATCATCGACCGCGTCATGGCGTTCGACGAATACCTGGAGAGCGAAGATGTGGTCCGGGAGCGGGACGAGTTGTACCACGGCCATGCAGAATTGAGCCTGTAGGGAGTCCCGACAACCGGTTATGCCTCTCTGTCACCCCGCCCCGTTGCCATCCGCAGCGGGGCGTTTTCGTGTCTGCACAAAATACATTTGCATCCCAAACAGATCATGGCAATATACTTAGTACGATCAAACGATGACCGCCATTAAGGCGGCGCAACGATCAGGCGGGAGATATTATTCACACGAACGGGGATACCATGCTAGACAACGACGACCTGGAACAACCAAACGAAGATGAGTCTGAAGGCGAAAGCTTTGCCGAGATGTTCGAGCAGAGTGCGAAACAGCATACCCGGTGGCTGGAGCCGGGGCAGAAAGTGACGGCGCGGGTATTGAAAGTCGGCACGGAATGGATCTTCATCGATACCGGCCAAAAGGGCGAAGGTGTCGTCGATGTGAAAGAATTCATGGACCTGGATGGTCATGTGACCGCAAAAATCGGCGACAGCATCGCCGCCTATTTCCTCTCGTCGAGCCACGGCGAGATGCGCTTCACCACCAGGATCGGCGGCGGCGCATCGGGCAATGCCCAACTGGAAGAGGCATTCCAGAGCGGCGTTCCGGTGGAAGGGATGGTGGAGAAGGAGATCAAGGGAGGGTACGAGATCAAGCTGGCCGGTACGACCCGCGCTTTCTGCCCATTTTCCCAGATGTCGCTGCGCCGCACCGACAACCCGGCCGCGTTTATCGGCACCCGCCTGCCGTTCCGCATCACCGCCTACGATGAAAAGGGCCGCAACATCGTGGTCTCCCGCCGCGCCCTGCTGGAAGAGGAACAGCGCCGTCTCAGGGAAGAGGTCCAGGCCGGCATCAGCGAAGGCATGACGGTCAGCGGCACGGTCACCTCCCTGCAAGACTATGGCGCCTTTGTGGATATCGGCGGCCTGGAAGGGCTGCTCCCCATCTCCGAGATCGGCTGGAGCAGGGTCAAGGATGTGAGCGAGGTTCTGAGCGTCGGCCAGCAGATAAAGGTGGTAATCAAAACCATCGACCGGGAGAAGGAGCGTATCTCCCTGAGCCTCAAGGACACCCTGGCTAACCCGTGGGACCTGGCGGTGCAGACCTATCCCGAGGGTTCCTTCCATACCGGCGTTGTTTCGCGCCTCGCCCCTTTCGGCGCCTTCGTCACCCTGACCGACGGGATCGACGGGCTGATCCACATCTCAAAGTTGGGAGGAGGCAAGCGTATCAACCACCCGCGCGAGGTGCTCAAAGAGGGTGAAGCCATCGAGGTCAAGGTCGAGAGCGTTGACCGCGCCGAGCGACGGATCTCCCTGAGTCTGGCCGGTGCGGCCCGGGCCGCCGAAGAGGAGGAGGCCACCCTGTCCGAGTTCCGCCGCCAGGCGGATGAGGCGCCCACGGGAATGGGGACATTTGGCGACCTGTTGCTTGCCAAGGCCAAAAAGAACAAAAAGTAGCGTCATGGGGGTTACGCCGCCCATAACCGTTACGCGACGGGGCAAGGAACGACGGCAGATACGGTTTCCTTGCCCCGTTCTTTTGTGGGGCAACAGAAATTAATGGCCCCTTCCGCACGGCGTCTCACGCGGTTTCATAGTTACGACAACCCCGTGCAAAAACATGTTGACAGGGTGATGCAAATCATATAGTTTAATATTAAACAATATGACATTAAGTAATTATTCGAGAAGAGCCCATGAAACCGACCGACACCACAACCTATCGCGCTTTAAACACCTACACCAAACTGATGCGCGCAGCGGAATCGGTGACCAGCCGCGTGGGACGCAACATGGCGGCTGCCGACCTGACCATCAGCCAGTTTGGGGTATTGGAGGCGCTGCTGCATAAGGGTCCATTGTGCCAACGGGACATCGCGGCTAAGATCCTCAAGAGCACCGGCAATATCACCCTGGTCATCGACAACCTGGAAAAGAGAGGCTTGGTGCGACGCGAACGCATCAACGAAGACCGGCGCTACCTGACCATCCAACTCACCGACCATGGGTTGGAACTGATCCACGAAGTCTTTGCCAGGGTTGAGGCGGCAATTGTGGCGGAAATGAAGGTACTTACCCACGACGAGCAGGAGACCCTGGGGACCCTGTGTAAAAAACTCGGTTTACGGGAAGGGAGGGGATAGGAGCAGGACGTTTTTTTTATTCAGATAGTTTGACATTCAATCACACTACTTTAAACCACTTGTAGCGAAAGGAGAATCACATGAAACGCATCATCACCGCCATCAGCATGATCATCGCCCTCGCCCTGCCCGGCCTGGCTGCAGCATCCAGCTGGACTATCGATCAGGATCATTCCAATGTCGGCTTCAAGGTCAAGCACCTGATGGTCAGCAACGTTAAAGGCGAGTTCCGTAACTTCAACGGCACGCTGGAGATCGACGACAAGGACGTGACCAAGTCAAAGGTCTCCGTCAACATCGAGACTCCCTCCATCACCACCGGGGTCACCAAGCGGGACGATCATCTGAAAAGCCCCGACTTCTTTGATGTGGCCAAATACCCGGCCATGACCTTTGTCTCCAAAAAGGTCAAAAAAGCTGGCAACAACAAACTGAAAGTCTACGGCGATCTTACCCTGCACGGCATAACCAGGGAAGTTGTGCTTGACGTGGAAGGCCCCACCAAGGCCTACAAAGACCCCTGGGGCAACACCAAACGCGGTGCAACCGCGACCACCAAGGTCAATCGCAAGGACTTCGGTCTGACCTGGAACAAAGCCATAGAATCGGGCGGCGTGATGGTCGGCGAAGAGGTCACCATCACCCTGGAAGTGGAATTGCTGCAGAAAAAATAGCGTCGGGTCTTGCGACTCGGCACGGTAACACCATCCCCCTGAGGGCCGGAGAACCGGTTCGGATTCCCGGCCCTCAGGGGGATTGCACGAGGTGAAATACCATGAGACCAATCCTACCGACACTTTTCATCTCCCACGGGGCCCCCACCCTGTTGATCGACCCGGTACCGACCCGCGACTTCCTGCTCACACTGGGTGCCAACATGGAACGGCCGCGGGCGATTGTCTGCATCTCGGCCCACTGGACCACCCGCGTCCCCACGGCGACCCATACGACGCAGCCGGACCTGATCTACGACTTCGGCGGCTTTCCCGATGAACTTTACCGCATGACCTACCCGGCTCCGGGCGACCCGGCTCTTGCCGAACGCATCACCCAACTCCTGGAGAATCATGACATCGAGGCGAGCCGGGATGTGACGCGAGGCCTCGACCATGGGGCCTGGGTGCCGCTCAAGCTGATGTATCCCCACGCGGATATCCCGGTGGTCCAACTGTCGGTGCAACCGCACCTGAGCCCGGCCCACCATATGGCAATCGGAGCGGCCCTCCGTCCCTTGCGGGAGGAGGGGGTGCTGATCCTGGGCAGCGGCTCGGCGACCCACAATCTCAGGGATTTTTTCGGGCGGGCCATCGACGCGCCGCCGCAGCCGTATGCCAAGGAATTTGATGACTGGCTCTGCAAGGCCGTGGAGATCAATGACCGGGACTCGCTGCTGGATTACCGGAATACGGGACCGAATGCCTTGGCTAACCACCCGACGCCGGAGCACTTCCTGCCGTTGTTTGTCGCCATGGGGGCCGGAGACGCGGGCAAAGTGCTGCACCGGGCCTTCACCTACGGGGTTATCTCCATGGGAGCCTTCGCCTGGGAGTAATCATTGCCTTAGCCGCATCCGCGTAAGACGTACAAAAAGGGCGGCCGCTTTTTCGGAAAGCGGCCGCCCTTTTTTGTCCCCTTTGTTGCCATCCGCACCCATGCCGGCGTCCCGCACGCGAACCGCCTGCGGGACGCCGGCTCCAAGATGGGCGGCTGCCTGCTATTTCGTCTTGGCGGGGGAGAGTGTCTTCAGGTAGGAGACGAGTGAAGCCAGGTCAGGAGAACCGGCCGGGAGGGCCTTCCCCTTGAGCGCTTTCACAATGCACTGGTTCACAACCTTTTCAAGCTTTTTAGGGGCAGAGGCAGCGGCCTTTTCCAGCCCACTGCCCCCAGGATGGCAACTGGCGCAACTTTTACCGTTTGTCCCCAGGGCGGTGCTGTTGAACAGCTCTTTACCCCGCTCAGGGGAGGGTGAAACGGCTGCCATTGCACTACTTACCGACACGGCCAACAGGGTGAGAATTGCCACGGACATTTTCATGCTGTTGCTCCTTGAATGAAATGAATTCCTCTCAGGAGATGCTACCCGTGAAGTTCTCTTTGTCAAATTGTGTTAGAACCAAAAAAGGCAAAAACGCCCCCGCGAATGCGCCGCGGCAGCGGTATACACATTTGCCGCCGGCCCAGGTTTGGAATAGAGTGTACGAAATCTGTATTATCAGCATAAAAGGAGATGCCCCATGCGCTGCAACCATGCCCTTATTTTACTCGCTGCACTGTTTGCTCTGACCGCAACCGCGGCCTGTACCAAGAATGACGCCAACAGACCGGTGGAAAAGCCCTCCGAACAGACGGCGTCGGCCCCGGCACAAAAACAGACCGGAGAACAACTCTTCAAAGCCAAATGCGCCCAATGCCACAAGATCAAGGATCAGGGCGGCGTGGTCGGCCCCGATCTGACAGCCATCGCCTCCCGGAAAGATGCTGCCAGCCTCCAGGACTTCATCAAAGATCCCAAAAAACAAAACCCCTCAACCGCCATGCCGTCCTTCGCCGACCTGCCGGCCGACGACCTCAAGGCTATTGTCGACTATCTGGGTAACCTCAAGTAATTTGCACAATTTTCCTATCCGGACACGACAAAGGGTTAGCCTGACGGCTAACCCTTTGTCGTGTCCGGGCGCATCTATCCATACCTATTTTCTCACCAGTAACCGGGTTATTCATCCCCTGAGTGAATTCTGCGCCTCACCCTCGGCCGGATAGGTACGCTCTGTGCCGGTGGCGTTCCGGCCGGGGTGACAACCGGTTGTGGACCAGGGTTCGGCGGGGCAACCTGGGGGGACACCGGTTTGTCCTGTGGTTGGGCCGGAGGTTGCGTGGGCGTGGCCTGTTGGGGTGGTGCTGTGGCTGGTGCGGCCGGTGCTCCGGCCTGGACCGCCTCTATGTGCAGAGGCTTTGCCCGTGCCTTGTAACGCGCGGGAATCTCGTACTCCTTGTTGGTATAGTGGGCCACCCCCCGCCCATCGATCCACTTATAGACATCGGCCTGGGCGCTGGATGCCAGCATCAGCGCCATGACCACCAGCAATCGTTTCATGGTCTACTCCCTCTCTGTTGTCCCTCTTGATGCACTCACATCTAACATCAATGACCGATCCCGAGGGTGACGAGCACAAAAATCCTCCACCCAAGCAACCCCACCGTGGCTCCGGCACACAGTAGGGCCAGGAGCCGATGCAAGGCGTTCTCCTTATTGCGCTCATCATACCCCAAAAGCAGCCCCAGTACGATCCCGCCGACAATACCGCCGCCATGGGCCCAGTTGTTGATGCCCGGCATAATGAAGCCGAACAGCGCCAATCCGAACACCCAGCCACTGACCTCCCGAAAGACTGTGGCCCCGTAGACGCCGCCACGACTGCGGCCATAGTAGAGCAACGAACCGATGAGGCTGCAAATGGCCCCCGAGGCGCCTATGGTAAAGGGAACCCCCGCCAGATAGGAAACAAGGTAACCGCAGACGCCCCCCAGGGTGTAGATAACGAACATGCGGCCTGGCCCGTACTCCTGGGTGACCCAGGGGGCTATCTGGCGCAACGCCATCAGGTTGAAGATAAGGTGCAGAATGCCGCCATGCAGGTAGTTGGCGGTGATCACCGTCCAGTAACCGTTGTACCCGTCAATGGGCACCGTTCCGGTCGCCCCCAGCAGCATAAGGCCCGTCTGGTCCGGGCTGAGCATGGACAGCAGGCCGGCGGCATTTCCGCGCCCCATGCTGAGGATGATGGAGAATGCATAGATGATGATATTGACGGTGATGATGGCCTTGACCAGCCAGGCCCCATCGACCCCGCCCTGCACCCAGGCTGTGGGACGCCACCAGGCACTGGAACGTTGCGCCCCGCACCAGGAACAGACGGATTCTTCGCTGCCGATCAGTTGACGGCAGCGGGGACAGAGCATTGCCTTTTGCGTCATTATGGTAACTCCATCGGTAATTTTAGTGTCCTGTTTCTGCCAAGCGACGGCAGGTGGTCAGAGCGCCCCCAGCACCTTCAACAGGTGGGGCACCATCTGCTTCTTGCGGGACATGACCCCTTTCAGTTCATACAGGCGGGGCTCCAACTGGGGATACCCCATGATATGGGCCAGTTCGTTTTTCCCCTCCACCAGGAAAAGCGTGCTTTCGGTGTAGATATCGGTCACCATCAGGCCCGCCATGTGCAGCCCTTCCTCTTCCTTGACCTGTTTCAGCACCTGACGCAGATCGTCTTTGATCTCGTAGAACTCGTCGAAACCGACCACCTCGACCTGGCCGACGCCGAAAAGGGTATCGTGGGCCGTGAAGTGTTTGAAGTCGGAGCGAACCGCCTTTTCCAACGACCCATAGGCCTTGAAACCGCTGCACGAGGAAAAGATATCCCTGCCGAAGGCCACGTGGTCCAGGCCGGCCCGTTCTTCCAGCCAGGCCACCATCTCCCGGTCCCGTTCAGTGGTGGTGGGGGATTTGAGGATGACCGTGTCGGACATGATACCGGCCAAGAGCAGGGCAGCGATCGGTTTTTCCGGCTCCAGCCCCCGTTCCCGGTAGAGGGTCGCAACCACCGTGCAGGTGCTCCCCACGGGGGCCGTCATGAACGTAATCGGTTGATTGCTGGGGGGGTTGCCCAGCTTGTGGTGGTCGATCACCTCCAGAATCTCCACCGTATCCGCCCCCGGCACGGCCTGCCCCAGTTCGTTGTGATCCACCAGGATCAGGGCATAGGGGAAAGAGGCGAGAAGCGACGACTTGGTGGCGACCCCGGCGATGGAACCGTCCTCTTCCACGGCCACCACCGCAGGCTCGCCCGAGTGGAGCAGCTTGAGGCGCAGGTGTTCCAGCGGTTCGCCGACGCCGATCCGTTCAAATCCCGGCTCGATGAAACAGGCCAGGGGCGTGGAGAGGCGGGCCAGCCAGGCGGCCGTGGCGGTGTCGTGGGGCGTCGAAAGGATTGCGACGCCGGCCTCCCTGCCTTTGGCGACCAGATCGTCCCCGACCGCCAAACCACCGGTCACCACCAAAATCCGCACCCCTTTGTCGATGGCCGCCTGTTGGATGGAGGGGCGGTCTCCGGTCATGACCAGCATGGTCGCCGGGTCATAACCGGCAATTCTGGAGAGGAAGGAATCCTCTTCCATGGCGCCGATGAAGAGGTGGAGGTGCTCCAGTTCGTCCGACGCTCCACCAGACAGAAAGGTTGCATCCAGGCTGCCGGCAAGAGCGGAGAGCGAGCTGTCCACACCCCGTTTGCGGTCGGAGCCTGCCACCAGATATTTTTCCGACAGTTTGAGAAGGGAGACAATACCGATGGGAGCATTCGCCCCATCCACCACCGGCAGCACCCTGATACTGTGGCGATGGAACAATGCCAAGGCTTCCCTGAGCGGCATTTCCGCCCCGGCGGTGACCGGTTGGCGCTTGATGACGTCGCGCACCTTGGGGTGAATATCGGCCAGGTAAACCGGCAGCTCAATGCCGAGGCGGCCAAGGATATAAAGGGTTTGGGGGTTGGGCGAGCCCGCCATGGCAGCCTTGACGTTGGCATGGCCGAGTTGTTTCTTCAACTCCGCGTAACCGATGGCCGCCGCTATGGAGTCGGTATCGGGGTTTTTGTGCCCGATGACATATATCTGTTTGTTCATGGTTGCTCCTGCACATTTTTGTGGGGCCAGTATAGGGATGGCGGACGACATTGTCAAACAGGCCCCTGCCCCCCGCCACGCGACAGTCCGCAGAATGGCGGATTTACATTGGTGCAAAATCGTGCTACATGTCCATTTTACAATATGTTATGAGCCTCCAAAAGGAACCATCATGAAAATAGCATTGCGCATAGTGCTCGGACTGATCCTGCTGACTGCCTCAATCGCCAAACTGAGCAACATGTCGGGCTTCGTAGCGGTACTGCATTCGTATCACATATTTCCCCAGGGACTGCACTGGCCGGCGGCAATCATGATCAGCGGCGTCGAACTGGTGATCGGTTCATGGCTTTTTTGGGGGCGCCATCTGCGGCAGGCGGCCTGGACCTCGTTGGTGCTGCATAGCGTCTATGCCTGTTTTGCCGCCTTCATGCTCCTGCGCAACGTGCCGATTCTCAACTGCGGCTGTTTCGGTTCCTACCTTGCCCGTCCCCTTTCATGGATGACGGTGGGACAGAACCTGGTACTGGTTGCCCTGTCGCTGCTGTTGGCCCGGCTCGCCCGCCCGGTCAGGTCGTTGTACACCCGCTGAGCAGAGCCATCGTACCGAATGAAAGCATCTTTACCAGTGTGATGCACACCATTTATTAAACGGCAGCAAGAGGTTTTCGACTGTAACCCCCTGCCGTTTCGGCACAATGAGACAGAAGTTTGCCATACACGATCACGTTCAATCATAGCGGCTGCTTCGTTGCAACACAATTAATGGCAAGGAGGACATCATGGGATCAAGAGCACGCGAAATCATCGGCATGAATGTGGATGAACTCATCGATCTGTTACGACGGGCCTTTTGCGATGAGTGGTTTGCGTACCATCAGTACTGGCTGGGCGCCAAGCTGGTGAAAGGCCCCATGAAGGACGCGGTCGGGGCCGAACTGCTCCAGCATGCCACCGAGGAGTTGCTGCACGCCGATATGGTCGCCCTGCGGATCATCCAGCTCGGCGGGACCCCGGTCACCAAGCCGGAAGAGTGGTACAAGTTGACCAACTGCGGCTACGACGCCCCGGACGATCCGTTTGTCAAGGTCATCCTCGACCAGAACATCAAGGGAGAGCAGTGCGCCATCGGCGTCTATAGCCGACTTCTGGAGGTAACCAAGGACAAGGATCCCATCACCCACAACATGGTGCTGCAGATCCTCCAGCAGGAAATCGAGCATGAGGAAGACCTGCAGGCGCTTCTGGAGGATTTTGAATTGATGATGAGGGCCTTCAAGGGGTGAGAACCGGAAGGTCGGACCACACCTCCATCAATCATCCACCGGGAGTTATGCATGACCGATAGTGATGCGCGCAAGGAGTTCGATAATGGCCTGATCCTGTTCAAGGCCGGCAGTATCCTGAGGGCATTGGGACATTTCGAAAGATCCATGGATGCGCAGCCAACCTCCCTCTGTGCCTCCTATTACGCCTATTGCATGGCAAAGGAGCGGGGCCATGTCACAAAGGGGGTGGCCCTGTGCCGCGAGGCGTTGGCACAGGAACCGGGCAACCCGGTTCACTACCTGAACCTTGCCCGCATCCACCTGTTGGGGCCAAACAAAGAGGATGCCCTCAAGGTTCTCAGGGAGGGGATCCAGCACGCCCCTGATCCGGAACTTGCTGCGCTGCTTGCCATGGTCGGCGTGCGGAAACCGCCGGTCATGTCATTTTTGCATCGCGACAATCCCATCAACAAATTCCTCGGCATCCTGCTCAAGAGACTTGGCATGCGCTAACGTTCGGTGCGTTCAGTCATGGGACACGGGGCAGAGGGGTCGTTGAAAGAGATGCAACCACGGGAGGAACCGATGCCCCTGCATACCATCACGATCTTCCTCGGCTCGTTCCTCCTGTTCCAACTCCAGCCGCTTGTTGGACGCTCCATCCTTCCCTGGTTCGGCGGCGGGCCTGCCGTCTGGGCGACCTGCATGGTCTTCTTCCAGGTCGGGCTTTTTGCCGGCTACTCCTATGCCCATGGCGTCTCGACCCTGAGCCGGACGCGGCAGGCCTGCATCCATGGCGGGCTCCTGATCGCTTCCCTCATCCTGTTGCCGGTCTCTCCCGCCGCGGATATCTGGAAACCTGCTCCGGGGAGCCCACCCGCACCGACGATCCTTTCGCTCCTGGTGGCCACCATCGGGTTGCCGTACCTCACGCTTTGCGCCTCAGCTCCCCTTGTCCAACACTGGTTCCAGCACGATGTTCCGAAGCATTCGCCCTACCGGCTCTACTCCTTCTCCAACATCGCCTCGCTGTTGGCCCTTGCAAGCTACCCGTTCGTCGTCGAGCCCCTGCTCTCCCTCCGGCATCAGGCCATTGTCTGGAGTTGGGGGTTCGGCCTCTACAGCTTGGCCTGTGCCGCCTGCGTCCTACGACCGGTTCTCTCCGGCACATTTCGCACCGCCATAACCACAAATGGCGGTCAGCCAGAACGAAGTGAGGATGTGATCGGACCGGCGATCTCAGCCGTCGACCTGCTATTCTGGCTGCTGCTCTCGGCATGTGGTTCTGCCCTGCTGCTGGCGACAACGAACCAGCTCTGCCAGGAGGTGGCGGTGATCCCCTTTCTCTGGGTTGCCCCCCTCGCCCTCTACCTGTTCAGCTTCGTTATCTGTTTCCGCAACGACCAGAGTTATGACCGGGTTCTGTGGGGCATCCTTCTGCCCGGCTTTCTGGTCCCCGCCTGCTCGGTCTTCGCTTTGGGCACCAGGGTGGCATTACCGCTGCAGATCATCGTCTACCTCGCCGCACTGTTCGCCGGCTGTATGGTCTGCCATGGCGAACTGGTGCGCTCCCGCCCCCACCCCACCCGCCTGACGACCTTTTACCTGGCGCTATCGGCAGGCGGGGCGCTGGGCGGTATGTTCGTCGCATTGGCCGCGCCAGTCCTTTTCACCAACTTTTGGGAGTATCCGGTCACGTGGTGGGCCACCTGTCTCACCGTTGTTGCCGCCTGGCGCCGAAGCGGCTTCTTCAGCCGCGCCCCGCACTGGCTGATGCCGCTCGCAGGCTGCGGCATCGTTCTGCTCGTCATTACTACGGCACGCCCGCTGCTGAGTTATACGCCTTATACCGACACGGTCACCCGCAATTTTTACGGGGTCCTGCGGGTGGTAAAACACCTGGAAAACTCCGGCGAAATGCGGACCTTGATGCATGGTGCCATCACCCACGGCATCCAGTTCGTGGAACCGGGGAGACGCCGCCTCGCCACGTCGTACTATGGCCCCGGGAGCGGTGCCGGGCTTGCCCTGCTCCTCCATCCGCGCCGCGCACTCCACCTGCCGTTACGGGTCGGCGTTATCGGTCTCGGGACCGGTTCCATCGCGGTGTACGGGCTTTCGGAGGATCTGTTCCGGTTTTATGAGATCAACCCGGCGGTCATCACCATTGCCCGGGAACGTTTTTTCTACCTTGCCGATTCCGCTGCCCGGATCGAGACGGCTACCGGCGACGCACGGCTGTTGCTGGAAGCGGAGCTTGTATCGGGACGGCAGCAGCAATTCGACATCATGGTGGTGGATGCCTTCAGCAGCGACGCCATCCCGATCCATCTTCTGACCAGGGAATGTTTCGCCGTGTACGGCCGCCATCTGCGCCCTGACGGCATCATCGCCATCAATGTCACCAACCGTTTCCTCGACCTCGCCCCCCTCATCAGAACCGAGGGAGAACTGGAAGGCTTTCGCGTAGCGTCCGTCAGTTCACCGGCCGATAGCCCAAACGGCATCTTCAAGGCCGACTGGATGCTGCTCACCAAGAACGCGAAATTCATAAACGATGCCACACTGCGGAGCAGGCTCGCGCCACTACCGCCAGCGGCGCCCCGGCCCTGGACGGACGACTACGCCAGCCTGTGGCCTTTGGTGAAGTTCTAGGGGGTGTCCGTAATGAGCGCACCGATGGGGCAACTCGCGATGCAGGCGCCGCAACGGGTGCAGCGCTCCGCGGACACGATACGGGCCGTCTTGCGGTGTCCCTGTTGTTCAAGCGTCACCAAATGGAGAAGACAGGCGGCCACGCACCGGCCGCAACCGGAGCAGTGATCGACGGCCACGCGGGGTACTGACGGGGAGGAACCTAAAAGAGGCCCAGATCGAGCTGTTTCCATGTGAATTCAGGCTTCTGGGTGGTACGGCTGAAGGGGTAGTAGCGGGGACACTTGGCAACGACGGCATTTGCCGCCTGTTTGCACGTGCGGCGACATGAACCGCACAATCGGTTGGGGGATGCCTGCTTCATTTCCTTGTTCCTGGGGGACATGGTTACCCTCATAGGTCGGGGGAGCGGTTTGACGCGCCGCTCCCCCGGTTCAGTCATTTTCAGGCTACAAAACGTACCCAGTCGAACGTATCGGCGATCTTGCCGGTCTGGATGCCGGTCAGGGTGTCATACAACCTTTGGGTCAGACGTCCCACCCCCTGCCCCACGGAGACGCACTCGTCCTTGTAGCAGAGCTTGCCGACCGGCGTAATCACCGCTGCCGTACCGCTGCCGAAGGCCTCGGTGACCTTGCCGCTCTTGAAATCGGCCATCAGTTCGTTGACATCGATGGGACGTTCCTCCACCGTGCATCCCAGGGTCGTGGCCAGCTTGAGCACCGAGTCGCGGGTAACACCGGCAAGGATCGAACCGGCCAAGGGGGCGGTGACGATGTGGTTGCCGTAGACGAAGAACATATTCATGGCCCCGACCTCTTCGATGTAGCGCCGTTCACGGCCGTCCAGCCAGAGCACTTGATCGAATCCCTTTTTCTTGGCATCCTGGCCGGCCTTCATCGAGCTGGCATAATTACCGCCGGTTTTGGCTTCGCCGGTGCCGCCCGGCGTGGCGCGTACATACTTGTCTTCCACCAGGATGCTGACCGGATTGAATCCGGCGGCATAATAGGCGCCCACCGGTGAGGCAATAACATAAAAATAGTAATGATCGGAGGTTTTCACCCCCAGCACCGGCTCAACGGCGATCATGGCGGGCCGGATATAGAGGGAGGTTCCGGGTGCGGTGGGAATCCAGTCGCGCTCCAGGGAAACCAGCTTCTCGATACCGTTCAAAAAGAGTTCTTCGGGAACCTCGGGCATGCAGAGGCGTTCCGCCGAGGTTTGAAAACGCCGGGCGTTCATCTCGGGACGAAACAGGGCGACCCTGCCGTCATCCCACTTGTAGGCCTTGAGCCCTTCAAAAATCTCCTGGGCATAGTGAAACACCAGACAAGCCGGGTCGAGCACGAACGGCTCGTAAGGTTTGACGCGGGCATCGTGCCACCCTTTACCGGCACTCCATTCGGCCAGAAACATCCGATCGGTAAATATCTTGCCAAAGCCGAGATGCGACTCGTCCTTGAATTTTGCCTTCATCTTATCAGCGGACAACGGTAGTACTGAAATATCCATGAAGCGCCTCCGGAAATGATGCCATGACAGTGTCATAGTAATAATTTGTCTAGAAACTATATCAATTTCCTCTAGCACTTTCAACCCTAGTTTTGATGATGTAAAAAGGGCAAAAATAAGGCATATTGTCAAATTATGCCGCGGCGCCGGCTACGGGCCCAACTGGAAGCGGCTGCGGTATTCACGCCCATGGGAGCATCGTGCAGCTATTCCGCTGCAAAAAATGAAATGGAGGCATTGTCATGAAAAGATTGCTGTCAGTCGCGGCCTGCATTGGGCTCATGCCCCTGTTTGCAGCAGCGCCGTCCTTTGGAGAGGCTGTCAAGGATTATACCGATTCCCCTACCGGCATCCGGTTTGCCCGCATCACCGGCGGCTGTTTCAAGATGGGCGACACCTTTGGCGATGGCGCCAGCAACGAGAAACCGCCTCACGATGTCTGTGTCTCCGACTTCAGCATGGCAAAGCAGGAAACGACCCAGAACCAATGGAAAGTGGTGATGGGGAACAATCCGTCGTTTTTCAAGAGCTGCGGTGACGATTGTCCGGTGGAGAACGTAAGTTGGAATGACGTGCAGGAGTTCATCAGCAAGCTTAACAAACTAAGCGGCAAGGAGTACCGCCTGCCTACCGAGGCAGAATGGGAGTACGCCTGCCGTAGCGGCGGCAAGAGCGAAAAATTCTGCGGCGGCAACGATGCGGAGGCCGTGGCATGGTACTTCAGCACCTCGGGCGACCGCACCCAACGTGTGGCGAGGAAGCGGCCCAACGGTCTGGGCATCTACGACATGAGCGGTAATGTCTGGGAATGGGTCGGCGATTGGTATGACGAGAAATTTTCCAGCATCAAGGACAATCCCCAGGGGCCTTCAACCGGCTCAAACCGCGTCATCCGTGGCGGCGGCTGGTTCATGCTTCCCAAGAATGTCAGGGCCTCGGTGCGCAGTTCCCTGGAGCCGGAAGTGCACACCTATGACGTGGGATTCCGTCTGGTCATTACGGCCCCCTGACCCACCGGGTCAGGGAACGGCAGAGGCGCCGAAAGCGGCTTGTCACTCATCTCTTTTGTAACCGAAGCGTTCCCGGCAGTGGATGCAATTCTTATGGTCGGCACATGGTTTCAAGAGGGAGATGAGAATCAGGTAGAGCAACATGATTTCCTGGACCACGAGACTGATATGGTTCAGGTAGTAGGTGCGATAGTAGCCGGGTATGGTAAAGACCATGAACTGGTTGATCTTGCAGATGATCTCCAACTCCCGCAACCACGGGGCAAGCCATATCAGGCCGAACGCCACGGCAATCAGGCTGCCCAGCCATTTTTTGATCACCCACCGGCAGGCAAATAATTGCAGTTTTTTGCAGAAGCAGAGAAATACTCCGCTCAATATACTGATGATCACCGACGGACCGATCAGATAGTTGTCCAGATAGTGGATTCCCAGGTTGAAGGCGTTCAACTCCGCGGTGCTGCCGGATTCATGGTTGAGATAGAGCAGAACCCCGATACAGACGACGGTCCCAAACCAGATGCAGGATGAAATGATATGCGTGAACTTGAGTACGATGCTGACGGTACTGTATTCCTCAAGTACCTGCATGATTTAGTACCTCCCCGCCCGTTACGCCTCTTCTCACCCTATATACTATAATCCGATGCAGACAAATTGCACATAATGTATACAGAACAACCCCCCATGTGGTCGCCCGCTCCTGTTTCGCCAGGGCTTCGTCATGCACCGGATAACGCCGGCACGGTTAAAAACAATCCGGCTAAGGAACAAGTCCGAGCAGTCTGATTAATCGACAACCCAATAAAAAACCCCGCCTCTTGCGAGGCGGGGCGATTTCCAACTATGCATTACAAGTTGCCGTGTTCCTGATTACGGCCGAAGTCTCAGCGGAGTCGGCGTTGTACCTTTGGTGTCGGTATAATGCGTACCAGCCAACCATGCCATTGATTCCGTGGCAAGGCCGGTACCGGCCAGAACCGTACTGCCGCCAGAAGCCCCCGGTGTCGGGTTCAGAACGTTTACGTCATAGCCTGTGTAGACGCCAGCCAAGCCAGCTACTGACGCTGCAGTCATGGCCCGAGCGGTAGTCAGGGAGGTGAAATCCATCTTGTTGTTGTCCAGGTAATCGACGGTGTCATACACAACCCGCTGGCTATAGGTGCGGGCATGGAGGTATGCGCCAGGATCGCGGGCCAGGACATTAAGGTTGTAACAGGCGCCCATCAGCCTGTAAGCCTGTACCTGGGTAAGCCCCCCGGTCGGAATGACCGTTATGTTGGCGTTGCCCAATGCGGCAACCGCAGCATCGGTGACTCCGGCAACATTTTTACGAGTCCAATCGGTAATTGCCGTCTTACCGGTGGCATCCTTTTGCATATCAAAGAAGTAAGGATAGGCGGTGCCGTCATACTTGATAGCATACTTGATCAGCAGCAGTTGCTTGACCAGGGTCAGACCATTCTGGAACGCAGTGCTTTGCGGTTCCAGCATAGCTTTCTCCATATCGGCAAGTGTTTTCATTGTGGTGTAATTGCCAGTGCCCGTACCCGTACCGCCGTCAAGATGGGGAGCATCCGCATGGCATTGGAGGCAGAGTTCCTCTGCCGTTGCTTCGTCGATCTGCAGACTGTGCCCGGCGCCCGGGCGACCAGCGGCGGGAGGCGTAAAACCATTGCCGGCGACAGGATTATACGCCTTCATGTGACAAGTAACGCAGGGACCGTTGGAAGCGATGGCGGTCGCGTCACCAGCCGCAGTAAGATAATCCTCGCTGTTAGCAATAAGCGGCGTGCCAAGCCTTCTGTGGGCGCTGTTCTGTCCAAGGGCAACGCCATCGGGTGTGGTGGTGTTTAATGCTGAAAGCGTCTGGTTGTAGGTTCTGGTGCTGGCAAATGTAGCACCTTCGTTGCTGGTGGCTGCCGGAGCGGTCAACGTGGTGAAGTTTTTGAAGCCTACTTCCATATACATGGTGCCGGCTGCGGCCATGTAATGGCTATTCTGGAATGAAGCATTGGAGAGGTTCCAATTGCCGGTAGCAAACATTTCCGTCAGGTTGGGACCGGCAACCCTGCCGCTGTGGCAGGAAATGCATATGTTTGAATGGCCGACATCCGGGAATTTAGCCGCTTTGTGGCTCTGAACGACCTTAGCTGTGACCTTGTCCGTCATATTGACGTTGTAGAAGGTAGAGACAGCGTTTACTCCCCGTACTGAGAAGCTGTCGTTGTAGTGGCAGGCATCGCATTTGAGCGCCGAGTTGACCTTTGGATCACCCGGGAGGTTAGCGACGCTGGTGAAGTTGCTCTTGGTAAACTGCACGAAACCGTCGGCGGTATGACAACGTAGGCAGTCACTGGCAGGGATGACTTGCGAAAAATCTTCGCTGCCGCCGGTAATCAGCCACTTATGGCTCGAGCTTGGCACCCATGCAGCGCCGGCAACGTCGCCATGGTCGGACGCCGCCCATGCTTTACGCTCCGAAGCGCCGAGGCCAGTGTCTGGATTGTGGGGTTCGTGACAGAAAGTGCATCTTGTCGTGTCGGCGCTGGTTGGATTGATGTACTGGACACGATAGCTGGTAATGTTTTGGAAGTGGGCCACTTCTGCGGCGGTAGGAGTGCCGAATGCACCAATAAATGCAGGTTGATGACAAGCCCAACATCTTCCGGCAGTATCAGGGTTCGGGTAGGGCATGGGGCCGACGCCATTATGCTGTGAACCGCCGCCGTGGCAGTCCTGGCAACCAATAACTTCGCCGACGCTGTTCTTGAAATGCTTTGATTGAACGTATTCAGAGTAAATAGGCATACCGCTTTGTGCGTTATATGACGAGCCATGGCATTGGGCACATAAAGCTTCGTCCACCTTGGGCACATCGCTTGGAAGTATGCCCGCTTCTTTGCTGCTGGCGCCACAGCCGTTCAATAATACGGCACAAGACAACGCGCCCAGCAACATCATGCTTAACTTATTGATCTGCATAGTTTCCTCCTTCAGTTTAATAACGACCTAAAAGGTTCCCGACAGGTGACACTGCAAGCAAACCTTGCCGCCGCTTCTGTCTTTGTAGTTGCCGCCCTTGAAGCCTCGCGGATGGGGGTTCACACCGCTCGTTGTCGCGCTGTGGCATTTCTTGCAGGTGTCGCCGTCAGCATGGCACGTCTGGCACGCCTGCAGGTTCCGCCGCGCTTCGGTCGCATGGTCCATGCCCCATCTGTTCCCGTTCACCGCCTGGCTGTTGTGGGATTTGAAACCCAGTGATTTCAGGCCGGCCTGGGGAAGTTTGCTGTGGCATGCCGTGCAGTATTTCTGATCATGGCAGCGATAGCATTGCTGCTGGTTGTCCTGAGCCTTGATCGG
>NZ_VZQZ01000012.1 GCF_008802365.1 Oryzomonas japonica | reverse complement strand
AATACCGGCTGGGAGGTGGGCTGCCCGGCCAGATGATAGAGCGCCTTAAGCGCGTATTTGGTCTTTTTCGATATCATGTCTAGTTGAACTATAGATAAAATAAATATACCCGGACGTCAAGGACTTTTTTATTTTAATCCGATATGGCCGTGTCCGGTTAGAAAATTGCTTTAACCGTAGTGTCCTCTAAAGTGTTAATAATAACAGCTTGTTGCCGTATTTTTTGTTTTGACATTTTAAAAAAAAGACGGCGCAATTCCATAACTACGCCATGTTATGGCGTCATGAATGCCGCGGTTCACCTCGGTTTTGATCTGAATCGGGCTATTCCGGAAAAGATCTTTTTCTCTGACGGCAAGGCGGATAAATGCCCCTGCGTGAGCAAGATCCTGGAACCGGGCCGGACCGGGGTGATGGGGCGCTGGCACAAGCTATTTTTTTTCCTTGAGCAGGTCCCTTATTTCAGTGAGCAATATTTCTTCCTTAGATGGTGCCGGAGGCACCGCTGCTTCTTTTTTTCTAAGCGAATTAATAGCCTTTACCGCCATAAATATGGCAAAAGCAATTATCGTGAAATCGATGATAGTTTGGAAAAACTTGCCGTAGCTAATTAGTACTGCCGGTTTTTTCTCCACGGCTTCCTTAACAATGATCGACAGGCTTGAAAAATCGACTCCGCCCAACAGGGCACCAATCGGGGGCATGATTACATCGCCCACGAAGGATGATACAATCTTACCGAATGCAGCACCTATGACAATACCTACAGCCATATCGACCACATTCCCTTTTACTGCGAACTCCTTGAATTCTTTAATCATGCTCATGGTGGCCTCCCCTTCAGTCGGAAGTTATCTGCTTCCAATCAACGGCACATGGTCGTCATTCCGTTCAATCTGACGCTGTGAATATCTTCCTACGCCCGGTAGTTACTTCGTAATGGGCACAACCGGACAACATTCCCAAAGAGGCCACAGTGGCAAGGAAAGGTGATGCCCCCAATATTTTCAGCCGATTCATTGTTGGCCGCATTACATATAGTCATTGCATATATTCAAAATTATTAGCACCTGAAACTGGTTAGTCAATGGCGGCTCAGAATAATTTGCTTTGTTTCAGGGATAAATGTGCATTCGGATATGAACTGTTCCGATTGCCAACGCTCAATTGCGGACATTCATTTCCAGAACCGTTATTGCCTTTGCTCCATATCTGCCACATAAAACGAAAAAAGCCAGTCTGTAAAAGACTGGCTTCGCTCGTAAACTGGCGGAGAAGTAGGGATTCGAACCCTAGGTGGAGTCACCCCCACACTTGATTTCGAGTCAAGCGCCTTCGACCACTCGGCCACTTCTCCAAAAAAGAGTGCGTACCTTATCCTAATTTTGTTCAAAACTCAAGCCCTAGATGGCGGCTGGCATCGAGAAGCCTTGCACGTTGTTTGTCATATTAAAAAATTGACAGATCGTAAGATGGGTATCAAGATTAATGAAAATCGATCCCGAAGCCCACCCAAACGGCTCTTCTGGCATAGAGAAGAGTGGAAGGGAGGGGGATAGGGCTTCGGCCGCCACCGGAAGGTAACGCTTTAAATAATTCCTACGTTGCCGATAAAGATACTATATCGATCACAGGGAGGCTATCAATGCCACTGGCTCAACTTTCACCCGCTGTCATTGTGGGGACCCCGACAAACCTCAATCCGTTGGCCCAGGCGAACAACACCGCTACGGCGGCGGTCGTCGGCACCATAGCCCAGAAGAGCACGCAAAAGGCAAAGAGCGATTCAGTGACCATTTCGCGGGAAGCCATGGCAAAGGCGGCAGAGGCAGAAGCCCAGAGCGGAAGCGGCAAGGATGCCCAGACCAAAGGCGCAGCCCCGCAGGCGAAGGCCCGTTAATCCCATTCGTGGGGTGATTTGAGAAGGCAACCGTATGCTGGTCTGCCGTCCCTGAACGGCTGTCCATTTCCCTGTACAAGTATGATGATGCCAAGAACACGTCCGTTCTTGGCATCATTTTTTTGTGGGGGACCGTGGGCGGATGCGCTGAATTCCTGGAAGAGGTTGATGAAGTCCAGGTACAGGGTCAGGGAGCCCATGATGGCTTGTTTTCATGGATTGTCCAGGTCGTGATTGCTGCTTCCGGCCGTTGTTGCTCACGTGCCCGCACTCCTATCGGTTGCCGTGGCGTTATCCGGCTGCTCTCCCGTTCCCTCCGCCGGGCCGCAGCCAGCCATCCACGTCGGCAACGCCGACCGGCGCGGGGACAATGTGCTTGGGGAGTCGTAGAATCTCGGTTCCCTGGGGTGGTTGCAGTTCGTGGTACAGATCCACGGTGCGGCGCAGGTAGCTCTTGGAGAGGTGCAGGGGAAGCAGGTAACGTGGCGCCAGGCGTCCAGCCAGAAGGTTCAGGTCGCCGGTGGTGAGATGGTAGGAAGACCGGGCCTTGTGCACATCCGCCTCCAGAAAGGTGCACTCGGCACAGAGTAGCGTCAAGCCTCCCATGAAGCGCTCCATGATGGCCACGTTTTCCCTGGTCCAGCCAACGTCTGTGACATAGCCCAGGGAGGCGGTCGTCTCCTGGGCGCGGATAGCCTCGTACAGGGCCGTTGGATCGTCGGCCGGCTCTTCCCCCGCTCCTTCTCCGTCCCGCCGGGTGACCAGCACCTCATGCTGCTCGTTACCTTTCCACACCCTGGTCTTCAGGTCTCGCAGCCACTCGCCGGCTACCAGCCCGTGGGCCTTCAGCTTGGTTGGGTCAATGGCAAAGTGGGGTTGTTCGTTGGCCCGGAAAGCCAGCACCGGCAGCTTGTGATCCAGTATCTCGGCCTCGACGGACAGGTAACGGCACGCCCAGATCTCCCGGCCGATGCGGGGTTCTTCGCCCTCACAGGTGCCTATGAACCGGTCGGGCCCGGGAAAACGGTAGTGGAGGATGCGGTCGGCATGGACCTCGTGGAGCCGCAGAGTAAACCAGGTCGGTTCGGCCAGATTCCAGTCGTATCCCCCCAACAGATGCTGGACCCGTTCGGCGATGCCGGGCGGACCGAAGACGTCCAGAGGGCGAGGGGACGCGTGGTGGTGGCGCACCAGGGTGGGGAGCCCCATGATGTGATCCATGTGGGCGTGGGTGATGAAGACCGCTACGATGGGTTTGACGACCCGCTTGGCCAAGTGGGCGATCTGGCCGCAGTCGAAGAGCAGAGCCCGTCCCATGGGACGGATGCGCAGGAAGATGAGCGGATCGTCCAGCAGGCCGCCGAAGCAGGCAGGCTCACAATAGCGAAATGGAAGACGATGGTTGCCGCTGACCATGGCTGTTCAACACCTCCTCAGGGGCCCGGCGCTGTATCACGTCACCTCGGGGACCCCATCCTCTGTTTCCACATACCTTTTCACCAACCTCCGCTCCATAAGGTAGCGTACCCCCAGGGGAATGACAACAGCGATGAAGATGATCCCGCAGCCGAGCCATTCGCGGGCCGAGAGTCGTTCACCCAGGATAAAGAAGCCGGCGACCAGGCTCCAGACCGGGTCGAGGGTGTAGATGAGCCCGGCCCGGGTGGCGGTGACATAACGCTGGTAGGCGTTCTGGAGGGTGAAACAGAACACAGTGGGGAACAGGGCGCAGTAGGCCACCGACAGGAGGGCGGAGCGGTGCAGCGTCACATGCGGCAACGGGAGCAGCAGGGTGATGCATCCCGCCATCAGGGATGCCGTGGCAAATTGCACCAGCGAGACCAGGTAAACATCGTCGTTCCTCAGCAGTTTGGAAACGGCCACGACCTGGCAGGCGATCATGAGGGCGCAGAAGGTGGAGATCAGGTCGCCCCGGTTGAACCCCTCACTGCCGCCGGTGGCCAAAAGCCAGATGCCGACTGAGGCCAGGATGATGCCGGCCAGGTTGATGCGGCCGATTCTATCGCCCCAGACGATCTTTACTATGAACGGAATAAATAGAACAAACAGGTTGTTGAGGATTCCGGCCCGGGAGATGCTGGTCCCCTGGACGCCGAAGACAAAGCTGATGTTGGTCAGCCCCAGGGTGACACCGACCGCGGCGCCGCGCCACAGGATCTGCCGGTTGAAATTTTTGAGCCGGCGGCCGGAGACGAACAGCATGATCATGGCTGCCAGGCTGAAACGCAGCAGGACGAAGAGTGGGGGTGGGATCTCTCTCAGGCCGATCTTGGTGAAGAGGAAGCTGCCCCCCCAGAAGAAGGTGGTCAGGATCAGGATGAAGTAGACCTGTCCCATGGCGGGTTTTGGAGGGGAGGTCACGGATGCGTCCCCTCTCCAGTCCCGAGGGACCGTGTCGCCAGATAGCCGGCGATGATCGGCAGATCGGCCTCGGCCCAATCCAGGCCGAGCATCTGCTCCGGTTTCAGCCAGGCCACGGCCCGGTGTTCGATCAGGGTCACGGTGCCGTCTCCGGGGGTGCAGACAAAGGGATAGAGCGTGACCGTGAAGGCTTCATAGGCATGGGTTGCCACCGGGAGCGCCCGGCCGACGTTGATGCCGATGGCCAACTCCTCCCGCACCTCCCGGACAAGGCAGGCCTCGGGCGTTTCGCCCGCTTCCAGTTTCCCGCCGGGGAATTCCCACTTGAGGGGCATCTTCATGGTTTCGCTGCGTTGGGCGGCCAGGGTCCTCCCATCATGTTCGATAATGGCGCAGGCTACGTGGATATGAGGTTTCACAGGATTCGCTTTCGTTCAATGTTCTTGAGGTGCGCGGTTGCGACCGCCATTCGTTATTGCGCTTAATGCAAGGCCGGTTTTTTGATGATGCCGCCGACAACATCCGCCAGCGGGTGGACCAGGATGAAGGCCGATTCATCGGTTTCCGTCGCGACATTTTTGACGCTGCCGATTTCCAGGCGGGTGACGACGCAGTAGAGGATGTTCATCTCCTTGCCGGTTTTTCCCCCCCGGCCTTTGTAGACCGTTACGCCCCGGTTCAGGACGCGCACGATCGACTCCCGGATCTCGTCGCTCTTCTCCGAGACGATGATCACCGCCGTGTATTCCTCGATGCCGTTGATCAGGAAATCCACGGTCTTTGACGCCGCCAGGTAGGTGAGGACCGAGTACAGGGCCGATTCGATGCCGAGGAAGAAGGCCGCGGCGGCGAAGATCAGGAGATTCATGAGCAGGATGACGTCGCCGACCTTCAGCAGATTGCTGTTCTTGCTGATCAAGAGCGCCACGATGTCGGTGCCGTCCAGGACCGCTCCGCCCCGGATGGCCAGCCCGATGCCGGCGCCGATGAAAAATCCGCCGAAAACCGCTGTCAGGAGTTTGTCCGGTGTGACGTCCGGGTACTGGACGAAGGTCAGACAGAGGGAGAGGCCGGCGATGGTCAAAGTGCTCTTTATGGCGAACTTGAGGCCTATCTGGCGGTAGGCAAGGGCAATAAAGGGAAGGTTGATGAGCAGGATCAGGAGTGACAGGGGGATGCCCAATACGTGGGAGAGCAGCATCGAGATGCCGGTCACACCGCCATCGATGAAGTGACTGGAGAGCAGAAAACCTTTCAGTCCCAGGCCGGCAGAAAAGACGCCCAACACAATCAGGATAGCATTCAGGGATTCCCGCAGGATCGTTTTTTTGGAGAGAGTCCGGAGCATTATCTGAAAAATCCTCCCAATGCAAAATTGAAATAGTGTGGCGGTGGAGCCTTACCGGTCAAGCCGCAGAGCCAACTCTTCCAGGGTTCCAACGCATATGTCGGCAAGTTGCGGCCAGCGGAAGCAACGGGTGGTGTCCACATGCACAGTCAGCGCTCCGGCGAGGCGCCCGGCCTGCAGATCGTAAAGATAGTCCCCCACCATGACGGTGGTTGCCGCCTCCGCGCCCCAGAGTGTCATCAGGCGGTGAATGCCGTCCGGGTCCGGTTTGGGTAGGGCTTCGTCCCGCCCCAGCACATCGGTCGCTGCAAAGTAACCGCCCAGGCCGATTATTTCCAGGGTACGCAGGGCGTTATCCCGGGTATTGCGGGTCAGTACCCCCAGGGAGGCTCCGGCGCTGTAGAGACGGTCCAGCAACTCCTGCGCCCCTGGGGCGGCCTCCGTGATGTGGGCCAGTTCCAGTTCGATCTCCTGCAAACGGACATGCAGCGGACGCGCCCGGTGCTCCGGCAGGGAGGCCAGGTGACCGAGGATATCGCAACCATCGGGGATGGACAACTCCTGCCGGATGGCGGCAAAATCATGCACCGCCACGGTCAGGGTGCCGTCCAGGTCGAAAACCCAGTGGGAACGGGCCGCGACGGGGTCAGCGTATCTGGCGCCGTTATCCGCCAATATGCACCGCCAGCCAGATCGTTGTTTCGTTCGGAGCGGTCCAGGCCACACGGTGGCGCCTTCGGGCCGGGATCATGAGATAATCGCCCGCGGTCAGGCGGTGCGGCTCCGGGTCCGCGTCGAAAAGGAGTCCGGCGCTACCCGCCAGCAGCAGCACCCATTCGTCCCGGTCCTGGTCGTACCATTCCCCCTCCGGCGTGGCTTGGCCGTGGGACAGGATGCGCTCGATGCGAACGGTTCCCTTTTTGGCCAGGGTTTCGAACAGCTCCGCAGGCATATAGGGGGGGATATGGCTGAACATGTTGCCGGATTCCGTCTTGGTCATCTCACCACCAGCGCCAAAGGGCGATGACCAGGGTGATTGCAAACACCATGGCCAGGTTCATGTATGCCATGAAGAAGAATACCCGCTCATGGAGCGGCCGCGTCGGCGTGTCCGGGGTTTGGGCGATGGTCCCGACGCGGGGCAGGGCCAGCAGCCGGTCCTCGCCATGGGGGGCTTGACCGAGAAACATGGTCAGGTCCTGGCCGGCTGGGTGGCGCCCGGCATGTTTGCCCCCTTTCCAGAGTGCGCTGGCGCTGGCGTCATACACGGTGCCGTTGTGGGCGAAGTAGGTCGGTCGCCCAAGGGACCCGTCGAAAAAGGCCAGTTCGTCCGGCGTGAAAGTGGATTTGCCCGATGGGGCCGGGATGGCCGCTTCTCCCTTCTTTGCCCGTAAGCGGGGGCCGATCACGAATACCACCACCAGGGCGGAGATGACCATAATGGCGAACAGGCTGATCTTGATCATCAACAGGATACCGAAACGGGTGTGAAAGAGCATCTCGCCGGAGGTGATCCGGTAGTGCGCCAGGACGGCGCCGGTCAGGGCCATGGCTGCCATGGAGGCCAGTCCGACCCGCACCTCGCCCCGGGGTAACCCCTGTGATGCGTAGGCCGGTTTGAGCACCAGATGCACATAGAGGATCGTGCCGAACCAGAATATGGCCACCAGTAGATGGATGTAGCCACTCACCAGTCGGACGGCGCGTGAGAGGGTACCACCGCCGCTGCGTTCGCGGGGAGCCGCTTCGGCGGCCTTCGGCGTGACGTCCGCCAAGGAATGGTGCAGCTCAAACCGCTTGCCTGCCGCGGTCAGTTCACCGCCGCCGGTCTGGCTCAGATGGCAGTAACCGCATTCCTTGCCGGTCTGCTGCGCATACTCTTCCAAGGCGTTGGCAGAAATATTGAAAAATACGATCAAAACGATTGTTAATGTATATAACACAATTTTCATGCGGTCCTCCATTGTCTGGTGCCACTACACTGGGCGGAACGCGGACCGCCTGAATCGCACAATCTGCCGGTTGCCGCTCATTCCGAGTTTCCAGTGAAGCTCAATTCTTACGTTATTTCATTGTCCGACGCAAGGCTTCCGGCATGCCGACCGGATGATTGGGGCTACCTGCGATGAAGCGTGACAAAACAGATATAATCAGATAATGTACCACATTACAGCCACATGCCGGTAATTTTCCCGGCGGTGATCTTCGCAACACCATGTGGAGGGCGGACCATGGCCTTGGACAGAAAAATATCCGGATCGGCATTGCCTGACGACATCGGTCAGTTCGAGAATATCATCGCCGAGGGCAATCCCCTGTACCCCAAGTTCAAGTTGCTGCTGGAGAGTTATAAAAAGCTCGCCCACCACGCCGAGGGCCTGGCCCATGAGAATGAACTTCTCGGCACCCAGCTTGTGGAGCTTAACCGCTCCTTGGACTTGGCAACCAGGATAGACCCCATGACCGGTCTGGCGAACCGCCGCCACATCAAGGAAAAGGTTGAACAGGAATACAGCCGCGCCCAGCGCCACAATCGCAGCTTTTCCATCATTCTGGCCGACATCGACAACTTCACGAGGATCAACGACACCTACGGCTATAATGCCGGGGACGATGTTCTGGTGGAAATCTCGCGCGTTTTCATGGGCTGTGTTCGCCAAGAGGATATCTGTGCCCGTTGGGGGGGCGAGGAGTTTCTAATCCTTCTTCCCGAAACGACGATCGAGGGGGCTCTGGCGGTGGCCCAGAAAATCCACGAGTCGATCGCCATGACGGAATTCAAGGCCAACAAACCGGGCATCCGGACCACCATCAGCATAGGACTCAGCGAGTACAAAC
Source organism: Oryzomonas japonica (assembly GCF_008802365.1). Taxonomy (GTDB): domain Bacteria; phylum Desulfobacterota; class Desulfuromonadia; order Geobacterales; family Pseudopelobacteraceae; genus Oryzomonas; species Oryzomonas japonica. The sequence goes on along the minus strand of NZ_VZQZ01000012.1, from coordinate 47,382 downwards.
CCGGTCAGGCGCTGTTCGAATGCGTCAGTCGGGCCGACCATGCCCTGCAGCAGGCCAAGAAAAGCGGGAAAAACCGTTATATTGCCGAGCCGTAACCTTCCCCCTTTTGATCCCCTTTAATGCCTTCGGGCGTTCCCCCATGCCCCGCCGGGGGAGAGGGCTCATTCCCCTGGACGCTTTCTCTCAGTTTGCCCAGTTCGTGGAGCGCTTCTTCCAATCTCTGATTGAGCTGCATTTCGTTGAGCAGCATCTGCCTGATCTTGGCGATGGTGAGCGCCGTGGTAAGAAATGAGATCAGGCGCATGAACATCTCCCAGTAGATGAAGTAGGCGTGGGAGTAAGGATGGTTGGTATACTTGTCCGAGAAATACCAGCATATGGCCGAGGCGCCTGCCATGAAGAGGCCGGGGCGTTTGCCGCCCAACCAGGCCGAAACCGAAACTGGGATGAAGTAAAAGATGAAAAAACCGAACTCGTAGCCGGTGACATAGTCAAGCCAACCTATGAACAGCAGCATAATGAGACTGACGGCGTAGACCGTCCGGTCCCGGGCGGGCGACGGTGCCAAAATAGGTGGGATGATATAGGTACGGCCCATGGGGGCACTCCATGATCATAGAGAGATGAAGCACAGCATACCAACTCTTTGCAAAAAAAACAGCACGTGTTACAAAAATAGTAAGGTGATGGAGTTGGGGGGCGGGGCTTCGGCGGCAGGTCAGGACAGCTCGGCGATCACCTCATGCAGCTTGGCATCGATCACGGGGAGAAGAGCACTGATAATACTGACGTCGCCTTGGTTTCCCGCCAACTCCGCCTGGCGGGCGAGTTCGCTGAGTTCATATGCGCCGATAGTGGCCGATGAGGATTTGAGGGAGTGGGCGTGACGGATTGCCACAATTATCTGGCCGGCATCAACGGCATCCCGCAGCTTGCGTACGAGTTGCGGCCCATCTTGCTTGAAGATGGTGCAGATTTCGACAAACAGTTCCTGATCGTTATTTAGCCGCTCAAGCACCGCGAGTTTGTCAACTGTCATTTGTAGTCCCCCGACGGCACCGAACTGCGACCTGAATTCTTTGCCTTATAAGTTTTTGAGATTATAGAGTATAAAAATGATGATGACAAATTTTGGATATGTCCGCAATAAAACTATGGCCGCTCTTTGGAAAGAGCCCGACGCATAGTCTACTTGCGGGGGCGGGAGCACTATGAAGCGAGTCGTGATAGCAGGAATGGGGTTTGGCGGTTTGAGTGCGGCCAAAAGCCTTGCGGGAAGCGGACTGGAGGTTGTGATGGTGGATCGCCACAACTACCATCTCTTTCAGCCATTGTTGTACCAAGTGGCCACGGCCGGGCTGGAACAGGAGTCGATTGCCTACCCGATTCGGGCTTTGGCCCGGCGCTGGCAGGGCGCGCATTTCAGGCTTGGGGAAGTCTCTGGTGTCGATTTTGACGGCAAAAGGCTCATGCTCGAAGACGGGGAAATCCCCTACGACTACCTGATCCTGGCGGCCGGCAGCCGTACCAACTTTTTCGGCCAGGCCGATATCGAGCGGCACGCCTTCGATCTCAAACGTCTCGATCAGGCCGAGGATCTGCGCAACCATGTGCTGCTGGCCTTTGAACATGCCTCCCGTGAGCCCGACCAGGAGCGGCGGAGGGCGCTCTTGACCTTTGTCATCGTTGGGGGCGGGCCGACCGGCGTTGAATTTGCCGGCGCCCTGCGCGAACTGGTCGTCCATGTGCTCTCCCGCGACTATCCCGAGGTGCGGCCGGAGGAAACCCGCATTATCCTGATGGAAGCGTCCTCGTCCCTCTTGTCTGTCATGCCACGGCGATTGCAGGGATATGCGCTGGACAGGTTGCGCTCCATGGGGGTCGAGGTCATGCTGGAAACCCGGGTGAGCGGTGCGGATGGCGAGCATGTCAAGCTCAGCGGTGGAGAGGTCATCCCGACCCATACCCTGTTCTGGTCGGCAGGCGTGGCGGCCGTCGAACTGGCGGGAAAACTCGGTCTGGCCCAGGCTGGGGCGGGTAGGATCGTAGTGGCTCCCAACCTGAGCATTGAAGGGCACCCGGAGGTTTTTACCATCGGCGACATGGCCTGCCGTGAGCAGGACGGCGCCCCTCTTCCCATGTTGGCGCCGGTGGCCAGCCAGCAGGGGCAGTACGTCGCCCGCGCCATCCGTGCCCGGGAGCAGGGGGCAAAATTACCCCCATTCCGGTATCGGGACAAGGGGACCATGGCCACCATCGGCAGAAACGCCGCGGTGGCCACGACCCACGGCGTGAGTTTTTCAGGCTATCCGGCCTGGCTGGTCTGGCTGTTGCTGCATCTCTACTACCTGATCGGATTCCGCAATCGTTTGCTGGTGTTGATGAACTGGGCCTACTATTATTGGTTCCATGAACGCCAGGTCCGGCTGATTACCGCTTCCGCCCGCCGCTCTCCCTGAACAATTCGGACACTGTCGGCCGCCGGGCCGGTCTGCGGTTTCTCTGCGTGGGAAATCAGGCCGGAGACCGCGAAAACACGGACTGCCCGGCACGCAAGACCACGGCCGTCAGGCGCGAAGGGTCTCAAGTACTCGATAACAGGCTCGCTGGGAACGCTTGCCCTCAGTACGGTACAGAACTTGCTGGAATATTCGTTTGACCTGTTTTTCCGCGAAAACCCAGAGAATGGCTGTAAGCGGAGGGTCCATTTTGTCGTCGCTCGGTTGCCTCTCTGCCCCCCTGCGCCCGGTGCTTTGCGGCAGATGGCCGGGGTTATCAGCCTTGACTTTTACGCAGGTCATGCCGTACATTCGTCAGCTACGAAAGATGCTGGCGATACCCATTCCACGCGCCTTGGAGAATTCGGAACTTGAAAGCTATCGTCGTCATTCCCACCTACAACGAGCGGGACAATATCGTCCGGCTTTCCGGAGAGGTCCTCGCCCAGCACCCCGATCTGCAGATATTGTTTGTGGATGACAACTCGCCCGACGGCACCGGAAAGCTTGCCGACGAGTTGGCCGCCGGGAACGAGCGGATCAGCGTGATCCACCGTTCCGGCAAACTCGGCCTGGGGTCTGCCTATCGGACCGGCTTCAAGGCGGCCCTTGCCATGGGGGCTGATTACCTGATCGAGATGGATGCCGATTTTTCCCATTCCCCGACGGTGCTTCCGCTCTTCCTCGAAGCCATCCAGAACGCCGATCTGGTCGTCGGGTCACGCTATCTCAACGGCGTCAGCGTCGTCAACTGGCCCATTCGCCGTCTGATGCTCAGCTTCTTCGCCAGTGTCTACACCCGTTTTGTGACCGGCCTTCGGGTCAAGGACTGCACGAGCGGGTTCAAATGTTTTCGCCGCTCCGTGATCGAGGCATTTGATCTGGACAGCGTCAAATCGGACGGCTACTCGTTTCAGATAGAGATGAACTACCGCTGCATGGAAAAAGGCTTCAGGATCGTCGAAGTGCCGATCATCTTCATCGATCGGCATGCCGGCACCTCGAAGATGTCCGGCAAGATCGTCCGGGAGGCGGTCACCATGGTCTGGAAGCTTCGTTTGGGGACGCTCCTCCGACGTCTGGTCGGGAAAGGATAGTGACATAATGGGTGAAGCGTGGGGTATTGTTACCATAGTCGGGTTTGCCGGCTGGCTGGCGGCGGCTCTGACCTTTCTTTTTACATCGTTTCCCGAACGGGGACGCTTCGAAAAACGGCCCGCCATGGTGTGGGGGGGCGTCCTGGCCGTCTTCTACGCCGTGTGGATCGCCGGACTGCTGAATGCCTGATACCAAGATTGGGAATCGGTATCGGTATCAGGCGGTGCAGCCATGAGGGTGTTGGGCATCGATCCCGGTTCGCGCATCACCGGTTATGGTATCGTGGAACAACAGGGAAATCGTCTCGTTCACGTTGACAACGGCGCTATCTTCACCGACAGCGCCGCTGATTTTCCCGGTCGCCTGAAACGGATCTTCGACGGCCTTTGCTCCGTCATCGCCCAGTACCGGCCCGATGAGGTGGCGGTGGAAAATATCTTCTTTTCGACCAACGCGCAGAGCGCCCTCAAGTTGGGCCAGGCGCGGGGCGCGGCCATCGTGGCGGCGGTCCATGCCGGCCTGCCGGTGGCCGAATATACGGCGCTTCAGGTCAAACAGGCGGTAGTGGGGCAGGGCAGGGCAGAAAAAAGCCAGGTGCAGAAGATGCTCAAAGCGCTCCTGGGGCTGCCTGAGATCGCCCAGGCCGACGCCTCCGATGCCTTGGCGGTGGCGGTCTGCCATATCAACTCCTTTGCCTTGAAACAGATGACCGGGAGTGCTAAGCCGACGTCACGGAAACCCACCTCCTGGAGGGACATGAAGCTATGATCGCACTGCTGACCGGGGTTATTGCCTATAAATCGCCAGATCACATCATCCTTGACGTACACGGCGTCGGCTATCGGGTGTTGATCCCCTTTTCCACCTACTACGAACTGCCCGAGGAGGGGGGGGCCGCCTCGCTCCACATCCATACCAGCGTGCGTGAGGACGCCATTCAACTCTACGGTTTTCGCACCCGCCTGGAAAAATCTTTTTTCCAACTGCTGATCTCGGTCTCGGGCGTCGGCCCCAAGATGGCCCGCGACATCCTCTCCAACATCCAGCCCGGCCCGCTTGCCCAGGCCCTCGTCCAGGGCGATGTTCACAAACTCTCCGCAATTCCGGGCATCGGCAAGAAGACCGCCGAGCGCCTGGCCCTGGAGTTGAAGGACAAAGCCGGCAAGCTGGATCTCGCTTCAGCCCCGGCCTTCGAGGCACGGGAGATACCGGCGGAGGATGTCATGGATGATGTCGTCTCGGCGCTGCTTAATCTGGGGTACAAGGAGCCGCAGGTGCGCAGGGCCCTGGGGGGACTTGACGCCACAGGTGGGGGCACGGTGGAAGAGTTGCTCAAGCAGGCTTTGAAGATACTGATGAAATAAAACCTGAATCCGTGACGCCTCCATGCCTCCACTGGTCTGGAAGACCTCTGTCTTTGCGTTTGAGGAGTTTGCGATCGTCAAGCGAGGTACCAGCCATGTACGTGAACTGTCACGACGCGGCGGCGTGCGGGCTCCGGCTCTTCCAGACACGAGGGCATTCCGGTGTCACGGATTCAGGTAAAATCGTCATTAGTAGTCATCCGACGACCCGCCACCGTCGAAACCACCGCCCCCGCCGGAAAAACCGTCATCGCCGCCGGATGAGCCGCCCCCCCCGCCATAGAAACCGCCGCCTCCCCAACCACCTCCGTAGAAACCGCCTCCCCCGCCTCCGCCGAACATGCCGGAGAACAGCAGGCTGAGCAGAAACCCCACCACGAGGCCGACGCCGGCCAGGATCAACAGCATCACCAAGCCCAGTCCGGGAAAGGCCAGGAAGGCAGCCAACGGTAGGCCGACCGCCCCGGCCAGACCGCTCAGGTAGCGGGAAAACGCGCCGAGCAGGACGGCCACGACAACGATCAGCAGCAGAAGTACGGGGAACGAGGCAGAACTCTTCTTATGGGCACGTTTGCCAGCATCCTGGGGAGCGGCCTTGAACTCCCCCTTGGTCGCGGAGATGATGGCGTCGATTCCGGCGGTGACGCCCTGGTCGAAGTTGTCGGATTTGAGATAGGGGCGCATGACGTCACGGATGATATGGCTGGCGGTTATGTCTGGCAGCACCCCCTGGAGCCCCATGCCGACCTCGATGCGCACCTTGCGCTCGGCTTGGGCCAGGATCAGCAGCACGCCGTTGTCCCTGCCCTTCTGTCCGAGTTTCCACTGTTCGGCCACGTGGATGGAAAATTGTTCCATGTCGTCCCCCTGGAGCGTGGGGACGGTCAGCACGGCTATCTGAGTGGATGAGTCACGCTCGAAGGCGGCCAGTTTCTGGTCCAGTTGCCGCACGGTTTCGGGCGACAACATCCGGGCATAATCGTTGACCCGCCCGTTGAGGTGCGGGACATCGAGGGCCGGCAACGGGAGCGGCAGAAGAACCAGAAGCGCCAGTATGAAGATGTTGCGTAACCTCATGGTAATGCCCCCGTTGCCGCTCGTGTCCCGTGCACTGCGTTTATACCGGCGAACTGCCCGCACGGGACACGGTTTGGACTAAAACTTGATCTTTGGCGCCGTTTTTGCTCCTTCTTCCGCCTTGAACGCCTCTTTGCGGTTCAGATGCAGCATCAGCGAGTTGGTGAGCGAATTGGGAAAGGTGCGGATGCTGGTGTTGAAGACCTGCACACTCGTATTGTAGCGCTCACGGGCCACGTTGATGCGATTCTCGGTCCCTTCGAGTTGCTTCTGCAGGTCCATGAAGTTCTGGTTTGCCTTCAGGTCCGGGTATTTTTCCACCACGACCATCAGGCGGGAGAGGGCGCCGGAGAGTTCACCCTGGGCTTTTTGAAACTTGTTCAGGCTCTCGGGATTGTTGAGGATATCCTTGCTGACCTGCATGGAGCCGACCTTGGCCCGGGCCTCGGTGACCGCCTTGAGCGTATCGGCTTCATGTTTGGCGTATCCCTTGACCACCTCCACCAGGTTGGGGATCAGGTCGGCCCGGCGTTGATAGGATGATTCCACGTTGCCCCAGGCGGCCACGACCGCTTCCTCGTTTGCCTGCATGGTGTTGTAGCCGCAGCCGGACAAAAGTGTCAACAGCAGCAGGATGGGTAGTTTCGCGACGATTCTCTTCATGGTGTTCCTCCATTTATGCTTGGTGATGAAATGTGAGCCCCGTCAAGCGGCGTCGTTGCCATAGTGGAGCTTCAGGCCGATGAGCAGGGCGTTGCACGCCAACGGAACGATATTGGCAACGATCAGCGGCAGATTATGGATAAGCATACCGTAAACGATCCAGAGGGCAACACCGATGGAGAGCAAGAGCGGCTGCCAGACGGAGATGTCCCGGGCATGACGGGTGCGCAGGGTTTTTATAACCTGGGGGACGGCCGCTATACTGGTCATGGTGCCGGCAACCAGTCCGAGGAGCGTAGGGTCCAGGTTCACGGCCGTTTCCTGCCGTCGAAATCACTGCTGGCCCAGTCGATCTGGGAGATGGCGCCCCGCAGAATGGAAACCTCCCGGCTGTCGAGTTCCGCCCGGAAAAATATCCGCCGCATGGAGCGCATGATGTGCTCCGGGTTTTGCTCGTTGAGAAAGCCGATCTTCAGCAGGCAGGAACTCAGTTGGCCAAAAAAAGATTCTATCTCCTCCGACGTCGCCAGCGGCGTGGTGCGGCCCCCGCCGGGAGGCGAGCCTGCCTTGCCCAGTTCGTAACAGAACACCAGGATCGCCTGGGCCAGGTTGAGGGAACCGTAATCATCGGCTGAAGGGATGGTGGCATGCCAACGGCAGAGCGACAACTCTTCGGTGGTCAGCCCGCTGTCTTCCCGGCCAAAGACGATTGCTGCCCGGCATTCCGGGCCGGCCTGCTCCTTGAGGTTGGCGGCGACCTCCGTCGGCGAGAGGATCTCCTGGCGATACTTGCCGTGACGGCGGGTGGTGCCGACGGTCAGGGTGCAGTCGGCCAGAGCGGAGGCAAGATCGGGAAATACCACCGCCTGTTCCAGCAGGTCTTTGGCCGCAACGGCGAATTTGAGGGATTCGGGATGGAACCGGTCGCATCCCTTGACCAGCCGCAGCCGGGAAAGCCCCATGTTTTTCATGGCGCGACAGGCCATGCCGATGTTGCCGGGTGACTGCGGTTCCACCAGTACGATGGAGATAGTGTCCAAAATGGATTTCATAAGGTCGTTTTCCTTGTTTTCTGCAGGGCGCGCATCCTGGCAAGTCGCCGCCGGACCGGCCCTTTCAGTTTGAAGGCGTGGTAGGCGTGGAAGCACCAGGTAATAATGATGAATCCCACCAGCGCCAGCATCAGGTACTGCTCGTATTTGCCCACATCGTCCAGCACCAGCGCGGCGCTTTTGCCGAACAGGTAGCCGGCTAGCGAGAAGACGACCGCCCAGGAGAGGGCGCTCAACAGGTTGATCCAGAGGAATGTCCGGGGCGTCAGGCTCGTGATGCCGAGGATTATGGGAAGCACGATGCGAAATCCATAGGTGTAGCGTGAGATGAAGGCCACGAACGATCCGTACTTTTCGATCAGGCGGAGCGCTTCGCGGAATTTACGGGCAACCGGGTGAAACCGTCGCAGCAGACTCTTGCCCCTGAACCGGCCGAGGTAGAAGTAACACTGATCACCGAGGAAGGAACCGGCCCATGAGGTGAGAATGACGCCGGCCACATTCAGGTACCCCTGAAACGCCAAAAATCCGGCCATGATCAGGATCGCCTCCCCCTCGAGAAAGGTGCCGACGAACAGGACCCAATAACCGTGGTGTTGGAGATACTCTTTGAGTAGTTGCTGGAAGTGCACCATCTGCTCCCGTCAGCACGCGGTCCATCGGTTATACTGCCAGGCGCCCCGCTATTTCCGATTTCATCAGGTCGATCATCTCGTCAATGCGGGTGTTGCTGTCAATACGTCTGGCCTCGCTTTCAAACAGGTTGATGAATGCCTCGGCTTTTTCGTCGTCGGAGAGTATTCGGTTGCCACCGGCCTTTTGCAGGCCTTTTTCGACGGCAATGCGCCCCTCCTTGGAAAGGTATGCCGCGGCGATTTCCTTGAGATCCTCCACCAGCGCCTGGAGCCGCTCGTCATCCGGCCCGGCCTTCGCGCCCGCCCTCTGCTCAAGGTGCGCCTCTTTCGGGGGGATCGTTTGGCGGGCCTTGGCTGCTTCCCACAGTTTATCGAGGTTGACCATCTTCAACAGATTGTACCGCAGCAACTCCTCCATCGGCTTGGTGGAGCAGACATCCACCAGCGCCCCGGGGAGCGCTGCAACAGTGCGTGATTCTTCGGGCGACGCCTCGACGTTTTTTGCCTCGTCGTGGTAATAACCGATCGGCTGACCGTCCTTGTAGAAGATCATGGCGGAGCGTTCTGCCGTGTAGAACCGGACCACACCGTTGAGCCCCTGGTTCCTGAGCTGTGCCAGCGTCTCTTTCATGTCTATCTGGCGCACCTCGCTGCCGCTCAACAGTTTACTGCCCAGAAGCAGCGCGTGGGCGCATACGGCCAAATCGGCCGTCATACGATAGATGTTGATCTCGCCGCCGGAAGAGAGGATTTTGTCAAACAACAGCGTAAAGGCCTCGAAGCCGGTTCGTTCCTTCTCCCCCTCACAGGAGCTGACACAGATCAGTACCCCCTTGATAAAGATGCAATCCGCCCCGAAATCCGTATCGGTATACCTGAGATAACCGGAAAAGCCGCCCTTGGCCAGCTTGTTCAGCACCTCGGAAGGTACTACCTTACTGGCGGGTATCTTTTCATACAGTGGGTTTGCTTTGGGTAATAAACGCATTGCTTGTCTCCGGAATATTCCTGAATATGCAGATGAATACGACGGCTGACCGCCCCTAACGTCCATTCAATTAAAGTGTTTTAGCCTACTGTATTTCTCTGGTCATGTCAAAATGTAATTGAACGGGATGACGCGGCAAAACGCCGGGCATCATGGCCTTAATATGCTTGACATGTCGTGGGCGTTTGATTAACTATTTGCGTATGTTTATGAAAGATTTCCGCCCCCTGCCGATAGCAGGGGCCGAAAGGAATTCTCAGCGGTGAGCTCACCAAAGGACAAGCTGATAGAAGATGCTCAAAAATACACCCAGCGCGGCCAGTTGGATAAAGCCGTCAAGGCCTATGTGCAGGTATTGTCCCTTGAACCTTCCGCCATCAATCTGCGTCAGAAGCTGGCCGAACTCCTGGTCAAGGTCGGCCAGCCCGATGCCGCGCGAACCGAATATGAAACCATCGGCAAGCATTACGCCTCGAACGGTTTTTACCTGAAAGCGATCGCTGTCCATAAGCAGGTGCAGAAACTTTTCCCCAGCGACATCACCACGACATTAACCTTGGCCGGCCTGAACGAAAAACACGGCTTGGTCGGCAATGCCCTGGCCGAATACAAACTGGCGTACGATTATTATGAACGGGAATCCAACTCGGCAGAGTCGCTCAAGGTTCTCGAAAAGATGCAGAATGTCGATCCGCAGAATGCCAACATCAAACTCAAGCTGGCCGAGGCATATTTCCGTGCGGGTAAAACGGAGGAATCCTATGCCCTCTTCAAGCAGCTTGCTCTGCTCCTGCACGAACGGGGCGATAGCGGGCCTTTTGCCAATCTGAATACTCGTATTCAGCAGCTATTTCCCGGAAAGACGGAATTCATCGTCGAGGTGCTGGCCAACCAACTGGAAGAGGGGAATGCCGCAAAAGCGCTTGGCGGGCTTCAAACACTGCTGAAAAACAATCCCAGGGATAAGAAAATATGGGAATTGATCGTCCGGGCGTACCGTCGTCTTGACCAGCCCCAAAGGCTCACGCAGGTTTTTCAGCATTTTCTGCGTTATTTCCCCGACGAGGTTTCGGCCAAAACCGGCTTGATAACGTGTCATGCCGATCAAAAAGACGTCAAGGGGGCTCTTGGCCTGCTTGACCGGTATGAGCAGGAGGTCGCCTCGTCCGGTGCATGTGACGAACTGGTGGCTATTTATCGGAAGCTTGCCGAACTCGATCCCATAAACCCCCGTATCCTCGAAGGATTTCAGAGGGCCTGCAAGGCCGTCGGCATGCTTGACGAAGCGGCCCACCTGGCGTCCAAGATTGAGACGCTGCAAAAGCTCTCATCAAACGCCGTAGCTCCGCCGGTGCCGGTTGATGTGCCCGCAGGGGAGGATTGGGAAAGCGGCATTGAGGGGGCGGATGCCGGCGTCTACATGCCGGATGAGAACGAACTCGTTGCTGAATCTGAATCTATCGCCGACGATCCGAGTGTTGTCTGTGGCGCTGAAACGCTGCCCGACGAGAGCGAAATAGAAATAGAGGTGGACATCGACGATTTCCCGTTTGAGGACACCGCAACCGAAAAGGAGGAAACCGGTGCCCCCGATGGCTGGGCCGAGCCATTCGACGATGGGGCAATGGCCTCCCCCACGCCGCGCAGCGTCAGGTTCGGCAGCAGTCTGGACGGTTCCGATGCCCAGTCCCATTATGATCTGGGGGTCGCCTTTAAAGAAATGGGACTGTATGACGAGGCTATCAACGAGTTTCGTCAAGCTGCCGGTGACCCCGCTCGCAAGATTGCGTGCAGCCTGCTGCAAGCCGCCTGTCTGCGCGAACGGGGGGAGTTGGCTGCTGCCCAGGGGATTCTGAATGCCCTGATGAAGCCTGAGTTGAACCTTGAGGATGTCTGCGCCGTGAAGTACGAACTGGCATTGGTTTTGGAAGCGCAGGGGGACAACGAGGGAGCCGCCGGGCTGATGGCGGAAATTGACTCGGTGAATGCCGATTTTCGGGACGTCCATGCCCGTCTCAAGAATGCCGGCGGTTCTCTTGAGTTTTCCGATGAGGAGTTGCAGGACTTTGAGCTGAAATGACCGCGCTTACTTATTTAATGCGGAAAAGAGTGGAGGGTGCCTTTATTTTAAGGGGCGCCAGGAACACTTTCTGATCAAAGCTGGCCGGCAGGGGCGGTAGGGGAGCCACCGCCTTGATGACATCCTGGAGTACCTGATCGGCCTCCCGCGATCCGGTCCCCTGATAGATCCTTTGGGAGATGATAGAACCGTCGGGCTGTAAGTACAGTTCGATGATCCCATCCTGGCGGATCGGCTCTTTCAGACCATCGGCCCGTTTCCACCACTCGCGATTAATCTTCTCCACCACTTCGAAATAGTATCCGCGGATATCCTCGCGAAGCGAGCGGCCTTCCGCCAAACTGCTGATATACCCGTAGGTCATACCAAGCCCAAGGGGGGTGGACATCAACTCCTTCATTCCTTCGGAAGCCTTTTCAGGGGCCGCTGGCTGCGCGGCAGAGGATGCCTGAAGGGGAGGGACGTCTTGCGAGGCCTCCGGTTGCCGGGGGGGCTCGGGTGGCGCAGGGGCTGGCAAGGACTCTGGCGGTTTGGACGGACTGATTGTCGGTGCAAACGTGACGTTTTCGACCAGTATGCCGCTTGCGGCCGGAATGCTCCTGACTGCGCCCCCGGCGGCAAATATAAAGACAACAGCCAGTAGGTGCAGCATGAGCGAAGCTGCCAATGCGTACCCGATCCAAGGCTTGCGGGGGTCGAAAGCCGTTTCCGGCGCAGGGGTGTCGGGCATGTGTGAATGTGTCATAGAGTGATAAGTTATGGGAAAGTTCCGGAAAAGTGTGATATACAATCACATTATCATATCTGTGGCGCAGTGGGAAGGTGTTACTACTACTTTTGGAGGAGGGGTAGCATGAAACGTCGGGTTGTCATTGTTCTGTCCATGTTGGTCATCGCCTTGTCTGCGGTTTCTGCTTTTGCGGCGGAACTTCTGGACGTCAAACCGGTGGTTACGGGAAGTGATCTGATCGTGGAAATCCTGGCCGACATCCCTCTGACCTACACCTATTACAAGATACCGGGACAGGCACGGGCGGTGGTGGACATCGCCGATGTCGACCCGGAAAAAGTGGAGCCGCTGATCGTCGTCAACAAGGGGGCCGTTTCCAGTATCAGCGTTGATAAAGCGCAGATTACCGGGATGGTGGTCAGCCGGCTGATTTTCAACCTCGTAGCCGAGACCGATATTTCGGTCACGGCTACGGCAGATCGAAAAAAATTGAGTGTAGTTTTCAGCGGTGGCAAGCCGGCTGACAATAGCGCAGGAAAACCGGTCGTCCCTGCCGTCGAATCCGCTCTTGCTGCGCCATCGCCCTCTGCCGGGGCTGCTTCTGCGGCCCCGGCGGCGTTGGAAAAGGAAACGGACCCGCTTGGGCTCGATGAACCTCCTGCGGCCCCCGTGAAGGACCAGCCAGCGGTCAAAGAGCCGGACAAGCCCACCCCCCTTGCCGTCGTACCCGTCACCGTCCCTAGCGCTTCCGCTAAGCTCGAACCGGTGGTGCCTGCCTTTGCGTCGCCCCGCAAGCAGATGGTGATTACGGCAATAAAGGTGGGAACGACCTCGATTGACGTTGAAGCCAACGGTAGCCTGGAGTCTTTTGAACAGATAAAGCTGGCCCAGCCGAATCGCCTGGCCATCGATGTGCCCGGAGCGACCGCCTCATTGAGCGTAAAGAGTATTCCGGTCCGCCGATTCGGCCTCGACCAGATCAGGGTTGGACGTTATCCCAACCATGTGCGCATTGTCCTCGACGCCGGCAGTTCGCCGTTTCCGAAGTATGATGTCAAGCCTACGGAAAAGGGGCTCAGGATCAGCTTCAAATAACAACGCGAGATGAAAAGAACCTGAAAAAAAGCATGTGCCCCAGGGCACACGACGCGGAGATACCCAGAGAAAAGCGCAGCATCATCGGCGAAAATCGACGTCAGAATTCGTTGCTGTTTTGTCTGCTGTACTCTCCCAAATGTATGGGGGGCAGCCCTGTACAGTTCACTTTGCCAAACGTGCAGGTCGGTCACCCATGCAATCCTGCCCTCCCGTCGCACATCCACGACAGCGTCCTGTCACGCCCCGTGTTCCCACTCGACCCATCCATGGGAAATCCACATCAACAGTGAGCAGGGAGCGTGGGTAGCGTGGGTAGCGTGGGTAGCGTGGGTAGCGTGGGTAGCGTTGGTAGCGTTGGTGTCCGGAACTCAAAGTTGTTTAGTTTTGGTAGGGATGACGCTGCGTATTAGCCTTGAGAAGCAGGGGGGGGATGATGCCGTTTGACACGGAAATGGGCTCTGCAGGTGGCGGCCGTGACCCCCTCCTCGTCCACGATAGCCACCGCGCCGGTAATGTCCCGTTCGGTCCTGTCGATCACCTCGGCAATCCCCCGTATCGTGCCCCAGCGGATCGGATGTTTGAAGGTCATGGACATGTCAATGGTTGCAAAGAGAGTCCCCTCGGGAAGGAGGGTCTTGATGGCAATGGCGAGGGCTGTATCGGCCAGTGAGGTTATTGCTCCGCCGTGCATGAGCCCCGCACCTTGGCAATGGGCCACGCGGAACGGCATGGAGAGCACCGCTCTGCCGTTGCCGGCCTCATCGATGTTCATTCCGAGGTACGCTTCAAATGGGGCCAAGGCTATCCAGCCCGGCATGTGAAAGGGGAGGGGAGCGTTTTTGACTACGGGCGACGAATAGGGAGATTCATCGTGCATGGGATACGGGACTCTTTATGGAAAAAAGAGTACCCGGATGCGGATACTCTTTTTTTGAATGGCGGGGTTGACGGGGCTCGAACCCGCGACTTCCAGCGTGACAGGCTGGCACTCTAACCAGCTGAGCTACAACCCCAATATGAATAGCCTATGGATGTGGGCGGTGGGTCAAATCAAGAACGCTATTTTTAGCAAATTGCCTTTTCGTTGTCAATAAAAATAGAGCTTGTCCTGAATTTTGTTGTGACCCGTTTCAGTGGTGGTTCGAACCGGGACGGCAATGCTCTTGAAGTCTCCGGCTACACCTTTCCAGGCTGTTTTCAGTTAATCCAACCGCACATTATGGCGGTACCACTTGCCACCGAAACGAGTATCCAGAGCACTACCCCCTGGGCCAGCGGTCTGATGCCGGCCCTCCCCATCACTTCTCTTGTCAGGCCGCTTCCGATCAGAAACAGGGTCACAACCAGGCTCTGCTTTGCGATGTTGTTCAGCGGGTGCCAAACGTGGTCAAGTTGCGGCAGCACTGTTTTGATGGTTGCAGCAGCAATAAAGCCGATGATGAAAAGAGGAAATGTTACCTTTCCTCCCGACTTGGTGAACCAGGCGGCAAGCAGGGCGGAAGGCATGATCCATAATGCCCTGGTCAGCTTCACCGTCGTGCCGATGGCCAAGGCCAGCCCGCCATAAGCTGCTGCTGCTCCCACCACGCTGCTCGTGTCGTGGATGGCCAGGGCAGACCAGAGCCCGAATTGTCGCTGCTCCATCCCCAAAAGGTGCCCCACTGGAGGAAAGAGAATCAGGGCGACGGAGTTAAGTGTAAATACCGTGGCCAGGGCGACACCGGTCTCTTCGGCCTCTGCCTTGATTACCGGCGCCATGGCGGCTATGGCGCTCCCGCCGCAGATGGCGGTTCCAAAAGAGATCAGGGTTGAGGTGCGTTGAGGCGTCCTGAAAAACTTGCCCAAAAGGTATCCGGTTGCCATGGTAAAACTGATGCTGATGGCTGTGTAGAGAAAGGCATCCTTGCCGGTTTTAAGCAGTTCAGGCAGGTTCATGCCGAATCCCAAGCCAACCACCGAGGCTTGCAGCAATCGTCTACTCCAGGTTGATGTGGCTGCCCCCCATGGATTTCCGACCAGGATGCCAAACGTGATCCCGGCCACCAGCGCCATGGGGGCGCTGATCCCAGGCCAGCAGCAACCCAGCAGCAGTATCCAGAACCCTGCTTTTAAACCATTGTTGCTTTTCACGGCAGACTCCTTTTGTCTGTTTGATTGCCGTGACTATAGCTAAATCAGAATATAATAAAAAATGAATAATATTTATAAAATGCATCAGAAAAAATGAACTATGTCGTGAACCAAAAAAAGGGGATCCTCGAAAGGATTATTGAAACAGGCATGGCGACAGGAACAAGAGAGAAACCGTTGCGCCCCTATCGGTCATAAATATGAGTCGGCGAGCTTGAGACCGAGCATAATCTGTGCGACGGCAGAAAACTTCTTCTGGACGATGGCGGCCAACTGGGGAGCGAATTGCTGCTGGTAATACCACTATTGAAAAATTACTTGTGGGTGCCTGGAAGGGGGCATGAAAAGAAAAAGGACCAAAGCAATTATGCCTAAGTCCTTGTTCTAATTGGTGGGCGAAACAGGGATCGAACCTGTGACATCCAGCTTGTAAGGCTGGCGCTCTCCCAGCTGAGCTATTCGCCCTAATTTTTATGGCGGGGTTGACGGGGCTCGAACCCGCGACTTCCAGCGTGACAGGCTGGCACTCTAACCAGCTGAGCTACAACCCCGCAATCTTTGACGTACTCTGCAGTACGAAATTATTTCTTGCTGTTGACGGTTTCCTTGAGGGTCTTACCCGGTTTGAACTTGGGTACGACAGCGGCCGGAATATTGATCTTCTTGCCGGTCTGGGGATTCTGACCTTTGCGGGCAGCCCTTTTTGCGGTGGAGAATGTGCCAAAACCTACCAAGCTCAGCTTGTCGCCTTTTTTGAGGGCGCCAGTTACGGTGGCGATGAAAGCAGCAACGGCTTTTTCAGCTTCTACCTTTTTAAGCCCAGCCTTCTCAGCTACTGCGCTAATCAATTCAGATTTTGTCACGTTACACCTCCTATTTTGTTATGGGAATACAAAGCGAGTCAGTGTTTATCAGATTCCCGCGAAGACTGTCAAGGAAATTTTCGCGCAAAGCTCCATTTTAAGGGCTATTGGGGCATCTTTTATGCCGCAAAGCACGATAAAATAACGCTTTCACCGGTCAAGCCATGTGTAACATGACGTAATTGCTTAAAATTATTAGCAGGGTCCGAGGGCCTAGGCAGCGTCATTGACCTGCTGCTCATAAACGACGATCGGTTTTTCCTTGCGATAGATGACATCCTCGCTGATAACCACCTCTTTGACGTTCTGCTGCGAGGGGATCTCATACATGATCTCCAGCATGGAGTTTTCAAGGATGGAACGCAAGCCCCGGGCGCCGGTGTTTCTCTTGAGCGCCTCTTTGGCGATGGCAACCAGAGAACCGTCGGTGAAACGCAGGCGGACGCTCTCCAGGTCGAAGAGCTTCTGGTATTGTTTTACCAGGGCGTTCTTGGGTTCCTTCAGAATCTGCACCATAGCATCCTCATCCAGTTCGGTGAGTGGTGCCAGGACGGGGAGTCTGCCGATGAATTCGGGAATGTAGCCGAATTTGAGCAGGTCCTCGGGGGTCACGTTGTTGAGCAATTCCCCGAGTTTCTTCTCTTCACGCTTTTTGACATCGGCACCGAACCCGAGGCTCTTCATGCCGATGCGCTGCTGGATGACGCTCTCCAGGCCGGCAAAGGCGCCGCCGCAGATGAAGAGGATATTGGTGGTATCGACCTTCATGAATTCCTGCTGGGGATGCTTCCGGCCTCCCTTGGGCGGGATACTGGCGACCGTTCCCTCGATGATCTTGAGCAGGGCCTGCTGAACCCCTTCGCCCGACACGTCGCGGGTGATGGAGGGGGAATCGGTCTTGCGGGCGATCTTGTCGATTTCATCGATATAGACGATCCCTTTTTGGGCGCGTTCCACGTCGTAATCGGCTGCCTGGAGCAGGCTCAGGATGATGTTCTCCACGTCCTCGCCGACATATCCGGCCTCGGTCAGGTTGGTGGCATCGGCCATGGCAAAGGGCACTTTCAGAATACGGGCCAGGGTTTGGGCCAAAAGCGTCTTGCCCGAGCCGGTGGGACCCAGGAGGAGTATGTTGCTCTTCTGCATCTCCACGTCGCCCGGCTTGCCTCCCGCCTCGATGCGCTTGTAGTGGTTGTACACCGCGACCGAAAGCACCTTCTTCGCCTTGTCCTGGCCGATGACGTACTCGTCGAGAATTTCCTTGATTTCTCGAGGTTTGGGGAGCTTCTTCATATCCGGCCCCAAAGTCTCTTCCATCTTCATCTCTTCGGCAATGATGTCGTTGCAGAGTTCGATGCATTCGTCGCAGATATACACCGCCGGCCCTGCAATCAGCTTTTTGACCTCTTCCTGGCTTTTGCCGCAGAAAGAGCAGGTAAGATTTTCCTGATTGGTGTCGCGTCGGCTCATGCTGCACCTCCCGTATCAGGCTTCCTAATGAACGTCGAGTCAATAAGGCCATACTCCCTGGCTTCTTCGGCGGACATGAAAAAATCACGCTCGGTATCGGCTTCCAATTTTTCAAGCGGTTGGCCGGTCATTTCCGCGAGGAGGCCGTTCAACTCGTCCTTCATGCGCAGGATTTCTTTGGCGTGGATGTTGATGTCGGTGGCCTGTCCCTGAAATCCTCCCAACGGCTGATGGATCATGATCCGTGAATGGACCAGGCTGTAACGCTTTCCTTTTTCCCCTGCAGCCAGGAGGACTGCGCCCATGGACGCGGCCTGACCGACGCAGATGGTGGAAACCGGGGCCTTGATGTAGCGCATGGTGTCGAAGATCGCCATGCCGGCCGTTACCACGCCGCCGGGAGAGTTGATATAGAGGTGGATGTCCTTGTCCGGATCTTCGGCCTCCAGAAAGAGCAACTGGGCGATTACCAGATTGGCCACCTGGTCGTCGATGCTTCCTCCCAAGAAGATGATCCTCTCCTTGAGGAGGCGTGAATAGATATCGTACGAGCGCTCGCCGCGGCCGCTTTGTTCAACCACTATCGGGATGTACATTGGTTCTCCTTACGCCTCGGCTTGCTTCAACTCGGAGGCGTCAACTTCGGTAATAACAGCACTGCTCAGCAGAAAATCGATGGCCTTGTCTTCCTTGATCTCGGCGATGAGGGAGTTTTTGGCATTATGGTTCGATTCGTAATATTCCTTGACGCGGTCGAGCATATCCGGATTGCCGGCGGCGATCAGCTCGTAGCGTTTTGCCAGGTCCTCATCGGCAACCGCGATATTCTCCTTCGTCACCAGGGCCATGAGGAGCATACCCCCCCGGACCTTGTCGGCCGCGGCATCGCGGAAACGCTCGCGAAATCCGTTGTCGTCCAGGCCCATCATCTCGATGGACATGTGCTGGCTCTGCAAGCGGTTTTTAAGGTTTTCCAGCATGGCGTCGAGTTGACGTTTGACCAGGGAATCGGGAACCTCAAGCGGGTTCTTGTCAATCAAGGCCTGGACGATGCGATCCTTCAACTCGCCCTGAATACGGTCGGTCTCGTGCTTTTCACGGAACTCGACCATCTTGGCCCGCAGCTGTTCCATGGTTTCGTACTCCCCGAATTGCCGGGCAAATTCGTCGTCAAGCTCGGGCAACTCCTTGTGCTTGCCTTCCTTCAGAGTGACCGTGAAGACACCCTTTTTGCCGACAGCCTCGGGAATGCGGTAGCCTTCGGGCAGGATGACGTGAATCTCCTTCGTCTCGCCGCTTTTCATGCCGACCAACCCTTCCTCGAAGCCGGGGATAAGCTGGTTTGCGCCTACTTCGATCTGGGCATCCTCGGCAGTGCTGGTTTCATTGGGAAACCCTTCCACTGAAAAGGTGTAGTCGGCGGTAACGACATCGCCGTTTTCAACGACGGCATCGTCGCCCATGGGCACAAGCTGGGCCATATTCTCCTGCATCCGCTTGAGTTCGGCTTCAATGCTGTCCTGGTTGGGGACGTAGGTTTCCTTTTTGACCGCCAAACCCGTATACCCCGTGAGGAGTATTTCCGGCAGGACCTCTACCACGGCGCTGAACTTGAAAGGTGCACCCTGCTGGAGGATGTCGCTTTCAACGGTCGGGGAATCCACCGGCTCGATCTTGTGCTCACCCAAGGCCTTGAAGAGAGTCTGCTCGTAGATACGGCGCATGACCTCGTCGCGCATGGTATCGCTGTAGGTGCGTTTGATGAGTTGCATGGGGGCCTTGCCGGGACGGAAACCCTGGAGCTTGGCCTTTTTCTGGATGCCCGCATAGACCTTCTCGATCTCGGCATCGACCTGCTCAGCCGGAACCTCGATATTGACTCTCTTCTTGACCGGGCTTATTTCTTCTACGTGAACCTGCATTTCGGATAACCTCTCCTGGTTGAAATTTGTTTCGTGCCCGCCCACGCCGTGCGCGGTTATTACATGGTGCGAGAGAGGAGACTTGAACTCCTATACCTTTCGGTGCCAGATCCTAAGTCTGGTGCGTCTGCCAATTCCGCCACTCTCGCACGAGCGCCTCGCCTGCGTTTTCAAGCTCGACAAAATAAATCGAATATAAAAAAATATTTGAAAAAATCATTACGGTCAAGGAATTAATTGCATTCTCATCCTCCCGCCAGTTTGACCCGGTATCCGCGCGACTCCAATTCCTTGAGCAGAGTGTCGCGATGGTCCCCCTGAATCTCGATGACCCCTTCCTTGACCGTGCCTCCGCAGCCGCAGCGTTTTTTCAGCCCCCCGGCCAATTCCTTCAACGCCTCTCCCTTGAGCGGTACGCCGGTGATGACGATAACGGTTCCCCCGCCGCGCCCCTTGACCTCGCGGCGTAGGCGGACCGTCCCGTCGGCCGGCTGCGCCGGTGCCTGCTTCGACGGCTGCACCCTCTGCGGCTTGGAGGCGCCGAGGCTTACACGGCCCGTTTCGCTGGAGTAGACAAGAGTTGTTTCCTCACTTCGCTTCATTCGTGTTTCCCTGTCCTTCCCGGAAATGGCCATCATCGTGCCGGTACCTCGGTTCGGAAGCTCTGCATCCACGTGAGACCGTTTTCAATATCCCCATGGGCGGCGTAACGATAGGTTATGATTATCACAACGACACCTCCCGTTACCCCCATTGTACCAGAAGTCGCCGATAAATCGCCAACACCATTCCCGCTAAAGCCATTACTTGCCCCAATCCCGGGAGTACCTGAAATCCCGGTCAATGGTGCGGTTGGATACCTTCGCGATCACCGGCAGGCGCCGCTTGAAGTGTGAGTTTTGGACCTTCTTGTAGATGGTGTCGATGAACTCCGGACCAAAGCCAGCGCTGATCAGTTCCTCCCTGGTCAGGCGCAGGTCCACCATGCGGTAGAGCAGCTCGTCCACCTGGCGGTAGGAAAAGCCCAACTCCTCCTCATCGGTCTGGCCGGCCCACAGGTCGGCGGAGGGCTTTTTCTCGATCACCTCGTTCGGTACGCCCATGGCCTCGGACAGTTGCCAAATCTGTGTTTTGTAGAGATCGCCGATGGGATTGAGGGCACTGGCCATGTCGCCGTAGAGGGTTCCGTAGCCGAGCAACAGTTCGGTTTTGTTGCTGGTTCCCAGTACCAGGGCGGAGTAATGGGCGGAATGGTCGAAGAGGATGGTCATGCGTTCGCGAGCCATCTTGTTGCCGCGCCGCATATTACTCGCATCCGGGAACATCCCGAAATAGGCGTCCACCATGGGGGTGATCGGCACCAGGGTGAAGTCCACACCGCATGCCTGGGCCACCAGGCGGGCATGGGCCTCGCTCTCGGGGTTGCTGGTCTTGTAGGGCATGCAGATGGCGTGGACGTTTTCGGCCCCCAGCGCCTCGGCGGCGATGAACGCCACCAGGGCCGAGTCGATCCCCCCCGACAACCCCAGCACGGCCTTTTTGACCCCGACCTTGTGCACCTCGTCTTGTACGAAGCCGACCAGGATTTTTCGCAACAGTTCCGTATTGGCTGACAGGCCCGCCATCACAGCCCCCTTTCCCGTTCGATGCGTCTGAGTTCCTGCAGGGTCACGAACAGGTTCTCGTCCCGCAACATGGGGGAGAAAATCCGCTCCCGCCTCAGGGCGCCTTCCTCCAACCGCGCGCTGACGCTGTCTTCCTCCAGCAGCCGGGCCCGTATGATCGACTCGCCCGACGGGGCGATATATTCCGAGCCGCCCCAGAAATTGACGCCGTCTTCGTATCCCACCCGGTTGCAGTACAGCACCCGGCAGTTGAGGAACAGCGCCGTGGTGGCGGTCAACTTCTGCCAGGACGCGGCCGAAGCGAGAGACTCTCCCTCCACGCCGCGGCCGGGGCTGCTGGAGAGGCAGAGCAGCGTGGCAGCCCCGTCCATGGCCAGGATGTAGGAGCTTGAAAGGTGCCACATATCCTCGCAGATCAGGAGGCCCATGCGGCCGAACTTGGTGTCGAAGGCTCGGAAACGTTCCCCCCGGGCCAGGTAGCGCTGCTCGTCGAACAGGCCGTAGGTGGGGAGGTAGACCTTGCGATGGAGGTGTTTGATCACCCCGTCTTCCAGGTAGAGGGCCGAGTTGAAGAATCTATAGTCATCAGTGGCTTCCACGAAGCCCACGGCAATGGAGATACCGCGGGAGAGTTCCAGCAGCCGGGCGATCTCGGGTGAATCCAGCCGTCGGGCTACCTCCGGCACCAGATCCTTGAGAAAATAGCCGGTCAGGGCCAATTCGGGGAAGATCACCAAGTCGGCCTTGGCCGCTTTCGCCTGTTCGATGCGCTCCTCGATGAGCGCCAGGTTATCGGCGACGCAACCGAGCTTCGGTTTTATCTGGGCCAGTACGGCGGTGAAATCCATGCAAACCTCCTCTTCAATATGCCAACTCAAATGCATTCTCGATATGCTCGATCTTGTGGGGGCCGCTCTCCGCCAGAAGGATGGCGATCACGTCAAAGCGGGCATTGGCGTCCTGTTGCCGGTTATGGGCCAGCCATGTCAGGGCGGCCTTGGATATCTGGCGTTGTTTGAACGGGGTCACCGCCAGTTGGGGCACGCCGTAGGAGAGGTCGCGGCGGGTCTTGACCTCCGCGAAGACCAGGCTTTTGTCCCGCGGGTCCCGGGCCACGATATCCACCTCGCCCCCCTTGCAGCGGTAGTTGCGTTCCAAGATGCGGTAGTTGTGACCTTCGAGGAATGCGGCGGCCAGAGCCTCCCCCAGATCGCCGATACCCTTGTTGTCCGTGGGCAGCGGCCCGGTGGGCCCGGGGGAAGGGGCTTTGCCGAACCATTTCACGGCAGTTTTTCCAGGAAGCCGGCATCATCGAAACAGCCGTCGGCATTCAATCCCCTGATGCGGTAGTATTTGTCCAACTCCTCTGCAAAACGGCGCCGGTCGATGGGGGGGATATGAATGCCGTCGCCGCTCGTCCCCGGCTCGCTGAAAAAACGCTCCGGCAGGCGATCGTCCTTGCGGGAGAAGCCGTTGGCGCAGTTGTAGAAACGCTCTGTCAGGCAGATACGGCGGCCGATCTCCCGCAGCCGCTGGGGGGAATACCCGATGCCGGTGGCGGCGGTAAGCAGTTCGGCGTACTCCTCCAGGCTGGCGCCGAAGAGAGCGAACTTGCAGGCCGCCAGGGAGTCCATGGCAGCGTTGGTATCCTCAGCAATGGTGATGATGCGGGCCTTGCCGGAAAAAGAAAAACGGTCGGTGGGCACCGGTTTGCGCAGGATTTCATGGGAGATGGGATAAGCCTGCAGGTGGCAGCCGCCGCGGGTACTGGTGCAGTACGCCAGCGCCATACCGTAGGCACCCCGTGGATCGTAGGCCGGCAGTTCCAGGGATTTGACGCTCATGGAAAGTTCCGGCCTGCCCATCCGTTCCGCAAGGCGGCGCGAACCGAGGGCCAGGAGCTCGCCCTCGCCGCGGCGCAGGGCCATATCCTCCAACAGGCCGGGGATCTGTTCTGCCGTGGGGAATTCCCCCTTGATTTCGCCCCATGCAGCAATGGTGGCGGCCGCCGAGATTCCGTCCAACCCCAGGTCGTTGCAGGCTTGGTTCGCCGCAACGATGGCCTGCAGGTCGTCAACCCTGAGGAGAGCTCCGAAGTGGGAAGCGGTTTCGTATTCCGGCAGGGGGACGCCCTGTGCCGTCGTTTTTAGGCACTGGATCGGACAGTCGTAACAACCGTTCTTCCTGGGGGCGAAGGCCTCCCTGATCGCCGGTCCGGAGTAGGCGCCCGAGCGCTCGAAGAAGGTCGTGCGGAAATTCCCGGTGGGGGTCATACGACGCTGGGCCATGAGGTCCACCAGCACCGGCGTGCCGAACTCGGCGATCCCCAGGGGGCCAAAAATCACCGGAGAGGCGTTGAAGAGTCGCAGCACATCGCGGCGGGCCTTGTCCAGCAGGACGGGATCGGCACTCGTCGTCACGCGGTCGCCGTCGACAATCACCGCCTTGAGGTTTTTTGCTCCCATCACGGCGCCCAGACCGCCCCGGTCGGCCGAACTCCCCTCGTCCATCATGATACTGGCAAAGGGGACGCCGTTTTCGCCGGCCGGACCGATGGCCGCCACACTTCCCTGTTCTTTCAGGGCATCCACCGTTGCGGGGATATCCTTGCCCCACAGTTGGCCGGCTGGCAGGATTGCAACCCCACTGGGCCGAATTGCTAGAACGGCAGGCTCAGGGCTCCTGCCGATTACAATAAGGGCGTCCAGTCCGGCCGCTTTCAGGCGCCAGGCGAATCTGCCGCCTACGGAGCAATCGTAGATGGTACCGGTCAAGGGGGACCGGGAGATCACCGAGAGCCGCGCGGCTGTCGGGGCAGGGGTGCCGCACAGCGGCCCGACGGCAAAGATCAACGGCATGGCCGGATCAAGCGGGGGAAGCCGAAAGCGGTCGCGCATCAGGCGCACCCCCAGTCCGCGGCCCCCGAGGTACTCCTCCAATAATTGCGGGGGGATTGCCTCGCGCTGCGCCGTTCCAGCGCTCAGGTCGACCCTGAGTATGGTTCCGGTCCAGCCGTTCATGGTCTCCTAGGCAGAGCCTTTCAAGAGGATGGCCGTCACACCCCTGAAGGATACGGCACGGTGGTCTGCCCCTGTCAATTCTTTCTCACCGCCATAGCCCCAAGCGCAACCGATGGTGGTGACGCCGGCCCGTTGGCCGGCTTGTACGTCGTTGATGCTGTCCCCGATCATGACCGCTTCATGGGGGGCGACGCCGAGGCGCTCCACCACCCGCAGCAAGGGGAGAGGGGAGGGTTTCATCTCGGAGAAGGTATCCCCGCCGCAGATGATTTCAAACTGCCGGACGATGCCGAGCGCCTCCATGACCAGACGGCAGAGGGCCTCGTTCTTGTTGGAAATGACCGCCATGCGGATGCCGCTTTCGGCCAGTTGGTGCAGCGCCTCCCAAGCGCCGGGATAGAGCGCGCTTTTGTCCGCAATATGGTTGCTGTTGTAGGCTACAAACAGATCGAGCGCCCGCGTAATATCGTCCTGGGATCCAGTGCCGAGTGCCCGCCGGACCAGGTCCCGGGCTCCTTTGCCCACCAATTGGCGTACCGAGGGGGCCGCCAGAGAGGGACGGCCGAAGCTGGCCAGCATATGGTTGACGGCATCGGTTATGTCGCCCAGCGAATCCACCAGGGTGCCGTCCAGGTCAAAGAGGGCAGCGCGTACGGTCATGCCTTTTTGGCCTTGGCAGGTTTTTCCGTACTTGGCAGGACGATTACCGGTGGCGTCGCCGGGCGGTAGAGCAGGAACGTCTTGCCCAATATCTGGGCAATGTCGGCATTGCATGACCCGGCCAGGGTTTCGGCAGCCTCATTCTTGTCCAGAAGGCAACTTTCCAGCAGTTTGACCTTGATCAGTTCATGACAGTCCAAGGCGGCATTGGCCTCCTTGATCAATGCCTCTTCGATCTCTTTTTTGCCGATGTGGATGACCGGTTTGAGGCTGTGCCCGAGGGCGCGCAGGTGGCGTTTTTGTTTTCCCGACAACATGCATAATCTCCTTCATTTTTGCCGAATTCATGGCTGATATATCGTGTATAACATAACCACCCCGATGCTGGCAAACTTCAATCTGGGGCCGGTATTCCCGCCGGAAGATCAGGGGCGAGTGTCACGGTCGTGTATCGGTAATTTGAAAAAAAATATACATCTTTCGGTTTCTGTGATATTAAAGCACAATTTAACTGACAAATGCCCTCGGCATTGCCTTTATTGCGATCACCAGGAGCTTTGTGAATGAATTCAAGTAAATATCCGATTTCAACGGCACTGACATCGTTCAACTTGGAAACGGCTGCACCAACTGCACCAGCTCTCGATCCCCCTAAAAAAACGGTTGCCAAGGTACACCACCTGCCACCTTCCATCTGGAAGAAGATGGTGGGCGACGCAAAAAGTCCGCTGGACAAGGCCATCGAGCGGACCCGCGATTTCTTTTTCCGGGAGCAATTGCCGGACGGCTATTGGTGGGCTGAGCTGGAGTCCAACGTCACCATCACGTCGGAATACGTTATGCTATTCCATTTTCTCGGGATGGTGGACAAGGTGCGCGAGCGGAAGATGGCCCGCTACATCCTCAGCAAACAGACCGAGGAGGGCTATTGGGCCATCTGGCATACTGGTCCCGGCGACCTCTCGACTACCATCGAGGCCTATTTCGCCCTCAAGCTGGCTGGCTACCCGGCGGACCATCCGGCCATGCGCAAGGCGCGGGAATTCATCCTGGCCAACGGCGGCATCATCAAGGCGCGCGTTTTTACCAAGATATTCCTGGCGCTGTTCGGCGAGTTCTCCTGGCTCGGCGTCCCGTCCATGCCGATTGAACTGATGCTTTTGCCCAACTGGGCCTATTTCAACGTCTATGAGCTCTCCAGCTGGGCCCGGGGGACCATCATCCCGCTTTCGGTGGTGATGGCCGAACGCCCGGTACGCAAGCTCCCCCCCTGGGCGCGGGTGAAGGAGCTTTACGTCCGCCCGCTGCGGCCGACCGACTATACCTTTACCAAGGAAGACGGCATCCTCACCTGGAAAAACTTCTTCATCGGCGTGGACCACCTGTGCAAAGTGTACGAGTCCAGCCCCATCCGGCCGTTCAAGAAGAAGGCCACGTCCGTTGCCGAACAGTGGATACTGGACCATCAGGAGCCGACCGGCGACTGGGGCGGCATCCAGCCGGCCATGCTCAACTCGATCCTGGCCCTGCATTGTCTCGGCTATGCAAACGACCATCCCGCCGTCGTCAAGGGGCTGGAGGCGCTGGCCAATTTCTGTATCGAGGATGAAGAGGGCTTAGTGTTGCAATCGTGCATATCGCCGGTATGGGACACCGCCCTGGCGCTCGTTGCCATGCAGGAGGCCGGGGTCCCCGCCGACCATCCGGCGCTGGTCAAAGCGGCCCAATGGCTGCTGGACCTTGAGGTGCGGCGCAAAGGGGACTGGCAGATCAAGGCCTCGGAGCTGGAACCGGGCGGATGGGCCTTCGAGTTTCTCAACGATTGGTACCCCGATGTGGACGACTCCGGTTTCGTCATGCTGTCCATCAAGGATATCAAGGTACGGGATCGCAAACACAAGGAACAGGCCATCAAACGCGGGATTTCCTGGTGTATGGGGATGCAGAGCCAAAACGGCGGCTGGGGCGCTTTCGACAAGGATAATACGAAATATCTGTTGAACAAGCTTCCCTTTGCCGACTTGGAAGCCCTGATCGATCCGCCGACGGCCGACCTGACCGGCCGCATGCTGGAGTTGATGGGCAACTTCAATTATTCCAAAAGCCATCCGGCGGCCGAGCATGCCCTTGAATTCCTGCAGAAGGAACAGGAACCGGAAGGCCCGTGGTGGGGCCGTTGGGGGGTCAACTACATCTACGGAACCTGGTCGGTCTTGTGCGGATTGCAGGCCATCGGCGAGGACATGTCCCTGCCCTACGTCAAAAAAGCGGTCAACTGGTTTAAATCCAAGCAGAATATGGACGGCGGTTGGGGAGAGGTCTGCGAGTCCTACTTTGACCGCTCGTTGATGGGCAGCGGGCCGAGTACCCCATCCCAGACCGGGTGGGCGCTGCTGGCGCTCATGGCGGCCGGCGAGGTGCACTCCAAGACCGTGGCCCGCGGCATCGACTACCTGCTGAACACCCAAAAGCAGGACGGAACCTGGGATGAGGATGCCTTCACCGGCACCGGATTTCCCAAGTTTTTCATGATCAAGTACCACATCTACCGCAACTGTTTCCCGCTGACAGCGCTGGGCAAGTACCGTCGCCTGCTCGCAGAAGGCGGAGAAAAAAAATAGCGCATCCAGGCGCCAATGACATTTCGTTTCGCTGGGAAGCCCCGAGTTTGCCATATTCCGGGGCTTTCCCCATTTATGAAGAGGCGGTCGTAAGCTACTGTAACGGTTCGTTTCGACACGGCATCAGTGGAAAATGAGTGGCCATGAAGACATTTATCACCGGCGCGACCGGTTTTATCGGCGCAAGCATTGCCAGGGAGTTGCTGAAAGACGGCCGTGAGGTGCGAGCCCTTGTGCGGGCCGGGTCGGATACCTCCAACCTGGCGGGGCTTGACATCGAGTTGTGGCAGGGGGACCTGCAGGACCACGAAAGCCTGCGGCAGGGATTGAAGGGATGTGATACGCTCTATCACGCCGCCGCCGATTATCGCCTCTGGACCCGCGACCCCCGGCAGATGTACCGCATCAACGTGGAAGGCACGAAAGCCGTTCTGGAGGCTGCCTTGGAAAACGGCCTCGCGCGGGTGGTCTATACCAGCAGCGTGGGGACGCTCGGAAACCCCGGCAACGGCACACCGGGCGCCGAAGATACGCCGGTGACCCTGGCCGACATGGTGGGGCATTACAAAAAGAGCAAATTCCTGGCGGAACGGGAGGCGGAGCGGTTCGTCAGCCGCGGCCTGCACCTGGTGATTGTCAACCCATCAACGCCGGTCGGGCCCCTCGATATCAAGCCGACCCCCACGGGCAAGATCATCGTCGATTTTCTCAACCGCAAGATGCCGGCCTATCTGGACACGGGGCTCAACATCATCGCCGTCGAAGATTGTGCCCGTGGCCATATCCTGGCGGAACAGAAGGGGCGTGTGGGCGAGAAGTACATCCTGGGCAACGCCAACCTGACCCTGCGTGATATCTTTGGCCTGCTGGAGGAAATCACCGGTCTGGCGGCACCCCGGGTGCGACTGCCCTACACGCCGATCCTGCTGGCGGCCTACGTCAACGAAGCCATTGCCCGTATTACCGGCAGAGAGCCGCTGATACCTCTGGCGGGTGTGCAGATGGCGGCGAAGTTCATGTTTTTCGATTCAACCAAGGCAGTACGGGAGCTGGGGTTGCCCCAGACACCGGTAAATGATGCGCTGCAACGCGCCGTAGCGTGGTTCAAGGGCAACGGTTATGTGGAAAACAAGTAACCGCCGCTGCCCTGCACAGTGATTTTTCGATGGAGAAACGATCATGTACACATACCTCGACAAGATAAACTCTCCGGCTGATCTGAAAAAACTCAAGCCCGAACAGCTGCCGGCCCTGGCTGAAGAGGTGCGCCGTTTCCTGCTGGAAACGGTCTCGACCACCGGCGGCCACCTGGGCTCGAATCTGGGGGCGGTGGAGTTGACCATTGCCCTGCACTACTGCTTCGACTCCCCCCAGGATAAAATCGTCTGGGATGTGGGGCACCAGGCCTATACCCACAAGATCCTCACCGGGCGGCGTGAACGTTTCCCCACCCAGCGTCAGTACAAGGGGCTTTCCGGGTTTCCCAAACGCTGTGAATCGGAGCACGACGCCTTTGGCGTGGGGCACTCGTCCACGTCCATCTCGGCCGGCCTCGGCATGGCGGTGGCCTGTGACCTGGAAGGCACCAAAAATCATGCCATCGCCGTTATCGGGGATGGCTCTCTGACCGGCGGCATGGCCTTTGAAGCACTCAACCAGGCCGGGCACCTCAAGAAAAATCTTGTGGTGGTCTTAAACGACAACGAGATGTCGATTTCCAAGAATGTGGGCGCCTTTTCGTCGTTCATCTCCCGCAAAATGACCGGCCGGTACTTCCGCGACCTGAAAAAAGAGATGCAGGGGCTGCTGCGGAATATCCCCGCCATCGGCACGGATATCCTCCACTTTGCCCGGCGGGCGGAGAACTCTCTGAAAGGTTTTCTCACCCCCGGTTCGCTCTTCGAAGCCCTGGGGTTCGACTATCTGGGGCCCCTGGACGGCCACGATCTGCCGCAACTGGTCGAGGTGTTCAATAATATCAATCAACTGGACGGCCCGCTCTTGGTGCATGTCATGACCACCAAGGGAAAGGGGTATAAGCCGGCTGAGGACACCCCCTCCAAGTACCATGGTGTGGGCGTTTTTGACGTGGCCACCGGCAAAGGCGCCCCCAAGGCGGGCAGCAAGTCGTACACCGACGTGTTTGGCGAAACCATCGTGCAATTGGCCGAGCAGGATCCCAAGATCGTTGCCATCACGGCGGCCATGCCGGACGGGACCGGGCTCAACCGTTTCGCCGAGCGCTTTCCAAAGCGGTTCTTCGATGTGGGGATCGCCGAACAGCACGGCATGGCCTTTGCCGCCGGCCTTGCCGCCGACGGGTTCCGTCCGGTGACCGCCATCTATTCAACCTTCGTGCAGCGCGCCTATGACCAGGTTTTTCACGACATCTGCCTGCAGAACCTGCCGGTGACCATCGCCATGGATCGCGCCGGCCTGGTGGGCGACGACGGCCCGACCCACCACGGCGTCTTCGACCTCTCCTATCTGCGCCATCTGCCCGGCATGACGCTGATGGCCCCCAAGGACGAGAACGAGTTGCGTCATATGCTCAAGACCGCCGTCTACTCCGGCGCGCCCATGGCCATGCGCTATCCGCGCGGGGCGGGTTACGGCGTGGAGATGGACAACGAGCTGAAATCCCTGGAGATCGGCAAGGGCGAACTGCTTGTGGAGGGGAACGACGTATGCATCGTCGCCATCGGCTCCACCGTCTATCCGGCCCTGCAGGCCGCCGAGACCCTGAAGGATCGGGGCATATCGGCAGGCGTGATCAACGCCCGCTTCGTCAAGCCGCTGGATGCGAACCTGATCCTGTCGGCCGCCGGACAGACCGGCCGCATCGTCACCGTTGAAGAGAACGCTCTGCAAGGCGGCTTCGGCAGCGCCGTACTGGAGTTGCTCTTTGATAATGGCCGGCAGGATGTTACGGTCAAGCGGCTCGGCATCCCGGACCACTATGTGGAGCATGGCAGTCAGGCTCAACTGCGCAAGGATCTGGGCATCGACGCCGAAGGGATTGCCGCTGCCGTGGAAGGTTTTGTGAAATCGTAGAGCCCTTGAAACATTAGTACACATCAGTCTCTGTGGCAGATCTTTGTAGTAACAAATTGAAAGGATTAAAAAATGCGTTTTCCGATGCGCCTCAACTACGACCTGACCAAGTATATCGTCAGCAACAAGCTCAACAAGGTGGAAAAATACCCCCTCGTCCTCATGCTTGAGCCGACCCATCTCTGTAACCTGGCCTGTTCCGGCTGCGGCCGCATCCGGGAATACGCCGACACCATCCAGGAGATGATGAGCCTGGAGGATTGCCTGAAATCGGTGGACGAATGCCCCGCGCCGGTCGTCACCATCACCGGCGGCGAGCCGTTCCTCTATCCACCCGTCTATGACCTGATCCGTGGCGTGCTCGACCGGGGCAAGCACATCTATCTCTGCACCAACGGTATCCTTTTGGAAAAGGCGCTGGACAACATGAAGCCCCACCCCAATTTCACCCTCAACGTCCACATGGACGGCCTCGAGGAGACCCACGACCGTATCCTGGAGCGCAAGGGCGCTTTCAAGATAGCCATGGAAGGGATCAAAAAGGCCAAGAAGCTGGGGTTCCGTGTCTGCACCAACACGACCATCTTCAAGGAAACCAACCTGCTGGAGATCGAGATGCTCTTTACCCACCTGGAGGAGATCGGGGTGGACGGCCTGTTGGTGGCGCCCGGTTTCGGCTACGAGGCGGTGGGGGAAAAACTGTTCCTGGAGCGGCGTGATATCGAAAAGAAATTCGCCGAGGTTTATGAGATGAGCAAGAAGCATCGCTTCTTCTCAACCCCCATGTACCTTCGTTTCCTCAAGGGAGAAAAGAAGCTGGAGTGTACCCCCTGGGGCAACCCCACCCGCAACCCGCGAGGCTGGAAGGCCCCCTGTTACCTGATCACCGATGCCCATTATCCGACTTTCAGGGAGATGATGGAAAAGACCGATTGGAGTAAATACGGTGTCGGCAAGGACCCCCGGTGCGCCCAGTGTATGATGCATTGCGGCTTTGAGCCGACGGTCGTCGGGGAGATCGGCAAGAGCTTTAAAGATATTCTCGAGATGATGATCTGGAATTTTACCTAGCCGTTTTCTGCAACCGGCAGGGTAGCAAAGCTGCTTGAAACAACTGACAATGAAAGGCCCACCTCTCCCGGGGTGGGCCTTTTTATTATGTGCGTTCCCAGACTCTCCTTGTCAAGGGTATTTCTGGGATAATTTGGGGAAAGAAAGGGAGCTAGCGCCATTGCGCATGCTCTCTGTCTGTTCGTCAGTCCGGTGCGTGGAGCCATGTCTGATTATTTAAAAGCAGTGTGTTCTTTTAGCCAGCCTCCGGCCCAATAAAGGTTCTTTGATAATAATATGCCTGGCTATACGCCCGATAACAGCGTACAGGTAACACACTGACCTTTCACCCGAAATCATTTCTTTCAGTTATTTCGACCCACCTCTGTTTTTCGGTCATCTCCAGCCACCTCCCCTCCAAATCCTCTGGAACAGTCGCACGGTTCCTTTCCGCCGCCCCTGTCACGTGAATCCCCACCATGGCCGGTGGCTCGGAAAACGCAGTCAAGCAAAGGACATAGAGTTAACGTCGGCACCCACGTTGGTTACATCGCACAGCAAGATGAATCCCGGAATGCGCTGCGGCAACTGGCGCGGCGCGGCTTCAGCCGCACTGCCCAGGTGAATAAGTGGATGGACGGGGAGGTGCATATCGCCGACCTATTCCTCCGGCGCCGCGCCCTCGGGGTGATATGTCATCTAATCCAGGTCCCTCATATATGACAGTTCTGTTATATATGGCGGGTTGTTGTCACGCACCTCCCTTATTTTTACAGATTATTCAATATTGTCTTTAATATTCAGTATGTTGTGCTTAGCGTGTGCTGGGGTTGTTTGGTACGGTTGTTGCTGACTACCTCCTTTACAGATCATGCACACTTTGTGTTTTCTGCAAAAAATTGTGCCAAGAGGTTGAGAACAGGCCCAATACAGAATCAACCGAATTCAGATTATTTCAATCAGGGAGCAACAGCTACTTCTCTTTATCCATGAGTCAACGAGTGCGGCAAGTAAAGGACAAATGATGAGTGTAGGCACTCTAATAGGTTATTTTGCAAAACAAGAAGAAGCTCGCAGATCGCTCCGGGAGCTTCTTCGACAAGGATTCAATCGAGTTGCCCTTCTACATAAGAGCTTGGACGGTGATGTCCATATTACCGATTCATTCCTCTGGCGTCGAGCCATCGGGATTATACTGACTGCATGTCTGTTCGGGGGGATCGCCGAACTTGCCTTCCTATTCTTGAACTGGTCAATGTTGTACCCCATCGGAAACATATCCACATCTTTGAGCTTGATTGTTGCTTGTTCCGCATTTGGTGCCCTGGTAGCCCTATTATTGCTGCGACGCTCCAAACATGGTGCTGAGTTGGGTGTCATGCGTGATCACGCGCGCTGGCTTTTACCTGGGGAATCCGTACTGATTCTACAGGCACCCATTGAAACTCTAGAGATACCGGTGGCTTTGCTTAGGGAAAGCGGCGATACCCCTCCGGCACTGTTCATTATGCATCCCAAACGAGAGCGGCGGGTTGAGGCGCGTGGACCGGAAGTCATGCTTTCCCTTGCACAGCTTCAGGAACATTCCCAGCGCCATGCCAGGGAGCAACAAGTTGATCCAAGGCCGCATCGCAGCATCGAATTGATCAAGCGTCTCAAACAGTCTCGTGAATGGAGCCGTCTGGTTTGCGAGGATCTCACTGTGGCGAGCCGCTTGGAACAGAATGCAACGCCATCTGCCGATTGGATTCTGGATAACGAATACATTCTTGAGGGGAGCGCCCGCGATGTGCTGTTGAATCTTCCCCGGCATTTTTACCGGCAGCTTCCCATATTGGCTTCTGATCCATACCACGGTTTACCCTGCATCTACGCCCTGGCCAAGAATCTCGTTTCTCATACAGAACTGCGTCTGGACCGGGAAAATATTCTGGCGTTTATTGAGTCCTACCAAACTGTTCGCACGCTGAAAATCGGAGAACTCTGGGCAATTCCCCAGATGCTGCGCATCGCGCTTATAGAAAGTATCCAGAGTCTGGCCGTCACCGCCCTGACAAATTTACGCGAGCGCCAGTTGGCTGATTTCTGGGCAAACCGATTGATCGCCGCCAATCGACGCGATTCCAACCAACTTTTTGCGATCCTTGCAGAACTTGCAAAAGCGGAGACGAATCCTAGCCCTTATTTCGGTACGCAGTTGGTAGGTCTGCTCTACGATGAGGCGGCTGCACTGGCACCGGTTAAGAGCTGGCTTGAACGCACGCTAAAAACTCTTCTGAACGACCTCAACCTGCGAGAGCAAAACCGACAGGCCAGAGAGCAGCTCTCCTGTGGCAATGCGTTTACAAGTTTGCGTCAGCTAGCCCTGCTGGACTGGCGGGATATCTTCGAGAAGCTCAGCCGGGTTGAGCATATTTTATGCACCGACCCATCCGGAATCTATCCCAAGATGGATTTTGCAAGTCGCGACCGGTGCCGCCGGGCAATCGAAGAGTTATCCCAGAGATCCGCTAAGAGCGAAAAATTTATCGCGGAGCGCGTCATCAAACTGGCGACACAGGCCCAACATGAAACATCAACCGATGATCGGCTCAGCCATGTCGGCACATGGCTGGTTGATGAAGGGCGTGCGGAGCTTGCCCAGATGCTCGCATGTCGTGAAGCAAATCGCTACCGCTTGCTGGAATGGATCTATTACCATCATGAAGCTGTCTACGTGGGATCTATAGTCGGCTTTTCCGCTTTGATTCTTTGCCTTATCACTTACTGTAGCCAGACCTGGCCGCCGCTCACTATCAGCCTTGGACTGGTGCTGCTTCTGCTGATTCCGGTCAGTCAACTGGCGATTGAGGTGCTCAATTATTTGCTTATGCGATTTCTGCCGCCCCGGCCTTTGCCCAAGATGGATTTTGAAGATACGGGGATTCCTGATGCATTTCGCACCTTGGTAGTCGTGCCGATGATGCTGGTGAATGTTGAGACGATCCGCGCCGAGGTGGAGAAACTGGAGATTCGCTACCTGGCCAATAAGGAAGCAAATCTACTTTTCAGTCTGTTCTCGGATTACGTCGATTCAGTTACGGTTTCTCGTGAAGAAGACCCCCTGCTGCTCCAGACAGCGTGCAATTCACTGGCAGAGCTCAATCAACGCTATGGCAGTGATCGTTTTATCCTCTTCCATCGAGATCGCACCTGGAGTGAATCCGAACAGAAATTTATCGGATGGGAGCGCAAACGGGGCAAACTGGAAGAGCTTAATCGCCTGATTGATGGCACGCGGTCCAAAAGCTTACCGAGCATTGTCTATGTGGGAAATCAGGATCAATTGGCGGACATTCGCTTTATCATCACCCTGGACAGCGACACACAGCTGCCGCACGACACGGCCCGCCGACTTGTCGAAACCCTGGCGCACCCCCTTAATCAACCACGGTTCGATGCAGCCGGTACTCTCATCGCAGGCTACACTATCATTCAGCCGCGAGTGAGCCCTACCCTCCCGAGCACGAGCGTCTCAGTCTTCAGCAGACTTTTCAGCGATGCGGTCGGCATCGACCCCTACACCCAGGCGGTCTCCGACGTCTATCAGGACTTATGCAGTGAGGGGTCATACCATGGCAAGGGAATCTACGACGTTCGTGCCTTCAGTCGCGTGCTATCGGGGCGATTCCCCGAAGAGTGGGTGTTAAGCCATGACCTTATCGAGGGGGCTCATGTCCGGGTGGGGCTGGCCAGCGATATTGAGCTCTACGATGACTTCCCCCAAGGCTACCAAAGTTACTGTAGTCGAGCCCATCGCTGGATTCGAGGCGATTGGCAAATTGCTGGGTGGATATTCCCACGCGTTCCTCTTGCTTCGGGGGGCCGCGGGGCTAACCCGCTCTCACTGTTGAACCGCTGGAAGATCCTGGACAACCTCCGGCGCAGCTTGTTACCTGCCGCGAGCATGGGTCTGCTGATAGCCTCTTGGTTCATTTCACCGATATTCAGCTGGATCGCCACATTGGTGGTCGGGGTGCAACTTTTGTTTCACCCCTTGGCGCAGCCCTTCACCATGGCCACCACGCCCAAGGGGTTGAAGCACTTCTCCCCCGTCAAGCTGCTGCATGACCTGTTGCGGGCGGCCGCCGACGCAGCGTTGCTGCCGCATCAGGCCGCTGTGGCCCTGGACGCCATCGGCCGGGTCTGGTACCGGCGCCTGGTCTCCCGGCGCGACCTGCTTGAATGGACGGCCCAGGCAACCCACTGGAGCGCCTCCCGCCGGCAACCCCACTTCGTCGCAAGTCTGGCCATGGGGAGCGTCTTCAGTACTATCGCGTACTTGACGATTTGGCATGTTGTGCCGGCCAGCCTGACGCAGGCCTTACCCTGGCTTGTCCTGTGGTTTTTCTCCCCGTTGCTCGGTTGGCTCTTGAACCTGCGTCCCGTTGAATTGCAAAAGAGCCAACTGTCGGCAAAGGACCGCCGTTTCCTCAGGCTGGTCGCCCGAAGGACCTGGCGCTATTTTTCTACCTTTGTCAACGCCGAAACTTCCTGGTTGCCACCCGATAATTACCAGGTCGCCCATCAAAACCGCCTGGCATTGCGAACCAGTCCGACCAATATCGGCCTCTGGAT
Source organism: Oryzomonas japonica (assembly GCF_008802365.1). Classification (GTDB taxonomy): domain Bacteria; phylum Desulfobacterota; class Desulfuromonadia; order Geobacterales; family Pseudopelobacteraceae; genus Oryzomonas; species Oryzomonas japonica. Next base: position 11,067 of record NZ_VZQZ01000012.1, on the reverse strand, counting down.
TGCCAGCGTCCTTGCAGCCCATGATTGCGGCTACCAGACCATTAACCAGGTCGTTGAAAAGCTGACCAAAACCATGGCATCCATCAGTCTCCTGGAGCGCTTTGAAGGGCACCTCCTGAACTGGTACGACATCCAGACGCTTGCGCCCCTTGAACCTCGATACGTCTCCGCCGTTGACAGCGGCAATCTCCTCGGTTCCCTATGGAGCTTGGATCAAGGACTTACCGAGTTGATTCACGCCCCGCTCCTGGATGGCACAGCCTTTGACGGATTGGCTGATACAGGAGAAATTCTGAAACAAATCGTTTCTCGGGAAAGGACTGCCGGGTTTGATTATCAGACACTCGATCAACTCCTGGCTGCATGGAATGCCCCACCGTCCGGCATCGTCGAACTTCTCCGGCTGCTCCGGAGGATGCAGGTCGATGTCAGCTCAGTTATCGTTGCCGCAGGAGGCTCGCCGTGGGCGGCAGAACTTGAACAGCAGGTGTCGGCTTGGGTCCGGAACTGCAATAGTTATCTCTCCTGGATCGAAATCCTTGCGGAAAAATCCGAGCTTGAGCTTACGCAAATGGGACCAGCGCTTCTGATCGCCATCCGCAACGACCTGTCTCAGGCACCTTCTATCTTCGATCTTGCACAAGGCCGAATTGATTCGATACAGATCATTAAAGGAATCCAGGAGGAGGCTTTCCAGTCCGGCGCACCCCTTGACCCGTGGCTCGAACGAGTTATGAAAGCCTTTGCCACTTCGCAGTGGCTTGCCGGGGAAACTCTGGGGATGGCTGAACGTTTACTAGCAAGTGTCCGTGAGCTTTCAGCCGGTATGGACATGCGCTTTCTCTATGACAAAGAACGCAAACTGTTTGCCATCGGCTTCAATGTTTCCACCGATGTTCTGGACCGTTCTTATTACGATCTTCTGGCCAGCGAGGCGCGTTTCGGGAGTTTCTTGTCTATTGCACGAGGTGATGTCCCCCTGGAACACTGGTTTTCCCTGGGCAGACCTTATGGCGCTGTTGGCCGGCAACGGGTGCTGCTCAGTTGGACCGGAACCATGTTCGAATACTTGATGCCGCTCTTGTTTCAATACTCTTTCGCCAACTCTCTACTGGATAAGGCGGCCCGTGAAGCGGTAATGGTCCAGATCGCCTACGGTCACTCGCGGCGAGTGCCTTGGGGTATTTCCGAATCTGCCTTTGGCAACTTGGACCTCAACAAGACCTATCAGTACAAGGCCTTCGGGGTTCCGGCACTCGGGTTGAAACGCGGGATGGAGGAACAACTGGTCATTGCTCCCTATGCCACGCTGCTGGCATTGAACGTAGCCCCGAAAAAAACGGTTACTAATTTGAAAAAAATGGCCGGGATGGGGTTGCTTGGAGATTATGGCTATTACGAGTCAATGGACTTCAGCCGGCAATCGCAGCGTGATCCAGTGAGACAGACTCTCAAGCGCGGGGTGATTATTGAAGCGTATATGGCGCATCATCAGGGCATGGCGTTTCTGGCGTTGACCAACTTTCTCCACGATAATCCATTTCCGCGCCGTTTTCATAGTGATCCACGGGTGCGCGCCTTCGAAGCTCTCCTTCAGGAACGTATCCCGACTCTTCCTACGCTTCATTTGACTTCGACGCGACAGAGTAAGCCTGTATCGATGGATGGTGATCAGATTGCACCTGTAGAAAGCACCTTTGCTACGCCTCATACCGCCATTCCCCATGGCCTGCTGCTGAGCAATGGCCGTTTTAGCGTGATGATTACCAACAGCGGTGGCGGCTACAGCCAGTGGGCTGGCCGCGAAATTACCCGCTGGCGCCCGGATCAGACCTGTGATGCAATGGGAACTTTCTGCTATATCAATGATGTCGATGAAGGGCGAGTCTGGTCCAGCACCTGGCAACCGGTTGGTGGGAAGGTTGAAGGGTATTCGGCTACCTTTGCCCTTGACCGGGCTGTGTTCCGGCGTGACGACATCGGGTTGCATACCGAAACAGAGGTGATCGTTTCGGCGGAAGATGACACCGAGATTCGGAGAATTACCTTGATCAACCGGACGGACCGTGCCCGCCGTCTCAACATCACCACCTATGTTGAGCTTTCCATGGCGCCTCACAACGCGGACCGCCAACACCCGGCCTTCAATAAACTGTTCATACAGACAGAAGCGCTTCCTGAACAACAAGTTCTGCTTGCCTACCGGAGACCACGCAGCCAAAACGATCCGCCTTTGTATGTGGGCCACCGCTTGACATTTGAGCATACCGGCAATGACTGCCCACCTGAAGAAGGGTGGCAATTTGAAACCGACAGGAGGCGTTTCATCGGCCGCGGCCGAACCCTGGCCAATCCCATGGGGGCTGTTCAGGAACTCGGCAGCAGCCAGGGATTTGTCCTGGACCCGATACTGAGCTTACGGCGGGGACTTACTTTGGAAGCTGGTCAACGCATCCAGTTTTCGCATGTGCTCGCCGCCGGGACAACCCGCGAGGACGTCCTGATTCTGATGGATAAATACTGCGAGACTCATGAAATCAACCGGACGATGGATTTCGCCTGGGTCTCTGCCCAGCAGCAGTTGCAGATAATGCATATTCATGCTGACGAAGCGCGCAGATTCCAGCAATTGGCAAGCCACCTGCTGTTTCCCAACCCCCTCTTACGTGCGACAAGTGAGCGTCTGACCGGCAATAGCAAAGGCCAGGCCGGTTTGTGGCCTTACGGCATTTCGGGCGACCTGCCTATAGCACTGGTAACGATAGGCGAAACACGGGATATCAGTCTGGCCCGTCAGATGCTCCAGGCTCATACCTATTGGCGGATGCATGGATTGTCGATCGACCTGGTAATCCTCAATGAGGAGGCTGGGAGCTATGAACAGCCGCTCAAGGAACGATTGGAACAGCTGATCAAGGCCCACGCCCTATTCTCAGCGGTTGATAAGACGGGTGGGATATTCCTGAAGAGCGCGGCGCAGATTCCGGAGGTGGACCTGAATCTCCTCAAGGCATCTGCCTGCGTTGTGCTGGTGGCGGCACGCGGCACGCTTCCCCAACAGTTGGGGGTCCCGGTCGAGGTACCAGAACTGTTGGAACGGCTGGTCAGTAAACGCACGCCCCGCGAACCCTCAGCCCCGCTTCCCTTTATGCAGCTGAACTATTTCAACAGTTTGGGCGGGTTTACACCGGACGGTCGTGAATACGCGATCTATCTCGGTCCCAACACCAGCACCCCGGCACCCTGGGTAAACGTTATCGCCAACCCGACTTTTGGCACCATGGTCAGCGAAACCGGCTCCGGTTTCACCTGGTTTGGAAACAGCCAACGCAACCGTCTGACCGGCTGGTCCAACGACCCGGTGCTGGATCCGGCGTCGGAGGCACTCTACATTCGCGATGAGGAGAGCGGGGTCTTCTGGTCACCGACAGCGGCGCCAATTCGTGAGGAAAGTGCCTATCGGGCCCGGCACGGGGCCGGTTATACGGTTTTCGAGCATAACAGTAACGGTATTGAGCAGGAACTCACCGTCTTCGTACCCGTCGATGAGAGCGGCGGACAGCCGATCAAACTGCAGCGACTGCGGCTAACAAATACTTCCGTCAGAAAACGCAAGCTTTCGGTAACCTATTATGTCGAATTGACTCTTGGCGAAAACCGCGAAACCTCTCAGATGCATATCATAACTAAATGGGATGACGAAGCCCATGCCCTGCTGGCTCTGAATAACTATCATCCCGAATATGCAGACCGGGTCACTTTTGTGGCCATAACCCCCCAGACCGAATCATTCGACGGCGACCGTACCGTTTTCATCGGCCGCAACCGGTCGCTGGCCAATCCAGTAGCTATGGAATTAGCCCGGCTGTCACAACGCACAGGCGCGGGGTTGGATCCGTGTGCGGTACTCCGGGTTACCCTGGAAATGGCTCCTGGAGAACGACGCGATATTACATGCATGCTGGGTCAAGCAGAATCCGTGGCCGAGGCTCGGAAGTTGGTACTCAGCTACCGGGCGGACCAGGCACTGGAGAACGCGTTTGATCAGTCCAGAGCCTGGTGGGATGAACTGCTTGGTACGATACAAGTGCAGACCCCCGAACTGGCCGCCGACCTGCTGATCAACCGCTGGCTCCAGTACCAGTCCCTGAGCTGCCGTATCTGGGGGCGTTCCGCCTTTTACCAGTCGGGCGGGGCCTTTGGTTTTCGCGACCAGTTGCAGGATGTACTGGCGTTCCTCTACGCAAGGCCGGAACTGGCGCGGGAGCAGATTTTGCTGGCCGCGAGCCGGCAGTTCAAGGAGGGTGACGTACAGCATTGGTGGCATGAACCGGCTGGGGCCGGAATTCGTTCGCGGATCTCCGACGACCTGCTCTGGCTTCCCTATGTGGTATCCCGCTACGTCCAAATCACCGGCGACGCGGAGATACTGCTGACGGAGGTCCCCTTCCTCAACGCCCCCCTGCTGGGGGACGATCAGCACGAGCAATTTTCCACCCCCGAGGTCACCTCCGAACGGGCCACGCTCTTTGAACACTGCAGCCGCGCGGTCACTCGAGGCCTGACGGTCGGGCCCCACGGCCTCCCCCTTATGGGGACCGGGGACTGGAACGACGGCATGAACCTGGTGGGCGCGGCCGGAAGAGGGGAGAGCGTCTGGCTCGCCTGGTTCCTGTGTGATGTGTTGCAGGGGATGGCCGGGCTGGCGGACCTCATGGACCAGCCGGAACTGGGCTTGGCCTATCGGAAGGACCGCGACGCCCTGATTCAGCGGACCGAACAGGCCGGCTGGGACGGGGAGTGGTATCTGCGGGGGACCTTCGACGACGGCTCGTCCCTGGGTTCTGCGGCCAACCGTGAAGCACGGATCGATTCCCTGCCCCAAACGTGGGCCTGGCTCTCCGGCGCCGCTGATCCGGCGCGTGCGGATCAGGCCCTGGAGTCGGCCTGGAACAATCTCGTTCGCGATGATGATGGGCTAGTGCTGCTCTTCGAGCCCCCCTTTGACACCTCTACGCCACCCCCCGGCTACATCATGGGGTATCCTCCCGGTGTGCGGGAAAACGGTGGCCAGTATACCCACGCTGCTCTCTGGATGGCCATGGCCATGGCCCGCAAGGGTGATGGGGAGCGGGCGGTGCATCTGCTGCGCATGCTCAACCCGATCGAACACGCCCGGGACGCGCAAGCGGTCTGGCACTACGGGATCGAACCCTACGTGGTGGCGGCCGACGTGTACCGGCTGCCCGGCCGGGTCGGGCAGGGGGGATGGTCATGGTATACCGGTTCGGCGGCCTGGATGTACCGGGCCTGGATAGAGGAGGTCCTGGGCTTGCAGGTGCAGGGGGATTTGCTGTGGGTTAACCCGGTTATACCGGCAACGTGGCCCGGTTTCAGCCTCCGCTATCGGCACGGCGAAACGGTCTACGCGATTCAGGTGGAGAACCCGGACGGCTGCCAGCGCGGCGTCGCCTGGGTGGAGATGGACGGCCAGCGCGTGGTTGATGGCCAGATTCCCCTTGAGCGGGGCCTGGTGCAGCATCGGGTGGTCGTGCGCATGGGAGAGACATTGCAAGCTTGTGATATGAAGACACCGGAAGGGGAACTGAGGCCGTGAGATGAAGGGACTGGACATGGCACCATGCGTACTTGTTCTTTAGATCGTGCTACATTTTATGCCATCGTTCCTATGGTTTTGCGAAAACGCACCAAAGACAGGACGAACAGGGCCGTCCCGATCAGGGCGAGGGAAACGAATTGCGGCCAGACGACTGCAAAGCCTGCACCGCGGTACAGGATGGCCTGGGCGAGCATGACAAAATGGGTGTTGGGCGCCGCCAGCATCGCGACCCCGATAAACTCCGGCATACTTTCCCGGGGCGTCATGCTGCCCGAGAGGATCTCCATGGGCAACAACACCAGCATCAGCAGCAGGCCGAGCTGGGGCATGGAGCGTGCGATGGTGCCGAGAAAGATGCCGAGCGACGTGGTGGCGAACAGGTGCAGGGCGGTGCCGGCCAGGAACAGGGCGATGGATCCTTCGATGGGAACCGAGAGGACCCCCTGGACGACGATGGCAAGGGAGCAGGCCGATGCCGCCAGTACCACCAGGGCCATGGCCCACACCTTGCCGGTCATGATTTCGAAGGGGGTCACCGGCATCACCAGCAGGTGCTCAACGGTGCCGTGTTCCCGCTCACGAATCAGGGCCGCGCCGGTGAGCACGATGGAGAGTATGGTGATGTTGTTGATGACCTCCATGACGGCGCTGAACCAGGATTTGTTCAACTGGGGGTTGAAACGCACCCGCAGGGCAAGGTCCACCGTCGGGGTGGTGTTCGACCGGTATCCTTGCAGGAAGTCGCTCACCTCGCTGCTGACCATGGTCTGGATGTAGCCGCTGCCGGAGAAGGCCTGGCTCATCCTTGTGGCATCGACGTTGAGTTGGATGACGGGACTACGCCCGGCCAGTACGTCGCGTTGGAAGTCGGGAGGGATGTTGAGGGCGAAGGTGTCGAGGCCTGCATCCATGCGGGCATCCATCTCGGTTTGGGAGATCAGCACTGGCGGCATGAAGAGCGGCGGGAAGAAGGCGTCGGCGATGCGGGTGGAGAGTTGGGACCGGTCCTCGTCCACGATGGCGATGGGGGCCTTGTGCAGGGTCTCGGGAGCGGCGGTTGCCGCCGTGTAGATGGCGAAGGTAAAACTGTAGACGATCAGGACCACCATGATCGGGTCGCGCAGCAGGCTGCGCAGCTCCTTGACGCCCAGGTGCAGGACGTTGGCGGCGCGCATGGTCAGCGGTCCTGTTTCTTGAGCAGGGCGGCCCCCAGGGAGATCAGCAGGGGAACCGCGAGGAACAGGGGGATAAAGGATGCCTGGAGGTCGGCGAAGCCGAGACCTTTGGAAAAGGTGCCCCGGGCGATGGTCAGGAAATGGGTGGTCGGATAGGCCTTCCCGATCAAGGCGCCGGCGCCTTCAAGGGAAGAGACCGGGTCGATCATCCCCGAGAACTGGACCGCCGGCAGGATGGTCAGCACCGCCGTACCGAACAGGGCGGCGGTCTGACTGCGCATGAAGGCCGAGACCACCAGTCCGAAGGAGGTGGCCGCGATCACGTACAGCAGCGCTGCCACCGCCAGGGCCATGAAACTCCCCTTGACCGGTACCCCGAACAGGACTACCGCCAGGCCGACCAGCAACAGAAAATTAAGCATGGCCAAGGCGACGTAGGGGATCTGCTTGCCCAGCAGGAACTCCAACCGGGTGACCGGGGTGACGTACAGGTTGACGATTGACCCCAACTCCTTCTCCCGCACCACCGACAGCGCGGTCAGCATGGCGGGGATCAGCATCAGGAGCAGTGGGATCACCGCAGGCACCATGGCCACCAGGCTTTTGACATCCGGGTTATAGCGAAAGCGGGTCTCGATGGTTGCCGTCTCCGCCATCCCGCCAACGGTTTGCCGCGCCAGGGTTGCCAGCCAGTGGGCGTGCATCCCCTGCACATAGCCGCGCACCGTTTCGGCCCGCGCGGGCATGGCGCCGTCGATCCAGGCCCCCACGCTGACCCGGGTGCCGCGGCGCAGGTCGCGGGCAAATCCGGGCGGGATCTCGATCGCCAGGGTGATCTCCCCGGCGCGCATGCGCCGGTCCAGGTCGGCATAGTCCTTGATGGGGGGGCGAACGCTGAAGTAGCGGGACCCGGCGAGATTGAGCAGATAGTCGCGACTGATGGCGGTCTGGTCGCGGTCGAGGGCTGCAAAGGAGAGGTTCTCCACATCCAGGGTAATGCCGTACCCCATGACGAACATCAGGATGGCGCTTCCCACCATGGCAAGGGTCAGGCGGATCGGGTCACGGCGCAGTTCCAGGGTCTCCCGGCGGGTGTAGCTGAACAGGCGCCGCAGGCTGAAGAGGCCTGAGCCTGTCCCGGAGCCGGCCGCGTGCGGTTCGTGGGGGAGAGGGGAGACGGTAGGCTCCGAAACCGCGGGATCGCTTCCCGCTGTGCCGGCCGCCTCCTCCAGATGGCTGATGAACGCCTCCTCCAGGGTGGCGGCCCCGCGGGCCGCGATCAGCGCCGCCGGGGCAGCGCTGGCCAGTACCCGGCCCGCGTGCATTAGCGAGATTCGGTCACAGCGTTCGGCCTCGTTCATGAAGTGGGTGGAGATGAAGATGGTCACCTTGTCCCGGCGCGCCAGATCGATCATGATCTGCCAGAAGCCATCCCGTGCCACCGGGTCCACTCCGGAGGTTGGCTCGTCCAGGATCAGCATCTCCGGGCCGTGGATCATGGCCACCGCCAATGACAGGCGCTGGCGCTGCCCCAGGGGCAGCGCGTCCGGGAGACTGCCCATGACCTCATTCAGGCCGAAACGCTGCGCCATCTCCAGCACCCGCCCCGGAATCCGCTCCCGTGGCATCCCGAACAGGCGGGCATGGAGCACCAGGTTCTGGCGGACCGTCAGTTCGCTGTAGAGGGAGAAGGACTGGGACATGTAGCCGACGCGGCGCCGGGTGTCCAGGTCGTGCGGGTCCACCGGGCGGCCAAACAGCCGGGCCTCTCCTTCGCTGGCTGCCAGCAGGCCGGTCAGCATCTTCATGGTGGTGGTCTTGCCGCAGCCGTTGGACCCCAGGAAGCCGAAGATCTCGCCTTTTCCGATGCGGAAGGTCACGTGGTCCACGGCAATGAAATCGCCGAAGCGCATGGTCAGGTCGTGGGCCTCGATGGCCGCCTCCCCGTTGGGGTCGGTTTCGCGGGGAGGGATGTGGACCGGTTGGTAGCCCTCCCGCTGCGACTCGGGGAGCAGGGCGATGAAGGCCTCCTCCAGGGAGGCGGTGCCGGTCTGTCCCAGGAGGTCACGGGGGGTGCCGGCCGCCAGTATGCCCCCGGCATTCATGGCCACCAGCCAGTCGAAACGCGCGGCCTCCTCCATGTAGGCGGTGGCGATCAGCACGCTCATGCCGGCACGGTCGCCCCGGATGCGGTCGATGAGTTCCCAGAACTGCCGGCGCGACAACGGATCTACGCCGGTGGTCGGCTCGTCCAGGATCAACAGGTCAGGGTCGTGGATCAAGGCACAACAGAGGCCCAGCTTCTGCTTCATCCCTCCGGAGAGCTTGCCGGCGGGCCGGCCGGCGAAGGGGGCCAGCCCGGTGGCGGTCAGCAGTTCGGCGATGCGGCGCTCCCGTTCATGCCGGTCGTGGCCGAACAGGCGGGCGAAAAAGTCCACATTCTCGAATACCGACAGGGTCGGGTAGAGGTTCTTGCCCAGCCCTTGGGGCATGTAAGCCACTCGAGGGCAGACGGCTCGGCGGTGACGCCGGTCGGCCATGCTGCCGCCCAGCACCTCGACCTGGCCGGACTGGATGGCCCGCGAACCGGCGATCAGGGAGAACAGGCTCGACTTGCCCACCCCGTCCGGCCCGATGACGCCGACCATGCGGCCGGAGGGGATCTCCAGGTTGATCGCGTCAAGGGCTCGGGTTCTGCCGTAGTGGAGGCTGATCTCCTTCAGCCGGGCCACGGGTGAGGGCTCGAAGGGGCCAGGGGCGGTCGTTGCGGTGTGCCCGCTCATTGGGGTAGCCGTACCTGTAGGCGGCTCGGCCATGGTTCGGCGGGATTCAGGCGCACATAGGCCATGCCGGGCAGCCCGGTCTTGACGTGGGTGATATGTTTCTTGAGCAGGTCCACGGGAATCTGGGCCCGGACGCGGAACATCAGCTTCTCCCTCTCGCTGGCCGTCTCCACGGTTTTGGGGGTGAATTGGGCCACATCGGCCACGAACGACACCCGGGACGGAATCACGTACTGGGGGGCGGCGTCGAGGATAAGCCGCACCTCGGTGCCGAGCGCCACCCGTCCCGCCGCGACCGTGGGGAGGAAAAAGGTCATGTACACATCGCTCAGGTCCACCAGGCTCAAAACCCGGCCGCCGGCACTGACCACCTCGCCGGGTTGGGCGACCCGGTACTGCACCCGGCCGTCACGGGGGGAGGCGAGGGCGCAGTCGCTGATGTCCGCCAGGATGCGCTCCACAGCCGCCTGGGCCGCATCGGCCGCCGATCGGGCCCCCGCGATCTGGGCACGGGCCGTGACGATGGTTGCCTCGGCGGCGGCAACCTGGGCGTGGGCCGAACTTACGGCGGCTGCGGCGCTCTGGAGTTGGGCGTTGTCGTCATCGGCGGTCTGTTGCGACACCGCTCCTCCCTTGACCAGGATGGTCGAACGGTCCCAATGCTTTTGTGCGCTGTCCAACTCGGCTTTGCGTTGCCTTACCAGCGCCCGTGCCGCCGTTTTTTCGCTTGCCCGCTGGGCCAGTTGACTGCGTGCGGTGGCGACCGCGCTTTGGGCCTGTTGCAACTCTGCCCTGGCCTGGCGGAGTTGGGCATCCAGAACCTGGGTATCCATGATCGCTACCACCTGTCCGGCGGCAACCAGATCCCCTTCGCGTACCAGGATATCCTTCACCCGACCCGCCGACTTGGCGGCAACGTCGATCTCCACCGCCTCGATGCGGCCGTTGCCGCTGGCCAGACCGTCGTCCTTGCTGTTATGGGCGAACCTCTGCCAGCCGACCGCGCCCAAAATCGCCACGATCAACAATCCCGCGGTTCTGAACAACCATTTCTTCCATTGTTCGCTCATGGCCTCCCTCCGCTGGCTCAGAACGTACAGCAGGTAAGCAGGTGGATGCGGTTGACGGGGCAGTCCCGTGCCGGCTGATAGTATGCCGCCGCCATGATGGAAATCGCTATGGCCCCATAGATGGCCATCCCGGATAAAATTATATCACTTTCCCGGGTTTCGGCTTGGCGCAATGGCGAGGGCTCCCGGAAAAGTCATGTGAACCAACCGCACGGGATGACCGGGAAGCCTTTGGTATCGGCGTGACATTTTTCCCGTATTGGGTATAAATAAAATAAAAAAAGTCCTTGACGTCCGGGTATATTTATTTTATCTATAGTTCAACTAGACATGATATCGAAAAAGACCAAATACGCGCTTAAGGCGCTCTATCATCTGGCCGGGCAGCCCACCTCCCAGCCGGTATTGATTTCGGACCT
>NZ_VZQZ01000011.1 GCF_008802365.1 Oryzomonas japonica | reverse complement strand
AAAAAAGTCCTTGACGTCCGGGTATATTTATTTTATCTATAGTTCAACTAGACATGATATCGAAAAAGACCAAATACGCGCTTAAGGCGCTCTATCATCTGGCCGGGCAGCCCACCTCCCAGCCGGTATTGATTTCGGACCTGGCCAAGGCCGGGAACATCCCCAAGAAGTTTCTGGAGTTCATCCTCCTGTCCCTGCGCAAGGGGGGCATCCTCCAGAGCAGGATCGGCAAGGGGGGCGGCTACTACCTGGCCTCCCCGCCTGCCAAGATTACCCTGGGCAGCGTGGTACGGATCCTTGAGGGTGACTTGGCGCCGGTGCAGTGCTTGAGCGAGACCAACTACGCCAAGTGCGACGAATGCGACGACGAGGCAATCTGCGGCATCCGGCTGGTGATGGTGGATGTCAACAAGGCCCTGGCCCAGGTGCTGGACAGCCTGACCCTAGCGGACATGCTTGAGCGAAGCGAGACCGAGCGGAGCAAGCGGGCAAACGTGCTGGATTTCAGCATCTGAATTTTTTTGCCCTTTTTATCTAGTATTTCTATAGGCAGTAAACATCTGAAAGGAGAATAACCATGAGCACCATCTACGCAGACAACTCCCAATCCATCGGTAACACACCGCTGATCAAACTGAACCACGTCGTTGACGGGGCCAAGGCCACGGTCCTGGTGAAGGTCGAAGGGCGCAACCCGGCCTACTCGGTCAAGTGCCGCATCGGGGCCAACCTGATCTGGGATGCCGAGAAGCGCGGGGTGCTCAAGCCGGGCGTGGAGATCATCGAGCCGACCAGCGGCAACACCGGCATCGCTTTGGCCTACGTGGCTGCGGCCCGGGGCTACAAACTGACCCTGACCATGCCCGAGACCATGAGCATCGAACGCCGCCGGGTATTGGCCGCCCTGGGTGCCAACCTGATCCTCACCCCGGGTGCCGAAGGGATGAAAGGGGCCATTGCCAAGGCCGAGGAGATCGCCGCCTCCGATCCCAAGAAATACTTCATCCCCCAGCAGTTCAAGAACCCGGCCAACCCGGAGATCCACGAGAAGACCACCGGCCCTGAGATCTGGAACGACACGGACGGCGCAGTGGACGTGGTCGTGGCGGGGGTCGGCACCGGCGGCACCATCACCGGCATCTCCCGGTACATCAAGAACACCAAGGGGAAGAAGATCATCTCCGTGGCGGTGGAGCCCAAGGAGAGCCCGGTCATCACCCAGTTTTTGGCCGGCCAGGCAATTAAACCGGCTCCCCACAAGATCCAGGGCATCGGCGCCGGTTTCATCCCCGACACCCTTGACCTCAAGGTAATCGACCGGGTCGAACCGGTGGAGAGCAACGAAGCCATCGAATTCGCCAAGCGGCTGTCCCGCGAAGAAGGCCTCCTGGTGGGTATCTCCAGCGGTGCCGCGGCTGCCGCCGCGGTGCGACTCGCCAAACTGGACGAATTTGCCGGCAAGACCATTGTCGCCATCCTTCCCGACGCGGCTGAACGCTACCTCTCCACGCCGCTGTTCGAGGGCATCTGATGGCCGCCCCGCCCCCTGAACCATGGAGCCGGGATCTGGAGCAGGTCGTGCGTGAGGCGCTGAGCTCGATCCGTTTCGGCACGGTGACCCTGGTGGTGCAGGACGGCCGGGTGATCCAGGTAGACAAGAGCGAGAAGATCCGGCTCAACAAAACCGGATATGTGGACGGCGGCGGGATTTAATCCTCAAACGGCGGCGACGGGGTTCCGTTCGCAACTTTGAACAACGATCAATCATCTTTTCCGCGCTGACCGGATAAACCGGAGGCCGGGGTTCATGTCCCTTCCATGGGCAGCCCCGGCCTCTTGCTTTTCAAACGTTCGGAGTCCCGCGACGGATTGCCGGATGGGAAACGAGGCGACCCATGACAGAACACATCGCATTATACGGCAAGGGGGGAGTGGGCAAATCCACCTTGACCTCCAACCTCAGCGCCGCCCTGGCAGAAGCCGGTTTCAGCGTCCTGCAGGTTGGATGTGACCCGAAAGGCGACTCGTGCAGCCTCCTCAACAACGGCGATCCCATCCCGACGGTGTTCGATCTTTTGCGGGAACGGGGCGAGATCTCTGTTGATGCCGTTGCCCACAAGGGGTTCAAGGGGGTCACCTGCGTCGAGTTGGGTGATCCGTTCGGCTCGGGCCAATGCGGATCGTCCGAGATAGCCCGCGCGCTTGCAGAACTGAAGAGGATCGACCTGTTCGAGGCCGTCGCTCCTGACTTCGTGCTCTACGACATCTCCGGCGACAGCACCTGCTCCAGCTTCTATACCCCGGTCCAGCAGATCGGGGTCCGGCGGGTGTTTGTGGTGACAACGGCCGATTTCATGTCGCTGCATGCCGCCAACGCCATCTTCAAGATGTTGGACCGTTATGGCGAATCGAATGTGCCGGTACCGGTGGGCGGACTGATCCCCAACAGCATCAGCAGTTCGTTCGAGGAATCGTTTATCGCCGATTTTGCCGTTCAGACCCGCACCCGCACCATGGGGCGCATCCCCCGCTCCCTGATGGTCAGACAGTGCGAACTGTACGGCAAGACCGTCATCGAGGCGTCGCCCCTCTCCAACCAGTCCTATTTCTACCGCAGACTGGCCAATCAGATCGTTGACGAGGCTGCGTCCCAGCCGGGCCCGTCTGTGCCGATGCAGCCCGAAGAACTGCGGGCATGGGCGCGAACGTGGGGAGACCGGATCTATGCTCTTGAAAACGGCCTGGTTACCGATGGGGCTGCGATTTGACCGTAAGGTCGCAGGTGATAGCGTTGCGTAGGGAAGTGTGGCGGGAAGAGATGGTGGGCACAGTCGGGATCGAACCGACGACCTGCCGATTAAGAGTCGGCTGCTCTACCAGCTAAGCTATGTGCCCATCGTTGGTAAACTAACCTAATTCGAAACGACAGTCCAATTGATATAATTAATAAAAACGATCAATGTAATTCAAAAAACCGTACCATCAGCCAGAAAGCTGCATTTGAAGTGTTGTGCCATCTACAGCAAGGGGTGGAACGTGGCATCATCAGGTGAGTGTTGTGGACTTGGCAGGCAACCGGGTGTTGAACCGGTTTTGTGGAGACAATGGGATTTCGGTCAAAACATGCCTGCTTAAGGGATATGTCGATTATTCTTCTTGACAGGTTTTGTTTCTGCATGTTATTAATCTATTAAATTTATAGTTATTATATTTTAAACAAGGGGGGCGCAATGGCAGCCGTAGCCGAGAGTGTGAAACGTTATAGTCGTTTCTTCAAAAAACAGAATGCCGCGAAGGTTCTGGACTACGGGACCGGCACCATGCGCAACGCCCTTTACCTGGCACAGGAAGGGTTTCAGGTCTATGCCGCCGACCTGCCGGAACAGGTGGAGAAGCTGGAAGGGTGTCCGGCCATTCACCATGTGGAGCGCCTGCTTGCCACCGATGAACTGCCCCGCAGCGACCTGAACGTGGATCTGGTGCTGTCCACCTATGTGTTCAACATCATCATGAACAGCGCCGAACGGCACGCCTACCTGAAAAACGCCGTCGCCAACCTGAGGCCGGGCGGTTACCTGTTGATGGAGGTGCGGTGCCGCAAGCCGCAGGAACGCTGCGACACGACCTGCAACGACTATTTCTCGTGTGCGGAATGCTCCAAGACCCTTACCCACGAGGAACTCGATACCCTTCTGGCGCCCCATGGCCTGCGGCGCATCAGCCATTATTACCGCAGCCATGCGGTGGCTGCCATCTACCAGATGGACCGGGCGTAAGCCCGTAACTACAGAACAGGCCCCCACGGCCTGCGACAAACGATTCTGTGCTGACCGGAAAAACCGGAGGCCGGGTTCAATGTCCCATAATCATGGGCATTTCCCGGCCTTTTTCCATTCAAAAGGAGACGTGCCATGAACACAAAACCGATCCGTATTATTTTCACGATCCTGGCCCTGCTGAACCTGACGCTGGCCAGTGCCTTTGCCGGAGAGGCCGGCTACAAGGGGTACCCCCGGGGGAACGCTTTGATCAGCGTCCAGGAACTGAAGCGCTTGATCGATGTCCACAACCCGAAACTGGTGATCCTGGCGGCTGAAAACAACGTGGAATACCGCCTGGGACACATCCCCGGTTCGCGCCAGGTGGATCGCCCGGCCATTGAGGCGCCCCCGGAGACCCAGAACGGCGTCACCGGCAATATCATCGATGCCGCCGGTTTCAGCAGATTGGCTCAGGGGCTCGGTATCGACCAGAACTCTGTTGTGGTGGTCTATGACACAAAGTACGACGCCACCCGCCTCTGGTGGGCCTTCACCTATTACGGGAAGAGGGATGTCAGGGTGTTGGACGGCGGCGTCAAGGCGTGGCGTGCGGCCGGGTATCCGGTCGATATCCTGGCCCCGGACGCCCGGGCCCGCAGAGGTGGTTTTGCCGCCCGCATCGCCGAGCCGCGGCTGCGGGTTGATACCCCTGAGATCAATGCCAAGCGTGGTAGTGCAACCGCCCAGTTGTGGGATAACCGGGACCTGAAGGAGTTTACCGGCGAGGAGCTGAAGAAGGGCGCCTACCGCGCCGGCCGGATTCCGGGCAGCAACCACAGCAACTGGGCACTGTTCAAGAAAAAGGATAATCAGGCCGAGTGGCTGAATGCCGCCGAACTTGAGCACCTGCTGCACACGCTCGGCTACGACAGGAATAAGGAACAGTACTTCTACTGCCAGTCCGGGGTGCGCTCCACCCAGGCACTCTTTGCGCTGTACCTCGCCGGCTGGCCGCTGGAGAAGCTGCACAACTACGACAGTTCGTGGATCGGCTGGTCGAAAGACACCGCGCTCCCGCTGGCGCAGGGAGCGCCGCAAGGTGCCCGATTGGCGGAAGCCCGTTAGTCATCAGGTAACCAAGCGGATCGAAGATCCGCGCGGTTTAACCATAAGCCAAACGCTTCGGCGTTCATCCCAGCCAATGGAGGCACACAAATGAGCGATTCTCCCGTGTATCAAGCAGAAACCCTGGCCCTGCATGCAGGGCAGAAACCGGACCCCACCACCAACAGCCGTGCGGTCCCCATCTACCAGACCTCGTCCTACGTCTTCAACGACGCCGACCATGCTGCCCGGTTGTTCGGGCTGCAGGAGCCTGGCAACATCTACACCCGTCTGATGAACCCGACCTCGGACGTCTTCGAGCAGAGGGTGGCGGCCCTGGAAGGCGGCTCGGCGGCGCTGGCCACCTCTTCAGGCGCGGCGGCCATTACCCTGGCCATCCTGACCCTGGCCCATGCCGGCGACGAGATCGTTTCCGCCACCAGCCTGTACGGTGGCACCTACAATCTGTTCCACTACACGTTTCCCCAACTGGGGGTCACGGTCAAGTTTGTCGATCCCTCGGACCCGGAGAACTTTCGCAAGGCGATCACCCCCAAGACCAAGCTGCTCTATGGCGAAACCGTGGGCAACCCCAAGCTGGATACCCTGGATATAGAGAATGTGGCGGCCATCGCCCATGAGAACAATATCCCGCTGATCCTCGACAATACGACGCCGTCACCCTATCTGGTCCAGCCGCTCAAGCATGGCGCCGATATTGTGGTACACTCCGCCACCAAGTTCATCGGCGGCCACGGCACCTCCATCGGCGGCGTGATCGTGGATGGCGGCACATTCAACTGGGGCAACGGCAAGTTCCCCCAGATCGCCGAGCCGGACCCTTCCTACCACGGTATCAATTTTTGGGAGGCTCTGGGCAACGTCGCGTACATCACCAAGGTGCGCGTTCAACTGATGCGGGACATCGGGCCGACCGTGTCGCCCTTTAACTCGTTCCTGTTCCTCCAGGGGCTGGAGACCTTGCATCTGCGTATGGAGCGTCACAGTACCAATGCCCTGGCCGTGGCCCAGTTTCTCAAAAATCATCCCAAGGTCGGCTGGGTTACCTACCCTGGACTGCCGGACTCTCCGTCATATGAGGTGGCCAAAAAGTACCACACTCGCGGCCTGTTCGGCGCCCTGGTCGGCTTCGGCATCAAGGGGGGCGGCGTGGCAGAGGGGAAAAAAATTATCGACCACCTCAAGCTGCACTCGCTTCTGGCCAACATCGGCGACGCCAAGTCTCTGGTGATCCACCCCGCCTCCACCACTCATCAGCAGTTGAGCCCCGAGGAGCAACTCACCACCGGCGTGACCGCCGATTACATTCGCCTCTCCGTAGGTATCGAGAACGTGAATGATATCATTGTCGACCTGGATCAGGCCTTGGCCCAGGTGTAACGGTAACAGGAACAAAGGGGAAACCGATATGGGCATGTGGAGAACCGGGATTATTGTTGTTGGCGTTTCTGCGGTCCTGGCGGGGGCTGTCGCGGCCCGCCAGGGCGCTGCCCCCGCCAGAATCATCGTTGCCGACGCCAAAACAACCAACCACCTGAACCTGTATGTGGCCCAGGAACGCGGGTTGTTCCGGAAACACGGGCTTGACGTCGCCATTGTGGAGGCCAGGGACCCGGCCCTGGCCCGCGATTTGGTGATCTCAGGCCAAGCCGATGTTTTCTGGTCGTGCCCGTCGGTGGCTGTCTCGGCCATCGCCAACGGCGCACCGCTCAAGATAATTGCCCAGGTCAAGGCCCCCTGCTCCTCGCTGCTCGTCGTTCCGAAAGGTTCTCCCATCAAGTCCTACAAGGATTTGAACGGGAAACGCATTGCCGGCAGTTCCCCGGCCTGCGAGGCGGTCATTGCCTACGAGAAAAAGGCCCGTGAAACCGGCGCCCGCTTTGTCCTGGAAAAGTTGGCCGGAGGGCAGGCCATAGCTGCACTGGATGCCGGCAAGGTGGATGGCGCCATCCTGGAGGACCCACACCTCGCCATTGCCGAGATCAAAGGATATCGGGTGGTCCTGCGAGATGCCCCCCAAAAGTTCCCCTGCCGAACCATCAATGTACGCACGGCCTATCTCAAGGAAAACCCGGACGCGCTCAAGCGCCTGGTCGCGGCCATCCGGGAGGCCAATAGCTTTATCAACAAAGCCCCTGCCTCCCGACAGGTCGCGGAGATAGCCCTGAAATACACCGGGGCGCCGCAGCAGGCGATCACGCGTGCCGCTCGTCGTTTTACGTTTAGCGACAGGATCAATGAAAAAGGTTTAAACACCCTGGGTGAGGAGTTGGCGTCCCTGAGGGAAATCCGGGAAAACCCGAAGGATAACCTGTATGCCCCAGCATTCAAGGGAATTACCTGGGGTCGTGTCCATTAACCATATTCACTACGGAGCCGCGGAGGATTACTAACTGATGAACCGGAAACTACAATCACGTGCCCCATGGTTTGCGCTGCTCTTCACAACGATACTACTGTGTGCGGCATGCCAAAAGCAGAATCCTCCCCAGGGTTCCGCCTCGTCGTCACCGGTGCTCCGTATCGGCTACGGGGACAGCCCCCTGCTGGGACCGATCTACGCAGCCGATGAACGCCAGACAGGCCGGCCGCACACCTGGCAAGCGGTCCCCATCGGTAGTGGTGGCGACATCGGCTATTCCCTAATCTCGGGCAAGATCGACGCCGGATTCGTGGAGACCAACAAGGCGGTCAAGCTGCTCAAGGCACCCGGAGGCGAGACCCTCAAGGTGGCCGGGGCCGTACAGTTTCCCTACGGCGCGACGCTGGTGATCCGCAAGGACCTGAACATCCGCCTGGGGGATCTTGCCGGCAGGACCATTGCGGCCCAGGAGCCGGACTGCAAGCTGCTCCACCAGTTCAGGAGGGACGCCAAGCGACTGGGCGTCGATGTGGATCGCATACATACCCGATTCATGTCTTTCGACGAGATGGTGCCCGCTCTGGAGGCGGGCAAGGTCGATGCCGTGCTGGTAAAGGGCTCCTACGCGGTACTCGCCGAGCATCTGGGGCACAAGGTGCTCTACCAGAATTGGGACATCAAGGCCGGCGACGAATGTTGCCCGGCGGCCCTGGCCCAGAGCGATTATTTTCTGGTGGTCAGGGGAGGGGCCGTGGAGGCGCTCAAGCCGGTGGTGCAGTCCCTTTTGGCGGCCAGCGCACTGCCCCCTGCCGAACTACGCAAGGCGGTAAGCAAAAGGCTCGGTTATTCCCGGGAAGACCTGGAGCGGCTGCCGGCGGCAAACTTCGTGACGGTGGGCGATGACCTGCGCAAGGAGTTGGGAGATGGGCGATGCCTGGTACTCCGCTGATTGCGGGTGAGGCTGAAGGTCGCTGGCGGCGGCTGTTGGTTGAGGTGCGGCTCTTCTGGCGGTCATCCTTCGGCAGCCTGTTGTCCCGGGAATCCCTGACCGTTTTGGTTCCGCTGCTGATCTTCTGGGAGGTCCTGCCCCTGCTCGGCCTGGTGCCCGCATCCCTGGTCCCGCCACCCTCAACACTTGTTTCCGCCTGCAGCCAGATGTTTCAGAAACAACACCTGCTGGCACACCTGGGCGAGAGCGCGCTCCGATTCTTGCTCGGCTTCGCCCTGGCGGTGGCGACCGCTTTTCCCCTCGGGGTGGTGATGGGGTGGAACCGGTTCATCCGCAAGCACTGCCTGCCTCTGTTCCAGATCCTGGCGCCGATCCCGCCGCCGGCCTGGGTGCCGGTCACCATAATCGTGCTGGGTATCGGCCTGCCGATGCAGGTATTCCTCATCTTCCTGGGGGTTTTCTATCCGGTGTTGTTTAGTACTTACCAGGGAATCAGTGAAACCAACCCCCGGTACATCGCCTCGGCCCGCGTCTTTGGCGCCAGTGAATTTACCATCATCACCCACGTCCATATCTGGCACGCCCTTGGTTCGGTTATCATGGGGATCAGGATCGGCATCGCCCTGGGGCTGGTCATGTTGGTGGTGGCCGAAATGCAGAGCGGCGGCAGCGGAATAGGCTATTTGCTGTTGCGGGGCAAGGAATATTTTCAGATCGACCGGATGGTGGTCTGCATGCTGATCCTGGGCGCGGCGGGATGGCTTATGACCGAAATCATGAAATACGCCGAGTTGAAGCTGGCCGTATGGCGCATCGAACGGTGACGCCATGATCGAGGCGGTCGCTATCACCAAAACCTTTCCCATTTCAAGCGGGCAGGGGCGTACGACGGACAAGACGGTGCTGCAGTCGGTGTCGCTCACCATCGGGGACGGCGCCTTTGTGTCCCTGGTCGGTCCGACCGGCTGCGGCAAGTCCACCTTCCTGGAAATTCTGGCCGGTCTCCAGGCGCCGTCCCACGGCGAGGTGCGCATCGACGGGACTCGGCTCTTGGAGCCGCTACCCAACACACCGTCCGGGATTAAAGCGTATCGCAAAAAACACCGCTTTCTCTCGCCCATCGCCAACAGCCTCTTCCGCAACAAACCCCGGCACGACATCGCCATGATCTTTCAGGACTACGCCGTCTTCCCCTGGATGACCGCCCGCCAGAACGTACAATTCGTCTTGGGGCTGCGCGGCGTCCCCCGGGGTGAGCGTGAAAAACTGGCCCGCCACTATCTGGCTATGGTCGGACTGGAGGAGGCCGCCAACAGCTACCCAGCCCACATGTCGGGCGGCATGCGTCAGCGGCTGGCCCTGGCGCGGGCCTTTTCCGCGGAACCCGGGATCATCCTAATGGATGAGCCCTTTGCAGCCGTTGACGCCCTGACCAGGGAAAAGCTCCAGGACGATCTGGTGCGTCTCTGGGAAACCAGTGGCATAACTATTGTTCTGGCGACTCACGATGTGGGCGAAGCGGTCTGCCTGTCCGACGAGGTCTACGTCTTTTCCCCTGCGCCTGGAGCGATTCGTGGTCGGGTTGCCATTGACGTTCCCCGGCCGCGACGGCATCAGACTGTTGCCGTTCAGGGTCTCAAGGAGCAGGTTTTGTCCCATTTTCTGAATACGTAGCCCGGCCCTGTACGCCCTCCGCTGAACCGCGCTTGCGCCACGTTCTCCGCATTCAATGATTATCCCCTTGATTACTCAACAAAATGAGTCTGAAAGCGGGTGCGTTTTTGCCACTTTTCTACGAATATTTAAATAAAATATAAAATAGATAGACATAATATTATTTTTTTGTTGACGGAGCCACCTGTAAATGTTAACTTGACCATCACTTAAGCAACACCACTTAAGTCAAGAACTCTGTCCAACTGTTTCAGCTTCACACAATCATACCGGCAACGGCCGACCAGATACACTGGAGGTCAAGGCTGGGCGAGAATTTCGCCCATACCTTGACCTCTTTTTTTATTTTCTACCCCAACGAGGAGCTGGCTCATGGATGTAAAGATCGCCGTGGCAAGCAGCGACGGGACGACAATAAACGAGCATTTCGGCAGGGCGCAGGCCTTCCGCATCTACCGGCTGCACGACGAAGGGCATGAATTCCTGGAACTGCGGAAAAATACCCCGGTCTGCGGGGGGCAGCAGCACGACGACGATGTTCTGGACCAGGCGGCACAACTCATTTCCGACTGCCGAGGGGTCGTGGCCGCCCAGGTCGGCCCCGGCGCCATCGACGCCCTCATCGGCCACCGGATTCTGGCCTTCACCATGGGTGGCCCCATTGACGAGGCCCTGGAAACATTGCGGGCGTCGAAGCGTTTTACCTACATCAAATAATCGGAGGAACAGATGGCAAAAAAACCGAAACAGATAGCGATCTATGGCAAGGGAGGCATCGGTAAATCCACCACCACCTCCAATATCACCGCCGCCCTGTCGGTAGCAGGCTACAAGGTCATGCAGGTCGGCTGCGACCCCAAGAACGACTCCACCGTCACCCTGCGGGGGGGCAACTATATACCCACTATCCTTGACACCCTGCGGGAAAAGAAGAGCGCCAAGGCCAGCGAGGTGGTCTTCTCCGGTTTCAACGGCGTCCACTGCGTGGAGGCCGGCGGCCCCGCGCCGGGGGTCGGCTGCGCTGGTCGCGGCATTATCACCGCCATTGAGCTGCTCAAACAGCAACGGGTTTTCGAGGAACTGGACCTGGATTACGTAATCTACGATGTCCTGGGGGACGTGGTCTGCGGCGGCTTTGCCGTACCGATCCGGGAAGGGATCGCCGAGCACGTTTTCACGGTGTCGTCGTCGGACTTTATGGCCATTTACGCCGCAAACAATCTGTTCACCGGCATCAAGAAGTACTCCAACAACGGTGGGGCACTTTTGGGCGGCGTGATCGCCAACTCCGTCAATGCACCCTATGCCAAACATATCATCGACGACTTCGTGGCACGCACCAACACCCAGGTGATGGAGTATGTACCTCGTTCGATCACCGTCACCCAGGCCGAGTTGCAGGGTAAGACCACCATCGAGGCCTTCCCCGATTCCGAGCAGGCCCAGGTCTATAAGAAGCTTGCCGACCGGATCGCCAACCACACGGAATCCAGGGTGCCGGAGCCGCTGAGCGCGGAGGCGCTGCGCAAGTGGGCCGCCGACTGGTCCGATCAGATCCTGGCCGTTGAGGCCGGGGAGGTCCGCAGCAGCGGGGCAAGCATCTAAGAGGTTGTTGAAAAACAGCCATCTCGCCGCCCTCCTCGAAAGCCCTTTCGTGCGGCGTAGCGCTGCTACGCCTCCTCAGGGCCTTCTCCGGGTGCGACGATCTGACTATTTTTGAACAACCTGAGCTTTTCAACAGTCGCAAATACCCTACTTCGGAGAGAATCATGGCCAAGAAAAAGAACGTACTGACCTGTGGCGACTGCGCCACCATCAACTGCAACTCGCGGACCTCCGTTTTTCCCGCCTTCTGCCTGACCGAGGCCGAGGATAAACAGGAAATTGAGGAGGTCAACCGCATTTATCGCGAAGATCCGTTGGTTTCGAAAATTTCCAACGCCGCCGCAGAGGTCGAAGGGACCTACTACGGCAGGTTGACCCGCGTGGAGGAAGTGGCCGCCTTTGCGCGCCGCATCAAGGCAAAGAAGGTCGGCATCGCCACCTGCGTCGGCCTGATCAACGAGACCAAAAACTTCATCAAGTTTCTCGATGCCCAGGGAATCCAGAGCTATACCGTGGCCTGCAAGGTCGGTTCGGTGGACAAGACCGAATTGGGTATTCCTGAAGAGTTCAAGATCAACAAAGGGCAGCACGAATCGGCCTGCAACCCGGTGCTTCAGGCCCGCATCCTGGCCAGGGAAAAAACCGATTTGAACATAATCGTCGGCCTGTGTGTCGGCCACGATTCCATGTTCATAAAATATTCCGAAGCGCCGGTAACCTACCTTGTGGTCAAGGACCGCGTGCTGGCCCATAACCCGGTCGGCGCGCTGTACACCAGTCACTCGTACTACAAGCGGCTGGCCGATAAACGGGATCTGTGAGGATATTTCCATGTATGAAGTAACATTGTCCAACGTCAATTATTCCTACGGTGACCAACGGGTCCTACAGGACATCACCTTTACCGCCGAACCGGGAGATTTCGTCTGCCTGCTGGGGCCGTCCGGCTGTGGCAAGAGCACGCTCTTGCGGCTTCTGGCGGGCCTTTCCTTTCCGTCGTCAGGCGGTATAACCCTGGACGGGAAGCAGATCAGCGGTCCCGGCCTGGACCGGGGCGTGGTCTTTCAGGATTACTCCCTGTTTCCCTGGATGACCGCCGGGCAGAATATCGTCCTGGCCCTGGAACAGGCCTTCCCCGGAAAGAAGAAAGATGAGTACCGGGAGACGGCGGCCGGCTACCTGGAAATGGTCGGCCTGGCGGATGCCTATGACAAGCTCCCCGGCCTGCTTTCCGGCGGGATGCGCCAGCGGGCGGCCATTGCGCGGGCCTTTGCCATCAACGCGCCGGTGCTCCTGATGGATGAGCCCTTCGGCGCGCTGGACGCCATCACCCGCGCTCGGCTCCAGGACCTGCTTCTCCAGCTCTGGCAGCAGCGGCAGGACGAGCGCAAGACCGTCTTCTTCGTTACCCACGACGTGGAGGAGGCCATCCTGCTGGCCAACCGCATCGTTGTGCTGGGTGTCAATCCCGGTACCATAAAGGGAGTATTCGAGGTGGACCTACCCCGTCCCCGCATCCGCCAGGAACTGTACCACAACCAGACCTTCCAGACGCTGCGGGACCGGCTGGTCACGGTGCTGTACGAAAACATCCTCTCCGAGCTGGATGCCGGTCAGATAGTCGCATCCCAGGGGGATGGGATATGAATTTCGGGCATGTCCACCGGATAGCGGCACCGTCTCTCATGGCGGTACTGTTGCTGGTCTCCGGCGTCATGCCGTGCCATGCGGCGGGAAAATTTTTCCGCTTGGGCTATCTGGACCACCCCGGCAGCGCCCTGTGCCGCGTTGCCGCAACACACGGGCATTTTCGCGAAGAAGGATTGCAGGTCAAGCTGGTCAAATTTCAGGATACCGCCAGCGGCTTGGCCGCCCTTGAAGCGGGCTCCATCGACGCCGGGGCCTTCATGGTCGGAGAGGCGCTGGGGCAGATAGCCAAAGGAAAGGGATTTCGCATCATTGCCGGAGGCGGGACCCCCACCGACACGGGGCCGCTGGCAAGCCTGGACGAAAACCACCAGGGTGAGCAGGAGCGCAGGGGGATTGTCGTGCTCGTACCGGCAAACCGGCCGGTGGCCGAAAAGGGCTCCATCATCGGCTTGACCGCCGCCCTGATCCGGGCCCACCGCACGTTGCAGCAACAATCACCGGTAGTCAGGCAGGCGACGCTGCAGAAGCTATCGCAAGGTGCAACCGTCCCGAATATCCATTTCGACCCCAATCCTGACTATTGGCGCATGCTCCGCATCTGGCAAGGGCTCGGCCTCCAGGATGCCGCTATGCCGGGTGATTTCCTGGCAAACCATGTCTATGAAGAGATTTACTGTGATGCGCTGGATCGCCTGTTGATTGGTCCCATGGACCCTGTCCTGCAAGAGCTGTTCTCCAAGGCGGTCTGCACGCCCAATTGCTGCCCGGCCAATTCCGGCAGACTATTTACGTTACAAGGAGGTAGTACCCAATGAAGAGGATCATCGCCGCTTTCCTGCTGTCAATGTTCATGATGTCCGTCGCTGTTGCCGCGAACCTGCCCAAGCTTCGGGTGGGGTATGTCCCTGAGCCGGCCCACGGGTTGTACTTCGTGGCCAAGGAAAAGGGCTACTTCAAGGAAGAAGGGGTTGACGTGGAGTTGTTCCAGTTCGGCAGCGCCTCCGAGGGCATAGCTGCGCTCAAGGCTGAAAAACTGGACGTGGGCACCTTCGGCACCACCGCGCCGCTGTTGTTCATTTCCAAAGGGTCCGACTTCACCTTCTTCGGCGGCATGATGATCGGCGGACAGGCCATTGTCACCCGTCCGGATCGTCTGGCCGAACTTGCGGGTAAAAACCTCAAGGTCTACAAAGGGAAAAAGATCGGCCTAGTGAAGCTTTCCACCGGTGATGTCATCTTCAAGGGCGCCCTGAAAAAAGCCGGCATCGACTGGAAAAAGGATATCACGTTCGTTGAGCTGGGCTCGGCCACGGCGGTGGTGGAGGCGATCAAGAAAGGTTCTGTGGATGCCGGACTCCTGTGGCCGCCTCACTTTTCACTGGCCGAGAAGAACAGCGGCTTGAAGGTTGCCCACTACCTTGAAGAATACTACCCCAAATACACCTGCTGCCGCATCGTTGCCCCCACGGCCAAACTGAATGCCGACAAGGATACCTATCGCCGTTTCCTGGCCGCGCTGATCCGTGCCTACAGGTTCTATAAAACCAACCCCGAAGAGACGGTCAGGATCTATACCAAGTCCCTGAAGATCGACGAAGGCATCGTCCGCAATGAAACGTACGTGAAAAAGGTGTCCGAATCGAACCCCGACCCGCTCCGCAAGGGAATATTGGATTTCTGGCAGCATATCCGTGAAGCGGGCTACATCCCTCAGGACTACCCGATCGATAAGCATATCAACACCGACATCTACAAGCAGGCGCTTGATTCGGTCATCAAGAAAAATCCTAAGGACAAGGTCTATCAGCAGATGCTGAGCTTCTACAAAAAGAACAATTGAGAAGGCATTCCAGGGCTGCGATTCGGAACCGCACATTCATACCTATCAGGATATAACCCATGAACCAGGTAACAACTACTTCAAACCTGCTCTTTATCACCCTGCTGGCAGCCATTCTCTGGCCGTCGGCGGGGCCGGTCCCCTGGCACCTCCTGACCGTGGCCATTGTGGTCAAGGCCATTGATCTGATCATGCTGGCTACCGTCAAAAATGAAGCATCGCGTCGGGGATCCAGCGATGTGAGCGCCATCATCCTTGCCATTCTTCTGGCATGGTACGTGGCCACCTCCCGCTTCATTGTGCTGGACAAGATGCTCTTCCCCCAGCCGGAAGCGGTATTGACGCTGTTCGTGGCCGAATTGCCGGACATGCTCAAGGGGCTGGTGAACTCCCTGATCCTGTTGGTGAGCGGGTATCTGCTGGCTGTGGCAACCGCCCTGCCGCTGGGGCTTCTGGTCGGCTGGCGGGTCCGCCTGTTCCATGCCGTCAACCCGTTCACCAAGGTGCTGGGGCCCATTCCGCCCATTGTCTATATTCCCTACGCCATTGCCCTGTTGCCGAGCTTCCGTGCTGCCTCGATCTTCGTGATCTTCATCGGCGCTTTTTGGCCCATTTTCATCAACACGGTCAACGGTGTCTTCAACATCCCCAAGGGGCTGTTGGACTCCGCCCGGGTACTGGGCTTGAAGGAGCATACCTTGCTGCTGCGGGTCATCCTGCCGGGTGCCATGCCCTCCATCTGCACCGGGGCTACGCTTGCACTGGTCTTTGCCTTCGTGCTGTTGACCGCCGCCGAACTGATCGGGGCCAACTCGGGCATCGGCTGGTATGTGAAGAACTTCGCCGACTTTGCCGACTACCCGCGGGTGGTCGTGGGCATCATCTTCATAAGTCTGGTGGTGCTGGTCATTACCTTCGGCACGGAACGGCTTGAACGCCATTTACTGAGGTGGCGGAACTAACTTTAGTCCATTTTCATATTACTTAAAGGAGAATCAGATGAGGTTGAAACAAGTGGTACTGGCAGGCAACATTATTGCCCTGGTGCTGGTCGCGCTGCTGCTGACCATGACCCAGGCACAGGCCAAACAGCAGGGAAAACTCAAGGTTGGCTATACCCCCGGCGGCGCCAGCATCCTGGCCTTTGTCGCCCAGGATCAGAAGCTCTTTACCAAGGAGGGCGTCGAGGTCGAATTGGTGCAGTTCAGCAGCACCGGCGACGGCCTGAATGCGCTCAACAGCGGCAAGATCGACATCGGGATCTCTTTCGGCACGGCGGCGCCGCTGACCTTTATCTCCAAGGGATCCGACTTTACTATCATCGGCGGGGCCCTGGCAGGGGGGCATCCGGTAATAGCCCTTCCCGCGCGGGCCGGGCAATTTAAAACCATCAGGGACTTCAAGGGGAAAACGGTTGCCGTTCCCCGGCTCTATACGGCGGACGTGGTCTGGCGCGGGGCGCTCAAACGCGCCGGACTCGACCCGAACAAAGATCTGAAGATCATAGAACTGAAAAATCCGCCTGCTGTGCTGGAAGCGGTCAAATCGGGCAAGGTCGATGTGGGTATCGGTGCGTCGTCCATCTTCCTGCAAGCCAAGGAATCCGGCCTCGCGATCGTCGGGTGGAGCAACGATTTTTTCCCGCAGCATCCCTGCTGCCGCATCGTCGCCAAGGGCAAGGCGGTCAACGGCGCCCCGGACGTCTACCGGGCTTTCCTGCGGGCTCTGCTGCAAGCCGAAAAGATCAAGGACACCAACCCCAAATTGGCCCAGAACATAACCAAGCGCTATATGAATATCGACGACAACCTGGCTGCCACCTTCGTGAGTGAACCGCACCAGCACGTCAGCGTCGATCCCGACAAGCACCGGGTCAAGCAGATGTGGCATGAGCTGAAGGAGATCAACTATGTCACGTCGGAACTGGATATCAATCGCTACATCAACACCCAGTTGTACCGCGACGCGCTCGGTGAATTGATCCGCCGCAATCCCAAGGACCGTTATTACCTGAATGCGAAAAAACACTTTGAAAAGCAGAACAGTTAGAGGGAATAGCCCGTGTTACTGACCACAAACGTTAAAAAATACACCGGGACAGTCATCATCATCCTGATCTTCGTAGCCATCTTCGAACTGGCTACCGATATCACGGGATGGCTGGAACCGGTCCTGTTCCCCGGGCTTTCCAGGATTCTCCCGGCATTTGCCGAGGCGCTCCCCAAGCTCCTCGAAGGCCTGTTGAGCTCCTTCGGCCTGCTGCTGCCCAGTTATTTCCTGGCTTTGGTCCTGGGTGTCGTCCTAGGGCTTTTCGTCGGCTATCACCAGGCCGTGCGGACCACGCTGATGCCCCTCTTCAGGGGCATCAGCCCGATCCCACCCACGATGCTGATCCCCTACGCCATCTCCGTACTGCCCACGTTCTGGCTCTCGTCGGCATTCATCGTTTTTGTGGGCGCCTTCTGGCCCATCCTGATGGGGACCATCCATGGGGTAGTGCTGCTGGAGGAACGTTATCTGGATAACGCCAGGGCGTTGGGGCTCCATGGCAACCGCCTGTTCCGACTGGTGGTCTTTCCGGGGGCGCTCCCCCATATCTTTGCCGGGGCCGGGATGGCGCTGGTCTTCAGCTTCATCCTGCTGACGGTTGCGGAGATGTTCGGGGCCAAATCCGGCATGGGGTATTTCATTCAGTATTATTCGGACTTCTCCGACTATCCCCGTGTCCTGGCAGGCATGATCTTCATGTCCATCTTCATCATCCTGATGATGGAAATTTTCGATGCGATCCAGCGCAGAGCCCTGTACTGGACAGGGAAACGGTAAGGAGACCGTCATGTCCGGCAAAAATTTATCATCCGAAAGCACTTCGCTGTTTGTCAACGAGATCCCCAAGTGGGGCGAACCGTACCCGAATATCCTCAATCGCCAGTCGGTATTCGAATGCCTGAAAGACTACATCCTCCAGGCGAACCTTTATGAATACAGGCCCGACCGGCGCAAGGTACTTGCCGTGCGAACCTCGGACCGGACCGCCACCCTGCGCAACGCCAGCATCCCCATCCGCCAGGAGGTCTACTACTTCATAGAGGGAGAACTGTTCCCGGAAGAGGGGGCCACCCGCCTGAACGATGGGCAAAGCGCGACGGAACTGGCCGAGGAGTTGCTGGAAAATATCTACGAACAACTTTATATCTGGACCGCCTATGACTTCACCAAGGGGTCGCCCCCCGGCTTCAGAAAACCCTTTGACGTCCCTCTGATCGTCAAGGGATCGCCCCATCCCAACCCCGAGCAGAAGACCAGGGGGCGGGAGATCAAGAACGGGATCAACCCCTTGTTCTTCCAGCCCGATCCCGTGCCGAAAAATGTGATTGACGGAAAGGTTCGGCCCGATGTCCCGTACGATGAACTGTTGCATTTTGTGGCTCATCTGGTGAAGACCGATTTCCGCAACGCGCTCCCGGAAGGGACAAACCCGCCGATCTGGGCTGAACCGCTGATCGGCATCGCTTCCGCCCATGACTCGTTGTTCGAGCGTTTTCAGGACCCGGAGGTGGTCGGCCCGGGGCACCGGCTCCCCTATGAATGGCTGCCGGGAGCCCGTTCGGTCATCAGCGTCTTTCTGCCGTTCACGGAGCATATATCGGCCAACTACTCCAGGGAGCAGCGTTATTCCGCCATCGAATTTTCGTCCGGCAAATGGAACGGCTCAAAGTTTCTCAACGTGGTCCGCCGGGCCTTGATCCGTTTTGCCGCGCAGCATGGTGGCAAGGCTGTCGCGCCCAATATCGACCCCCGCTACGATTCCGATAACTGGCGGCCGTTCTGGTCGGAGCGGCATGCCGCTTTCGCCGCCGGACTCGGCACCTTCGGCCTGCACCAGAATTTCATCTCCGAAAAGGGATGCCTGGGGCGGCTGTGCAGTGTCGTCACCACATTGCACCTGACCCCGACGGAAAGGAACTACACGGAGGTCTACGGCTACTGTCTGTATGCCTTTGACGGAAGCTGCGATGCCTGTATCAGGCGTTGCCCCACCGGGGCCGTCACCGATGCCGGCAAGTTGCCCGGAAGGTGCGAGACCCACGGCAACAAGGAACATTTCAAGGAATGGAATTACGGCTCTTGTGGTCATTGCTCCACCAATATCCCCTGCTCGCGGGGGATTCCGGCAAAGATCAGAAAAACGCTGTAACGCCATACCTGAGCGGGAACGAGATGAAAACATCTGGAAAAACGGAGAAAGGAACAACCATGAGCTCTATCGACCTGAAATCCCCCCCAAAGCGTGAAGACCGCCTCAAGGCCTGCATCGCCCACGGCGGCACGATCTGCGAAATGGCCGGCGCCAAGGGCAAGAAGTCCTGCCTGCACGACGACGGCGAACGCTCCTTCACCCAAGGGTCCATCTGCCTGATCCTGCCGGCCCTGGCCATGCTCAACACCCTTCCGGACAATGTGGTGTTGCTGCACAGCGCCATCGGCTGCGGCGGCTGCACCCACTCCCAGAACACCAATGTGCGCTTCGGCAGCAATGCGCGCTGGGGACGCCCCAAGGACGGCGTCTGGCTCTCCACGGCCATGGATGAAACCGATGTCATCACCGGCGGCGAAGAAAAACTGGAAAAGGCCATCATCGAGGCCGACCGGCGGTACCGCCCCTTCAGCATCACCGTGGTGGCGGGCTGTGTACCCGGCATCATCGGCGACGATATCGACGGCGTGGTGCAACGGGTCCAGCCCCAGGTGACCGCCAAACTGCTACCGGTGCATTGTGAAGGTTTCAAAACCAAGATCTGGGCCACGGCCTACGATGCGGTCTACCACGGCATCGGCCGTACCCTGCTTCGGGAAGGTGAACAGGCCCCGACCGAGGACGGCCTGGCGCCCTTCAAGGGGCTGGAGCGGCTGCCCCGCACCGTCAACCTTATGAACGTGTCCTCCATGGGGCGTGTCGACGAGGTGGAGCTGGAACGCCTCCTGACCACCCTCGGTCTGGATGTCAACGTCTTCCCGGTCTTCGCCCATCCCGAGAACATGGTCAAGGCCACCCAGGCGGCACTGTCGGTCAGCACCTGCCCGACCCATGACGACTATTTCCTCGGCTATCTGGAGGAGCGTTTCGGCGTCCCCTCCCTGATCCGCCACATGCCGATCGGCATCGAGAACACCGGCCTCTGGCTGCGGGACGTGGCGGCCCGTTTCGGCGAAGAGGAGAAGGCGGAGCGGATCATAGAGCATGAGGAACGGGAACTGCGGGAGGCGCTTGAGGTCTTCCGCCCCTTGTTCGAGGGGAAGCGGGTCTTCATCAGCGCCGGCGAGTTCCGCGCCCTGGCAACGGCCCGTCTGCTGGAAGAGCTGGGGCTCACGGTCTCTGGCATCCGCTCCTTCCACCACGACGAATTCGCCGAGGGGGAATATCGGAAACTGGCCAATTCCAGCAAGGACGATTATGTGATCGATATCGCCAACGTACAGCCCTTCGAGGAGGCCAACCTGCTGAAAAGGATCAAGCCGGACCTGTTTCTGGGGCATGCCAACGGCAACGGCACCGCCGCCAAACTGGGCATTCCCACCCATGTCATCTACAACACCGGACTGGCTTACATCGGTTACCGGGGGGTCTACGAGGTCGCCCGCCGCCTGTACCGCCAGCTCAAAAATCCGATCTATAACCGCAAGCTGGGCGAAAACCTCCGGCTTCCCTACAGCGATGCCTGGTACACAGCGGACCCCTTTTCCCATATCGATCAACGTGGAGGTACAGCGGCATGAGCGACAATTTTATCGAACGGCCCCGTTACGTGTGCGCACTTGGCGGTGCTGCGGCAACCATCGCGGCCCTTCCCGGAGGCATCCCCATCCTTCATTCCGCCTCGGGCTGCGCCGGCAACTTCGCCTGGGCCCAGAACGGCGGCTCGGGTCTCCAGGTGGGGGGGTATTGCGGGCCCCTCTCCATCCCCAGTTCCAACGTCCAGGAACGGGAGGTGGTCTTCGGCGGCGATGCGCGCCTCAGGGAACAGGTCGAAAGTACCCTCAAGGTCATGGACGGCCAGATCTACGCCATCTTGACCGGCTGCGTCACCGAGGTGATCGGCGACGACATCAAGACGGTGGTTTCCGATTTCCGCGATCAGAATGTTCCGATCATCGGCGCCGAGACCGGGGGATTCAAGGGAAACTCCTACTGGGGATACGATCTGGCCTTGCAGTCCCTGTTCCGGGAATTCGTGGAGCGCGGCGCGGCAAAGGTCAAAAACAGCGTCAACCTGTGGGGCGTCGTGCCGTCGGCAGACCCGTTCTGGCGCGGCAACCTGGAAGGGGTGCGCCGTCTGCTGGAGGCCCTGGGGCTGACCGTCAACTCGTTCTTTACCTCGGAAGACACCATAGAGAACATCCGCGGGGCCGGGGCGGCCTCATTGAACATCGTCGTGTCCCACGTCTACGGGGTTGAGGCTGCCAAGCTGTTCGAAGATATCCACGGCACACCCTTTCTGAGCCTGTCGTTGCCGGTGGGCGCCAGCGCCTCGGAAGCCTTCCTGCGGAGCGTGGGCAAGGCCCTGAAGATTTCCCGGCAGAAGGTCAACACGGTCCTCAGCCGGGAGAAACAGGCCTACTTCCGCTTCCTCGAACCGCTGACCGACTGCCTCAACGACCTGGACCTGCAACGTTACGCCATCGTCGTGGGCGACGCCAACTATGCCACGGCCCTGACCAAGTTCCTGGCCGACGACCTGGGATGGCTCCCCGAACTGACCGTCTGCACCGACCCCTTGGAGGACGAGGAAAAGGACCGGCTGACCAGCCAATTGAACGTTCTGGAGTCGCGCTACAAGAGCACGCTGGTCTTCGAGACCGACGGCAGCCGCGCCATCGAACACCTGCAGAAGAAATGGCCGCCGGCCGGTGGCCAAAAGTACCATAACGCCTTCAGCCCGGCCTTTGTCATCGGCAGCTCTTTGGAGCGGGAACTGGCCCAGACCATCGGCGCTCCCCACCT
Source organism: Oryzomonas japonica (assembly GCF_008802365.1). GTDB lineage: Bacteria > Desulfobacterota > Desulfuromonadia > Geobacterales > Pseudopelobacteraceae > Oryzomonas > Oryzomonas japonica. The sequence goes on along the minus strand of NZ_VZQZ01000011.1, from coordinate 171,531 downwards.
GTCGGTCAGTTTCCCGGTGTCCAACCGTGCCGTGCTCGACCGGGGCTACACCGGTTTCCGCGGAGGACTGCGCCTGACCGAGGATATCCTCAGCGCTGTTGTGGCGGGGAGGTAGACTCCTTCCGGCACCGGGGTGATACCGCTCCAGACGTCGCATCGTGAACCCGCCCACCCTTCCGAGGGTTGAGCGGGTTTTCCTTTTCCCGGCCATCTCTCCCGCGCACGACACGGCCATTCATGGCCCCGCATCACGGCATTTTTGATCTGAGTCAAAGCCATGCCGGTGATTTATGCTACCTTTGACGTGTTCCGAATGCACGCTCCAGCACCATCTTTTGCGGGCACTGAGCCCGGTTGTCAGCGGCGCATACCGCCTGAAACGTATCTTGGTCATGAAATCGGAGGCATCGGCTGAATGAAAAAACGCATTTCAATCTTTGTGAGAAGGCACCTTGCGATCAATAAGAGGCTTGCCAGGCTGCCCCGCAACTGCAAAGCCCCGCTCCGGGGGCCGCGCCCGCCCATGTCGCTGCGCTATGCCGTCTGGAGCTTCATCAGCGCCACCCTGGGTATTCTTGCTATTTGCGAGGTGACTACCCTGGTCGGCCATCCCTTGCTGATCGGCTCGTTCGGCGCTTCGGCGGTTCTCCTGTTCGGCGCCACGGATTCGCCGCTGGCGCAGCCGCGCAACCTGGTCGGAGGGCACCTTGTCTCCGCCACGGTGGCGGTGGTTGTGGTCGCCCTCTTCGGCTCCTCGCCGGTGACCATGGCCATTGGGGTGGGGCTGGCCATTTTCGTGATGAACGTGACCCACACAACCCATCCTCCCGGCGGAGCCACCGCCCTGATCGGCGTACAGGGGGCGGTGGGCCCGAGCTTCATCCTGATGCCGGTGCTGGCAGGGGCGTTGATCCTTCTGGCAACGGCGATCTTTACCAATAACGTGGTGTATCATCGCTCGTACCCCAAACATTGGCTCTAGCTTTTAGATGCTATTTCTGCGCATCGCCTTGTCTGCATCCAGCCCGGCGCGTTTTTCTCGTTTCCTACGCACCGCGGCGCGCATCCCGAAGAACCCGCCGGTTGCGGTCAGCACCCAGATGGTTGCCGTAACGACGATTTCACTTGTGGTGACCATTACATGCTCCTTTCCCCCAGAGTCGCCGTAGGTTCACGGCACCGTCGGCAGGACGAAATTGGCCCCGGCAAACTGGATGGCAGCCGGGTCTGCGGCGCGAGGCGGCGATACGGCATGCACGCCGCCGCACTCCGGGCAGGCCTGGACGAACGACACCAGTAAAAAGGATGCGCCGCATCCCTGGCACGTTGCCGTCAGCCCGCCATTGGGTAGGGGTGACGCTGCTAGAGCACCGCCATGGGCTGCAAGCACGAATTCCACAAGTTCTCTGCCGGTGGCAAACGGCCCTGCTCCCGGTCCTCCGTTTGGTCCACAATCGCACATAGTCTGCTCCTCCTGAATTGGTGTGTCGCTATCCGAGAGCAGCATACCCCCCTGCATTCACCTTATGCATGACGTACGTCAAATTATTCATATTATCCGGAAATTCCACGCGCCGCGACCAGGCACAGAAAAGCCCACCTCTTTCGGGGTGGGCTTTTCTGTGCTCCCTGCTTCCCGTCTCTATGCAGGGGGAGAAACGATCGATTCAAACGATTGCATCCACTTGGTGCCGCCGCCATCCGAGCCGCCGTCGTCACTCCCACTGTATTTGTAGGTGAAAATAAGTTTTGTGCCCGGCGCCGCCATGGTCGGCAACGTGACGCCGAAGGTGGTAAGACCGTCCTTCTCCAGGGTCCGCGGGATCACATAACCCACTGACCGGCTGACGACCTTGCCGCTGGCGTCAATCGACGATACCCAGATCTCAATATCTTCCATCGTTGCATAACGGACATTCTGGATAACGCCGTTAATGGCGGTGATGCCCTTCTCCGCTTTCACATCCCACCCCATATTCACATCAAACTGGGAATAATGCTGTGGTGACGTTTTTAGTTGTTCCCTGAGCCGGTCCGGGAGCGACGTGAACCCTCCCAGCAGGAACAGGGCTCCCATGAGCAGTAGCGCTTTGCGTATCATAATCGCGTACCTCCTTCTCGATTCATTTTCTCAAGTTGTGAGGGGAATTTCAATAGGCAATTAATGAAAGGCGAGCGCAGTAAGGAAAGGAAAACTCTGTGATTCAGTTCACGGCTGTACTCTCTCGTTCGAGCGCAATCCTGAAAAAGAAGCCATGAGGAGCAGGGATCCCACCGCGGTGAAGAGTAGATAATCCGTGGGCACGCCCACGGCCCAATGTTTGTGCCAGGGGATGAATTGCGGCCTGAAATGGGCGATGCCGAAGGCCGGGTTCATAACGAACCAGAGGAAGTCCTCGATGATCCAGAAGATCATCAACGAACCGAGGCACCGCGCCTCCTGACGCCAGGTGATCCGTCCCACGATGGCGTGGGGCAGGTGGAAGACCAGGCACATGAAGGAAAATACCCAGGCGTGGTAGCCGGTCATGGCCCGGCCGCCCCAGAAAAGGTCCAGCAGCCAATGCTTTTCGACGCGCCAGGTGGGCAGGGAAGCGGCCCAGCCGTTAGCCCCCTCGATCTGGATTTCGGTCATGGCAAAGAACAGCCCCAGGAGTGTTACCCAGGTGATGAGGAGCAACAGGTGCCCTGCGTGGGACCAAGGGGTTTTTTTCATAGACGGTTTCACCTTCAGCTTGTTTGTGCGGGGAAAAGGATTTAGAACGTGCCCTGAACGATCTCCAACACCTGCCGGGCCGCATCCGGCCGCCCCAGCCCCAGGGCCTTCTCCCCCATGCGCGCCAGACGCTCCGGCTCGTGCAGCAGCATATCAACCCGCCAGGCCAGGGCACCGGCGTCGCAGGCCTTCATGGCCGCACCGTTTTCCAGCAGGAAATCGGCGTTGCGTTCCTCCTGGCCCGGGATCGGCGATACCACGATCATGGGCAGCCCCATGGCCAGGCATTCCGAGGTGGTCAGGCCGCCCGGCTTGGTGATGGCCAGGTCGCTAGCCGCCATGGCCCGCTCGATCACCTTGGTGAACCCAAGGGGGAAGAGCCGGCCCGGATGGTGGTGGGCCATGGCCCGGAGATCGGCCAGCAGTCGCTCGTTTTTTCCCGCCAGGGCCACGATCTGGAAATCCCCCTCCAGTTTGAGCAGCCGTTCGGCCAGAAATTGGATACTCCCCACACCGGCGCCGCCGGACATCATCAAGAACGTTTTCCGGCCGGGATCGAGCCCCAGTTCAGCGGCGCAGGTGGCGCGGTCCAATTTTTGTCCGAAAGCCGGCATGATCGGGATGCCGGTCACCCGAACGCCGGTCGCCGGGATACCCCGCTCGGCCATGCGCCAAGCCACCTCGTCGTGGGCGGCGAAGTAGCCGTTCAACCCCTCGTGAATCCAGAGGGCATGCACGTCGAAATCGGTCACCTGTACCCAGACCGGCCGTTTGAACTCTCCCTTGCGGATCTGGCGCGCCAGCAGTTGGGCCGGCAGGAAGTGGGTGCAGATCACATGGTCCGGGGCGATCTCGGCCAGCACCCGTTTCAGCTTCCGGGTATTTAGCCGCTCGATGGCGCTCCTCAGGCGGCTCAGGGCCGAATCCACCTTGTCGCGGTCGGTCTTGTCGTAGAGGTAGCCCCAAAAGGCCGGGTGGCGTTCCACCACCTTGATATAGGTGTCGGCGTAGATGGTCTTGAACAGTTTGGGCACCAGCGCCATCAGGTCCACGTGGACCGTTTCCAGGTTGGGATACCATTTCTCCGCCGCGGCCTGGAGCGCCTGGGCGGCCCGCACGTGGCCGGCGCCGGCCGAGACGCTCAGGATGGCGATTTTTTGCCGTTTACCGGTGGTGCCGGTCATGGTGATATCCGTGTGTTGGCAGTTTTGCACAAATCAGGAGCCTCCGGTATTATCCCAAACAGCCGCCGCGATTGAAAAATTCCTTGCGGATGTTGGTACGGTGGGCGTAGAGGACCACGAGCACCAGCAGGCAGTAGAGCGTCGTTTCCACCGATACGGGTGGGGTGCCGCTCCGCAGATGCCCTGCTACGACAAACAGGGGGGAGCAGGCCAGGGCCACCAGGCCGGTCTTGGTGGTGCCGCGCAGAAACGGATAGGCCACGGCGCAGAGGGCCAGGCCGGTCAGCAGCACCAGCGGCTTGAGCAGGATCATTCCACCCGCGAAGGTGGCGAACCCCTTGCCGCCGCGCAGGCCGAGCTGTATCGGCCAGATGTGCCCGGCAACAGCCGCCAGCAGGGCGGCGCAGGGAAGCCACGGGGCGGGGCTCAGGTAACGGGCCAGCCAGACCGCCAGCAGCCCCTTCCCGGCATCGCCGAGAAAGGTGAGGATAAAACCTTTGGTGCCCAACAGACGCCCCACGTTGCGGCTCCCCAGGTTGCCGCTGGCAGTGGCGCGGATATCCTGGCCGGTCAAAAACCGCACCAGGTAGTAGCCGGTGGCGAAACAGCCCAGCAGGTAGGCGACGGTTATGGCGATAATGGTTTGTGTCATGAACGCCTCGATACGCCCGCGCCCTTCTGGCGGTACAGCACCCAGCCGCCCCACAGGAGCGCCGCAAGCATCAGGACCGCGCCGCAGCCGAAGGAGAGGCGTGCGATGAGGTGGTCGTACCGCATCCACCCCAGGCGGGTCAGGATGATCTCCCAGTCGTGGTAATCCGCCACCTCGCTCCCGGTAACCCCGCCCAGGAGCATCAACTGCCCGGCCCGGGCGTCGTCCATGTAGGGCGCGATGTCCATGAAGCTCTGGCCGAGCCACCAGAGGCCGACCGAGGCGGCAAACCGGTCCGTCTTGAGAAGGAAGGCCACTGTTACCACTAACGGTATGATCCATTGCCCCAGGGTACCGCCCAGGACCTGGAGAAATCTGCCGAAGGGAGAGAAAAAGAGGTGACCCGCCTCGTGGAAAGGGAGGTTGATCAGGTGCATGAACGATTGGTTGAAAAACTCCCCGCTGATTGGCGCCGTCATGAACCGGACTCCCCATACGGCGAGGCCCAGCCAGAGGCAGAAACGTCCCGCCAGCAATAGCCGGTTTTCCTCCGCCTCAACCGCGAACAGTCGTTCTTTGAACGGACCGGTCACCCCTGACAAGGTAGCGGTAGGCGTTGCGGCGACTTCAACGGTTACCAGTTGCGGCGCAGAATGCACCTTGGCGAAGATAACGCCGCAACGCAGGCAGTGGTCGGAGCCGTCAGGCTGTTCATGGGTGCATTTGGGGCAGATCATGGTGCTCCGTCTCCGCCTGAAAACATTCCTCGTGATATCATAGGCATCGCAACCTGTTACGCCCGCCCCGACTCCGGTCGCCCTATCGCGGCAGATGGTGCGGATTGTTTCACCAACGCCGGTATATCCACTCCGGGCAGCAGTTTCGTCAGCATCCCCATCAGCCCTTCCGTGGCATTGCCGCCGCCCGTGACCAAGACATCCGGGACGATCTTGATGTTGCCGTTTTGGATGGCGGTGGAGATCAGCTCAACGATCTTGATCTGCTTGATGGCCTCTTCGCCGATGGCCTCCTGCTGTTTGCTGTAGGCCTGGGCGGTCGCCTCACCGATGGCCGCGATCTTGGACGCTTCGCCGTCGCCGATGGCCTTCAGCCGCTTGCCCTCGCCGACGCCTTCCAAGGCCTTGGACTCTGCCGTGCCTTCGGCCAGGGTGATCATCTCGGTCTTCTTCTGGGTGGCCACCTTCACGGCAATCTCCGATGCCACCAGGGTGGGCTGCTGGTCGGCGGTGGCGCGCATTTTCTCCATCTCGGTGCGCTCCGCTTGGGACCTTTGCTCCATCTTGTACATCTCCTGCTGTTGCTCGGCGATGATCCGCTTGGTCTGGGTCTGCATCAATTCCTCGGGCAGGCGGATCTGGCAGATCAGGACCGACACGCACTCAACGTGATAGCGCTCAAGATCTGTCCGGGCACGGTTTTCGGCCTTGGTCTGCTCCTCCGAACGGCTCTGGAGAAAGTTCATGGCCGAGGCGGTGGAAGCCTGGTTACGGAACGATGAGTCGATCATGGGGTGGATGACGTGTTGGATCAGGTTGTCGATGGAGCCGACCTTGGCCACCATGTAGGGGGCTTGGTCCGGACGCACGCGGATCACGACCTTGACCGAAACCTGGATCGGGAAGCCGTCCTTGGAAATGACCGTCAACTGGTCGAAGCGGGTGTCTTCCTGGTCGTCCCAGTCGATGGTGATGTTGGTGGTGTCGATCACGTACACCATGAAAGCCCGGCGGTTGAGGTAATAGCGCCCCGGACCGGCCACCTCCTCCTGGATGCCGCGGAATCCCGTGGGCACGACATACTTTTCCTTGCCTTCTTCCTCAGTGGCGCCATTCTGTGAGGAACCGAGCCGTTTCTTCATTTCCTCCGTGGGGTCCTCGCCCACGTTCGACACCACGACCCCGACCTGACCGCGTTCGATCACGGCCACATCATCGAGTTCTACGCTGAACATGAACGGGTTGATGTAATAGGTGCCCGGCCGCAGCACGTCCAATTGCGGGCCGCGTTGTCCCTGTTTGGTCAGGAAGGCGGAACCGTCCTGGTAATCGTTGTGGCCACTGATGGGGGAGGCCACGTATTCCCGTTCCGGCAGCGGGATGCCGTCCAGGGCGGTTACCAGGCCGACCTTGTTGGCCTCGATGACCACGGCGGGAGCAACCTGCACCTGGAACAGGTTCAGGTTGATGCGATAGGTGCCCGGCAGCAGCACGTCGATCTGGGGGCCCTTCTGGCCGCCGTTCTTCAGGAACACCTCGCCGTTTTCGTAATTGGAGTGTCCCTGTACGCTCTGGGCCAGGAGCCGCCCCATGGGGATGGGGGCGCCGTCCTGGGCCGTGACCATGCCGACCTCGCCTTTGGCGATTACCACGGCTGCGGCCTTGGTGATCTTGAAGAGATTCGGATGGATACGGTAGACGCCCGGCGGCAGAATCTCTGTCTGAGGCCCTTTCTGGCCGCCACTCTTGATGAAATCCTGGCCGGATTGGAAGGAGTTGTGTCCCGGCACCACATTGGCAAAGATGCGGCCGGCCGGTATAGCAGAACCATCGGCAGACTCGACCAGGCCGATCTCCCCTTCATTGATCTTGGTGGCCTCGCCTTTTGTTACCTTGAACAGATAGGGGTTGATACGGTAGTTGCCCGGCGGGATGATCTCGATCTGTGGCCCCTTCTGGCCGCTGTTGGTGATGAATGCCTCGCCGTTCTGAAAGGACGAGTGGCCTGCCACTGCCTGGGCAAAGATCTTTCCCTCCGGGATGGCGACGCCGTCAACCGACTCCACGATGCCGATCTCGAAATCCTTGATCTCGGTGACACTCCCCTTGGTCAGCTTGAACAGGTAGGGGTTAATCCGGTATTTGCCCGGAGGCAGCACCTCGATCTGTGGCCCCTTCTGGCCGCCGTTTTTGATGAAGGTTTCGCCGTCCTGAAAGGAGTTATGGCCGGCCACCACCGTGGCAAAAATTCGTCCGGAGGGGATGGCCGAGCCATCCACTGACTCGATCAGGCCTATCTCGTTCTCCAAAATCTCGGTAAAGACGCTCTTGGTTGCCTTGTAGATGAATGGAATCAGGAAATGCAGGCCGGGGCCGAGGGTCCGCGCCTGGATGCCGACCTCTTTGCCCAGGGCCACGACCCGTCCCTGGGGCATCTTGCTGCCGAACCACCTGCGTTCGATAAGGGCGATCTCGTTGCCGCCGACCACCACCACCGAGTTCCAGAGCAGGATGACAAGGACGGTAAAGGCGAGAAAGTAGTAGTAATGATGGGCAATCCAGGAAAAGAGGGCTACAGCATCGTACATGAGGTTCCTCCTAGGTGATGTTCCGCGTTTCAACTAGATGGCTATTGCTTATCATTGAAAATATACTTTCTTCTACATGACAGAAAACAAAATCACAATGTAATTTCAAAGTGTTAAAATAATTAACATGCTTGTATAATATGCCTATCTATCTGTTTTTATATAAAAACATAACACCGAAAGCATATCTTTCGCCCTTCATTTGTATCTTTTTGACGCAGTAAAAAATCGGTATCCACATAGATTCCAACTCGTTTACCGTATATAGGCAGATCGCTCGCCAACCGCTTATTGCGGTCAAGGCCGACGATATCGGTGGAGCTACACACCTGACAGTATGCGTGGGGCTCTTTGACCTCAGCATCTATGCGATAGTCGTGTTCGTTAGTTATGAGGTTGGTAGCATTGTATGAAGAGGGGGAGAAAGTCGGCACGCATAACTATGAAGATCCTTTGGGTGCGCAACGTCATAGGCGCTGGCGGATTGAACGCACCAATGGCCGGGGTGGGCATTATATAGCCATTGATTTGTTCTGTTTACAAAACCACCAGGGGGATTTTTACCAAGAATGGATTGTCTTCATCGGACAATTTCTTCCATGCCCCGGGGAGTGCCGAGCAGACGTTGTCGCCAAGGTCGGCCAATTCATCCCGCTTCCAGGTAAAGGAACTTTCCGAACCGGTGCGGGTGAGGAGCGCAGGCTAAGTTTTTGAGCCGCAGGTAGAAGGGAGCCAACGTGCGTCAGTAGAACCGTTGTTGTGTGGAGGGAAGCCTGCGCCATCGGCAGGCGCCTGTAAGGTATCCTTCGCCGCAGGATCAGGCCGTCGTCCTCTCGTCCCAGACGCTGCCCCATATTCAGCAATCTTTGTTGCATAAGCAATAAAGATGTACTCGCCCCGCAAATTGCCATTTTCAGGCCCATTACTCGTTTCATGCGTGCTTCCGCTGCAAGTTTTATTGCACTCCCCCTGATTGCAGAGGATTGGGCGGATGCTGCAATATGCTTATTTAATTGCGCTATTTTTTTGTTGTGTTGTTGGCGCGTATCCTGCGATGTATTGTAAGAGTGGTGAGAGTTGATACGCATTGTGTGTTCGGGAGCGTTGCTGCAAGAAGAGGTGCCGACATGATTTCGGAAGCGCTGCGCCAGTTCATTGAAAGCACTCCCGTGGTCTATGTGGCTTCTGCGGATGCAAAGGGACATCCTCACGTAGCAGCCGGTAATCATCTGACCGTGAGTGGCGGGTCGCTTCTGGTGTTCGAAAACTGGTTTTGCCCGGTGACGCTGCACAATATTACCCGCAACACCCATGTTGCGGTTGTTGTGGCCGCGCCCGGATCGAAGACGGGCTATCAGTTGATCGGCCGGGTCGTCAAGCCCCACGACGATATGGTCGAAGGAGAGCGCGCCGTCCCTAGGCCACTGGACGTTACCCCCGCCTTGACCAGGTTCATGGTCCGGATCGAGAAAATCATGGAGTTTTCAACGGGGATACATTTCGATATCCCTATCAATCCCGGATATTCACTGCCGGAATGCCTCGGGTAGGAATCCTCCCCGCAGCCTGTTGCTCCAATCCTTCAAACCCGTGTTGTCTCGAATAGTGCCCGGCCGTTTTGCCAGGGCTCAGGTTACAGGCTCTTTTCTACGACCTCATAGACATCCCTGGGCAATTGGGGAAGTGCCTGGATCCGTCTCAACTCCTGCTGCATGAGCGCCTGTCTCCCCGGCTCGAAGCGCCGCCAAGTGGTCAACGGCGCAAGCAGGCGGGCGGAAACCTGGGGGTTGAGCGGGATGAGGCGGAGCAGTTGATCGACCAGAAACCGGTAACCTGCGCCGTCGGGGGCATGGAAGTGGGGCTGGTTCTGGCTGAAGGCTCCTACCAGGGCGCGGAAACGGTTGGGATTGGCAAGTTCGAAAGCCGGATGGCCGATGAGCGCCCGGGCGTCGTCAAGGGTGCCGGGGAGATCCGACAGGGCTCTGAGCGAGAACCACTTGTCCACCACGAGGCGATCTCCCTGCCAGTGACGGTAGAAATCCTCCAGCACCTGGCTGCGCTCGGGGCAGTCGCACGAGGCCAGCGGCCCAAGCGCCCCCATGGTGTCGGTCATGTTGTCCGATGTGCGGTACTGCTGGATGCAGAGTTCGGTGATGGCCTGCTCTTCCAGACTCATCAGGTAGGCCAAACAGAGGTTGGCCAGGCGGCGTTCTCCCGAACGGCCGTCGTCCACCCCGTAGGGGAGCGCACTGCGGCACGCCTCGCGCACCGCCAGAAAATCGCTCCGCAACTGCGTCGCCAGGGTGTGGATCATGAACCTGCGGGCGATGTGGATGGCCTCCGGGTCAATGACCGGCATCAGTTCGGCCAAGTATTTCTCCGACGGCAGCGTGAGCGCCTCGGCCAGAAAGGCTCGATCCGGCTCCCCACTGGTAAGGGCGGCTCGGTAGGCCGCCACGAACGCCTGGTCCGGCTTGAGTTCCCGGCCGGCCTGCTGGTCGGCCACCAGGGAGAGAATGACCTGCGCCGCCAATTGCTGGCCCGCTTCCCAGCGACAGAACGGATCGGTCTCGTGGGCCATGAGAAGTACGAGGTCGTCAGGGCGGTAGGGGTAATCCAGCTTTACCGGGGCAGAGTAGCCGCGCAGCAGGGCCGGCACCGGCTCGCTGTCCAGACCGGAGAAGTGAAACGTCTGTTCGGCCCTGTTCACCTCGAGAATCCTGGTGGTGGGGCCGGGCGCCGGTTCGCCGAACAGGGTGACGGGAAGCTCCCGGCCGGCCCGGTCCAGGAGGCCGACGACCAGCGGGATGTGGAACGGTTGTTTATCCGGCTGCCCAGGGGTGGGGGGGCAGGACTGGCGCACCGTCAGAGTGAAGACGCCGTCGGCCGCTTCAAATGAGCTCGATGCCTCCATAAGCGGCGTTCCGGCCTGGCTGTACCAGAGGCGGAACTGACCGAGGTCCATATTACTCGCATCGGCCATGGCCTGGACAAAGTCCTCAATCGTGACCGCCTGCCCGTCATGGCGTTCGAAGTAGAGGTCCATACCCTTTCTGAAACGCTCTGCGCCCAGCAAGGTGCGGAGCATGCGGATCAGCTCACCCCCCTTGTTGTAGACGGTCGCGGTGTAGAAGTTGTTGATCTCCATGTAGGATTCGGGGCGGACCGGGTGCGCCAGCGGGCCGCCATCCTCGGCGAACTGTGCGGTGCGCAGGTAGCGGACATCGGCGATGCGCTTCACGCCGCGCGATTCCATGTCGGCGGAAAACTCCTGGTCGCGGAAGATGGTGAGCCCCTCTTTGAGGGAGAGCTGGAACCAGTCGCGGCAGGTAACCCGGTTGCCGCTCCAGTTATGGAAATACTCGTGGCCGATGACCTCCTCGATGGCCTGGTAGTCCGTATCTGTGGCGGTTTCGGGGGTGGCCAGGACGTAGCAGGAATTGAAGATGTTGAGCCCCTTGTTTTCCATGGCCCCCATGTTGAAATCGTCCACCGCCACGATCATGTAGCAGTCCAGGTCGTATTCCCGGCCAAAGGTTTCCTCGTCCCAGCGCATGGCCTTTTTCAGGGAACGGAGGGCGTGCCCACCCTTGTTGCGGTTGGCCTCCTGGAGATAGAGCCGCAGGCTCACCTCCCGGCCCGAGCAGGTCGTAAAAGAGTCCTCGATGCAGGCCAGCCTGCCGGCCACCAGGGCGAAGAGGTAGCTCGGCTTCCTGAACGGGTCGTGCCAGGTGATGAAGTGGCGGCCATCCGGCAGTTCGCCCCTGTCCAGCGGGTTGCCGTTGGACAGAAGCACCGGGTAGCGCTCGCGGTCGGCGACGACGGTGACGGTGAAGATGGAAAGGACATCGGGACGGTCCGGGTAGTAGGTGATGGAGCGGAAACCCTGGGCCTCGCACTGGGTACAGAACATCCCGTTGGAGCGATAGAGCCCTTCGAGAAAGGTATTGTCCTGGGGGCGCAGTTCGGTTTCCACCTCCAGGGTGAAGCTGGCGGGAACCGACGGCACGACGAGCGTCTCTGCCGACACCTGGAAGGCCTCCGGGGCAAGGGGCGTCCCGTCGAGGGAGAGGCTGCGCAGTACGAAACGGTGGCCGTCCAGAACCAACGGCCGCTCTCCCCCGGAGCGGTCATAAGCCGCCCGCAGGGCAAGGCGGGAGCGGACGAGCGTCGTGTCCTCCCCCAACTCAAAGCGGAGATCGACGCTTTCAACGGTATAGTCGGGCGGACGGTAATCGTGACGGTGAATGGTGGTATGGGCAGTTTCTGTCATATCGGGTCCTTCATGCGGTTTTTTTGACAACGCCGGCCTATCGTTTGATGCCGTCCCAGCATGCCGCGATGGTCTTCTCAATGAGCGCGTCGTCCAGTTCTATAAACCCGAGAATATGGTCCCGGGTCAGGGTGATCACTGGTCCGAAGGCCAGGGCAAAGAGTAAGATAGTGGGCAGGTCCTTGATGACCTGCTGGGCGACTCCCTGCTCGAACAACTCCAGATACAGGAGGTCGTCGTCCTTGAATTCTTTGGCAAACCTGCCCCGGCGCAGGTCCACTCCATAGGGGGAGTTGTGAAACTGCTCCATGTACTTGGATTCGAGGGGGTGGGCAACGAAGTACTTGAGGAAGTTGATGCCGAGGTGCAGAAAACGCTCCCTGATGGGGCGTTCCGTCTGGTAGCCAACCCGGAGCGCCTCCAGTAATTTCCCCTCTATCTCCCGATACAACTCCTTGATGAGGATGTCCTTGCTCTCGAAGTAGCAGTAGATCGTCCCGGCCGCCACCCCGGCCCGCTCGGCGATCATGGCCATGGGGGAGCCATGGAATCCCTGGTCGGCGATGATCTGCACCGCCGCACGCACTATTTCACTACGCTTATCAAGTTTTGCCATGTTCCTGACCCCAATCCCGTTGGAATTGAATGAATGGTCATTCAATGTGGCCAATTTATAATGTTTACAATGGCCTGTCAAGGGGTTCTTATGGTCCCCTCCAAGGGAGGAACTGCCGCCCGGAAGGTCGGTAGCCGTCGTATGGTTTTTCCGGCCTGCTGAGCATGAAAAGCGTCACGAGGCTGGGCGCGTACCACCTGGCGCGCAAAAGCCCCGCCTCCCATCCGGGAAACGGGGCTTTTGCAGGTAATGCCGCAACAATCCTGTCCGGTTTGGGCCTACTCCGCCATCCAGGACGCCTTGGCCGTCGGGATGCGAAATCCATCCTCCAGGGTGGCCTGGCTCAGGCTGCTTTCCTCGGCCTGGATGCAGATGAAGTACAGGTCCTCATCGCCGGCTTTCCACGACCGCTCGCCCTGGGGGGCCACCCGTACCAAGCTTCCCTCCTGGACCGGGAATTCGTCGCCGTCCACGAAGAACGTGCCGTTGCCGCGCAGCACGATGTAGAGCTCTTCGTTTTTCCTGTGGGCATGGACAAAAGGCATGGCCTTGCCGGCCGGAAGCCGGTTGAGGGAAGCCTCGCAGCCGGTAAGTCCCAACTCCCCGCCGATGAAATACTTGCCCTTGAGTCCGCGGAAGTCGTGGTTCAAAAGGCCTTCCAACGGGCCGATATGGGCTGCTGTGAAGTTCTTCGCCTGCTCCGTCATGTCATTGCCCCTTCCCGGCAAGCCTGGCCCCCAAGTCATACGCCTGCTGGCAGTCCTGGGGAAATACCTCCTCGCGCCGCTTTGCCTTGTGAACGGGGTCGAAACTCTCGATCAGCACCTTGGAGTAATCGCTGACCTGACAAGTGTCGAAGCTGCACAACGTTTCGGGCTGCTGCCCGAAGATCAGTTGCAGGTAACGGGCATGGGAGTTGAAAAGGTGCTCGTAGCCGTACGTCGTGCTCTGTTCGTCCGTGACATTCATCGTATAGATGAACCCGGTGGCGATCTGCTTGGGGGCTATGGATGCATAGGGCAGGGTGTAGGTCAGGTAGGGAAACAGCAGGCGCTCAAGGAAGGAGCGGGTCTCGCCGGTCACCGAGCCGAAATAGATCGGCGACCCGATGATCAGGGCGTCGGCCTCGATGATCCTGTTCAGGACCGGCGTCAAGCCGTCGGTGAAACCGCAAGTGCCGTAACTCTTGCCCCCTCGGGTCTTGCAGGCGAAACAGCTCACGCACCCTTTGTAGTCAAGGTCGTAGAGGTGGACAAGCTCGGTCTCGGCCCCCTGCGCGGCGGCCCCTTCCAGGGCCTTGCCCAGCAGGGTCGCCGTGTTCCATTTTTTTCTCGGACTTCCGTTTATGGCAATGACCTTCATCAGTTACACCTCCGCACTAGGACTTTTTTTGAGATTTTCACGTCATGTTTCCTTTTGTTCGACATCAGCGCCGGCAGCCCGATCATCTCCACTGGATTCGCGCCTCCTGGCGCGGTGGGACGCGGGGGTAACGATAGCGGGGAAAACCATACATCAGCGCCCCGTAGACGCTGTGATCCTCGGGGATGCCGAGCGTCTCCTTGAGCGGAGGATGCCCGTTGGCCGCACGCATCAGGAAGCCGGCCCAGCAGGTGCCGATGCCCTGGGCGACGGCCGCCAATTCAAACTGGGTCAGGGCGATGGTGCTGTCCACCGAACTCCAGAGCCATTCGTCCGGGGCGTGGATAACGGCCAGGTGGGGCGCATTGCGTAGGATCGGGTCCTTGCCCTGTTCCCACAAGTCGATATACCGGGTGTAGCGCGGTTCCAGCTTGTTGCTCTGGCGCAGGTAATCGATCACCAGTCCGGCCAGGCGCTTCACCTCGGACGGAGTCTGGATCACCAGCCAGTGCACCGGCTGGCGGTTCACGGCCGAGGGGGCCCACCGGGCCACTTCGATAACCTGCTTGACCAGGGCCTGGGGCACCGGCTCATCCCGGAATTCCCTGACCGAACGGCGGCTCCTCACGAGCTGGTTCAGGGCCGGGACGGAAACCGTCAGGGCGGGATCGATGGGGAGCGACTCCTCCAGGGGAATTTTTTCGTGGTGAACCGCCCCCTGGGGACAGACGGCGACACAGTGACCGCAGGTGATGCAGTCCTGCTCTCCACCGGCACGGAAAACGGGAAATCCCTCCCCATCCACCTCAAAAAGCGCCGGCGGGCATACTTCGCTGCACATGCCGTCACGCCGGCAGGTGCTGTGATCAATCGTTACCAGACTCATTCTTTCCTCCTTGAAGTGAAACCTGCTGTTGGAACTGCAGAATGCTCACGGCGGACGTTCGTGTTCCGTGAAGTCAAGCGTCGTTCGTTCCGGCCGGGATTTGCCCCTCGCACGGGACCCTGGTCTGGCAGAGGCCGCACCCGGTCTGCGCCACGCCGTATTTCTCCGCGACCGCCGCCACCGCCGTGCCGTAGACGTAACGGCTGCAGGCGTCCTTATCGTGTCCCTGGTGCGAAATAGCCCCGGCCGGGCAACGTCCGATGCAGGCGCCGCAACTCTTCTCCCGGTAATAGAGGCAGTTGTGATAGTGGTCGGGGTACGGGCGCGGGCTCGGCGTCAGGGGCAGGTCGGTAATGACGCTGCCGCAGCGATGGGCGATCCCACGGGGGGTGATCAGGGCGTCGTTCAGGCTGAAGGTGCCCAAGCCGGCTGCATAGGCGGCGTGGCGCTCCGACCAGGTAGAGGCCCTCCCGACCGGGGTTTCGGGGTATTCGCGCCAGGTCGCTTCCAGTTGGGGCGCCACGGCGCGGTGTCCCTGTTCGGCCAGCCACTCCGTCACATGGCGGCGCAACGCGGCGTTGAGTTGCTCGCCGAAGTTCCGGGTACGGGCCCAGGCCGGGGAGGGATAGACCGTTTCCCGGCGGTTGCTGTCCCGCGTCGGCTGGGTGATGGGCAGAATCCAGGAAATGACCGTGGACGCCCGCACGCCGGTGCCGAAACCGATCTCCATCACCTCGTGCGGCGTACGGTGAAACGCTCCGATGATCCGTTTGTAGTCATCGAAGAGTGGGTCGTCGGCAGCGGCATAGCCGACCAGCGGTTCATCGAAATACGGCTCATCGCTCTCGGGAAAGCGGCCGGCCGGACTTTCCCCGACAAAGCGGCAGATCATGGTGCGGATGCGCTCTTCCATCCCCGTCTCCTTTCTTCCCGGGCCTATGCCATCAAGGCGCGTGCCGCTTCCTCGGCCTGTTGCAGGATATGTCCCGGAACGACGTCGGTTCTACCGGGGCCGATGCCGCAGGCGCGGATCAGTGTGGTTTCGCTGAACCCCATCCATTTCAGGAACCCTTCGTACCGCGGGAAGATATCGGAAAATGCCGTCTCTTCCGGTTGCCCCTGGGTCTGGACGAAGACCAGTTTTTTGGGCGCCAGGCGGCTTGGCTGCGGGTTGGTAATATAATCGGGGACCAGGTAGGAGTAGCTGCGGTCGATAAAACCCTTGAGCTGGCTGGTGATGTCGCCGTAATAGACCGGTGAGGCTAGCACCACCGCGTCCGCCTCGCTCACCGCGGCCAATACCTCGCTCAGATCGTCTTTGAGCGCGCATCGGTCGAGCTTGGTCTTGCAGGCATAGCACGCCTGGCAACCGCGGTAGGCAAGACGGTTCAATTCAAAGGATCGCGTTTCTGCCCCCAGATTCCCGGCGGTTTTCAGGAGATGGTTGGCGATGGTGGCACTGCTCCCCTTGGTGCGGGGGCTTCCCAGCAGACAAACGATTTTCATTTCATTCCCTCCGTTGTGATGGTCTTGCCGATCTCCCACGCCTTGCCCAGGAATTCCCCCAGGCCGTAGTACCCCATGTGGGCCGTGTCCCAGATTATCGGCCTGACTTTGGTGATGTCCGGGTATCCCTTGGCACCGATAAGCGCCTCGTCCGCTTTGACGTCCACGATCTCTCCCACGAACTGGGTGTGCAGGCCCAGTTCATGGATATGCAACAGGCGGCACTCCACCACCAGCGGTACCTCGTCCACGTAGGGGGCGTCCACCAGGTCGCTCCGCACCGCCGTCCAGCCGCAGGCGGCGAATTTGTCTCCGTCGCGGCCCGATACGGTCCCCACATAGTCGGCCTGCGCCACCTGGGCCTGGGACGGGATGCTGACGGTGAAGGCCTTGCGCGCCACGATGGCGGCATGGCTGTAGGTCGCCTTGCGCAGGGATACCGCCAGGCAGGGGGGCTGGGAACAGCAGATGCCGCCCCAGGCAGCGGTCATGATGTTTGGCGTGCCTGCTTCATCATAGGTGCCAACCAGCCACACCGGTGTTGGGGTGGCCAGTGTCTTTGCTCCAACGGATTGTTTCATCGGTTCCTCCTTGGTTGGTTCGCCAATCTGACGATAATAGACCGGTCAACTATATTTGGGATAAATAAAGGGCTTACTTCTGCCCCAGGATGGCGCTGAAGAGGAGATCGACGAAGTCCCGCATCGGCTGGGGCGATTTCATCACCTTGGCCCGCAGGATCGCACCTTCCCAGCCGGAAAGGATGAAACCGGCGGTTATCGCCGGATCGACAGCGCCGGAAAGCTCGCTCCGGTTCTGGGCCTCGCGCAGGCAGGCGGCAAAGCGTTCCCGCCACATGCCGAAGATCTCATCCAGCCGGGCGCGGAAGCGCTCGTTCAGGTCTGCCAGTTCCTGCCCCAGGTTGCCGATCAGGCATCCCTTGGTGCACTGGTTCTGGGTTACGCGCGTCAGGCCGCTCTCAAAAAAATCGCGGATGCGGTCGAGCGGCGCAAGGTGCTCGTTGCTGAGGAACTCCTCCATGCGTCGTTCGAAGCGTTCGGCGAAGTGATCGATCACCGCCAAGCCGAAATCTTCCTTGCTCCTGAAGTAGTGGTAGAACGACCCCTTGGGGACGCCGGCCTCCTTCAGAACGGCGTCGATGCCGGTGGCGTTGTATCCTTGGCGGGCGATCATCTCGGTGCCGATCCGAATGATCTCGCCTCGTGTGTCTTTCTTTTTCATGGGAGTAAAAATAGACCGGTCGGTCTAATGTGTCAAGGGGAATTGTCACAGGATGAAACTGTGGCCGAAATGACGTGGGGGGCAAGCTTTAAGTGCCTTGAATCCGTGGCGCCCTCACGGCTCCACTCGCTGGGCATGCCTCAGTCTTCGCTGTGCCGGCCGGGGCTTCTCCGTGACGGAGTACACACGACACTGGCGGCATGGTGCTTCACGGGCGGTGTTTGACTCCGGCATGTCGCTCACTCCACCGTTCCGGCACCACGGATTCAGGTCGCTCTGAAATACAAAAGCATGAATGGCTCCTCTTGCTCGGCATGCTTCAGCCCTGGCGTTATCCAACACTTTACTTCACAAGGCTTTGGGGTAAAATAGCAGCCACCGGCAGTGCCGGCGTGCCCCTGACTATCCCGACGGAGGATTGACATCATGCTCACCTTACAAGACCCGACCCTTTTTCGCCAGCAATGCTATATCGACGGCCAGTGGCTTCATGCCGCGGACGGTGGCACCATTTCGGTCAATAATCCCGCCACCGACGAGGTCATCGGCACGGTTCCCAGGATGGGGGGGGCTGAGACCCGCACCGCCATCGAGGCGGCCAACGCGGCCTATCCGGCCTGGCGGGCCAGGACCGCTGCGGATCGTTCCCGGCTCCTGCGCCGCTGGTACGAGTTGCTGTTGGAAAACCAGGAGGACCTGGCGATCCTGATGACCGCCGAACAGGGCAAGCCGCTGGCCGAATCCCGGGGCGAGATCGCCTATGCCGCCTCGTTCATCGAATGGTTTGCCGAGGAAGGAAAGCGGGTCTACGGCGACACCATCCCCACGGTTCAGAACGACAAGCGGATCGTTGTCATCAAGGAACCGATCGGCGTTTGCGCCGCCATCACCCCCTGGAACTTCCCCGCCGCCATGATCACCCGCAAGGCCGGACCCGCCCTGGCCGTCGGCTGCACCATGGTCCTCAAACCGGCCAGCCAGACCCCCTATTCGGCTCTGGCGCTGGCTGTGTTGGCCGAGCGGGCCGGTATCCCGGCCGGGGTGTTTAACGTGGTCACCGGGGTCTCCGGCGCCATCGGCGGCGAGATGACCGCCAACCCCATTGTCCGCAAGCTGACCTTCACCGGCTCGACGGAAATCGGCAAGCTGCTCATGCAGCAGTGCGCCGGGACGGTCAAGAAGGTGGCCATGGAGTTGGGCGGCAACGCCCCCTTTATTGTGTTCGACGATGCCGACCTGGATGCCGCGGTGGAGGGGGCCATCGCCTCCAAGTACCGCAACACCGGCCAGACCTGCGTCTGCACCAACCGCTTCCTCGTGCAGGCCGGCGTCTACGACGCCTTTGCGGAAAAATTGTCCGCTGCCGTGGCCAGGCTGAAGGTGGGCGACGGGCTCAAGGGGGAGACCCAGCAGGGGCCGCTGATCGACATGAAGGCCGTGGAGAAGGTGGAAGAACACATCGCCGACGCACTCGCCAAGGGGGCGCGCATCGTCACCGGCGGAGGGCGGCACGAACTTGGCGGCAGCTTCTTCCAGCCCACCATTCTGGCCGATGTCACCCCAGCCATGGCGGTGGCCCGGGAAGAGACCTTCGGCCCCCTGGCGCCCCTGTTCCGTTTCACCACCGACGAAGAGGCGGTAGGCATGGCCAACGACACCGAGTTTGGGCTGGCCTCCTACTTCTACAGCCGGGACATGGGCCGGGTCTGGCGGGTCGCGGAGGCCCTGGAATACGGGATTGTCGGCATCAATACCGGCCTCATCTCGTCCGCGGTCGCCCCCTTCGGCGGGGTGAAGGAATCGGGGGTCGGCCGGGAGGGTTCCCGGTACGGCGTCGATGACTTCCTGGAGATCAAGTACCTCTGCATGGGCGGTATCTGATGGAACAGGTTGTTGAAAAACAGCCATCTCGCCGCCATCCTCGAACGCCCTTTCGTGCGGCGTAGCGCTGCTACGTCTCCTCGGTGCATTCTGCGGGTGCGACGATCTGACTATTTTTGAACAACCTGAGTCTTTCTATAACCTTTTTAGAGCTTATCCATAAATAACTGCCACCAGGACCGCGCCCGGATTTGCGGAAGATTTGCCCTGGCCGATTGAGCAAGACCGCAGGCGTAGCAGCGCTACGTCGAGGATTGTGCGATTGAGGGCGGGGCGAAGATGCCGTGAAGACGGGTGCTGGATCACTCGGCGCAGCAGGAGAGCCTGCTGATATCCCTATCGAACCCCTGGGCGCAGAGTTTCAACCCCTCGCCGATGGAAGGGTAGACGTGCATGGTGGTGGCCAGATCCGCCACGGTCGCCTTCAGGTGGAGGGCCAGGGCCGCCTCATTGATCAGGTCCGCCCCCCGGTGGCAGGCCAGGTGCACCCCCAGGAGCCGCCCGGTCGGCCGGTCGGCGATCATCTTGATCACCCCGGCGGTATGGCCGGTGACGTGGGCCTTGGGGATGGCGCTGACCGGCATGGTATTGACCGCCACGTCAAAACCGGCCTGCCGGGCGCTCTCCTCGGTATGGCCCACCATGCCGATCTCCGGGTCCGTGAAGACCGCCATGGGGGCCGACAGGTAGTCCATGGTGCAGCCGCACCCCTCGTTGAACATGTCGTCGACCGCCACGATGGCCTGACGGGCTCCCACCGTGGCGATCAGCATCTTGCCGGTCACGTCCCCGGCCGCCCAGATGCCATCGGTTGAGGTGCGCATGCGCCCATCGGTGACAATAAAGCCCTTCGGGTCCGTCCCCACGTTCGCCTGTTCCAGGCCGAGCCCTTCCGTGGCCGGTCCGGTCCCCACCGCCAGGAGCAGCCGTTGGGCGGTGTATTCGTGGCGCCTGCCGCACACATCGGCGGAGAGTACATTCACATCCCCCGCACGATCGGCCGAACAGATGGTCACATCCGTCACCACCTTGATGCCTTCCCCCATCAGCACCGCGCGAAGCGCTTCGGCCACTTCCCGCTCCACGGTCGGCAAGAGGCGCGGTCCGTGTTCTAGGATCGTCACACGACTGCCCAAGCGATGGTACATCTGCCCCAGTTCGACGGCAATGACGCCGCCCCCCACTATGACCAGGGATTGGGGAAGCTCTTTCATCAGCAGGGCGCTCCGGCTCGTCAGATAGTTGCACCCTTCGATCCCCGGAATAGGGGGGATGCGCGGCTTGCCACCCACCGCGACAAGAAAACGGTCGCAGCGATACCGCTTGTCGTTGGCCTCGATGGTGTGCGGGTCGATAAAGCGTGCGGTCCCCTTGACGAGTTCCAGGCCGGACATGTTTTTGAGCACGTCCAGGTAGCGCTCCTGGCGGAGTTTGTGCACGACCTTTTCCCGGTGGGCGAAGAGCGTCTCGCAAGCGACGCCCTGCCTGCCATCCTCAAGCCCGAGCCCGAGCCTCATCCCCAGATGAGCCTCGTGATTGAACAGGGCCGCGTGGATGAGGGTCTTGCTGGGGATACAGCCCCAATTGATGCAGGTGCCTCCCAGAACGCTCTTTTCGAACATGAGTACCCGCGCGCCGTGGGAGGTGGCGCGCAACGCCCCCGCAAAGGCGGTGGAGCCGGAGCCAAGGATGATCAGGTCGGGTGTGCTGCCGGTTGTCATGGATGATTCTCCTTAGTGGTTGCCGCATGAAGTCGATGCTCCTGGACGCTGTCCCGCGTCAGGCATCGGCATAAAAAAGGCTGCCGATCATCGGCCGGCAGCCTTCAGGTCCGGGCATATCTCAGGAATCGACCGGATTGCCGTGGGTCTCCACGTCGAAGATCGTCATCAGCGCCTCGGGCGTATAGGCGCAGATGTGGGTACGCACACCTTCCTTGGCCCGATGCACCCATTCGATTTTGTCTCCGGACGCCTCATGGATGAACTTCACCCGTGTCCCACCGATCCGTTTGACTTCATCCCGCATCTCGTTCATGGTCAATAGTTGCAGGCCGCCGATCTCTTCACTTTCCGTGGCATGTTCCAGGAACCGGTCAAGCAGTTCGTAATCGAGAAAATCCTCTTCCTTGCGCCACCACTTGACGAAGCAATGATCCGCTGTTGCCCGCTCCTTGACGGTTGTCAGTATCTCACGTCCTTTCATGGCACACCTCCTCTGCCGGCAAACGGCGACGTCGTCTCCCTGAACCGGCTCGTGCTCTACCTCTGGATAGTATTATACGCCGGTTTTGCCGTTCAGACGGTGCTTTTTGCCGAAATATGCGCCTTGCGTGGCGCAGGGCGATTCATGGGGCGGGATTGTGGGACCGATGCAGACCCTGGCCGTACAAAATCGTTTACTTTACCCGGTTGTTTGCCTATCATATTTTCCCATGTCTGCACCGGGAACCGTTGATATCCGCCCCATGACCAAGGCCGATCTGGAGAGCGTGCTGGCCATTGAGCAGGCCTCCTTTCCCCATCCCTGGCGCTATGAACATTTCCTGCACGAACTTGCGTCACCCCATTCGTTTCCGTTCGTCGCCGTCATCGAAGGCGCGGTGGGCGGTTATGTCTGCCTGATGTCGCTTTTCGAAGAGGCCGAGATTCTGGACATCGTCGTGGCGCCGCACTTGCGGGGGCGGGGTATCGCCCGGGCGCTGCTGGAGCATGCCGTTGCCATCGCCCAAGGGAAACAGGCCGGGATCATGAGGTTGGAAGTCCGCGCCTCCAACCGGGCAGCCATCGCCCTCTACGAACGGTTCGGTTTCTCCCGGACCGGGATGCGGACGAAGTACTACGAAGGCGTCGAGGACGCGCTGTTGATGGAAAAAACACTATAAGAGCCTGACAGGCTATTGAAAAACTCAGGTTGTTCAAAAATAGTCAGATCGTCGCACCCGCAGAATGCCCTGAGGAGGCGTAGCAGCGCTACGCCGCACGAAAGGGCTTTCGAGGATGGCGGCGAGATGGCTGTTTTTCAACAACCTTCCAAGGAGACAGTTAGATGCAGTTCAAATCCATGATCATATCCAACGTGGAGGTCTCGCCCGGCTACTGGCGCATGCGCATGACCGCTCCCTCCGAGTTCCCCGCGGCCCAACCGGGGCAGTTCGTGATGGTGCGGGTGAATGATGCCATCGATCCGCTCCTGCGGCGTCCTTTCGGCATCTTCGACGTGGGTGTCCATACCCCGGCCCAGACCGGCGCCGCATCCCAACCCTACCTGGAGATGCTCTACCGGGTGGTGGGGAAGGGGACCGGCATGCTTTCGGCGCTGCATGACACCGATCTGCTGGATGTCTTAGGGCCTTTGGGGAAGGGCTTCGAGCTCGGCTCTCCCAAGGAGGAAAAGATTATCGTGGGGGGGGGCGTTGGGCTGGCGCCGCTCTACCTGTTAGCCAAGGAACTGGTGAAACAGTCGCCGGTGCGACTCTTTGTCGGCGGCAGGACGCGGGACGACGTCCTCTGCATTACCGAATTCGAGCGCCTGGGGGTGGAGTGCTATGTGGCCACCGAGGATGGGTCGTTGGGGGAATGTGGCCTGGTGACCGAGGCCTTGGTCAGACGGCTGGCTGTCTGCGACGGTACGCCGCGCATCTTTGCCTGCGGCCCCCATGGCATGCTGAACGCCGTGGCCGGCATCGCCGCCCAGAGGAACATACCCTGTCAGGTCTCCCTTGAGGGGTATATGGCCTGCGGCATGGGGGCCTGCCTGGGGTGTGTCACCCCCGGCCACCATCATTCCAACGAAACACCCGATTATCGCTGCGTCTGTGCGGATGGACCGGTCTTCGACGCTGCCGAACTGAAGTGGGAGGCCTGAAACCATGAAACCTGACCTGTCTGTATCCATTGCAGGGCTGGAACTGCGCAACCCGGTGATGACCGCCTCGGGTACCTTCGGCTATGGCGAGGAATTTGCGGAATACGTGGACCTGGAAACTATCGGCGCCTTCGTGACCAAGGGGCTGTCCCTCAGGCCCCGGGCCGGCAATCCCACGCCGCGCATCGTGGAGACGCCGGGCGGCATGCTGAACGCCATCGGCCTCCAGAACGTGGGCATCGACGCTTTTATCGAGAAAAAGGTCCCCTTCCTCCGCTCGGTCGCCACCCCGGCCATTGCCAATTTCTTCGGCAACACCATCGACGAGTACGCCGAACTGGCCCGCCGTCTGGACGCCATCCCCGAGATCGCCGGGTTGGAGGTGAATATCTCCTGCCCCAATGTCAAGCAGGGGGGCATCGTTTTCGGCACCGATCCCCAGTGTGCCTTCCAGGTGGTCACGGCCTGCCGCGAGGCCACCATCAAGCCGCTGATTGTCAAGCTCTCGCCCAATGTCACGGATATCGTCTCCATGGCCAAGGCCTGCGCCGATGCGGGGGCCGACGCCCTGTCGCTGATCAACACCCTGACCGGCATGGCCATCGACCTGGAGCGCCGCCGGCCGGTGCTGGCCAACATTACCGGCGGCCTCTCTGGCCCGGCGGTCAAGCCGGTGGCGTTGCGCATGGTCTGGCAGGTGGCTCGAGCCGTTTCCCTGCCGATCATCGGCATCGGCGGCATCATGAACGCCCGCGACGCCCTGGAATTCATCCTGGCCGGGGCGACGGCGGTGCAGGTCGGGACCGCCAGTTTCATCAATCCGGGTGCTGCGCAGGAAATCGCTGAAGGCATGGAAAAGTGGCTGGCGGAAAACGGCGTTGAAGATGTGAAGAGCCTGATCGGGGCTCTGGAGGCCTGACAGGTTGTTGAAAAACAGCCATCTCGCCGCGTCCTCGAAAGCCTCCTTGTGACTTCGGCCTGCGGCCTCACCCTTCGGGCGCCTTCGCGGTCCAATTTCTCGAGTGAAATTGTGCGGCGTAGCGCTGCTACGCCTCCGCGGGGCTTCCTGCGGGTGCGACGATCTGACTATTTTTGAACAACCAGGTTTTTTCAACAGCCTGCTGGAGGCCTACTACCACGTCGCCTTATGAGGCAAAGGCATAGTTGTTTTTGGTGCCTTGCTTGACGCGGTACATGGCCATGTCGGCCGTGTTCATGAGGGTGTCCACGGCGTCGCCATCCTGGGGGAAGATGCTGATGCCGATGCTCGCCCCCACATGGCACTCGAGCCCTTTGAACATGAACGGCATCGAAAGAAGCGTCAGCATCTTCTCCGCCACCTGGGTGATATGCCCGAGAGCGGCAACATCCAGCAGCATGACCGCAAATTCGTCTCCCCCCATGCGCGCGACCGTATCCGAGTCCCTGACGCACCCCGAAAGGCGCCGGGCCGTCTCCCGCAACAGCGCATCGCCGCTGTCATGCCCGTAGGTATCATTGATCGTCTTGAAACCATCCAGGTCCACGAACAGCAGGGCGAATCCCGTCTGATTCCTTTTGGCATGGGCCAGCGCCTGCCCGATCCTGTCAAAGAAGAGCGCCCGGTTGGGCAGGCCGGTCAGTTCGTCGTGATGGGCCATGTGATTGAGCTTTTCCTGCAACATCTTGCGCTCGGTGATATCCTCCTTGATGGCGATGAAGTTGGTGAGCTCGCCTTGTGTGTCCCAGATGGGGGCGATGGTGGCATGTTCCCAGAACAGCTCCTCATTCTTCTTCTTGTTCAGAAACTCCCCATGCCAGAGTCCGCCGGCGAGAATGGTCCGCCAGAGATCATCGTAGAATTCGGGGGGCAGGATGCTGCCGCGCAGGATGCGGGGATTCTGGCCGGCGACCTCCTCCGCCGTATAGCCGGTAAGCTCGCAGAACTTGGGGTTGACGTATTCGATTGCGCCGGTCGTGTCGGTGATAACGATCGAAACCGGGCTTTGAATGATGGCCGCCGACAGCTTCCGCAGCTTTGCCTCGGCCTTGTCGCGCAACTGCATCTGATCGTTGAGCGCCGCGTTAAGGTAGTGAAAGCGGATGGCTACCACAGAGACGGCGATGATGATCACCATGGCCCCGCCCAAGGCCCCGTAAAGCCAATCCGGGAGCCGTGGCTGTTCGCCGGCATGGAGGAAGCTTTCCAGGGGGAACGGTTTCGATGCCGGGATTATCCCCAGCTGGGAATAGGTGTCGGCGATGTGCTGCCACCGGCCGGGGTTCATGTAGCCGACTTCCACCAGGTCCGGTCTGATCAGCTTTTGCAGCTCTCCCGCTTCGTAGGCAAGCTGCCCCCTGGTGAGGCGGCCGGTGTTGTAACGTTTCAGGATGAGGTCGATCATTTCATCCTGATGTTCAAGGGCGTATTTCCAGCCGCGCAGACTTGCATCGCGAAATTGCCGCACCACCTCGGGTTGCTTTTGTACCACCTCCTGGCGCGTGAAGAGCGTGTCGCCGTAGAAATCGATTCCGCTCCGCTCGGGATAGATAATGGAATAGGCGATTCTTCGTTTTTCGAGCTGATAGGGTTCGGTCGTGCTGTAGACAGAGGCGGCGTCAACCTCGCCGTTCAGGAGCTTTTCGAGGGAAAATTCGTGGGGAACGACCCTGATCGCGTCGTCGGGTACCGCCTCCGCCCTGAAGAGCGCCATGACCTCGGCCGGCATCGGTTCAAGCATGACCCGTTTGCCCGCCAGATCATGGACATTTTTGATGTTATTTGCGTTGAGGGAGAGGATGCCCAGGGGCGAATGCTGCAGGATGGCGGCAAGGGCGACGACCGGTTTTCCCTCAGCCCGCATCAGGACCAGAGAGCTGCCTCCCACCCCGAACTGGGCCTCACCGTTCAGAACCGCGTCCACGGGATCGCTCCCCTGGGCCGCCTCACGGAGCGTTACCATCAGCCCGGCATCGCGGTAGTAGCCCTTTTCCACGGCGGCATAATATCCGGCGAATTGAAACTGGTGTTTCCACTTCAATTGCAGGGTGACCGGCGTCAGCACGGTAGTGCCGGCCAAAAGCAGGGCAGGGCGGAGGAGAAGGAGGAAAAAGGCCGCCAGGGGAATGATGCCGAACAAGATGCTCGGGAACGATGAACAGGATTTCGCCGGACAGGGTGCGATCAGGAAACGCCTTTTCATGTACACTCCCGGATTGTGGAATCTTTGAACAATGAGCCCACGTGATGGACTGCGCCCCACTACCTATGGAGATAGGAGGATAATGTTTAGCACAGGCATAAAGTATACCTCAGGTTGAATTGATGTGAAGCGATTTTGTAATTGGTGTACAAAAAAGAGAAAAATTCGATTGGGATGATGGAGTAAACGGAAAGAGGAACCGCTGTCGTGCGGTTCCTCTTTCCGTTTTTGTCGCGTGTGTGCTGAATCGGTCGGTGAACTTCTCTCGTTTCTTGTATTACTTAGTACCGTAAATCGACTTGATTACGATTTCGGCCTTTGTTCCGGGCGCCGGCATCTTGCTCCAGTCAAAACGGTAATAATTCTTTGTCTCCTTCAGGGGAAGTGAATTGTCGGCGATGATCCCCCCGTTGCACCCGGATGGGCAGACGATACAGCCCGATGCAAAGTTGATCGCCTCGGCCGTGCCGTGGTAGACGAAATGCGGGGTATAGGGTTTGACGACGTCCTTGCCGTCAACCGCAATCTTTTCTTCGATCAGATCTTCAATTGCCACCTCGACCATTTTACCGTTCTTTTTCCAGCGTACGGACACCAGCACCGGATCGCCGTCGAGATAGTCCTCCTTCCTGGTGGTGGATTTCAGGCCGGTGCGCTGCTTGACCTCGGTCATGGGGATCTGGCGTCGGGACTTGATGCCGACAGACTTGATGGCCTTGTCGATATCGGTCCGGTTTACCTCCGTGGAGAAGATGAAGAAAGAAGCCATCTTGCCGCTCTTGCTGCCGAAAAAGGCCTGGAAGCGACGTCCCCAGTCGCATACCGATGGTTGGGAGCAGTCTTTGAGCACCGTGGAGGTAACGCGGACCTCCCGGGCCTTTAGATCGACCGTCATGGTGTCGGTACCGGATTTGACGGTCGTTACCCCGCCCGATTTGTGCTTGGCCGCTCCGGCAGGCAGGGCAAGGGCACAGCAAAGTAAGGCTGCCAGCATGGTGCGAAGTGCGAATCGGTTCATATGAAACCTCCTGCGGTAGTTAGTATGCTGCAAGCGAAAGAAGCATGCGGACAACAAGCCCTGCCGTGATCGCGGCAACGGAGCGGCCCGGCTGGATACGGAATCCCCCGATCCACAGGCCGCACAATAACAGGGGAAAACCCGGTATCGCCGCCATTGCCCCGGCGCACCAGACGGCCCACGCGGGGGGGGGCGTACGTGGCGCCAGCCCCCTGTGCCGGTAGTGGAGCGGCGCAAGATCACCCAGACAGAAGCGGCCGAGCAGAGCGCTCAGACCGGTGACGACCAGACCGGCGCAGCCGACGTATGCCAGGCCTGTCGGCGTACCGAAAGCCGCGGCAAAGGCAGCCGTTGTCCTCAGGGGAGAAAAGGGAAAGGCAAACGTGTGCATCGCCTGACAGACCAGGGCGATCCCGGCGGCACGGGCGCTTGACATGGGTTTCAGATATTCGACGAAACCGGCCAGATCACCATCCCGGAGGCGGTGAGCCACAAAGAGCAGGTTGAATTCAAGGGTATAGAGATAGGCATTGAGGGCCCAGAAATACTTCAGAACCACGCCATAGCAAGCCGCGGCGGTCACGGCGAGCGCCGCGGCCGCAATGGCCTTGAGCTGCAAGCTTCTCCGCAAACTCCATGGGACTTCCGGCCGTGGCTCCCTGCGCTCACGGTTCCGGTACCATTTTACCAGCCTGGGGATCAGCGACACCGCGACGATGAGGGCTATGCCGACGAAAAACTCCCAGGAGACCTTCCCCTTGAGCAATCCCAGCAACGAGCTTGAAAACGTGATAAAGGCGATGGTGCCGGGCAGCATGAAGATAAAGGTTGCCACGGCATACTGGGGAAACGATATCTTCGTCAGGCCGAAGGCAAAATTGAGCAGGTTGAAGGGGAACAGGGGGATCAACCGGGTAAAGGCCACCGCTTTCCAGCCGTTCTGGGCGGTTTCGCTGTCAAGTTTGTTCCACCGCGAACCGACCAGTTGCCGTTCTACCCAGTTCCGGGCGGCATAGCGGGCGATCAGGAAAGCCGCACAGGCCCCCAGGGTGGCCCCGATGATCGTGTAGACCACCCCCCAGACCGGCCCGAAAACTGTTGCTCCGGCCATGCTGAGGGGGAGGCCGGGCAGCATCAGGGCGGGAGCGACCGTATAGATGGCGATGTACACCAGCGGCGCCACGATGCCGAAGCCGCTAAACAGGGCACGCAGCCGTTCCGGTTCCAGGTACTGGCCGGCCCCGCTCGCCCGCACCAGAACTATGGCGGCGATCATGACGCCCAGAAAGAGGAGCGGCCGGAGCATCCCGGACCCGCCGCCGGGGACGGTCCTCTCCCGGCTTATGACGGCGGGCACGATTCTCTTGAACCGGGATTTGAGCCGCAGGCGATTGACATAGGTGATCGGCCCCGATGACGGTTTCGACGCGTTGAAAAGAAGGTCGAGGACATGGCTGACCTTCAGCCGTTTCCCGAGGTGGTTGGCGCAGCCGGCACAGTAGGTGACAACTTGACGGCCCGCGGCTTCACCCACCCGGAGTTCTCCCCAGGCATCGGCCAGGTCGGGGGCCAGGGCCCCCACGGTCCCACCCTCACCGCAGCAGAGTGTTCTTGTGCGTGTGTGCGACATCTCTGCGATCACGCGGCCGGATCGGGAAACCAGTCCACGGGCCGCTTCCTGCGGCGCGGAGGCGAACCTGATCACGCAGGGGTCGTGGATGGCCACCGGAGAAGATGTCGCCTCCGCCGTTGTCTCCGGCATGATCCCGGCAAGCCTTTCGTAGACCGTTTCCGTCTGAAACTGGGGGGCGTATTCGGTAAAGACCTTGTAGCAGTTGGGGCAGGCCACCAGGACCCGTTGTATCCCGTGGGATTCCAGCCAGGCCACCATCTCGCCGAACATCTGGGAGAAATACTGTTCCCTCCCCAGGTCGTGGGACGGTTTGGTGCAGCAGTCCAACACCAGGCCGAGGTCGGGAAACGCCTCTTTCAGCCGCTCATAGACCGCGACGGTTACGCTGGGGCGCGTGCCTGGCAAGGCACAGCCCGGGAAAAAGATCGTGGTGCATCCTTCCGGCAAGCCGTACCAACTGAAACGGCGGGATGTGCCGGTCCTCTCATACCCGAGAAGCCCCTTGTGCTCGCGGAACGAGCCAAAGCCCCGGTCGATCGCCTCGCGCCGCATCTCCAGAAAGAGGGCCTGGGGCTTGACGCCGGAGGGGCAGACGGCCGAGCAGAGTCCGCAGAGGCTGCACTCGAAACAGACGACATTTTTTTTCGGGTCATCCGGATCGTAGGAACGGGCAATATCCCGGGGGGAGCCGTAGAGTTTCAGGAATCCGCACTCCCCGACGCAGACGCCGCACCCGGTGCAGCCGCTGATTTCGTCCGCAAGCAGCGCCGCCAGTTGCGGCCGCAACGTCCCGGTTTCACTCTGGATCGAACTCATTCTGTTTTACCTGATTGGGCCGGCTTGCAGCATTCGCAGGCCGCATTCTTGGCCGCTGCCTCCATCCCCCCCTCCAGCACCAGGAGCCGGGAATGTTGAACGCCCCCGCGTTCGAGCGACTCCGCGGCATGCACGGCGTCGCTGCCGCCTGTTGCGCTGACCACAATCACCCTGCCTTTGGTCGAACGCAATCTGGCGGCGATTTTTTTCAAAAATGCCGGGTCGTTACCCGCGGCGAGCGAGTGGTCGTAATTGTGGGCGCGAAAC
Source organism: Oryzomonas japonica (assembly GCF_008802365.1). GTDB lineage: Bacteria > Desulfobacterota > Desulfuromonadia > Geobacterales > Pseudopelobacteraceae > Oryzomonas > Oryzomonas japonica. The sequence continues at coordinate 141,105 of NZ_VZQZ01000011.1, read as the reverse complement.
CCTTCGGCATTTTGGATATCCACTATGGAAAGCTTCTTATTGGCCTTGATCCATGACGACAGTTCGTTGTGGCACACGGTTGGAATCTGGTCGGCAAACAGGAGGGAAGGAATCAGGAGTACGAACAGTGCGGATACATATTTCATGAAAAAGCTCCCTCGGCATTAGTTAGCGGAGGAGCATCCTAAAGTGTTAACCGGTCAAGGTCAAATTGGTTTATTGGATTTAAATTATGATTTCAAAAGGTAATTACGATATTGCGTCGCTCGATATCGCAATCCCCACGGAAAAAGCAGCCGCCCGATGGTACTTCGGCCTTTACGGCATGCCGAAGGTGGTGCCGTGAGGGGGGGCTCTATTGCTCGTGTTGGCGAGCAGCCGGTTTCTGGAACTGCCGTTTGCGCCCTTCCTGGTCAACGGCCACATAGGTGTATGAAGCTTCCGTGACCAAGTACAATGCGTTTTCCTTGTCGGTCGGTGCTTCCCTCAGGCTCGGCTTAACCCAAACCTCCAGCCTGATGGTGATGGAGGTGTTCCCGATCCTTGTAACTTTGCCGAAGCAACAGACAATATCGCCGGTTTTTACCGGTTTGATGAATTTCATCGCGTCCACCGCAATAGTCACGGCCCGGCCGCCGGTGATCTCTATTGCCAACATGCCGCCGGCGATGTCCATCTGCGACATGATCCATCCCCCGAAGATATCTCCATTCGCGTTCGTATCGCTCGGCTTTGCATAGGTACGGAGAAGCAGTTCTCCCACCGGGAACTCGGTGTGGTTGGCCAAGACGGTCTCCTTTGTGCCACTCTGAAAAATCATGGGTTAAACCTCCCGCCGGTTTTGACGTGTGCAACTTGTGGGCTATGGGCCTGAAACAATGATACCGGCATCAGTAACCGTACAAATACCTTTACCCTATAGTGACGTGCCACGAGAGATGAAAAGGAGTAGTGGGGAACATCAGTAAATATTAGATAGTTATTTGCAAATGATCTGCTCTGGAGTGTGACGGCTACTTCTTCGCCCAGTTGCGAAGCGGTCCGCTGTCGTTATGCACGAAGTTCTGCCGCGGATAATAGCCGACGCCGCCGTAGCCGAAATAGTTGCGCGCCAGCTGGGCATACTGGCACACTTTGCTGATCGGCACGCCAGGTATGGAGTAGTCCACCGCCTTGCCCTGCATGTGGAACGAGTTGCGCGCCACGTTCTCGCTTTTCCTGGCGAGTATGGCGTTGTATTCCGGCGTCCGGTAGGCTGAGTTGATGTAGATCTCCTTGACCCCGAGGAGTTGTGCAACGTAGTTGATCATCTCTATGGTTGCAATGTCCATATCAGTGTATTTGTTGTCATAATTGCAGCGCATGAAATAGTTGAGCGAGCCGAGGATCTTGGGATCATACTCCCCGTAGCCGTTTCTGAACTTGAAGAGGTACCGTTCCTTGAAGTGTGTGTTATAGAGAATGATCTTCCCCTCGTTGAACAAAGGCTGACCCTTTATCTTGCGCTCAACAAGGCCGCCCACCAGGCTTTCGAGGGCCTTTTCGTCGCGTTGGGCGGCAATGAACTGCTCGGCGGTTATGTTCGGACCAACGGCGATGTCCTTTGGGATGTCGCCGTTCTCGACGAGGTCGCTGATTCCTGTGGAAGCGGTGTGCTTCATGAGCGCCTTTGCCAGCGAGCTGTGCGGCACCAACAATAATCCGGCGCCAGCCGCAATAAACTGTCTTCGTGTGAGCATTCCTATATCCTTGTAACCAGAGAGCCTCGGGGAAACTGCCGTGGGCTCGTTTTGCAGAGCGAGGTGTCCCCCGGAACTCCTCAATATGAATTGTCAGTGTTGTCGGACTTTTGATTTGAACACCATCGACACGGATATTGCCACCAGTTTGATGGCAGGGTCAAGAAAAACAGAATTAAATTATTTGAACAGAAACAATATTGGCTCAACCTTAGAGCAACCATAAAACTTATCGCCTTACAATGCTGGCCGCCATCAGGACAAGCCATCTGTGCACGACAAAACTTGCTTCCTGATATCGATCTACTTTGAGATACATCGTCTTTGTGCGCATTTCCTTTCCCCCACAAGATAACTAGCGTATCCACCAGGGGATATAAGAAGCAATAAGGGCTTAGGCAATAAAGCCTAAGCCCTTGATGTAATGGCGCGCCGGTTATGATGAAAATCAGTACTGAAAAATATGCCTTGATATCAGCCGGATATAACTGTTCATTGGTCTATTTGAAGTCCAGCTGTATTTTAGTGTATATGATTAGAATCCGGCTCTGTCCAAATCTAGGCACGGAACAGTGCCGTTTTCATTATGACGTCAGAGAGCGGTGCAGCGGCAGAGAAAAGTGGTCAGCGTAAAATAGATAGCCAGTATTAGCGAAATATTAATTCTTCACGCCATGCCGACAAATAGTCACTGGGGGCAATGGTGGAGCAGACATAGAAAGAATAGTTAGTAGCTTTGCGGCCGGTTACCATCCGTTCCTTTTTATCACATGCAAACACTGTCTTGTATGTTGCGGTAATTGGATTCGCTCGGATCATGTCACGTATTTTTTTTGATATCACGTCAGAACCAATTTGGCTTCCCGGCTCCTTCACCTTTTGCTGTAGGGCAACAAGCTTAAAATCAGGGCCACTGATTTCAATCCTCACCAGCCCGAAGTGGGTTGGTGCTCCCATTCTAAGGGCCAAGAGGCTGAATTAACACAAGTTTAAATCCACATGTTAGCCCGCATCACCCCCCCAAATTCCCGTCATGTGAGGGCGTAGTCCTCTCGTCGAAGCTCAGTAACTATCCCATTGCAATTTTTCCGTCAAATTTCCTTCACATCCGCAATAGAAATTTTCTCCGTTTTCTGTGTTGAGCCCCTCTATAAGTATAAACGGTCGTCTGCATAGCAAACGACCGTTCAGTAACCCAATTCACATTATTGCTAAGGCATCATGCCACCGGTGGTCGTACCCGAGGTCCCTCCATTATTCCGCCTCTGAAGGCGGACGACATGTTCGTGTCGGGTTGCAGGGTGAGACGGAGTCCGAGCATCTCGCCAGGAAGATAGAGTGGGGCGATGAATTCGTAGACTTCTTCACCCGTTTCAACATCACCCGACCGGCCTTTGTTATGCCATTGAGGGCCATCTCCACAGCTTCAGGGTCCTGAACAGCAGTGCCGATCAGGTCCGGATTGGAATGGAAACGGTATCTTCCTGATTTGTCTATCAGCGCAAAATAAGCGATGTCATGGGTGGTGAACGTGGCGAGAGAAAGCAGTGAAGGGTCGTGCATGGCGCTGTTTTCCATGGCCGCTGATAGTGAGTGGGCCAGGCCGCTGAGATGATCTTCTGCCATGGGGACCGGAGCCACGATAATCGCTGACGGCGAACCATATAAGAAATATTGAAACGCCGGCCCCGGCAAAAAGTAGAATCTTTTTGAGCATGGGGATGTTACCCGGCCAGAGTTGAGGCGAAAATCACTTGGTGAAAGATCGGTTTCAATCCCTGAACTTTGTATGGCATTCCGCACATCGATTTTCAAATTTGCCAAACGCCTCTTTGGCAGATCCGAAATTGCCATTTACTGCGAGCTCGCGCACGGTTGAGACATCGTCACTAAATTTGACGGCAATCATATTATCTCCTCAATTGCAAAAAACTTGCTGAAGGCTCAAAAGCGTCGAGACATCGTTGGCCCGTCGCTTTTTGTCTCGTTTCTATTTTGCCGGCTGTACCAGTAATGAAGCATCAGCCTTCTTAGCGATGTCACCGATCTTAACCTCTCCCTTGATGATTTCTGCCTCGAAGTAATGCTTCCCCATGAACGATAGCACCTTCACCGCTCCGACTTCTGTCTCCTGTCGGGTCTTCATGTTCATACGGTAAACCGGAAGTACGTCGTTTACCGCGATTTCCTTCTGTGCCTCTACATCGCTGCTGTGAAACAGATGTACTTTGCTGCCCATCTTCATGACGATTTCGTTTTTGGCTTTTTTCTCAGCGGCCTGGGTGACAACGGGGATAGCCAATATGGCCGAGAGGCTGAGAAGGGTGAGAATGTTGATTATTCTTTTCATAATAGAGCCCTATCTTCCTGTATATATTTGCGCATCTTTTATCCCGGGTGCTAAAAAAATAGTATACTACTATTACTTGTGCTTTAAACCAGTTACTACCCCAGCCGTTTCACCTCCCTTCTCAACTCAAGGGCTGATTACGGCTAAACGTCATCCTGCTCACTACAGAGCGCATCGAGAACCCGCTCCATCGTGGCGCGTACCTGGCCAGCGACCTTCGTAAGCTGGTCATTTGCGATCATTCCCAGAGCTGCGACCGGGTCCATGACCATCACGGCGGTTTTATCGTCATCTCCCTGATAAACGACTACATTGCAGGGGAGTAGGGTCCCTATGTTGATTTCGCTATCGAAGGCTTCCCAGGCCAGCGTAGGGTTACAGGCCCCCAGGATGACATAATCACGGAATTGCCGGCCCAGTTTCTTCTGAAAAGTCTGTTTTACGTCTATCTCCGTCAGGACGCCGAAACCTTCCTTGGCCAGCTCTTCGCGGACCTTTTTCTCCACTGCATCGAAAGAGCCATCTAGTGATACACCGAACGCATATGAAGTTTGTAGTCTCATGATTTCCTCCCCAAGCTGTGATATTCAATGCTCGTGCTGTTTCACTTCAAGCGGCATCACGGTGTCGCCTTCCGCTGGCCTACCAAGTTTATCTATCACCTTCCATCGCACTTTGATGGCAAACTTTCCTTGAACAATAATGGAGTTTTGGGCTTCAATACCGCTGCCATGTCAAAGACAGAGAGGTAGATGTCGCCTTCAAGGGGAGTGCCGTCCTGCAAGGTCATCCGCAGCTCTTTCACATCAACAGGCCGGTCAAAGAAGGCGTTAACCTCTTCAACTTCCTTGGCGCCCTTGTCCTTAACTGCCGTGATACTCAACAGCCGGGGAGGCGAGATTGCCGAGACGGCCTTGTCGTCAGCTCCCTGAACATCAAGAGCTTTTGCTTGCCCTTCTGTTAGAATCCGGACCGTATTGACATCTTTGAACTGCTTCATTATGGATAGTTAGTGGATTTCATGGACGAGTAGTGAACTCACTTATTTTTCCTGGACAGACTCTTAAACACTACGACCAGCACCACCAGTACGGCGAGCGCTGCCCAAAACCACGTCTGTCCGCCAGCCCATCCACCCATCCATCCGCCTGTATGGTCCATCATAAAGATCCTCCTTTGGTTGCGCTGCGACCGGCCAGTCGTTTGGCAATCCAGAATGTGAACGGAGGCAGCAGCGTCATTTGTGGAGTAGCGGCCACAGGCCCGTGCCAACAAACATAGGCACTATGGGCATCTGCTCGTTGTACGCCCAGCGTCCGGCGTCTAGCGCCGCATGTTCCACCAGCACCGCATACGTCAGCCCCAGAACAGCTGCCGCCGTGGCATACCTGTTCCATCTGGCGCGTAAGCCCCATCGGGGATCGCCAGCAGCCAGCGCTCCGGACGCATAAAGGCCCAGAATGATTCCCACATCACCCACCGCCGCCCGCGTGCATAAACCGAGCGTGCTCGTCCAAGAATATTCCGCCGTTTCGACGTAAGCGGGCATCTGTGCCATTTCCCAGATTTCGTTCATAACGAAACCCGCTAACATTATGGCCGCAAAAAAACCAACCAATAGCCGCAAAGGTAGCCTGGGATTTTGGGGGGAGCGTCAGCGTCGGCCACGGTCGCGACGTATTGCTTTGACAGCAATAAAGATCGTGCTAAAGATTCCGGCGGTAACCATTACTTCGCCGGCATTATGATGCAATCCGGCGTCCGGTGGTGTACTCACCATCAACGCTCCAGCGACCATAAGCGCCGCAGAAATGATGGCGCTGGTGAGCAGTTCTAGGTTGCGGCTGACACGACCCCCTAATGCTTCAATAGCCGGAGCCTGAAAGCGGCCCAGGTTGCCTTCAGCGATACGTCGGAGGACACGTCGCGTGTCACCGGGCGCATCATTCATCAAGCGTTCCATTTCGCGCGCCAGCTTGCTTGTTTTTTCCTTTATCCGCCCCAGTGAAAAATGCTGCGCGGTCAGGCGTTTGATTTCTTCTCGAAACGATCCCATGTAGTTATGGCCCGGATCGAGTTGACGTATCAACGATTCCAGGATGACGAAGGCACGCGTCAGCAGGAAAAACTCGGGGGGATTGTGGACTCCGTTTCGGCTCCCGGCGCGCAGCAGCGAATCGAACACTTCCCCGACCGAAACAACAGCAAGATCGCTCCTGTGAATTTCAGTGAGTACGGCCTTTATGTCCATCAACAACTCCGCACGATCGACCTTTTCGCTCCCCTGCGGTGCCATTTCAAGATACGCCTCTTTGGCGGCCCGGGCATCGCCTTTCACGACCGCTTCGAGCAGGAGCGTCAGCGATTCGCGCATCGACTCGTCAAGCTCACCCGTCATCCCGAAATCAAGCAAGGAGAGCCGTCCATCGGGCAGAACCAACACATTGCCGGGATGCGGATCTGCGTGGAACAATCCCTCTTCGAAAATAGTTTGTAGCATAAGCCTAACCAGGGTGTTGATCGCCCGCGGCATAGCTTCAGGTTGTTGTTTTGCGTAGATATCTACACGTTCACCAGCAGAGAACTCCATTGTGAGAATGTTTCCGGTCGAGAACTCAGACACGACATCCGGAATCCAGAGGTCAGGAATATCCGCCAGCGCAGTGCGAAAGAGCACTATGGAGCGCGCTTCACGTTGAAAATCGGTTTCCCTTTTCAGACTTTTGGCAAATTCTTGCACCAGAACAGGGAGGTCGAGCGCAATTAAACGAGGAAAGAAACTTTCCACCAATGCTACCAGATAGGTCATTGCCGCGATATCCGTGGAGATCATCTTTTCAAGGCCGCGCCGCTGCACCTTCACGGCCACGTGACGCCCGTCCAGCAGTGTCGCTTCATGCACCTGGGCAATGGTGGCAGAAGCTATCGGCGTTTCATTGAACGAGGCGAACAATTTCGTCCATGGCGCGCCAAGTTCTATTTCAATTCTGGCGCGCATTGTGCTCGTGCTCATCGCCGGCAACTGGTCATGCAGCAATTCCAACTCATCGATGTAGGCGTCCGGCAGCAGATCTCGTCGCATCGCGAGTACTTGTCCGAATTTAAGAAAGGTGAGTCCCAGTTCCTCGAAGGTTTCCCGGACCTCTTTCGGTGGAGGCCAATGTCCCTTGCCGCGTAGGGCGCCCAGGAACTTGTGCCGGGCAAGCACACGCATAATTTGCATGAGTCGCGGCATCACTCGCCGCAGATTTCTTTTAGCCGGGCCGATCATCACAGACATGTGCTTCTCCCAACAGTCATGCGTTGGATGGTTACTACATCATCATTCCACCGCTTCCCATCAGAACAATAGCTGTCGATGATTTAGTCGGGTCAACAGTACTGGTAGCTTTAACGAGAAACATCCCCTGCCTAGCGGGTCCCGTATAAAGTCCGCCGGGTGTAATAGTGCCACCGTTCGGAGTTATCACCGACCACGTCACGGAAATATTGGCCGTAAACTGTTGTGTTGGTCCGTTTATCTGCATTTTGGCGACACTAGGCGTTATGGTTATGCCGCTAGCCGTCGGCGTTGTAGCCGGCGTGACAATATTTCCTGCCATCATAGTGCCGGACGACATACTTGCCATTGATCCCGTATATACGCTAGTACCATTCACATACATCATGGATACGTTGCCGCCGGCATCGATAGTCATTTTCACGTCATCAAACATTCTATCAAGCCCCAAACCAATTGTTATAGATCCCGTAATTGGGTCTACATTGGCAACGCCATATGCGCTTAGCAATGGCGCCATCTTTTGTTGCATATGTTGCCTGGCTGTACCGATGTTTCCCGAAATGGTGCCCATTTGCGTTCCATTCGGATTATTATAGAAGGCATTCATGGATGACATATTGGCAAATCCTGCCGCATCCGCCACCATCAGGTGCGACAGAGGGTTAATGTTGGCCGTTCCCGGACCGCTACTCATTGAATAGAGCGTACCAGCTCTTAGCATGTAAGGGGCCGTTTTACCGCTAACATTGAACGAGAATGCTCCGCTTTGTGCATTGATCGTAGTACTCATTTCGGGATTATTTGCAGAATCCTTCATAAATACAGTGCCGCTCATAGGCGCTCCGCTAGCTGCGACCCCAGAAACAGTTGGGGTACCGCTTCCGCCACCTCCTCCACCGCAACCGTTTAGTGCAAAGACGACTACCGCCGAGATCAGGTACATTGCAAAAGCAATTTGTTTCATGACATCCTCCTTTACCTGGTTAATGGTTGATAATTGGGCTTAATGAAACGCCCGTTGTGGAGCATTCGTTATTTGAAATCCGCATCAATTAATTAGCAACTAACACGCCAATGAATATCTGTGGGTACTAAGAGTGCAACGGCTTGATTGTGCAGGGATAAATGAAAAGAGAGGGTGCAGAGAGAAGAGAAGATCAGCAGCGGAATCTATCATATCTGACAAAACTTCCATATATGACGGACGATGTTAGGGCTACTTTGTGAAACTTGCATGGTTTTCAATTGATGACGAAAGGCATGTTCTCAGGTACATGGAAAACTACACCAGAAACTCTACTTTAAATCTGTCTACTTGACAGGGAAGCTTACGGTCACTGGTGGGAGCCGTAAAGTCTACGGCGGGAAAAAAGAATCTGAGCACTCCAGCTGAAGTACTCAGATTCAATGAGGTTTGGCGCGCCCGGAGAGATTCGAACTCCCGACAACCTGGTTCGAAGCCAGGGACTCTATCCAGCTGAGCTACGGGCGCATACCGAGATTATGACAACTGAACCGCCATGCTGATGGTCGCTGTAGGTATCAGAGTGGCACTTGGTGAGTCATACACTTGAATATTCGAAAGCGAAAAGTCACTTGCGGTGACGGTCGTCCCGGAACTGATAACACAGTTCACGATCATAAAATTGCCCGGGCCGAAGCCGTTCAGGGTTACGCTGCCGAACGTTATCTGGGAAGAACTGAAATTGGCAATAGAGAGGCTCCCGACAGCTCCCCCGGTCAAGGTCACCGATCCCCATGCATCGGTACCAGAGAGAACGGCTGGCGACACTCCCTGCGGCAGCTTGATGGTGAATATAGCTGACGACACCAGGGTGTTTGCGGGTAGGCTCGGTATGCTCAAGGTGAGGGTGGCCTTCGTGGGGTTTACGGGAGCAGTACTTCCTCCTCCACCGCCTCCGCCGCAACCGAAGGCTGTGGTAACGAGAAGGGCAAAAAGCGCGCGTGCAAGATAGCGTATCGTCATGGCATTACCCCCTTGCTTACTAAGATATCACATGACGCAAAATTAGCAACAGCGCGGAAATGATTAAGTTGCCCGGTTCTTGCCGCCCACTGCAATGGTGACTTATTTGTTGTAACGTTCGATGAACCCCTGAACCTGGAGGGCGGTCTCGCTGGTCCGGTCAAGTTCCAGGTAACGGCGCCACGCCTCCCGCGCCTTGTCCATGCGGTTCAGGTCAAAGGCATTGACGTATCCGACGTTATACAGGCTTTCCAGGTTATAGGGCGCGATCTTGAGCGCCCTCTCGAAATTTGCCAGGGCTCGCGTGAAATCGCCTAGCTGACGGTACATAGCCCCCTGGTCGTTAAGTATGTCCGCATCGTCGGGGGTGAGCGCCAGTGCCCGGTCATAGGCCTCAATGGCCTGCTGGGGCTGGTCGCCGTCGTAATAGGCATTTCCCAGCTCGCGCCAGGCTGCCTGATCGCCCGGTTCCCGTTGTGTCTTCTGGAGCGCCGCGGCAATGCGTGTGCGGACCTCTTCAGGGACCTGTTGTGTGGTCGCCTCCGCCGTGTCGTTGCTGTCCGGCGTTTCCATCTCATCGTCCGAAACGGTTTCATCCTCAAATGACGGGCAGACCTGTTTGGCGGCCAGGTCGAGCGCCGAGCCGGGGAAGATGGCTGCCAGCGCCCCCCCCCCTTCATCCTCGCCAACCGTTTTCCATCCGGTCCAATGATGTCGATGAGTCCCAGGATATCGGTCTGTTCACTGCAATCTATTTCGTAATATTCCAGGTGGAGGCGGTACTGTTTTTCGCCATATTCGCCGGCAGCCAGTTTGCGCTGCGGTTCGCCGAGGGGGGTGAACCTGAGCCAGACGGTCACCCTGCCCAGGGGGGTCAGTTTCAGGGAATCCATATCAACGGCGACGTCATGACGCGCCGTACGGGCCAGGGGGCGCCATTGGACAGCCGCCGCAGTCCCCTGAAGAATAACGCTCAGTGAGGCCGCCAGCACCATGAGGCGCACGAAACGGTATGGTAGTGCTCGTCCTGTGTTCACGTGAATTCCTTAACATTTTCAAGGATAAGCCCGACTGCGCCATTGTACTGGAGCATGGTTTGTTTTCAACTGTTTTTTCCGCAGCGCGTCATTTTTTGCCTGGAGTGCTTCCGACTTGACGCCTATACTGTTTTAATGTAGCTTTCGCCAGATAGAGTATACAGGAAAGGTGACGCCGAAAATGCGCGTAATTGCGGGCAGTGTGCGGGGAATGAAGCTTGCGGCGCCCCGCGGGATGCAAACCCGTCCTACAGCCGACCGGGTCCGTGAAGCACTTTTCAGCATCGTTACGAGCCGCCGTGACCTTGAAGATGCCCAAGTGCTGGATATCTGCGCGGGAACCGGGAGCCTGGGGGTCGAAGCCCTCAGCCGGGGGGCGGCCTTTTGTTGTTTTGTGGAGCATGATAGGAACGTACAGGCGGTTCTGGAAAAAAATTTGGAGGCCACCGGCCTTACCGCCCGGTCTCAGGTCCTTACCCTCGATTGTCTCAAGGCCTTGCGTCTCTTGGCGTCACAAGGACGGCGCTTCGATGTGGCGTTCTTTGATCCCCCCTATGCCTCTGCCCTTTACAATACCGTGCCGGAGGCGGTAGGCGGCCTGTCCCTGCTGGCGGATGACGGGGTGCTGATCGTGGAATGCGCGGCGCGCAATCCACTGCCCGAACGGGTAGGGACGCTTATCAAGTGTGATCGCCGGGTTTACGGTGACACGGCACTGGAGTTCTTTATGTTGGAGGACGCATGAAAAAGATCGCTGTCTATCCCGGTTCCTTCGATCCCATCACCTACGGTCACGTGGATATCATAAACCGCGGCTTGAAGATCTTCGATCAGGTGGTGGTGGCGGTGGCCGCCAACTCCCAGAAGAACCCCCTGTTTTCCATCGACGAACGGGTCGCCCTGATCCGCGATGTGTTCAGGGAGGAGCCGCGGGTGGTTGTTGACACCTTCAGCGGCCTTCTGATAGATTATGTGTCCTCACGGCGGGCACATGTCATCATCCGGGGGCTGCGCGCCATATCGGACTTTGAATACGAGTTTCAGATCGCCCAGATGAACAGCACGATCGGGCAAGGCGTCGAGACGCTGTTCATGATGACATCGCTGCAATACGGTTATCTCTCCTCCTCCATCGTCAAGGAGGTCTGTCTGCTGAACGGGAACATCGACCGGTTTGTGCCGCCGGAAGTGAAGGCCGCCCTCAGGGCAAAATTCGGACTCGAGTGAACGACCGCCAATGGGGCGGTGCCAAACGGAACCAAGCGTGCAACGAAGCAAAATTACCCAGGCGCTCCAAAGCCCATCCTTTTTTGCAAGCAAGCGAGGTGCGTACCATGATCACACGGGACATGATTATCGCCGATATTATCAGACAGCACCCCGAAACAGTGTCGGTATTCCAGCGCTATCATCTTGACTGTTACGAATGCCAGATCGCCGATCTGGAAACCGTTGAGCATGGGGCCGGTGTTCACAAGGTTGCCATCGCCGAACTGATTGAAGCATTGAACAAATCCCTGGAATGAATACCACGGCTCACGATCACCGGCAGGTTATTCCCTTGGCGGATTTCACTCCATGAATGATTTTGATAATTACGCCAATTATTTTCCCGCCGGCATGAAGGTCAACGTTGGCATCCCCCTGGCGAATGCCGGAGTGTTCCGCGACTGGGCCATCATTCTCGAGATCGACGAGGATTTCGTCTCCCTCCAGCTTTCCCGCGATCAACTCCCCCTCAACGCCTCCCTCCACGTGGGGCAGATCCTCGACCTGCGCGGCGGCAAGGATGACAGCGGTTACAGTTGCCGGGCCATCATCGTTGCCGAAGGTCCTGCCCGGGAGATACTTCTCCGCCTGATCGGCGAGATCGTTTCCGACGAGCTGCGGGAGTTCTACCGTATCGATGCCTTTTTGCCGATCAAGTACTACCTCTCCTCTGAACAGAACGTGGACATTCTCAAGCAGGAATGGGTGGAACGCCGCGAGCAGCGTCAGGCCGTCGATGTCGAACTCAAGAACAAACGTTGGGACAGCAGCCTGGTACTGGGGCGTGCGGAACTTCCTCCGGAGCGGCGGCTCGAACAAGCAGAGGACAATGCCGGGGAAGGCGAGGAGGGCGACGAGGAGCATGAGGAAGAATACGAAGGGGAAGAGGAGCGCGAAGGGCTAGAGGAGGAGCGCGAAGAGCCTGAGGGTGGGGAAGAACCCCCGGCCGACTCATGGGATACCATTATACCGCTGGCCGCCAACATCAGCGGCGGCGGCGTGCGTATCATCACCCACCAGCAGTTTGAAAGCGGCGTCTATGTGCTGCTGGAGATTCTTGTCCCCATGCCGCGCCGCATTGTGGACATCGTGGCGCGGGTCATCACCGCCAACCGCAATTTCGCCGCCGGCAACGACCGTGAATACTTCAACACCGGCCTGCAATTCGTCTTTATTGACGAGCGGGATCGGGACGCCATCATTAGCCATATTTCGAATGTCCAGCTCAAGCGGATACGCCAGTTGCGCGAACAGTTCATCTTCCGTGACGGCCGTCCTGTCGAGGGGGAAGAACAGGAGGAGGCGTCCCGGTTCAACTGGGGCCGCTTCGGCAGACGGCTTGTCTACGCCCTCATCTTTCTGCTGGTCACCATGCTCATCGCCGATTATTTCAGGCATTATGCCAAAGGGCACCCCAAAAACGAGATCGAAGAGATCTTCGAGGGGGGGATCAGAAAGTACCTGGAGAAGTTCAAATAGCCTTTGATCCAGTCGTTAACGCAACACGAGCCCGGGGGGATACCATCCGGGCTCGTGTTTTTTGTAGATGCGGTCTTGAACCTTTCGACCTGGAAAATTTGAAATTATAATCTACCTCACGCCAGCCTCTCCGCTCACCAGCAACAATTCGTTTGCCCGTTGGATGAACAGGGGCGATGGCTTGTCGTAGTAGACACCGTACTCGACCGAACCGGTCGAAATTCCCCGCAAGAAAACGTAGATGGCGCCGCCGAAATGGGTGGCGTAATCATAACCCGGCAGGCGCAGGCGCAGCATCCGGTCGAGCGCCAGGGTGTAGAGGTGGTATTGGAGGATATAGGCGTGCCGGGCCATGGGTTCCGGGAGCCTTGCCGCACGATAGTCCTCGTGCTGGTTCCCCAGATGGTTGGATTTCCAGTCGATGATGTAGTAGCGGCCGTTGTGCTCGAAGACCATGTCCATGAAGCCCTGCAGCATGCCGCGCAACTCCTGGACGTGGAGTGCGGCCAGGACCTCCGCGAACTCGCCATGCCGGTCGTGGCTCAACAGCCCGGCGAACAGTTCGGTCAAACCACTGCCGCTCAGCCTGTTCACGGGGAGGAAAAACTCCATCTCGACCTGCCACGAGCCCGGCTTGAGGTGCGAGAGGGAGAAACCGGGATCGGCGGAGAGGAGCGGGGCGGAGATGATGTCCATGACCATGCGCTGCACGGCCGGCAGCCAGCGCCGGTCATAGCCGTTGCGCAGCAGAACGGTCTGGCAAAGCCGCTCCAGGGACTCACTCTCCACGGCGCTGAAATCGAGCTGCTCGAATAGTTCATGGAGGCAGGTGCCGGCGGCCGCGCCGCGGGGAAAGCCGAAGATCGACAGCTCTGCTCCGAGCCCATCCAGGGGGCTGTCGCCGTCTGCCGCGATCTGGGGAGCATCAGGCGCGGCGACGGCATCGTAATCGTGGGGCTGAAGATGGCGTTCGGAGCCACCGGTAATGGCACTGAAACTGGAGACGCGCCACTCGGTGGATATTGTCCGCTGCACCTCACGGCAGGCAAAGGGGCCGGAGGCATTCTGATCGGGGGTATAGGGCGGGGCGGCCATCTCTGCCGGCATAAACCGGGCGGCAATGGGGCTGGGACCATCAGTATGGATCGCCTTGCCGGCCAGCCCGGCGACCGCATCCAGAATCTCCTGATCGTCGGCGGCGCCGAACGATTTGGCGTCCTTGAAGTTCTCACCGTGCAGCAGCCTGCGCAACGGCGACTCGAAGGCGCCCTTGATGCTGCCCCAGGTGACATAGCAGAGAAACTCGGCCCGGGTGAGGGCCACATATAGGAGGCGCGCCGCCTCGGCATCCTGTTCCTCCCTGGCCAGTTGCTTGTGGTCCGTATCCCGCTGGTCCGATCCCAGATCGAGCGTCAACCCGCCGCTGGCATCGTGAAAGAGCACCCGCCTGCTTTTGGCGGAAGGGGGGTCCCAGGCAAAGGGGAGAAACACCACCGGATATTCCAGCCCCTTGCTGGCATGGATGGTTGAAAGGGTGACCGCGTTGGCGTCCGTTTCCAGGCGCAACAGAAAGGTATCGTCCTGCAACTCTCCCGTGATGCGCCGTTCCAGCCAGGCGATGGAGCCCTCCAGGCCGCGGCCCTGCTCCCGCTCCGCCTGGTGCAGCAGTTCGCAGCAGTGCAGGATGTTGGTCATGCGCCGGGGACCTTCGGCAGAGGCGAGTGCCTGCCGTCTGACGCCGCACTCACCCAGAAGGCGCGAAACCAGAGCGATCACGCCGCCTGCCCGGGCCGCCTCGTGCAACGCCCGGAAGCGCAGCAGCCATACCTCCCAGGCACTTTCGTCATGTTGCAGGTCAAAGACGTCATTGGCCGACAGCCCGATGACTGAGGTCAGCAACGCCTCGCGCACCAGAGCGCTACGGGCCGGATCGGCCGCCGCCCGCAGGATGCGCAACAGGTCGAGCGCTTCGCGGGTTTTGAAGATGGTGGCATTGCCGTGTTGAACCGCGGGTATGCCAAGGGCGGTCAAGGCGCTCTGTATCTGGTCGGCCTGGTAATGGGCCTTGACCAGAATGGCCATATCCCCCGGTTTGAGCGGCCGTTGAATGCCGTCCTTTGCTATGACCTCGTAACTTCCGTCCAGCAGACGGGCGATCTCCGTAGCGGTCGCCGTGACCGTCGCTCCACGGGCCACAGCTTTGCCGGCCGCTTTTGACCGGTCGGCACGTTGATAGACCCAGAACCTCAGCGGACTCTCCACCGGCCTGCCATTGCACAGGAGTTGCTGCCGCCGGTCCCGGCCCGCCTGAACCGCGCCGAACAGGATAGCGGGATTGAGGAACGGGTTGTCCGTGCCGAACAGGGTGTTGACGGCTGCCACCAGGGGTGGGGTGGAGCGGCGGTTGGTGTCCAGGGTCCAGCACCGCTCCTTGTCCGTGGCCTGGGCTGCGGCGATGTAGGCATGGATGTCTGCGCCACGGAAACTGTAAATGGCCTGCTTGGGGTCGCCAATCAGGAAGAGCGGGTATGGCGCGTCGGGGGGGCTCTCGGCGTTACCGGCGCCGTAATCTCCCCGCTCCATTTTTGGCGGCAGTCCGGCCAGACGGGCGAATATCCGCCATTGCAGCGGGTCGGTATCCTGGAATTCATCGATCATGGCCGCCTTGTAACGCTCGCGGAGTCCGGCCGCCAGCCGCATCCCGCCCGCCCCCTCCAGGGCCAGGTGCAGATCCAGCAACAGGTCGTCGTAACAGCGCAGGTTGAGGGTCTGTTTGCGTCGGGCCAGTTCGTTCCGCAACCACTCCTTGAGTTCCAGTTGGCGATGGATCAGCTTTGTGTTGAATCCGTTATCGACCCTCACTGCGGCGTCGTGCAGCCTGCCGCAGAGGTCGAAAAACGGATGCTCCGGCCGGATGGATCCCTTTTTCATGCCTTTTTCGATGCGGGCCGGGGTAAACAGCGCCAGGCCGTCGCACCCCTTGTCCAGGCTCCTGCGTTCCAGGCAGACGTTGAGTTTTGCCGCGGCTGCCTCGATCTGGGCTGGTTTGTAGCTGGTCTGGCTCAGGTTGGCCCGGTTGAGCATCTGGACGATGGCCGCGCGTTCCGCCGCCCACATGGCCGCCACCGGCGGCAGCAGCGCGTCCCGTTGTTCCATGAGCCGGACCAAGTCCGCATCCTCCGCTTCGGGGATGACGTTCAGGTCCCGGTTCTGGTACTGTCCCTCAAAGGGTTCGGCCAGCTTGTCCGGTGTATATCCTGCCATTACCAGGCGTTCCAGGAATGGCCCTTCGTCGGCCATGATCCGGGTCCGCCAGAAGTCGTCGCACACCTGGGCCACCAGGGCGGACTGGTCGGCGGTCAGCTCGCTGTCGAAGAGCGAACCGCTCTCGAAGGCGTTCTCCAGCAGCGCCCGCTGGCAGAATCCGTGGATGGTGAAGATGGCGGCATCGTCAAAGGAGTACAGGGCGCGGGTAAGGAGGCGTTGTGCCGCCTCCCGATCGATCTTTTGGCTGGCCAGCAGCATCTGTTCAAGTTCGTCGGTCGGTTCCCGGCCCGTAACGTACAGGTCCAGGGTGGCGGCGATCCGCTTCCTGACGCGGTCGCGCAGTTCGGCGGTGGCGGCCTTGGTGTAGGTCACCACCAGGATTTCCTCCGGCCGCATGCGCTGTTCCAGGAGCAGGAGGATGTAAAGCGCGGTGATGGTCCAGGTCTTGCCGGTGCCCGCGCTGGCCTCGATTAAGGTCAGGCCGGAGGTATCTATTTCGTGGAGGCTGAGGGTTTTCATGCCGTCTTATCCTCGGTTGCCACCGCCCGCATCGGTTCGAACACCCGGCGGCTCAGTTCGTTGAATTCCTGGTTCAGCGGGTTCGTATCGCCAAAACAGATGGAAATTGACGGTTCTGCCGATTCTGCGGGAGAGGGGGCGTGGTCACTGCCGGTCCACCGCCCCTCGGCCTTGTCCATGCCCTCCGTGAGGTAGAGCCAGGAGACCTGGGGGAAGAAGGGGAGCGGTCTCCTCATGCCTTCGCGATACAGTTCCAGCAGGTCGTTCAGGATGGCGGCGGCGTTGTCCGGCGGCGCCAGGGACAGGGACAGGTCGTTGCAGAGCAGGAGGCTTTGGCGCGGATAGCCGGCGGGCGCCAGGGCGTTGAGGAGCAGGTGCTCGACCCACAACCCCAGGCGGTCTTTGGCCTTCATGGCGGCGCAGCGCCAGCGCAGATGCCGTGTCGAACGAATGCCGTTCACGACGCCCTTAAGCGTCATCCCGCTGTGCCCGTATGCCACCGCCAGAGGTGCCTGCTCTGCATCCAAAAACGGCGCCACCAGATCGGCAAACCTCCGCCCCTCATCCTGGGCCTCTCTGAAGGCGGTCTGTCCTGCGGCAAGGGGGGGCAACAGCGAACGGGCCCGGGCCGTCTCGTAGCCGGTGCCGGTCTCCGCGCCGGACAGCATCTGTTGCACAAGATCCTGCCTGAGTCCGTAGGCGGCTATGCCGTCCAGGCGGAACGGTTCGCGCTCCTGCACCTCTTCGTCGGGATCGAACGGGTGTACGCCCAGGCGTCGAGCCAGGAAGGCGGCGCAGGGATTGCCCAGAAACCGTTGCAACTCCCGGAGTTCGATCTCCTGCACCAGGTTGGAATCATCCGGCAACGGTGCCGTGATGAAACGGCGCGTCACGGGGCCGGAGAGCTGCCGTGCCGCCAGGGCGTCCCGGTATTCGGTCGAGTAACTGAACAACTGCGCGTTGGCGCCGGTACTGAAGTAGTCGGGGCTAAAGGCTTGCAGGCGGTGTTTGACGAGGACCGGGGGGGCGGTCTCGGGGAGGCCGGCGACCACAGCGGCGCGCGCCACGTAGTCCAGCAGTTCGGCAACTACCACCGAGGGGGGGATGACGGAGTTGTCCCGGTCGCTCTGGCCGGTGTAGCTGATGTGCAGGCGTTCCTGGGCCGAGATGAGGGTCTCCAGGAACAGGTAGCGGTCCTCATCCCTGACGGAGCGGTCGCCGCGTCGGCGTTTTCCGGACAACAGGCTGAAGCCGGGCTGGCGCTTATTGCGGGGGAAGATGGCGTCGTTCATCCCGCATAGGCAGATCACCCGGAAGGGGATGCTGCGCATGGGGAGCATGGCGCAAAAGGTGACCCGCCCCCCCAGAAAGCCGAAGCCGCCGCCGGAATCATCCAGCAGCCCGTTCAGGGCTTCGCGCATCGCTTCCAGGCTGATGGGGGTGCTGAAACCGCTCAACTCCTCGGCTTCGCGTAAGGTCTGGAGGCTGTCGAAGAGCGGCTTGAGCCCGTCTTCGCCGTTGCCGGGGCGGATAAGGTCCTGGGCGACGGTGGTGAGGATATCGGCCCAGGCGGCCAGAGAATGGTTCCCCGACAGTTGCTTGACCGCTGTGCGCGCTGCCAGCAGGAACTCGGCCAGCTTGCCCAGGGGCACGGCGGAGCGCCCCTCGATATCCCCAAAGGGGAGGATGCCGCGAAACAGGCGGTCGCTGTCCGGCTCCAGGGCGTAGCCCAGGAAGAGGCGGTCCAGGGCGGCCTGCCAACTGAACTCTTCAAAAGAGGGGAAGCCGAGTTCGGCCCGCTGGTGGGCATCAAGGCCCCAGCGTACACCGGTTTCATCCAGCCATATCCTGATGGCCTCCAGTTCGCCGGGGGTAATGGCGAACCGGTCCAGTACCGGCGACGATTCCAACAGTTCCATGATCTGGTTGACCCCGAAGCGGGTTGCCGGGAGCCCCAGGATACGGGCAAAGGTCTCCATGAACGGGTTTTCCCTGCGTTGGCTGCGATCCGCAATGGTGAACGGTATGGCCGGCCGGCCGCCGGCCTGGGTGCCGAACACGGCGGCGATGTAGGGGGCATAGGTCTCGATGTCCGGTATCATCACCACGATGTGGCGTGGCTCCAGGTCGTCCAGTTCGTCGAACATGGCCAGCAGGTTGTCGTAGAGCACCTCCATTTCGCGCAACGGGCCATGGCAGGAGTGCACCTGGAGGGAGCGGTCCCCCGGCGCAACGACGATCCGCTCATCCCGGCCGCCGCTGTCCCGCAACTGGCGGATGTCGTTCTGGATAGCCATCAGCAAGGTGCCGCTGGGCTGTTCGCCCTCCTCGTCCAGGTCTAAGGTGTCGAAGCCGTATTCCAGCAACATGTCGTGGAACTCCTGCCCCATGGTTCCCAGGGAGGAGAGCAGTGGGTTGCCGGTATCGTAGTATTCTTCCGCATCGGGGGACTCCCGCAGGGCCAGTTCCGCCAACCGTTTGCGGGAGACGATATCGCCCCAAAAGGCGCCGCAGGGGTTTTGCAGGTAGAAAACTACCTCCGTAGTGTGGGCCAGCAGCGAGAATGCCTCCAGGTGGAAGGGGGGGAGGTAGGAGATGCCGAACAGGTTGATACGGTGCGGGAGCGGGCCGGCCGGTTGTGCTCCCGCTTTGATGCGCTCCCGAAACATTCTGAGGTGCGCCGCCCGATGCTGTCCGGCACAGTCGGCGGAGATCGCCCGCCACAGGTCGGATTGCCAGCCGTCATCCCGGCCCCGGTCCCACGCCTGAACCATATCGGGCCGGAACATGATGTACTGGTCGAACAGGTCGGCCAGGGTTCGGGAAATCTGGAGCAGCCGGCGGTCGTCGGCAGTCGCGCCCAGGTAGCCGGCCGCCTGTTCGAAGCCGGGCCGGGTCAGCAGGGCGGGGAGCCGGGCCGCGATGCGCCAGGACATGCGCTCCCGGGTAAAGGGCGAACTGTCGGGCAAGCCGGGGATCATGGCGCGGAAGCAGCTGTCCAAAATCTGGTTGGGAAAGGGAAAGTCAAGGCCGGCAGCGACCCCCCGGATGGTTGCCAGTTCCAGGGAGAGCCAACGGGCCATGCCGGGATTGAGCACCACCACCGTATCCCCTCCCAGGGGCGGGGTAGGGAAGCCTGCCATGTCGCCCGCCAGGGAAACGGCCAGACGGGTGAGGGAGTTGCTGGTAATGACCTTGAGTGTGCCCATGGCGGCTAGACTACACCGGAACCGGCAGGACAAACAAGCGGGAAGTGGAGGTCGGCCCCGAGCCTGGTATAGTGTCGCCTGGCGTCCCTGCAAGAAAGCCATTGTCGCTGCATGGGGAGGCATGCTATACATGATACACATCTGAACCACAGGGCCCATTCCTGTGGTTTTTGTTTTCCTGAAGCAACCGACACGGCCTTGTCTTCCCAATAGGCACGAAATTTTGCGGACGATGATGACGCTGCCGTGTCGTTTTCGTAGACAACAATCCGTTGTAAGGAGTTCGATCCATGTCCTTTGAATCCCTCGGCCTGCGTGCCGAACTGCTGAGCGCCATTGCCTCCCGGGGCTACACCGAGCCGACTCCCATCCAGACCGAAGCGATCCCGGTGATTTTCGAGGGATGCGACCTGCTGGCCGGCGCCCAGACCGGCACCGGCAAGACAGCAGCGTTTGCCCTGCCGATCGTGCAGCGGCTGGCGGAACATCCCCCCCGGCAAAAGCGGCGGGCTCCGCGGGCGCTGGTCCTGGTGCCGACCCGGGAACTGGCGGCCCAGGTCAGCGAACAGATGAACAATTTCGCCCGGCGCGTTGCGTTGCGTTCCACCATGATCTACGGCGGGGTGACCATCCAGGCGCAGATCGAGCGGTTGCATCGCGGCGTCGATATCGTGGTCGCCACGCCGGGGCGTCTGCTCGATCATGCAGAGCGGGGCACGGTGAACCTCTCCCTGATCGAATTCCTGGTCCTGGACGAGGCCGACCGCATGCTCGACCTGGGCTTTATCGACGCGATCAAGGCGGTTGCGGAATATCTGCCGGCCAAGCGCCAGACCCTGCTCTTTTCGGCAACCTATTCCCAGAGCATCAAGCAGTTTGCCGACCAACTGCTCGATCACCCGCGGCGGATCGTGGTGGCGCGCAAGAATATCGCCGCCGACGCGGTGACCCAGGCGGTCTACGAGGTGGAGCGAAGCCGCAAACGGGAAATGATCTCGTTTTTGATCCGCCAGGGAGGCTGGAATCAGGTGCTGGTCTTCGCCCGCACCCGCTACGGCGCGGACAAGCTGACGGAAGAGCTGCTCCTCGACGGGATCAAGGCCGCCGCCATCCACAGCAACAAGAGCCAGTCCATTCGGACGCGCACCCTGGCGGAGTTCAAACGGGGGGAAGTGCGGGTGCTGGTGGCCACCGATGTGGCGGCGCGCGGGCTCGACATCGAGCATCTGCCCCATGTGGTGAATTACGATCTGCCCCAGGTCCCCGAGGATTATGTGCACCGGATCGGCCGCACCGGCCGGGCCGGGGAGGAAGGGATCGCCCTCTCCCTGGTCTGCCCGGAGGAACGGCCGTTGCTGGTCGCCATCGAGAAGCTGCTCAAGAATACCATCCCGCGCCGGACGCTTGCGGAATTTCCCCCTGTAGCCGCCAAGCGGAGTGTCCGGATCAAGGAGGTCAAACAGGCCGATAAACTGTCCAAGGCGCGGAAGGCAAAGGACAGGCAGGCACAGACCCCAGCCCCCAAAAATACGACCCCGCGTCGGGGAAAGCCGGTGGCCGAACGGCCCGCCCCCAAGACCGGCCGCCGGGGGAGCAGGTCGGTACGGTAGAGCCTGCCCCCTGATTTGATCACAATACCGATTCAGAGAACAAAAAAGGGCCCGCACGATGCGGGCCCTTTTTTGTTCCTGTGGATTATCTGACCAAACCGTGCCTCAGGTCAGGTCCTGAACACCCTGGTAGATGATGTCGAACAACTCGGGGATATGCTCCTCTGCGATGCAGGAAAAGGCGATGCGCAGGTCGGTCTTGCTGGTGGAGATGGCGCCGACCCCGTACTTGTCCAACAGGTGGACGCGCAGCTTTTCGGCATCCACCTGTTTCAGCTTCAGGCACATGAAATACCCGGAGTTGAACGGGTAATAGGTCCAGGCCGAGTCGTATTTGCCGCTGTTGAGGACCTGTTTGGTTTTCAGGGCGCGACCCTTCATGACCTGGAATTTTTCTTCCTTCTGGGCCAGGAACTGGGGCGAACGCAGCGCCTCGATGACGAAGGTCTGGGAGGGGTGGGGGCAGTTGGAGATGCGGGCACGGATGATCCCCATGGTCTTCTTCTCCAGAGCGGTCATGACCGGTGTGTTCTCGTATTCGTTGCCGTCGGCAAAGGTGATGAACCCGGTACGGAAGCCCCAGACGAACTCCTCCTTGGTGGCGCCGTCCAGTTTTACCGCCAGGATGCGCGGATGGAGGTTGGCGAGCTTGCCGAACAGGGACTCCTTGAGGCTATCCTCGTAAAAGAGGCCGAAGTAGGCGTCGTCGGTCACGGCGACGATGTTGCAGCCGGATTCGGCCACTTCCTTGATGGCTGCCACCAGGGCATCGCCCTCTGCCACGGTTGGGGTGTAGCCGCTGGGGTTGTTGGGGAAGTTGAGCAGGACAACGGCCTTGCCCTTTTCTTCGGCGCTGTTCTTCAGAACCGCCTTGAAGGCGTCGATGTCGTAACCGCCGGCCACGGTAAAGGTCGGGTGCTTCTTGACGATCGCGCCGCAGCACGTGCCGAAGGTCAGGTTGTAGTTGCCCCAGAGCATGTCGGGAAGGATCAGGTGATCCCCCTTGTCGATGAACAGGTCGGCGACGATGGAAAGACCGTGGGTCAGGGCATTGGTGACGATGGGGTTGCTGAAATGCTTGCCCTGAAGGCTCGGGTTTTCCCGCAGTTGCTTTTCCCGCCACAGGGAACGCAGTTCCGGCTTGCCAGCCGGGGGGGCATAGGGAAAGATATCCTTGGGGTCAAACGCGGACAGCTTGTCCTGGATACACGACAGGAACATCGGCCCGCCGTTTTCGGTGGCAATGCCGATAGTGGCGTTGTATTTGTGCGCCTTCCCCTTGGCTTCGGCCGACTGGGTCAGGATGCCTTTGGGGAAGAAGAGGTTCTTGCCGAGATCGGACAGCATTTCCAAAACATACGGATTGTGCTGGGCAAGCAGGTCATTCAGTTCTTGTGCCAATGGGTTCATTGCGTTCCTCCTGGAGCTGATTTGAAGATTGTCTCACACACAATCCTAATTGGTTCCAAACCGTAAAGATATAATTGAACAGTACCGGTTCAGCTTTGTCAATAGGGAATATGAGGAAACCACCTCCCGCAACCGGAACATTTTGCATCTTCAAACCTGTCGTTGATGAAACGCTTGGGATGTTGTATGGTCCGCAGTTGTGACGTTACTATGGAAAGAGGTGCCTCGATGCTAAAGAGCATGACCGGATACGGCAAGGGAGAAGCAACAGCAGAACAGGGAACCTTCACGGTGGAGATCCGTTCGGTCAATCATCGCTACGGCGAGGTGTCGGTGCGGATGCCGCGCGGTTTCATGGCCCTGGAAAACGAGGTCAAACGGGCCGTATCCGCCCAGCTCAAGCGGGGCAAGATAGATGTTTCCGTACAGTGGGAGGAGGCTCTGGCCGGTGAATCGCTGCCCCGGATCGACACGGCCCTGGCGCGGGCCTACTTCACCACGTTCAATCACCTGGCGGGCGAGTTGGGGCTCTTGGGCCAGGTGCCGCTCTCCCTGGTGATCGCCCAGAAGGGGGTCCTGCGGGAGGGGAGTACGACCCTTACCGAGGACGATTACCGCGATCAGCTCCTGTCGGCGGTCCAGGCTGCCGTGACGACGATGGGCGCCATGCGGACACGGGAAGGTGAGGCGCTGACGGCCGATCTGGCGGCCCGGCGTGCCCAGGTAGCGGAATGGACTGCCCAGATCAGGAAGCGTACTCCGGCGGTGGTGATCGAGTACCGGCAGAAGTTGAAGGCGCGTCTGGAGCAACTGCTGGAGGGGACGGAGATGGACGAGGCGCGTCTGGCCCAGGAGGTGGCCCTGATGGCCGACCGATGCGAC
Source organism: Oryzomonas japonica (assembly GCF_008802365.1). Lineage (GTDB taxonomy): Bacteria > Desulfobacterota > Desulfuromonadia > Geobacterales > Pseudopelobacteraceae > Oryzomonas > Oryzomonas japonica. The sequence goes on along the minus strand of NZ_VZQZ01000011.1, from coordinate 117,064 downwards.
GTGACCGAGGAATTGGTCCGACTCGCCAGCCATTTCACTCAGTTCGACGAGGCGCTGCGCCTCCCGGAGCCGGTGGGGCGCAAGCTGGACTTCCTGATGCAGGAGATGAACCGGGAGGTCAACACCATCGGCTCAAAATCCAGTGATGCCGAGATCACCTCGCTGGTCATCCGGATCAAGGCCGAGATGGAGAAGATGCGCGAGCAGGTGCAGAACATCGAATAAAGAGGTTGTTGAAAAACAGCCATCTCGCCGCCATCCTCGAAAACCGCCTTGTGCGGCGTAGCGTTGCTACGCCTCCGCGGGGCTTTCTGCGGGTGCGACGATCTGACTATTTTTGAACAACCTAGGCTTTTCAGCAGCCTGATTAATACTTAAGATTCGTATAACGCGTGAATCATGAGGGTAAAATGGGCGGCCCTTCGGGTGGAACTTTCCTTTTGCGGCTGTTCTGTGCTACCCTCTGCAAAATTTCCGGGAAGGATGTTCCATGAAACGCGAAGGCCTGATCCTCATCATATCGGCTCCCTCGGGGGCCGGCAAAACCTCTCTCTGTAATGAACTCCTGCAACGTTTTCCGGCCATGAGGGAGTCGGTGAGTTATACGACCCGGCCGCCGCGGGCCGGTGAAGTGGATGGCCAGGATTATTTTTTCGTCTCCCGGCCCGAATTCGAACGCATGGTGGCCGAGGATGCCTTTGCCGAATGGGCTGAAGTGCACGGCAACCTGTACGGCACGGCGCTGCATACCCTGGAGGATGCCCGCCGCAACGGCATCGATCTGGTGCTGGATATCGATTGTCAAGGGGCGATGATTCTGAAGGAACGCCTCGACGGCGGCGTGTTCGTGTTCATCCTGCCACCTACCATGGAAGAGCTCCGGCATCGTCTGGAGAGCCGTTCGTCGGACGCCCGTGAGGTTATCGAGCGCCGTATTGCGCGGGCCGCGGATGAGATCAAGGAGTGCCGCTGGTACGATTACATCGTCATCAACGACCGCTTCGAGGATGCCGCCGAGGAACTGTCGGCCATCGTCCTGGCCCATCGTCGCCGGACCTCCCGAATGCTGGAGCAGGTGGCGAAATTGTTTGATATTTGAGATGAAATCATGTAAAAATAACGTTCCATTTTTCTATCAGTAGCAGGAAGGAGTAACGCTATGGCACGGGTAACCGTTGAAGATTGCCTCAAAAAGGTCGATAACCGTTTTCTTTTGGTGATGTTGGCCTCCAAGCGGGTCAAACAGCTCTACAAAGGGGCTCATCCGCTTATCGATGCAAAGAACAACCGCATGGTGGTAACCGCGTTGCGGGAAATCGCCGCCGGCAAGGTCAACTTCGAAATCAACAAGAAGCAGCAAGCCCATTAATCGCCGTACTGGGGTGAAATCGCAAATGGTGCGACTTCACCCTTTTTGTATCCATCCCCGTACCTTCCGATCCTTTTCGTCCTGCGAGTAGAAACGGCGCATGATCAGACTCAACGACATCCTCGATACGGTAACGGCGTACAACCCAACGGCTGATCTCAATATCATCCGCAAGGCTTATGTGTACTGCGCCAAGGTACACCAAGGCCAGACGCGCCTGTCCGGGGAGCCCTACATCATCCATCCCATGGAGGTGGCAGGCCTGCTGGCCGAGTTGCGCCTTGACGTCCCCAGCATCGTCACCGGTTTTCTCCACGATACCATCGAAGATACCCTGACGACCTACGAAGAGTTGGTGGAGATGTTCGGGGAAGAGGTGGCCAAGCTGGTGGATGGGGTCACCAAGATCAGCAAGATCCACTTCAAGACCAAGCAGGAGAGCCAGGCCGAGAATTTTCGCAAGATGCTTCTGGCCATGGCTAACGATATCCGCGTCATCCTGGTCAAACTGGCCGACCGCCTGCACAATATGCGCACGCTGGAGTTCCAGCCCGAAACCAAACAGCGCACCATCGCCCAGGAGACGATGGATATCTACGCCCCCATCGCCAATCGTCTGGGCATATCCTGGGTTAAGGTGGAGTTGGAGGACTTGGCGTTCCGCTATCTTAACCCGGATCTTTACTTCGACCTGGCCCGCAAGGTGTCCATGAAGAAGAAGGAACGAGAGGCATACGTCGAGGAAGCAAAATCGATCATCTCCGACAAGCTGGCCTTCCAGGGAATCCCCGGCGAGGTTTCCGGCCGCAGCAAACACCTCTACTCCATCTATCGCAAGATGGAGAAGCGCAACGTTGAATTCGAGGAGATCTACGACCTCCTGGCCATCCGCATTCTGGTGGAAGACGTGCGGGAGTGCTATGAGGTGCTTGGTTTGATCCATTCGGCCTGGAAGCCGATTCCAGGGCGTTTCAAGGACTACATCGCCATGCCCAAGGGGAACATGTACCAGTCGTTGCACACGACGGTCATCGGCCCCCACGGCGACAGGATGGAGGTGCAGATCCGTACCCACGAGATGCACCGCGTGGCCGATGCCGGCATTGCCGCCCACTGGAAGTACAAGGAGGGCAAGGGGTACGACGAGAAGGAGGTCAAGCGTTTTGCCTGGCTGCGGCAACTGCTGGAGTGGCAGCAGGAACTCCAGGATTCCAAGGAGTTCATGGATTCGGTCAAGGTGGATCTCTTTCCCGAGGAGGTCTACGTCTTTACCCCCAAGGGGGATGTGAAGGGTTTTCCCAAGGGTTCCACACCGATCGATTTTGCCTACAGCGTGCATAGCGACGTGGGGCATCGCTGTGTGGGGGCCAAGGTCAACGGCAAGCTGGTGCCGCTCAAGTACGAACTGAAGAACGGCGATATCGTCGAGGTCATTACCTCACCCCACCATACCCCGAGCAAGGACTGGCTCAAGATCGTCCACAGCTCCCGGGCCCGCAACCGGATACGAGCCTGGATCAAGATCGAGGAGCGCAAGCGGAGCATCGTTCTGGGGCGCGAAATCTGTGAAAAGGATTTCCGCAGATACTCCATAAATCTGCAGAAAATTCAGAAGGCCGGGGATTTTAAAAGGATTGCCGGGGAGTTCGGTTTTGCCGGAGACGACGACCTGCTGGCGGCGGTGGGCTACGGCAAGATCTCCAGCGGCCAGATCATCGGGAAGCTCGTGCCCGCGGAAAAGCTGCAGGAACGGACCGAACGCAAGGAGTCGCGGCTCTCGGCGGTCATCAACAAGCTCAAGGGCAAGTCGTCCAGTGCGGTGGAGATCAGCGGCGTCGACGATGTGCTGGTCCGCTTCGCCAAGTGCTGCAATCCGGTGTCGGGAGACGAGATCATCGGCTTTATCACCCGCGGCAAGGGGGTCACGATCCACACCGCGGACTGCAAATTCGCCCTGGAGAGTGATCCCGAACGACAGATCGATGTGGCCTGGAACAAGATCAAAACCACCTCCCTTCCGGTCAAGATCAAGGTCATCTGTCATGACGTCAAGGGTATTCTGGCAAACATCACCATGGCCATTACCAACAGCGAGGCCAATATCGCCAGTGCCCATATTCAGAGCACCATTGACCAGCGTGGCGAAAATACCTTCGAGGTGAACGTCAGCGACTTGGCGCACCTGCGGAAGGTGATGAACGCTATTATGAAGATCAAGGGTGTCATCAAAGTGGAGAGGCTAAAACAATGACATGCGAAACAATTGCGACAGACAAGGCCCCTGCTGCTATCGGGCCGTATGCACAGGCCATCAGGGCCAATGGGCTGCTTTTCTGCTCCGGGCAGATAGCGCTTGACCCGACAACGGGCGAGTTTGTAACGGGGGGCGTGGCAGCGGAGACCGAACGGGTGATGGCGAATATTGCCGCCGTGCTGGCTGCTGCCGGCGTGGGGTTATCGCAGGTGGTCAAGACCACCATTTTCCTTGCCGATATGGGGGATTTTGCTGTAGTGAACGAGATCTACGGCCGTAGTTTCGGCGATCACAAACCTGCCCGTTCGACTGTGGCGGTCAAAGGTTTGCCCCGCGGCGCGCTGGTTGAGATCGAGGTCGTCGCTCTGGCGTGATAGCGGTGGGAGGGAGGCGTCAGCCTCCAGTGGGAACGATAAAAAGCCGTGGACAGCAGATGTGCCACGGCTTCAAATCGCAGACCGTTCAAGCGGCTGATGTACCGCCGCGATTAAAGCGCTTTGGTGATGAGACCGGAACGGATGCAGCGGGTGCAGACCTTGATGGTTGCAACCGTGCCGTTTTTAACGGTTTTGACCTTCTGGATGTTCGGATGCCAGACGGTACGGGTCTTGTTGTTGGCATGGCTTACGTTATTGCCGAAGCTGGGGCCTTTTCCGCAGATTTCACATTTTCTTGACATATGGTGGTAACCTCCATTAATTGCTGAAAAAAGATTTTTAGCAGATTAATTGGCCGGTTGCAAGGGAAAAATTGGACAACACATGAATATCATCAAGGCCTTCATAACGCTCGTAATTATCCTGTTTATCGTTGTGGCGGTACTGTTCATCGACTTTACCTACAAGACCTTTTCCTACCGGCAACGGCCGGTTAAGGCCGATGCCATCGTGGTGCTGGCCGGCGGCAAGGGGCGGGTGGAGGAGGGGGTGCGGCTGTACCGGGAACAACGGGGCAGCCATCTTTTCCTGATCGGAGTCGATCCCTCCGTCCGCAAGGGTGACCTCTATCGCCCCCAGACCGGCGACCCCTCGTCCGAAGGGGTAATATTGGAAAAAGCCTCCCGCAACACCCTGGAGAACGCCATCTATGGCCGTGACGTCATCATGCGTGCCGACGTCCGCTCCATCGTGCTCATCACTTCGCGCTATCACATGAAGCGGGCCGCGATCCTCTTCCGCAACGCACTGCCCAAGGATGTCGCCATCTACCCCTATCCGGTTGACAGCAAAAATCTCAAAGAGGCCTGGTGGAACCATGGCGGCAGCTTTCACCTCCTGTTCAGCGAATTCTACAAATACTGCATGTTTCGTTTTTTCTTCCTGCTTGTGCCAGGCGAGTTGCGCGAGAGCATCCTGCCCGGAGCTTCCGGCGGCTGAGACTCTTCCCTAATCGACGAATTTCTGCTAAATTCTTTTTTTGCTTCAGCCAAAGCCCGAAAGGAATCACAACATGCGTTACCTCAGTACGCGCGGTGGCATTCAGCCAATCCCCTTCAAGGATGCCGTCATGATGGGACTGGCCACCGATGGCGGTCTGCTCCTGCCTGAATCCTACCCCAGGATTACCCTGGAGCAGCTCAACGCCTGGCGGCGGCTCTCCTACCCGGAGTTGGCCTTCGAGATCATCTCCCGTTTTGTGGATGATATCCCCCCCGCCGACCTGAAGGGGGTGATCGACCGCTCCTACGCGACCTTTACCCACCCTGCGGTGACCCCGGTGGTCAGGGAAAACGGCGTCTACATCCTTGAGCTGTTCCACGGCCTGACCCTGGCCTTCAAGGACGTTGCCCTGCAGTTCCTGGGCAATATGTTCGAATATATCCTGGCCGAACGGGGGCAAAACCTGAATATCGTCGGCGCAACCTCGGGCGATACCGGCAGCGCCGCCATTCACGGGGTGCGGGGCAAGAAGGGGATCAACATCTTTATTCTCCATCCCGACGGTAAGACCTCGCCGGTGCAGGCCCTGCAGATGACTACCGTCACCGATGCCAATGTCCACAACATCGCCATCCGCGGCACCTTTGACGACTGTCAGGATATGGTCAAGGCGCTCTTCAACGACCTGGAGTTCAAGGAAAAGTATGCCCTCGGCGCCGTCAATTCCATCAACTGGGCGCGGGTGCTGGCCCAGGTGGTCTACTATGTCTATGCATGGCTGCGGGTAACGGAGGACGGCAAGGCGCCGGTCTCTTTCTCGGTCCCCACCGGCAATTTCGGCGATATCTTTGCCGGCTACGTGGCCAAACGTATGGGGCTGCCCATTGAAAAACTCCTGCTGGCAACCAACGAGAACAACATCCTGACCCGTTTTGTCAACCAGGGCGATTACTCCCTGGCCGGCGTGGTCTCCACCCTGTCCCCCTCCATGGATATCCAGGTGGCCTCCAACTTCGAGCGCTACCTGTTCCATCTCTATGGTGAAGACCCGGCCCGGGTGCGGGCTGCCTTTGCCGAACTGAAGGCAAAGGGGAGGATCACCTTCAGCAGCGAAGAGATGGCCCAGGTGCGTCGCGATTTCTGCTCGGCCTCGGTGGATCAGGAGCAAACCCTGGATACCATCGGCAGTTTCTACAAGGAAACCGGCTATCTGCTCGACCCCCATACCGCGGTCGGGGTGCGCGCCGCTCTGGAGCAGTTGCCCGGCGACTCCCTTCGCGTCTGCCTTGCCACGGCCCATCCGGCCAAGTTCGGCGATGCGGTGGAAAAGGCCACCGGTACACCGGCGCCGGTCCCGCCCGCCATCGCCGCTTTGGAGGGGCTGCCGACCCGTTGCAAGGTGATGGATGCCGACTTGGCTGCAGTCCGTGAATTCATTGTGGCCACCATCGGGTAGGCGTATTTTCGAAAAGAGGGCAAGACCGCAATTAAATTGTTGACAAAATGCCCATCTCTTGGCATTTATACAAGTCCATCGCGGGAATAACTCAGTGGTAGAGTGTCAGCTTCCCAAGCTGAAGGTCGCGGGTTCGAATCCCGTTTCCCGCTCCAACAAAATTAGTGGGTTAGCTCAAAGGCTAGCTCTTTTGGAGTGTCCAAAATCCTTCCTCTGGGCTCGCTGGATTCGAATCCTGTTTCCCGTTCCAAAGGGTACGTGGGAGTCGTCAATAATATCCTGTTCTCAGAACAGTCATTATTGGGGTGCCAAACAAAGCAAGGGCTTACAGAGATGATCTGTAAGCCCTTTTTGTTTGTGCCGCACCAACGCCACCGCACATCCCCCGGCGCCTAAAGGCTGGGGAACAAGGTTTGCATTTTCGTCTTCATTTCGGCGCTCAATTGCACGAACAACTCGGCATTGTACGAACCTGTGGGCATCGGGCGAATGCTCGGGTCCGTGCCGATCACGCTCTGGTCGGCGGGATTTATCAGCGGCGCCGAGGTCTGGACGATGTCCGGGGCGTTGACTATCTGCATCGCCGCAACGGCGTATTTGCGTGCGGTCGCGGCGGGCGTGCCCGCTTTGACGGCGGGATCGACGTTGGTCGCAACGATCGAGATGGAGTAGTCGCTGTTGAGTTTGATCTCAAACATGCGCAATTGCTGGGGGAAGTCGTGCAGCGACGAGGTTTCGACCTGCCAGAAGCCTCTCTCCGGCTTGGCGGCGTCATCGCTGGCAAACGCTTTGACGGCATTGACGTGGCGATGACCGGCCATCCACATCAGGAGGTTCGGATGGCTGTGCAGTTCGGCCAAGAGCCCCGGCAGATCCACCGCATTCTGCATGCTGGAAGGGTTTGCCGAGTTATCGAACCACTCCATGAACGAGTTCTTTACCTCGACGCCTATGGGGATGTGGGCGGCGATGATCATCAACTGCCCGGCGGCGTCACCGGCGGCCAGTTCGGCCTTCAGCCATTTCCAGCGGGCGCTGTCGAGAAAGCCGCGGCCGTGGATGCCGGTGGAACCGTCGTCTTCCCGCTGGGTATCGTCAAGCACGATAACCTTGAGGGGAACTGTTGCTTTCGGCACGAAGCTGTAGCAGGCAAAGCCCTTTTCCTGCCCGGGAGGAACCAGGTTGAAGCCGTGGCCGACCGGCGCGGTGGACGTCTTGAAAAATTCATTTACCCATTCCGGCTTAGTCAGCGAGCGGCGATCCGGGTCCGGGACCACCGTGGGAGGGGTGGCGAAGTCTCCCACCTTTCCGGCTTTTACGACATCGCCGTTCGGGGTGGAACCGTCGATGACCCCCATATAGTAGAGTTGGTGATTTCCGGTGTTGTAGATGTCGTTAGGGTAGGCGAGGGTGTTCGCCATGGCGACGACTTCGCTGCTGGTATAGCTGTCGCGCAGGCCGCCGGCGTCCAGCGGGATGGAGCCGATGCAGAAATGATCGTGGTTGCCGATGGCCTGATACCAGGGGATCGCCGGGTTGAGCCCCGCCGCCTTGAACTGTTTTTGATAATCGATCTTGTTGGCCCCCGCGTGGGCGCCGGAGCTGGGGGTAATGACCTTGCCGTCGATGACGTCGATATACCACCTGAGCTCGTTGTACTGGGTGCTGTTGCTGGCGTCCCCAAGCGAGATCCCGAAGTCGATGGGGGTTTGTTTGTGCAGGGCGTTCACGGTCTGGATGGCGGCGTCCAGCACCTGGGTCGTGTACAGCATGGTTGGGGAATAGGTAGAGGTCTCCTTGCCCATGAGCATTTCCAGGTAAATTACCTGGGAGGGGGATTCCTTGTCGATGATGTGGATATCGGTGATGGCGAAGAACCTCACCAGCACCTTCGACGCGCTGCTGTCCGCCGGATAGGTGTATGCCGTGGCCATGAGATCGTTGCGTTTCTCGGAAACGAGAGCGGCACCGTAGCTCCAGGCGCCGTACCCGTACGTGTCATAGCTGGCAATATTTTTGAGATTCGTGGCGGCAATTTGCGCCGGCGATATGGTGGTGTACTTGATCGTCCGCTGGAGTGTCGTGGAAACAGTGGAGTCAATCGGGTAGCCCGCGGTCTGGGCCGCGCTGGTGGTGCCGCAGCTAAACGTCAATGAACCCAACGAAATGCAGGCCATGGTCCCGGCCGAGACCTTGATGAAGTCCCGCCGGGTCATGCTGCTGTCCATTGCCGCGTCAATACTCTGTTCCGGGTCTTTGCTCACGATGATGCTCCTCCTTTTTGTGTGTCCGGCTGCGTGCGAAAGCACCTGCTCGATGGGTAGCTCCACCTCGTTCGTTAGGGCGATTGCGGGTCGCAACGTGAACGGTCGAGGCGTGTTCAAAATCTGAAATTATCCGGGAAGAGGTCCGTTCGGCGGGTGCTGGTGCCCCGAAGAACGGACCGCCGCATCAAAGGTTCGAGGAGCCGGGGGTCAACGAACGGGCCAGGTGTAGTATACGTTGGTCGCGGGGAAGTTGCCCCCGGTGCCGTTGGTCATGTAGGCCTCCCAGATATTGCCGTCGCCGAAGCTGTAGGACGACCAGTAAAAATCGCTCTGGATGTTGGTAAAAAGTCTCGGCGTGCTGGCCAATACCGGCTCCGTGCCGGTGAGCAATGCCGAAAGATCACCTATCGTCGGCAATCGCCAGTCACGGGCGTAGGAGCCGTCGCTCAGGCCGCAACTGCCGCTCGCGAGATAACTGCTCCAGGTCAGGGCGTCTGCCCACGTGGTGCCCGCCCCGGATGTCACCCCGCCGAGGGTGGCCGCGCAGTTGGCGTTCTTCAGCCAGAGCAGGCCGGTGGTCATGTCCCGGACCGTGCCGTCGTTGTTGTCGCACCAGCGGCCGAGCGGGCTCAGGGTTCCGCTGCAACTGTAGGTCGCCGTGATGATGTCGGTGAAGTCCCGGCCGGTGACATTGGCGTTGCTGACAGTCACGGCGCGGGAGGACGGCTGGAAGCTGTACCCGGACCGTGATGGGGTCACGGTATAGCTGCCGTTCTGCAGCCCGGCAAAGCTGTAATTGCCGTTGGCGTCGGTCAACACGGCGGCTGAGGCGGCTCCCGTCAGAGCGACGGCCACATTCTGAAGCCCCGCGCCGTTCAGCGATATGGTGCCGGAAATGCCGTAGGTGGGCGCGGGAGTTGCCGTGATGGTCACTATCGCGCCGCCCGCGTGCAGGCCGTCCACCACGTAGATGTTGAACGTGCCGGGGGATGCGGAGTTGAAGGTCGTCGAGGCGGTGTTGCCGGCAATAGTCACGTTAGCCGGGGTCGTCAGCAGGTTGCCGCCCGTTGCCGTGAAGGTGGCGGTTTTACCGTTTTCCGTACTGGGGAACGTGGCGGTGACGGTAATGGCGGTGGAGACGGCGGCGGTCAGGGCGCTTGCGCTCATGGCTACCGGGGTGGCGACCATGGCGCTGATCTGCGCCTGGAGGGTCGATATGGTGCTGTTGAGGGAAACGATGGTCGCGTCCCGCGTTGCGATGGTGTCGTTGGCGTTGGCGAGTTGCGTCTGCAACGTGGCTATCTGATTGGTCAGGGTGGTCACCTGGGCGTTGGCGGCGGCCAGTTGGCCGGACAGGGTGCTGTTAGTGCTTTCGCTTGCCGCCAGTTGTGCCGTCAGGCTGGTTACCTGGGCGTTGGCGGCGTTCAGTTGTGTCGTCAGACTGGCGATGCTCGCCTGTGCGTTGGCGTACGCGGCTGACAGGGCGGAGGTATCCGACGAGAGGCTGGCAGCCAGGGACTGGAGCACAAGGACCTGATTAGCGGCGGTCGTCAGGGGCGTGGCGTTGGAGTTTGCGGGCTGCCCGGCAAGCGTGGCCAACGCGCTTTCCGTTTGCTTCAGCGAGTTGATCGCGGTGGTGATCCCGGCGTTGTACACCGAGCCGTCCGCCTTTGCGCTGGACAATTGCGTCTGCACGGCGGATAGCTGGTTCTGCAGGACCGTTATCTGCGCCTGTTGCGATTGCGTCTGCGAGGGGGTGTCTCCGCTGCAGCCGGAGAGCGAGATTCCTGCCAATAACATAAGAGCCAGCACCAGCATATGTTTCATGTTCCAAGCCTCCTGAGATGGATTTACACTGTCAATGACAGATGGCCGATGGGCCGATATACATGACGCACTCATGGGCAGCCGCCGGTCCGGCACAGCCCCGGGTTCAGCCGCTCGGCGAGTTCGGAGATACGCTGGAATTCCAGGCTGCCGGACAACAACCGCAGCTCTCCCGGAGACAGGCGATACCCCGCCTGAATGCTGGCCGCCTCAAGGGATTCGGTCGCCAGACGGCGGAACTGCCCGTCCGTGATCAAACGCCCCAGCACCTTTTCGACCGCTTCCTGTGACATTGCCGCCTCCCGTCGCACATCTGTCCCCTGCGGGACAATTGCGCCCCGAGCAGAACTGCTGCATGAGGTAGGTCGCGAAATCCGTGCCGGATCTATTGGTCGTTGTAATTCGAACTGTTAGCGGAATAGGGCGGGATGATTCTGTCCGGCTGGGGACATGTTGTCCCGTTTGGGGCAATTGGTGGGAGGTGGCGGTCGAAAGGTCGGCGGACGGGCGCTTCCGGGGTCAGTAGAACAGCTTGCGGGAGGCTTTCAACAGGCGTGCGGCGGAGGATTTGTTGTTGTTGCTCCTGGCCAGGGCCCACTCGATAACCCGGCGCGTGACGGCGTCGAGAGAAAATTCGTCGGGGGAGAAGGTGAGGTTGAGGGAGATCCGGTCGTCGGACGCCTCCCCGGTTTGCGCCTGAAAATGCTCCTGCAGGCGCAGGTGCTCGGGCCGGATCAGGTCCCCGCCGGTGACGATGGTGGCATATTCCAGTTGGTTGCGCAGTTCGCGCACATTGCCGGGCCAGTCGTAGGTCATCATCAGGTCGAGCGCCATCCGGGAAAGGCCGGGAAGCTGTTTGCCCTGATGCTGCCGGAATTTTTTGAGGTAATGTTCCGCCAGGTGCGGGATATCCTCGCGTCTCTCCCGCAGGGGCGGGATGGTGATCGGGAAGATGTTGAGCCGGTGGAAGAGGTCCTGGCGGAAGGTCCCCCGGCCGCAGCATTCCTCCAGGTTACGGTGGGTGGCGACGATAACCCGGAAATCGGCGTTGATCTGGCGGTCGGAGCCGACCTTCTCGTAGGTCCGTTCTTCCAGCAGGCGCAGCAGTTTCGGCTGGAGCGACAGCGGCATGTCACCGATCTCGTCCAGAAACAGGGTGCCGCCGTGCGCCCGGCTGCATTTCCCCTCGCGTTCACGGTCGGCGCCGGTAAAGGCCCCCTTGACGTGGCCGAACAACTCGCTCTCCAGCAGGGTTTCCGGGATGGCGGCGCAGTTGACGGCTATGAAGCTGGCCATGTTCTGCCCGGATGCCACGTGGATGGCTCGGGCCATGACCTCTTTTCCCGCCCCGCTCTCGCCGTAGATGGCGACGGTGGTGCGGGGAGAGGCGGCCACCTGCCGGGCCGCGGCGAGCGCTCTGCCCATGATCGGCGAATGGCTGGTCATGCTCTGGAAGCTGAACTTTTCCCGCTCGAAATCCAGCATCCGGTCATAACTGTGGCGCACCCTGGCGTTTTCGAGCAGCCGTTCCACCACCACCAGCAACTCCTCCCGGTTGAGCGGCTTCAGCAGGTAGTCGCCGGCCCCTTCTTTCATAGCCGCCACGGCGCTGTCGACACTGCCGTGGGCGGTGACCAGCACGAAAGGCAGCTCCGGGCGGACCGCGCGCACCCGCCGCAACAACGCCACCCCGTCCATCCCCGGCATGACCATGTCGGACAGCATCAGGTCGAAGCGCCCCTCTTCCAGCTTCGCCAGGGCCTCGGCCCCGTCGGCGGCGCAGGCCGTCCGGTATCCGGCATCGTCCAGGTATCCCTTGACCATGAAGCGAAAGCTCTGCTTGTCGTCAACCACCAGTATCCGTGCGCCACTGTTCATGGATAGCCACCCTTCATCCGTTTCATGAGTTTCTCGACCACCGGCTGCAGTTGTTCGGGCCGGGCGGACGGGGCATGCCGCTGCAACCAGGCCGCAAGTTCGGCCGGCTCCCGGTTTGCCAGGTGTCCGCACAGACCTTTCAGGGTGTGGGCGGCCCGGACGAGTCCGCTGCGGTCGTCGCGTTCCAGGGCGGTTTGCAGACTCCGCAGCTCGCCGTCGATATCCTGCAGCAGCATCTCCCGGTACTGCCGGGCGCGCTCCGGGTTGCTGGCCAGGTCGTTCCGGGTCTGCGCGTCCAACTGCGGTTCCCCGCCGGGCGGCGGGGCGGCGGTTTCTCCCCCGAACGCGGCCATGGCCTGGGCTAGCTGCTCGGGGACCACCGGTTTTGCCAGTACCCCATTGATCCCCGCGGCATGACAGGCGTCGCGGGTGGTCGCATCGGCATCGGCCGTAATAGCGATGACCGGCACGGGGGTTTCGTCCCGCTCTTCTTCCCGGCGCCTGATGCGGCGGGCAACCTCGATGCCGTCGATATCCGGCATGCGGATATCCAGCAGGACCAGGTCGAAACGCCGCTGCTCCATGAACTGCAACGCCTGCAAGCCGTCTTCCGCCAGCGTAACCTCCTGGCCCCAGGAGTCCAGGATATCTCCCAACAGTCTGCGGTTGAATCCGTTGTCCTCCACCACCAGGACCGCACGGGGCGCCGGGGCCACGGCCGGTGCGAGACGGCCATCCGGCGCCGGTTCCGTTTCCCAGAGCGGCAGTTCGACGGCGAAGCAGCTTCCCGCTCCTATCCGGCTGTCGACGGTGAGACTTCCCTTCATCATCTCCGTCAGGTTGCGGACGATGGCCAGGCCGAGGCCGGTGCCGCCGAATTTGCGGGAAATCGTCGGGTCGAGTTGACGAAAGGGCTGGAAGAGCAGGGTGCGGCCGTTCTCAGGGATGCCGATGCCGGTATCCCGCACCTCGAAGCGGACCAGGGGCCGGCCCCCCTCCGCCGGTCGTCCGGCCTGGCTGACCGTGCAGGATACCGCGCCGCTTTCGGTGAACTTGACGGCATTGGCCAGCAGGTTGGCGAGGATCTGGCGCAGGCGGAGCGGGTCGCCGAGGACCCAGGTGGGCACATCTTCGGCTACGCCGACCTGGAAGGCCAGCATTTTCCGGTCCGCCAGGGGGCGATACTGCTCCTCCAGACCGGCGACGAGCTGCCGCAGATTGAACGGCACGGTCTCGAACTCCATCCGCCCCGCCTCGATCTTGCTCATGTCCAGGATATCGTTCACGAGTTCCATCAGGGAACGCGACGATTGTTCGAGGATGGCTAGGTACTGATCGATCCGGGCGGGGTCGGTTGCCGTGCGGGCCATGCCGCTGAATCCGACCAACGCGTTGAGTGGGGTGCGGATCTCGTGGCTGACCATGGCGAGAAACTCCGATTTCGCCTGCGACTCCAGGGCGGCCCGCTGTGCCTCCTGTTGCAGCCTGCGGGAACGCGTGTTCAAGATCATGGCGAATATGCTGCCGATGATCAGGCCGTTGATGATCAGCACCTGCCTGCCGTAGCTGGTGTTTCCCCGCAAGCTGGCGGGGGTGCTGCGGTTGGCAATCCAGAACAGGGTGAAAATGAAAGCGACGGCAACGAAGAAGAATCGCAGCGAACGGCGGCTCGGGGTGCTTTCACTCCGCAGAGTAAAGGTCGTGGCGACAAAATACCACCATGTCACCCTGACCAGCACCAGATTGGAAACCATGGCCAAAAAGATATGGCCGGAGACGATCGCCGCAAGCTGGAGGGGAAAGACGCACAGCAGGAGATCGAGCCCGCGCATCACCAGTTGTGGGGGCTGATAGGGCTTGAACAGTTCTCGGCAGAACAGCACGGTTGCGAAATTCGACCCGCAGTAGGCAACGACGATAATCCAATCCATCACGCCCGGAGGAAGGCCGGCAGGGATAAAGGGAGCCAAATAGCCGGTAATGGCCACGCCATACAGGGTATACATGGCTTGATGCAGGGCAAACAGGCCGACTACCGGCAGCCGGTCCAGCAGATAGCTGTGGAGGGCCCAGGACAGCAACAGCAGCATGGCGGTCACGAAAAACACCGCCATCAGGTCAAACTGGTCGTCCACGCGCTCGGCCTCGGCCGGCTCCAGGGCTTCCACCGTCAACTGCGACGAACTCCTGGTCTTGAGGCGAAGATAGTAGGTCGCCCCGGAGGGCGCCACGCTGACGACAAACCCCAGGGAATTCCTGGCGCGATCGCGTGCGCCGAAAGCATAGTGATTGCCGGTCACCCGTGTCTTCCAGCCCGACGGAGCCCCCGCATCCGCCTCGTAAAGACGAACCTCGTTGAGAAAAGGCTGGCGAATGAACAGTACCACCTCATTCCCCTTGGCGGGCGCCCGGACCCTCAGCCGCAGCCAGTGTACGGAGTCGGTCAGCCCCCGGGAAAGCGTAGGACCGATCAGGGTAAACTCGCGCCCGGCCACATCGGCGATCGTCAGGGTGCCGGCCGGGTCTTCCAGCGCGGCCCGCGAAACGATCAGATCACTCGCAACGGCCGGGGGAGCAAGGATGAACCCGGCGATCAGGATGAACATGCCGAAAATGTAGTTCATAGAAGAGTACTCGGTTACCGGGAGATAGGGGGATTGCGGTGCGTCTATTGGGATCACGTCCGGGACATCCCGGTTTGCACGATATTCGGACCATGACAGTTGTTTACTATCAAAACTGAAACGGACGTGTCCAGAGTTTTGTGCAAATTTTGTGTAAATGGCTTGTCGATTATCAGGAAGCCGGCGATCTTTGTTCGGGCATGCTCCGGAACCGATGCAAGGCCGGTTTCCAGTTTTCTGCCGGCATGGCCGGGGCCGGGGAGCCCCCTCTGTCTGTCTGTGGTGCCCTGATGTTAACCGGCATCCAATTTTGACCCACCTTGCCTCTATAACCTGGCGTTATTACGACGTGGTGGGTCAAGATCTGCGCCGATCACGGGTCAAAGTCCAAAGCCGGTTCACAATGAGATAATTTTTACTAAGATATCATAGGTGTCTTAGTTACTCATAATGCTGATAAAATGTAGTGAAGCCGGTCCCAATGCCTACAGTTTTACGCCTTCGTCCTGTGGGTCGGCTTCGAAGTTTGCCCCTCTTAACCAGCAAACTGCGGGGAATTGGCCCCGCAACGTTTGAACTTGAACCAATCTCGCCAAATCGTGTGCAGTAAATAACCACCCGTTGCGATGCAAGAATATATGCATTGCAGTTTTTTGCGCGAGCGATAAAATGTAAACACTATATAGGCCGAACCGGAACGGATGACCTGTTCTTAACGGCAGATGAGAGGTATGAGGAGAAACATGACAGGCAGGGGAGATGTCAGCCCCGTGAACGGCTGGGAAAGGGACATGACATGAGAATGAGAATGGTGGGTTTGTTGTGCGGGCTGGCAGGGGTGCTTGCGGCGATCCCTGGCTGGGCCCAGGGGATTCCGAATGGCATGGTGGTCTGGCCCGACTCGTCCGTGGAGCGTGACCAGGATGTCGGCCACCGGTCGCATACCAACCATCTCCTGCTGATGTATCCGCTGTCGGGAGGGATTTCCCCGGCAGGGATGAGCCCTGCCGCCATTAGGACGGCCTATAATCTTCCATCCTACACGCTGGGCCAGACGCAAGGGGCGCAGACAATTGTCATCGTTGACGCGTACGATTACCCGACGGCAGTAGCCGACTTCAACGCCTTCTCGGCCTCCTACGGGCTTCCCCAGGAGACGGGTAGCGGCAATGTCCTGCAGGTCGTCTACGCGAATGGGACCAAGCCAGCCTACAACTCCGGCTGGTCACAAGAGGCTGCGCTCGATATCCAGTGGGCCCATGCGATGGCACCCACGGCTAAGATCGTCCTGGTGGAGGCGGCATCAAACAGCAACAGCAACCTGCTCGCTGCAGTAGACGTGGCCGGCACGATATCCGGGGTCCAGGAAGTGTCCATGAGTTGGGGGTCGGGCGAATTCTCTAGTGAGACTGCCTACGACAGCCACTTCACCGCCCCCGGCGTGGTCTACTTTGCTGCGAGTGGCGATTCCGGCGGGAAGGTCATCTGGCCAAGCGCCTCGGCGAAAGTCGTTTCTGCCGGCGGGACCACGCTCAACATGAGTTCAACTGGTGTCTTCCTCGGCGAGACGGCCTGGAGCGGTAGTGGCGGCGGCACGAGCAAGTTCGTGCCCCGGCCGACGTATCAGGACGCTGTCCAGGGGATCGTAGGGAGCAAGCGGGGGACGCCGGACGTGTCGTTCGATGCCAACCCGAACACGGGCGTCTCGGTCTACTGGCAGGGGGGCTGGTATGTGTTCGGCGGGACCAGCGTCGCCTCACCGTCGCTGGCCGGCATCTTCAACCTCGCGGCTTCGACCAACGGCTTTGCCATCAGTTCTACCTCTGAATTAACCACTGTCTACGCGAATATGAATACCAGCTCAGCTAATCCCGGTGCATCGAACGATTTCCGCGACATAATCTCCGGCTCGGCGGGGAAGAACCGCTGCAAGACGGGGTATGATCTCGTGACCGGCATCGGCAGTATCTGGGGGCTGTACGGCAAATAGCTTGGCCCCGAACGGACTCAGTGTAGGAACAGAAGAGGGATGCTGAACAAGGTATCCCTCTTCGTTTTTGCCACCTTCGCTTTCGGTAAAAGGAGATGTCCGGCCCAGCCCCGGCGAAAAGAGGGGATGAGAGTGTAATGGCTGAACACCGTCGAGCTATTTCTGGACCACCCTTTAAAAACACAATGGAATCTTGAAGTAAATTATTTACCGAGCGATATAACACTTCCTTCTGGCAACACACCTGACGGATGATCTTTCCGACTTCTCCGTGAAGCCGTCCATAAAACACCTTCTTACGATACTTTGGGACGATTGCCACATGGTATTTGCACTTCCATTTTACATGGGATAAACTCTACCACTCTCGCATAACATTTCCTCCTGTTGAATACCCTTCCGTGTTTTCCTCATGAGGAAGTGCTGCTGGAACGGCAGAGCCTTTTCAAGTCTCACCGGCAGAGCCGGTGGTTTACTGAACTACATCATTTATTTGAGAACCCAGTATGCTAGTCACACGAAACTTAATCTCGCTACCCGATAAAATATCCTGATACATCACTGAAATGCTCCACCAAGGACATTGGATGATCCATTCTAGGTCGAAACAATTAATAGCCCAGCTTTTAACACTGGCATCCTTCCTTGGAGTCATTTTAACATCGATTGTTTGCAATGCTGATGATGCACGCACCAAGCAGCCACCTCAGATAATTGATTTCCAACTCCGCTGGAAACATCAGTTCCAATTTGCTGGTTATTATGCCGCTATCGAGAAGGGCTACTACAAAGAAGAAGGACTGGATGTACGTTTACATGAAGGGGCACCCGGCAAAACTCCTGTTCAGGAAGTCCTTGCCGGCCGTGCTCAATACGCAGAAGCCAACGCCGAACTTTTGCATGAGAGATTGCATGGGCAACCTCTTGTCGCATTGGCTGCAATATTTCAGCATTCTGCATCGGTGTTGCTAGCGAGAACTGATACGGGCATAAGCTCTCCTCATGATTTGATTGGTAAAAAAGTCATGCTCATGGATAAGCAAAATGACGCTGACTTTTATGCCATGTTCTTCAATGAAGGTATAAATCCCGAAAAGGTAAATATCCAACCGAGCAGTTTTGACATTAACGACCTGGCCACCGGCAAAGTTACAGCTTTCAATTCATACCTGACCAACGAACCATTCTTCCTGAAGCAGAAAGGCGTGGATTTCGTGGTCATCAATCCCATCAATTACGGTATAGACTTCTACAGCGACATCCTCTTCACCAGCGAGCAGGAGCTAAAACAGCATCCCAAGCGTGTCAAAGCATTCCGTAGTGCCACACTCCGCGGCTGGCAGTACGCTATGTCTCATCGTGATGAACTTATAGATCTGCTCATAACCAAATACAACGTAAAAAAAACGAGAGAACATCTACAATTCGAAGCTGATACCATGCGGCAACTCATATTACCTGATCTTGTAGAGATGGGTCACATGAATCCTGGGCGCTGGCAGCATATGGCGGATATTTTTGTTAAAGTCGGTATGGCTGATAATACGAATTTTCTTGAAGGTTTTATATATGATCCTTACCTAGGGAGCGAAGCACCCAAATTACGGAGAATTGTCGTTGTAGTCGGCAGTATCAGTTCGGTTTCACTGGTAATTATGCTCATATTATTTACTATTCAGCGCCGTTTGAGAAAAGAGGTTGGGGAACGAAAGACGGCGGAAAACGCGTTACGCTACAGTGAAACGTTACTGAAGGCGTCCCAGCATGTGGCCCATGTCGGCCACTACACCTTCGATTTAACAACAGGTCTGTGGACGAGCTCAGAAGAATTGGACGCTATTTTCGGCATAGATGAAAACTATGCACGGGATGTCAGCGGTTGGTTGAATCTCATATGCGAAGACCAACGAGAGGAGATGTCTTCATATCTGCAAACACGTATCCTTCAAAATCGTGAATACTTCGATAAGAAATATCAGATTGAACGGCATAGCGACAAAGCCAAACGCTGGGTTCATGGCCTTGGGCGATTGGAGTCTGATAACGATGGTCGAATATTACGGCTATTTGGGATAATTCAGGATATTACCGAGCAGCAGAAGACCAAAGAGGCGCTGGAAGCTAGCGAGCGGTTTTTAAAGACAATAATTGATTCTGAGCCAGAGTGCATCAAAATGCTTGATAACAGGGGCAACCTGCTCATGATGAACCGGGCCGGTCTCGATATGGTTGAGGCTGATTCTTTTGAACAGGTAAAAGGAAAATGTGCCTACTCATTGATTACCGATTCATACAGAAATGCCTTCATGGCTCTTACAGAGCAGGTTTTTCATGGAATCCCCGGAATACTCGAATTTGAGATCACCGGTCTCAAAGGCAGGCACGTCTGGCTGGAAACCCACGCAGTTCCATTTCGCAACGAACAGGGGGATATTATCTCTCTACTGGGAATAACCCGAGACATTACCGAACGCAGACATGCGGAAGAAGTTATTCGCACTGGAGAGTCACATTATCGTACCCTCTTCAACAATACACTGATTGGAGTGGCTATTACGGACGTGAATTTAAAATTCACTGAAGTAAACGAAGCTTTCAGCAATTTGGTAGGATATTCAGCAGAAGAACTTGTCGGAAGAATGAGTATTACCGATGTGAGTTATCCAGACGATGCCGAAAAATGTATTGAGATGGTCAATAAAATAATGAATCATGAAATTGACCATTACTCCCTTGAAAAAAGGTATCTCTCAAAGACCGGTAAAATAATTTCAGCACTGATTTACATTAACG
The DNA here is from genome assembly GCF_008802365.1 of Oryzomonas japonica. Taxonomy (GTDB): domain Bacteria; phylum Desulfobacterota; class Desulfuromonadia; order Geobacterales; family Pseudopelobacteraceae; genus Oryzomonas; species Oryzomonas japonica. The sequence goes on along the minus strand of NZ_VZQZ01000011.1, from coordinate 97,227 downwards.
CAATGTACAACCTTGATGGCGAATATGTAGGTGCAACCGGCTCAGTACTTGATATCACCGAACTCAGACAGGCTGAAGAAAGTCGCATAAATCTTGAGAAACAGCTCCTTCATTCTCAAAAACTGGAGAGCCTCGGGGTGCTAGCTGGAGGCATAGCTCACGATTTCAATAATATTTTGATGACAATAATGGGCAATGCAGACCTCGCATTGCTGAGACTGAATCCAGAATCACCCTCCATTGAAAACCTGCACAAAATCGAACAGGCATCAGCACGTGCTGCCGACCTTGCCAAACAAATGCTGGCATATTCTGGCAAAGGGAAGTTTGTAATTGAAAACCTAGATATGAACCGACTATTGGAAGAGATGCTTCATATGTTAGAGGTGTCAATATCCAAAAAAGCAGTGCTCCGTCTCAACCTTAGCCCGCATCTCCCTACTGTAGAGGCCGACGCTACCCAAATGCGGCAAATTGTCATGAATCTGGTCATTAACGCATCCGAAGCAATTGGCGAAAAAAGCGGAGTCATCGCCATTACCACAGGATGCATGGACTGCGATGAGAGCTATCTGGAAAAGGTTTGGCTGGAGGAAAACATCACAGAAGGCCTATACGTCTATATGGAAATTGCCGATACCGGCTGTGGTATGGATGATAAAACCCAGGCAAAGCTTTTTGACCCATTTTTCACTACAAAGTTTACTGGTAGAGGATTGGGCATGGCCGCTGTGCTCGGCATTGTAAGAGGACATAAAGGGGCAATAAAAGTCTACAGTGAATTGGGTAAAGGCACGTCATTTAAGATTCTCTTGCCCGCATCAAACAAACCGTCAGAGATATTCAATAACGACAATTACAAAGACGACTGGAAAAGCAAAGGGAAAGTTCTGCTGGTAGATGACGAAGAGACTATCAGAGGCATCGGCAAAGAAATGTTGCAGGAATTTGGTTTTACCACGATCACAGCTAATGATGGCAGAGAGGCTGTTGAAATATTCAAGCAAAACTCCGATATCGCCTTTGTCATTTTAGATCTAACCATGCCGCACATGGACGGAGAGCAATGTTTCCGGGAACTGAGACAGATCAAACAAGATGTGAAGGTGATTATGTCAAGCGGCTTCAGCGAACATGAAGTTACACAAAAATTCGCTGGTAAAGGCTTGGCGGGATTCATCCAGAAACCGTATAAGCTGTCAGTATTGAAAGAGGCAATACAGAAGATTCATTAGAACTAAATAAACCATTCCCGCCGAAATGACGATTTCGAATCCCCTTTCCCGCTCCATAATATAGCCGACTATCTCAAGTAGTTATCAGGATGCAGCCCCTGACTTTGACTAAAGCTTTGACCAAAAAACGATGGCTATGGCAGGGGCTTCCGCAATTTGGTGCGGTATCGTAAGCTTCCCTGTCAAGTAGACAGATTTAAAGCAGAGTTTCTGGTGCCGTTTCCCATGTATTCGGCTGGCGTCATGTCTCCCAGAGAATCATGCGGCCGCAGCTCATTGTAATCGTTCCGCCACCAGTAAGTCTCTTCCCGTACCTCGCTGAGATTGTTGAAAAGATACATTGAAAGCAGTTCTTCTCGATACGTGCGGTTGAATCGCTCGATATAGGCGTTCTGGTTCGGTTCTCCTGGCTGAATGTACTGAATAGCCATCCCATTCGTTTCAGCCCAGGCAACAAAGTCGCCGCTTAGGAACTCAGGGCCATTGTCCGCTCGCAGGACATTGGGAAGGCCCCGCTCAGGGCGTAGCCGCCCAAACACACGGACCAGTCTTGTGCCGGTAAGAGATGTATCGATTTCCACGGCCAGGCATTCACGGTTGAAATCATCACTGACGTTGAATGTTCTGAACCGCCTTCCGGCATAGAGTGCATCGCTCACAAAGTCTGCCGACCATGTCTGGTTCGGTTGCTGTGGCACGAGCAGGGGCTGTTTGATGCGCTGTGGCAACCTCTTCTTGGTCCTGCGCTTCTGGTTAAGCTGAAGGGTGCAATAAACGCGGTACACCCGTTTATGATTCCATAGCTGGCCAAGCCGCCGCAAGGCTTTGAAACATTTCCAGAAGCCCCAGCGAGGGTGGCGTTCAACAAGGGCATTAAGAGCCTTGATGACGTCATGATCCGTTTCAGAGGCGTAAACCGGAACTCGGTAGTAAGCCGCACGAGAGAGTCCGATACAACGGCAACTACGCTGCACGGACAGCCTGTGTTCAGCGACGAGATAGATTGCAGCATCTCGCTTCTCGGGCGGCCTCAGAGCTTTTTTTCGATCAGGTCTTCCGAAGCGTGATTCTCAAGGGCCATGTCAGCATGCATGCGTTTGAGACGGCTCAGTTCGGCTTCCATCTCCTTCATCCGCTTGAGATCGGAAGCAGACATACCGCCATACTTTGATTTCCAATTGTAGTAGGTCGCGTCGCCGATGCCATGCTTACGGCAGACATCCTTAACAAGCATTCCGGCTTCAGTTTCTCTGAGAATCGAAATGATCTGGGTTCCGGTAAATCGTGATCCTTTCATTTGAACCTCCTGGCTTCAATAATGCCAGAAAGCTCTACTTTGGGAATGTCTCAATTCAGGGGGAGTTTACGGGAGCATGCAAATTGAAAGCATGATTTGATAGAGGACTTCCAATGTTTGACAATATTTAAAAAACGGTCTAATAACATATTTGAATAATTTGATTTAAGTATGATTAAGCGATACGTGGCAACGCATCCTGATTACGCTGTTTGTGTGAGGATACATGAAAATCAAAACCAAGCTTTTTCTGAATGTTGCGATTGTTGCCGGTATTTCAATTGTGATATCAGTAGCCTGCTACGTTAGTATGACCTTTATAAAGGGGAAGCTGGCTTATCTTACGGAAAAAAGCACACCATACCAACTCAGGACAGTGGAATATGAACGATCTATCCAGGCAGCTACCGCCGACCTGGTAAAAGTGAGCACATCAAGGGGCAAAAAGGAACTTGATGATGCCAGGACGGAAGCATCAAAATCACTTGAAACCGTAAAAAGCTCTCAAACGACAATTGAGTCGATGTCCGGTGAGAAGTTTGAAACGTATTCGGAGTTGGAAGGTATTTTCAATCGGCTTGTCGAAACGGTAACGGCTAGCATCACATCCCAGGAAGAAGCCAACAACGCAGCAAAGACAACAACACAGCACCTGAATGAAGCCATCGCCAAACTCAAGGAACTTGACGGCCTGGTAAAGTCCCTGCAAGTTTCGCGTTCAGCCACATACGTAACATTCGTTGAAGGCAGAAACTCCTTGGCCGACAAGCTCACTAGCCTCGAAATGGCCAAGACACAGCTTAAAGATACCATGGTTCTCTGCTTTCAATCGCAACGAGGCAACGCTAAGGGCTACAAAGGAGAAGTGAAAGGACATATCGACCGTCTGCTACAAAATGGCAATGTGCGCGGAAATCCAAAACTTAAGGCCGCAATAGCAAACCTGTCCACAAAGTTGGACGAATATTTTGTATTGCGATTGGCAGGGAATAATAAAGCTGACGTGTTAATCGACGGTATTCTGGACAAAATGGATGGAATAATCGGTTCCCTTGATAATGAAATAGACAATATCAGCGAGAAAGTAGGAGATATAACAGGCAAAAACGGAAATTCGTTTGTGCAATCAAACATTACGGTGAGTGCACTTGCCAGTAATTCCGAGCTGCTGGCGTATGGGGCATCGGTCGATGGGCTTGTAACAAGGCTGTTTACTGCTGCCACGGGAAAAGAAATAGATGTGACTTTGACGACCATAACAGCGCAGTACGCCAAAATCCATAAGGCGGAGGCAGAGCTTCAAAAAAATTTAAAGAAGCTTAACGCTGCGAAAGAGCTCGCGGTGCTGAATAGAACGACGTCTGCATTGGATGGCGTCTACGCGAGTCTCACCACCAAAGACGGTATCGTCCCGAAGTTGAAAAACAGGCTGGCAATGCAGGAAGTAGCGTCTCAGGAATCGGCGAAGCTCCGAAATATTGTCATGCAGCAAGCTCTGAAAAGTAGACAAACATCGAGCGTGGCGCAGGGGGAACAGGAAAAATCGATCGCCGCCGTTAACTCCATGATCCGCAAGAGCCTTGGTTTGATCCTTACCATAGGTGTGCTTGCGGTCTTTTCTGGCATCATTTTCGGAATATGGATGTACCGGGCAATCGCCCATCCTCTTTCCAGGCTTATTACCACTACCCGTGAAATAGCTTCCGGTAATCTGAACTGTACCATATCTGCGGAAAACAATGACGAGATCGGTCAGGTCCAGAAAGAAATGGCCACCATGGCAGGCAGTCTCCAGAATATTGCCAAAAAGATCGGGGTGGCGACAGATGCCCTGGCAGGTAGCTCGGAGGAACTCTCATCCACGGCGCGTACACTTGAGAATAGCACGGGAAAACAGACCGAGCGTATCGAACAGTCTGCTGTTGCCATGACCGAGATGTCCCAGACCATCAACGATGTGTCCAATAATGCCAACGAAACGGCAGACACTGCAGCATCAATGCGAGAAGCCGCCAACCGTGGCCGAGACAGGATGCATACCGCAGTCAGTTATCTCCAACGATTTGCCGAGACAACTAAATCCTCGGCAAAAGAGGTGGAGACACTCGGAACTCGGTCGGAAAAAATTACCGGCATTGTCGCGCTTATCAATGACATTGCGGACCAGACCAATCTGCTGGCGCTGAACGCTGCAATTGAGGCCGCCAGGGCCGGAGAGCAGGGCCGCGGTTTTGCCGTGGTTGCCGATGAAGTGCGTAAACTTGCAGCCAGGACCTCTGAAGCGACGGACGAGATCGTGGAAAACGTATCATCCATGAACGCCGGTGTCGACACGGCTGTCAAACTCATTCGGGAAGAGAGTTCTTCAGTGGACCAGGTTGTAAATATCGTCAATGAATCGGTACAGTCCATAGACGAGATTGTTGAAAACATGGATAAGATTACCGGCATGGTCGGCAGGATCGCCGTTGCTGCCCAGCAGCAGTCCGCAACATCAGATGATATTTCGAGGGTGATGAATACAATATCTGATACCGCCAGACAGATTAAAAGTACTTTTGTTGACGTCAAGCAGTCATCTGAAAATCTTGCCGCCACAGCCTCTGATCTAAATGACACCGCCAAATGGTTTCGGCTGTAATGGCCACTGCCACTTTACTGACTACTCGACATTACACCATGGCGTAGCGGTGCTCATTATGCCTGCGACGGGCGCAGTTGTTCCTTGAATCGGTCATAATGCAGAATTGCGCCCGGCAATCACCCCTCCCTTGGTCCTGACGATCACCTTGACAAGCCGGTGATAGTTCCATCCGTTTTAGCACCCCCAAAATTACGGTGGAGTCATCAACAATGTCCAGTTCTCAGAACAGCCATTATTGGGAAGCCAGCGCGGACTCGAAATCATAATAACGACTGGCACAAAGACTTTGACTAAACTTTGACAAAAAGCTTGGCTTTTAATGCATTTTGCTGAACGCCTGCATACTAAAATCAGCCGAGAAATAAGGTTTAAGTAATTTATATATTTGATATATTGGTATTTTATCACAGGAACTGCTTGGGGGACGTCTGTCAAAAAGTGGCTTCCAATCCCGTGTCCCGCTCCATCTGACATCAAGGAATCCTCCGGGATTCCTTTCTTTTTGCCCCGGCTTTCGCAGGTAGTCGGGGGTCATCCTATCACCCTCGTTTGCAGACCATAGACGTAACAGCTTTCCGCTGCTACCACGTTAGGGCCGCGCGTCATCCCCGTGTGCGACGGATTGCCAACACGGACTCTTTGCCATTGCTAATGACACCGGAATCCCGTGAATACCTGGGATACAACCTGGAATTTCAGAAAAACCGGATCAGGTATGGCGTTCAGAACCTGGCGTGACAAGATAGTTGAAAGTACGGTGCCGGGTGGCTGTCCAACTTTACGTGCTTGTCGAAAAAATCCCATGCGCGGTAGACCATGTATCCACCTTCAGCCTCAAGCGTCAGGGTAGGGAGGACCTTCCACGCAAAGCCGGGACCCAGGTGTACATCGGTGTAATCGACCGTGGCGTTGTTGAGCGCAGGAATGCCATGGTTATCCCCGAAATGTTCTCCGACCACGAACGTTCCGGCCTTGACGCCCGCCCCCAGGTATGCCTGAAGATCGTCGTTCACGTCATACTCCAGTCGAGGCTTCGGTAATTGGAAGTTCAAGGTCCAGACATCGGTGAATTTCCAGCGGACACCAAGCGCGGGAAACACGGGGTATTGGCTCCGGAGATCAATGCGCAGACCGAAGAACCATTGCAGATCGGCGTCTTTCAGATAGACCGCCCCCATAAAGAGGGGCGCGTCAACGTTTCGCCAACCGATTTGAGCCAAACTACCGTAAATACCAGGCTGTATTTCAGTGCGCATGAGCCATTGGTCGGCCAGTTGGTAGTCAAAACCCACGACCGCACTGGCATGCTGTAAAATATCAGGCAGCGCACCGGTTGGAGAAGTGTCGAAGGCAAATCGCTCCCATTCCGCTCCAACCCGCAAGAGCAGGTTATCGGTGATTTGCGGCGAGATGACATATTTAACGTCAGTAGCAAGTTCGTCGATGGAGCCGACATGCCGGCCATCCTGAAGGGTTACGGCTCTACCCGCATATCCCAGTTCAAGATCAAGTTCATGAGATACGGCCATCGATGCACCGGCCATGGACCTGGGGGGCGCGGCCAGCATCACTACCAGCAGCGCGGGCAGTATGAAGGTGCTGCCGAAGACGCGTTGCATGGCCACCCGAACGTTTCCGAATTTCCGACTCATGGCTTGGTCCTTACATCATCCTGAAAGCAACGGATCTCCTTCTTGATCTCCTGGATCATGATGGCGCCGTATGCGATCCGTTCGATACCTTTCGTGTATCTCAGTGTCGGGGCGGCAAGAAAGTCGCCACGCCAGACGAGGGCGCCGGTTTTCTTCCCATCGTGGAACGGCCAGATCTCATAGAGAGTGGCGGCTGCGTAATAGGTACTGCTGGCATAGTAACTGATGTCCAAAAGTTGATAATGGTCTCCGACGGCCAGTTGATAAACCGCTCCGAGATTGAGAGTGGCATGGTGGTTGGCTTCGAAAAAACTCCAGTTGTACAGGGGCAGGAGAGAGGACGTTTTGGCACCATCGTTCAATATTCCGGTTTTATGCAGAATCGGGGCGAATTCCTGGGTAATCTTGGCCTGCTCCTGAAGCATTGTGCGAATTTGTACGGTAGGGGACAGAAATTCACCCTCGGCCTCGTACGGCAGGACGCCGCCAAGCCCATTGAGCTGGAAGGCAGCGGTACGCGCAAACAACAGTTTGGCCCAACAGGAGCCGATGGAAGCGGGGGAGCGATCCATTTTGACGCAGGCGGCAAGTTCATGCGCTTCGGAACGGGTCAGGTTCAGTTCCAGCTTGCCGGAAGCGGTCGTCAGGGTCTTTTCCAACAGCCACTTGACCGGATAGTTACCGGGGTCGAGACGAAGTTTTTTGAATTCACTGGGTTTGCAGGGATTGCTCAGCCCGCCTGACGCATATACCTTCAGGGGCGCACAGCGGGTCGGGTCCCAGGTCTGTTGCCGTCTGAACACCTCCTCCGGAGACATGGGGAGAAAAAAACATATCTGCGTCGAAATGCCGTTGGGAAAATCCATCAGAGGGCCGCGCTGGCTGAGTATTTCGCCCCCCAGCAAGCGCTTTACATCAATTTTTTGGAAATTGCTGAACTTTTTCAAATTGTCCAACGGATCTGAGGTCTGCGCCGGAGCCGTTGCCGCCACGGCGCAGCATAACAAAATGATAAAGAAGGTAGATAACGGCTTCATGTAGGGCCCTCTAAAGATTTCCGTTAAAATCAACCCAACGGCGGTTCTTGCCTCTCTTTAAAAACGTACCTCAGAATGTCGGATCTGCAAATCGGGAGACTAAAGTATGAATGCCGATTGTTGCCGCTCCTGTAGTCGTCATCCCTCGGCTTGAGCCATATCCTGCACCACGAACCTGCCGCAGATGAAACAGAAGAGGCCGGCCAGCACCATGACGCCCGGGGTGATCAGGAGGGCGCTGCGCAACCCCCACTGGTCGGACAGCCAGCCGAGGACGGAGGGAGAAACCGCATCGCCCAGGGCGTGGATGAAGAAGATATTGACCGCAAAGGCCATGGCGCGGATAGCCGGGTTGGTGACGTTGATGGTGACGGTATTGAGCGGCCCGGTATTGAGAAAGAGAAAAAACTCGGCGATGAAGATTGCGGTCATGCAGCCGGTCAGGCCGGGAGCGAGGATGGCCCAGGCGGCGAATGGGGCGCCGATGAGGAATCCCCAGCCAGAGATGAGCAGATATCCCTTGCCGCTCCTTTTTTGCCAGAAATCGCCGAGCCAGCCGCCGGCCATGGTGCCCAGTATCCCGGCCAGCACCGTGGTTGCTCCGAACAGCGTATTTCCCCGTGCCACGTCGAGGGAATGGGTGCGGTACAGGAACGAGGGGATCCACTGGGCAAGCCCCCCGATGGCGAAGGTCATGGCCGCCATGGCGAGGGTGTTGCAGACGAACGAGCGGTTTTTGTACAGGGCGGCGTAGCCTCCGGAGACCTTTCCGTGCGCGGCCCGCAGGGATGCGTCGTCGCCGCCGCGGGGCGGGGTGCGCAACAGTGCGATGGGAATGGCCAACAGCAGGCCCGGTATACCAACCAGCAAAAATGCGGTATGCCAGCCGTACCGCTGTCCCAAGACCCCGCCGAGGAGATAGCCCAACGCGCTGCCGACCGGAATGGCGACATAGAACCACGCCAGGACCCGGCCGCGGCGTTCCTTGGAGAAAAAATCGGCGATAAGCCCGGGCGATACCGTACCGAAACTCGCCTCACCGATCCCGACGGTGGCGCGGGCGCCCAGCAGGGTCCGGTAGCCGGGGGCAAAACCGGCCAGGGCCGTGGCCATGCTCCAGACAACCAGGCCTCCGGCGGCAAGTCTGGTCCGGCTCCAATGGTCGCCGAGCCAGCCGAAGAGCGGAGCGAAGAGCAGGTAGCTGAGCATGAAGGCGCTCCCGAGAAACCCCAACGCCGTATCGGAGAGGCGCAGATCGATCTTGATCAGGGGGAAGACCGCGAAGAGCACCTGACGGTCGATGTAGTTAAGCAGGTTCACCGCCAAAAGGAGCCCCAAGGCGTAGCGGCGATAGGTGAGCGAGATCGGCTGGGCGTCCATACGGCGTATCCTCTGAGAGAGCTGGCAACCCGGTGATTGTAAGCGCAAAATCAAAAATATCAACCACGGAGGACGCGGAGGTTCGCGGAGGAAACCCAAAACCAATATTTTACAGATTCGGGGGGTAAACCTGAATCCATTCGTTTTGTTCTCTCCGCTTTTCCTCTGTGCCCTCCGTGGCGAGCGCTTTTCAGTTTCTGCTTCAGAGGTCCATCACCGCTTGGCGCGTCATTTTCACGATGTCTGCCGGCTCCTCGTAGCGAAACCGCAGCGGCTCACCGAAGGTTACCGTCACCGCGCCCCGTTTGGGGAAACGCGCCTCGTGGGGAAGGACCTGATCGGTCCCGCTGATCTTTATGGGCACGACCGGAATCCCCAACTCCTTGACCATGATACCCAGCCCCATTTGGAAGTCATGCAGTTTACCGTCCCTGGAATGCTCCCCTTCGGGGAAGATCAGGATGTTGATGCCGGCATCTGCGAGCTTCCCCATATATCCGAGGGAGCCGCTGAATCCCTGGGATTGGGACAGGGGGAAGAGGTTGAACAGCACGGTGGCGTACTCGTAGCTCAAGCGCCTCCAGATTCGATCAAACCCATGGTAATCTCCGAAAAAAAATTCCGCCCAGGCGGCGGTGGCGCATTTCGGACGGATCTTCGGGGGAAGCGCGAACATGACGGCAGGCTGGTCCAGGTAGCTAAGGTGGTTGGCCACGAAAAACACCGGGCCATCCAGTTTTTCCAGCTTATCCCCGCCCCGCACCTCAAGGGTTGCGAAGCTTCGGAATAGGGGGTAGTGGACCAGGGCGTCCCATACCCTCCGCACCCCCTGAAAGAAGCTGGTATTCGTCCAGAGCCGGAAGTGGTCGTGCCGGGTCGTTTTTTCCCGTTTTGTAATGATCTGGCGCAGGTCCGAGACGCGCGTCTGCGGCCCGATCTGGGAGTCATCGATATCGAGGCGGTATTCCTGCTCCAGAAAACTGACCAATTCCAGCCGGTCGATGGAGGTAAGCCCCAGGTCGGTCACGAGCAGCGATTCTTCGCGGATTTGCGCGGTGCCGGTGCCGGTCACCTTGGCGAGCAGGTTGAGCAGGCTGTCCCGGCTGGCGGTTGCTTCGCCCCCCTCCACGCCCTTTTTGAGCGCCTCCTTCACCGCAAATTTTTTGATCTTGAGCGTCGTGGTTTTAGGGAATTCCGGTTCGTTCCAGATGGTGTAGCCGGTGATCCTCTGTAGCGTGTCCAGGCTCTTGTTGGCCTGGCCGATGATTGCTTCAGGGGCTTTGCCGCTTCCGTCCAGGAGCAGTACGGCGTGCACCTCTTCCCCGCCGCCCCTCTCGACACCGATGACGCACGACTCCTTCACCCCAGGGACCTTGTTCAGCACCGCTTCCAGCTCGTCGGGGTAGACGTTGACCCCCGAACCGGTGACGATGAGTTCCTTCTCCCTCCCCTTGATGACCAGCCAACCGTCCGGGCCGATCTCCCCGAGGTCGCCGGTCCGAAACCAGCCGTCGCTCGTGAAGGCGTCCCGGCTGGCCTGCTCGTTCTCATAGTAGCCGGGAAAGATGTTGTCCCCGCGCGCCAGGACCTCCTTCCCCTCGATCTTCACCTGGACACCCGGCAGAGGCGGCCCGACCGCACCCGCCACCTGGCGCTCCATGGTGTTGACGCAGAGCACGGGCGAGGTCTCGGTGAGGCCATACCCCTCAAGGACCGTGAACCCCATGTTGCTCCAGAACGTGAAGACCTCCGGCTCAAGGGGGGCGCCGCCGGAGACGAAGACGGTGAAATTACGGCCGAACTTCTTCTGCACCGGGAAGAAAAGGGTCCGGCGGACCTCCTTCGGAAAGCTTGCCGCGAGCCGCGCCAGGGACCGGAACAGCCCCAAGAGGTGTTTTTCCTCCAGTTCCCGTTCTATGGTCGTTTTGAGCAGTTGCATGAGGCGGGGGACGGACATGATGACGTAGATGTCTTCCTCCCCCAGCGCATCCATGATCGCTGAGGGTTTGAGGGTGCGCAGGTACACGATGGCCGCTCCGTGGTAGAGTGGCGTGAAGAGGCCGCCCATCTGCTCGAACATGTGGGATAAGGGGAGCAGGGAGAGGAAGGTGAACCGGGAGGTGATGATCGGCACCTGCGTGTTTATCTGGGTCAGGTTGGCGATCAGGTTTTTATGGCTGAGGATGACGCCTTTGGGGGTGCCGGTCGTACCTGACGTATAGATGAGTTGCGCCGTATCATCCGGTGCGGCGGAAGCGATCTCCCCTATCGGCTGAACGTCTTCCAGCAGGTACGGAAGGTCTTCCAGCAGTAGAGATGCGGCAGTGGTCATTCGTTCGGCCTTGAACCGGCTCTGCAGAACGATCGTGGCGTTCGTGAGGTTGCGGATGGAATCCGCACGTGCCGAATCGGACATGAAGTCCACCGGGACGGCGATTGCGCCGCGCACGACGATCCCCCAGTAGGCGACCGCCCACCAGGAGGAGTTGGGGCCCCAGATGAGCACCCGGTCCCCCGGGACCACGCCCTTTTGTGCCAGGAGGTTGGCCATCCTCAGGGCGAGGTCGTGGAATTCCCGGTAGGAAACCACGAGCCGCCGCACACCGGTGCGGTTCACGAAGGCGGTCTTATCGCCCAGGGCCCCGAACGTCCCGAACAGGTCGATCAATGTCCGCATAGATACTCCTTCGATCAATGACGCACCATTGGTATCTATTCAGACCCAACGAGAGAGCCCAAATACGTACTGCCGCCTCCCATTACTCCGTGGCAAGCGGCTTGCCGGCCTCGATTTCCCGTTTCTCATGGTAGAAGAAGCGAACCATGTAGTACTCGAAGGGATAGCCGCTCTCATAGTAGCGAAAACTCTGCTGATGTCGCGCATCGATCTCGTCCAGAGCCACGATACCGTAATCATAGATGAACCCGTCGTTGACGTTGCCGAACGGATCGATCGCCGTGTAGATCCCGTACGTGATGCCGGTGTCCACGGCGAGCCCTCCCGCGTCGCGCACGGACGACGGGCCGAAGATCGGCAGCACCAGGTAGGGCCCGGAATCCACCCCCCAGTAGCCAAGGGTCTTGCCGAAATCCTCGTCGTGCCGCTCCAGGCCGAACGAGGTGGCCGGATCGAACAGGCCGCCAAGCCCCAGGGTACTGTTGGTCACGAACCGGCCCAGCGTTGTCGCGGACTCGACCCCCTTGAGCTGGAACAGGCTGTTGGTGAGACTCTTGACCTCTCCGATGTTGTTGTAGAAGCTGGAGATCCGTTTCTGGAGAAAGGTGGGGGTGATGAACTCGTAGCCGGTAACCACCGGGAGGAACAGATATTTGTCGAAGTAGAAGTTGAAGCGGTACATGCTCCGGTTGAACCCTTCCCAGGGGTCACCGACCTCGGCGAAACGCTGGTCCTTGACTGCGTCGATAGAATGCATCGGCGGCACCTCGGCCCGGGTATTCGCCCCGGTTGCAGCACACCCGGCAAGAGACAGCGCAAGCACCAGGCTGGTGATTGCCCGGCATATCTGATATCGGATGACAGTCATCACAGCATCCCCCTTATCATTTGAAAAATGCGGTCATATAGGCCAGGTTATCTTTATATTCCAGGTTGCCCAGATGCCCGCCGCGCGGGTAGATCTTGGCCCGCTCGCCGAAGAGTTGCCGCAGGTAGCCAAGTTCCGCCTTGGTCAGGATGAAGTCGTTCTCGTTGGTCATCACGCCGAACTTGGCGGACGACGTCAGGTATCCCTCGATGCTCTTAAGGCTCAGGGAGTCGATGAGCGCTTGTTTGGTGAGCCCCGGCCGCTGTTTTTGGAAGTGGGGAAAGAAGTATTCGTTGAAATAGTCGAAGAAACTCAGATGGGTAGAGACAAGGAAATAGTCGAAAATGGAATCCGTGGGAGTCAGCACCCGGTTCTTGGGCACGACGTAGCCGCTGTTGGTCATCACGTCGGAGGAAAAGATCATGCCGGCCATGCCGATGCGGTAGGAAAGCCCGATCAGCCCGGCGGTTTCCGAGGTGGAGAACAGCTTCTCCGCGTAGATCGAGTAGAGAAAGTCTTCGTTGATGGCGATGAAATTGCCATAGCGATAGAACTGGCTGGACTTGGTCAACATCCTGTTGAAAAAGTAGCCTTGTTTCTTGGGGCCTCCGGGGATCTGCTTCAGCATATCCTCGATCCTGGTCACCGAATTGTAGAGGCTTACCGGGGGATTGATCATGAGCACCTTACGGAAATTGAAGACCAGGCGCTCCTCGTCCAGCTTGGCCACGAAGGCGGACTCGCTGGCCCCCAGGCTATAGCCGCACAGATTGAAAGAGGTGACCTCGACGTCCCCTTTGACCCGTTTCCAGGCGGTCTCCATCACCCGGTACAGATCGACCGCATCCTCGGTCAGATCTCCGGGAACGCTATTTTGGGAGGCGGAGATGATAAAATTCGCAAGGGTCGGCGATGGCAGGGTGATGACGTGGAAGCCGGCCTGGTAGAAAGCCTTCGCCATGGTCAAAAGCCTGGGGGTCTGTTCGTTGGCTCCGGCGCCGCCGATCAGAAAGATCAGCGGAGCCTTCTGTTTCTGGTAGGCGAAGATGCAGCGCAGCCCCTTGTCGTAAAAAAAGATCGGCGGCTTCTTCCGATCCGGGAAGACATCGAGTACGAGTTGCCTCACGTTCATCTTTGCGGGAAACTCGGGAATGAGGTTTGCCGGGGTGCCGATGATAGACGCCTCATAGGAGCCGGTGATCGGGTAGCCGTAGCCGTCGTCCGCAGCAAGGCCCGACACGGGCAACAGGACGAGGCAGACGATGAACAGCAGTCTCAGGTGCGTCATGCGGATGCCTCCAGTGCATTTTCAGCGGGAACGATGATTACCGTGATTCCGATCACGTTCATTTATGGTCTCCATGATGATTTCCTCACCAATGGGTGAGATGAGCGTATCCAGACCAGCAGGTAAACGCAAGGAGCCTGCCAAGAACCAAAAGAATCACAGGACTGGACTTGTCCTTTAATAACGGAATATTAGCCCATGAGAAGCGGACCAGGGATGTGCGGAATGCTGAGGTCAACCGCAACATTTGGCGGAACCGCCACATATGAAGGAATTCGTTGTAGGGGAACTCGACCATCTGACAGAGCGGCGTAGCATCCGGTCGGGCTATCCCAAGGGAATTGGGGGACGCTATCGGTTTTTTCGTGATCACCCGGCTTTAGCCGCTCCGCACTGATTTGTTGTTCATCTACCTTGTTGGTGCATTTAATGAAATAGCTGATATACTCACATATTATGAAAAAACAACCCAGCCCGGCAAAAAGCGTTAAGAAAACGGCCGTAACCGCTCCAACAGCCACCCCTTCCCAACAGGAACGCCCCCTGTTCCCCATCGTGGGCATCGGCGCTTCGGCCGGCGGGCTGGAGGCTTTGGAACAGTTCCTGGGGCGTGTTCCGGCAAACAGCGCCATGGCCTTCGTCATCATCCAACACCTGGACCCGACCCACAAGGGGATCATGCCCGAACTACTCCAGCGTGCCACCGGGATGGCGGTGTTCCAGGTCAGGGACCGGATGCGGGTCAAACCGAACTGCGTCTACGTGATCCCCCCCAACAGGGATATGTCCATTATGCACGGCACACTGTACCTGTTCGAGCCGACGGCTCCCCGGGGCCTGCGCCTCCCCATCGATTTTTTCCTCCGATCCCTGGCCGAAGACCGGCAGGAACAGAGCATCGGCGTGATTCTCTCCGGCATGGGTTCCGACGGCACGATGGGGCTGCGGGCCATCAAGGAAAAGGCGGGACTGGCGCTGGTGCAGGAGCCCTCCTCGGCAAAATTCGACAGCATGCCCAGGAGCGCCATCGATGCCGGGCTGGCCGATCTGGTGGCCCCGGCCGAGGAATTGCCCGGAAAGATCGACGACTATCTTCGCCATGTCCTCCTCATCTCCAAGGCCGAACTCCCGCTGGAGGAGAAGGACCAAAGCGCCCTGGAGAAGGTCCTGATACTGCTGCGGACCAAGACCGGCCATGACTTCTCGATGTACAAGAGGAGCACCGTCTACCGCCGCATCGAACGGCGCATGGGCATTCACCAGATCGACAGGATCGCCGCCTACGTCCGCTACCTTCAGGAGAACCCCCAGGAGGTGGAACTGCTCTTCAAGGAACTTCTGATCGGCGTGACCAGTTTTTTCCGCGACCCGGCGGCCTGGGAGCAGTTGCAGGGCGCGGTCCTTCCGGCGCTCCTGGCGGCCCGCCCTGCCAACGGGACGCTGCGGGCCTGGTCGGCTGGCTGCTCGACCGGCGAAGAGGCGTATTCCCTGGCCATTGCCTTCAAGGAAACACTGGAGCTGGTCGGACCCGCAGAGAACTTCAAACTGCAGATCTTTGCCACCGACCTGGACCGGGATGCCATCGACAAGGCCCGCCAGGGGTTCTATCCCGACAACATCGCCGCCGATGTCTCCCCTGAACGGTTGCGCCGCTTTTTCATCAAGGAGGGAAACGGTTACCGGGTCGGCAAGGAGATCTGCGAGATGGTCACCTTCGCCACCCAGAACCTCATCATGGACCCTCCCTTTACCAAGCTGGACATCCTCATCTGCCGCAACCTTCTCATCTACCTGACGCCGGAGCTGCAAAAGAGAGTCCTGCCGCTCTTCCACTACAGCCTGAACCCGGACGGGGTCCTGTTTTTGGGGAGCGCGGAAAGCATCAGCACCTACACCGACCTCTTCGCAGCGCTGAACATCAAGTCGAGACTCTTCCGGCGGCGCGAATCCGTCCTGCGCACCGAACCGCTCGCGTTTCCCGCCACATTCACGCACCTGGAACCGGGAGCGCACAAGGAACTAATGATGCCGAAACCCGCCGCCAATCTCCAATCCCTTGCCGACCAACTGCTCCTTCAGCACTTTTCCCCGCCTGCCGTGCTGACCAACGACAAGGGCGATATCCTTTATATCAGCGGCCGGACCGGCAAATATCTGGAGCCGGCGGCCGGCAAGGCCAACTGGAATATCTTCGCCATGGCCCGCGAAGGGCTCCGCTTCGATCTGGGCACCGCCTTCCAGAAGGCGCTGCGCCAAAAAGAGGCGATCGTTGTCGCGGGGCTCAAGGTCGAGGTGGGCGGCGGCTCCCAGAACGTCGATATCACGGTCCGGGCGATCGAAGAGCCCGAGGCGCTGCGGGGTATGGTGATGATCGTTTTCAACGACGTGGCGCCACCTCAGGAGAAAAAAACGCCGGGACGCTCCAGGGCCGCGACCGCCGGCAGTTCCCGGGTTGCGGAGTTGGAACAGGAACTTCAGCAACTGCGCGAAGCGCTCCAGACGACCCGCGAGGAGATGCAATCCTCCCAGGAAGAACTCAAATCCACCAATGAGGAGTTGCAATCCACCAACGAGGAGCTGCAATCCACCAACGAAGAGTTGACCACCTCCCGGGAAGAGATGCAGTCCCTGAACGAGGAGTTGCAGACGGTCAATGCCGAACAGCAGTCCAAAATGGACGATCTTGCGCGGGTGAACGACGACATGAGGAACCTGCTCAACAGCACGGAGATCGTCACCGTGTTCCTGGACGGCAAACTCCATGTCCGACGCTTCACCAGCGGCGCGGACAAGCTCTTCAAACTCCTCCCGGGCGATGTGGGGCGGCCGCTCAGCGACATCGCCAGCGACCTGTGCTATCCCGGCATGATGGATGAGGCGCAGGAGGTGCTGCGGACGCTGGTCTTTTCGGAGAAGCAGATCGCCGCCACCGACGGGCGCTGGTTTTCGGTGCGCATCATGCCCTACCGCACCATGGCGGACGTGATCGGCGGCGTGGTGATCACCTTTGCGGACATAACCGCTTTCAAGCGGTCCGAGACCGAACTGCGCGCCGAGAATGCGCGGCTCGCGGCTCTGCTAAAGGCGGGAGGCTGACGATGGCAACCACTAAGGACAAAAAAACGTCGACTGCCGCCGAACTGCGTCGCCATGCCGAAGAGCGGTTGCAGGCGAAACCGGATGGAGTGCATTCGCCACGGAGCGAGGTGGAGATGCAGAGGCGCGACCATGAGCTGGAGGTCCACCAGATCGAACTGGAGATGCAGAATGCCGAGTTACGCGGGGCCCAGGACGAGCTTGAGCTGTCGCGGGACAAGTATGCCGAACTCTATGACTATGCTCCTGTCGGCTATTTCACTTTCGACGCCTACGGGGTGATTCGGGAGGTAAACCTCACCGGAGCCAGACTGCTGGGGATGGAGAAGCGACAACTGGTCAATAAGCCGTTTATCAGTTTTATTGCCGATGCGGACGGAAGGGCGATTTTTTCCAATCACCTCCAATTGGTCATGCAACGGCAGGTGATGCTGCGCTGCGAGATCGGCCTTACGGGAAAAGACGGTGCGGTGATCCAGGGGCAACTTCAGAGCGTCGCCGTCGCCATTGAAAACAAGGCCGGTTGCATCCTTACCTCCATCGTTGACGGCACGGTCCGCAAACAACTGGAAGCGGAGCTGAAAAAGGCGCACGACAACCTGGAGGTCATCATAGGTGAGCGAACCGGTGAGTTGGTCAGGGCCAATGAACAGCTCACGGAGGAGATAGACGAACGCAAGAAGTCGGAAGCGTCGCTCCAGGATGCCTATGCGGAAATAAAACAGCTGAAGGACCGGCTCCAGGCCGAGAACATCTACCTGCAGCAGGAGGCATCCCAGGGCAATAATTTTGGCGATATCATCGGCCAAAGCGACGCCATATCGTATGTCTTCTTCCGGGTCGAACAGGTTGCACCCATGGACGCGACGGTGCTTCTCCTTGGCGAGACCGGCACCGGCAAGGGGGTGGTCGCCCGCACCATCCACAGCCACAGCGCCCGCAAGGACCGGGCGATGATAACGGTCAACTGCACGTCGCTGCCGGCGAACCTCATCGAAAGCGAACTCTTCGGGCGGGAGAAGGGCGCCTTTACCGGAGCCCACGCCCGGCAGATGGGGCGCTTCGAGCTGGCCGACGGCGGCACCATTTTCCTCGACGAAATTGGCGAGATGCCGCTGGAGTTGCAAAGCAAGCTGCTCCGGGTCATTCAGGAGGGGGAATTCGAGCGGTTGGGCAGCCCCCGCACCATCAAGACCAATGTCCGGATCATCGCGGCCAGCAACCGGAATCTGGAAGAAGAGATCAAGAACGGCAGGTTTCGGGAAGACCTGTTCTACCGGCTCAATGTGTTCCCCATCACCATCCCGCCGCTCCGGCAGCGCACGGAAGACATCCCGCTGCTCGTCAATCATTTCATTGCCAAATTCAACAAGAAGATGGGCAAAAGGATAGAGGCCGTATCAAAGGAGACCATGGCCGCCCTCCAGGGATACCACTGGCCCGGCAACGTGCGGGAGCTGGAAAATGTCATCGAACGTGCGGTAATCACCAGCCAGGGGAACGCACTCCAGGTGGTGGACCGCTTCGATACGTTTCGGAAACAAGGTGAGATACAAGGGCAGGAGATCAAAGCCCTCGCCGATCTGGAACACGACCACATCCTCCAGGTGCTCCAGAAAACCGGTTGGCGCATCGAGGGAAAGAACGGGGCGGCGACGCTCCTCGGCCTCAACGCCAGCACGCTTCGCGCCCGGATGAGGAAATTCGGCATCCTCAGGCAATAACGTAAGACTGCGTACTACCTGCCCCGGTCAGCCGCTAACGTGGTCCATCATATATGGCAGTTATGCTAAATATGATGGATGGCTCCGGCGTTCATCCTCCCATCCATCAGCCATCTCTCCACCCTCTACCATTCGAAATCAAGTACTTGCATGTCCCGTATCCAAATGTTTTCTCCGGCACGTTAGTTGCGATGTTCCTTCTGAGTCGATTATGAGCAATTTGCCCGATTCGTCTGTGGGCACATGCATACGCTCAAAAGGAGGCAACTTATGCCACTGATCCAAGTAGTAATTGTTTTGGTTGTCGTTGGGGTGATCCTGTGGGTGATCAACAGCTACATTCCGATGCAGGCTACCATAAAGAAAATTTTGAATGCCATCGTCGTCATTTGCGTGATTATATGGCTCTTGAGTGTCTTCGGACTCATAGGAAACCTCGCGGCGATTCGCATCGGAAAATGACGTGTCTGAAGATTCCCGCCCAATCGGGGGCAGGCATCTGGGGCAGGGTGAAAATGGTTCTGGTTGGCATGAGCCAACCAATTAACGAATGAAAAGGAGAAGAAGAAATGATCAAGGCAAAATTGTTGTTGTTCATGGTTCTGGCCACTATCTTGACCGTCTCGGTCGGATTCGCCGCAGACAAGAGTTTCCACGCCAAACTCACGGGGAAAGACGAGGTGCCGAGCATCAAGACAAAGGCAAAGGGCGAGATCACGTTCAAGCTGAACAGCGCCGACAAGGAACTGAGCTACAAGCTGAAGGTGAAAAACATTGAAAATCCCAATGCTGCACACATCCATCTTGGCATAAAAGGTGAGAGCGGCCCGCCGGTGGCAAACCTTTTCACCGGGCCGAAAAAGGAAGGGAAGTTCAGCGGCAACCTGTCAGAGGGAACCATTACGGCTGAAAACCTGACCGGCGACCTCATGGGCAAATCGCTCGATGACTTGGTGCAGCTTATCAAGTCGGGAAAGATCTACGTCAATGTCCATACCGACGCTCACCCTAATGGTGAGATCCGGGGACAAATCAAGTAAAACCTTAACATCATCAGGCCCCGGGATGTTCAAGGCGATTTCCTGCAATGCTACATGCCTCGACATGACGGCAACTATGCTGTCCGCCCCCTGCCGGGACAGCATAGTTGCATGCCTCGTATTGCCGTATTGTCCGATCTATTATCGTGCACCACGAGACGAGACGAGAAGGGATCGTGTATGAAAATCAATATATCGGGCGCCGAGGCTCATCTGGAAGGCGACTGGATAATTTTCGAAGTGACGCAAGGCACTCTTGATTCTTTGGCCGTTGCCCTACAGCAATTGGAAGTTCGCAGCGTGAAAAGGCTTCAAGTGGATTGCCGGCAGGTAAACGCTATTGATGCAACCGGTCAGCAAATCCTCTCGGTTTGGCTGCACTGTTTGAGATTACGGGGAACGGAACCGGTGCTGGTCAATTGCCCCGAAAATTTGCATGAATATTTAAAATCCGTTCTGTTTCGGGACGGAACTCCAGAGGGGGCTGCCGACATGCCAGAGCAGAATACCCGGGCTTGAACTGCAACAAAAGGAGTTACCAAAATACAAGTCGGCCGTTTTTTCATTTTCTCAGCTTTACCCCAAGAAAGGCGAAAACATCATGGCCTACACGGCAAAAGACTATTCAAAACTTATCGGAATGCCGGGTTTCAGCGAGGCACTGCTGAAAAACCACTTCACCCTCTATCAGGGGTATGTGACCAATACCAACAAGGTACTGGAAATCCTGGAACAGATGCTGAAAGAGGACAAGACCACCACCCCCGAGTTTGCAGAGGTGAAACGCCGATTCGGTTGGGAATTTAACGGCATGCGGCTCCACGAATATTACTTTGATGCACTGGGCGGCAATGGGGTAGTCGACATCAAAAACAGTCGACTTGCACGCAAGAAGATCGATGATTTTGGCAGTATCGAGGCATGGCAAAAGGATTTCAGGGCTGTGGGAGCCATGCGCGGGATTGGCTGGGCGGTCCTGTACCAGGATACTGTCAGCGGCAGGCTCTTAAACCTCTGGATCAACGAGCATGATGCGGGGCATCCGACGGGCTGCATGCCGATACTGGTCATGGATGTTTTTGAACATGCTTTCATGCTTGATTTTGGCTTGAAACGGGCCGATTATATCGAGGCGTTTTTCAATAACATCAACTGGGAATCGGTTGAGAAACGGTTTAAATAGACAGTTTTGAAGGGCTACGAGCAAAATCTGCATTTTTTAGAAAAAATATGGAGTCTTGATTATTTGTCAAGTGCGGGGTGGTGGAGGAAGGGGTATGGATAACGTTCTCGCGGCACGGGCCCTGATGGGCATTTCGCTTGGCTTCCACATCATCTATGCGACCATCGGGGTCGGACTGCCGCTCATGCTGATGATTGCCGAAGGCCTGTCCCTTCGCACCGGAGACGACCTCTACCACCGGCTTGCCCGTCGCTGGGTCCGCCCGGCAGGCCTGCTGTTCGCCATCGGCGCAATCTCCGGTACCGTCCTCTCCTTTGAACTGGGACTGCTGTGGCCCCGTTTCATGGCGTTCAGCGGCCCCCTCATCGGACTGCCCTTCTCTATGGAAGGGTTTGCGTTCTTTACGGAAGCGATCTTCCTCGCCCTGTACATCTACGGCGAGAAACGGCTCTCCCGCCGGATGCTCTTTTTCTGCACCATCCCCATTACCGTTGCCGCCGCCGCTTCGGCGGTATTCGTCATCAGCGCCAACGCCTGGATGAACACCCCCGCGGGTTTCCGCATCGAAAACGGCGTCCTTGGCGACGTGCAGCCTTTCCTGGCCCTTGCCAACCCGGCATGGGCGCATGAGGCGGTGCACGGCACCTTGGCCGCCTATGTCGCCACCGGCTTTGCAATGGCCGGCATCTATGCGTGGACCTTGTTGCGCGGTCACGAAAGCGACTACAGCAAACGCGCCCTGACGTTGAGCCTGGCCGTTGCCACCGTATCCCTCCCTCTCATGCTGATTTCCGGGGATTGGGCGGCCATGGCCGTTGCCGTGCAGCAAAAGCCCAAGCTGGCGGCGATGGAAGCCCTTTTCCCCACGACCAGGGGGGCGCCGCTCTTCATTGGCGGTTGGCCGGACCCCGCTTCCGGCGAGGTCCGGTACGGCATAAAGATCCCCAAACTCCTGAGCGTCCTCGCCCATCGCGATCCCGATGCCCTTGTCGAGGGGCTCGACGCCTTTCCCCCCGGAACCGCCCCGGACCCGCGGTTCGTCCACCCCTTCTTCGACCTGATGGTAGGCTCTTCTTTCATCATGCTGGCGCCGGCCGTTTGGTTCTGGTGGCTGCGCTGGCGCCGAAGGGAAGTGCCGCTGGGTAAATGGCCGCTCCGAGCGCTCCTCTGTGCCTCCCCGTTCGGGATGATCGCCCTGGAAAGCGGCTGGCTCGTCACCGAATTCGGCCGCCAGCCCTGGATCGCCCGAGGGCAAATGCGCGTGGCGGATGGGGTGACGCAGCAGACCGGCATCGGTCTTGTACTCCTCACGTTTCTCATCATCTACCTGGCGTTGACTGCCGGGTTGCTGAAGCTGCTGCTGCGGCCGGCACCGATTGGAGCGGGTGGGGGAACGACACAAGGGGGACGGCATGTGGACTCTTGAGAACCTGGCGGCCGGGGCCGTCTATCTGGGGCTTGTCATGTACGCAGTCTTCGGCGGCGCGGATTTCGGCGGCGGCGTCTGGACGGCCTTCGCCTCCGGCCCCCGGGCGCGGGAGCAGCGGAATAGCCTTTTCCATGCCATCGGACCGGTCTGGGAGACGAATCACGTCTGGCTTATCTTCGTGGTGGTGGCTCTCTTCACCGGTTTCCCGAAGGGATTTGCCGCTATGTTCACCGTCTTGCTGTTCCCTCTCGTGATCGCCCTGATCGGCATCAACTTCCGCGGGGCGGCCTTTGCCTTCCGCCACTTCGGCAGGCAGACGGGGGAGCACATCCCCTTCATGGTCAGCACCTTCGCAGTGTCGAGCATTCTGGCCCCCTTTGCCCTGGGGATGGCGGTGACCGCCACCGCCACCGGGAAAATAGTCATCGCAGACGGCCGGGTACAGGCCGAGCCCTGGTTCTGGATCGACCCGTTCACTCTGGTGGGGGGACTGGCGGCAGTAGCAATCTGCGCCTACCTGGCCCCGATCTACATGACGGTGCGCACCGAGGGAGCGTTGCGGAAAGATTTCAGACGGCAGGGAATAATCGCCGGGCTGGTGCTCGGCATCCTGACCGCTGCGGAAATTCCGGTCGCCATGGCCCATGCCCCCCTCTTTGCCAGCCGTCTGCTGGCTCCACGGGGAATCACCTTTGTCGCCCTATCCGTGATCGGGGGGATCACGACCCAGATTCTGCTCTGGAGGTGCCGGTTTCCGTGGGCGCAGATAGCGGCCGTGGGGACCGTAACCCTGACGATTTCCGGTTTCGCGGCGGCCATGTATCCGGACCTCCTTATGGGGCAGCTTTCCATCGTCGCAGCAGCGGCGCCTTCCGCCACGCTCCGGGCCTTTTTCCTGGTGCTTGTTATCGGCATTGTCATCCTCGCGCCGTCACTTCTGCTCCTGTACTGGACGTTTCGCGGCGAACCGAATCCAGAACTCCCCCAGTGATGGTATGACCAAAACCGGTAACGGAGAGTTGGCACTGTCGGACGTGGTGACAGGCTTGCCACGGCACGTAATAAAAATGAAAGAGAATAGGCGGGGGCAGCAATATGTCGAAGAAAACAGTGGCCAATTTGTTCGTTGACACCCTGGTTGCGGCAGGGGTGAAGAGGATTTACGGATTAGCCGGAGACTCTCTCAACGGGATTACCGAAACGATCCGTGCGCGAAACGACATTCAATGGATTCCGGTGCGACACGAAGAAACCGCAGCATTCGCGGCGGGAGCGGAGGCGCATCTCACCGGGTATTTGACGGTGTGCGCGGGTAGTTGCGGACCGGGGAACTTGCATCTGATAAACGGGCTTTACGACTGCCATCGCAGCCGTGTTCCGGTACTGGCCATTGCGGCCCAGATTCCGAGCAATGAGATCGGGAGCGGCTATTTTCAGGAAACCCATCCGGAACATCTCTTTGCCCAGTGCAGTCATTACTGCGAACAGGTTTCCCATCCCGAGCAGATGCCCCGCATCCTGGAAATTGCCATGCAAACCGCGATCTCGCGACGCGGCGTTGCGGTGATTGCCCTGCCGGGAGATATCGGCTTGCGCGATGCCGTTGAACGACAACCGCGCCTGCATTTTCCTGAACCGAAACCGGGTATGAGTCCATCAGATAGCGAGTTGACAGAGTTGGCGAAGGTTCTCACGACGTCGAAGAAGATAACCATACTTGCCGGAGCCGGCTGCGCCGAGGCTCACGAGGAATTGATCGAACTCGCGGGCAGGCTGAAAGCTCCGGTTGTGCATACGATGCGAGGAAAGGAGTTCGTCGAGCACGATAATCCCTTTGACGTGGGCATGACCGGCCTGCTCGGAACCTCCTCCGGCTATCAGGCAATGATGACGTGCGAACTCTTGCTTATGATCGGAACGGACTTTCCCTACCAGCAGTTTTACCCCAGGGATGCGACGATCGTACAGATCGACAGGCGCGGAGAGCAGCTCGGCCGGCGCACGAAGGTCGATTACGGCTTTGTGGGGGACGCGAAAACGACCTTGCTCGCCCTCTTGCCGAAACTGTCGGATACGATCGACGATGGGCATTTGAAGGCGTCGGTCGAACAGTACCGGAAGGCGCAGAAGGGCCTTGACGAGCTCACGGCGGAGAAACCGGGAGAAAAGCATATCCACCCGCAGTATGTCGCCAAAGTGCTTGACGAACTTGCCGACCAGGATGCCATCTTCACGTGCGATGTGGGCACCCCGACGATCTGGGCGGCACGCTACCTGTCGATGAACGGCACCCGGCGGCTACTCGGTTCGTTTATACACGGGTCCATGGCGAATGCCCTCCCGCAGGCGATCGGTGCGCAGGCCAGTCATCCCGGTCGCCAGGTCATCTCCTTTTCCGGAGACGGTGGTCTCGCCATGCTCATGGGCGATTTGCTGTCGCTCCGTCAAGCACAGTTGCCGGTCAAGGTGATTGTTTTCAAAAATGACGCTCTAGCCTTCGTCGAACTGGAAATGAAAGCGGCGGGCATCCTGGAGTTTGCCACGGACCTGCATAATCCCGATTTTGCAAAGATCGCCGAGGCCTCGGGAATTCTGGGGTTGACTGCAAAAACACCGGATCAGGTTCGAACGATGATTACCCGGGCTCTCGAACATGACGGGCCCGCTCTGGTCGAAGTCCTCGTCCACCGGCAGGAACTCTCCATGCCTCCCACGGTCAGTCTTGAGCAGATGACCGGTTTCGGTCTCTTCATGCTCAAAGCGGTCCTCAGCGGGCACGGCGACGAAATCGTCGATTTGGCGAAGATCAATCTATTTCGTTAGAATACGGCCTCTGGTCTGTACCTGTTAGCCGTCAGCGTAGTCCGTCATATGAAACAAGAACGGTTCTTTGAGTCTGATTGCGAGTGGCAGGGACAAGTTGGGTTTCTTGAAGGCAACGGTGGATATGGCGCTGAAGCGGGATGAGTTCAACATCGAATTCAGAGTAGATCTCAAACAGCGCCCGGAAGAATGACATGGGTGGGAAGCCGGCTCCGGACGGCCATGTTCCCGGCCCGCCCTCACCGACCACAAAAACAGGAGGACTAGGCCCTCCCGTTTCGCTTCTGATCCTATTTTACCGCCGCTGGTTGTTCCATGCCCGCCGGCATCGTTTTCGGTTGATCGTCCAGGGGGAGCGGCTTCGGCTGTTTCATCCCCGCTGGCGTTCCTTTCGGCTGATCCCCCAGCGGCAGCGGCTTCGGTTGCTTCATACCGGCCGGCGTTTCTTTCGGTTGCTCGTCCGGCGGCAGCGATGCCGGCTGTTTCATGCTCGGCGGCGTGGGGTCCGTTTGATCGCCCCCCAGGTGCCCCTTGATTTCCTGTTGACGTCCCGGTGCCTGCTCGCTTTCGGCTGTCGTGACGACCCGGGGCAGCGTGCATTCATCCTGGTGCGGCTTTTCAACCTCTTCCCGCAATTCCTGCAGAACCTTGGGATCGCGGCTGGTGACATCCTCCTCCTGGCCGTCGACCCATGTGTAGGTCCCCCCATCGGCCGCAGCCGTGTTGCACAAGAACAGCAACGGGAGTATCAAGGCTCTTTTCATCGTATGCCTCCGCTCATTTGGCCGTTTCCATCCTGAAGCGATGTTACCTGGTGTCGCGATCAACGGCGGCCGCCTTCTTCGCCGCCGCGATGTCCTTCATGATAACCGCCTTCTCTTCCCCCGCCGCCACGGCCACGGCCGCCACCGTCATCATACGGCCACCAGATACACCCGGACAGCGTCGAGATGGTAATTAGCATGATTGCCACTCTGGCCCAGATACGTTTTTTCATCTGCCACACCTCATTTCCCTGTTCCTGATACCTCTTTCCATTAATTATACCCCTATTTACGTAAGGAGGCCTCCAGCATTGTTGGTGGAGGCCGCCTCGTTTCATATCCCCATGGTCCTGTTATTTATGATGTTCCGTGATGGGGGCGTGCTGCTTCTGCTGATCTGTGGAGCAGGGAGCCTTTTCTTTGCCGGTCCCTTTGCAGGGGTCATTAGCTGCAATGTTCTCTTTGCTGGAGGCAGTCACCTTGTTCTGGTCTTTTGCGTGGTCCATTTTGTTTGTTCTCCCTGTACGTCAAATTTAATCTTTTCATCTAATAAATCATGTAGCAACGAACGAGCCAGATGAAACCTACGGAGGTTACAAACGCAACACGATGATCTCACAAACATAATTTGCATGAAACTCTTACAGGGACAGGGAAAGCCGTCACCGAAATCCGCCACGTTTAACATAAACGCCATATATGGCGGATTATGGTTTGGCGGGTATTAACGTGCGCGGCGGCCAGATCACTTTTGAAAATACTTAAATATAACCATTTAAATAAACTACATATTTCAATGATCTATAGTGGTGGACCCATCATATTTAGTAGTTTTGCCAAATATGGCGGCCATGATCGGCAGTTTTGCTTCCTCGTGCGCCGTTTGTTTTTACTTGTTTCAATATAATCAGGGTCTTGAACGCTCAAAATATACAGATCTTCTTTGGCGCATTAGTTGCCTTGTAATTGCTGAAAGATCAGTGGCTGTTTTATGGAGAGTTGAAGCATGAAACCCATTACCGAATGGTTCCAGAAAGCTACCAACATCCCAGCTGAACTGATTGGCTGGTGAATGTGGCAGGGTGTTTTTTCATTCGCTGGCGCGGTAATTGCTGATGTTCTCTCATCATTTGAACCGGTCTAGGGGAGAATGCCAATGCCTACAACGGACCGTAAACTGTGTCGCGAAGCGATACGAAAAACGCTGGTGCTCCGCGCCGGAGACACTCCCGATGCAAGCGCGGTCGCCGAAGCCGCCCTCGGCACGTGGCGCCTCGTGGCCATCCGGCTCACACCGGTGATCGGTACACTGGGCGTCGATGTTCTCTTCAAGCGCTCACTGCACCTGACGAGCACCGCCTTCCCGTGGCTTTCGAGTGCATGGGATCACGAGGAGAATGCAACTGTGCTCGCAAGCCTCAAGGCCCGTCTTGAGGCTTGCGAGAAGGATGCCGCCGCAGAGGCGAGCTATACCCTGCTTGTGACCTTCACCGAATTATTGGCAACCTTGATTGGAGAATCCTTGACCGAGCGCCTGTTGGGACCGGTTTGGGCGTCTTCGTCACCGGTGCCTGAACAGGAGAGTATCTCATGAACAAAAAAGTGACCATCCGACGGCTCGCCACTGGCGTACCGGGGCTCGATGAGATCCTGGGCGGCGGGCTTCCGGAATTTTCTTTCAATCTCGTTGTCGGTGCTCCCGGCTCCGGCAAGACGACGTTGGCCCACCAGATTATGTTTAACTTGGCGACTCCTGAGAGGCCGGCGCTGTTCTTTACGGTACTCGGTGAACCACCGTTGAAGATGTTACGCTATCAGCAGCAGTTTACGTTTTTCGACTTCAAGAAGATCGATGAGTCTATCCGTTTTGTAAATTTGAGCGACGATATTGCAATGGGCAATTTCGACCACGTGCTGGCGCGCATTACCCAGGAGTGCGAGGATTTCTCACCGGGGCTGGTTTTTGTCGATTCTTTCCGCTCTGTGATGATGGAGGCCCAATGTCAACCGAAGGGCGCGATCAGCCTGCAACAGTTTATCCAGCGGCTCGGTATACAGCTGAGCGGTTGGCAGGCCACTACCTTTCTGGTCGGGGAATATTTATCGGAGCGCGGCGCCCATCCGGTCTTTACGGTGGCCGATGGCCTGCTCTCGATGGAGCAAAGCGTCCAGCGCAACTCGATGGTACGCAGGCTGCAAATTATGAAAATGCGCGGCCAGGAGATCCGACCGGGGATGCATACATTCCGCATCTCCGACGTCGGGATCGAAATCTTTCCGGCGGCACTCGTACGGGATGATACCGGAGACGCGTCGGAAAGCGCCGGGCCGAAGCGCAACAAATCGCGGTTGACCATGGGCGTAGCTGGCCTTGACGAGATGCTGGGCGGCGGTTTGCCGTCGGGTTATTCATTGCTGGTCGCGGGGCCGTCGGGATCGGGTAAGACCATTTTGGCCACGGCCTTCCTGAGTGAAGGCGTGCGCCGGGGCGAAGCGGGCGTAATCGTCGCGTTTGAGCAAACGCCGAGTCAGTCGCGGACCAGCACGATCGACGACATGGTCCGCGCCGGGCACATCGGTTTGATCAATACCCGCTCGCTGGATCTATCCATCGACGAGATTGTTCAGCATCTGATCGAACTCATTCATCGGATGAAAGCCACCCGGGTAGTGATCGACTCGCTGTCCGGGTTCGAACTGGCGGTGGCGCCGAGCTTTCGCGATGACTTTCGCGAGTCGTTGTTTCGGATGGTTGCGGTGTTGTCGAACATCGGCGTGACGGTGTTGATGACGTCGGAACTTGAAGACCGCTATACCGATCTGCGGTTTAGCCCCTATGGGTCGGCATTTCTCACCGACGCAATCATAGTCCAGCGCTACATTGAAGTTGCGAGCCGCCTGAAGCGGGTCATGGCGGTCGTCAAGGTGCGCGGTAGCGCCCACAGCAATGAACTTCGACTGTTTGAGATCATCGACGGCACTATCGTCATCGGCGATCCGGTGCTCGATTACGAGGGAATCCTCGGCGGACAACCTATGCGGAAGAGTACGGCCGGTCCGGTTGTTAAAGGTAAATCATAATGGGCAAAAAGAACCCCACGCGTCTGATAGATGCGGCCGGGCAACCGCTTGAACCCACCAAAAGCGCGCTGGCTTTGGCCCCGGCCGAAGTTGAAACCTTCGTAAAACGCGAAACCGAGGTACTTGCCGACGAAGGGACCGTCCTTAGTTGCGAAGAGGACGCGAGCCAGCGTGAAGGTGTTGTGGACTTGCGCGAAAAGATCGTCGACCAGCGTGAGGAGATGGCCGGTCAGCGTGAGGAGATGGCTGGTCAACGTGAGGAGATGGCCGGCCAACGTGAGGAGATGGCCGGCCAACGTGAGAAGGCCATGCGCAGTCAAGTGGGGAAAGCACGGTTAAAGGCTGCTCTCATCAAGTCTACCGCGGCGCAATTGCGCGAAGCTAACGAACGACTGGTCGTCGCGACGGTTCGCGCCCAGACGATGGCCGATGCCGCCGAGCAGACCACTGTGCAGATGGCCTATATGGCCGAGCACGACTTTCTCACCGGTTTGCCGAACCGCGCATTGTTGTCCGACCGCTTGGCGCAGTCGATCACGCTCGCACGGCGTTATGGCAAGAAGGTCGCCCTGATGTATCTGGATATCGATCACTTCAAGCACATCAACGATTCGCTCGGACATGCGGTCGGCGATCGGCTACTTCAATCGGTCGCAAAGCGTTTGCAAGCGTGCATCCGCCTCTCGGACACCGTCAGCCGCCAGGGGGGGGACGAATTCGTGGTGTTACTGACAGAAGTCGAGGATGCCCAAAGCGCGATCCTCTCCGCCGAAAAGCTAATCGAAGCCATGGCCCATCCGTGTCTCGTCAATGGACATCGGCTTCACGCCACCCTGAGTATCGGTATCAGCCTCTACCCCGACGACGGCAAGGATGCCGAGGCGATAATCAGGAATGCCGATACCGCGATGTATCAGGCCAAGAAAAGCGGACGCAACAAATACATGATGTTCACACCGACTATGAATGACCGCGCGGTCACGCGGCAATCCATCGAACAGGCGCTGCACCGCGCGCTGGAAAAACAGGAGTTTGTATTGCATTACCAGCCGAAGGTTAGTCTCGATACCGGCACCATTACCGGTGCCGAGGCCCTAATCCGCTGGCAGCGGCCCCGTCATCGGCTCGTCTCTCCGAAGCAGTTCGTAAGTATCGCCGAAGAGTGCGGCCTCATTCTGCCGATTGGTAAATGGGTGCTGCATGAAGCCTGCCGACAGGCCCAAGATTGGTTGCAAGCTGGCCTCGACCTCGGTCAGATTGCGGTCAATGTCTCTCCGATGGAGTTCCATGGTAAAAATTTTCTCTCAGGCGTCCGCGAAATCCTCAATGACACCGGCCTGGACCCGCGCCACCTTGAGTTGGAGTTGACCGAAAGCGGGCTGATGCAGGACTCGGAACAGACGGCAGCGACCTTGCTCGCGCTCAAGCATCTTGGCGTGCAGATTGCCGTCGATGACTTCGGCACCGGCTATTCCAGCCTTAGCTATCTGCGGAATTTTCGCATCGACACGCTCAAGATCGACAAGTCGTTCGTGCAGGATATCGATGGCGATGCCGGGGAGGCCATTGTCCGTGCCATTATTGCAATGGGCATGAGTCTCAAACAACGGGTCGTGGCCGAGGGCATAGAAACGCAGCACCAACTTGCCTTCCTGCAATCCCATAATTGCAAAGAGGGCCAAGGGTATTATTGGGGCCGCCCCGTACCTGCCGAGGAATTTGCCACATTACTGGCAGGTAAGACGTTCAAATGTTAGTTTCTCTGTGGTCCATCATATTTGGCGGTTATGCCAAATATGATGGTTGCCGCTGACGGTTTTCCCCACTCCCGGCACGCCTCCTCTCTGTTTTGTGTCGCATAATCAGATGTTTGAGTCCTTTGCGCCTGCTGGTTTTCTCCGGCCCGTTAGTTGCTCTGTACCTAGCACATGGTCGCGACCGCTGAATATTACCTTGCCCCATGGCTGGAACGGGGAAAAACAGGATGAAGACGATGAAAACCGGTTCCTGTCGGTTGCGGGGCGCAGTGAAAAGGCTCTCACGCCATAACAATGATCCACAAACCGAAAGGAGAAAACATCATGGCAAAATCGCATCGCATGTTGAAATTGTTGGTCTGCTCCGTGCTGGTGGCCGCACCGCTGGCCCCACTCGCGGGGTATGCAGCCGAGGATAGGCACGAAACCACCGGCCAGTATGTGGATGACTCCGTCATCACCACCAAGGTAAAGGCCGCGATCTTTGGCGATAAAACGCTGAAAACGCTGCAGGTCACTGTCAAGACGTTCAAAGGGGTCGTCCAGTTGAGCGGCTTTGTCGATTCGGCCCAGAGTGCTGCAAGGGCTGGAGAGGTTGCCGGCAGCGTCGCAGGTGTCAAAGAGGTGAAAAACGACCTGGTTGTAAAATAACGGTATTCTATCAAGGGGGTTTGAAACCCGCTCCGGCGGGTTTTATTTATGGAATATGGGGGCGTCTCTTCGGTTAGCATGGCGAACCCTTTGGCTTCCAACCGCTTGGCGGCGACCAATACGAAAGAGAACTTATAAGGAGACAGATCATGAACAGAAAGATATATCAGGCAGCTTTCCCGGCCGCACTCATCGTTGCGATGGCGGCGTTTCTATCCGCTATTTTCTTCGCCGATGCAACCCCTTCTTTTGCCGCCTCCGGCAAAAAGAAACCAGCGGTGACGGCCAGGACCTCTGCTGTCGATTATACCGAAGCCAAAATAAAAGAGCTTCAGGGCGCTCTGAAGATTACCGGCGCCCAGGAGGGGTTGTGGAATAACCTCACCCTTGTGATGCGGGAAAATGCCAAGGACATGGACGCCATTACCAAGGACTATGGTGAAAAGACCAAAACCATGAATGCTGTCGAACGCATGAAATTCCACAGCCAGATCACCGAAGCCCATCTCAATCAGCAGAAGAAGCTGATCCCGCCCTTTGAGGCGCTCTATGCCAGCTTGTCCGATGACCAGAAAAAGACCACCGATACGATATTCCGAACCGGGAAACATGGAAAGCAGAGAATAAAATAATCGGGGCTGTTGATATCCAACGATTGACGCCAGTGTGGCGATTGGAATCGATCCAAACATGGAGCGACATTATGAAAATACCAGGTATAAGGAATTTCAGGTCCGTGGCGGGCAAGGTCATGATGGGGGTTGTTTTGGCCGTCATGGTCGGCAGTGTGAGCGTGACGCCGGCCAGGGGCGACGGTAATCGTGGCCGTGGGGAAAGGCATGACGACCGTCGTTACGAGAACAGAGGGCGGGGCTACGGCCGCGACCGCCACTATGTGCGAGGCGGGCGCGGGTATTATCGCCCCTATTATGGCTACCGGGAACGTGTCTATGTCGAGCCGCCGGTTGTCTATGCGCCGCCTCCGCCGCCGGGCATCCGCATTTTCCTCCCCCCCATCATCATTCGATAACCGTTAGGGGGCTCCAAGCCCGGTGCAACGCGGGAGAGCAGGACTATATGAAACGTATTGCCGTGCTGACCAGCGGGGGCGATGCCCCCGGCATGAACGCTGCCATACGGGCTGTCGTACGGACCGGACTCGCCAAAGGTTGGTGTATGTTTGGCGTCCGGCACGGGTACGCCGGCCTGATCGCCGGCGAGATCTTCACCTTGGGAGCACGGGATGTGGGCGGTATCATCCAACAGGGCGGCACCATGCTCGGCAGCGCTCGCTGCCCGGAATTCGAGACCGTTGAAGGGCGCATGAAAGCCCTGTCCCAACTGTGCCGGCATGAGATCGAAGCGTTGGTCGTTATCGGCGGCAATGGCTCCCAGGCAGGGGCGCACGCATTGTCCCTGCTCGGCTTCCCGGTGGTCGGGGTGGCTTCGACCATCGATAACGACCTCTATGGATCCGATGTCACCATCGGTGTGGATACGGCCCTGAACGTTTCGCTGGAGGCGATCGACCGGCTCAAGGTCACCGCTTCCTCCCACCACCGCGCATTCCTTGTCGAGGTGATGGGCCGCACCTGCGGCTACCTGGCCCTTATGGCCGCCATCGCCGGCGGGGCCGATGCGGTCATGATCCCCGAGAAAGAGACCGATCCGGAGGTCGTGGCCACTGAATTGCGTGTTGCTTACGACAACGGCAAGGCACACGCCATCGTGGTGGTTGCCGAAGGCGCCCGTTACAATGCCGAAGGAATGGCGCTCTACTTCCAGACTCACCGGGAGCGTTTGGGCTTCGAGTTGCGGATGACCCGGCTGGGACATGTGCAGCGGGGCGGCGCACCCGGTTCGTTTGACCGGCTGCTGGGCACCCTCCTCGGTGCGGCGGCAACGGAACGACTGGCCGACGGCAAACATGGGGAGTTGGTGGGACTGCTCAAGGGTGAAATCGCGGCCACCCCGCTTGCCGAAGTCGTCACCAACAGGAAAACGCTGGACCTGGGCCTGCTGAAACTTGCGCGGACATTGGCGCAATAGGGTGATAGAATAGAACAGTCTGTCGCTCTGGCGGAGATTCTTCCCTGACGCTGCAACGGACGAGAATCGCAGGACCCAAGGGGGAATAGAATGAAAATTGGCATTGTCGGAAGCGGTTTTGTCGGGGCGACGGCGGCGTACGCCATGGTGATGGAGGGCATCGGCCGGGAGATCGTGCTGGTGGACAAAAATGAAACCCGCAGCCGCGCCGAGGCCAACGATATCTACCACGCCGTCCCCTTTGCCCGGCCGCTGAAGGTGACCAGCGGCGCTTATGCCGACCTGAAGGGGAGCCGCGCCGTCATCATCGCTGCCGGCGTCAACCAGAAACCGGGGGAGAGCCGCTTGGAACTCCTGCAACGGAATTCCGCCGTGTTTCGTGCCGTTGTGCCGGAGGTCCTCGCCCATGCACCCGATGCCGTGCTGGTGATCGCCACCAACCCGGTGGATGTCATGACCCATCTGGCGGCGCGTTATGCGAAGGAGCACGGCGTTCCGTCAGGCAGGGTGCTCGGCTCCGGCACCATGCTCGATACCGCCCGCTTTCGCACCCTTTTGGGGAGTCACCTGGGGGTGGACCCGCACCATGTCCACGGCTACGTGCTGGGTGAGCATGGCGATTCCGAGGTTTTGACCTGGTCTCTCGTGACGGTTGGTGGGATACCGCTGGAAGAGTTTTGCCGCCTGCGGGGCGTCCGGTTTGATGCCGATCAGCGGCAGAGGATCGACCACGACGTGCGCAAGGCCGCCTACGCCATCATCGAAGGCAAGGGGGCCACCTATTACGGGATCGGCAGCGCCCTGGCGCGCATCGTCGATGCGATCCTCAGCGATCAACGGGCCATCCTCACCGTCTGCACCCCCCTGGCAGCGTCGTGGGGGGGAGGCGACGTGACCGTCTCGCTGCCGCATCTGGTGGGAGAGGCGGGCGTGCTGGCGACCTTTCCGCCGGTCCTGACACCTGGGGAGGAAGCTGCGCTCCAAGCCAGCGCCGGAGTGGTCCGCGGGGCAATCGAAGGGCTGGGTATGTCGCCCGCGGCATAGACGTCGCTATCATCAACGGGATACATCAACCTGAGGTAAGGAGCCGCGCCATGGGTAAACAGATCGAGATCAAATGGCTGCCGGAACCCGAGGAAAAAAACTACCCGGCGGCGGAGTCATACCTCACGCTCATCTATGACAAAATGACCGTTGAGGCGATCGTGAGCAAGCTGAAGTCAACCCCGGTCTCCCCGTTCAAGGCCAAGGACATATTCAGGGCGTCGGGGTTGTCGTTGCTGGGGATCAGCAATTCCCAGGTAGAGAAAGACCGCGGTAAAATCGAAGACGGAAAGTCGTTGTCGCCAATTCTGCTGGTAAGAGACGGTCGCAACGGCAAAGTCATTATTGCGGATGGTTACCACCGCATGTGTGCAGTCTATTCGTTCAACGAGGATGAATTGATCCCGTGCAAGATCGTCTGAATCGAGGCAGGCATGTCGAAGAGATACCGGGCAAACAATGAACGTATTGACGCCATCAATTCCTTCGGCAGATCCATCGGTAAACGGTCCGGGTTCAAGTGCGAATGGTGCGGGAGTACGGAAGATCTACGGGTATGGGATTACCAGCCCGGCCTGTCACCCAACATGGATACGCTCGCGATGCTCTGCCGCCATTGCCGGGAGCTAACCGGCGAGGCAAACAACGACCCCAACGAACTACGGTCGATCCGTAACGCTCTCTGGAGCAATATTCCGGCGGTGGCGGAAGGGGCCGCAACGGTATTGGCCCGGTGCAATGAAGCCTGGGCTCGGGATGCCATCAATCAGAGTTACCTGAAAAACGATATAATAGAAATGCTTTTGGGCAAATTCCACATAAGGAATAAGTGATGAAATCAAGACGCAAAGAGAAGGTGCTGCACGTTTTGCCAAGATGATGCCTTGAATCGTAATATGATATGCATCCAAAAGCCATCAGCGTGGTCCGCCATATAGTGCAGTTATGCCAAAGTTGAAGGGCTTTGTTGACGGTTTATTCTTTTACCTGCACGCCCTCTCTCAATTTATCCCTGTTCATTCAGCCTGTTGCATCCATGATGCCCTCTGGCCCACTTTGGCGTACTCGTTGCGATATACCTTTTAAGCCCGTGTGAGGGAGTACCGTTAAAAGGAGAATGTAATTATGAAAAAAATAACAGAACTACTGGCAGGGGGAGCGTTGATACTGGGGCTCAACACGGTGGCAAGCGCATATACTATCGATTACTCGCAGGCCGTACCCGAGCCCGGTACCATGGTACTACTCGGCATAGGCATGTTCGCGCTTGTCGTCTACAGTAAACGCCGCATGAACAATCTTGAAGCCTGACCCATACCGGCTGCAGTTTGGCGAATGAAGGCGCTGCGGATGCAACGCCTTCATTCGTTTTGGGCAGATATTACACTCATCGCACCGTCGGCCCGCAAGACTTACCCTGAACAGCCGTCAGCGTGGTCCGCCATATATGGCAATTATGCCAAATATGATGGATTTAGCTGTGGTTTTACCTCCAGCCCCACCCCGGTATTCCAAATTTATCCTTCATAATCAGCCTCTTGAACTCTCAAAACCCGCCGGAGGCCACTGGCATAGTAGTTGCGATTTCTCTTTTTGACAGCGCAAAAATACGATCGCGTCTTCCGTGAAAGCCTGGGCGAAAAGTTGCCTTCCAAAGGGCCGCCGCCGGACGATTGGTTAGCTTATACAAGGAGAAACACTATGCTAGGAACAGTTTTGATCGTCGTCGTGATTTTGATGGTGCTCGGTGCGCTGCCCACCTGGCCTCACAGCCGGCAGTGGGGGTACTACCCGAGCGGCGGGCTCGGCTTGATCCTTTTGATCTTGATCATTCTGTTGGTGCTTGGCCGGCTTTAGGCGTTCGAAACGTGCAGAAATTCGCAAAAGCGGTGTGGCGGGCATGGACCTGCCATTCTGCTAACCCAAAGACAGGAGGAACAACATGAAGAAGCTCATTTTTATGACAATGGCGATGGTTTCGGGGTTGGCGTTGTTTTCGGGCTGCGCCACCATGCACACATGGCCCGATTCGGAAAGAAATGCCGAGAACAAGATGGTTGTAATCCAGGAAAAGATTGGAGATGGTCTGAAAACCGGCGCGCTTTCCCCCGATCAATCCCAGATGTTTCTGAAGACGCTGAAGGGGATCCGGACAGATTACACGGAGTTGAGAGACAAAAAGGTCCCCGCGACCGAATGGAACAACCTCAATACAAGGCTTGATGTGCTTGGAGAAGAGATAAACAGGGCCTTTTCCCGTCCTGTGAAGATTGAGGAACCGATGAATGCGGACAGGATCGTCACACTCCAGAGGGGAATTGACGATGGAAGAACCAGCGGACGCTTGCCTCCGACAGAGGGAAGAGAGTATCAGGCCAGACTGGACTCCATTCGAAGAGAATATTTGCGGATGACGGAAGACGGCAGATTCGCTGCGTCCGGAGAGAGAGCAGACATTTCCCGGCGGCTTGATTCCCTGGAAAAGGATCTGAACAGGTACCGGTAGGTTCTCCCGAAACAAAGGCATATCAGAGAATGAAGGCAGGAATTAATGATATGCCGATAGCAATGTAAAGCTGTTATGGCTGTTGTGTTGTAAGCTTTCGTGGACCGTTGCTTACTCTTCATGCGATGTTTGGCAGCGAGTAAGCAACGGTTTTTAGAGGAGAGTTCTTGTTGTCTCGGAGGAGCTATGAAAAATGTACTCTCTATGACTGTTGTCGCGTCGTTCGCGGTTTTCATGCTTGCCGCGTGCATGCTGTCGCCAGGACCGGGGGGCTACGGCGTGGCCGTAACGCCCCTGGTGCCGCCTCTTCCGGCAATCGTCGAGTTGGATGCGGAACCGTACTACTACCAGAGCGGCTATCATTATTTCTACCAGAACAACCGCTGGCAGTATGCCACATCGCGGAACGGCCCCTGGACGGAGTTGCCCAGGTCCCACTGGCCACGAGAGATCCGATACCGGGGCAGAGGTGAACAGGGCGGGGAATTCAGACATGATCATGAGGGAAGATGACGCCCTGCGGGGGCATTGTCCTTGAATCGCAGAGACTTTCTGAAAACAGCGGCCCTTTCCGCAACAGGGCTGGCGACGGGCGGATGCGCAGCCAGCCTTCCGCTCAGATTGGACTCGGGCCTCGTCGCCAGCCTGAATCGCCTTCCCTACCACGGCCTGGCAGAGTCGCTTCCGATCAAACAGGACTACGAGGCCCGCATCGTCGGAAGAATACCTGACGATCTACGGGGGGCTCTCTACCGCAACGGCCCCGGTCTGTTCGAGCGAGCAGGTCTGCGCAAACGGACCATCCTTGACGGTGACGGTCTGATCCAGCACTTCCGCTTCCACGAGAACGGCGTCCACTACCGTTCGCGCTTCGTACAGACCGACAAATACAAGGCAGAGGCTGCGGCAGGGCGTTTTATCCACCCTTCCTGGAGCACCCAGGCGCCCGGTGGCTGGCCGGCCAATTTCTGGGTGACCGAGGGGCTCAAGAGCCAGGCAGGAATCACGATCTATCTGGTCAATGGAAAGCTCTACGCCTTTGACGAATCGTCGTACCCCTATGCGCTCGACCCGGCTACCCTTGAGACCATCGGTGAAACCTCCCTCGGCGTCCCTCCTGAGGACACCATCTATTCGGCCCATTCCAAGATCGATCCCCTGACCGGAGAATGGATGCATTTCGGTGTCCGGTACGGGGCCACCCCCGTGCTGCACATCACCGTATTCCTGCGCGACGGCCGGCTCAACTACCACCGCGCACTGGCAATGCCGCGCTTTGTCTATATCCACGACTGGTTCGCCTCCTCCCGTTATCTGATCATCAGCCTGCAGCCGGTGGAGATCGACTTCTGGCCGGCCCTGCTCGGTTTTCGCAGTATCTCCGACTCGCTGCGCTGGAGGCCTGAGAAGGGCAACCTGATCCTGGTGATCCCCCGCGACCCGGCACAGGCCCCCTTTCAGCTCGAAGCTCCAGCCTGCTTCATGTGGCACTCGATCAATGCCAGTGACGACAGGGTCGGGATCATCGCCGACTTCATCGGCTACGACAACCCGGACCATTTTGTCGGCAAAGACCCGGTCATCAGCGCCGTCATGCAGGGGCGCGAAGGGGAACACCGCTACCCGGGCCTCCTGCGGCGATATCGTATCGATATCGCTCGAAAACGGCTGACGATGGAACCCCTCTCCCCAGGGAGTTTCGAGTGGCCACGCATAGACCCGCGCCGCCTCTGCCATACCTACGGCCATGCCTGGATGGCCGAGGCCAGCACGGGCGCTTTTTTCTGGACCGGACTGGCCCGGCTCAGCATCCTGACCGGTCGCATTGACCGCATTGATTTCGGAGCAGGTACCTTTTGCAGCGAACCAATGTTTGTACCTCGACCGGGGGCGCTTCCCGAGGAAGGTTGGGTCCTGTCCGAATGTTACGACGGCGGAACCGGCAGAAGTTTTCTGGCGTTGCTGGATGCGGAACATATCCAGGACGGTCCGCTGGCATGCATCCATCTCCGGCACCACGTGCCGTTCAGCTATCACGGCTGGTGGCAGGCCGCCTGACCGGCGCCGGCACGCCCCCTGGATTGTGGATGCGAAAGGCTCTTCCCTCAACGGTATCCGTCATATATGGCAGCCATGTAAAATATGGCGGATTCCGCTGGCGGTTTCCCCATAGCCCAGTATGCGTTTTTCCTTTTAAAATAGGCCCATTAGGCTCGATGCTCCTGCAATTACTCTCTGGCTCGATTGTTGCGCTGTATCGTTCACAGAACACAATTTGATTGCAGGATCATTCGTGAAAATCAGACTTCACGTCAGTCTATAAATGAATAACGACGAAAGGTGTATTGCCATGGCTTACGGGAGTTCAGGCTGAGGCCGCAAGGTTTCCCTCGTCACTTCACATCATGCCACAAGGAAAAAATCCATGATCGATGCGACCATCACGATAACCGTGCCACCGGAAAAATGGAAAGAGGTCCTGCAAACCTTTACAGCGATACTCGGTCCGATTCGGCATGAGCAGGGGTGTATCAGCTGCAATTGCTACAGGGATGTCGAGGCTGAAAACGTTCTTTTCTTCAAGGAGGAGTGGAAGAGCAGCGAGGACCTGGGCACCCATCTGAGGTCCGCCCATTTCGGTGTTTTGATCGGTGCCATGAAGCTGCTCGACAAGGAGCCGGAGATCAGATTCAACACCATTTCCTCCTCGGCGGGGTTAGAGGCGATACAAACGGCACGGGCGTGTTGATAAGCGGCCAGTGGAGCCCATCGCACACCAGGGAAGAGATGTTGGAACGGTACGGTAAACTCCGTGCCGCCTTTTTTTGACAGATTCTAACAATCCGAACTTTTCCGATCCTTGGCATCGAATGGTAATTAGCCAGTTATCATGGACAGTGCCTCGTCAACGCAGACGAACCTTTTTCTTGCTTACCTGCTATCCCGGCACCGTCCGTCATATATGGCAGTTATGTTAAATATGATGGATGGCACTGACGGTTTCATCCGCCCCCAAAACCATCCCTTACCATTTACCACTGTACAATCGAATACTTGAATCCCCATAGCTCGCCGTTTTCCTCTGGCATGTTCGTTGCGATGTACCTTTCTTTGCAGAACATGAACAGGGTCGTACTTTCTGCAAGAGTTTGGTTGTTGTTATTCTAGGAGGTAGGCCATGAAAAAGCAGCACAGAGAACTTTACGAGTGGGAACTATTTGGCAGCGAAGAAACTTATCATCATGTCAGGGAGGCGCTAATGAAAACGACAAGTATTCTGTAACTGATTCTTGCCGTTGCCCGGATCGGCATCGCATCACCGACATCGGCGGCGGAGAAACCCGCAAACCACGTGGCGCTCAAGGTGGGAATTTATTCCCCCGGCCACTCTTTCGATCTTTGATAATTTCAACGGCGGCATCCAGAGGCGACCAGAAGCAACGCTCAAGCGCCTGCGGAAAGCAGGGCTTCGGCTAACGGATCAAGCGTCAAATCAAAAATAAGTGGGGAGGCATATCATGAAATCCAGCACGAAGGACAAAGCGCAAGGCGTGTTTCACCAAGTGGAAGGCAAGGTTAAGGAGATCGCCGGGAAAGTAAGCGATAATCCAAAGCTGGAAGCTGAAGGCACCAGCGAAAGGATAGCTGGCAAGGTCCAGGAAAAAATAGGACAAGTCAAGAAGGTTGTGGGGAAGTAGTGAGAACTGCATGCCCTGATGCCCGGACGGCACCTGCATAATACGCCACAAAACTCCGAAGGTCGTGAGCCTTCGGAGTAAAAGAGTTTAGAAATCGACCTGACACCAATGAAAAGGGGAACATACCATGAAAACACTCTATTCCATGTCTCTCGCGGCGGCAGTTGCAGCTTTGCTGGCACTCGGCGTTCCGGCACCGGCCTTTTCACAGATGATGGCTATGACCGCGAACGAGCATACTGCGATGCATGGACAGACGATGGAAATGGGCACTATGGACAAGATGGGCGACATGGTGGGCATGTGCGCCGAGCATGCCGACAAGATGGGACTTTCCGAAGATCAGACCATGAAGATGAAACCTCTCCATCGGGAAATGCAAAAGAAACAGGCAAGATTTAAGGCTGACCTGAAGATCGCAGAGATCGAGCTTATGGAAATCATGGACGTGAAGGATTTTGACCTGGAAAAGGCCGGCGCGGCGGTTAAAAAAATTGCCGACATAAAAACGGCCCATCATTTGGAAATGCTGAAAGGCATGAAAGAGATGAGGAGTATCCTGACGGACGAACAGTTTAAAAAAATGAATAAGATGATGTCCATGAAGATGGATGATAAAAAATCACCAAAGAAGAGAATGTTGAAGAAGTAACAATGAATCATTAAAGGAGGACTTGCCATGAATACACGCCATTCCATGTGTTAATGGTGAGGTGACACCATGAAAAAATTACTTTTGGGAACACTCATTTTTACGTTGGTTCAGGTAGTAACTCTTCCCGTGATGGCCGGGGTAGAGGTGGGCATCAGCATTTCCCTGCCCCCGCCCATAGTATTCGTCTCACCACCAGAGATGATAGTGATACCTGAAACCTATGTCTATGTCGTGCCTGACATAGATGCGGACATCTTTTTCTACAACGGCTGGTGGTGGCGTCCCTGGGACGGACGCTGGTATCGGTCACGGTTCTATGACTCGGGTTGGTCCTACTATCAGAGGACGCCATCCTTCTATACCGAAATACCGTCAGGTTGGAGGAATGACTACCGGAATCATCGCTGGGAAGGCCATCAATGGAACTACCGGCGCATACCCCACCAACAGGTCCAACGGAACTGGCGCAGCTGGGAAAAGAACAAGCATTGGGAGAAACAACAGACGTGGGGCGTCCAGGGTTTGAAACCCCGAGCGCGATCACAACAACCGTCTCAGACGGTCCAACCGAGATCCCAGGCACAACCGCAATCGCGAGAGGTCACCAGGCCTCAACAACAGCGGCCACAATCCCGGGAGGTCAGGCCGCAGCAATCCCGGCCGCAGTCCCAACCGGTAAAGCAGCAACCACGGGAGACGGCAAAACCGCAACAACAGAGACCGCAACCCCGAGCGGCGCAGCCGCAACAATTCCGGCCGCAATCTCAACCCGCAAGGCCACAATCACGGGAGGTGCAGCAGCCGCAACAACAGCGGCCGCAATCCCGGGAAGCTCAACCACAACACGTACAGCCGCAACGCCAGGAGACGCCACAACAATCCAGACCCCAGCAGGGAAAACCTGAAAGGGGCGGGGAAGAAAAACAGGACCGAAGGTAGGCAGATACCCTCTGAAAAGGAGAAAACAATGGACATGACAAAAGCATGGAGAATTTCTTCCTTCCTGATCGCGGCAACCTCCGCAGGCATGCTCTTCGGGTGTGCCAATTACGAGGTAAATACAAAGCGCGGCGATATACCTGGCCATTATATCCGTTACGAAATGCAGGAAGCGGATCGGGCGGTTGAGGCGGCGCGTCTGGCAGGAAAGGACAAGACCTGCCCTGCCGAATTCAAGGCCGCCGAGGATGCCAAGAACCACGCCTACGATGTATTCAGGGCATGCCACACCGAGGAGGGCGCCGCACTGGCAAAACAGGCTACCGCACTGGCTAATGCCCTCTGCCCTCCGCAAACAACCAGGGAAGTGACGCCCCAACCGGAGGAAGCCGCTATTCTCGCGGTCCCGGCCGCTGAACCGACCCCGGAGCGGATGAAATACTGCGTTTCCCTGGATATCGAGTTCGACATCAACAGGGCCGACATCCGTCCCCAGTATCACGATGAAGTCGCCAAGGTCGGCGAATTCATGAAAAGAAACCCGACGACCACCGCCACCATCGAGGGATATGCCGACGAAGTCGGCAGCGCCGATTACAACATGCAGCTTTCCCAGCGGCGCGCCGAGAGCGTGGTGAAGTCCCTGACGAATGATTTCGGCATCGATCCCTCCCGCCTCTCCGCCAAGGGGTACGGCAAAGCAAAACCGATCGCCGACAACGCGACCGACGCCGGGAAACAGAAAAATCGGCGTATCGAAGCCATCATCGACTGTGCTCTCGATGTCAAGGATCTCGCCCAGCCCGCCGAGAGGCTCTGCATGACCTTGAAGATGGAATTTGCTACGGATAGCGCAGAGATCAAACCCGGCTATTACGGCGAGATCGACGGGGTGGGCGAGTACATGAAGAAGTACCCGACGACCACCGCCGTGATCGAGGGGCATACCGACAACGTCGGAGCTCAGGATTACAACATGCAGCTCTCCCGGCAGCGGGCCGAAAACGTGGTGAACTACCTGGCGGATAAACATGGCATCGAACGCTCACGGCTTTCCGCCAAGGGATATGGCTCCACCCGTGCCATCGCCTATAACACCTCTCCCGAGGGGAGGCAGAAAAACCGTAGGATCAACGCCATCATCGACTGCGTGATCAAGAAGTAGTGCGAAGAGGCATCCGAAAAGGGCGTGCCGCGATACGCCCTTTCTCGCTTTTTGCCGCAAAGCGGTGCGGCATGGTAGTGGGTCGGAACTGCTTGGCAAGGTTACCGCTCAACAGAAAAGGAGAACATCATGGCTCAACTGCATCGCATCATGAAATTACTGGTTTGCATGGGGTTCATAACCGCTTTCCTGGGGTGCGCCGCCACGCAAAAGCATGAAAGCACCGGCCAGTATGTGGATGACTCGGTCATCACAACCAAGGTAAAGGCCGCCATATTTGACGAAGCAACGCTGAAAACGTTGCAGATCAATGTCAAGACATTCAAAGGGGTAGTACAGCTCAGCGGCTTTGTCGATTCGCAACAGAGCGTTACCAGGGCCGGTGAGGTCGCCGGCAAGGTTACTGGCGTCGAATCGGTGAAAAACGACCTGGTTGTGAAATAGCGGCACGATCCCAGATTTACGACCCGCTCCGGCGGGTTTTTTTCTGCACTGCCG
Organism: Oryzomonas japonica; assembly: GCF_008802365.1. GTDB lineage: Bacteria > Desulfobacterota > Desulfuromonadia > Geobacterales > Pseudopelobacteraceae > Oryzomonas > Oryzomonas japonica. Next base: position 53,047 of record NZ_VZQZ01000011.1, on the reverse strand, counting down.
GACGCCAAACAGGGGTAGTCAAAAACACCAAGAAACGGGGAGGATGCTATGCTGTGGACAATCTGTGTGATCCTGATCGTGTTATGGGTGCTGGGGATGGTTACGTCATATACCATGGGCGGCCTGATCCATATCCTGCTCGTAATTGCCATTGTCGTGGTGCTGGTGCGCATTATTCAAGGGCGAAAGGTCCTGTAGACCTCGAAAACCCAGGAACAAGGGAGCTTCTCAATGGCAATCGCCTCTGGCAAGAGCCTGACAACAACAGACGAGCTGCGCCGCCAGGCGGAAGAACGGTTGCGTGCGAAAGCGGCTGGAGTGGAGCCACCCCTGAGCGGGGAAGAGATGCAGAGGCTCGTTCACGAGCTTGAGGTCCACCAGATCGAGTTGGAGATGCAAAATGCGGAGTTGCGCCAGGCAAGGGACGAGATTGAAAAGGCCCTGGAACGGTATACCGACCTCTACGATTTTGCCCCGATCGGCTACTTCAACCTCGACGGCGCCGGGGTTATCCGCGCCGCGAACCTGGGCGGTGCCAGCCTTCTCGGGATAGAGCGCTCGCTGCTCATGGGCAGACGCTTCGACCAGTTCGTCGCCGGCGAAGCCCGTCCGCACTTTGCCGCATTCCTCCGCAAGGTGTTTGCGAGCCGGGTCAGGGAGTCCTGTGAGACGACGCTCGCGGCGGGGGATAATCCTCCAATCTTCGTGCAGATCGAGGCCGATGCCTTCGGGGTGGGGAGGGGGTGCCGCGCTGCGGTCATCGACATTACCGGGCGCAGACGTGCCGAAGAGGCGCTCGCCGAAAAACGACGGGAACTTGAAGAACTCAATCGCTCCCTGGAGATGCGCATCTCCGGGGCCGTGGACGATCTGCGCCAAAAGGACCAGATGCTGATCCTGCAGGACCGCCGGGCCGTTATGGGCGAGATGATCAACAATATCGCCCATCAATGGCGACAGCCGTTGAATACGCTCGGCCTCTACCTACAGGAGCTGCCGATCGTCTACGACACAGGCACATTCAGCAAGGAGTTTCTGGAAGAAAATGTTGCAAAGAGCATGGATGTAATCCTGCATATGTCCCGGACCATCGACGACTTCAGGAATTTTTTCAGGTCCGACAAGGAACCGTCCACCTTTGACGTTAATCAGGTGATCGTGCGCACGCTCTCCCTCATCGAAAAGAGCTTTCAGGATCAGCGGATAACTGTCGATTTTCAGGCGGGAGAAAATCCAATGGTCAGCGGCTATCCCAACGAATACGCCCAAGTGCTCCTGAATATCCTGATGAACGCTCGGGATGCGCTGGTCGGGCACAAGGTCAGCGACGCCCTGATTTCGATCCGCTCCCTTGCGGAAGGGGACGCATCGGTGGTCACCATAACTGATAACGGCGGCGGCATCGCCGACGAGATCATAAGCAGATTGTTTGAACCCTACTTTACCACCAAGTCGTCTGACAATGGAATCGGGATCGGCCTTTTCATGTCCAAGGCCATCATCGAGAAAAGTATGGGAGGACAGCTTACGGTACGCAATACCGGGAGCGGCGCGGAGTTCAGAATCCAGATTTGACGTGGCTGCCGTCCCATGGCTGACACGAATTTACGAGGTTGTGGCTATGCCGGAAAAAGGGAACGAACACCAGATCCTCCTCGCCAACGCCGAACTGAAGCGGCAAGTCGCCCTGCTGGAAAAAACGCTATTGGAAAAGGATAGTGCCCTGGCGACGCTGCAGGATTCCGAGAAGCGCTACCGGCGGCTCTTTGAATCAGCCAAGGATGGTATCCTGATCCTCGATGCCGATTCGGGCAAGGTGGTTGACGTCAATCCATTCCTGATACGGCTGCTCGGTTACTCGTACGAGGAAATATGCGGGAAATATATCTGGGAGGTCGGCAAATTCAAAGACATCGCTGCCTCTCGCGAGGCTTTCCGGGTACTACAGGACAACGAATACATCCGTTACGAGGATCTGCCCCTGAAAGCCTGCGATGGTAAGCCCATTTCCGTGGAGTTTGTCAGCAATGTTTACCTGGTGGACGGCGGCAAGGTGATTCAGTGCAACATCCGCGACATTACCGCGCGCAAGCGGGTCGAAAAGGCCTTGGCGGAGAGCGAGGCCAAGACGCGCAGCATCCTCGACAATATCGCCATCGGCGTAGCCCTCATCAATCCAGAGATGGAGCTCCTTGAGTTGAACCGCCAGATGCGCGAATGGTTCCCTGCCATCGACCTGGGGCAGCGCAGCATCTGCTACCATGCGTTCAACGAACCGCCCCTCGATGCCGTGTGTGACGACTGTCCAACCCAGAAGACACTACGGGACGGCCTGGTCCACGAGGGTACAACGAAAAAGCATCAAACACACAGAGGCGGCGTGCGTAACTATCGCATCGTTTCATCACCGATCCTCAGTTCGTCCGGCGAGGTGGAGGCGGTGATCGAACTGGTTGAGGACATCACCGAGAAACTTTCCCTGGAGTCCCAGTTCCGCCAGTCTCAGAAGATGGAGGCGGTCGGCCTTCTGGCTGGCGGCGTGGCCCACGATTACAACAATATGCTCAGCGTGATCCTCGGCCAGACGGAACTGGCCATGAACAAGGTGGACCCGGACCAACCGCTGCATGCCAACCTTGAGGAAATTTTCAAGGCGGCACAACGCTCCACGGATATCACCCGGCAATTGTTGGCGTTCGCCCGCAAGCAGACCATCATGCCCGTGGTGTTCGACCTGAACCAGAACGTGGAGAGCATGATCACCATGCTCAGGCGGCTCATGGGCGAGGACATCGACCTGGCCTGGCTGCCCGAGAAGGGGCTCTGCCCGGTCATGATGGACCCGGTGCAGGTCAACCAGATCCTGGCCAATCTTTGCGTCAATGCCCGGGATGCCATTGACGATGTCGGCAAGGTCACTATCGAAACGGAATACGCCTATTTTGACGAGGCATACTGCGCTCAACACGCCGGGTTCCTCGTAGGAGACTACGTGCTGCTAGCCGTCAGCGACGATGGGTACGGCATGGACAAGGAAACTCTCGGCCAAATCTTCGAACCGTTTTTCACGAGCAAGGAGTTGGGCCATGGGACCGGCCTGGGGCTATCGACGGTGTATGGTATCGTCAAGCAGAACAACGGATTCATCAATGTCTACAGCGAACCGGGCAAAGGAACGACCTTTAGAATCTACCTGCCCCGCTACGCCGACCAAGCTGTTGTTTCCCCTCGGGGGAAGAAGGCACAAATTCCCAGGGGCCATGGCGAGACGGTGCTGGTGGTGGAGGACGAACCGGCAATTTTGACGGTGGAAAAAATGATGCTGGAAGAATTGGGGTACCGGGTGTTGGTTGCGGGCGCGCCGGGAGAGGCCGTTGCGCTGTTTGAGGAACATGCTTGCGAGATACATCTCGTCATCACCGATGTCGTCATGCCGGATATGAATGGCCGGGACTTGGCGAAACGGCTGTTATCCCTGTACCCCGGCGTGAAGATCCTGTTCATGTCCGGCTATACGGCCGACGTGATCGCCCACCGGGGGGTGCTGGACGAGGGGGTAAACTTCATCCAGAAGCCTTTTTCCATGAAGGACCTGGCCGTCAAGGTGCAAGAGGCACTACTGGACAGGTGAGGGGAACAGGTCGCTGTCAGCGGTTAGTGGCGCGGAGTTGCGGATCTGATGTTTGGCCGGCTGGAGTCCCGCAACGGTTGCTGTGGTGGATCGAACCGAATCATGAACAGACGACGCGATGCATATCGGGCCATGGCCCGCCTCTTCGATTTCCTGCAACGGGTGACGCGCGGATTCATACATAACCAGGGCCTTTTGCTGTCCGGCGCTATCGCCTACTATACCCTGCTGTCGATCATCCCCCTGTCAATCCTTGCCCTTACCGTCCTGACCCATTTTATCGAAGAGCAGCAGTTGATCCATACCCTGTCGACGTATCTGGAAATGGTGATCCCCGGCTATGCGACAACATTGACCGAGCAGGTGCGGGCATTCCTTGAGCACCGCACGGTGGTCGGTATCATAGGTGGTATCGGCATGTTGTTTTTCGGTTCTACCGCCTTTTCCATGCTGGAAAATGCCATGATGGTAATTTTTTCCCAGCGGGCTAAGACCCAACGCCGTAACTTTTTTGTCTCCGCAATCATACCCTATGTGTACATCTTTTTGATCGGCCTGGGGGTCGTGCTGGTATCGTTTGTCGTGGGGGCAATCGAGACGCTGGAAAACAGGCCCGTGGCCATGTTCGGGGGGAGTCTGAACCTTGGGGGCGCCACCGGGGCGGCGCTCTATATCCTGGGGATAGGCGGCGAGGTGCTGATGCTCAGTTCCATCTATCTGGTGATGCCGGCTGAGCGGGTCAGGTTTCGTCACGCGCTCATCGGTGGAATAACCGCAACACTCCTCTGGGAGATTACCCGCCGGGTGCTGATCTGGTATTACTCTGTAGTGACCATGGTTAACGTTATTTACGGCACCATCGCCATCACGGTGGTTGCCCTTATCAGTATGCAGGCTGTAGCAATAATCGTGCTGTTGGGAGCCCAGGTTATTGCGGAACTGGAGAGCAGACCTGGAACATCGGCCGACGGCTAGTAATCGGGATTTCAGGAGGGTATCTTCATGAGCGACGAAACGAAGACCAGGGGCATGGGGGCGATACCTCATACAGGCGGGGTCGGATTCCGCGTGTGGGCGCCCCATGCACAATACGTATCCGTCATAGGGACGTTCAACGGGTGGGACGGTGACAAACATCCCCTGCAAGCCGAAGAAAACGGCTATTGGTACGCCGATGTGACCGAGGCCAATGTGGGCGATCAGTACAAGTTCCTGCTGACCACCGCAGCGGGCACGCTCAAACGCATCGACCCGTATGCCCGCGAGGTGACCAATTCGGTCGGCAACGCCATCGTTCACGACCCGAACTTCGATTGGCAGGGTGACGACTTCCGGGCTGCACCGTGGAACGAGCTCGTCATCTACGAACTGCATGTCGGCACGTTCAACGATCAGGAGGATAACGACCATCCGGGTAAGTTCGCATCGGTAACGGCGCGGCTGGAGCATTTGAAGAAGCTCGGCGTCAATGCGATCCAGATCATGCCGGTGAGCGAGTTTGCGGGAGAACGGTCATGGGGCTACAACCCCGCCCATATCTTTTCCGTTGAGCTCGCCTATGGAGGCCCCCTGGCATTTAAGCGGTTCATCAAACATGCCCACGAACAGGGCATCGCGGTGATCCTCGACGTCGTCTATAACCACCTGGGGCCGAGCGACCTCGATCTTTGGCAGTTCGACGGCTGGTCCGAGAACAACCTCGGCGGGATCTACTTCTTCAACGACGTCCGGGCGCACACACCGTGGGGGGATACCCGGCCCGACTACGGGCGTGACGAGGTGCGTGAATTCATCCGCGACAACGTCTTCATGTGGCTCGAAGAGTATCATGTCGACGGCATACGCTTCGACTGCACCCAGTTCATCCGCACCGTCGACGGTTCCTGCGACCATGACCTGCCCGAAGGGTGGAGCCTGCTCCAGTGGCTCAACGACCAGATCGATCAAAAATTCGCCGGCCTGATCACGATCGCGGAGGACTTGCAGAACAACAAATGGCTTACCAAGGATGTCGGGGCCGGGGGGGCCGGGTTCGCCGCCCAGTGGGATTCCAACTTCGTCCACCCGATCCGTCTGGCAGTAATCACTTCCCAGGACGAGCAACGCTCGCTCGACGCCATCCGCGACGCCATCTGTTTCCACTACAACGAGGATAGCTTTGACCGTGTCATCTACAGCGAATCCCACGACGAGGTAGCGAATGGCAAGGAGCGCATACCCCAAGAAATCAACCCGAACGACCCCAAGGGGTGGTACGCGCGGAAGCGTTCGACATTGGCGGCTGCCATGGTTTTTACGGCTCCCGGCATCCCCATGCTCTTCCAAGGGCAGGAGTTTCTCGAAGGAGAATGGTTCCGAGACACGGTCCCCCTGGACTGGGATCAGCGGGACGAGTTCCATGGCATCGTTCGGCTGTACCGCGACCTCATCCGACTGCGTCTCAATTGCGGCGGTTTTACCCGCGGCCTCTGCGGGCAGTTCACCCAGGTCTATCACCTGCACGACGAGCGCAAGGTCATCGCCTTTCACCGGTGGGACAAGGGGGGACCGGCGGACGACGTGGTGGTCGTTGCCAACTTTTTCCGCGAGCCGCAGGATGGCTACGTTATCGGCTTTCCGGCCGCAGGCACGTGGAAGCTCCGTTTCAACAGCGATTGGCAAGGCTACAGCGATGACTTTCAAAGTCATCCGAGTACCGATGTGGTTGCCGACCCGGGTGAGTGCGACGGGTTACCCTGCCATGCCGCTTTTTCTATTGGCCCTTATAGCGTGCTGATCTTTTCGCAATGAACAAAGGAGTAAACATATGAAGGTATGGATATTTTTAGTGACTGTTCTCCTGACGGCGACAACCGCCTTTGGCACCGGGCAGAGCGACATCCTCGGCACCTGGAAAACCGATGGGGGCGATTCGCTGCTGGAATTTTTCAAATGCGGGGATAAAATCTGCGGGAAAATTGTCTGGCTGAAAGCGCCGAGCTACATCGACAGGAAGGATGGGCCGGTCGGGACGATAAAGGTCGACAGGAAAAATCCCAACCCGGCGTTGAGGACGCGCCCTGTTCTCGGCTTGGAGGTAATGAAAGGGCTCACCCCCAAGGGCGCCAACCGGTGGGGAAACGGGGCCTGCTATGATCCTGAAACCGGTAAGAGCTACAAGTGCAAAATGTATCTGAAATCGCCGAAACGGATGGAACTGCGCGGCTATATCGGGATTTCCCTCATTGGCCGCACCTTTGCCCTGACCCGTTAGGAAATTTCGTATCCATTGCATTAACAGGTTTTGTGCGGGATACTCTCTTTGGATATTTTCCCACGCCAGAGAGGTGGCAATTAATGGACAAGAAGATATACTTGAGCATCATGGCCGCCTTTGTCACGGCAGCGGCAATCTGGCTGTTCGCCCTGCTGGCGGCCCCAATCGCCAAACCGCTGACATGGGCGCTGATCATCGGTATCGCGACCCTTCCCCATCACGACCGGCTGGTCAGGAGCTTTCCCGGCCACCCCGGACGCTCTGCCGGGTTGATGGTTCTCGCAATAACCGTTTGTTTTATCCTGCCGGTTGCGGGTCTGATCGTCTTGGTCGTGCAAAACGCCGCCGACTGGTATTCGGAAGGCGAGCGGCTCGTTCTGGCATTTTCGACGACCGGGGCGGGCGCACTCAGCCATTTTCCGTTCGCAAACGAGATAACGGCCATAGGAGAGCGGTTCGGCATCGATTTCTCCGGTTTCGCCGCAAAACTGGCTGCCGGCGCTTCGGGGTATCTCCTTGATGTGGCGACCAACACCGCAAAGAACATCGGAGAACTCCTCTTCACCCTGGCGGTGGCGCTGTTCATGCTCTTCTTCATCTACCGTGACGGCGACAGGATCGTGTCGGTTGCCATCGCCCGGTTGGCAACAAATCAGGACAATGTGCGCCGCTATTGTTCCGAAATTCGCGCCACCGTTACCGCCGTGACCGTCGGAACGATCTTTACCTGCCTGGTGCAGGGTGTAACCGCCGGCCTCGGGTATGTTGTCGCCGGGATTCCGGCCCCGGTTCTCTGCGGTGCGCTGACGGCCCTGGCGGCGCTCGTGCCGGTTGTCGGCACCGGCATTGTCTGGGTGCCGCTCGTTGCCCTTGCCGCCATCAACGGCGCTTATCTCAAGGCGGGACTCCTGGCGCTCTGGTGCGTGTTTTTCGTGGGTCTTGCCGATAATGCGATACGTCCCCTTGCCATTGGGGCAAAGAGCACAGTTCATATACCTATCCCGGCGGTTGTGCTCGGAGCGATCTGCGGGGTGTTTGCCCTGGGGATTCTCGGCCTTATCGTGGGTCCTGTCCTCTTTGCGATCCTCATCACCGTTTGGCGGGATGTCATGGGTATCGGATCGTTGCATGAGCAGGCTTGAATTCAACCATCTGGTTCCGAAGACCGCTACGTATGCCTGACTTCACATCACGATACGCACATAATTATGCTGTATTGCATCTCGGCGCGGCCCAGACAGTCCTTGCTTTCCTGGTACTCTGGCTCTGCCTCGCGCTGCCTCTGCATGCCGCCGAACCGGTGGAGATCGTCGTTACCGGCGTTGAAGGCGCAGCGCTGAAAAACGTGCAGGAAACGCTCGCTCTCCCGGCCGGACTGGTGCGCGAAGGAACGGTGGACCGCATCTGGCTCGACCGTTTTGCCCGGCAGGCGGGCGATAAGACCAGGACCGCGCTGGAGCCGTTCGGCTATTACCATGCGCTGGTCACGGTTACAGTCGAACCGGATGGAGGAGAACGCTATCGCCTGCTGGTCACGGTAGCGCCGGGAGAACCGGTGCGCCTGACCGGGGTAACCGTGACGATGGTCGGGCCGGGCAAGGAGGAAAAACGCTTGGCAAGGCTGGTTACGGCGTTCCCCCTGCACAAGGGAGATGTGCTGCTGCACCAGAAGTACGAGGAGGCCAAGACAGCGCTCACATCGCGGGCCCGGGATCTGGGCTACCTGGATGCCGAATTTTCCCGGCACGAGATCCGCGTTGCGCCGTCAGCCACAACCGCCACTATCGAGCTGGTCCTGGATACGGGCGAGAAATACTATTTTGGCGAAACGCGTATCCAAGGGGCGCCCGACTATCCGGACCGTTTTCTGCGCCGCCATCTGACCTATGCACCCGGCGAGGTCTTTTCCTATCCCCATCTCGGCGAAACCCAACGTAACTTTACCAACTCCGAGCGTTTCAAAGAGGTCGTCATCACGCCGGAAAAGCAGGATGCCGAGGCACACAGGGTGCCGATAGCCGTGCAGTTGACACCCGGGCCGCGCATAAGCGTGCGGCCGGGCATCGGCTACGGTACGGACACGGGAGCGCGGTTCACCGTCCGTTACCGCGACCTGAACATGTTTCACCAAGGGCATGAACTGTATTCGCAACTGTATGTTGCCGAGCGGCTCCAGGGGGTGGTGACGGGCTATGTCCTGCCCAGCCCTAAGGATGTCAGAAGCTCAACGACGTTGCAGCTGAACCTGCAACAGGAGAATATTACGACCTATTTCAGCCGCATAGCGGCCCTGGAGCTGGACCGCAACCGGAGTTTCGGCACAGGCAAGCTGGGCACCGCCTACATAAAGGCCCAGTACGAAGACTATACCGTAGGCGCCCAGAAATCCTTCGCGCGACTCCTGCTGCCCGGTCTGCGTTTTTCCGATGATCGATATGACAATCCCGTACGTCCCCGCCGCGGTTTTCGCTACACCCTTGACCTGCACGGCACCCATCAACTTCTCGGTTCGGACACGAAACTGGTCCAGATCCTGGCCGCGGGGAGTTATCTTCTGCCGCTCCCCTGGCGTCTTTCGCTGCATATGCGGGCCAATGCCGGGGCAACCTTGCTGAACGATCCCTTGACCGATATTCCACCTTCGCTGCGCTTCTTTACCGGCGGTGACCAGAGCGTGCGCGGCTATTCCTACAAATCCCTCGGCCCGCGCGACGCCACAGGCAAGGTCGTGGGGGGCAAACAGCTCCTGACCTCAAGCATTGAACTGGAACGGGCGCTCTTCAAGGATTGGGGCGTTTCCCTGTTTTACGATGCAGGCAACGCCTTTAATAACTTCTCCGCCATCAAGCTGTTCCAAGGGGCGGGCGTCGGCCTGCACTACTACACCTCGATAGGGGCCTTGAACCTTTCCGTGGCCCAGCCGCTGGGGGTGGACAAACAAGCGCTCCATTTCCACTTCACCGTGGGGTTCGAACTATGAAGCGGCCGTCTCGAAAAAGCCTCGTGGCGGCGGTGGCGATTGTCCTGGCTGGGGCCGCGCTTGCGGCCCTTGTCTGGATCGTTGCCACAACCCAGGGCGCCCGCTGGCTCTTGGGGGCGATCGACTCTCTGAGCAGGGGTAGCTTTTCCGTGCAAAAGGTCGAGGGAAGGGTTGCCGACCATCTGCTCCTCACCGGGCTGCGGCTCGGCCTGTCACAGCAAAAACTGGAATTTGGCAGCCTTGAACTTCGCTGGAAACCGCTCCTTCTCCTGTCGGGCACCATCGCAATCCAGGAGTTGATCGCCAACGGGGTGCGGATTCAGGACAATACCCCTCCCGACAACAAACCGCCGATTCTGGCCTGGCCGAGGGCGCCCCAGGTGGCGCAGCAGTTCGATGGGATCATCACACGATTGCAGGTGACCGATCTCAGCTATCGCCGTCGGCAGGAACAACCCGTACCGGTAACGTCGATCGCCGCTTCCGTCACCTGGCGCGACAGCCTCCTTGCCATCAGCGATCTCACTGCGGCAACACCTTCCGGCCGGATAAGCGGCGTTGTCTCGGCAGGCCTCAGACGGCCATCCCTCACGGCAGACCTGGCTATTGCCCCGGCGCACCCCCTGGCGGAGATGGACCGGTTTCTGTTGAAGATCGGGCGCAGCAACGGCACGGGCCCTGAGCCGTTTACCGGGACGGTCGCCATCACCGGCACGGCGGGCGCCCGGAAATTGCTGGAACTATCCGGCGATGTGGGTATGGCGCACAATGCCTTCAATCTGCGCCGGCTTCGCTTGACCAGATCGGGGCAAAAGGGGCTACTCACCGCCGATGGGTCGCTGACGTTCACAGCCCGTGAATCGACCTTGTCGTTGCAGATTGCGGCGGCCGGCCTCGATCTCGCCCCCCAACTGAAGGTGCCGACGAACCTCTCCGGCACCCTGCGGTTCGCGGGGACACTGGACAGGTATCGGGGCGATGTGACCCTGACCAACCGGGCGCACGGCTGGCGGGCGGCGTCCGTTTCGGCGACCTATCGCGGCACGCGTGACGGCATAAAACTGGCCCCGCTGAACGCCAGGTTTCTCGATGGTTCCCTGGCGGGCAACCTGGATATGAACTGGCGTGAGGGCTTTGCCATGCAAGGGGCGATCAACGGCCGGAATCTGAACCCTGCCAGGATTGCGCCTGACTGGAAGGGGGTAGCTAATTTCAACGCCACCGGCACACTGGCCTGGTCCAGGAAGGCGCCCCTCTTGGGGAATGTCAGCGGCGTCCTCCTGGAAAGCCGCCTGCACGGGCAGGCGCTGACCGGCAGGGCACAAGCTGATTTTGCCGAGAACAATCTTAACCTCTCCCGGCTGGCGCTACAGGGCAAAGGTTTTGACCTGCACGCCTCGGGGGAACTGAACCGGCGGCTGGCCGTAGCCGCACGGATCACCGACCTTTCCCGGCTGGTTCCGGGGGCGGCCGGGACGCTCCGGGCCGATGGGTGGGTGCGCTGGCGCGAGAGGCATCTCAGCGGCGCCGTCGCCGGTACGGGGAGTAAACTTGCCTGGCATGGAGCGCGGGCAGCAGCCGCCAATCTGACCGCCCGGCTTGAAGAAGGCGCGGGGTCTCCCCTGCATGGCGCCGCATCTCTGCGGGATGTGCTCTATGATGGTTATGCGCTGAGTGCGGTTACCCTGGCGGCAGACGGAACGCTGCCCCAGCACACGGTGAGCGCGACAGTGCATTCAAGGGGCAGCGAGGCGCGACTTAATCTGGCGGCAGGGTACAAGGCCGGTGTCTGGAAGGGAGAAATCACCCGCCTCGCGGGCAGGGACCGCTCCGGCCCGTGGAACCTGACGGCTCCTACCGCATTTGCCGTCAGCGCAGATAAATTCGCCCTGTCTCCCTTGTCCCTCACGGCCGGGACAGCTGAGCGTCTCGAAGTCGCTGCCGATCTGGCCTTTCATCCCCTAAACGGTCACGTCCTGGCCAAATGGGCCGGTCTGAACCTGTCCAGGGTCAATCCCTATCTGAAGGATATGCAGTTCACGGGAAGCAGCAGCGGCACGGTCCGGTTAGGCTTCCTGCCTGGGAAACGGCTCACCCTGGCAGGGAGCGCCTCCGGCAACGGGACCTTCGCCGGGCGGGGAACAAGCGCGACCATCCTGCGAAGCCAGGTTGCCTTTGACGGCAGCGAACAGGGCATGCGCGGTAGCATGGATCTCACTACGGCAAGCGGTGGCAGGTTGCAAGGGACATTCTTGTCATCCGCCCCGCTCCGTCTGGCCATGCCCGAGAAAGGGGACCTGACGGCGGAATTGAGCGGGATCGACCTGGCGCTGCTCAAACCATGGCTCCCCCGCGACACCGGACTTGAAGGGCGCATCACCGGACGGGCAAAGGGGAGCTTGCTGCCGGGACAACGGTTTGAGCTGGCCGGCACTGCCGCGCTTTCCGGGGGGGCGTTACATCAGACACGGCCCGACGGGGAGCTGAATCTCATATTCAAATCCGCAGAGGCTTCATGGAACTGGCGAGGGGCAACACTTGGCGGCACCCTTTTCCTCACCATGGCTGACCACGGCCAGGCCCGGGCAGACTTCCAACTGCCGGTTCCGGCGCGTTTCCCGGTGGCCGTCGATCCTAAGGGGCCTCTCCGGGCATTGCTCACCGGGCAATTCCAGGAAAAAGGCATTATCACCGCCCTGTTTCCGGGGCTGGTCCAGGAAAGTTCCGGTGAGCTTGCCGCCGAACTTGCCATCAACGGGACTTGGGCAACACCGCAGATAGGAGGCACGTTGAAGCTGGCCAAGGCTGGCGCGTACCTCCCTACCGCCGGCGTTCACCTCAAGGACGTCCAATTCGAGGCGCGCCTGGAGAAAAATCTCATCCGGATCGGCTCCTTCCGGGCTGTCTCCGGCTCCGGTCACTTGGAGGGGACGGCGCTTCTCACCCTGGCCGGTTGGCGGGTTGTCGGCTACCAGGGCACCATAACGGGTGAAAATTTTCAAACGGTCTACTTCCCCGAACTCCAGATCCTGAGCACGCCGAAGCTCACCTTTACCGGAACTCCGCAAAAAATCACGCTGCGTGGCGAACTGCGCCTGCCTGAACTGCGCATCGTCGGGGCGCCGTCCCGCACGGCCATCGCGCCGAGCAGCGATGTCATCATGGAGGGAAGGGCCATGCCGGTCACCAAGGCCTCGCCCCTGGTTTTGGACGTCCAGGTCCGGGTGCTGCTTGGGGATAAGGTTTTCGTCAAGGTCGCGGGCATCGACGCCCAGCTGGGCGGAGCCCTGGACCTGTCATTGACCCGCCTCGACAGCATTACCAGCAGAGGCGAGATCAAAGTGGTCAAAGGGCGGTACCGGACCTACGGCGTGAACCTGGAAATCGTCCGCGGGCGTCTGTTCTTTGCCGGCGGCCCGATTAATCGCCCCTCCCTTGATTTTCTGGCCCTGCGCACCATTGGGGACGTGCGGGCCGGCGTGACGGTTGCCGGCACCCTCCAGAAACCGGTCACCAAGCTCTACTCCGAGCCCGCCATGCCGGATGTGGATGTCCTGGCGTATATCGTCCTCGGCCACCCGCTCGGCAGCAACAGCCAACAGGCCAGTCTCGTGGCCCAGGCTGCCGGCGCCTTGCTCACGTCCAGCCAGGCAGGGACCCTCCAGGAGCAGATAAAGAATCACCTCGGCTTGAGCACCCTGGAGATACAGGGGGGTGTCGGGGGAACCGCCAGCCCCATGGGGTACAAGCCGCTCCAGGTGACCCCGCCCGGAGCCATACCGGCGACGCAGCAGCCCGGTGTCACCGAGACGATGCTCACCGTGGGCAAGTATCTGACCCCGCAAATCTACATCAGTTACGGCAAGTCGCTGTTTACCGGCAGCAACCTGTTCCTGCTACGGTACGATATTTTCAAGCAGTGGCAGATTGAAACCCAGACCGGCACTGAGAGCGGCGCCGACCTCTTCTACAAACTGGAGTTCAAATAGGGACGGCCTTTCCGGGAAATCCGGGCGATGGTCGTGGGTGCTTTACAGGGGAGGGGGGGCACTCATCCGTCCCTCATTTGATCTTCATGACGGCGTCGCGCAAGGTAGCACTAACCTCGCCCCACACGCGATCCACCCCGGTTTTGAGTTCTGTCCATTCATCACCATTGGCGGTCGATATCCCTTGCAGTTTTACCGCGGCCTCATCCCGTTTGCGTTGCAAGAGCTCGATTGCCTTGGAATAGTCGGCCCCCGACCCGGCTATGACGCTTTTTGCCTTGTCTTTGAGCAGGTCTATCTGCGCATCCCATTCGACCATCTGTGCAGAAAGTTTTTCAACGTACTCCGTTCGTTCGTCCATGATGGTAACCTCCACTCCGTATCACTATGGTCGGCAACGCAATTTGGTGCCCCCTGGTTTGTTCGGGCACTCTGTCGAGGACCATTTTTCATACTTAAAATTATACATCTTTTGAAGTTTATTTCCATTACAACAATAATTTATCTACTTGCCATAGCTTGAATATATAAATAATTTACAAATATAAATATTAACGCTCAATTTTTCGACTAAGAGAGATATATTCTCAGCAAAATATATTTTTATTGATAAAATATACGTATGACTATCATCAAACCTTACATTGCATTTTTTCTGCTCGCATCCATCCTCAGTATTGGCAATGGTTGTGCAACCTTGCCAGACGTCTCGGAAATCATGGATGAGACCCAAACAGCACAAAACGAAACTCAAATTGTTTCATCCAAGGGGCTGTTATCCCCGCAAAAAAGCAAGGCGATCATGGAACGGCTGAAGCGGTCCGTCCCCCCGACGGACATCCTGGAGCGCCACGCCGCCGTGACGGAATCGGTTACCGAAAGTCCGCTGACGAAGGGGAATAAAGTCACCCTGTTGGCCGATGGTCAGGTCGTCTATGCCGCCATGTTCAAAGCGATGCAGAAGGCCAAAGACCATATCAACCTTGAAAGCTATATCATTGAAAACGATGAAACAGGCCGCAAGTTTGGCGACCTTTTGCTGCAAAAACATGCGGAAGGCGTCCAGGTAAATATCATTTATGACAGCATGGGCAGCATGAATACCCCCGCTTCCTTTTTCCAGCGCTTGCGCGACAACGGGATTCAGGTCGTCGGGTTCAACCCCATAAATCCGCTGGATGCAGGAGAACAATGGAAACTGATACACCGGGACCACCGCAAGATTTTGATAGTCGACGGCAGTGTCGCCATTATCGGGGGCGTCAATATCAGCAAGGTCTATTCGAGTAATCCGTTCAAACGAAAAAAGAGCGAAAAGCCCCCCATTCACTGGCGTGACACGGATATTCAAGTTGAAGGACCGGCCGTGGCTGAATTCCAAAAGCTCTTCTTTGACAGCTGGTCGAAACAGAAAGGACCGAAACTCCCCGAACGGAACTTTTTCCCTGAGCAGAAAGAAAAGGGCAATGCCCTGGTGCGAGTGGTCGGCAGCACCCCGGGAGAGACCAACAGGATTCCCTTCATTGTGTATGTGTCGGCCATCACCTTTGCCGAGCATTCCATCCACATGACGAATTCCTATTTCATCCCCGACAAACAGATACTAAAGGCCCTTACCGACGCTGCCAAGCGTGGTGTCGATGTAAAGATCATTCTCCCGGGGATCACCGACTCCCAACTGACACTGCATGCGCAGCGACATCATTACGCCGAGCTTTTGAAAGCGGGAGTGAAGCTGTATGAGTGCAGCACGGTCCTTTTGCACGCTAAAAGTGCGGTGATAGACACAGTCTGGTCGACAGTCGGTTCCACCAACATGGACACATTGAGCATGTTAAACAATGACGAGGTGAATGCAATTGTCCTGAACCACGACTTTGCCGTCGAGATGGAGAAGATGTTTGTCAGGGATCTTGCCAATTCCAGGCAGATTCAATGGAGTGAGTGGCAAAAGAGACCGTTGTTGCCCAGGGTACGGGAATGGTTCGTGAATCTATTTGACCGATGGTTATAACGGATTTCAATGCTCGGTGAGGGTGGTTCGCGTGAATACGATGTCCCATTTCACAAAGTTTCTCGCATTTTTACTGTTCATGATCGCGGTTGCGCTTCTTTTTTCCGTCGTATTCGCTTCGGCCGGTGTAACCCCTCGGCAGGACGAAGGCCTCCTGCTCGACACCTATCAGAGGACCAAGGCCAAATTGGAGGCAAGCAGCTTCGGCTTTCCTCTTGTTGTGGAGTCTTCCGAGCGAGATGATCGCGTGCATGTGGATGTCTACGGAATCTTCGAGCACCCATTCACCAGCATCGTCAACATGCTTACGGTTCCGGCAAGCTGGTGCGATATCGTGTCCCTCCATCCCAATGTCAAGGGGTGCACCTACAGCAAACAGCTTTCTGATTGGCTCCTGACCTTTTACCTCGGCAGTAAAGCCTATCAACCTCTTGAAGACACGCGCAGCGTCATTTCCCATTACCGGAGCGTTGATCGGCAGGGGTATCTGGATATCGTCCTCAATGCAGCTGAAGGTCCTTACGGCACAAAGGAGCACAGGATGCGCTTCGAGGCCCTGCCCATTACTGGGGACAGGACGTTTGTCCACGTCAGTTATGCCTATAGCGACAGCGTTGCGCTTCGCCTCGTGGCAAAGATCTATTTTGCGACACTTGGCCGGAGCAAGGTCGGATTCACGGTCACAGGAATCGATGGAAGCGGCAAACCCATCTATATCGGCGGACCGCGCGGCGCGGTCGAGCGCAGTGCGGTCCGCTACTTTTTTGCGATCCAATCCTTTATGAATACGTTGCGCTACCCCGAAGAAAGCCGTTTCAGCATGAGGATCAACGAATGGTACGACCTCACTGTCCGCTACAGGAAACAACTCTTCGATCTGGACAGGAAGGAGTATCTGGCAGCAAAGACCAAAGAGCATGAGAACCAAGTGATACTCCAGCGGCGGATCGCGAGCGGCAATCGGTGAGTTCGAAATAAATCTGGGGCGACATTCCGCGGAAGCAGCTACTAAACACCCAACGGAGCCACCATGCTTACCAATCCGTTACTGCTTGTCTGTCTTGCCATCGGTTGCGGGGCGCTGCTTGGCCGTATTTCCATCAGGAAGGTGTCGCTGGGCATTGCCGGGGTGCTGTTCGCCGGCATCGTGTGGGGCTATATCGAGCCTGCGGTCAAGCCACCGGACGTCCTGGCGACCTTTGGTCTGGCGCTGTTCGTGTACGCGATCGGTCTGTCTTCGAGTGATTTTCTGTTCGAAGCATGGGCGCATGGCGGCTGGCGTTTTTTACTGATACCGCCCGTTGCCATTGGCGCTGCCTGCTGTGTCGACGTATTCGCTTCCCGGCTTCTGAATGTTCCGTCAAGCATCGCCTCGGGGGTATTTGCGGGCGCCCTGACCAATACCCCCGCCCTGGCCGCCGCAACGACCGTGCTCGGGCAAAGGGGGGCCGAGGCAACACTCGGCTATGCAATCGCCTATCCGCTGGGTGTTTTGATCCCCATCCTCATGCTTTCGTGGCCGTTCAGGCGCGAGACGCACGCTACGGGCGATAAACTGGTGAATGCCGCAATCATGATATGTCATGTTACGGAATCTGGCGAGGCCGTTGCCGGGCTGCTGGAGCGCTATTCCTTGTCGGTGCGTTTCGCGCGTTGTGTGCGTGGCGACGCGCAGTTCGCCCTTTCAGGATCTTCGGTCGTTAAAAACGGCGATATCGTGACGGTCATCGGATTGCCGGATGACGTGCGCGTCGCAACACAACTCCTTGGCGTTGACTACGATGGAGAGGTCTTACATGACAGAAGCCAACTCGATTACCGGCGGATATTCGTGTCAAATCCGGCCGTGTGCGGCAAAACACTGCGAGAGGTAGGGCTTTTTGGCAAATTCGAAGGGATCGTGACAAGAATCAGGCGTGGTGATCTTGATTTTATTCCCACAGCAGAAACCACCATCATGCCGGGCGACCGCCTACGGGTGATTGCACCGTGGAAAAATCTTTCGGCAATCTCGGAATTCATCGGCGACTCCTATCACGAGGTTAGCGAATTCAATATCCTCACCTTTGGACTGGGGCTCGCAATGGGTATTGCCCTCGGAACATTCGTCATCAGGCTGCCTCTGGGCATTGGAACGTTCGAGATCGGTCCGGTGGCGGGCTGTTTGATTGTAGCGATGATACTGGGAGCGCTCGGCAGAACCGGCCCATTGACCTGGTATCTGCCGTACGGCGCATCGATGTCGCTGCGGCAAATCGGCCTGGTCGTCTTTCTGGCATGTGCGGGAATTAAGGCCGGTGGCCTGTTGCACACGGCGCCGCTCAATATCTCCGCCATTGTGTTGGGAGTCTGCATCACAACCGCAACCTGCCTGGTGACAATGGCCATGGCCCGTATCATTGCCGGAAAATCGTGGCCATTTATCGGAGGTATCCTGGCGGGGATTCAGACGCAACCGGCTGTTCTCGGTTTCGCCGTGGATCGTTGCGGCAATGAACGGGTAGAAGCCGGTTACGCCGAGGCCTACCCGCTCAGCATGCTGTTGAAGATTGTTTTTATACAAATTTTTCTGCTGATTATGAAGCCGTGACCGCCGTGTGCCCGTCCTTCATTTCCTTCGTTTCCGGGATCGAATGCGCAATTCGTACAATTTCACGAGCAATCTCCTCCGGTGCAAGGACAAAATCGATGCACCCGCTTGCTATTGCGCTCTCGGGCATATCCGGTTGCCCGGCCGTGTCGAGTTTCTGCGCGATGGTAATGCCGCCCGCTTCTTTTATGCCGCACAACGCCGCTGCCCCATCGCCATCATAACCAGAGACAATCACCGCAACAAGTTTGCCGTCCCAGTGTTTAGTCAGGGAACGCAGAAAAACCGTGATAACGTCGGGCCACCCCCTTGGTTTTGATATTGGTTTCAAGCGAAACTCTCCTTAGTGACGATTACAACGGATAGATTCTTTTTCATGTGGAATAACCTCCATAATATTCTGCGTTCGCTATGTAGAGAACGCATAAAGTCTGCCAAAACCGGCGATGTTGGCACTATAGTCGTATTAAGCGTCGTCGCAGCCAACGAAGAAGACTTCTTGGTTTAGTATTGGAATAGCGCCTTAAACCACGTACATATTGTTAGCCGTCATATATGGTAGTAATATTAAACCTGACAGATTCCGCTGACGGTTCTTTCTGCCCACCGCATCCCCCTTTCCCTTTTCTTGCATACAATCATCCCCTTACGCCCTCAGAATCTTGTGGTATTCCCTGGCACGCTAGTTGCGATCTGGCTTTTTAGTAGAACATGCATACGGCTGTGGGTTCTGCAAAAGTTGTGCTGTTTTTCACAAGCAAACGAAAGTTGTCTCCCCGATTACCCAAAAGGGGGATACATGAATGAAAAAAATGATCTTGGTGGTGATGGCAGTGGGGTTGCTCGGCGCAATGCCGGTTCTGGCCGCCGATAATGGCGACACGACGATGAACAGCGAAGAAGGGCTACGGCAATGCGCCCTCCAAGCCGAATCGGAAAACCGTTTAAGGATGCCTACCTCAACGTTAACCGTCATATATGGCAGTTACGCGAAATATGGCGGTTACCGCTGTAGGCTTTGACTGCACTCATGTAGGCTTGTTATATTTTACCTTGTATAATCAACTTGTTACAGTTATTTCTCCGACAGACTCTCTCTGGCGCGTTAGTTGCGATGTGCCTCTCATGGCAGGAGACAGGCGTTGTCATGCTTGCTGCGTAAGGCGAGCCGGGAGGTATCCTACATGCGATATATTATTTGTGCGGTTATGCTTTTCATGCTCACTCTTCAGGCGCACCCGGCCCCTGCCGGGGAACTCAGCTTGCTCGGCGGTTATGGGGTGACAAATAACCCCACCGAGAAGGCCTTTGCCTGGCAAGTCCAGTACATGGAGGGGCTTGGCAATTATTTTGCGTACTCCCTGTCGTACCTGAACCAGGGACACTTCATCTCCCACCACCGTGACGGCAATGCCGCCAATCTCTGGGTCAGAACAAATCTGCTCGACCGGCAGCTTTCGTTAGGGGCCGGCGTCGGCGCCGTGTTCTATTACGACACCAAACTCTCTGCCAACGCCCCACCACGGGACTTGCACGGCTGGGGGGGCATGGCCAATGTGGCGGCAACCTGGTATACCAAGAGCCGTTGGTTTTACCAAATTCAGGGCTACTGGATCAAGGGCGACAAAAGCTTCGATTCCCTGTCGGCGCTCGCAGGCATCGGTTACCAACTCGATGCCCCACCAACAGAGGGTCCTGACGTAAAAGGTACCCATCTGTCCGAAAGAACCACGGATAACGAATTGACTGCGTTTGGCGGCGAAACGGTTGTGAACATCCCCGGCGACGGCCATTCACGCGCCATTGCTCTCGAATACCGGCGCGGCCTCTGGCGCTTTATTGAGTGGACGGCCGGGGCTCTTTACGAGGGGAGAAGTTCCTTGATCGACCGGTACGGTCTGACCACACAACTCTGGCTGGCAAAGCCCTTCTTGCATGACCGTATCGCCCTGGGCATCGGTCTCGGCCCCTATTTCGCCATTGACCGACGTGTCGATGCCAAGCAGGTGCGAGTCCCCTTTATCTTTTCAACAACGGGAAGCTACCGCATCAGCCAGGACTGGCTCATACGGGCGACCTGGGACCGGGTTATTACCAGGTACGACCGCGACACGGACATCTTCCTCGGCGGCATCGGTTACCGGTTTTGACGAGGGCCGTTACGGCGCATAAGCTTTGGCCGGGGGGATTCGCCTCCTTAATCCCCCGGTCTTTTTTTGATTTAGCCATAGATTTAGCAGGTTGTTTTTACGCGGCCAGTAAAGCGTGCTTTGGATTGGCAAACGAATTTCTTTAAAAATTTGGGTAATTGCAAAGTGCGATTATTGCAAAAGTTGAGCTTACATCTTTGCGTGCTCACAACAGCCAGCCAGTTCCAAACATGCGTTGGAGAGAATCCATCATGCCGGCACCATCCCTTACAAAGGATTCCCCCTTTTGGCAACTTCCCGCCACAGCGCTCTTGGAACAGTTGGCTGCAAGCCGTGACGGGCTGAGCAGCTCGGAGGCGGCTCTCCGGTTGGCCCGATTCGGCCCCAACCTGATCCATGAAGAGCATAAAAAGGCGTTGATCCTGCAATTCCTCGCCAAATTCAAGAACCCCCTGGTCATCATTCTCCTTACCGCAAGCGCCCTCTCCGCTTTCACCGGCGACGCCACCAGTTTCTTCATCATCGGCGCCATTGTACTCATCAGCGTAACCCTCGATTTCATTCAGGAATATCGGGCCGGGGAGGCGGCGGAACGTCTGCGCCAGTCGGTGGCGGTGCGTGGGCAGGTGCTAAGGGACGGCAAGCCCTTGGAGATAGTACTCGCAGAGATGGTGCCGGGTGATGTGGCACTCCTTGCCGCCGGCGACCTGATTCCTTGTGACGGTCGGGTGCTTGAAGCGAAGGACTTTTTCGTCAATCAGGCCCTCCTGACCGGAGAAGCCTTTCCGGTGGAAAAATCACCGGTCGAATTACCCGAAGAGTCCGACATTCTGTCTGCCGGCAACACCGTACTCCTGGGGACATCGGTTATCAGCGGCACGGCCAGGGTATTGATGTGTCGCACCGGACAGGATACTGAACTGGGCGAGATTGCCGACACCCTTCTTGCCAAGGCACCGCCAACCGCTTTTGAAGAGGGTACCCACCATTTCGGGCTTCTCATCATGCGCATGACGGTCCTCCTCGTCCTGTTCGTTCTGCTGGTCAATGCCTTCTTCCACCGCCCCTGGCTCGAATCGTTCCTGTTTGCCGTGGCCCTGGCCGTCGGACTAACCCCCGAACTCCTCCCCATGGTGGTCTCCGTGACCCTGTCGCGGGGCGCGCTCCGGATGGCGGCCAAGAAGGTGATCGTAAAAAGGCTCGCCGCGATCCACAACCTGGGGAGCATGGATGTCTTCTGCACCGACAAGACCGGCACCCTGACCGAGGCCCGCATCCATCTGGAACGCCACCTGGATCCCTTGGGGAGGGATAGCCAGCGGGTCTTGGAGTTGGCCTATTACAACAGTTTTTTTGAAACGGGTCTGAAGAGCACCCTGGATGGCGCCATCCTGGAGCACACGGAGATCGATGCAAGCGCCTGGAAGAAGATCGATGAAGTGCCGTTCGACTTCGAGCGGCGCCGGATTTCGGTGCTCCTTGACAACGGTGCGAGCAGGCTGCTGGTGGTCAAAGGGGCTCCCGAAGATATTCTGCGGCTGTCTGCCAGTTACGAGGCGGATGGGGAGACGGAGTTGCGCCCCCTGGATGAAACGGCGCGCGGGAGTATCAACGGGCAATTTGAGGCCCTGAGTCGCGAAGGTTTCCGGGTACTGGGGATAGCTTCGCGACCGGTGGGGATGGACCATCCCCATGCCGTGGTCGGCGACGAATCGGAACTGGTCTTTACGGGTTTTGCCGCTTTCCTCGATCCCCCCAAGGAGAGCGCCAAGACGGCCTTGGCCGGGCTCGCCGCCGACCGGGTCGTGGTCAAGATCATCACCGGCGACAACGAACTGGTAACCCAGCACGTCTTCGCGCAACTCGGCCTTCCCGTTACCGGCGTGCTGACCGGCGCCGAGATTCAACAACTGGACGATTCGGCGCTCGCCGCGCGGGCAGAGCAGGTCAACCTCTTCTGTCGCGTGGCGCCTGCCCAGAAAAACCGCGTCATTCTCGCCCTCAAACGGCGTGGTCATGTGGTGGGGTATCTTGGCGACGGCATCAATGACGCGCCATCGCTCCATTCGGCCGATGTGGGTATTTCGGTGGACAGCGCCGTGGACGTGGCGAAAGCTGCGGCGGACATGATCATGATGGAGCAGGACCTGGGAGTTCTCCATGCCGGGGTCCTGGAAGGGCGGCGCACCTTCGGCAATATCATGAAATACATCATGATGGGCACCAGCTCCAACTTCGGCAACATGTTCAGCATGGCCGGGGCCTCGCTCTTTCTCCCCTTTCTCCCCATGCTGCCGGTGCAGATCCTGCTCAACAACCTCCTCTACGACGTATCCGAACTGCCCATTCCTCTGGACCGTGTGGATGACGATTACCTGAGCCACCCCCGGCACTGGGATATGAAATTCATCCGCAACTTCATGCTGGTTATCGGCCCGGTCAGTTCGGTCTTCGATTTCCTCACCTTTTACATCATGCTGGCGGTCTTCCATGCCGGGGAGGCGCTGTTTCATACCGGTTGGTTCATAGAGTCCATGGCCACGCAAGTACTGGTCATCTTCATCATCCGCACCCGTGGAAACCCCTTTAAGAGCCGCCCCAATCCGTGGCTCATCGCCTGCTCGCTGACGGTAGTGGTGGTGGCCGTGTTGCTGCCATTCACGCCTGCCGGTGTGCATCTCGGTTTTGTGGCGCCGCCGGCGTTCTTTTTTCTGATCCTGGCCACCATGCTGCTCGCCTACCTGCTGGCGGTGGAAGGGATGAAGAGGTGGTTTTTCCGCCGCTTTGCCGCGGAGTGAAGGGATTCATCTCCTGTGGCACGGTTTCAGGGGGGAGCTAAATCCACATGCTCTTTCACCCTCTCAAACCACAGAGGTAAATAGCACATGAAGACGGCAAACCTTTTCATAGTGGTGGCGTTAACACCGTTCATGCTGTACGGCTGCACCGCTTTTCTCCCCACCTCGAAGGAAATCGTCCGGGTTCCCTGGGATAGTTATCAGGACGTCCAGGCGGCCTATGAAAAAGTCGCCCGTAACCAAACCACTGTTCATCAGCTCAAGAAGGTCGGCTTCGATATCTATTCCACCCCCAACGTAAAGATTCTTAACTATATCGATATCGCCGCAACCATACAGAACATAAAATATGAGGACTTAAGCGGTGGATTGGCGCAGTGCATCAAGGTAAGGGAAAACTGCCGTGGTTACCAAATTGAGCCTAAGGTCATGGTCAACGAGCGTCATGGAAACTTCTGGCTCGACATTTTCAACTTCAAGAGAAAAACCAAGGGGACCGGGTGGCGGTTCAAGGCAATATTCCTCGTTATCAACGACGTTATCGTCGATAAGTTTTGGGACGGCGATCCGAAGATCATCGAGGACCGAGAAACGAAAAACCCGTTGGGCCCCCTCCAGGAAGCCGGGGGGTTGATATTGCGACTCGTCCCGTAAGGCGGTTGCCCATCGCCCCCATGATCGCTCACCTATAGCCGCAGATATAGTTCTAGAGCATAAAAGCTCTTTCCTGCATAAAACGCATTATCGGAGCATTCATATGAAGATTCTCCTCGTTTACCCCCACTATCCCGACACCTTTTGGAGCTTCCGACACGCCTTGAAATTTATCGGCAGAAAGGCGAGTTTCCCGCCACTGGGGCTTCTGACGGTGGCCGCCATGTTACCCGGCGAGTGGGAAAAGAGGCTCGTGGATATGAACGTCCGCCCACTCGCCGATGCAGACCTGGAGTGGGCGGATTACGTCTTCATCAGCGCCATGACCATTCAGAGGGAATCGGCGCAGGAGGTCATCGAGCGTTGCGGGCAGCAAGGGGTGAAAACCGTTGCCGGCGGTCCCCTCTTTACCGCCTGTTACGTGGATTTCCCCGGGGTGGACCACCTGGTGCTGGGGGAAGCGGAACTCACTCTCCCTCCGTTCCTGGCTGACCTGGACGCAGGCAGGGCAGGGCATATCTATACCGACGACCGTTGGGCAGACCTGACGACTACCCCAACCCCGCTCTGGGATCTGATAGAGGTCAGGAACTATGCCGCCATGAATATCCAGTATTGCCGGGGATGCCCCTTCGACTGCGAGTTCTGCGACATCACCGCGCTGTTCGGGAGAAGACCGAGGAGCAAGACGCGGGAGCAGTTGATCGCTGAACTGGACAGTCTGTATCTTCGGGGGTGGCGCGGGGCGGTCTTCTTTGTCGACGACAACTTCATTGGCGACAAGGGCAAGCTGAAAAAGGAGATCCTTCCCGCCATGATCGCCTGGATGGAGCGTAAGGAATACCCCTTCTATTTCTATACCGAGGCGTCCATCGATCTGTCCGACGATCCCCAACTCATGAAGCTCATGGTCAGGGCCGGGTTCGAGGAGGTCTTTATTGGCATCGAAACCCCTTGTGAGGAGAGCAACGCCGAGAGCGGCAAGGTGCAAAACAGGAACCGCGACCTGCTGGGATCGGTCAAGTGCATCCAGCGGGCCGGCCTCCAGGTGCACGGAGGGTTTATCGTCGGCTTTGACAGCGATCCGCCCTCGATCTTCGACAAACAGATACTTTTTATCCAGGAAAGCGGCATCGTCACCGCCATGGTTGGTCTGCTTTCCGCCATCCGCGGAACCAAGCTTCACCGGCGCATGTCACGGGAGGGGAGACTTCTGGGAGAAGGTACCGGCAGCAATACCGTCATCGACCTCAATTTTATCCCGCGGATGAATACCGATACGCTCATAGGCGGGTATCAAACCATCCTTGACACGATCTACTCACCCCAAAACTACTATCCGCGGGTGATCAGGCTCCTGAGGGAGTACCGCCCCCTGCATCTGGGGAAGTTCCATCTCCAGCGGGGGTATGTCGGGGCACTGTTCAAATCGATCCTGTTCCTCGGGATTATCGGTAGGGAGCGACACCACTTCTGGAAACTCTTCTTCTGGTGCCTCATCAGAAAGCCGCGGCTCTTCCCGCTGGCCATAACCTATGCCATTTACGGGTTTCATTTCAGAAAGGTCGCAGAAGCGACCAGGGAGAACGGGATGTTCGCCGGTAAAGGCGCATTACGTAAAGATGACGGCTGTGCTTGAATATGCGGCACTTTTGCGAGAACATATTGCAAAAAAAAATGATATACTGATCCGCTGGCGGAAAGAGTTATTCCCGGAATCATACCTTCGGAAATAATAAGGGAATGGCAACAAACAGAAATGCCGTCTAACGTCGACTTTAACGTGTACTATCAGAGCCTGGTCGAAACATACGAAGAGGGGGATATGCCTACTCGTGAGGTTACCCCTGTCAACTACAGTAATTGAGGGGATGGAACGCATGACTACAACCGGCTCCGAATACCGCCTTGACGGCATTTATAAACAACGTCAGGAAGGTTTTTACCTGCAACGTGTCAAGCTTCCGGCCGGGGTCATCTCCTCCAGTCAGGCCCGGGCCGTCGCGGCAGTTTCCTCACGCTTCGGCCAGGGCGCCATCCACCTCACCACCCGCGGCAGCATGGAGATCCACTGGCTGAAGGAAAGCGATCTGCCCATTGTCAAGCGTGACCTGGCCAAAGTCGGTCTGACCGCGCGCGGTGCCTGCGGTGGTGCCGTTCGCGGCATTACCTGCGGCAGCCAGGCTGCCCAGGAATTTCCGGCGCTGGAATCCATTGCCCGTCGTCTCCATCGACAATTTACCGGTAACCCCCGCTTCGAACGTTTACCCAAAAAGTTCAAGATCGGCATCGAAGCCAGTGTGGTCAGCGGCCGGCACCTGATCCAGGACGTTGGCTTGGTGCTGGCGGGGAACGAAGATGGTCGCGACCTCTACGACGTATGGATCGCCGGCGGCTTGGGGCGCGAACCCCGCCCCGGCTTCCTGTTTAAACACCGGCTCCCCGAAGAACGCATCATTCCGGTTATAGAGGCGATCGTCAAGGTCTACGCTACTCATGCGCCGCCCCCCAAGCGTCTCAAGTTCCTGGCCAGGGAGTTCGGCGAAGCGAAATTATGCCGACTGATTGAGGAAGAAGTCGTGTATCGTGAGGAGATCCCCCGTACCAGCGGGCTACCGGAACAGTTGGTGCCGTCCTCCGACGGGCGCCAGCGTCTGGAGCTGCAATTGTTCGCCGGCAAGCTGACCGCTGGACAGCTCGAGCAGATCGCCGATACCGCCGACAGGTACGCCGATGGCGTGCTGATGATTACCGCCAACCAGGATATCGCTCTGCTCTTGTCACACGGGGGCGAAGCTGCCCCAATTCTGGATGCATTGCAGCAATCGACCAGCTTAGACTTTGCCGTAACTGCACCAGCCATGCGAATCTGCCCCGGCAGCCACGAGTGCCTTATGGGCCTGGCGTCAACCCGTGACGTGGCCCGTGAACTGTTGAAACTCATCGGAGAACAGGGCCGAACCCAAAGTTGGGCCATTTCCGGTTGCCCCAACTCCTGCACTCAGCCGCAGTTGGCCGATGTGGGTATTGTGTGCTCTGCACTGCACAAGGATGAAAACGGCAAGCGCACTCCGCGCTTCGACATCTATCGGCGTACTGATGCCGGGCTCGGCGCGCTCTCGGCCAATGATCTCACTGCGGATGAACTGTTCGGCAAGGTGAAAGATATCGGCTGATGAATGTCGGAATAGGCATGGTTTGCTCTGCCTGTGCGCCCCCCAAAAAAGATGACACCACGGCTGACTCCTGGTGAGCCGTGACGGCTGCACCCCACCACACCTGGCTTGTGTGGTTCACTACCTTCTCACCCACTTCATCTGATAACCCCTCCACTATTTCATCGCTCAATTACCCGTGATTTATAAATCGGAAAAGTGCGTTTTATGTATCATGCCCTCGCTGCAGGGCGCGAACTTGCTCTGAATGCTTTTTGTGATAGGTTTAAGTGAGCGTCCCCTTGCATATGAGGTTTAAATTACCGCCATGGTGCGAGTTGAGGGGCTTTGCATAATGTACTTCGCTCCAGATGCAGGGATCTGCATGAGCCTTTTTCACTAGACGGCACCAGAAACGGAGAGGAAATCAACGAATATCACTAACTAATTTCTGCTGAACCTCTAGGGAGGCCATTCATGACCAAAAAAATTGCTTTTTGGATTTTTCTGCTGGGCACACTCTCCTCTGCTGTTCTGTTTCTCGGCTTGACGGTGGACACCCATAGACAGGTGGCAGCCCTGTCCCACGCTGACAAGCTGTCGGAGAACGTGGTCGCCGGAAAACGGGCTTTTGAAAAATACAACTGCAACGACTGCCACACCATCCTCGGTTTTGGCGGCTACTACGCGCCCGACCTGACCAAGGTGGTGCAAAGAGTCGGCGAGGATGGCATCCGCTACCGGGTCAAACATCCGGAGTTGGCCTTCGCCAATTCAGTCCGGAAAATGCCGCAGCAGCATGTGTCCGAAGTGGAAATCGAAAGTCTTGTCGCATTCTTCAACTGGGTCGGCGAGATCGATAATGGCGACTGGCCACCACAAGACAGCAAAAAACGCCTGTCCCGCAGTGAACAGCGCCTGTCGCTGGGGGCAACGGTTTCTCCGGGAGCCGCGGTTTTCCAGACAAAAGGGTGCATGAACTGCCATTCGCTGCATGGTGTTGGCGGCACGTTCGGCCCGGTATTGGATACCATCGGTCGCACGCTGACATCCGAGCAGATCGAACAGTACATCCTCAATCCCAAAAGCGTGAACCCCAATGCCAAGATGCCGCCGCAGAATGGGCTCTCCGACCGTGAACGGGACGAGGTGGCAAAATTCCTGGGAAACCTGAAATAGGAGGCCATCATGGTGTATACATCGCAGAAAATTGCTAATTGGTATTTCTCTATCGCCCTGTTCCTCTTTGTCCTTCAGGTGATCATGGGGCTTTGGCTGATATCCAACTACGTCTTCACCATACCGCAAGAGGTCGTCAACGTATTTCCGTTCGCCACCGCGCGGGCCATGCATACCAACCTCCTGGTACTCTGGATGCTGCTTGCTTTCATGGGGGGGACCTATTTCATCGTCCCGATGGAAACCGAGAGCGAAATCTGGTCACCAAATCTCGCATGGTTTCAGTTGATCGCCCTCGTTGTAACTGGTGTTGTTGCACTGGTCGGCTTTGCTTTTGGCTGGACCAAGGGCAGGCCACTCCTGGAGATTCCTCCACCTCTTAACTACATGGTGGTGGTCGGTGCACTGGTCTTTCTCTTTAATGTCGGGATGACCATGTTCAAGGCCAGACGCTGGACCGTCATCCAGGGTACTTTGCTTGGCGGCCTGGTTTTTCTGGCACTCCTCTATCTGGCAGGCATCCCTTTTTATCGCAATGAGGTGATTGACTGGTACTACTGGTGGTGGGTCATCCATCTCTGGGTTGAAGGGGCGTGGGAACTGGTCACCGGCGCCATCATGGCCTTCATCCTGATGCGGCTGACAGGCGTGGACCGGCAGGTGGTGGAAAAGTGGCTCTACGTTGAGATCGGCCTGTTCATGTTTACCGGCATCGCCGGAACCGGACATCATTACTACTGGATTGGCGCTCCGAAATACTGGCTCTGGGTCGGAGGTATCTTCTCGGCCCTGGAACCGCTTCCCATCCTGCTGATGGTCATTGATACCATGAACCACGTCCGTCATCGGCATGCCCAAATCGTCAATCCCCACACCTGGACCATTGCCATGGGGTGCGCCGTGTTCCACATGATCGGAGCCGGTGTCTGGGGTTTCGCCCATACCCTGCCACAGGTCAACTATTATACCCATGGTTCCCAGGTCACCGTCTCCCATGGCCATCTTGCCTTCTTCGGCGCCTATGCACTCCTAAACCTGTTGGTTTTCTATTTTGCCATGCCCCAGCTGAAAGGGATCGAGATCTACAAGCCGACCCGTGCCAAACTGGGTTTTTGGACCATGTGCAGTGCCATGATGCTGATGGGGCTCACCTTCGGCATTGCGGGTGTCCTGCAAAGCTACTTGGAAAGAGTCCTCGGCATGGGGTACATGACCGCCCAATCCTACATGCGGCTATGGATGGGAGTCACGCTGGTACTGGGGGTGTTTTTCCTGGGTGGCGTGCTGATTACCGTGTGTGATCTGTTGTCGCCAAAAGCTGCAACAGAGAGGCTGGATTGACAATAGTTCAATATCGATGCGGGCGGTGAATGGCTTTTATTACATCCCCACTCACCACAAAACAGGAGAAGACCATGCAAAAATCAAAATCGGGGAACAAAACCATCGGCGAGATTGTCGCAACCGATTACCGGACTGCCACAGTCTTTGAAAGCCACGGCATCGATTTCTGCTGTGGCGGCAAGGTCGCTCTCGCGGCAACCTGCACAGAGAAAGGACTCGATCTTGCCACGATTACAAGCGAACTTGAGGCGGTGCAGCATGAACCGCTCGAACGGAACCAGAATTATTCGTCCTGGCCGCTGCCGTTTCTTGCCGACTATATCGTCAATACCCACCACGTTTATCTCAAGGAGAATGATGAGCAGATTGCCACCTATGCACGGAAGATCGCCGGTGTCCATGGGGCTCACCACCCCGAAGTTATCCGGATCGCCGCCATCTTTGAAAAGATCGCAACCGACATGGCTGGGCACCTGAAGGAGGAGGAAGAGGTGTTCTTCCCGGCTCTCAAGCGGGCCGATACGGCCAGAACAGCCGCCAGTGCGCCTGATGCCAAGGACCGGGAAACTATTCGTGTATCCCTCCTCAGGCTCCAGCGCGAGCACGAAGAAATCGGCGATGCAATCCACGAAATCCGCCACATCTCGAAGGAGTATTCAATCCCTGACGATGTCTGCAGCACCTTCATGCTCACTTACCAGAAGCTCAGAGAGTTCGAGGATGATCTCCACAAACATGTTCACCTTGAGAACAACATCCTTTTCCCGAAGGCGGCACAGCTCTAGCTTGGGGTAGGGGACAAATATTATTATATTTCGAATAAAATAATCAATCTACTGAATACAATTGCCGGTATTTACCTTAAAAATAGATATATGTTAAAATTATTTGGTATATATACTGGTAGTTCGTTTAATAAATAGCAAAAAATATAAACAACAACTTGATCAACCGGTTGCTAACTGCCGTAGGTTCGTAATATCCCGTAATGGTGGGGCGCCAAACAACCGGTTGTATTCACGGCTGAACTGGGAAGGGCTCTCGTAGCCTACCTGAAATGCTGCAGTCGCGGCATCCAGGTGTTCTGCCAGCATTAAACGCCTGGCTTCCTGTAAGCGTAACTGTTTCTGGTACTGTAAAGGGCTTAAGGCGGTCATCGACCTGAAGTGGTGATGGAACGTTGAAATGCTCATGCGGACTTGGGCTGCGAGGTCATTGATACTCAGCGGCTGTGTGAAATTAGCCTTCAACCAATCGATTGCCCGCGCTATCTGATGGCTCTGGCTCCCCGCCGATGCTATCTGGCGCAGGCGCTCGCCTTGATCGCCCACAAGTAAACGGTAGATGATTTCCCGCTGGATGATCGGCGCAAGGATCGGTATGTCCTGCTCCTCGGCAAGCAAGTCGATCAACCGTTGAAAGGCGGTGAGCAGTGGCAACGTCACCTCGCCGGTCGCCATGCCGCGGCTTGATTGCTGCGCACGGGGTGCGGGAAGATTGCTGTCCACCATTAGTTGTGAGATTTCACGCTGATCAAGTTTCAGTCTGAGCCCCAGGTATGGCTTCTCCGGGCTCGCTTCGATAATCTGCACGACCGTGGGGAGATGTATGGACGTGATCAGATAATGATGCGCGTCATACACATACGCGTCATCGCCGAGCAGCACGCGCTTTGCTCCTTGCGTGACCAGGCAAATGCTCGGTTCGTACATGCCGGTGACCGGCTCGGTCGGCTCGGTCCGCCGGAAAAGCGACAGGCCCGGGACTGCGGTTGTGTGTTGTTCGCCTTTTTCGGTCCATTGAGCAAGGCTGGCTCTCAAAGCTTCGAGCGAAATTTCCAAGTTGTTATTCTCGATCTCCCGCATAACTGCCTCGTTTCGAATGAATTTATCCTTACTGAATAGTACTTAACCCCACATTGCGTTACAACCATTATCCAGCATTTCGTACCATTAGGCAATAATTGAACAGGATTGGTCTATCTGTCGTTGCTGCTCCTGGAGTACGGTATAATCATCAATAGGGTCGTCTTGAATAGGTGAAAGGAGAGCACAATGCAAAAACGCAGATTAGGAAATAGCGGCCTGGAAGTCTCGGCCCTCGGGCTGGGGTGCATGAGCATGAGTTTCGGCTACGGTCCGGCCGGAGATAAACAGGATATGATCGCGCTGATTCGCTCGGCCGTGGAACAGGGTGTCACGTTCTTCGACACTGCCGAGATCTATGGCCCGTTCACGAACGAGGAACTCGTGGGCGAAGCCCTCGCACCGTTCCGCGATCAGGTAGCCATCGCCACCAAGTTCGGCTTCGATTGTGACAGCGGCAAGCCGGGCGACCTGAACAGTCGGCCGGAGCACATCAAACAGGTCGTCGAGGCATCACTTAAACGGCTCAAGACGGACACGATTGACTTGCTCTATCAGCATCGAGTTGACCCGAACGTGCCAATCGAAGATGTGGCCGGGACAGTGAAAGAGCTGATTCTGCAAGGCAAGGTCAAGCACTTCGGACTGTCGGAAGCCGGGGCACAAACCATCCGTCGCGCGCACGCCGTCCAGCCGGTCACTGCGCTCCAAAGCGAATACTCGCTCTGGTGGAGAGAGCCGGAAGCAGAAGTGTTGCCGACCCTGGAAGAACTCGGAATCGGATTCGTTCCTTTCAGTCCCTTGGGTAAAGGCTTTCTCACGGGACAGATCAACGAGGAAACGAAATTTGACAGCACCGATTTCCGCAATCAGGTTCCCCGTTTTAGCGAGGAGAATCGAAAGGCAAATCAGGTGCTGGTCGATCTGATCGGTCGATTTGCGGAACAGAAAAAAATAACCCCCGCCCAGGTCGCGCTGGCCTGGCTCCTGGCCCAAAAGCCATGGATTGTTCCGATTCCCGGCACCACGAAGCCGCATCGCTTGCGCGAGAACATCGGAGGCGCTTCAGTTCAACTTGCGCCGGAAGACCTGCGCGAGCTCGAAAGCGCCGCATCAAAAATAACGGTGCAAGGTGCACGCTACCCGGAAAACCTACAGAAACGGGTTGGACGCTGAAGCCGGAGAACGGTGCAAACAAACAGCCATTACGGCAAAATGAAACTGGCAGAGAACTAAAAAAATAACGGGAGTGATTATGAGCACAAACGATCTGAGCAAGAGTGTGATTTTTCCCATCGGAGAAAAACTTGAGAGCAGTAATTTTGACGGAACGGTCTGGCTCAACATGCTGACGCCTTTCGGCTCAGCCCTTCCCATCGGGAATGTGACCTTTGAGCCGGGATGCCGCAACAGTTGGCACACGCACGCGGGGGGACAGATTCTGCTGGTGACGGGCGGCAGGGGCTATTATCAGGAATGGGGCAAGCCGGCGCAGGAACTTCACCCCGGCGATGTCGTCAATATCCCTGCCGATGTGAAGCACTGGCATGGCGCTGCCAAGGATAGCTGGTTTGTCCACCTTGCCATCGAGGTCCATCCCGAAAAGGGTCCGGCAACCTGGCTGGAGCCGGTGTCGGAAGACGATTACAACACATTGAAATAACAGGGCCGTAGACCGTGACCGAGAAAATAACAAAAAAACAGCCTGAAGATGTCGGGCATCAATGGGATTCTGATGCGTCCGGCACATCAGGGGCTTCAATGCCTACTCCGCATCATCCAAAAGCCCAAAAGGGTGGCGGCGCTTCGGCGTCGGCCACCCCAGGGTGGCGCGTACTCGCTGTCCTCAGCATGTTGATGGGCTTTGCGTCGATTTCGACCGATCTTTATCTGCCCGCCATGCCCATGATGAGCCATTCTCTTCACGCAAATGAGGGGTTGGTCGACCTGACGATCTCCGCCTATCTCATCGGCTTCAGTTTGGGGCAGCTTCTGTGGGGACCGATCAGCGACCGGTATGGGCGCCGGTCCTCGGTGGCGATCGGACTGGTTCTGTTCGTGATCGGCTCGGCCGGTTGCGCTCTTTCGGGAAGCGCGCTGGCTATGATCGGCTGGCGTGTGGTACAGGCCCTTGGCGCCTGCGCCAGTGTGGCATTGTCACGGGCCATGGTGAGAGATCTCTATGAAGGTGCCCGTGCGGCGCAGATGTTGTCGATACTGATAACGGTGATGGGGATTGCTCCTCTCGTCGGGCCGCTGGTGGGTGGACAGATCGTCGCCCTTGCCGGATGGCGCGCCATTTTCTGGACGCTGGTCGGCATTGGTATTGCGACACTCGCGGCGTTGTTCACTATTCCCGAAACGTTGCCCGTTACGCGGCGCAACGAGGAATCGCTTGGCCGCGCAATGGCCCGTTACGGCCAGCTTTTGCGTGACCGCCGGCTTCTGGGTTATGCGGGCACAGGTGGTTTCTTCTACGCCGGCATGTTCGCTTATATCGCGGGTACGCCGTTTGCCTACATCACCTACTATCATGTGCCGGAACAGCTTTACGGCCTGCTGTTCGGTCTTGGCATCATCGGCATCATGGGCTCTAACCTTTTGAATTCCTACCTGGTTTCACGGTTCGGCTATGACCGGATGCTTCTGGCCGGCACCATCATCGCCGCGTTCTCCGCTATCATGGTGGCGCTGCTTGCCCGCACCGGCTGGGGCGGACTTTGGGGGTTGGTCGTTCCTCTGCTCGTGTTTGTCTCCGCGACCGGTTTCATTGTCGCTAACTCGATCACCGGTGCATTGGACAACTTCCCGGAACGCGCCGGTGCCGTGTCCGCGCTGATCGGTGCGATTCAGTACGGCAGCGGCATCATTGGTTCCGGTTTGGTCGGCATCTTCGCCAACGGCACGCCGTGGCCAATGGGGTGGGTGATTGCGCTTTGCGGGATCGGAAGCTTGCTTTCCATGCGGCTGCTCTTCCCGGTGTCCGGGCTTTCCGGAGTAAGGTACATGCCGGCGCGCCTTATCTGCAATGAAGAAGGCAAAACAGAGGCGTGTGGATCACTTTAAAAGAACAAAGTCAGGAAGGATATTCGGTGTGCCTGAATGAGTGTAGCTGATAACGCGGGCAAGCAGCGGCTTTGGCCGCCACATCACCGAGCAACATCTGGCTGCAGAGATCGCCATCAAACCAAGGCTGCTTAAAACTAAAATCAAAACAAGGAGAAAACCTATGTTCAAAGCAAAAGCATATTCCGCCGCCAGTGCCACATCGCCGCTGGTTTCCAGCACAATCCCGCGACGCGATACGACGGAACGCGACGTGCAGATTGAAATCCTCTTCTGCGGCGTCTGCCACTCCGATCTTCACCATGCCCGCGACGAGTGGCACAGCATCATGCCCACGGTCTACCCCTGCGTGCCGGGGCACGAGATCGTCGGCCGGGTCACCAAGGTCGGTTCCGCGGTCACGAAATTCAAGCCGGGCGACCTTGCGGGCGTCGGCTGCCTGGTCGATTCAGACCACACCTGCCCCAATTGCCAGGATGGCCTGGAACAACTGTGCCCGAACCAGACCCTCACCTACGGTTCCCCGGACAAACACCTGGGCGGGGTTACCTATGGCGGCTACTCCGACAGCATCGTTGTCGATGAACGCTTCGTTCTGCGCGTTCCCGCCAACCTCGACCTTGCCGGGGTCGCACCGCTGCTCTGCGCCGGGATCACGACGTACTCGCCCATGCGCCGCTGGGGCGACCTCGCGGGCAAGAAGGTCGGCGTGGTCGGCCTTGGCGGGCTGGGTCACATGGGTGTCAAGTTTGCCCATGCCTTCGGAGCCCACGTCGTGGTCTTCACCACCTCACCCAACAAAAAAGAGGATGCGCTCCGTTTGGGCGCGGATGAGGTCATCATCTCCACCAGTGCCGAAGACATGAAGAAACACGCAGGTACGTTCAACTTTATCCTCGACACCATTGCCGCCGATCACGACATCAACGCCTATATCACCATGCTCGGCCGTGACGGCAACATCACCCTCGTCGGCGCGCCGGAGAAACCGCTCTCCGTCTCCGCCTTTGCGCTGCTGTTCGGACGCCGCAGCCTCTCCGGGTCCATCATCGGCGGCATCGCCGAGACTCAGGAGATGCTCGACTTCTGTGGCTCGCACAACATCGTCTCTGATGTGGAAGTCATCCCCATCCAGAGGATCAACGAAGCGTACGAAAGGCTGCTCAAGTCCGATGTGAAATACCGCTTCTCCATCGATATGGCTTCTTTGAAATCGGAATGACCGCCGGACGATGCGGGAGCGCCATCCGGCTGGCGCCGCAGCCGGATCACGGCAGAAGGGAAGGTGGGAGCATATGACGAAGAAACTTGGTTTTGGCTGCATGAGGTTACCGCTTCTGGACAGTGATGATCAGGCGTCCGTGGACAGGGAGACATTCAACAGGCTCGTGGATACCTTTCTGGAAAAGGGGTTCAATTATTTCGATACGGCGCTGTCCTATCACGGCTTCAAGAGCGAAGAATTCGTCAGAGAGGCGCTGGTCAAGCGGCACCGGAGGGATGAATTCCTCCTGGCCACGAAGCTGCCGCCCAGAATGTTGCAGGAAAAGGAGGATCACGAGCGGATTTTCAGCGAGCAACTGGCAAAATGCGGCGTCGAATTCTTCGACTACTACCTGCTGCACAACATCGGCGTCAGCGCCTACCAACTGGCCTGCCGGTACGACTCCTTCGGTTTTGTCCAGAGGAAAAAAGAGGAGGGGCGCATCGGGAAGGTGGGCATCTCCTTCCATGACACGCCTGAACTGCTTGATGAAATACTGACGGCACACCCGGAACTGGATTTCGTCCAACTGCAGATCAACTACATTGACTGGGAGAACCCCGGCATCCAGTCCCGCAGGTGCTATGAGGTCGCCCGCAAGCACCGTATGCCGATCATCGTCATGGAGCCCTGCAAGGGAGGGAACCTCGCCGTGGTTCCCGCACCGGCGGAAGAGCTGATGAAATCGTACAACCCGGACGCCTCCCTCCCGTCATGGGCCATTCGGTTTGCGGCAAGCCTGGAAGGCGTGATTATGGTGCTCAGCGGCATGGGCACCATGGAGCAGTTGCTCGACAATACGTCGTACATGACAGACTTCAAGCCGCTTTGCGCAGACGAGTACCGGATCATTGACCAGGTGACCGGCATCATCAACGCAGACACGGCCGTTCCCTGTACAACCTGCCAGTACTGCGTCGACAAATGCCCGAAAAACATACCGATCCCGAGTTACTTCGCGCTCTACAACAGCTCGAAACGCGCCGTGACCGACAACATTTCAAGCCAGTTCGTCTATTACCTGAATCTGGCATCGAACCACGGCAGGGCCGGCGACTGCACCGGCTGCCGGAAATGCGAAGAGACCTGTCCGCAGCATATCGAGATTTCAAAACTCATGAAGGCAGTGTCGGAGACATTCGACAACGGGCCGGGGCTGCCGACCAAGTGATCGTGCCGGCACCCCCGGATATAAACATACATTAAGAAGGATTGCACATGCCAGAGGATAAGAAATACCGGAGCCTGCTCCGGGATCTACAACAGATGGGCAAAGCCGTTGTGGCCTTCTCGGGCGGCGTTGACAGCACCTTCCTGCTTCATGCCGCCCGCGAGGCTTTGGGAGCGAATGTTTTGGCCGTGACCCTGGCAACCCCGTACATCCCCCAGAGCGAGCTTGCAGAAGCCAAGGCCCTGGCGGATTCCCTCGGGGTTCGCCACCGGGTGGTCGTCGAACCGTTCCCGGAGGCGATCCGGAACAATCCGCCGGATCACTGCTATCTCTGCAAGCGCCACCTCTTTTCGACTCTGCTGGCGATGGCGGCCGAGGAGAGGATCGACCATGTCCTGGAGGGGACCAATTCCGACGACCTGCAGGACTTTCGACCCGGTCTCCGGGCTCTTCGGGAGCTCGGGGTCGAGAGCCCGCTCTTGAAGGCCGGCCTGGCCAAGGACGATATCCGCCGGCTGTCCAGAAGTCTCGGACTTTCGGTATGGGACAAACCGGCCAAGGCCTGCCTCCTGTCGAGGATTCCCGTGGGCACATGGGTGGAGGAGGCGGAGTTGCGCCGCATCGAGGAAGGGGAAGAGTTCCTGGCCCGGATCGGGTTCCCCGCGGTCCGGCTCCGGAGTCATGGCGAGATCGCCCGGATCGAAGTGCCCTTGGAGGAAATCCCCGCCCTGATTGCCGCCGCCCGGCAGCACGGCGTCGACGACAGGCTGAAAGGTCTGGGATACCGCCATGTGACCGTCGATCTGGCCGGTTATCGCAGGGGAAGCCTGAACCGGAATCAGGACGCGGCAAGCTGACAAGCCCATGCCCGGTTGTCTGCGACCTTCTCCTGCAAAACCGGACGATCGGGCAAGAAATCGATAGAGTTAGGCTATCAGCCTTCGCTCTTTCAAGAGTAGTATCGGCTACGGTTAGTGTCGTGTCACATCCGACATATGTCGGCAGCGCAAATTGAAAACCGGGTATCAAGAAAGCATTCAATCCCCAAGGAGGCGTTACATGGCAAACAACATTTCACGTCGAAATTTCCTGCAGACAGGCGCCGTTGCACTGGGAACCGTAGCCGTAAGCCGATTTGGCGGCATAAGCAACGTTTTTGCCGCGCAGCAGGAAAAGTCCCAGGTCTTTTTCACAACAGACATCAGTGCCGCCGGGCTGCTGCAGATCTATTCCAAGATCAATCAGGGCATAACCGGCAAAGTCGGGATCAAGGTACATACCGGCGAGCCGCACGGCCCCAACATACTGCCGCGGGACATGGTGAAGGCCCTGCAGCAACGTATTGCCAACAGTAACCTGGTGGAGACAAATACCCTGTACAAGGGCAAAAGGCAGACTACGGCGGATCATCGCGAAACCATCAGGATCAATGGCTGGGATTTCTGCCCGGTGGACATCATGGACGAGGACGGGGCAGTGATGATCCCCGTTAAAGGCGGGAAGCATTTCAAGGAGATGTCGGTCGGCAAACACATGCTTGCCTACGACTCGATGGTCGTGCTGACCCATTTCAAAGGGCACGCCATGGGCGGCTTCGGCGGTTCGTTGAAGAATATCGCCATAGGCTGCGCCGACGGGCCCATCGGCAAGAAAATGGTCCACGCCGCCCC
This sequence comes from Oryzomonas japonica, assembly GCF_008802365.1. Lineage (GTDB taxonomy): Bacteria > Desulfobacterota > Desulfuromonadia > Geobacterales > Pseudopelobacteraceae > Oryzomonas > Oryzomonas japonica. The sequence continues at coordinate 14,271 of NZ_VZQZ01000011.1, read as the reverse complement.
GGATAATGAAAATTACGCGGCCTGGCTTCAGGGAGAACCCTTCCAGGAAAACATGGTGGAGTCGGCCAAAGCCACCATAGACCACTTCGGGAAGAGGATCGTCTACATAAATGTGCTGCGCAATATGTCCGTGGACTGCGACTGCGCCGGCACCAAGGCAGCTCCGGTCAAGGCGCGCAATCTGGGCATCCTGGCTTCCACCGATCTTTTGGCCGTAGACCAGGCTTCCATCGACATGGTGTATAAGCTGCCCGAAGCGGAACTTCACGACCTTAAGGAACGCATTGAATCCCGCAAGGGCCTGCGCCAGCTGTCGTACATGAAAGAGATGAAAATGGGCAATGATCGGTACGAATTGATTACGCTGTAAGGACAAGAGGCGATATGGACCACGGTATTCTTTTTGACCATTCCCGCACCGCGCGAATCGGTCTGCCGGAAACGGTTTTCTGCGAAGGAAAGCCTTTTGCGGCGTTAGTAGAACTGCTTTCCCGCTTCGGCAACGGCTCCGGGCATCCGATCCTGTTCACGCGGCTTGCCCCGGAGGTCTTCGCTCAAGCGCCCGAAGCGATCCGTACGGGCTATGACTATCATCCTCTATCCCGCACGGCGTTCGGGGACACGCTTCCGCCAAAGGCCACGGGGAGGGTTGCCGTAGTCTCCGCAGGAACGGCGGACAGCTTTGTGGCCTGGGAAGCGGCACGCACGTTGGCCTATCTGGGCATTGAATACAAAATTTTCGAGGATTGCGGCGTCGCCGGACTATGGCGGCTTGCGGAGCGTTTGGAAGAAATCAATACCTTTGATGCGCTCATTGTGGTGGCCGGGCTGGACGCCGCCCTGACGAGCGTCATGGGTGGCCTCACACCCAAGCCGATTTTCGGCGTCCCGACCTCCGTGGGGTACGGCGTGGCCCACGGAGGCAAGGCCGCGCTGGCGAGCATGCTCTCCAGTTGCGCTCCCGGCGTCGCAATCATGAATATCGACAATGGCTATGGTGCCGCTTGCGCCGCAGCGAGGGTGGTCAACGGATTATGAACGGCACGAAAGAAGAAAGCATACCTGAAAGGCACGACCATCATCATGGTCACGCACACCCCCATGAGCACGTGCCGTGCGAAAACGTAAAACAGAATGATCTGGTTCTGACCATACGGGCCCATTCGGGCCTGTCTGGAGATATCTTGCTCGCCGGACTATTGCGTATGACGGAAACCGGCGCGGCGGAAACGGACCGGCTGCTCTCCGCCATACTTCCCGAACTGTCCGGGACCGTGCGTCTGACCAAGCGGCAGGTGAACCACATCGGCAGCTGGTTCGCGGAGGTCACGCTGCCGCATCAGCACGAACACCGGACACTTGCAGACATCGCCGCACTCATTGCCGCGAGTGGCATGGGCGACGCGGCGAAACGCCTCGCCACGGATACCTTCACCCTGCTTGCAACGGCTGAGGCTGCCGTGCATGAGAAAAAACCGGAAGATATCCATTTCCACGAGGTCGGCGCCTTGGACAGCATTTTGGATATCTGCATGTCGTGCGAACTGTTTACCCGTCTTGCCCCTGCGCGCTTCGTGGTCAGTCCGCTGCCGCTGGCGGACGGAGGCGTCACCTGCGCTCATGGCATCATCCCCGTTCCGGCTCCTGCCGTACTGGAACTCCTCGAAGGCATCCCCGTGCGTCCCTTTCCGGATGTTGGCGAGACAATAACGCCGACGGCCGTGGCGCTGCTCCGCTGCCTCGGTGCGACCTTCGGGCCGTGGCCCGCCATGCGGGTGGAGAGGCGGGCTCTGGTCTATGGCACGCGGGTTTTTGCCAACGCGCCCAATGGGGCAATCTTCGCCTGTGGTCCGAGGGACGATGGTTGACGCTCGTCACCTGCGTTTTCGGAACGTGGAAATGGAAAACCACGAGACAAAACAGTTGAATTTATCGACATATGAAAAGGTGACTTACAAAATGAATAAAAAAATATTAGTGTTGTCCTCCAGTCCGCGGAGAGGCGGAAATTCGGATCTGTTGTGTGACCAGTTCACCAGGGGAGCACAGGAGGCTGGGCATCACGCCGAAAAGATTTTTGTAAAAGATAAAAAAATCAATTACTGCACGGGATGTGGCACCTGTCTCAACGGGAAAAAAGCATGTCCACAGAAAGATGACATGGCTGAAGTCCTGGAGAAAATGATTGCAGCCGATGTGATCGTGATGGCAACCCCTGTTTACTTCTATACGATGTGTGGACAAATGAAAACCCTGATTGACAGGACCTGTTCCCGTTATACCGAGATCAACAACAAAAATTTTTATTTCATCGTCGCAGCTGCCGACGACAGCACGCAGGCAATGGAAAGAACCCTGGAAGGATTCAGAGGATTTACCTCGTGCCTTAACGGAGCAAAAGAAAAGGGCATCATCTACGGCGTTGGCGCCTGGAATATTGGAGACATTACAGAAAGCCCGGCTATGAAACAGGCCTATGAAATGGGGAAAAACGGGTAAATAGGATCGCCGTATTGTCTGGCTTACCTTTGCCATCTCCATCTACGGCGCCGTGGGCATGAGCTCCACAAGTAGCCCGCGCTTTTTTCACGCAGATTCTGCCTCTGAGCATAGCCCGGGATGTGCCGCCGTTTTTTTCGCAAAATCAAAATTTTCTTCATGGCGTGCCTCCAATACCATCGTTATCCACATCCCAGGGATGGAGCATCTGCAGCGGTTGCCCTAGCTGTACGTTACGCGGACAACGGTCTTGACATTTAAACCGCCTTGTGCCAAGCCTAGCAAGGCAGTAGAGCCATAAACGTCTGCTCGTATCTGCTACATCAAAAGCAAAACGGTCAAAAGGAAACGTCGAACCATGAAAATTGCGGTTGTCGGGGCCGGGGCGGTCGGTCTCTATTACGGAAGTCTCTTGCAACGTGCCGGGCATGAGGTGCGTTTTTTACTGCGGCGGGATTATGACGCCATTACCAGGTCCGGCCTGACCGTCACGTCCCCGCGCGGTGATTTTCACCTTGAAGGGGTCCAGGGATTTCGCGATTCCTGCGACATGGGAACCGTCGATCTGGTCCTGATTGCGCTCAAGGCCTTTGCCAACCAGCATCTGGTGGAGATGGTGCGGCCATTGCTGGGGAGCGCCACTGCGCTGCTCACCGTTCAGAACGGCCTCGGCAACGAAGAACTGCTGGCAGACGCTTTTGGCGGCGATCGCGTGCTGGGCGGGGTGGCAATGATCGGCGTTACCCGCGGCGAACCGGGGGTGGTGAACCACATGGCGCTCGGCTCCATCCGGCTGGGGGAATTCAGCGGCGGACGTTCGGTGCGGAGTGAACAAGTAGCAGCCATGTTCGGCGCTGCCGGCGTTACCTGCGAGGCGGTAGCCGACCTCCGGAAGATCCGCTGGGAAAAACTGGTGTGGAATATCCCTTTCAACGGCCTGTGCGCCTTGACCAACCAGACCCCCGGCACGTTGTTGGCCAATCCTGCCACCCGTTGTCTGGTCGCGGAGATCATGGACGAGGTCATCGCCGGAGGCAACGCCCAGGGGTTGTCCGAACCGATCTCCCGGGAGTACCGGGAGGAGATGTTGACCAGCACGGTCCAGCATACCAGCGACTACCGGCCCAGTATGATGGTCGACCGGCTTGAGGGGCGCCCCCTGGAACTGGAGGCGATCTACCGGATTCCCCTGCGTTATGCGGCGCAGCAGGGGGTGCCGATGGTCCGGGTCGGGATGCTCAATGCTTTGCTGGACCTTGGCGAGCCGGTTCACCCCTGACGCTTCGATCTTTTCCTTGACAGCGACGACCAGTAAGGATAGAAATCTATATAGTTAGTAGTTAAATTCGGGAGCCTGCACGGGAACCGGCCGGAAAACCGAGGCCAGGGGTGGCGGCCCCCGGCTTTTTTTTACCCTATGACATGGCAAAGAGGTAGCAATATGATCAGGAAAACAGCCCGATGAAACAGACCATTACATCATTATTTCCCGCTGAAGAGCAAATTCCTGAACCATACCGCATCGAAACGCCGATCCGGCAGGACTATTACCTGATCGACGGCGAATTGCGCCGTTGGGATGGCCCCTTGCAGGAGGTCCTTTCGCCGGTCCGGGTTGCGGCAGAGGGAGGGCTTGTCCCGAAGCGGGTAGGGGAGTCTCCCCTGCTTAGTGAAGGGGCGGTCCTGGAGATTCTTCAGGTGGCGGTGCGGGCCTATGACAACGGGCGGGGAACCTGGCCGACCATGTCGGTGGGGGAGCGTATTCTGTGTGTGCAGCGTTTTACGGACACCATGCTGGGGAAACGGGAGGAGATCGTCAAGCTCCTCATGTGGGAGATCGGAAAGTCCCTGCAAGAGGCGAAGCGCGAGTTCGAACGGGCCGTCGCCTATATCCACGACACCATTGAGGCGCTGAAGGAGTTAGACAGGGTTTCGTCCCGTTTTATCATCCAGCAGGGGATCATCGGTCAGATTCGCCGCGCCCCCCTGGGGGTCGTGCTCTGCATGGGGCCATACAATTTTCCGCTCTATGAGACCTTTACGACCCTCATCCCCGCATTGATCATGGGAAATACCATCCTGCTCAAACCGCCCCGCTTCGGCATCCTGCTTTTTCAGCCGCTGCTGGAGGCCATTCGCGATTCGTTTCCGCCGGGGGTCGTCAACACGGTCTACGGTGACGGCGAGGTGGTCGTGCCCCCTCTGCTTGCTTCGGGCAAGGTGGATGTGCTCGGTTTCATCGGAACCCACCGGGTTGCCGACGCGCTCCGCGCGATCCATCCCCGTCCCCATCGGCTGCGCTGCGTGCTCGGGCTGGACGCAAAGAACCCGGCGATCATCCTGCCGGATGCCGATCTGGATCTTACGGTGGCCGAGTGCCTGCGGGGAAGTCTCACCTATAATGGCCAGCGCTGCACCGCACTGAAGATCATGTTTGTGCACCGTTCCATTGCCGATGCCTTTGTGAAGCGCATGTCCGCAGGGATTGACGCCCTGAAGTGCGGCATGCCGTGGGATGAAGGGGTGACTATCACGCCGCTTCCGGAGCCGGAAAAACCGGGCTACCTGGAAGGGCTGGTGCGGGACGCTCAAGGCTTCGGCGCACGGGTAGTGAACAGGGATGGCGGCATCAACGACGCTTCGTTCTTCTATCCTGCGCTGCTCTACCCGGTTGGCCCGGCCATGCGGGTCTATGACGAGGAACAGTTCGGCCCGGTCATCCCGGTCGTCCCCTACGACGATATCCGGGAACCGATCGACTATGTGGTCGCTTCGGATTACGGCCAGCAGGCCAGTATCTTCGGGCGTGATAGCGACCTGCTGGCCCAACTGGTGGACGCTCTGGTCAACCAGGTCTGCCGCATCAACATCAACAGCCAATGCCAGCGGAGCCCCGACTGCTTCCCCTTCAACGGCCGGAAAAACTCCGCCGAGGGAACCCAATCCGTGGCCGACGCCCTGCGCATATTTTCCATCAGGATCGTGGTCGCGGCACGGGAGTCCGAGGACAACCGGGAGATCATCTCCGACATCGTCAAGGGGCGAAAATCCCACTTTCTCTCCACGGACTTCATGCTGTAAGGGGGCGATTGGGTAGTGATGGGGGAGGGGTAATCAGGGAATGCTCGTGGCCCCTTGCCCGGAAGGGGCACGCAAACACCTCTGTGAATCGTTTTACTACGTCACGCTGTCGATCTTCAACAGTACGGTTTCATTTATCTTTTCGGTTGATATCAATAGCCCGATTCGCGTCGGCTGCCCCGAACGCTCGCACTTGAGGTAGGCCGGCATCTCCCGGTGGCTGCTGCCGGAGTGAAAGGTGTCCCTGACCGCGATCCTGATGGCGCACCCGCTGCAATGTATCGTCTTGCCACACCCTTCCGGCGTCGCCGCATAGATGCATTCGAAAACGTCTCCACCGTGGCTGTCCTCGATTTCGGGCAGTTCCTTTTGGACAAAGGAGAGCGCCAGGGCATTCGCGCCGATCACCCTGACATCGTTATCGACCAGCAAAACGGGGATGTTCAGTGCGTCAAGGAAGGCCGTCAGATGTACTCCCTGGTCTGCAAGAAAAAGGTTGGCGCATTCCGGGCATATGCCGTAGCTGACCGTAGGGCGCCGCTCATCGAAAGGGGCCGTTAGTCCAATCTCGCCATAACACCATGCGCATATCTTTTTCATGCCCTCAAGTGTACCAGATAGTGCAAAAATATCATGAGTCAAAATTCAATTTTTCCAACAAACGACACGGCATCGTTGCTCCTGAAAACCAGCCGTGCGGTAGTGAGGGATGTCGATTTCAAGCGTACTGCGTTCAGGCGCGGTTTAAAGTTACATCCACAGAGAGGACTGGGTCACACATGATTTCGAAAAAATGGATCGTATCACCGGTTGTGCTGTTACTGCTCGCACTATCCCTGAGCTCCTGCGCGGGCGTAAAGACGCTCACGGCCGAACGGCCGCGCGATGAAGCCTTTCGCACGGTGCTGAGAAGGGATGTTTCCACGCTCAACGTACCGGTAGAGGCGACAGCGGAGGAACTCGCCCGAGTTTTGAACCAGACGGTTCATAAAGAGCTGTACAAGGGGGCAACCGGGACGAGTGGGCTGACTGCAGATGTGAGGCGCAACGGTCTGATCTCTGTCAGCGCAGCCAATAACTACCTGTACGTCACCCTGCCGGTCGCCATGTCGCTCAACTACGGTATGTTCGGAACCCCTGCCATTCCCGTCACTTTGAAATTCAAGGCCACTGCCGGCATTACCCCCGACTGGCGACTGCATGCGGAGATCTACTACCAGGGGCTGAGCGATTTGGTGACCGAGGAGGTCGGCATCGGCCCCCTCTCGTTCAAGCCGCGCAGCATCGTGGAGGGGATTACCCAACCACTGCAGCGGGTAGTATCCGATCTGGTCAACAAAAAGATCAATGACCTGATTCCTGTGAAAGCCCTGGTTGCCAAGGTCTGGAACAGCGCCCGGCAGCCGGTTCTGCTGGATAAAAGCCGCAGTGTCTGGCTGAAACTGACCCCCCGCGAGATCGTTCTGTGCCCGTTGTCTGCCCGGAACAATAAGGTCAGATTGAGTGTGGGCATCAGCACGTTTGCCGAACTGGTGGTGGGTCCCGAACCGGCGACGCAGCCCCTGCCGCCCCTGCCCAACCTCAAGCTGGTCAACACGTTCGACAGGACGTTCCGCATCGCCCTGAATACCGATCTCTTCTACAAGGACCTGCGTGCCATCGCCGTGCCCCTGCTGCGCAACAAGCAATTCGATTCCGACGGCAAAAGTATCGTCATCAAGGATTTCGACCTGTATGGCAACGGGGACAAACTCGTCATCAAGCTGGAGACCCAGGGATCGCTGGACGGGGTCTTCTATCTGACCGCCAAGCCGGTCTATGATCCAAAGACCAACGTATTCTCCGTGGAGGATGTGGACTTTGACATGCAGACCCAAAGCCTGCTGCTCCAGTCGGCCGACTGGTTCCTGCACGGCACCATCAGGGGTGTGATTCAGGATAAGCTCAATATGAATCTGAACCGGCAGTTGGAACAATCACGCCAAATGGCCGTAAAAGCGCTTGCTCGGGTGCCGTTGATGGATCACGTATTTTTGACGGGTGACGTAAAGGATCTGAAGTTTGGCGATGTGATTATGCAAAAGGACAGAATATCTCTCCAGGTGTACACCGAGGGAGAATCTGCCATTCTTTTTCAATAGCCCATCGCCAGGGACGACGGTTCGATAGCCTCCGCATCCCTCAGGAGAGCAGACGCGTCAGTGCATCCGGATGAAGGTGAAGCCCCAAGAGTCCGGCCAGCCCCATGACACCTCCGAACCCGGCGAAGAGCAGCGACATGAAGAGCAACTTGCGCTTTCCGGTCAAGGCGGTAATGGCCAACATGGCCAGGGAGATGGAGAGGGCCGCATCGGACAGGTCGAACTGGTCGTCCTTGAAGTTCAGGTCATCGTACTCCTTCTCGAACGCTTTCGATTTCTTCATCAGGGCATCTTCCTCGGCCTGGTAGCGTGCAATCGACTCCTGATAGTGCCTCTGCTGTGTCATCAACACCACGTTTCCCTTCCCCGCCGCCATGGCCTGAAGCGCGATGGTCTGGCTCAACCCAAGCTCGGCCACGTGATGCTTGATCTTCTTCGATTGGTACTCGTTCCAGCTATCCACGGCATTTGATTTGGCCTGGAGCATGGCCTGGACGATGTTGTCGTCTTTAACCTTGGTGATGCCCATGAAGACGGAGACCAGGGCCACGCTCACCGCCACCCAATTGTTGAGCCGATTCTTTGTCTCTGCCGCATCGAGGCTTTGCCGCATGTTATTCAATTCGGTCACGGGATCTTCCTCCTGACAAGATATAGGGTCATGCCGTAACAGTATCCATTCCTGCCATCGGCTGTCAATTACGATATCATCGGGGGAACACCTAAGGGCGGATTGTAAGCTGAACGACGGAAAAATGCCCCATACGGTGGAATCTTTGGCACCGATGCCGCCAATGCCGTCAGAAAGGGGTAATTGACAACGGGCGTATATAAACTACAGTTTTTATAGCAAGCCATTCCATGCCTTTAAGCAGAGGAGCCGCGTCATGATGGTTGTTATCATGACTCTCTCGGTTGCGTTTCAGTTCCTGGCGGCGTTCCTGGCGCTCCGGCTGATACGGGTCAGCGGAGAAAAGGCCGCCTGGATGCTTGTCGCGAGCGGACTGATCATCATGGGTGTTCGCCGTGCGGTCATGTTTGCCCATATCCTTGCCGGCTCTTCACGGTGGGATGTGACCGTAGAGATGCTGGGACTTGTCATCTCCATCCTGATGACCTGCGGGATCATCCTCATCAAGCCGCTGTTCCTGCGCTATAACCAGGTGCAGGGGGAATTGCAGCAGCAACGGATGGAACTGGAACGTATGAACAAAAACCAGGAGGAGCGCATTGCCGCTACGATTGCCGAATTGCGCAGGAAGGACGAGGTGCTCATCCGGCAGAACCGTTTTGCCGCCATGGGAGAAATGATTACCAATATCGCCCATCAATGGCGCCAACCGCTCAACAATATCGGGCTCATTGTCCAGAACCTCAATCTTGGTTATCTGTCCGGCACATTGTCCCCGGGACAGTTTCAGGAAGATGTGGACAATGCCATGGCCACGATTGAGCGCATGTCGCTGAAGATAGACGACCTGCGCAATTTTTTCCTCAAAGACACGGTGAAACGGGAATTTCATGTGGATAAGGTGATTGCCCAGACCACAGGACTCCTGGACGCCTCGCTCCAGCATGCCCACATCCGTGTGGATGTACAGGCTGAAGCGGGTGTGACGCTTGTAGGCTATAAGAACGAATATGCCCGCGCCGTGCTGAATATTATCAATAATGCCAGAGATGTCTTACAGGAGCGTGAGGTGGAGGCGCCGTGCATTACCATCCGGATCTTCCGGGAAAGTGATCGGTGTGTGGTTACCGTGCATGACAATGGGGGCGGCATCGACGAAGCGATCATCCCCAGGATATTCGACCCGTATTTCACCACCAAGGAACCCCATAAAGGTACCGGCATCGGATTGTACATGTCGAAGGTGATCATCGAAAACAGCATGGGGGGGAGCATCTCCGCCCGAAACATCGACGGCGGCGCCGAGTTCAGGATAGCTGTCTAGTTTTCCCCCATGCGACGTCTACCTCAACGGTGCAGCAGCGCCATCTCCATCCGTCTGAGGGCTTCGCGCAGAAGTTCTCGCTGGCAGCCGAAGTTGAGCCGGATAAACCCCGGGGCGCCAAAATCGCTGCCGTCCGAAAGTCCTACCCCCGCCTCCTCAAAAAAATACCCCGGTTGGTCGATGCCGGTCCCGCGGGCATCGATCCAGGCCAGATACGTGGCCTCGACCGGGGTCATGGCCAGGCCCGGCATGCGGGAGATCTCTCTGGTCAGCAGGTCGCGGTTGCCGCGCAGATAGGCAATCAACTCCCGCCGCCACGGCTCTCCGTCGCGATAGGCTGCCAAGGCTGCGGTGTAACCAAGGAGGTTGACGTGCGGTACGATACGCCCCATTGCCTTTTGGAAATTTCTGCGCAACCCAATATCGGAGATGACGGCAAATGAGCAGCCCAGGCCGGGGATGTTGTAGGTCTTGCTGGGGGCCAGCAGGGTGATGGTGCGGCTGGCTATTTCCGGGGAAAGGGCCGCAATGGGGATATGGCGCTTCTCCGCATCGAGTACGAGCCCGGCATGGATTTCGTCGGAGCCGATCACCAGATCGTGGCGTTCGGCAAGTTCGGCAAATTGTAATAATTCTTCCCGCGACCAGGAACGGCCCACCGGATTATGGGGACTACACAGCAGCAGGAGTTTGGTCCGCGGGGTGATGGCGCGTTCCAGCGCCGCCATGTCTGCCACCCAACGCCCCTCCTGCAACTGCAGCGGTGCCGTGATCAGGGTGCGCTGGGACAGGGGTGGGGCAGACAGAAAAGGGGGATAGACCGGCAGGAAGGTTGCAACCGCGTCACCTGCGTTGCCCACGGCCCGACAGAGCACGTTCAGCCCGCACACCAAGCCGGGCAGCCAGACGATCCAGTCCGGTTCCGCCCGCCAGCAGAAATCCCGCTCAAGATGGTCCAGAACCGCTGCCGCCAACTCATGCGACGGGTGGGTATAACCGAAAACACCGTGGCTGACCCGCTCGTGGAGCGCTTCGATGATAGCCGGGGGGGAGCGGAAGTCCATGTCCGCGACCCACAGGGGGATGATGTCACGTTCCCCGTACCGGTCCCATTTTTCGCTGCCGCTGTTCCTGCGGTCGATGGGGGCATCAAAGTCGAATCGAGCGCCGGCGGTCATGGGGTGGCTCCCTGAGGTGGGCAGAGTCCATTGGTAACTTCCAGCACGGCGTCCGCCCGATTGAGGGTGTACAGGTGCACGCCCGGAGCACCGCCTGCCAGCAACTCCTCCGTCTGTCTGCGGGCATGGGCCACCCCCAGCTTCTGCACCTCGGCCGCGCCGCCGCGCCGGTCCGCCTCTTCAAGCTGCGCCATAAAATCCGGCGGCATAACAGTGCCGCACAACGACACGATACGTTTGATCACCTTCAGGCTGACTACCGGCAGGATGCCGGGAATGATCGGCTTGGTGATGCCGTGATCGCGGGCGTTGCGAACAAAATCGAAGTAGATGCGGTTGTCGAAGAAGAGTTGGGTGATGGCAAAATCGGCGCCATGGTCCAGCTTGAGCTTGAGGTAGGCCAGGTCTGCCGCGGTGCTCGCGGCCTCGGGGTGAACCTCCGGGTAGGCGGCCACTCCCAGGCCTACGTGGGGGTGGGAATCGCGGATGAGAGCTACCAGGTCCGAGGCGTGCGCCAAGGGGCGGTGGGGCGATGATTTGGGCGTGCTGTCCTGGGGCAGGTCGCCGCGCAGTGCCAGAACATTATCCCCCCCGGCCCGTGTCAGTTGGTCCAGAAACGTGCGTACATCGTCCTCATGGGCCCCGACGCAGGTCAGGTGGGCCATGGTTTCCAGACCATGCTCCTGCTTGAGGCGGCCGACGATCTCCAGGCTGTCTCCATGAGTGCTCCCCCCTGCACCGTAGGTTACCGAGCAAAAGAGCGGATTTACCTCCTTCAGACGGTCGACGGTGTGGAAAAAGGCAGGCCATTCAGAGCGTTCTTTTGGGGGGAAGAATTCCAGGGAGAGAAACGGTTTGTCCGGTATTATGATATCGATGATCTTCATGTGTAAGTATGTGTTCCTGTCGTAATGTGGTTACAGAGTCGTTTAATCAACGGCGCAACTGTTGCGCCGGGGTGAAATAGCGGCGGTATCCCTGCATCAGAAGCAGGAAGGCGGTGGCCGCCACCCCCCCGGATACGGCGCACATGATGGCGATCTGGTAGCGGACCGCAACCGCCGGTTCCGTACCGGACAGAATCTGGCCGGTCATCATGCCGGGCAGAGAAACGATCCCCATGGCCGCCATGGTGTTGAGGGTCGGGATAAGGGCGGCGGAAAAGGCATTGCGCAGGGCCGTCTCAACCGCTTGGCGGGGAGTCGCTCCCAGGCAGAGCGCCGTCTCGATCTCCTCGCGACGTTCCCCGATCTCGGCCTCCAGCCGCTCGGCCGCCAAGCTGGCTCCCTGCATGGAGTTACCGAGGATCATGCCGAACAGGGGGATCAGGTAGCGGGGTTCATACCAAGGAGAGTATCCCACCACCAAGGCGCAGAAGAAAAAGGTCACCCCTCCGCACCCGGCCAGGATCGAACTCCCCATCACCCGGTAGAATCCGGGCATCTTCCGTTTGGCCTGGGAGCCGGCCACCTGCAGGGAAAAGCCGGCCATGACGACCAGGATGGACGTCACCAAGAGTGGGGTCTTGACTGAGAATACCAGGTGGAGGAGATAGCCGATAGCCAGAAGCTGTACGACCATCCTCAGGGCGGCCCAGCCGATTTTCCGCGCCTGTCCCAGCCGCTGGAAACGGGACAGGGCCATGGCGAACAGGATCAGGGCGAATGCCAACAGGAGGTTGGAAAGCTCCAGGTTCACGAGTCCGCGGTTATCCATGTTTCCCCCCCTTTTCCGGCTCTGCCAAAAACCGTATCAATTCGGCGCTTGCAGGCTCTGCCAGGACGTGCGCCGCCGGACCCGCCTCCCTGATCCGCCCCGCCTCCAGATAGATCAGATCGTCGGCGATCTTACCGGCCAACCGCAGGTCGTGGGTCACCAGGATGACCGCCATGCCCTGGTGCCGGCAGATATCCTGGAGGGCCGCGGCCAACTGGTCGCCAGTCGGCCGGTCCAGGGCGCTGGTCGGTTCGTCCAGCAACAGGACCGGAGGGGAGGTTATCACGGCCCGGGCCAGGCTGGCCCGCTGCTGTTGGCCGATGGAGAGGCTTCGGGCATCCCGTTCCAGCAGGTCGGGAGCCAGACGGGCCAGTTCCAGGGTGCGTCTGACCTCCACGCTGCCGGCATCCGGCATGGCTTCTCTACGGTAGGCCAGGGGGCGTTGCAGATTGTGGAGCAGCGTGCCGGGAAACATGAACGGCCGTTGCAGCACCATGGCGACCCTTCGTCGCAGCAGCAGCGGGTCCATGCCGGCAATATCCTCGCCACCCAGCAGGATGCAACCTGTGGTCGGGTCGTCAAGGCGGTTGATCAACCGGATCAGGGAGCTTTTGCCTCCCCCGGAAGGCCCCACGATGGCGGTTATCCGCCCCTTGGCGGCCGAGAACGTTACTTCGCTCAGGATAACGGCTTCCCGCCCCTGCCCGTCGGCCCGCGTCAGGCCGACCCCTTCCACCTGCACCATTGGCTGGCCGTTAGGCGGTACAATTTCTGCCATCCCCGTCACTGTGTCTTTCCTCGTCTCCTGCCTGAGGCGTCTCCGGCAGTTCCCACGTATTCCTGCTCCTCATGTCGAGGCTGCCACTGAAACCTGCCCAGCGGGATCCGGCCGTGCCCGTCAAAGCTCACCCCTTCGCTTTCAAGGCGAAGCCGTTGCACCACATCCGCCGGGCTGCCGCCGGAACGCGGGCTGATCTGCCCCCTGGCATTCACGACCCGGTGCCACGGGACGGGAACCTGGTCGTGGAGGGAACTCAGGGCGTAGCCCACGAGCCGTGCGTGGCCGGGCATACCTGCCAGACGGGCGACTTGCCCGTAGGTCGCCACACGCCCCTCGGGGATGAGCGACACAACAGAATAAATCTTTTGGTATGCGGTTATGGGGGTCGGCATGAGAGTGCCCCGTTTGCGCCGGCCGCAGACGGGCCAGCTAAAACATCATTCAACTACAAAACCGTTATGGCAAGCAACTCAAAAAAATATCAATTTCTTTTCTCACATCTTCACGCAAAACACAAACACCTGACGCCGTCCCGGCTGTTTCCCTCAAGTAAAAACCCTCTTTCAAGATGCCCGGCAATCATGGCATTTTAAACCACATTTCACCGTCGTACCTTGTGCCGTCTGTCCCGACGCGAATAGCTCCGGCCGAACGCGTTGGAATAGGGGCGCTTTTTATTTTGTTTTTTTGTGCGTTTGTGGCTATATTTGCTGCAGTAGAGACAAAACCTCGATATAGAGTTCACTTTGAAATGATAGGCGACGGAAGGGGAGGTGTCTTTTGAAAAAAGTGTGCGCATGTGCGGCCGTATCCCTGGTATTGGCATTCTCCGGAACGGTGTTCGGGGCTGTATCGGAGGGGCAGTTCTCGGTTTCCCCCATGATCGGCGGCTATACCTATGATGGGGGGCAGCATCTCAG
>NZ_VZQZ01000010.1 GCF_008802365.1 Oryzomonas japonica | reverse complement strand
GCTTGAATGAAGATCGATTCCGCAGTACAGTTTCATAAGGCACCTCCTGAGCTTAGAAGATTGGACTCTTAAAAGCATATCAGGAAGTTTGAACCTCCTCGATAATTCAGGAGGTGCCTTTTATATGATTATCAGGCCTACAAATTTCAAAAACTGGTGTGTAGCAATAGGTGTCAGACCTACACATTTTACAAAACGTCTTTCTTTGATAAGCTTTGGTCAGGAGTAATCGCCGTGATCAAGGGGAGGATGCCATGGGCAGGCCGTTGCGAATTGAATATTCCGGCGCTCATTACCATGTAACATCGAGAGGAAACGAACGCAAAGATGTCTTCAAAAGCCAGAAAGATCGAGAGCAGTTTCTTTCGTACCTCGAATCGGCGGCATTCCGGTACGGAGCGGTTATCCATGCCTATTGCCTGATGAGCAATCACTACCATCTGCTGGTGGAGACCCCACGGGGAAACCTATCGCAGATCATGAAGCACATAAACGGAGCATACACCAACTACTTCAACGTCAAGCGCAAACGATGCGGCCACCTTTTCCAGGGGCGTTATAAGGCGATAGTGATCGACGCCGACGACTACGCAAAAGAACTATCCCGCTACATCCACCTCAACCCCGTCAGGGTGGGAATGGTAGCCAGGCCGGAAGAATACCGCTGGTCAAGCTACCTTGACTATTGCGGAGAGAGAAAAAGCCCCGAATGGCTCGAGACTGTGTTCATCCTTGATTACTTCGGCAAAGGCAGGAACGCCGGCAAGAGCTATCGGAGATTTGTTGAGGACTTGATCGACCGCGATTACGAAAGCCCATTAAACGGGGCAAAAGCCGCAACCATACTGGGTGGTGCGGAATTTGTGTCCGCAATCACCATGCGGTATGTTGACGGCAGAGGGCAAGACCGCGACCTGTCGGCGATAAGAAAGCTTTCGGCCAGGCCCACACTGGATGCGATCATCACGGTGGCGGAAACTCTGGCGGCAAACTACAGGTTATCCAGAAAAGCAGGAATCTACCTTTGTCATAAATACAGCGGAGCCACACTGAAGGAGATAGGCAAGCAATTTGGGATAAAGGAATCGGCGGTATCACAGGCGAGCAGTCGGTTCGAGCAGGAGATGGAACGAGATAAAGAGCTGGGAACGCGCGTTAGAAAGATGGGAACAAGGCTGGGATTGTAAATTGTGTAGGTCTGACACCATATTTTACCCCTAGTTTTTGGCAAACTGCCATAGAATGATTCATAGACGCGCTGATGATATTCTTTCTTTGAATGAACTCCAACTTATTTTAAAAAGTAACAGTTATTATAATTAGCATCATGTATTTGTAAGCCCCGTGTTATTGAAACGGGGGTTAACATTCTTATTGTCACAGCGATAATAATCAGTATGATTTCAGGAGTAATGATGGCCATAATAAAGCCAAAACGCAAATGTGCAACTTAGTACAGCATTGTTTTGGCTAAATCTGCCTGTGAGAGGATTGTTACATGGAGAAGCTGAGACGCTACTATGAGATCCTTGATGTTGTTCCTGGTGCTAATTTACAGGAAATCAAGAAGGCCTACAGGGACGCTATCAGCGTCTGGCATCCAGACCGTTTTGCAAACAATCCCAAGTTACAACAAAAAGCCCAAGAAAAACTGAAGGATATCAATGAGGCACATGATAAAATATACTCTTTTTTTAAAGAGTATGGTGAACCAGTTTTTTCGTCTAACGAAACCGGTATAGAAGGCAACAAAAGTGGTCCTGTCGGCAATGACGACGAAGAATTGTTGTTAAGAAGAAACTACTGCTCAATAGTCGGGAAAAACAATGCCTTTTATGTGGAAAGATTTATCAAATTCAAGAAAAAAATGGGATATTCATCATGGAATTGGGCTGCATTTCTGTTTTGCATACCGTGGACTATTTATAGGAAGATGTACATGCTGGCTACGATGTTTATTGCGATCTATGCGTTCTGGTTGTACGCAACATTTAGGATACTTGAAATCTCAAAGATCAACCCTAATGTTGAAGAAGAGTTATATTTTTTGATGGCATCAGTTTGGTGCTGTAAGGCACTATATGGCATATTTGCGAATGCCGTATACTTCTACCATATTGAAAGAAAAACCAAACAGAGGAAGTAAATGTGAAAGGTTCAACAATCAGCCAGGACCGGACACAAAAACATGCCAGTCAGGCTTTGGACGTTATACCAAAAAGGAGAAAATACCAATGACAACAAATCAGCCCTGTGAACACTGCGAGAGTTATAAAATGCAAGGTCATAATTATTGCCGTATGTGCGGGTTTTATCTCACAAAGGGTTTTGTCAAAAATGTACGCATTGCAGTCACCTTTAATTCAAGCGAAAAATTTTGCGGTTACTGTGGCAGCAAAAAGAATGAATGTTCGTGCTAACCATAAAGCAAAGGCCGCACATCCTCAGCTCCATTACAAAGAAGTCTGCTCATTCCAGTGCCCTGATTTGTCAACGCTGGGGAGCCAGTATATGATCGATAAACTGTTACTAAACCGTTCCTATAATGCCTGAATAGATGCGAATCTTCTTGAACTAAAATGAACTTTTGATACACCGAAGGAAATAGTAACTATCTGATATTATGTTGGTATTAATTATGTCAATGCATAACTGACTGGTTATATTGGTGTTTTCGAATCCCGTTTCCCGCTCCATTTAGAGCGCACAAGCCAGGCCGAAAGCCTGGCTTTTTTGCGTCCTGTAGATCGACTTCGGAGTTTAAGCTACATCGGCGTCTGGTTTGACCGATCCCTTGCCGTAATATCGGTGTGTTGCGATTGGTAGTTGGGTCACCCTTGACGCCGATGTAGGTCGGATTTAAAATCCTGTTTACAGTTATGATCGAAGCGTTACTTACGGTAATGAAGTAAAAGTGCCAGAAAAATGATCGTCAGCTAAACCGTAAGTATAGAAAAATTTGATGTGTTGCAGTAGCTCTTTGTTTTCAACAGGAATGTCTAATCTGAACGGTTGCGATCCTACCAATGGTCCTGGGGCAACTTTAAACGTATCTTTAGCTAAAGTATTTCCCCTCTCATCCAGAAGTGTAGCTGTCAGCTCAAATCCTTCGTAGGGTGTATCTATGCGGGTGTTGGTGAGGGTTCCTACAATGCGTATATCCGTATTGTTTTTTTCAGCCCTCCAAACCATACTTATATCGTGGTGGTTGTATTGGTGATCGGAAAAAGCCGGATTAATGTCGTGCGTTGTGCGGGTAGAGGTACATGCTGGAAGGAAAAATAGTAATAATGCCGAATAGTACATGATTTTCCGTAACATAGCGACACCTCCTTTTTCTTTAACTTTATCACCGCGAGGAGGGATTGCAAGGTAACGCTTGCATATAAAATAAATTGTTATTAATGAATGGAATTTTTCCCGGTGCCGTGTTTGCCCTTCAGGGGAAGCAAAAAAACAGTAATTAGGACACGAATGAAACCTGCCGCACATTGGGCACCAGCCTTGTGTCCCGATAACGTGGATAATTGCTTTTGGCCGAAACAGCCAAAGGCGGCACTCTAGAGAGATAACGAGTGGTGCGACGGCATCGATGCCGCGAAGCATTCGCTCACCACAAGCCACTCACCAAAACCAGCAGCAGCGGCCCGGCTACGCAACAGGCGGCGAGGAGGAGCAAGCCGATGAAGGCGAGGGCCATGCCGGGCACTTCGTGGACAGGTCTTTCGTGGCAGGTCGTCATTGCTGTGTACCTCCTGATGCCAGTATAGCGCAAACGGTGCCGCACCGGGGAGAGGTAAAAAGCCTGACCTGCCAGTCCCCTTGGGGACTGGCCTTTTTTTTGTGCCTACAGGGTCTGGTCCGCCGATGCGATGGTGACCGCCAGGGTGGCCCGCGCCCAGGGGAAACGCGCCTTGATCACGTCGAAATCCGGGCCCGCGGTCACGAAGGCGGCCGTCCCCTTGATCAAGAAGCCGGTGCCGGGCCCCTGCTTCCCCGCCACCTTGGAGCTGCCCAAGGTGATCAGAACCTGGTCGTTGAAGGCCACATTGGCCTCAGTGCGCTGCATGTACCCGGCCGGGATCAAGAGCCGTCCCTCCGGGGAGACGATCAGGTAGCTGTTCCAGGTGTTGACCATGTGCGGCCCGTCCGGGCCCAGGGTGGCGATGGCCACTACCCCGTCCTGTTTCATCACTTCCACTAATTTTTCCGGAATCATGTGTAACCTCCTCGTTGTGTATAGTTTCCCTTTGCCGCCCCCCGAAGGGATGCGGTATACTGCGGTCTCTATGATGCAACTCATCCTTGATCCGCGGGGGCGTTATGTTCATCCTGAACCTCCATGACCGGACCCCTCTGTACCGGCAATTGTACCACCAGATCAGGGAACGGGTCCTGTCGGGGGAGTTGCCGGCCGACAGCCGGCTCCCCTCGGTCCGGGACCTGGCCGCCGAGCTTGCCGCCAGCCGTACCACGGTGGAGAGCGCCTACTTGGAGCTGTACGGTGAGGGGTACATCTACAGTAAGCCGCGCAGCGGCTACTTCGTCTCGGCCCTGGACAGCGAGGCCGCGCCCCGCTCCCTCATCCCGGCCGCGCCCCGGCAGACTCCACTCCAGGAACCCCCGCACCCCTGCGCCTTCGACTTCCATCCCGCCCGGCTCGACCCGGCGAGCTTTCCGGCCGCCATCTGGCGGCGGCTCTTCCTGGAGACCCTGCGGGACAGCGTCCGCGAACTGACCCACTATGGCGAGCCCCAGGGGGATTGGGGGCTGCGGGTCGCCATCCGCGCCTACCTGGAACGTTCCCGGGGCGTGGTGTGCGACCCGGAGCAGATCGTGATCTGCGCCGGCCTGCAACAGAGCCTGGATATCGTGGCCGTTCTGCTGAAGGAGGGGCACTCCGCCGTGGCGGTGGAGGACCCGGGCTACCCGTTGCCCCGCTCCCTCTTCCGCAATCACGGCTACCGGGTCGCCCCCCTGCCGGTCGGGCCGGGGGGGGCCGACCTGGCGGCCCTCCGGGGAAGCGGCGGCACCGTCGCCTACGTCACTCCGTCCCACCAACTCCCCATGGGGTATGTCATGCCGGTGGCCAACCGGCTGCGGCTGATTGAGTGGGCCGCAACCGGCGGCAGGATGATCATCGAGGACGACTACGACAGCGAACTGCGCTATCACGGCAAGCCGATCCCCTCGTTGCAGGGGCTGCGGCCGGACGGGAACATCATCTACCTGGGGACCTTCTCCAAGATCCTCTCCCCGGCCCTGCGGGCGAGCTACCTCGTGCTGCCCCGGACCCTGCTCGCCCCTTACCACCACCGCTTCAGTCATTACTTCTCGACCGTGCCGCTCTTGGAGCAGAAGACCCTGGCCGCGTTCATGGAGCAGGGACACTGGGAACGGCACATCCGGCGGATGCGCATCATCTGCAAGCGGAAACATGATGCCCTGCTTCACGCCCTGGAACGGCACTTCGGAAACCAGGCCGCCATCATCGGCCAGGGCGCCGGACTCCACGTGGCCGTACAGCTCTTGGGCCCCGGCCCGGACGAAACGGAACTGATCGACCGGGCCCGCCACAGGGGCGTCCGGCTGTTCCCCTTTTCCGCGACCTGCGACGTCCCCCGGAGCGGCCCGCCCATGGTGTTGCTCGGCTTCGGCGGCATGAACGGCGACGAGATCGAGCAGGGGGTCCGGCTCCTTCTCCAGGCATGGCGGAACAGCCCCTGATATCCCCACTATAAGGGAAAACTGCCCATGCTGACAGGTGCAGTTATGAATATTTTTACCGGGGCAGATGGGGGCGTCGGGGTGAGCCGGAGAGAACGACGTTGCCGGTGTGAGGTCACCATGCAGGAAACTGCGCTTGCGCATGAGCCGAACAGTCCCCCATTCCTCCATAACGGCATGATTTTATTACGGCTCCCCCCAGGGTGGCCTCCGATATTCGGTCCCGGCAAGCCAACCGGCAAAAGTTTGCTATACTTACCATGTGTGAGCTACGAAAACGGCACCCCGTAGGCGGGGCTGCCCGGACAAGGAGCGAGTGATGATCAGAAGAGCGTTCGACCCGGAGTTGGCAACCAAGATCGTCAAGGAAGTCCCGCTGTTTATCAGCTTCTCCGACGAGGAGATCGCCGAGTTGCTGGAAAAAACCGCTATCTACAGCTATCACAAGGATGAGATCATAATCAGCGCCGACGAGCAGAACGAGCAGATGTACATCATTCTGAAGGGGCGGGTCAGGGTCGTTGACCTGTCGAGCAGCGGAGAAGAGCGGGTCATGGCGTTCCGGCACCGGGGCGATTATTTCGGCGATATGGGGCTTCTGGACGGCAAAACCGATTTTGCCACGGTGATCGCCACAGAGCCGTGCAAGGTGCTGTTGATCAGGAAGAGCGCGTTCGACGAATTCTTCCTGAATAACAACAAGGCGCTGCGTCAGGTCATCACCGTGCTGTGCCAGCGTCTGCGGGAAAGCTGGCTCTTCCATAACGTCATCGGGATCAACGATGCCGAGTCCAAGATCAGGGCCACCCTGGCGCACTACAGCACGACGCTGGGGACCAGGAACAGCCACGGCATCATCATCAATTCCATCTTCTCCCAGCAAAGCATCGCCGACCGGGTTCAGATCACCCGGGAAACGGTCACCAGGGTGCTGCGGAAGATGAAGGAGCAGCACGAGATCGAGATGGTCGGGCGGCACTTCAAGCTGATGCCCACCTTTTTCGACAAATACCGCCAGTCCCAACTGTACAAGAACCTCTCCACGGATTTTTAGGTCAGACGCAACAAGGGGCCGGATCGTTGGACCCGGCCCCTTCTTTTTTCCTGTTCCCCACCTCTTCTGTCTGCCAGCGATTGTTCAGAGGTGCAAATGCCTCGGTCGGTCGGCATTCTTTTCAAGCTTCCTCAACGAGGGCCAGCCGGTTGATGGCGATGGCAGGACGGGGTGTTCATTCCGCTGCCTAAACGGTTGCCGATGAAATCTGGGAGATGTTTTCCGCATTATGGGCATAGCTGTTCGAACTGAGCTGCAGGTAGTCCTTCAGCGCCGAGCTGAGCAGCGCCTGCAGGCTGGCGGCGGAATTGTCGCTGCCGGTGTCCGTGGTGGCTGACGCTGTTGTGGCGGACGACGAGGAAGCCTTGTCCAGGGCATCCAGCAGCGCCTGGAGCGTTTGGACAACGGTATCCTGGGTATTGCCGCTGGCTTGGGTCGAGGATGATGTGGGCGCGACACCCTCGGGCGGTTGCGGCGGCGGGGACGACAGCCTGTCCTCGATCCGGGAGAAGACCTGCTGGGCATCGGTCAGGCTGCCGGTCTGCAGGGCGCTGCCCAAGCTCTGGATATCCTGGTTGAACGGGTCATCGCTCTGGCTGCCGTTCTGCGCTGAGACATCCTGCTGGAGCGTTGCGAAGGCCGTCTGGGCGTCGGACAGGTTGCCCGATGCCAAGGCCGCGCTCAGGGCCTGGAAATCCTGCGCCAGGGGATTTGTGTCCGAAGAGCCCGTGGAGTCGGTGGCGTCGGTGGAGTCGGCGGAAGCCGTCTGGTCGGTGGAGAGCAACGAGGCAAGGTCCATCTGCTGCTTGGCAAACTCACCCTGTCCCTTCATGTGCCGCTGGATCTTGTCGAGGACCGTCTGGGCATCGGTCAGGTTGCCAGATTGGATGGCGCTGCCTAAACTCTGGATATCCTGGGCCATAGGGTTGTTGCTATCGTTGCCAACGCTGTCCGTGCCGCTCGTGCCCGATTGCGCTGCCTTATCCGACGCAAGCGCGGCGTATGCCTGTTGGGCGTCGGTCATGTCGCCCGACTTGAGAGCGGTGCTGATGTCCTGGAAATCCTGGGCAATCTTGGCAAAAAAACTGGAACTGCTGGAAGAGATACCTGAAATTGACATGTGTAGACCTCCTTTGGTATGATGAATCGGGTTGGAAGCGCCGGCCTGGATCAATGGGGACTCGTGACGCTATTTGGTTGCACTATCCGTCCATAGGGGCTCCTTTCACGGTGGGACGACATGTCGGCCGCAAGCCTCCCCGCCCGGTTTATGGGGCGCCCGCCCCGCGCCCTTCCCGGCGGCTGGTCAGGCGTCTTTTTCGCATGGTACGTATCGTGTGTACGCGCGAAATAAGGATGAATTGTGAAGGAAAAAAGAAAATTTTTGTGCAATGTGCCGCCGTGCGACCACTTTTCCTTGATTGCTGCATATTTCATCCATACTCCTTCGTTATCCTCATGCCCAACAGCGTGAATTCCCGCCTCAACCGGCACAAACACCCCCTGTCATACGTCGTGATGACGGGGGAGAAAAGGTGGTTCCCATGAAACTGAGTACCCGGGGCCGATGGGCCTGTTTTGGCGTGGCCGTAAGTATGCTCGTTCTTCCCCGGCTGGGGGAGGCCGCGCTCGGCGGAACCGCCGCTTCGGTCGCGTCGGACCGCGCGGCCCTTGCGGCCGTGCATCGGGCCACCACGACCCGCAGCGCCTACACGGTCCAGGAGTTCCGGTCCGATTCGAGCACCGTACGGGAATACGTCTCCGTATCCGGTGTGGTGTTCGCCGTTGCCTGGAATGGCCGGACGCATCCCGACCTCACCACCCTCCTCGGTTCCTATTCCGGCGAATATCGGGCCGCCCTGCGGCAAACAGCGCGCAAACGGGGGCTCCGGCGTCAGCAGGTGCAGTCGGATGGGGTCGTTGTGGAGAAGTGGGGGCACATGCGGAATCTGCAGGGCAGGGCCTATGCCCCGGCATTGATCCCTACGGGGGTAACCATCGATGAAATCAAATAACGTAGGCATGACGCTCCTTGTCATGGCCCTTGTCGCCGGCTGCGGTTCGGGCGGCAGTTCCGGCACCGGCACCACGACCGGTACCACGACCGGTACCACCAGCGGCACGACCGGCACCACCAGCACCTCGACCGGCACCACCAGCACCTCGACCGGCACCACCGGTACGACAACCGGCACTGCCGCGAGCAATGTGCTCGCCGTCACCGTCAACGGCTCCCTCTGCTCCGGCAGCACCTCCGGCTCTTATGTCAACAAGCCGTGCGTCAGCGTGACAATCTGCACCCCCGGCACCTCCACCTGCCAGACCGTCGACGACATCCTGCTGGATACCGGCAGTTACGGGTTGCGTATCTTCAGCACCGCCCTGACCGGGGTGTCCCTCACCCAGGTAGCCAGCGCCGGCGGCGGGTCGTTGGCCGAATGCGTCCAGTTCGGGGACGGCTCTGCGTTGTGGGGGCCGGTCATGACGGCGGATGTGGTCCTGGGAGGTGAATCCGGCGTGCAGATGCCGATCCAGGTGATCAACGCCGGCTTCGGTTCCCCTCCCCAGGCTTGCAGGAGTGCCGATGCCAGCCCTACGGCGGCGGGATTCAACGGGATACTGGGGGTGGGGCTGTTTGCGCGGGATTGCGGTGCGGGGTGCGTCGACACGGCCGATAACGGGATGTACTACTCCTGCAGCGGATCGAGTTGCACCGCCACGGCGGCGGAACTCGCCAAACAGGTGCCCAACCCGGTGGCGCTGCTTCCGCTGGACAATAACGGCGTGATCGTGCAACTCCCCACGGTCGCCACGAACGGGGCCGCCTCAGCCGCAGGCTCGCTCACCCTGGGGATCGGCACCCGGTCCAACAACGTCCCCTCGTCGGTAACCACATACCCCGTCGATGCGTCGACCGCCGAGTTCCTCACCACCTATAACGGCACCACCTACAACAGCTTCCTGGACACCGGTTCCAACGGCCTGTACTTCCCTGCCACAAGCCTCTTGTCGGCCTGCACCGTCTCCGGTTATTCCGACTGGTTCTGCCCCGCGGCGACCAAGAGCCTGAGCGCCGTCAACGCCGGGTATAACGGTTCGCCCTTCGGCACCATCTCCTTCACGATCGGCAGCGCCGTCACCATGTTCAATTCGTCCTACATGGTGTTCCCCGCCCTGGGGGGCGCCATGAGCGGCGGCTTCGACTGGGGCCTCCCCTTCTTTCTGGGGAGAAACGTCTATGTGGGGATCGACGGAAAGGGCTCCACCCTGGGAACCGGGCCGTACTGGGCGTACTGATTGTCTTGGGTGCTCCTGGGAAAATGGAAGCCTGCGGGTCTCGTTTGTCTTCCCCCGTTAGCAAAGGGGGAAGACGGCCCCGACACCTCTTCGGGCAGCGTCCCTCTGTAGAATGTAGAAAGTACAAACCCCACCGCAGCTGTTCGCCGCGGTGGGGTTTTGTTGTCTGGGGTCTGTCGCCGCCCGGCGGCATGATCCGTTACAGTACCTCGAATTTGTACCCCACGCCGTACACCGAATGGATCAACTCCGCCTCGGGATCGACATTGGCGATCTTTTTCCGCAGCTTCTTGATGTGACTGTCGATGGTGCGGTCGCTCACGGTGCGCTGGTCGTGGTAGATCTGGTCCATGAGTTGCTGCCGGCTGTAGATGCGCCCCGGGCTGGCGACGAGGAACTGCAGGAGTTTGAATTCAACCGCCGTGAGATCAAGGTCATTGCCGGTGAGGGTGGCCCGGTAACGCGACTCGTCCAGGACGAGCCCATGCGCCTGGATCGTCTGTTCGCTCCCGGACCGGCGCAGGACCGACTTGACCCGCGCCACCACCTCCCGGGGACTGAACGGCTTGCAGATGTAGTCGTCGGCCCCCAATTCGAGCCCGAGCAGGCGGTCGATCTCCTCGATGCGGGCGGTGACCATAATGATCGGCACGCTGGAAAAGGTGCGGATGTCCTTGCAGATCTCGATGCCGTCGCGGCCCGGCAGCATCAGGTCGAGGAGGATGAGGGCGGGCGCATGTTCCCGCACCCAGGCGACAACCTCCAGGCCATCGCCCAGGCGGTGGGCGTCGTAGCCGCTCTGTTGCAGGTAATCGTGGAGCAGCGCCGCCAGTTTCTCTTCGTCTTCTACGATCAGTAT
Source organism: Oryzomonas japonica (assembly GCF_008802365.1). Taxonomy (GTDB): domain Bacteria; phylum Desulfobacterota; class Desulfuromonadia; order Geobacterales; family Pseudopelobacteraceae; genus Oryzomonas; species Oryzomonas japonica. The sequence goes on along the minus strand of NZ_VZQZ01000010.1, from coordinate 180,549 downwards.
CTTGCCATTCATCAGCATCTCCCCGTCAACGGTAGTTCTATTCTGATCCAGATTCCCCCCAGCGCTGAGGGATGGGCGGTAATGGTCCCTGCGTGGGCCTCGACGATATTGCGGCAGATGGCCAGGCCGAGTCCCGCGCCCCCGGCGGCCCGGTTGCGGGAAGCCTCCACCCGGTAGAGCCGTTCGAACAGCCGTTCAAGGTCGCCGGGCGGTACGCCGGGGGCCGAATCCTCGATGTCGATGGCGGCAAGTTCTGGCTGGTATGTCAGGCGGACGGCGATCGTGCCGCCCGGATCGGTATATTTCAGGGTATTGTCGAAGATATTGGCGAACAGCTGGCGCATGCGCTCGGGATCGCCGAACACCACCTCCTTTCCCTCCCCGGGGATCGTGGCGGCCACGGTAATCCCCCGGGCGGCGAACTGGGGGCGGTAGGTGGCGAGCACCCCCGTCAGCAGGGCGCCCAGTTCCAGCTCCACCTTGCGGTAGGTCAATGCGCCCACGTCGGAGAGGGAGAGTTGGTAGAGGTCGTTCACCAGGTGCTCCAGACGCAGCACCTCCCCGTGGAGGGAGTCGATGCCGTCCGGGTTTGCCGGGCGGATCCCGTCCTGGATCGCCTCGATTTCGCCCCGCAGGATGGCCAGGGGGGTGCGCAGTTCGTGGGAGATGTCGGCGACCCACTGGCGCCGCGTCTGCTCGTTCTTTTCCAGGGTCAGGGCCAGGGAATTGAACCCCCGGGCAAGCTGGCCCAGTTCATCCGTCGATGTTATGGGCACCCGGGTGGCGTACTCCCCGGACGCAAGCCGGTCGGTGGCCGCGGCCAGGGCCTTGATCGGCCGGACCAGGCGGTTGGCCAGGGGGAGGGCGAGCCCCGCGGCCAGGAGTACGATGGTCCCGGCTATCAGGCTCAGGGCGGATTGGACATCCTTGAGAAAGCGGCGCTGGAAGTCGTCGGGGAACCGCTTGTGGGGCAGGAGCCCCAGATAGCCCACGGTCCTGGTGCGGTATTGGAGCGGCTTGAGAGTGGTGTCCGCCGGGATCTCCGCCGGGGCGAATACCGGCTGTTTGTTCCCGTCCAGCAGGAGGAACATCCTGCCGATCTCCCGGGGCGGGTGTCCCATGGGTGGGGGGAGGAGGGGCCGCGGCTCCCGGTCATGCTCCCCGGTCCGGGGGCCTCCCTGGGGTTGTCCCTCGGGCGGCCTGGGGTGACCTTGGGGGAACGTTTCCGCAATGAGCCGGAGCCACTGTTCCGGTTCCTTCTTCAGGTAATCCCAGCCGCCTTGGGCGGCATAGCCCGACTCCAGCCGCACCGCCAGCCGCGCGAACTGGGTCTGCTCCACGTTGTGCATGTAGCGCCGGAACCCCTGTTCCACGCTCCACTGCATGATGAAGAACGTGCTGAGCACGGTCAGGATGGCGGCCGCCAGGATCACCAGGAACAGGCGGTAGGTGATGCGGATCTTCATTGACCAAAATCCCCTTGTCATCGTTACGGCGGTCCCGCGGGCCGGCCATAAACAGGATGGGCGATTATTATCACAAACCGTGGGCGAGGACCATCTTCAGAATTGTCTGTCCGTTTTTTTCATAATTGTTACATATTTCAACCATATTGGCTTGCTAGCCTTTTCCCATGGTTCGAGTGCTTTTTGACGGCGGATCGACGGTTGCGCCGATGGCGTTGGCGGAACCGTACAAGCCGCGGAAAGGAGTGAAGTATGGGAATACGCGGTATGAAACGGCTAGGCGCCCTGCTCGTGACGGGCGTCATGGTTTCGGCCCCGGCATGGGCCAGTGTGGGGCCTGCCCCGGGCGAGCGCCGGGAGCCCCCCCAGGCGGCATTCGATGCCTGCAAGGGCAAGAGCGAAGGGGCCGCTGTGGAGATCGTCACCCCCAACGGCGGCACGATCAAGGCGACCTGCAAAACGTTCAAGGGGCAGTTGGCGGCGGTCCCTGAAGGCGCCCCGCCTCCGCCGCCCCAGAACTAAACGGCAATGACAACAACCAGGAACGGTAGGAACAAGCGAGGGGAGAATCCTTATGAAACGGCAGATCATGGTGTGCGTCCTGCTGGCGGCAACGACACTAGGCGCTAATGGCGGCTGGGCCGGGGCGACGGGCGAAGGCGGGCACCGGGGGATGGATGAGCGGGGATGGGGGGTGCCGGGGATGGTGCCGCCGCCTCCGTCCGAGGAGATGGTTGCCCGCATGGCGCAGCGGCTCAAGCTGACCAGCGACCAGCAGGCGAAGGTCAAGGCGGTGTTCGCGGCAGAGCGGGAAAAAACGGCGCCGCTGATGCAGAAGATGGCGGAATATCACAAGCAGCTGCGCGACACCTCCCGCGCCGCAACGTTCGATGAGGCGGCCATCCGCGCCATTGCAACGAAGGAGGCCCAGGCCGAGGTCGAGCTGCTCGTTTCGTTCGAGCGGACGCGCAGTCGGGTCAATGCCCTCTTAACCCCGGAACAGCGGGCCCTTGCCGAGAAGTGCCCGCCACCGCCTCCCCACCGCGGCCATGGGCCCGAGGAAAGGTGCGGCTGCGGACACGGCCCGGGGCACATGCCGCCACCCTGCGATGACGGCCCCGGCAAGGACGGTGACCGGATGCCGGGACCTGGTGGCCCTGGTGAGGAACAGAGATAGGGTGACGTGGGGATGGCCGCCACGAGGGGGCTGTCCCCATAATCCTCTGCGAACAGAGGTACAGGAGGCTGCAATGGCATTACCCTATCTTCGGGAACGGGTGCGGGAAGCATGCCCGGTCAAGCTTGATATCCTGGGCATGGCCGTCACGGAAATAGACCATGTCTCCGCCCTGCGCAGCGGGATGGAGCTGGTGGCCGGGATCATCGTCATGGCGGTCAGGTGGGGCGGCGCGGCCGATCTGGCCGGGGTGGCGACCGGCGACATCATCTCCGAGGTGGACGGAAGACCTACCAGAACCATCAAAGAGCTGATGGATACCCTGGCCGCCCATGAGGCCCGGACGCCGATCAGGTTGCTGTTCCGGCGCGTCGGCGCGTGGCGATATCTCGCCCTGCCGTACGAAGAAGAGAGCCCGGGAGGAGATGGAGGCTCCTGTCGCTGCTGATTCCCCATCCGCACCCAGGCGCTGGTTTCGTTGGCTCGTCTTCCCAACGGACCGGGCGCCTCGTTTTTTCACCGGTTTGCGCCGGGCATACCGGCCCCCTCGCGGCGACCTTGAACGCCTTCTCACCATCGCTGAAATAATATCTTGACAGTTTAAAATGATCATTTTAAATTATCATTTAAATTTATCATTTGAAATAAAAGTCGAGGCGTGCCATGGCCGGAAGAGACCCCGTCAAAACTAAGGAAAGACTCCTGGGTGCCGCAACTGCAGTGTTTGTCGAAATGGGCTACCGGGATGCGACCGTGGCCGAGATCTGCAACAGGGCCGAGGCCAATATCTCCGCCGTCAATTATTATTTCGGCAGCAAGAAGGCCCTGTACCGGGAGGCGTGGCTCCATGCCTTTCGCGAGGCCATGCAGGCGCATCCGCCCGATGGGGGTGTGGCTGCGGCCGCGCCTCCTGAGGAGCGGCTGCGGGGGCAGGTCACGGCGATCATAGCGCGGATTGCCGACGAGAAGTGCCGGGATTTCGCCATCTCCCAGATGGAACTCACCAATCCCACCGGCCTTCTGGAGGACCTCATGCGCTCGGAGCTCGATCCCCTGCGGGAGAAGACCCTGGCCGTGGTGCGGGAACTGCTCGGGCCCCACGCCTCCGACGTCCAGGTGCAGTTCTGCGAGGTGTGCATCCTCAGCATGTGCGTCAATCCGATGTTGATGAAACGGAACAGACACGGGGGGGGCGGGAAGGCCGCTCATCCCATGGACGACCTCGAGGCGTTTGCGGATCATGTAGTGAAATTTTCCCTGGCCGGGATGGCAGCCATTCGCGGCCAGGCATAGAAACGGATCGATTCAATGACAAAGATAGCGCGTAAACGGAGTTTCATCGCCCTGGGCATTGTCGTGTTCCTGGTGGGGGCAGGGCTTTTGGTCAGGCATTTCTTCTTCGCCACGCCCAAGGTCACGTATGTCACCGCAAGCGCCGCCAGGATGGACATCGAGGAAAGCGTCCTGGCCAGCGGCATCCTGAAGGCATTCAAGACGGTCGCGGTCGGCGCCCAGGTGTCCGGGCAGTTGAAGACGCTGCACGTGGCCCTGGGGGACCGGGTCAAAAAGGGGCAGTTGGTGGCCGAGATCGATTCGGTGACCCAGTTGAACTCCCTCAGGGATGCGGAGGCCCAGGTGGAAAACCTGCGCGCCCAGAAGCGCTCCTCCCAGGCGCTCCTGAAGCAGTATGCCCTGGCCTGGCAGCGCCAGAGCCAGATGGCGTCCCAGGACGCCGCCTCCCATGCGGACCTGGAAAGCGCCCAGGCGTCGCTCGACAGTACGCGCCATACCATCGCCTCCCTGGATGCCCAGATCAAGAAGGCGATCATTGCCGTGGATACGGCCAAGGCCAACCTGGGGTACACCCAGATCAGCGCCCCCATGGACGGGACCGTCATCTCCATCGATACGGACGAAGGGCAGACCGTGGTCTCCACCCAGTCGGCCACCACCATCATCACCCTGGCTACCCTGGATACCATTACCGTCAAGGCCAAGATCTCGGAAGCGGACGTTATGCGGGTCAAGCCGGGCCTGACGACCTATTTCACCCTACTGGGGGATGCGGACACCCGCTATTACAGTAAATTGCGGGCCATAGAACCGGGGCCGGTTTCCGGCAGCACCAGCAGTACCACCACCAGCAGTAGCAGCAGTTCCACCAGCAGTTCGGCGGTCTATTACTACGGCCTGTTCGAAGTTCCCAACCCGGACAACAAGCTGAGGGTCTCCATGACCGCCCAGGTGTCCATCGTCCTGAACGAGGCGAAACACGCCCTGGCGATCCCCACGTCGGCCCTGGGGGATAAGCTCAAGGACGGCCGCTATACGGTGCGGGTCCTGAAAAACGATGCGCCCGAGACCCGCACCATCCGGGTGGGCATCAACAACAGCGTCTATGCGCAGGTGCTGGAGGGATTACGGGAGGGTGACAAGGTCGTGGTGGGGGACAGCACCTCCGTGCCCGCGGCCACCACCAGCCAGCACCCCGGGCCGCCGGGGGGGAGACGCTGAGCATGGGCAAGCCATTACTCGAACTCTCCCACCTGGGGCGCAGCTTCGTCACCGGCGGGCAGGAGATCCCGGTGCTGAAGGGGATCGACCTGACCATCCAGGCGGGCGAGATGGTGGCCATCGTCGGCGCCTCCGGCTCGGGGAAGTCCACCCTGATGAATATCCTGGGCTGTCTGGACCGTCCCAGCGAGGGGAGCTACCGGGTCAACGGCCAGGAAACCGGCGCCTTGTCCAGCGACGAGCTGGCCAAGCTGCGCCGGGAATATTTCGGCTTCATCTTCCAGAGGTATCACCTGATGCCGCACCTGAGCGCGGCCCAGAACACCGAGATCCCGGCGGTCTATTCCGGGGTCAAGAAGGCCCCGCGCCGGGCCAGGGCCCAGGAACTGCTGGCCCGCCTCGGTCTCGAAGACCGCTGGGACCATCGCCCCAACCAGCTCTCGGGCGGCCAGCAGCAGCGGGTGAGTATCGCCCGCGCGCTCATGAACGGGGGCGACGTCATCCTGGCCGACGAGCCGACCGGCGCCCTGGACAGCAAGAGCGGCCAGGAGATGATGAACATCCTCCAGGAACTGCACGGCCGGGGGCACACCATCATCCTGGTCACCCACGATATGCAGGTGGCCAACAACGCCGAACGCATCATCGAGATCAGCGACGGCGAGATCATCCGGGACCAGCCCAACCCCAACGCCGTGGCGAAGGACAAGGCCGTGTTGCCGGAGAAACCTCTCGGAGATGAAGGGGGGAACCCGCTCCAGGCCCATTGGGGGCGTTTCGCCGAGGCGTTCAAGATGGCCCTCATCGCGATGGCATCCCACCGGATGCGGACACTGTTGACCATGCTGGGCATCATCATCGGCATCACCTCGGTGGTCTCGGTGGTGGCGCTGGGGCAGGGGGCGCGCCAGAAGGTAATCAACGATATCAGTTCCATGGGCACCAACGTCATCGATGTCTATCCCGGCAACGACTGGGGGGACGAGGACGCCGGCAGCATCTACACCCTGGTCCCGGCCGATATGGAGGCGCTGAAGTCCCAGGTCTATGTGGACAGCGCCACGCCCGGCACCAGCGACAACGAATTGGTGCGCTACCGCAACATCAAGGCCAGCGCCTCCATCAAAGGCGTCGGCGAGCAGTTTTTCCGCGTGCGCGGCTACGAGATGGCGCAGGGTTTGGCCTTCGACGCCGAGGATGTCAAACGGCAGGCCCAGGTGGTGGTGATCGACCAGAACACCAGCAAAAAGTTCTTCGCCAAGGAGGACCCCATCGGCAAGATCCTCTTCCTCGGCGCGCTCCCCTGCCAGGTCATCGGGGTGACCAAGGAGAAGGACAGCCCCTTCGGCAGCAACCAGAACCTGGAACTCTGGATACCCTACAGCGCCGCCATGAGCCGGCTCCTGGGACAGACCTATTTCAGCTCCATCACGGTCCGGGTGAAGGAGGGGGTCTCCAACCAGATCGCCGAGCAGAGCATCACCAAGCTGCTCAAACAGCGCCACGGCGTCAAGGACTTCTATACCAACAGCAGCGACAGCATCCTGAAAACCGTGAAGAAGACCACCGCCACCCTTAGCCTGATGATCTCGGCCATTGCCGTCATCTCGCTCATCGTGGGGGGGATCGGGGTCATGAACATCATGCTGGTCTCGGTCACGGAGCGCACCCACGAGATCGGCATCCGCATGGCGGTGGGCGCCCGGCAGGACGACATCATGCAGCAATTCCTGATCGAATCGGTCCTGGTCTGCCTGATCGGCGGCTCCATCGGCATCATGTTCTCCTACGGCGTGGGAATAATCTTCGCCATGTTCGTCAAAAGCTTTGCCATGAAGTTTTCCATATTATCCATCGTTTCGGCTTTTCTCTGCTCATCACTGATCGGGATAATCTTCGGATTCCTGCCGGCGCGCAACGCCGCCCGGCTTGATCCGATCGAAGCGCTGGCACGGGAGTAACATCATTATGACCGGATACCGCAAGAAGCCATGCCGGGCGATCTGCCTGCTCCTCGCCGCCGCCCTTTTGACCGGCGGGTGCAGCCTTTTACCTCGTAGCGATTATACCCCGCCCCAGGTTGCGCTGCCGCAGCAGTGGCAGGGACAGACCACCACCGGCACTGGGGTGGCAAGCGGCAAACAGTGGTGGGAAGGGTTTGGCGACCCGCTGCTGAACCAACTGATCGAGCGGGCGCTCACCACCAATAACGATCTGGCCGCCGCCGCCATCAAGGTTCGCCGGGCCCAGCTCACCGCCCGCCTGACCAACACAAACCTGACCCCTTCCGTGAGCGTCGGGGCCAACAGCAGCATCAGCCGGGACCTGAAGAACCATGCCGATACCCAGACTCACAGCGTTACCGGATCGTTGAGCTACGAGGTGGACCTGTGGGGCAGGCTTGACGCCACGCGGGACGCCAGCCGCTGGGAGGCCGAGGCCACGGAGGTGGACCGGCGGAGTACGGCCCTGTCGCTCATCGGCACCACGGCGGCGGATTACTGGCAGGTCGCCTACCTGAACCAGCTCATCGCCACCAGCGAGGCGAGCATCGCCTATGCGGAAAAGAGCCTGGAGCTGGTGGAGGTGAAATACCGTGCCGGCGCCGTTTCCAGTCTGGACCTGGTCCAGGCCCGGCAGGCCGTGGCCACCCAGAAGGCCGATCTCGCCTCGCTTGTGCGCCAGCGGGCCGAGGCGCGCAACGCCCTGGCGATCCTGTTCAACCAGGCGCCGGAGAACAGCGTGCCTGAACGCACGGCGTTGCCGGACGGCCCGCTGCCCGCCGTGGCTGCCGGCCTGCCGGCCAGCCTGCTCGGCCAACGTCCCGATGTGCACGCCGCCGAACTGCGCCTGCGGGAATACCTGGCCAACGTGGACAGCACCCGGGCCAGCTACTACCCGGCGCTCACCCTGACCGGCAGCCTGGGGAGCAGCAGTACCAGCCTGGCAAACGTGCTGCAAAACCCGGTCGCCGCCCTGGGCGCCGGCCTGACCCTGCCGTTTCTCCAGTGGAACACCATGCGGTTGAATGTGAAGATCTCGGAGGCGCAGTACGAGGAGGCGGTGGTCTCCTTCCGGCAGACCCTGTACGCCGCCCTGAGCGATGTGGAGAACGCCTTGTCGGGGCGCACCCAGTACGAGGCGGAGGGGAAACGGTTGGAAGAGGCGCTGGCGCTGGCGAAGCGGTCCGAGGAGTTGGCCGAGATCCGCTACCGCGCCGGATATACCGCGGTGCAGCTCTGGCTGGACGCCCAGGAGAGTCGGCGCAGCGCCGAGAAAAGTCTGGCGGCGAACCGCCTGAACCGGCTCAAGAACCTGATGACGCTCTATCAGGCCCTGGGCGGGGAGATGGGGAAGGGGACGCCGTGAGGGGCCGCAATCACTCCGCGTTAATATTCCGTAGCGCCTCCTGCAACGCCGACAACCGGTAGGGTTTCTGGATGAATCCCGCCAGCCCCTTGCCCGCAAACTTCTGGGTAACCTCCTGCTCATTGTAGCCGCTGGACATGATCACCTTGACATCGGGCCGTATGCGCCTGAGTTCGCGGAAACACTGCTCGCCGTTCATGTGCGGCATGGTCAGGTCGAGAATGACGAAGGCGATGTCGGGGGTCTCTTTGAAGAGGGCTACCGCCTCCATGCCGTCCCTGGCGGTGGTGGTGCTGAAACCCAGCTCTTCGAGCATTTCCGATCCGATGCCGAGGATGGTCTCGTCGTCATCCACGAGCAGGACCTTTCCCGCGCCATGCCAGTCGTTCCGGCCGCTGTCGTGACCGGCCGGTTCGGCAGGGCGGCTGTCGGCAGGCAGCAGGATTTTGAAGGTGGTCCCTTTGCCCGGCTCGGTGTAAATTTTGATGGCGCCCTTGTGGCCCCGCAGGATGCCGAGGACGGCGGCCATGCCGAGGCCGCGGCCGGTGAACTTGGTGGTGAAAAAGGGGTCGAAGATCTTGGCGAGGGTCTCTTTGTCCATGCCGCAGCCGGTGTCGGCAATTTCCAGGTAGACATAGGGCCCTGCGGTGATGTCTTCATCGAGCCAGGTGTCTTTTAAATAACCGGCATCACAGTCCATGCAACCGGTGGTGACGGCGATGACGCCGCTTGTATCGCCGATGGCTTCGGAGGCGTTGATAATCAGGTTCATGATTATCTGGCGCATCTGGGTGGTGTCGGCTTCCACGCGCGGCAGGTCCTTGGCGAGGTTGAGACGCAATACGGCGCTCTTGGAGATGGATACCTCAAGCATGTGCAGCATCTCCGTCAGGAGGGAGTTCACGTTGATGTACTCGACAACGAATTTTCCCTTGCCCGAGTAGGCGAGCATTTGCTTGGCGAGGTCGGCCGCCTGGGCGGCGGCATTCTCTATCCGGCGCAGATTCTCGACGGCGGTGGATTCGGGGGTGATGCGCATCAAGGCCAGATCGGCGTTGCCCATGATGGTCATCAGGATGTTGTTGAAGTCGTGGGCGATGCCGCCGGCCAATACCCCCAGGCTCTCGAGTTTCTGGGCGTGGAGGAGTTGCTGTTCCAGTTTCAGGCGCTCGCTTTCGACCCTTTTCCGGTCCTCGATGTTTCTCGATATGGCTATGATTCCATTGATATGGGGGTTGGAAAGCTGGTTGCAGGCGCACCATTCCACCCAGGTGTAGCTGCCATCCTTGTTCCGGTACCGGTACTGCACGTTTGCGATCTTTTCCGGGTTTTTCAGGAGTTCCTTGAAGACGCGATCGACGCGCTCCCGGTCTTCCGGGTGGGCGAGGTCAAGGGGCGTGAGCCCCAACATCTCGTCTTGAGCATACCCGTGAATTCGCTCGGCCGACGGCGAGTTGTATTCAAAGGCTCCATCTTTACCGATAATGCTGATGATGTCGGGTGACAGGGACATAATACTGCGGAAGCGCTCCTCGCTCCCCGAGAGTTCCCGGGTTTTCCTGGAAACGGCTCTCTTCAGCAACCGTAACCACACCAGCAGCCCGGCCACGAGGGCGGCAATCACCAGGGCCGAATAGCCCACATATCGGACATACGGCGAAGCGCTTATGGGTATCCCCAGCCATTTTTTATCGATGGCGCGGTATTCGGCAGGCGTGATGTCGGCAAAACCTTTCTCGACCATGGCCAGCAGATCGTTCCGGCCCTTGGGCACCGCACGGCGAAATTCGCCGTTGTAAAGCGGTGCCGTCTCCCGAAACTGATCCTGAATCCCCATTTTGTTCAAATGATATAAAGCCGGCGGGCGGTCGACGGTAAATACCTTCACCTTGCCGTCATGGGCCGCCTCAATGATCTTCTCGTAACTGGGGTATTCCACGATGTTGGTGACGCCATGTTTCCTGAGAACGTCAAGGACATTGCCGCCGGCCTTGGCGGCAACCATGAATCCCCTGGCGTCATCGGGCCCGCTGATGCCGGAGATATCTTTGTGGAAAAACAGCGGTACGGGGATAACCGCGTAGGGTTTGGTAAAGTCATATCTTTTCTCGCGCTTCTCGTTGCGGAAGATCGTATCGATCACATCGAACTCGCCCGCGTCCATTCTGCGTTGGGCATCGCTCCAGTCGGTTCCGGTCAGTTCGACACGGATTCCGGTTCTCTTCTCCCAAAGGTTCCACTGGTCAACGGTAATGCCTTTCAATTGCCCCTGGTCGCCTTTAAAGACATACGGCGGGTAATTGTTGTCCATGACAACGCGGATTGTTGTGGGGGCGGCGGAGTTCCCCGGGGAGGAGGCAATGCTGGTGGAAGCGGCGAGCAAAAAGGTCGATAATGCAAAGAACCGCAGAACGCAAGACGCAATGGGGATGATCATGGGGTTCACACGCCTCCTGGAGAATGTCGTTGCATGGCATGACGCAGGGCTTTTGTGCTCAACACGCGCCATATCTCCCGCTATCAGCGCTGGACGAATGCGAAGCTGCCCCCCAGGGCGGTATAGGCGTCCATCATCCTGCCCAGTCCCTTCTTCTCCGCATCCGTAATCGCCCGCACCCGCTCGCCCGACTTCCCGATACAGGTGAGCGTCGCCTTGCGTGCCTTGATCAGGGCGCGCATGGCGTCGTAGGAGAGTTGGTCCACCGGGGCGTCGAAATACTCGGCCACCTTGCCGGGGGACTTCTCCTGCTTGACGGCCGTGGCCGGTATGGTGAAGGTCTTGGCGTCCGCCTTGATCCTGAAGGCGGTTATGTCCAGGGCCCGTTTGCCCACGGACTGGATGCAGAACTTGGGCCAGACGCTCCCGGACACCTCCACCAGGTAGAGGAAAAGCCCTTCGCTGAACCTGTCCCGGGGGGTCGATTCATCCAAATAGCGCAAGGGGCTTTGTGTCGTGTCCGCCTCTTTCCTGATGCCGGGCAGTTTGCGGGCGCGGGGGTTGGAGGCCAGCAGCTTTCGCAACTCCTCGTATTCCGCCGAGTTCTTGGGCGCCTTGCTCAGTTGCAGGTGCGCCGTGGAGTAGTCCCCCTGGCTCACCGCATCGCGGACGGTATCCGCGACCGATTTTGAGGTGGCCTTGGATATGATGTCCGCCTTTTCCGACTCGGAGACGATGACCGCAGGTTCTTTCTTCTTGTCGGACTGGAGCGTCGAAGAGTCGCCTTTGAAAAAATGGTTGAGGGCGAAGAACAGGAGGGGGGACAGGAGTACGATGCCGACAAAGATGATCGTGTAGCGGGTTTCCTCGGGCAGCGGTTTCTTGAACATTACCGGTTCCTTCTTTGCGGAAGATGTCACACGCTCAATCGGTTATACGCTTAATGGAAAAAATATCCAGAGGAATGGGGGAGGGGCGGGGCGGCCCCGGCAGGCTCAAGGATCTTCTCCGATTTGCGGAGGGCCTCGGTGGCCGACCCCCCCAGCCTTCGGCCGGGGGGTGTTCGAATGCTCGGGATGGGGGCAGCCTTCTCGAAAGGGATGCCCCGTCCGTCAGGAGAGCAGGTGCACGAAGAGGCCGCTCCGCAGTTTGGGCTCGAACCAGGTGGATTTTGGGGGCATGATCCGGTCCTGGTCGGCCAGTTCGATCAGTTCGCGGATCGAGGTCGGGTAGAGGGAGAAGGCCACGGCGTACTCGCCCGAATCCACCAGCTTCACCAGCTCGTCGTTCCCCCTGATGCCGCCGACAAAATGGATGCGCTTGTCGGTGCGGGGATTGCCGATGCCCAGGATGGGGTCGAGCAGGCGGTCCTGGAGAATCGACACGTCCAGGCGGCCGACCGTGTCCGACTCGTCCACGATGGTGTCGCGGGCATGGAGTTGGTACCAGCGGCCATCCAGGTACATGCCGAACTGATGGCGCTCGCACGGCATGACCGGCACCGGGGACGGGAGGAGCGTGAAGGCCTCCTCCACCTGGGCCAGGAATTCGGCCGCGGTCCGGCCGTTCAGGTCCTTGACGGCACGGTTGTAGGGCATGATGTTGAGCTGGGTTTCGGGGAAGATGACGGTGAGGAAGACGTTGTACTCCTCCCGGCCGGTGTGGCCCGGATTCTTCTCCCGGCGCAGTTCGCGCACCCGGCCGGCAGCGGCGCTGCGGTGATGGCCGTCGGCCACGTACAGGCGGGGGATGGCGGCGAACAGGCCGGTCAGCCGGCCGATGAGCGTCTGGTCGGCGACGATCCAGAGGGTGTGGCTCACGCCGTCGTCGGTGGTGAAATCGTATTCGGGGGGCGCGGCCGTGATCCCCGAGATAATGGTCTCGATCTCTGCGCTGGAGCGGGAGAGGTAGAAGACCGGCTCGTCGTTGGCGTCCAGATAATCGATGTGCTTGACCCGGTCATCCTCCTTGTCGGCCCTGGTGAGCTCGTGCTTCTTGATCACGCCGGACTGATAGTCGTCCACGCTGGTGCAGACCACCAGGCCGGTCTGGGTGATCTCCCCCATGCGCTGGCGGTAGACGTAGAAGCATTCCCGGTCGTCCTGAACCAGGATGCCGCGCCGGATGAATTCCGCCAGGTTTTTCCTTCCCTGCACATAGACCGGCTCGTCATGGGGGGCGGTCCCGGCGGCGAGGTCGATCTCGGGCCGGGAGACGTGCAGGAAGCTGGCGGGGTTGCCGGCCGCCATCTGGCGGGCCTCTGCCACGTTCATCACGTCATAGGGGAGGGCCGCTACCTTGTCGGCCAGATCTTTGGGTGGGCGCAACGCCCGGAACGGTTTGATAAATGCCATGGTAAAACCTCGTGGTTGTAGTCTGAATCCGATGATCCCGTCACGGATTCCATCGGAAGCTGAATCCGTGACGCCCGAACGGTTCCTCTCGCTTGGCATGCCTCAGTCCCGGCGCTGTGGGCCGGGGCTCCGTCGTGGCGGAGTACCCGCGACACGTGCGGCATGATACTTCCGGGCGGCGTTGGACTCCGGCATGACGCTCGCTCCGCCGTTCAGACGTCACGAATTCAAGGGCGTGGGACTTGTTCGTAATTGTTATTGTTATTGAAAATACCTGCGTGCGCCGATAAAGTGCCGCTCGAAATAACTTTCGTCAACAGCGGATACCTTGATGTCCTCGCCGCGGCGGGGGGCGTGCACGAACCTGCCGCTCCCCACGTAGATGCCCACGTGGCTGATGCTGTCGGCCGATGAACCGAAAAAGAGCAAATCCCCATCCCGCAGGTCATCCTTCGCTACCTGGTCGCCGGCCTTGAACTGGTCCCGGGAGGTCCGGGGAATGCTGAGGCCGCACAGGTTGTAGACCGCCCGCACAAAGCCGCTGCAATCCATGCCGTCCACCACGTTCTCCCCGCCCCAGCGGTAGGGGATGCCCACGAAACGCTCGGCGGTGCGGGCGGCGATGGCCCCCATGTCCCGGTCGCCCCGCGCCGGTCTCGGCTGGACGCTCTCCGCGATCTTGCCGGTCCGGGGCGTGCCCTTGTCCCGCGCCGTTTTGGAGCCGGCGCTTAAACGGGGTGAGGTGATCTCTTCCCCGGCCGATTTCTGCCACCCCGCTTCCCGGGGGCGGGCAAAGACGATCTCGTTGGGAGGGGCGATATAGTAGCCGCCGATCAGCCGGTCCGCCACCAGCCGTTTGGCCGCGGCGCGGGCCTTGTCCTTGGTGGCGAAGTCGCCGAAACGCACGGCATAGATGCCGTTGTCCTTGCGGAAGTAAAAGGCCTCGATCCCCTTTTTCTGGAGGGTGTCGGTAAAGCGCTCCGCATTCTTGACCTCGGCGAAGGCGCCCATCTGGATGGCGTAGCCCAAGCGGTTGAGCCCCGATGGGGAGGCCGCGTGCCCGCAACCCGGGCTGGAAAGGAGTGAGATGGCGAATAAGGCGATGATGGCTGGTTTGCAGGTAGAGAACATGGCTCGAAGATGATCTTTGTTGTGACGTGATGAAAAGGGTCGAATGGAACTAGTATCCATAATTGACCACGGGGAGTAAAGAACTTTTTGTCCCGGTCGCCCGGCTGGCTCGTCCCGATGCGGGAGACTCCACCGCATGGTCCTGCAATTGGTCGCTTTGGGGAAAAAATAATTGCAGTTGCAAATCACCTGAAATATCATATAATAATAAACATTGGACAAAAGCTTGTTTATGTGCCCTTGCCCTGAAGAGGGGGAAACACCATGACGACATATCCGATAACAACAGGGGGGACGGCGGCGACAACGGACACGGCGATGGTTGTGAACCCGGTGCCCGGCGGCACCGAAGCGGCCAATTCGATGCCGGATAGCCTGGCGGTCACCTCGGAGGCGAAAGCCGCCGCGGCTGATACGGTAACCCTGCTGGGCAAGGACCGGTCCCAAGCCCAAGCCGCCAGGAAAGACACCTCGTGGGGCAAGAGCGACAAGATCGGCAGCCGGATCGGAGCGGTACTCTTTACCTACAACTCGAAAGGCGACCTGCGCATCAGGTTCATGGACAGCACCAACACCCTGGTGTACCAGACGCCGCCGGTGATGATGGCGCGCATGATGGACCTCATGATGCACACCGATTCATCGGTAAGCGCCCTGGTCTAGACCCTGCCTGTCAGATAGAGTACCAAAAAAGCCGTTCTCCGGTCACCCCGGTGGAACGGCTTTTTTGTGTCGGCGGGCCGGCGTGCTAGTCCACATCGGCCGTCTGGCGGCGCACCCCCATGAGGTAGGCCACCACGAAATCGTCCAGGGCCCCGTCCAGCACCGCGTCCGGGTTGCCCGATTCCACGCCGGTCCGCAGGTCCTTGACCATCTTGTAGGGGTGCAGCACGTAGGAGCGGATCTGGCTCCCCCAGCCGATCTCCTTCTTCTCCGCGGCGATCTCCGAGGCTTTGGCGTTCCGCTCCTCCACCTCACGCTCGTACAGTTTGGCCCGCAGCACCTTCATGGCCGTGGCCCGGTTGAGGATCTGGCTCCGCTCGCTCTGGCAGGCGACCACGATGCCGGTGGCCAGGTGGGTGATACGCACGGCCGAGTCGGTGGTGTTGACGTGCTGGCCGCCGGAACCGCTGGAGCGGTAGGTGTCCACCCGCAGGTCCGAGTCGGAGATCTTGATGCTGATATCCTCCTCCTCGATCTCGGGAAAGGCGTAGACCGAGGCAAAGGAGGTGTGGCGGCGGGCGTTGCTGTCGAAGGGGGAGATGCGCACCAGGCGGTGGATGCCCGCCTCGGCCTTGAGATGGCCGTAGGCGTACTCGCCGCTGACGCTGAAAGTGACGGATTTGATGCCCGCCTCGTCCCCGGCCTGGTAGTCGGTGATGGCGGTCTTCCATCCCCTCTTCTCGCAGTAGCGCAGGTACATGCGCAGCAGCATCTCGGCCCAGTCCTGGGATTCCGTCCCCCCGGCCCCGGGGTTGATGGAGATGAAACAGGAGTTGCGGTCGTGGGGGCCGGAGAGCATGCGCTGAAACTCGGCCGCCTCGACACCCTGCTGGAGGAGGTTGTTCATCTCCCTGACCTCGGCAAGGGTCGCCTCGTCCTGGGCCTCTTCGCCCAACTCGATCATTACCCGCACGTCTTCCAACTGCCGGGCGAGGGTATCCCAGCTCTGAAGGAGCTTTTCCAGGGCGGTGCGCTTGCGGAGAACCGCTTGGGATTTATCCACCGCATCCCAGAAATCGGGTGCCGCAATCTGCGCCTCGATCTCCTGAAGCGCTTCCCGCTTGTCATCTATGTCAAAGAGACCCCCGAAGTTTGGCGATCCGTTCCTCAAAGTCCTGCATTTTTGCTATTTCTTCACGAAACATGTTTTCGTACTCCTTGATGGTTATTATAAGCACACCTGCCACGGAGACACAGAGACACAGAGAAAAACAGGAGTAAGACAAGCAAAAAAACAACGATCCCCGACGATGGTTTTACCCTGAAAACGCCTTTTGCTTTTCTCTGTGAACCTCTGTGTCTCCGTGTCTCTGTGGCAGATGTCAGTCTTTCCGCTCTAACCGCTTCTCTCGCCTGAACCGGGCCAACAGGACCACGCCCAGGGTCAGCATAGCACAGAACCAGGCCGGCGCGTCGCCTATTTTCAGATAGAGAGAGTCGCCGCTCCCCGGCTGTATCTCGCCGGTGCACACCTCCTCCTGGAAGATGGTGCTCATGGCGCGGATGTGGCCGTTCTGGTCGATAATGGCGCTGATGCCGGTGTTGGCGGCCCGGATCAGCGGCGTGCGGGTCTCCACGGCGCGGAACACCGCGATGGAAAAGTGCTGGTAGGGAGCCGATGACCGGCCGTACCAGGCATCGTTGGTGATGTTCACCAGGATGCGGGCGCCGTTATTCACGTATTCCCGGGCCAACTCGGGAAAGATCCCCTCGTAACAGACCAGGAGGCCCGCCCGGGTCCGGCCCACATCCAACGGAGCGGCGTGTTCGCCGGGGGAGAAGTCGCCGATCCCCACCACCAGCTTGCTGACGAAGGGGAGCAGACGTTTGAGCGGCACGTATTCCCCAAAGGGGACCAGGTGCATCTTGTCACCCCTGGCGCCGGTTTCGCCGTTGGGGGCAACGACGAAGGCGCTGTTGAGAAAGGTGCGGGTGCCGTTACGCAACTCGTGGGCCGGGCTGCCGAAGAGCACGTAGGCGTTGATCTCACGCGCCAGGGAGCGGATTCGCTCCGCCTGCCGGAATTCGTCCTGGAAGAAAAACGGTGCGGCGCTTTCCGGCCAGACCACCAGATCGACCCCCCCATGGGCCGCCTCGCGGGTGAGCCGCTCGTAGATGTCCATGGTCTGCCCCTGAAAGGCCGGGCTCCATTTCACATCCTGATCGATGTTCCCCTGGATCAGGGCCACCCTGAGGGGCGGGGCAGTGCTCTTTTCCTCACCGTTCAGACGGTTGAAGCCATAGAAGAGGGTGGCGGTGAACAGGAGCAGGAGCAACAGGGCGCTCTTGGCGGGGTAGGGGACGTTCGCCCCGGAAACCGCCCGCAGCACCCGGTACAGGACCACATTGGTCAGCACGATCAACAGGGTGATGCCGTAGACGCCGCTTAGGTCCGCAATCTGTATCAGCGGCAGGATGCGGTACTGGGAGTGCCCCAGCATGGCCCAGGGAAAACCGGTGAGCAGAAAGGAGCGGAGAAAATCCAGAGCTACCCAGGCCACCGGCAGGGTGAATACCAGTTTGATCCTCCCCTGTTCCCCATAGCGGGCGATCAGGGTGGCCAGACCGTAGAACAGGGCCAGCCAGGCCGCCAGGGCGAGGTAGAGCGGGATGCTGACCGCCCAGGGGAGATGGCCGAAGTGGGTGACGACGATATTGATCCAGTAGAGGATGAGGATGTAGGCGGCCAGGCCGCAGGTAAAGCCCAGGCGAAAGGCCTGGCGCAGGGTCGTCCCCTCCAGGGAGATCAACAGCGGTATCAGGGCGATCCAGGCCAGGAAGGAAAATCCGGCCGTGGGAAAGGAGAGGGCGATCAGGACCCCGGAGGCGATGGCAAAGAGCCCCGGCCGGTCGAGGACCGCTGCCAGTTGGGTTCGCAGGGATGAAGGTTTCACTCGTCACCCTGCGCTTTACCGGCGATCGTCGCCAGGCGTGCGATGCGGACCTGTTTTACCTTGCGCTCGTCGGCGTCCAGAATGGTCAGGTGCAGGCCGGACCCCTCCATGGTATCGCCGACGGCGGGGATCTTGCCGGTCAGGTGGAAGATCAGGCCGCCCACGGTGTCGAACTTGTCCCGTTCGATCTCCACGTCGAAGTGGTCTTCCAGATCCTCCACCGGCATGCGGGCGTCGGCGGTGATGGAGCCGTCGCTGTTGGCGGTGAAGAGCGCCTCTTCCCGGTCGTACTCGTCCTGGATGTCGCCCACGATCTGTTCCAGCAGGTCTTCGATGGTGATCAGCCCCGAGGTGCCGCCGTATTCGTCGATGACGATGGCCAGGTGGACCCGTTTACGCTTGAATTCCTGGAGCAGTTGTTCCAGGTCCTTGGTCTCGGGGATAAAGTAGGGGGGGCGGATGATGGTGCGCACCTGGAGCTGCTCCTGGCCGTTACCCCAGAATTTCAGCAGGTCCTTGGCGTAGAGCAGGCCGATGATATTGTCGGTGGTGTTCTCGTAGACCGGGATGCGGGAGTGGCCGCAGGCGATGATGGTTTCCAGCATCTCGGGGATGCCGTCTTCAATGTTGACGCAGGCCATGTCGGTACGGGGGACCATGATCTCGCGCACCACCGTCGTGCGCAGTGAGAAGATGGAGCGGATCATCTCGCTCTCCTCCTCGTTGACCAGCCCCTCTTCCTCGGTGGCCTCGATAAAATCGTGGATCTCCTCTTCGGTGATCTTTTTGCGTCCGGTCACGAACCGGCTCACCAATTCGATAAAACCGGACCTTTTACTGCCGCCCTCTTCCAATGCTCTTTCCTCCTTTATGATCCAAGAAACTTAAATACGTAGAGAACGATAAACGTGAGCCCCGCCCCGAGGCATGAACCCGCCACCACCTCGCCCATGGTGTGGATGCGCATGAACAGCCGCGAGTGGCTGACCATCAGCGCCAACGCGACGGACAAGAGGGACGTCAGCGGGTCCCGGGAGTTGAGCGATGCCGCCGTGGCGATGGAGAAGGCGATGGCCGCATGGCCGCTGGGGGCCCCGCCGTGCAGGGGACTCCCCTTGCCGAGCATGCCCTTGAGCATGATCACGACGATCGTGACGATCAGGATCGAGACCATGGTACCGATATCCGAGGGTGCGCCGAACATTGCAAGGACCTCCCCGTAGAGCGGCAGGATGTATTTGGCCAGGATCAGGTAGCCCATGATGGCGGCCCCGCAGGCGGCGACCAGGACCGCTCCGGCCGCGGTATCCTTTGCTATTTTTGCCAGATGGTTGTAGCCGGGCGAAACCAGGTCCACCACCGCCTCCACCGCCGTGTTGATCAGTTCCGCGAAGAGCACGAACAGGATCGACAGCGCCAGCAGGGCGAATTCCAGGGGATTCACCTTGAGGAACAGCGCCACAAGGAGCACCACCCCGGCGGAGATGAAGTGGTTGCGCATGTGCTTTTCAGTGCGGGCCGCGTGGATGATGCCCGCGATGGCGCAGTTGACCGAATCGATGAACCGGTCGGGTTTTACGGGTTCAGGAACCCTTCCTTCTTCAGAAGATTGAATAATTCACTCTCCTTTTTTTCCATCCTTGCCGCTTCGGCCTCGCCGCTCCGTTCGTGGTCATAGCCGCGCAGGTGCAGGATGCCGTGCAACAGCAGAAAGCAGATCCGATCGAAGGTTTCCATCTCCGCTTCCTCTGCCTCCCGGGCAGCGGTATCCGCCGAGATGACCACATCCCCCAGGGCGTGGGGTGAGATGCCGGCGTATTCCCCCTCCTGGAGGGAGAAGGAGATGACGTTGGTCGGGCGGTCCTTAGCCAGGTATTCCCGGTTGATGATGCGGATGGCGCGGTCGCCGACGATGGATATGGACAGTTCGGTCCCGTCAGGACATGCCAAGGCGCTTAAGATCCTCTCCGCCACCTTTCTTAGGCGGGTTGCCATGATCCGGTGTCGTCTCTGGCGGTTGTTCAGCTGTATCAGCACTCGCGTGGTCTCCGTTTCCCGGCTTGCCATGCTCGCCGGAGATGGTTTTATGCTCGGCCTTCTTCTGGCCGCTGTTTCCGCCCTTGTAGACCGGTTCGGGATAATCGATCCGGTGGTGGAAGATGCCGTTCAGGATGCGGTTGAAGCTTTTGGCGATCTCGTGGAGGTTCTTGAGGGTCAGTTCGCACTCCTCAAGCTGGCCGTCCATGAAGATATTGTTGATAATCTTCTGCACCATTCCCTGGATGCGGTCCGGGGTGGGATTGACGAGGGTGCGGGAGGCCGCCTCCACGCAATCGGCCAGCATGACGATGCCGGCTTCCCGTGTCTGGGGTTTGGGGCCGGGGTAGCGGAAATCCTTGTCCTCCACCGTCTGGCCGTTTGCCTCTGCCTGGGTCTTGGCCCGGTCGTAGAAAAATTTGATCAACCCGGTGCCGTGGTGCTGGCGGATGATGTCGGTGATCGGCTGCCCCAGGTGCCGTTCCCGGGCCAGCTCGGCCCCCTCCTTGATATGGGAGATCAGGATCAGGGCGCTCATGCTGGGGGTCAGTTTGTCGTGGCGATTCTCTTCGCTCCCCAGGTTCTCGATGAAATAGAGCGGCTTGGAGATCTTGCCGATGTCGTGGTAATAGGCGGCCACCCGTGCCAGCAGGGGATTGGCGCCGATGGATTCGGCGGCGGACTCCACCAGATTGCCCACCACCACGCTGTGGTGATAGGTGCCCGGGGCCCGCACCATCAGATCCCGCAGGAGTGGGGAATTGAGGTTGGCCAGTTCCAGGAGCTTGATGTCGGTGGTGTAATGGAACAGCGTCTCGATGAGCGGGATGAAGCCGGAAACGAGGCCGGCGCTCAATACGCCGCTCACCAGGGCGAAAAAAACCACATAGATCGTCTGCATGCTGAACAGGGTGGCGCTGGAGGTCTGAAAGGACAGGGCCATGGCCAGGTTGACCACCGACACCTTCAGGCCGGCGGTGTAGATGGTGCTCCGGTCCGAGCACTGGCGCACCCCGTGGGCCCCCACGATGCTCCCCAGCATGGTATAGATCACCACCGTCATGTTGCTGTCGAACATGATCCCCAGGAGGGGGGCCAGGATGGCGCAATAGACCAGGGCCACCTCGGAGTTGATGAAGATGCGCACGATCATGGGGCCGGCGGCAAAGGGGAACAGGTAGAAGAAGGAGGCGGTGTCGATGTCCGGGAAGACCGGGCCGATATTGTGGGTTATCAGGATCGCGATCTTAAAGAGCAGGAAGCTGCCGATAATCAAGAGCGATATGGTCAGGACGTCCTTATTGGTCGGATTGAACTTGCGGATATTTTTCAAGGCAAAACGGTAGGGGAAATAGAACAGCACCACGATCAGGGCGAAGATGCCGATGGCCGAATAGATACGGCTGCCGCCCCGGTTTTCCTGGAAGATCGTTTGCAGCTTATGGGCCTGTTCGGGGCTGATCCGCTCCCCGACCCGCACGATCATCTCCCCCTTCTGGACCTTGAAGAGCACCGGCCTGACCGATTCCGTGGCCGTCTTGGCCCGGGCCTCCGACGCCTCGCGGTTGTAGAACAGGTTCGGCAGGAGGATGCGGGCGATCACGCGGGCAATGGCGCTCCCGTCGGTACGGTCGTTCTGGCCGGAGAACTGCCAGGAAGTCACCAGCCTGCGGGCCTCCCGGATCTCGGTGTACTCCAGGGCCACGTCGCTGTCCTCGACGAGTTGGCCGTTGTCGTTGATCAGCTCCAAGCCCCTTCTGGTGTCGGTCTGAAAGGCCTTGCCGTCGAGGACGATCCGGCGGCGGTACAGTTCGTTCACCATGCGGGCGGCGTCCGCCAGAAAAACCTTGTCCGAGGCGATATGGGTGAAGGCGTGGATATCCGCTGCGCTCAGTTCCGTGTCCAAAAGCGGCGTCAGCAGGGTCCGCCATTCGTGCGTACTCTTCTGGCTCTTGGCCGCACGCTCCTTGCGGACCGCGCCCACCACCTGCTCGAGTTTGCCGATGATGTAGGAGGGAACGCGGTCGCTTACGTTGTAGACCACCGGCGCGCTGTTGCCCGCCTCTTTGCGGCGCTGCTCGGTCAGGGCGCGGTCTTCCACCAGGTAGTCCTGGGGGGCGCGGATATCGGAGGTGGCGATATCGCCCGGCTTGAATTCGGCCGAGTGGAACCGCTGGCCGGGGAGCAGGATGAGGGTCAGCAGGATGGCGGTCGTAACAAGGAGGATAAACCTGTTCCGACGGGCTGTCAGGGGGTTGGAGAACCTTTTTACGACCACGTCCAGGAGGTTCGATCCCAGTTTGCTCAGGTAGGTCAGCGTATGTTGGCCCTGATTATCGGCAGGTTGGTCAGGCATAGGGGGTCATTGGTCCGGCTGGCCCCACTCTGGGGTCCATGCAATATAAGTATTTGAAATAAGATTTAAATATACCCTGCATGGGCCACAGTGTCAATATAGCTCTTATTATAGGGGCATCGGACCGATTTTTACACCTCGCTGATGTCGGATGCCACGATCTCCACATCCGGCCATCCCTGGTAGACCCACTCCTCGATCCGCTCCAGCACCTGCCGGGCAATGACCTTGTTCGGGCTGACCGTTACGAAGGCCAGCACCGCCGCTCCGGGCGCGTCCTGGCGGTCAACCTCGGCGCAGGCCGCATTGAAACGGTTGCGGCAACGCCCCAGGATGCTCTTGACGATGCCCCGCTTCTCCTTGAGGGAGCGGGCGGGCAGGTCCAGGTGGAGTTCGAGACAAAAGATGAACATTGGGCTGGGTTCAGTCCTCCTTCAGCATCGCCCGGCACTTGGGGCAGCGGCGCAGGGTGAACCATGAAGAATAGAACGACTGGGCCAAGGTCGCCTCGCATTGGGGACAGCGGAAAACATTCCGGGCAACGAGGATGATCACGGCCAGGGAGGCGAACTTCAGCAGGTTGGATCGATTGGCGTTATGGTCGCCCGGCACGGCGGTCAGGCGAAAGACGATGGCGAGGACGACCATGGCCGCCATCAGCACGAGGTAGAGGGTCTTTCTTTTTTTGTACTTGCTTTGTATCTCATCCATTGGGGCGTATCTCCATCTCCGTTACCTGTCAAACCACTGTGCATCTATCTAGCAGACTTCGATGCGCCTGCAAATGTTTTTGTCACAACGTGGTTGAAACGGATAGAAAGACGGAGGCCGCCGGTTGGATACAATCGTGGCGCCGGCCGGAGTCTCACGCCAAGCGGCATGAGGGACATTACCGTTTATAGACAATGATCTCGTGCCAGTTGTCCCGGTTGAGCTCGACCAGAATGGTCTTGCCGCCGGCGTATTCGGGGGAATCGATCTCTATGGTGTAGTCGTCGCGGGAAAACGGCCCCGCCAGGCTGAAATTGCCGATATGGTCCGTGTCGGCAGTTGATACCACCGACGCTTGCGTTTTTTTCTTGAGTACGACACGCACGCCGCTTATGGGGGTAACGCGGTCCTCCCGCAAGACCGTGCCGCTTACGAGGGTCGGCTTGCTTTCCGCTGCCGTCGCATTGCTTGCGGGGCTGTGGGGGCCGTTCCGCCTGAGGGCGTCGTCGCCCTTGCCGATGCAGCCGCTCAACGATATGCAGAAAATGCCGAAAAGTATGGTGATAATGAATCTTCCGAACATAATGCTTCCCCTTGTTTTCCGGCCGGATTCGTCTCTTTCCGGATGCACACGCACGTATGCAGCATGGCCCTCTCCTGCGTCACTTTCCTTGATGCTTAAAGCCCATCCGGCGATGTGTCCGGGAATTCCGCAATTCGATGACGCGGCTGCGTGCAGAAGGATGGGGGGGCCTGCTGGGATCTCTATCTTTATTAGAAGATATACCCCTGCCGTTCCGAGGTAAAGCATATTTTAATAGCAATTTCAGTATGTTAAAAATATTAACACTTTTAGCGATGTGTTAAAAAAAATAACACTCCCGGGCAAATTTTAAAACTTGCCGTTATCACAGGATAAAATTATATTATGGCCCCTCCGGGTCTCCCTGTTTGTGTCATTTTGACGCACTGCCGCAGGAGGGGGGCTCTGTGTGGGCCGGATAACGATGGCCAACCCCTGCGACATTTTTTGCAGGTGAGTACATTAGTTGACTCCAATAATATGTGCAATTTCCATGTGTTGGCTATCTGGCGGGCAAAATGGGGCAACATCAGTCGCAGGCGTATACAAAGCGCTTATTGCATAACATGCCATAATTACTTGTTAAAATAATTATGGCATGTTGGCGCGCGGATTGCTCATCGCAGTGGGCACCAAAGGACTAATAGCGTCGTAATTATCATAAAACTGCGGGAGGTCGAGATGAGCGTGTGGACGGATATGAAGGTGAAGGCGAAGATCATGACGCTGGTGCTGGCGAGCTGTGCCGCGCTGCTGCTGGTGGGGGGCTTCGGGGTGGTCAACATGTCCCGCATGAACGGCGACGAGGCGGCGCTCAAGGACGGCATGCAGCAGACCGCGTTGCTGCAGGACCTGAAAAACTGCTTCCTGGCCATGCGCCTGGATGTGGTCTATATGCTGGCGCTCAAGGACGCGGACCAGATCGCCGAAAGGGGCAAGGACTTCTCCGCCCAGATCGAGAACGTCCGGACCAAGCTGGGAACGTATGAGAAGAGTTCTATCACTGCCAAGGAAAAGGAAGAGATCGGGGCGTTCCGCCAGGGTTTCGATGCCTATGCCGAGGCGGGTGGCAAACTGGTCGCGATGGCCAAAGCGGCCCACGCCTCGGGTGATGCGGCGGCCATCGAGGCGGCCCTGGCTTTTGCCACCGGCAAGGTGGCTCCCCTGTACGCCAAGCCGGCCCAGATCATCGCCGATATGGTGACGACCAACGTCAAGGAGGGCGAAGATACCTACCAGCACAGCAGCGACACCTTCCGCCGTATCCGGCTGGTGCTCCTGGCGGTGGTGGCCCTGGTGGCGGCGGTCTCCCTCCTGGGGGGCAACCTGATCGCCAACTCCGTATCCAGCCCGCTCCAGGCGGTCCTGGGCACCCTCCAGGAGGTGGCCGGTGGCAACCTGATCGTCCGCTCCCCCATCGCCAGCAAGGACGAGATGGGGTTGCTGGCCCGGGAGGTGAACGCCACCGCCGAGAAGCTGCACACGATCATCTCCAAGGTGGCGGGGAACAGCACCCAGGTGGCTTCCGCTGCGGCCGAGCTGCACGCCACCGCCGCCGAGATGGCCACCGGGGCCGAGGAGATGGCGGCCCAGGCCGGCACCGTGGCCACGGCCAGCGAGGAGATGTCGGCCACCAGCGGCGACATCGCCCAGAACTGCCACCATGCGGCTACCGGGGCGCTCCACTCCAGCCAGGCCGCCGAGAGCGGCGCGGGCGTCGTGGAGAACACCGTCCAGGTCATGGGGCGCATCGCCAGCCGGGTGATGAGCACGGCCAAGACCGTGGAGAGCCTGGGGGCGCGCAGCGACCAGATCGGCGAGATCGTGGGGACCATCGAGGACATCGCGGACCAGACCAACCTTTTGGCCCTGAACGCGGCCATCGAGGCGGCCCGTGCCGGCGAGCAGGGGCGCGGCTTCGCCGTGGTCGCCGACGAGGTGCGGGCGCTGGCGGAGCGGACCACCAAGGCGACCAAGGAGATCGGCGTGATGATCAAGGCCATCCAGGGTGAGACCAAGGGCGCGGTGGGAGCCATGGAAGAGGGGGTCAAGGAGGTGGAGAGCGGCACCGGCGAGGCGGCCAAGTCGGGCGCGGCGTTGCAGGCGATCCTGGAGCAGATCAACGCGGTGAACATGCAGGTGAGCCAGATCGCCACGGCGGCCGAGGAACAGACGGCCACCACGAGCGAGATCAGCAGCAACATCCAGCAGATCAACGAGGTGGTGCAGCATACCGCCCGGGGGGCCAGCGAGTCGGTCATCGCGGCCAACCAGCTTTCCACCCTGGCCGAGGAGTTGCAGCGGCTGGTGGGGCAGTTCAAACTGTAAAGAGGTCGCAAGGCACGGAAGGTATAAATGGGACGTATAGGTCGTAGGAGACTTATACGTCCCATTTGTGTTAGAGGAGGAAGCTCGTACTCCCCCTCCTAGTTTAGGAGGGGGCAGGGGGGTGGTAGAAGGTTTATGGTTAACCGGCTACCACCCCCTTGCGGAGCCTCTGGGGCCTCAAAGGTGGAGAGGGCTTTTGCAAGAGGCCCATTCTGCCGCCTCGCAAAATATCGGAATGGACGGGTGAATTACCGCGTGGTATGATCGTCGCGAAATCGGAATAGAGTGTTGAATGCTTTGTTAAGGGCTCCCTATGGATCGTGCCGCTGAAGACCTTCTAAAAGAATTACGAACAGTAGATGAGTCTGTGCAGAGAGATCAAGAGAGTGTTCCGGGAGCTGCTTTCGGGAATTCCCGCCAGCTATCGGCGCATACCTGCCACCCCCCTGAAAATACCCGACACCCCCAATCGGAATGCACGCCGCCTCTGGCGGATATACCTGAAGAGATGCGGCAACGAATCTCCGAAGCGGGCACGAACCCCCGCAAGGTACGTGGTGCGGGGCATTGTGGCACGATACAGCCTTAACCACCCCGACCAACGGTATGTGACGACAACAGGAGACGAAAAACAATGCCATTTCTTGATTGGGTCAATAAAGCCCAAGCTATCAATAATTCAGCAGAAGTGCCTTATCACCTGCTACAATTTCAATCGGTTCATGGCGAGCCGGACTCGGAAAACCTCTTGATACAAGGCGATAATCTCAAGGCCTTGAAAGCCTTGCTCCCCTTCTATCGCGGGCAGGTGAAGTGCATCTTCATTGACCCTCCCTACAATACTCAGTCTGCCTTTTCTCACTATGACGACAAGCTGGAACATTCCCAGTGGCTGACCATGATGTATCCACGACTCGTGCTGATGCGTGAGTTATTGGCAGAGAATGGCAGTCTTTGGGTTTCAATAGACGATAACGAAGCTCATTATTTCAAAGTTCTTGCAGACGAGATTTTTGGAAGACCCAACTTTATTGCGGATATTGCCTGGAAGCGCCGCGATGGTGCCCCTAATGACCGGAAGATAGGTTCGACATATGATCATATTCTGGTCTATGCAAAATCAAGTGGCGGGTCTTCTAAAAAAACGTTGGCAGAAGAATCATTCAATTTGATGCAGCGAACTGAGAAAGCTAATGCCCAATACAGGGTATTTGCTGAACCCGACGGTCCTGATTCACGAGGGGCTTTCAGGAAAATTGATACAACAGCGAATGGCAAGGGTGGCAGGTTTGTTGAAAGCTTGTTCTACGCTATTGTTAACCCGTACACACAGGAAGAAGTTTGGCCCAGGAAAGGGACTTGTTGGCGGCATAACAAAGAAGAAATGCAAAAATTACAGGATGACAAGCGTTTGTATTGGGGGGTCAAAGGAACTGCTACCACTCCAATGCGAAAGCTTTTCAGCTTTGAGGCAAAGGATGGCATGGCCGCTCCTTCAATTTGGGATGATGTTGGATTTAATCAGCATGCTTCTCGCGAGATTGAGGTCCTTTTTGGAGAAAAGGCGTCATTCGAGACCCCTAAACCGGAAGGGCTGATGAAGCGAATTTTGGAGATTGCAACTAACCCCGGCGATCTGGTTATTGACTCTTTCCTTGGATCTGGCACAACCACCGCTGTAGCGCATAAAATGGGCCGCCGGTACATCGGCATTGAAATGGGCGACCATGCAGTGACACACTGCCTGCCGCGTTTGGAAAAAGTAATCGCCGGCGAGCAGGGAGGGATTTCTACTGCGGTTGAATGGCGTGGCGGGGGCGGTTTTCGTTTCTACACGTTGGGAAATCCGGTCTTCGATGCCGATGGCGGCATCAATAGTGTTGTAAAGTTCCCGTCTTTGGCGGCATACCTCTGGCATTTCGAGACAGGAGCGCCAGCACGTCATACCTTCACGACTCCTTTTCTCGGTGTTCACAACGGCACGGCCTATTATCTGCTTTACAACGGCATCCTTGGAGACCGTAGGCCTCAGGGCGGCAACGTGCTTACTTCCGCAATCCTGACTCATTTGGACGAGGCATATCCTCACCAGGGCCCCCGTATAATCTACGGAGAAAACACCCGCCTGGGTGAATCGCGGCTCCGGGAATCCCATATTACATT
The DNA here is from genome assembly GCF_008802365.1 of Oryzomonas japonica. GTDB lineage: Bacteria > Desulfobacterota > Desulfuromonadia > Geobacterales > Pseudopelobacteraceae > Oryzomonas > Oryzomonas japonica. The sequence continues at coordinate 152,306 of NZ_VZQZ01000010.1, read as the reverse complement.
CAAACAAATCCCCTATGACATAAAGGCGCGCTGATCATGTTCGATCTCAAGGATTATCAGGGTAAGGCTCTTACGACGCTGACCAATTTTTTTCGTCTTCTGCGCATGTCCGGGCTGGAAGAGGCGTGGCGCCAGTGCGCTCCAAAGTCCGAAAAGAACGGGCAAGCATGGCAAGCTCCCTACAACCCGGAAGCCCTGGGCGATACTCCCGCAGTCTGTATCAGAATCCCGACGGGTGGAGGCAAAACCTACCTGGCCGCCCATGCCGTGGCCCATATCGGGAAGGCATACAAAGATACCGACGCCCCGGTTGCGTTGTGGCTCGTGCCGTCCGATGCCATCCGCAGCCAAACCCTCGCCGCGATGTCCACGCTCAATAACCCCTGCCGCGAGGCCCTGGCCACATACTTCGGAGACCGCATCCGCGTGTGTTCTCTGGACGACTTGGCGACGGTAGGTCCTCAGGAAGTCGGGCAATCGGCCATCATCGTTGTGGCGACAATTCAGTCTTTCAATGTTAAAGAGAAGACCCTGCGCAACGTCTATTCTTTCGATGAAAGTTTTGCGCGCCACTTTCAGGGGCTCGCCCCGCAGCAGGAAGCGCTGCTCGACCGGGTGACGGAAGCCGATATTGCCGCACAACCCTACCTTACTGTTTCCGACCTGGGGCGGGTGAAGTCCTCGCTTGCCAACTGGATTACCCTTGCAAACCCAATCGTCATTGTGGATGAAGCCCACAACAACCGCACGGATCAGGCGTTTCGGACGTTGAACAATCTCCACCCATCCTGCGTTATCGAGTTGACGGCCACCCCGGCCGACGATAGCAATGTGCTCTATCATGTGGGGGCGAGCGCTCTCCAGCGGGAGGATATGATCAAGCTCCCTATTGTGCTGATGGAACACCCTACGGGCTGGAAGGACGCCGTACGCGACGCAATCCTTACCCGAGACAGGCTTGAGACGCTGGCGGCGCGGGAATCCGATTACATTCGGCCGATCCTCTTATTTCAGGCCGAGCCTAAAAACGGCGAAGTCACGGTGGAAAAGTTGCTTGAACACCTGACCAGCCCCGACGGCGAGAAGATAGACCGTGACCAGATTGCATTGGCAACCGGGACGTATAAGGAATTGGCCGACATCAATTTGTCTTTGCCGGGGCCGAAGCGGTTTATAATCACTGTTGAAGCCTTGAAAGAAGGGTGGGATTGCCCCTTCGCCTATGTCCTCTGTAGCTTGCAGGACGCCAAGAGCGCCAAGGATGTTGAGCAGTTGCTGGGACGAGTCCTGCGCATGCCGTATGCGAAGCCCAGGCAACAGGCAGAACTCGCAAAAGCCTACGCTCACATAGTCGCCCAGGGATTCGCGCGGGTTGCCGACCAACTGGCCGATAGGCTTGTAAATAATATGGGATTTGAGGCCTACGAGGCCGCTCAGGCGATTGCGCCGGTGCAGAGCATACTTCCCCTGCTGGGTGAGGGAGACCGCCCAAGGCCGAGGCCGGCGGAAGCCGTTATCCCCCTGCCTGCGGCTCCGCCGGTTTCCATACCTGATTCATTACGAGAGAGCATCGAGATTCGGCCGACATCTTCCGGCGCAGCCGCTATCATCCGAGGAGAGCTGACGGAAGAGGTGGAAGAGTTTTTGCTGACAGCTTGCAATGCCAAGCAGCAGCAAAAAGTGAGGGACACGATCGACAATGAAAGGGCAAGGCAGGCAGCCCTTTTGGCCCCTTCGGCACGCGGCGAACGCTTTGCCCCGCTGCCACAGCTTTGCCTCACCTGGGAAGGTGATCTGCAACCGGTGGAAAACCGTCTTCTCTCGGAATTGGGGGAGTTTGATCTTTTTACCGATCCAGCGGCGCTTGCGGGATTCTCCATTACAGAAAACGGCCCGGTATTCGAGATCGATCTGGACGGCGGCCGGATAGTGTATGGAGAGACTGATAGTGGGCAGCTCCATCTGAACGAGGTAGCCGCGCATGCTTCCGAACACGATCTGGTGCGTTGGCTGGATCGTGAGTGCCGTCAGAAAGATATCGGGCAACCAACCCTTATTAAATGGCTGACGGTAGTGGTGAGGCATCTCCAAAGCGACCGGCGCTTAACCTTGACCGCGCTGGTGCGGGCAAAATATCCGCTTGCGGAGGCCATCCGCCGTGAAATCGGCAGACGCAGGGCCAATGCGGTTAATAAAGGTTTTCAGAGGGCTTTGCCTGATTTCTTCGCCGCCCCGCAGTTTGAAGACAGCTTTCGGTACTCCTTTACCTTTCATCCGACCCATTACCCGGCCAGGCCACCTTATTATTCGGGGAGATTTCGCTTAGACAAGCATTATTACCCGGTTATCCACGACCTCAAGGAAAAGCGCGCGGATGGAAAGTTCGCTGAGGAATTCTTATGCGCTCGGGCAATCAACTCCCATCACGCGGTAAAGTCCTGGATCAGAAATGTCGAGAAGGAGCCGCGTTTCTCTTTCTGGCTCCCGACGGCGACGGATTATTTCTACCCTGATTTTGTTTGCGAGTTGGCAGATGGGCGGGTGTTGGTGATCGAGTACAAGGGCGAGCCATACAAGACCAACGACGATTCGCGGGAAAAGGCGCAAATTGGCTACCAGTGGCAGCAATCCAGCGGCGGCCGGTGTTTGTTCTTATTCGCGGTCCTTGAAGATGAGTATGGCCGCAATGTGTCCCAGCAGATAGATAATGCCGTAAAAGGGATGTAACGGTGTTGTCGTGAGACTGAGAGTTACCGGCTACCACCCCCGGCCCCTCCTGAACCAGGAGGGGAGAATTCGGGCTTTTGCACGAGCCTCGTTCTCTACGTTTATACCGATAGCCTCAAGGAGCCCCGCATGTCCCACCCGATCATCTCCGCCCTTGCCGAACGCATCCTGGTCCTGGACGGCGCCATGGGCACCCAGCTTCAGGAACGGAACCTCACGGCCGACGATTTCGGCGGCCCCGCCTATGAGGGGTGCAACGAGCATCTGACGTTCACCCGCCCCGACGTGATCAGCGCCATCCACCGGGATTACCTGGCGGCCGGGGCCGATATCGTGGAGACCAATACCTTCGGCGCCACCGGCATCGTCCTGGCCGACTACGGGCTGGAGGGGCAGGTCTTCGAACTGAACCGCCGGGCCGCCCAGCTGGCCCGGGCCGCCTGCGACGCCGCGGCCACGGCCGCGAAGCCGCGCTGGGTGGCCGGTTCCATGGGGCCCACCACCCGCACCATCTCCGTCACCGGCGGGGTGACCTTTGCGCAGCTGGTGGAGGCCTTCCGCGTGCAGGCCCTGGGGCTGCTGGCCGGAGGCGTCGACCTGCTGCTTCTGGAAACCGCCCAGGACACCCTCAACATCAAGGCGGGGGCCGAGGGGATACGCCGGGCGTTCGGGGAGCAGGGGCGCCGGGTGCCGCTGATGATCTCCGGCACCATCGAGGCCAGCGGGACCATGCTGGCCGGCCAGGGGGCCGAGGCGCTCTACGCCAGCCTGGCCCACCTGGAGGATCACCTGGGCATGATCAGCATCGGGCTGAACTGCGCCACCGGCCCGGAGTTCATGGCCGACCACCTGCGGGCCCTGTCCGAACTGGCCGCCTGCCACGTGTCGGTCTATCCCAACGCCGGGCTGCCGGACGAGCATGGCCGGTACGCCGAGACCCCCGCGTCCCTGGCCCACAAGCTGGCCCGGTTCGTGGACGAGGGGTGGCTCAATCTGGTGGGTGGCTGCTGCGGCACCACCCCGGCCCATATCGCGGCCATCGCCCGGATGGTGGAGGGCAAGGCGCCCCGCCGCCCCGGGCAGGGGCGCAGCCGGGTCATCGCCGGGATCGAGCCGCTGTTCGTGGAGGATGACGTGCGGCCGGTGCTGGTGGGGGAGCGGACCAACGTCATCGGTTCGCGCCGGTTCAAGAACCTGATCGTCGCCGAACAGTTCGAGGAGGGGAGCGAGATCGCCCGGGCCCAGGTCAAGGGGGGCGCCCAGGTGATCGACGTCTGCGTGGCCAACCCGGACCGGGACGAGGCGGCCGACCTGGAACGCCTGCTCCGCTTCCTCCCCCGCAAGGTGCGGGCGCCGATCATGATCGACAGCACCGACGCCCGGGTGATGGAGCTGGCCCTGCAACGCCTCCAGGGGAAATCCATCCTCAACTCCATCAACCTGGAGGAGGGGGAGGAACGGTTCGCCCGGGTCGCGCCGCTCCTGCAGCGCTACGGCGGCGCCGTGGTGGTGGGGTGCATCGACGAAGACCCGCAGCACGGCATGGCGGTCACGAGCACACGCAAGCTGGAGATCGCCCGCCGCTCCCACGACCTGCTGGTGGAGCGCTACGGCCTGCGTCCCGAGGACCTGATCTTCGACCCCCTGGTCTTCCCGGTGGGGACCGGCGACGTGAACTACATCGGCTCGGCCCGGGAGACCATCGAGGGGGTGCGCCTGATCACCGCGGCCTTTCCCCGGTGCGGCACCATCCTGGGAATCTCCAACGTCTCCTTCGGCCTCCCCCCGGCCGGGCGCGAGGTGCTGAACTCGGTCTTCCTGCACCACTGCGTCAAGGCGGGCCTGACCTATGCCATCGTCAACACCGAGAAGCTGGAGCGCTACGCCGGCATCCCCCCCGAGGAGCTGGCGTTGGCGGAAGACCTACTCTTCTGGCGCGGCAGCGACCCGGTGGCCGCCTTTGCCGCCCATTTCCGCCAGCGGGTAGCCCAGCCCCGGACAGCGGCCGCGGCCCTGCCGTTGGACGAGCGGCTCCCCCGCTATATCGTGGAGGGGAGCAAGGACGGCCTGGCAACGGATCTGGATGAGGCCCTGGGCCGGGGCGACAAGCCGCTGGACATCATCAACGGGCCGCTCATGGCCGGCATGGCCGAGGTGGGGCGGCTGTTCAACGACAACCAGATGATCGTGGCGGAGGTGCTCCAGTCGGCGGAATCCATGAAGAGCGCGGTGGCGCATCTGGAGCCGCATCTGGAAAAGGGGGCGAGCGCCGCCAAGGGGAAACTGCTTTTGGCCACGGTCAAGGGGGACGTGCACGACATCGGCAAGAATCTGGTGGAGATCATCCTGGGCAACAACGGCTTTCAGGTGGTCAACCTGGGGATCAAGGTGCCGCCGGAGGAGCTGATCGTCGCGGCGCGGCGGGAAAACCCCGATTTCATCGGCCTCTCGGGACTCTTGGTCAAGAGCGCCCAGCAGATGGCCGTCACGGCCGCCGACCTGAAAGCGGCCGGCATCGACGCCCCCCTGCTGGTGGGTGGGGCGGCCCTGTCCCGCCGCTTTGCCGACAACCGCATCGCCGCGGAGTACGGCGGCCCGGTGCTCTACGCCAAGGACGCCATGCAGGGGCTGGACATCGCCAACCGGCTGAGCGACCCGGCCCTGCGTCCCGCGTTGTTCCAGGAGCTGGGGCAGCGCCAGGAGGAATCGCGCCGGGATGCCGCGGCCCGGCCGGTGACCGCACCATCGGCCCCGTCCACCCTCCGCTCGGCCACGGCCGTGGATTGCCCGCTCCCGGCGGTCCCGGATTATCAGGAGCACATCCTCCGGGAGATCCCCCTGGACCACGTGCTCCCCTACATCAACCGCCAGATGCTCTACAGCAAACACCTGGGACTGATCGGCGTCTTGGAAAAACTTCTGGCCGATAAGGACGAGAAGGCGCTCAAGCTGCACGCCGAGGTGCAGGAGGCCATCGACCTGGTCCGGGAACAGGGGCTGATTCGCCCCCACGCCCTGTACCGCTTCTACCCGGCCGCCGGGGAGGGGAACGACCTGATCCTCTACGACCCGGCAGGCTCGGGGGTCGAGGTCATGCGCTTCACCTTTCCCCGCCAGCCGGGGGAGGAGCACCTCTGTCTGGCCGACTACGTGCGCCCCGTTGCCAGCGGGGAAAAGGACAGCGTGGCCCTGTTCGTCACCACCGCCGGCGATGGGGTCCGCCGGCAGGCCGAGATCTGGAAGGGGGAGGGGTTGTACCTGAAGTCGCACCTGGTGCAGGCGCTGGCGCTGGAGATGGCCGAATGCACGGCCGAGTTCGTCCACCGGCGCATCCGGGACGCCTGGGGGATCAGCGACGACCCGGCCCTGTCCGTCGCCCAAATCATGGACGGGGGCTACCGCGGCATCCGGGTCTCCCCCGGCTACGCCTCGTGTCCCGAGATGGCCGACCAAGAGAAGATCTTCGCCCTGCTCCGCCCCGAGCGGATCGGCATGCAGTTAACCGAGGGGCACATGATAGACCCGGAGGCGAGTGTCTCGGCCCTGGTGTTTCACCATCCCCAGGCGCGGTATTTCACCATCGGGCGGTGAAGCGGGGGGGAAATCGGATAGGACTTATGGGAATTATAAGACTTATAGGTTCCATAAGTCCCATAAGTCCTATTTCAAACCTCTTCCCTCAAAACCCAACCCTCAACCCCAGCACCACGCTGTGGCTGTAATAATCCATCCTGAAATCCGTCCCGTCGGCTTCCCGGAACTTGGGGCGGATAGCGCCGAAAAAACGATACCCCAGATCCAGATTCAACCGGTCGGTCAGCGCGAAATCGACCCCCAGCCCTGCCTGGTAGGCAAAGACGAAGGCCGAGTCGTCGCTCAGGGGGCCGCCGGTCACCCGCAGGTCCGAGGCCTCGATGCGGGCTGCCCCCAGGCCGAGCCCCAGGTAGGGTGACCAGAACCGGTCGCCGAACAGGATGCCGTAGAAGTTGACCAGCAGGCTGTCCGCCGTGACGCTGCCGCTCGCCGGCACGCTCCCTTCGGCAAATTTGGCCTTGTCGAGGCGATTGCCGCGGTGGCTGTATTCCAGCTCGATGCGCCCCTCGCCCGCGCTGTTGCCCGGCTCGAAGTCCCACCCCAGGACGGCGCTGCCCATGAGGCGCGGGTCGAATTTGAGGCTGAAGTCCCCCTGGCTGTCGGAGCCCTTGGCGGACATCAGGGCGTTGCCCCCCAGGAAGGCCCCCGCATAGGGGCCCGCGTGCTGCGCCCAGGCCGGGCCGCACACCAGCAGCGGCAGGCCCAGGGCGATGATCATCCGGCAGATTCGTTTCATACTATCCCTTCCTCATATGTGCAGGTATCGGACACTAGGGCACCTTGACCGTCACGGTCGGGGCGGTAATGCCGCCGAAGGTGGCGGTGAGGGTCGCTGTGCCGCTATCGACCCCCATGACCTGGCCCGGCAGTTGCTGGCTGTCGGCCAGGACGGCCACGTTGGCGTCGGAGATCGTCCAGACCGTGTCCTTGGTCACGTCCGCGGTGGTGTTGTCGCTGTAGGTGACCGTGGCGGTAAAGGGGGTGGCGGAGCCGACAGCCACCGCGTTCGTCGTGCCGCTCGGGCTGATGTCCAGCCGCTTGGGGGTCTTGGCCGTGACCGTGACGGTCGCCGTGATGGTCGTGCCGCCGTAGGCGGCGGTGATGGTGGCGGTGGTGCCGGCGGCCACGGCGGTGACCTGGCCGCTGGCCAGGCCGGTGGTGCCGACCGTGGCGACGGAGGTGGTGTTGGAACTCCAGGTGGTGGGGCTGCCGGCGCTGCTGCTGTCGGTTACGACCTGGGACGTGCCGTCGTTAAAGATTGCGGTCAGGGCGAAGCGGCCGGTGGACCCTTTGGTCAGGCTGAGGCTGGTCGGGGAAATTTCAAGGTGATTGAGCGACGGGGCGGTGACCGTCACGGTGGCCGTCTTGCGCAGGGAGGCGGAGTCGGCCGTGATGGTGACGGCTCCGCTCGCCAGGGCGCTGACCCACATCACATTGCCCGACGGCTCAGTCAGCGTGGCGCGGTTCGGGAAATCGACCGTCCAGGCGAGCGCCCCGGTGATGTCCCGGGAGGTGCCGTCGCTGAAGACGCCGGTGGCGCTGATGCGCCCCATGGTCCCCTTGACGAGGGTCCGGCTGTTCGGGGAGATGCTGAAGCTCGTCAGGGTGCCCCCCGTCACCTTGAGGGTTGTGGAACCGCCGACGCTGCCCAGGGTGGCGCTGATGGTGGTGGTGCCGGGGGCGGAGGTGACGGTGGTCCCGGCGGCGGGGGCCGGCGCCGCGTTGGTGTTGGACGAGGCCCAGGTGACCTGGCTGGTGATGTCGCCGGTCGTTCCGTCCGAATAGGTGCCGGTGGCCGTAAAGGCCGTTTTGGTCAGGGAGAGGACCGAGGGTTTGGCCGGCGAGACCGCAATGGATTGCAGCGTCGGGGCCGTGGCGGTGAGGATCGCCGTGCCGCTGATGCCGCCGAAGGTGGCGCTGATGGTCGTGGTGCCGGCGGCCAGGGCGGTGGCCAGCCCCTTGGTGTCGTCGGCCGCGTCGCTGACGGACGCCACCGTGGCGTCGCTGGAGGCCCAGGCAGCATCGAAGGTCAGGACCTGGGTGCTTCCGTCCGAGAAGGTGCCGGTGGCCGCGAACTGCGTGGTCAACCCCTTGGCCAGGGTCGGGGCGGCGGGGGTGACCGTCACGGCGGTGGGTGTGGCCGTACTGACCTTCATGGCATAGGTGGCCGACACGCTCCCCAGGGTCGCGGTCAGGACGGCGCTGCCCGCCCCCTTGCCGGTCACCCGGTTCGGGTTGGCCGTGGTCGCGAAGGCGGCCACGGTGGGCGTATCGCTGGTCCAGGTCACCTTATCGCTGATGTCGCGGGTGAACAGGCCCGAGTAATTGCCCGTGGCCTTGAGCTTGACGGAGGTGTTCAGGGCGATGGTGGAGTAATCCGCCGTGATCGTAATGGCGGTGAGGGGGGTGATGTCGTTATTCCGGGTTGCGGTCCCATCCCAACCGCAGCCGGAGAGCAGCACCATAAGAACACCTGACCAGAGCAGGTTACGCATATACTTCCTCCCAAAATAGGTGTGAACCGTGTGATCGATGGAACTCATCTCCCGGCCTGACCGGGACGGAGGGAACAGATTATGCCGAAATCGCCGGTTTGGCAATGGCGGTGTGCGTAATCCGCCGCCACGGGCTGTTGTGGCGCTGTTTGGCCGGTAACGGTCGCTGCCCGCGCCCCGGTTGCGCCCTTGGGAGTAGTCACCGGCTTGCGTGGATGAAGAGTACCAGGCCCGCTTCACGCCTCTGGACGGTTACCCGCACCGTAATCCGTGATTTTTCATTTGAAATCGGGTGGTTTCGCGGTATATTTCAAACCGGGTTGGCTGCAAACAATGTCGAATATCGTCTGTCCGGGAGGATACGCATGAAGATAGTGAGCTTGGTGTTGTTTTTGTTTTGTTCCGGCTGTGCCGCCATGGATGCCGGTTTGCAGCCTGCAAGCGGCGGTTCGGGCGTTCCCGGCCGGGCTGCATATATCGACACCGTTACCGGCATGGAGTTTACGGCGGTTCCCGGCGGCTGCTTTTTGATGGGGGATGTGCTGGATATCGGCGATAGCTACGAGCGGCCGGTTCACGAGGTCTGCCTGAGCGAGCTCAGGATCGGCACCTATGAGGTTACCCAGGCCCAGTGGCAGCGCGTGATGGGGGACAACCCTTCCCGGTTCAAGTCGTGCGGCCAGTACTGCCCGGTAGAAAATGTCAGCTATTCCGACGTGCAGGGTTTCATCGAGAAACTCAACGCCCAAAGCGGCCGGAACTACCGTCTGCCCACCGAAGCGGAATGGGAATACGCCTGCCGTGGCGGAGGGAAACCGCAAAAATTCTGTGGCGGCGAAGATGTCGAAGACGTGGCCTGGTATGCCGCCAATTCCTTTTCATCGCCCCAGCCGGTGGGCCAGAAGCGCCCCAATGGCCTTGGCATTTACGATATGAGCGGCAATGTGTCGGAGTGGGTGCAGGATTACATGTATAACTACCTGCCGAACAAAGCGGACAACCCCACCGGGCCGTCGGCGGGCACCTTCCACATCGTGCGCGGCGGCGCCTGGGATGTCACCGCCGATGCTACACGCAGCTCGTATCGCAACTATGTCGCCTCGGAGAGCCGCAAATCCGATCTGGGGTTCCGCTTGGTGGCTCCCCTGGCCCCGTAGCCGGCACCCTGACCCTGCACCGCCATTGCTGCGGCAAGCCGTTCATGATCAGCGCGGTCGCGGAGATGGAAGAGCCGTACCGGGATGAGGTGAACCGAACGCCGCAGGCCGGGCAATAAAAAGGGGCGGTCCGTGTCTGGGACCGCCCCTTTTTCATCGACTGGGCGCACCGCGCGGCCTACGCCACGTGGACGCGGTTCTTGCCGGTTTTCTTGGCCATATACAGGGCCGCGTCCGCCTTGTTGAAGATGACCCTCTTGTCCCAATCCCCATGGTCGGAGCTGTAGCTGGTCACGCCGACGCTGATGGTGGCGGTGATATTCCCGGCCGAAGCCTCTATGGAGCGCCTGATCTGCTCGGCAACGATGCCTGCCTTGGAAGCGTCCGTTTCCGGCAGGATGATGCCGAATTCGTCGCCCCCCAGGCGGGCGAAGATATCGGTGGCCCGCACCTTTTTCTGCACCAGCCTGCTGACGTTGACCAACACCTGGCTCCCCACGAGATGCCCGTGGGTGTCGTTTATCTCCTTGAGCTGATCCAGGTCGAACAGGACAAGGGAAAATTCCCGGCCGTAGCGCTGGGACCTGCTGATCTCCTGCCCCAGGGCCTCCTGGAAGAAACGGTAGTTGTACGCCTGGGTCAGGTCGTCCTTGTAGGCCATCTCCCGGTGCCGTTCGTTGCTCTCATGGAGCTCTTGGGCCAGGGCCTCGGCCTTTTCCCGCGCCTGCTTCAATTCCAGCATCATCAACTCGTAGGAATGGTACATTGCGCCCAGTTCCTCGTTGGCTTCCTGCAGGATCTGGGAGAGCGGCTTCATGGTCGCGCCGTTGATGCCGAAGGCGACGAACATCTCCCCGCTCTTGCGGGCCACCTCCTCGATCAGGCTGTCGGCGGCATGCTGCTCGAAGCCCAGGCCCGCGGTGAGCAGGTGTTTGGCCTGGGTAATCTTGGCGACGTCGTGGCTGTCGTTGTAGAAGCACGAAAGGACGTTGGCGGCCTCCAGTATGTCGATGGCCAGGCGATACTGTTGCGGCGCGTCGTCGCCGCAATGGTGATACCGTATGGGGAGGCAGATCGCTTCGGGGAAGTTCCAGCTCTTGAAGAGTTCCGCGCCCGCCGTCTGATGGTCGAATCCGAAGAAGTCGCGCTCCAGGTGATGCAGCGGGGCGCGCCCGTTCAGGGCGGTCCGGGAGAGCTGCCGGTAGTCCGTGGGCCGCCAGTTGCGCATGAGCAGGGCTCCTATGTCCTGGAGCAGGGCGATGAGGAACAGGTTGCCGCCCGAACCGGTAAGGGCGGTGGCGATCTGTTCGGCAGCCACGGCCGAGGTCAGGGAGCGCCGCCAGAAGAGGTCGATGTCGAAGGAGCCGTCCTCCTCCACCTGGAACTCGCTGTACACGACAAAGGAGAGGGCGATGATCTTGACGATGTTCACCCCCAGGATGGCGACCGCCTTCTCGATACTGGTAACCGAACCGGAGAGGTTGTAGTAGGGGGTATTGGCAACCTTCAGGAGTTTGGCGGTCAGGGAGGGGTCCGCGCCGATGACCTGGGCCAGGTCCTGAAACGTGAAATCGTCCTCGCGCACCAGATCGAGAATATTGATGCAAATCAAGGGGGGCGAAGGAAGTCTGGTCTTTCCCGTGATCACGGTTTGAATCGAATCCAATCTCTTGTTCCTCGTTTTCTGCAAAGGGGATGGCGCTGTTCGTCCGATGGGCAACCGCCGCGATTCGTTCCCGGCAGCCCTCTCTGAATGGCGAACGCCTCGACCATCTCCTCCGCTGTAACAGCACCCGTTCCCGTCATCACATCGCTGCTTTGCTTCCGTTCCCTGGAATGCGCCTCCGCCTGGGGATACGTGCCGGCGAGAGTCCCGCCTCGTCACGGCCCGTACAACCGCATCGGTAAATCCGTTATACATAGCAAAAAGATCGCGGGGCTGTCCATCAATTTCGGGGATACCGGACCGTAATTCTTCAGGGGGGTACCGTGCCGTGATCGCGCCGCGGCGACGGTGCCGTCCTATTCCCGGGGCCTTGGTGCCATCATCTCCGTGGCGCGGCGCTTGGCTTCGTCCAGTTCCGCACGCGTGAGCATGGCGTTGCGCATGGCGCCGAAGCGCGGGCCGATGCGGTCATTGAGAAAACGGAACAGGGGCGACTTCTCCTCCAGTTCCGCCTTCATGAAGCGGACGCAGCCGTGGCATTCGGGGTTGTTCACCACGTGCCTGCGGGCGTCGATCCCGTGGCGGAGGGACAAGAGGCGCATGCCCCACACCAACGGCTCCCGGACCAGGCGGAACCACCAATGCTTTCCATAGCAGCGCCGGACGAGGAGGAGTGCGCAGTTCTTGCAGACAACGGGGGATGGTTCCTGGGGCATGATCGTATCTTCTCTCTTGGTCGCGTCGGTGCAGGGCGGTGCCCTTGGGGGCCGCCCCGCAAGCCGGGCGGCGCTAGGCGCTCAGGCTCCCCTGGCAACTGCTGCCCGCCCCGGCGGTGCAGGCGAAGCAGTGCTCCCCCGACGCGATGGCGGTGCCGATCAGGTCGTCGGCGCGCACATTCCCGATGTAGCCGTCGGCCACATCCAGGCGGAGCCGCAGGACATGGTTGAAATCGCAGTCATATACCTGCCCCTGCCAATCCACGCTGACCATGTTCCGGCACATCACCCTGGCCAGGTTGTCGGGGTTGAAGCTCGCCGCCAGCAGGTCCAGGTAGGGCTGCAACTGCCCGTGCCGCTCCAGGTCGCTGCGGAAGCGGCCGATGGGCATATTGGTGATGGTGTACAGGCTGGTGAACGTAATGCCGAACCGCTCGCCCAGATGCTCCTTGTAGGCGGCCTCCAGGGCCGGTTGCGGGCCGGGCAGGAAATCCCCCCCCGGGTTGTAGACCAGGTGCAGGCCGGGGCCCGTGGTGCCGTAGCCGATGCGGTTCAACTCCTGCAAGACCGTGATGTTGGCCTCGTAAACGCCGGGGCCGCGCTGGGCCGTCACGTTTTCCTTCAGGTAGCAGGGCATGGAGGCAACGATCTCCACGTTGTTTTCCGCCAGGAAGGAGGGCAGGTCGGCATAGTCCGCCTCGGCCAGGATGCTGAGATTGCTCCGGAGCAGGATCTTTTCCAGGGAGCCGATCATGCGCAGCCGCTTGATCAGGTAGCGCAGATGGGGATTCATTTCCGGCGCCCCGCCCGTGAGGTCCACCACGTTGACCGCCCCCTGCTCCACGAAGCGGAGACAGTGCTCCATCACCTGCTGGCTCATCTCTTCCGTGCGGTGAGGACCCGCTCCCACGTGGCAGTGGCTGCAACTCAGGTTGCAGGCATACCCCAGATTCATCTGCAGGCACGCCACGGAATCCCGTGTCAATACCTGTCCGCTCTTCTCCATATAGTTGTCGAACGTCGCAGTTTCCAAACGATTGCCTCCCGGGCAGGGACCCGCTTCGCGCTGCCCTGCCGTATGATGGCCGGTACTGTACCATGTTGACGATTGCGCATGCAACTATGCTGAATCAGTCGGCACTGGCGATGACTGGCTGAAATGAGAGGGATCGCATGCCCGGGAATCGGGGCGATCTAGTATTGTTTCGATAATCGGTGATCCAGGTGAAAGCGAAAGGGGCGGGAGGGATGCCGTAATTGCCGGAGGGGGCAAGGAAACAGCCGGCAGGTGATCCTGGAACAGCATGCGCCACGGTCCAGGGGGCCCGGGGGAAACCCGGGGAGGCGGGCTACTTCGTCCCCCCCTGTTGTATCCGCTTCTCGATCTGCTGCACCCGGGGATTGGCGAGCAGCTTCATGAACGCCGGGTTGTTCATCAGGGCGCCGTAATCCCCGGCCTGGACCGCGCGCAGCACCGTCGGGTCGCTCAACAACGCCTGAATCTGCGGATCGTCTTGCAGTTGGCGGATGAGCGCCATGCTCCCTTCGTCATTCTGCAACCGCCCCTTCACCTCATCCAGCCGGGCGGCGACGGAGCCGCTCTCCGGAGTGCTCCGCCGGGTGGCGGGGGAGGAGCCGGCCGCGGGGCCGCTCCCGCTTCCGGTGGTAACGTCGATCCCCAGGGGGGTGGCGCTCTTCCGGTAGGGCGCCGGGATCTCGGCGCGGGATTCGGAAAAGTGGACGGTCCCTTCCCCGTCGGTCCATTGGTAGGTTTCCGCCTGGGCGACGGACGCCGCCAGCAGCAAAATCATAAGGAGTTTTTTCATGTCGGTTCCTGTCGTCTGCGGATGCCTCGCGTCCCGGCAACGGCGGGGGAGGCAAACAGGTATACCCTCCGGGCGGTCGGCATACCCCTTGTCGGTGCGTTTGTGAAGGAGTCGGTACCGGCGGTCCCGCAAAAGGTTTCGTCACACGCTGTCTTGGGAGGGGAGGGGGGCCGGGGCGGCCGGAACGTTGGCGGCGAGATAGCCGGCCAGTTCCCGGTCCGTCACGAGGATGTGCTGCATCAGCCACTCCTTCAGAAAGACCACGATTTCAAGGTTGTGCAGCGGCTCGCGTGCGTGCAGCCGGCTCTGCAAGTCGCTGATATGGCGAAAGAAGTGGCCGTGCTGTTCCAGGTGGGAGGCCTGGGACGGATAGCCGCACTGGCGCATCAGGTCCGCTTCGGTCCTGAAATGGTAGGTGGCGTAATCGAGAAGTTCGCCCACGATCCGCACCATGCCGTGGCTGTCGTTCAACTGAATGGCGTCGTAGGCCGCGTTGATGAGGCTCACCAGCTGCTGATGGTGTTCGTTCATAACCCCTGATTCAAGGTTGAAACTGGTTTCCCAGGTGCAAAGGGGCATAGGCTTCCGTTCCGTTTCGTTTGGCGTCACAGGCAATGTGTTGAATTATAATAGCAGTGCCCGGATATTTCAACCGAATACCCGATAGGGGCATATATCGGGACGGATGCGGTGACCATCTCCTCATTCCGTGTCTCATTGTCCCGGGAGCGGCGATTCCCCCTGGGGCGCCGCATGGGTTCCGTACCCCGCTTCCCCACTATCCCGTTGCCCCTCGTTCTTCCGCTTTTCCAAGGCGGCCTGTCCCATCTTCCAATAGAATACGAACAGGACGCAAACCATCGCCACCCCTATGACCGCAAGTTCCAACCCCGATTTGAGCGTGATAATATCCACGGTGCGCCTCCTTTTTGGGTTTTCGCCCGGTTGCCTGAGCGTGGGGGGAAGCTTATACCCGGAATGTTCCGGCACTGTCCTGGCCCGGTTACAATGGGGCAAAAAGTCGGCCTGCACCCAAGAAAAGCGGGGGCGAGGACTCCGGAGAGCATGCTTCTGGTCGCTGGTGGGCGCCAAGGCCGGATCGACGCGGAACCCGTCGACGCTGTTTGCTTTTTTCTTGCACATTTCAGCCTCTCTTATCCCTTGTAATTATTAAAAAAAGGGTATAGAGAGTATACATATCCGGGTATGTGTGTTGTTTGCCGGATCGATGCGGCCAGTCAGTAGCACCCTTCCGGCGTTGGATGTTCGACTTTCGTTTGTCATCATGACGGCACGGGACTCCTAATGCACGATGCGAGCAGGACGCGGCGGCAGCTTCAAAGAGAGATAGACGCCTTGCGCGGCCGGGTTGTTCTCCTGGAAGAAACGGTGACGCAGATGCGCCACCGGGGCGAAAGCCGCGGCGCGGCGTCGTTGACGGACCGTCTGACCGGTTTGCCGAACCGGGCCATGTTCTACGATACCCTGAATTACGTCCTTTCCTCAGCCAAAGAGAGCGGCGGCAAGCTTGCCGTCATCTTCTTTGCCCTCGATCGTTTCAAGCTCATCAACGATACCCTCGGCCAGTTCGTGGGGGACGCGCTCCTGCGGGAGACGGCCGTCCGCCTCGACGCCTGCCTCGCGCCCCGCGACACCCTCTGCCGGCCGGGGCGGAACGAGTTCTTGCTGCTCCTGCCCGGCATGGGCGGCCGGGACGACGCCCAGCAGGTCGTGGAGACCATTTTCGACGCCATGGCGGATTCCTTCCTGTTGGCGGACCAGGAGCTTGTCGTCAATTCCAACATGGGGATCTGTCTCTACCCGGAAGGGGGGGGCAGCGCCGACGCCCTGATCAGAAACGCCTATGCCGCCCTCTTGAAGGCAAAGGATTTCGGGAAAAACACCCACCGCTTCTTTTCCCCGCAAAGTTACGAATCGGAATTCGGCCGGCTCCTGTTGGAGAACGACCTGCGCCGGGCCGTCAATCGCCAGGATTTTTCCCTGCACTACCAGCCCCAGGTGGACCTGCAGGGGGGCAGGGTCGTGGGGGTGGAGGCCCTGGTGCGCTGGGAGCACCAGACCCTGGGGAACATCTCCCCGGACCAGTTCATCCCGCTCGCCGAGGATATCGGCGTGATGGCGCCCCTGGGGGAATGGGTGCTCCGAACCGCCTGCGAGCACCATCTCGCCTGCAACAGTTCCGGCTGCCAGCCGGTCAGGTATGCGGTCAACCTCTCCCCCACCCAACTCCACTCCGGCAACCTGGTGCCCTGGATCTTCTCGGTCCTGGAAGAGACCGGCCTGGACCCGAATTTTCTGGAGCTGGAGATAACGGAAGGCGCCCTCCTGAAGAACAGCAAGGCCACGGTGGCGGCCTTCAACACCCTGCACGCCGAGGGGGTGCGGATCGCCATCGACGATTTCGGCACCGGCTACTCCAGCCTTGCCTACCTGAGCCAGTTCCCCATCAGCAAGCTGAAGATCGACAAGACCTTCACCAGCGCGGTCACCACGGACGAGAAGTCCGCCGCCATCTCCCAGGCGATCATCTCCCTGGCCCACAGCCTCGACATGCGGGTCATGGCCGAAGGGGTCGAGACCCGGGAGCAGTTGGACTACCTGCGGGACCTGGAATGCGACGAGATCCAGGGATACCTGGTATCGTGCCCGCTGCCCGCCGACGAGACCAGGCAGTTCCTGGCACGGCACTCCCTGTCCGAATTCCCCCTGTAGCTACGGCCGCAACCTCCCGCTTGGAAAAACCGGGTATCCGCAATACGTGATTGTTGAGCAGATATTTCCTCAACTGAGTTACATAGTCTACCCCTCTGCTGCTGACAATCATCCGGATCAATCACAAATTATATATCTAATTGACTCATAACGCTTTCCCGTATAAAATTCAAAATATGAATAATATACGGGAAAGCTATTTTATTGAACTCGACGAGGATGCCCAGAGGCAGTACATCGACGCAAGGGCCGTTTTCACTGCCTGGGAGGACGCCCGTAGAGCAGCTGACGAAGTACGCGGCGGTATGTACTGGCAGACAAAGCATGCACAAGATTACCTCATCAGGACATCAGCCTCCAACTCGCAAAAAAGTCTGGGCCCCCGCTCCCCTGATAACGAAGAAATTTATCGACGCTTCATGGAGCGCAAGCAACTGTCGGATAAACGCGTAGCTGACCTGAAAAAAGAGCTCGCCAAACATCAACGGCTCAACAAGGTCCATCGCGTTGGACGCGCGCCCAACATACTTGTAGAAATCCTCAACAAACTTTACAAATCAGGTATTGCCGAATATTTCACCGTGGTCGGCACCCATGCATTGTATGCTTATGAGGCTGAGGCCGGCTTACGCATCTTGGGGACGGCCGCACTGGCCACCAGAGATGTTGACCTGCTGTGGGACATCCAGAGGAGGTTAAGCTTCGTCACCAAGATGCATAATCTGGACACCTCGTTTCTCAGCCTGCTCAAGAAGGTAGACCCTACATTCACACGCCGAGATGACCAACATCACACGGCATATAACAGCAAAGGGTTCGAAGTTGACCTTATTAGACGGCTGCATAAGGATGGAGACCCGCACCCGGTACAGATCACTGATGATGAAGGCGACTTTTATGTCGTAGAGGCCGAGAGTGCAGCATCGCTTCAGGGTGCCGCCCAATTCCAGACCATAATAGTTTCAACCTCAGGGCAGATGGCCAGGATGAAAACTGTGCCACCAGTGGTCTTCGCCAAGACAAAACGGTGGCTCTCAGAGTTGGAATCTCGTGAGGCCGTTAAGCGTCAACGTGACAAGATGCAGGCAGAGATTGTCGAAAAATTGTTGGCAGATCATCTTTTGCCGTAAGTAGGTCAGATATGCAGAAACCAGAGTTGTGACCGGCAATAATTTCACTATATCGAGTACTCTGTTTATCCCCTTCATCCTTGTAAATAGGCTTTTGACGTTCTCACTGCGCTGCGCACCTGTCCTTCCATGGGAGGCGGATCAGGAGGGCTCGACGTCCCGCAGTTCAACCCGCAGGGGGGCCGAATCCCAGGTAACCTGAGGGTAGAGGGATTTGTCGAGGCGGAGGTAGGTCCCGTCGAGCCCCGAAGGGGCCCACCAGCATTCCTTGCCCCGTTTGGGCAGTTCGTAGAAGAGGTACAGGTCGTTATTCTGGTCTCTGGCGATGTACATGGCAGTTCTCCCGGTTGCGTCATGATGGCGTGCCCCCCGACAGTAGCAAGCTTTGACCCGATGCTCAAGGAAAAGCGCCACGGGGACCGTCGCCCCGGCCGTCGTTTCATGGGGTGGCGGCTGCCGGTCTGCCGCTTTCCGGGGCCGGGACGAAACGAGCCCACCAGAAGGATCTGATGGGCTCTGCAGTCTGCAAGCGGTCGTGTTCTTTTGTCCTGTCGCTTCCGCCCGAGGGGGGAAACGGCCGGCATCGAGCATGGGGGCGACTCCCCCGGCCGTTATGCCAGCTTGAAATGCCTGACCAGGGTTTCCAGGTCCCGGGCGTCGCCGGACAGGGCGGAGGCCGCCCCGGCCGTTTCCTCGGCGCCCCGGGCCGTCTGGCCGATGACCACCGTGATCT
Organism: Oryzomonas japonica; assembly: GCF_008802365.1. Lineage (GTDB taxonomy): Bacteria > Desulfobacterota > Desulfuromonadia > Geobacterales > Pseudopelobacteraceae > Oryzomonas > Oryzomonas japonica. The sequence goes on along the minus strand of NZ_VZQZ01000010.1, from coordinate 133,529 downwards.
GCTGCACGTTCACGGTGGCCTCGTTGGTCGTGGCGGTCTGCTCTTCGGCGGCGGTAGCGATCTGGCTGACCTGCATGGATACGACGCCGATGCGGTCGAGGATATCCTGGAGGGCCGCGCCGGACCGCTCCGACGAGGAGGCCCCTTTCTCCACCTCGCGCACCCCTTCGTCCATGGCCTTGATCGCCTCGCGGGTCTCGTTCTGGATCGCCTTGATCATCTCCCCGATCTCCCGGGTCGCCGTGGTGGTCCGCTCGGCAAGGGCCCTGACCTCGTCGGCCACGACCGCAAAACCGCGCCCCTGCTCGCCGGCCCGGGCCGCCTCGATGGCCGCGTTCAGCGCCAGCAGGTTGGTCTGGTCGGCGATATCCTCGATGGTGCCGATGATGGCGCCGATCTGCTCCGAACGCCCCCCCAGGGCCTCGATGGTCCGGGAGGTATCCCGGACCCGCTCGGCGATCACGTGCATGCCGTTGATGGTCTCATGGACGATGGCCGCGCCGTCGCTGGCCGCTTCCGTGGACTGGCGGGAGGCCTCGGCGGCCATGCCGCAACTGCGTGCGATATCGTTGCTGGTGGCGGACATCTCCTCGCTGGCGGTCGCCACGGTCTCCGCCTGGGCCGCCACCTCTTCGGCGCCGGTCGCGATCTGGGTCGAGGCGGAATGGAGTTGGCTGGAGTCGGAGGCCAGACTGGAGGAAATCGCCGCGATGCGTTCGACCATGGCCCGCAACTCCTCGACCATATTGCCCATGGCGGCCATCAACTGGCCGGTCTCGTCCCGCGACGAGGCCGCGATGCTGACGGTAAGATCGCCGCCGGCAATCCGGTTGGCGGCGTCAACCACCCGACTCAGGGGGCGGGTGATGGAGCGGGCGATATACAGGCCGAGGCCGATGGATAAGAGGACGCTGGCCACGATCATGGCGAGCATGTAACGGGTGTTTGCCGCGGCATCCGCCCGGTCCGCCGCGGTGGAAACCTGGGCCTGTTTTTGCTTGGCCTCGATCATCCGGTCTATGGCGTTTTGCAGGTCCTTGGCCGCCTTCTTGGTGTCACTGGAATAGAAATAGGCCGCGGCTGCGGCCTTGTCGCCGCTCTTGTCCAGTTCGAGCACCTTTTTGATACAGTCGCCATAGGCCTTGTTCGCCTCTTTGAATTCGGCGAAAAGCTTTTTGGTCTCCTCGTTATAAATCTTCTTTTCAAAACTATCGGCCCACTGGTTTATGCTGGCGCGCAACTGGGTGCGTTCCTCGATCAGGGCCTGCTGCTGCCGGGGGTCGGTCGCCTCCATGGCCTCGCGCATGATCAGGCGCGCCTGCTGGAACTTGGTGGCGGTTGCGGAGATTTCTCCCAACGGCACCAGCATGTTGTCGTACATCTTGTCGGCGCTCGAAGACATGTGGCGTATGTTCTTGATGCCGATGAAGCCCAATGTGGCGGCGATCAGGGCTCCGACCATGAATGCGGCTATCAGCCTCGTGCCAATGCCAAGGTTTTCAAACATCTGCTTTTCTCCTTTTATCGTGTGGGCGGTGTGCGTTTCACGTGTGTGCGGCCGGGCTCTTCCCCGGGACGCGTCGGCGCGTCTGGATGGCTCATTATCGCTTTTGATCTCGCACCATGATCCTTCGGTAATCCGGCAGGTTCCGGAAAGGGCGTGTATCAATACTCATACCAAAAATAAATCCTGATTAATGTGCATGTATTATGAACTTTACGGGGTGGGATGGTGCGGTATGGGAGAGGGAGGAGATGATTCAGGGGGAGTGATGTGGTAATTTTTTTAACATTTATGGGTATTGTGGTTATAAATAAGGGTGTTGCGACTACGTGCAGAAGTGGTAATTTTTTTAACACTTATAATTATTACCAACAAATATAATCAGTTATCTTGTGTTTTTAAGTGTTAATTTTTTTAACATGCCCCTGTGAGACGATGTTTTTGAGGACAGGATGATACAACGAACCGGCCCCGGTCAGTCTGCGCCGGCCGGTGGCATGGTTTGCCGGAAGCTGACGTTTCGTCGCCGTCCCTGGGGTCTCCCGGTCCCGTCCTCAGCCGGCCATGACCTCGGCCCGCCGCTGTTCCCCCTCCGCCCCTTCGAACATCCGGGCCGCCTGCGCATCTGCGGCGTCAAAGCGTACGCCCCATTCCTCCACCAATTATTGGGGTGCCATGCTCCGTTTCCTCCCGATTTACGGCAGGTCGCCCCGGAACCGTTCCTGCAGGGCGGCGGCGAAAGCGTGGATGCGCTCGATCTGTTCTTTCCGGGAAATGAACTCGTCGTCGCGGCTCGTCTCCTCGTCCTGGCCGGCGGCGAGGGGGGGCAGGGAGGGGCACTCGTCCAGCAGCGTCTGCAGGGCATGGATGGTCGGCTGGTCGAAGACGCACTCCAGAACCGTCAGCTTCTTGCGCGAGTTCCAGGGCCTGTCCTGGGCAAGGTCCTGCTCCAGCTGCCTGCACAGCCCCGCGACGGCCTTTGCGGCCCGGGCCGTGCGGGCAGGCGGGGCCGGGGCGTGCAGCCAGAGGTGCAGGGCGGCGGTCAGGGCCGTGCCGGCCTTGAGCGTAACCTCGCGGTAGAGGATATTCCAGCCGATCTTGAAGAGCTTGACAATGTCGTGGTCCGCCAGTACCGGGCCGGGGAGGGGACCCCCAGGGGCTGCGGGGCGCACGGACAGCAGGTATTCCAGGCCCAGGTTCCCGGTCGCCAGAACGATCTCGGCCGCTTCGCTCTGCCGGAGGCTGCGGGAATGGTAGCCGCAGCCGGAGATGAGGATGTTCGCCAGGTAGTTCAGTTCGTGCATGCGCAACGAGTAGAGCTTCCCGTCCGCCTCCCGCAGTTCGAACATGGCATCCCTGATGAGGCGGTTTTCCCGCCCCTGGCGGCCGGTTCTGGATTCCTCCAAAAGCTGCGTCTTTTCCGGGGCGGGTATGGCATCGATCTCGCCGAGCAGTTGTATGAACTGGGCCATCTTCTCCGTCGGGGTGGCGTCGGCCCCGCCCGGCGCCCCGGGCGCGGGTTGGTTGCCGGCGGCGGCCAGGCTGTCGTTGGCCCACGCCTCGTTGATCGTGCGGAAGTATGATTTGGTTATGGCGTCCACGGTCCCGGATTCCATAAGCTCGTCCATTTCGGCCCGGCGCGCCAGGTTCAGGAAGCCCAGGGCCGCCGTTGGCGGCACGAACCCCGCCTGTTCCCGCCTCTCTTCCCGGTCGGCGGCGACATCGGAGGAGAGTTGTTCGCTAGTGGTGAGGACGTTGTAGAGCCCGCCGTTATCCTCGATATACTCGAAGGAAAGATGGCAGCAGCGCTCCAGGATGCGCATGAGGTAGCTGTGGTGATGCGCATCCAGGCTGGCCATGGCCCGGACGATGGCATCCCATGAGTCGAGGCTCTTGGAGATCACCAGGTATTTGCCGAACTCGCAGTTGAGGCTGCCCTCGAGGGCCGTTTCCAGAAACCGGTCATCGAACGGCTCGTCTTCGGTTCTGTTCAGCATCCGCAGGGTCAACTCGTCCAGGTCCACGACCAGGGTCTGTTGGGACAGCGCCATGGTGACGAAATCCTCGTCCATCCCGGCCAGGGTCCGGGCGACGAAATCCGGGCCGGTCTCCTGCATGATCTCGAGCCACAGGGCGAAGCGGCGGGAATCGAACGTCTCCTCGTCGCCGGGGTGGGCGCCGCGCCACAGGTCTTCGTCGAACACCTGCTCCAACTGGCCGGTGGTGGCCAGGGCGATGATCTCCCCGCAATCTTCGATGCCGATGTGGTGAATGAGTTTGTTGAGGGCGCGGCCGTTCAGCTTCTGAATGACGGCGATGAACTGGGGCTCTTCCAGGATTCGGTTGAGCAGCCGGTTGGAAGGTATGCTCGTAACTAATTTGCCGGTCATGACGTACCTGTCCTTGGAGGGGGCAGAGGAGCGGGGCCGCCCCCTCTGCTTCCCGTATCGTTGTGTCTATCGAATGATTATAGAACGAGTGCCCCCCGGGGTCCATTCATTATGTTTCGGCACGCCCCCCTCCCGTGGCGGGAAGGGGGACGTGCCCGATTGCCGCAAGCCGGCTATGCCTGGTTGATCGCCGACAACCGCCACGGGTTGGCGCCCACCGCCCGGGTGAAGGTCCAGAATTCCTCGAATTTGACCGGCTCCGCCTTGCTGCCGGACACCACCGCGCCGGTCGTCTCGTCGGTGGTATAGTCGAGCAGATTCGCATAGATCGAAGCGGTGATATAGTCCTGTCCCGCCTCCTGCCACGCCTCAGCGATCTTCACCTCCCTGACGGCGATATTCTCCAGCCGGTTGATCTGCTTGTCCCGCAGCAGCCGGTCCAGGTCCGTCTGGAAGATCCCCCGCATCTCGTCGGTCAAAAGCCCCGCCACCGGCGACAGGCCGCGATTCATCCACGCCCCCTGGATCTTGAAGAAGGTATCCATGGCCGCATCGGTGAAGCGGTTCTCGTCGAACGAAGGGTCCATCCGGCGAATATGGGACAGGCCGGCCCCCACATCGTCCGTTGCCGGCTGAGTGCCCAGCTGCGCAGTGGGCAGGGGGATCACCGTTCCGCCCCCATACCCCCCCTGCCCGGAGAAGGTGCCTGCGCTATCGGCCCGCTTTTTTTTAATATAGCGGTAGATGAGATAGCCGACCCCTGCCAGGAGGACGATCTGCACCAGGCCCATGCCTCCGCCGCCCATGCCGCCGACGCCCGATCCCGCCCCGGCAAAGCTGCTGAACAACATGCTGCCCAGCATCCCCCCGGCGAGGCCGCCGGCCATGCTCCGCAGGAACCCGCCCCCCTGCGGTTGCTGGAAGGCGCCGGGCGCGGGCGCGGGCGCGGCCTGCTGCCGCGACGGGCCGTAGGTGGATGAGGGGGAAGGGCTGGCGGAGCGGGAATAGCTGCGCGAACCGCCGCCGAAAGAGCGGCCGCCGCCGGCCCTGGCGTCGGCGTTGAATTCGAATGCGGTGACACTGAGGAATACTATGGCCGCCATAATGGCGCCCGCCTTGATAAGGTGGTTCTTCATTCGGTTCTCCTTGTGGTTTGTGGTACGGTCAATCCAGGCACAGCTTGCGCCGGTTCTGGCTCCACTGGGCAATTGCCTCTCGCATGATCTCGGAGATGCTCTTGGACGTGGACTTCGTCAGCTTTTCCAAAGCCCGTTTCTCGTCGTCGTTGATGCGCAGTGAAATGATATTCTGCAGTTGGTCCATCCGTTCCTTTTTCTTTTTCAGACTCTTTTGGGATGGTTTCGGCTCCCTGGTAACGGCACTCCTTGGGTATGACATGGTTTTCTCCTTTGCTGGGGCGTTCCCGCTGGGGAGGCCCCGGGTGGAAACGAGAGCAGGTGTGTCAATGGGTTCGGGTTACCGGCGATTCGATGTGTGCGATACGCGCCTCCATGGGGTGACGGGTGAGAAAAAGCGGCATCGGGCCGCCGCCGGCCGGTGGGGCGGGGGCGCCGGACATCGGGCGTTCCCGGCGGGAAACCGGCATGGTTGGCAGTTCGTGATGATCGATACCGTGTCGGGATGGGACAGTGAAGGGTGGTTGTGAACAGGGTGCAGGTGCATGGTACCTCCGGCGATTCCTTCTGCGCCGGGGTAAATAAAAAAGACCTTTACCCACGGCATGAAAACACAGTGGATAAAGGTCTTGCTGGCGATATATATCGTTCCCGGTCCGAGCCTTGCGGCTGTGTTGACGACCCCGGGATCAACCATGTCTCCGGTTGATAGCTACTCCCCTTTATGAGGAGCGGAGTGTACGGGCGCTGCCGTTCCGTGTCAAGCTATTTTTATCTGGCGCTGTTTTGGGGGGGCGGCGGAGCGGGGGGCGCGCCGTGCCGTTCCACGTGATTGAACTCGCGGGTCCTGTCAGGGCACCACCACGCCATTGCTGTCGATCAATTCCACCGAGGTCAGGGAGGCGTTTCCTATCCCGTTGACCGTTGCAAAGGATACGGCGGCGATCTCGCCGTTGCCCGCCAGTGCCGTATTGCTCACGATGGCCAGCTTTATGGTCCCGGCGTACAGGGTGTTGGTCGCCATGACCGAACCCGCAACAAGCCCCCCCTGGGTTACGGTGGGGGCCGCCAGCACCGAACTGTCGTACGTGATGGTCAGGGCTATGCCGGCAACCCCGTTCATGTTGTTCCCCTGGATGATCATCCCGCCGTCGCCGGAGGGGACCAGGGACACGAATGCGTTCTTGCTGGCGGCGGTGCTGGATTGGGAGGCGCTGCTGGTGGCCGTCGATGCCGCATCCCCGCCGTTTCCGCACCCCCACAACACGGCCGCCATGCCCAGCAGCACCCCGATCCGAAGCCAGTTTCCCCTTTTGTTGCCTCTACCTCTCATGTCCATTGTTCCGATTCTTTCCTTTCTGTCGTGTGCCGGATTGCTGCCGTACCTGCAATCCGGACACTATAGCGAATTGCGTTAAAAGATGTAAAGGAGTTTATTTGTCATGTTTGTGATGCGGATCACCGAATGCCGGTAAACGGGTATCGGTTGCAGGGCCATGAGCGGGTTTATTTTGTGAAAATAATGTGGAATTTGCCCTGGGATTGAAAACGGGCATAGCATTCGATTTACCCGCTGCGGTATACTGCGGATAAGAAACAGCAGGCATCGAAAAACCGTATGTCGTCAGCGGCAAGGAGTTTGGACGCGCCCCATGCAGCCATACCCCTACGTCATAACCATCTCCTCGGAAAAGGGAGGGGTCGGCAAGACCACCCTGGCCTGCAACCTGGCCGTGTACCTGCGCGCCCTGCGGGAGAGCCTGCCGGTCACCATCTTCTCCTTCGACAATCACTTCACCATCGACCGCATGTTCGCGCTGGAGGGGCAGAAGCTGCACGGCACGGTCCGCGAGATGCTGGAGGGGCAGCCGGCAGGCACCCTGGCGCACACCGGCCAGTACGGGGTCGGCTATATCCCCTCCTCCACCGCCGAACGGCTCACCCACCTGCTGGAACGCTTCCGGGACCCCCGGACCCTGGCCGGCCTCCTGGGCGAATCCGGGCTGCCCGGCGTCGTGATCATCGATACGCGCCCCGACCTGAACGCCCTGACCAGAAACGCCCTCTTCGCCGCCGATCAGGTGCTGGTGCCGGTCAAGGATATGGCCAGCATGGAGAACTGCAAGAACATCATCGCCCTGGCCAAGCAGCGGGGCATGGAGCGGAACGCCCTGGCCCTGATCCCCTGCCTGGTGGACGAGCGCATCAAGTACAACGGGGAGTTCCGGGATCAGAAGAGCCTGCTGCGGAGCTTCGCCGCCGAGCGGGGCTACCGCTGCCTGGATACCTTCATCTCCAAGAGCCCCAAGGTGGAGAGCCTCACCACCAACCCGGACGGCAAGATCTACCCGATCCTGACCCACGCCCGGGGCACGGAGGTGTACGGCCAGTTCCGGGAGATCGCCCTGGACCTGCTCCGGGTGCTGGACGCCGTTCCCGCGCCCCGCGCCTCGTTCCTGTACCTGCCCCGGGCGGAGGAACGGGAGCCGCCCAAGATGGCGGACTCCCCGGCGCGCCGGGAGGGGCTGGCGGATCACTGCCTGATCTGCGGCGCGCTCCTGGCCGAGCATGCCGAGGGGTGCGGCTTCTATTACGAGACCTCGGACCGGGCCCGGCGCGGCTTCCTCCACACCTCCTGTTTCGTGGACCTGCTCTGCGCCGCCCTGTACGGCATGACCAGGGATTCCCAGGGGTACGGCATCGCCCGCGTGGTGGCGAGCGACAAGGCGCGCAAGCTGGTCACGGTGATCAGCCCGGCCATGGTCAACGGCTCCCACCGGGTGGATTTCCGCCAGTTCGACGCCGGGGGGGAGCTGGTGTTCCACAAGGAGGTGGACATGGATAAGGGTGGGGAGGACGACGGGGAGGGGAACAACGATCGCCTGGTCCTGCTCCTGAACGAGGCCCTGCCGGTCCAGGGGGCGGGGGCGGTCAATGGTCCCTGGCTGGCGGTGCATCCGGTCGATCCCGAACACCCCGAAGCGGTCCTGGAGGAAGAGCGCTACCGCGCCGTACACCATGTGCAGAGCCTCATCCACGGGCTGGCCGGGCAGTTCTGAACGTCGTCGGGCAGGAAAAATAATCCTTGACCAGGGCGATCATCCAGGCTAACATTTCGACAGTTATCGAAGTTTATGGGGCAGGCATGGACATCAAACAGGCGGCAAAGATATTCAAGGCCCTTTCCCATCCCAACCGGCTGGAGATCTATCTCAGCATCGTCAAGGGTGAGCAGGGGAGTTTCAAGACCGAGGCGTGCGAATGCGGCGTGGCGGAGTTGATCGCGACGCTGAAGATCGGCGCGCCCACGGTCTCCCATCACCTGAAGGAGTTGGCCAATGCGGGGCTCATCACCACCGAGCGCCAGGGAAAGTTCCTGGTGGCCCGCCCCCTGCCGGAGACCTGGGCAGAGGTGAAGAGGCTCCTGCCGGAGTAGGGGCCGCGCGTTTGCACGAGGGTCGGGAGCCTGGCAACGGGCTTTTTATTTCGTTGATAAATTCGATAGATGTGAAATTGTATAAGTATGGAATAATTGTGGGAGACGTCACCACAGCGCAGGCGAGGAGGCCAGACATGCAGAACACCATCTTGATCACCGGATGCTCGTCCGGTTTCGGCAGGGCCACCGCCCGCCTGTTCGCCTGGGAGGGGTGGAACGTGATCGCCACCATGCGCCGCCCGGAGGAGGAACGGGACCTGGCCGCGCTCCCCAACGTGCTGGTCACGCGGCTGGACGTGCGGGACCCCGCGACCATCGCGTCTGCCATCGAGGCCGGGATCGCCCGCTTCGGCCGCATCGACGCCCTGGTCAACAACGCCGGCTTCGGCCTCTTCGGCCTGTTCGAGGCGACCCCCCCGGAAAAGATCGCCGAGCAGTTCGACGTGAACGTCTTCGGGGTGATGGCGGTCACCCGCGCCATCCTCCCCCACTTTCGCGCCAACAAGGGGGGGCTGATCCTCAACGTCAGCTCGGGGGCCGGGGTGTTCACCCTGCCCATGCTCTCCCTGTACTGCGCCAGCAAGTTCGCCCTGGAGGGGTTCAGCGAGGCGCTCTCCTATGAGCTGGCCTCCCAGCGCATCGTGGTGAAGATCGTCGAGCCGGGGGGAGTCCTCAGCACCAACTTCGGCCGGCGCAGCGGCGCCGAGGCCGCCTGCAACGCCGCGCTGCCCGACTATGCCCCCTTTGTCGCCCGGACCCAGGAGGCCTTCGCCGGCTTGCGCGCCGCGCGGCTGGCCACTGAGGATCACGTGGCCCAGGTCATCTTCGATGCCGCGACCGACGGCACGGACCGGTTGCGCTACGTGGCCACCGAGGATATCGAGACCCTGGTCACGGCCCGGCGGGAGACCGGCGAGCGGTCGTACATGGCCCTCATGCGGCGCCGCTTCGGGGACGGGGCAGTGCCGTGCGGGAAGGGCCTGGAGGACTGCTGAATCTTTGAACGATAGTTGTGCCAAAACCGAGAACCTGCCACAGAGACACAGAGACACGGAGAACATCAAAGTCACAGGCTGTTTTTTACATGGTTGTTTCTTTGTTTTTGACGTTCTCTGTGTCTCTGGGGCAGATGTTCTTGTGTTGTGAAGAGTTATCATAACGATGGGAGAAATGGGATGGGCGGTATGAGGGTGCTGATGTTCGGCGCCACCGGCATGGTGGGGCAGGGGGTGCTGCGGGAATGCCTCCTGGATAGCGGGGTGGCCTTCGTGCAGACCGTGGGGAGAACGCCAACCGGTCTGGCGAACGCGAAGCTGCGGGACCTGATCCACCCGGACCTGTGGCACTACGGGGCGATCGAGGGGGACCTGACCGGCTTCGACGCCTGCTTCTTCTGCCTGGGCACGCCGTCGGCCGGCAAGGGGGAGGAGGAGTATACCCGCGTCACCTACGACCTGACCATGGCCGCCGCCCAAGCCCTGGTGCGGCTCAACCCGCACATGACCTTCGTCTATGTCTCCGGCGCCGGGGCCGACGGTTCGGAACAGGGGCGGGTCATGTGGGCGCGGGTGCGGGGGAGGCTCGAAAACGCCCTCCAGCGCCTCCCCTTCCGCAGGGTCTACATCTTCCGCCCCGGCGTGATCCAGCCGTTGCACGGCATCCAATCCAAGACGAAGTCCTACCGCCTCCTCTACCGCCTGTTGTGGCCGGTGCTGCCGCTGTTGCGCCGGGCCTTCCCCGGCCGCATCACCACCACCGAACGGATCGGGCGCGCCATGCTCCGGGTCGCGCGCTACGGGGCGGACAAGCAGATCCTGGAATCCCGTGACCTGGAGGAGCTGTCGGCCTGAGCGCGCCCTTCGCTCCGGGGCTCCGGGCGGAACCGGCCGTCGGGGTTCACATCTTCCTGCTGTCGTAGGCCCAGTGGAGCAGCGCCTGGCGCTGCTTTCTCCGGCAGGCCAGGTGCCCCTCGGGGCAGTTCTTGCGCAACTGGGCGATATGCCGCGCCATCGCCCGCCACCGCTTGATCTGCCGCGGGTCGTCGGTGCACCGCCTCCCCAGGTAATAGCGGCAGTACCACTGGAACCACCCCCGCGGGTCGTCGCTGTGAATCCACCCCTTTTCCCGCCAATAGGAGAGCGGCTTCGAGGCGTTGACGCCGAAGAAGTTCAACTCGGGCACATGGCGCTCGTGGCAGAGCCGGGCGTTGGCGAACCACTCCTCGGGGAACTCGCCCCGGCAGTCGGTCAGGTATTTTCCCCCGAAGACCCCCAGTTCCAGCATCTCCCGCGGGGTCAATTCGGGCCGGAAGTCGGGGTGGAAGTTCTCCCCCGCCGGCTCCGTCAGGTAATAGACGTAATCCGTCTGCATCAGGTCGTTGACGCATATGCGTATCTTTTTCATAGGGTCACCGGGAGGCCGCTTCGGTTGTCCGGCGGCCTTGCGAGGCTACCGGTTTCCTGAACATGCACTATCACACGAAAAAGGGCACCCGGATCATCTCCGGGTGCCCTCCTGTTACGTTACTGCGCGAACATCACCGGTCCCGCTACGCCTCCCCGCGGGTGGGGCTGCACAAGATCCGTTCCGCGGCTTCCAGATCCTCCGCGGCTACCATGATTTCCCTCTGGTGCGACCCTTCCGGCGGAATCCCCTGGGGATATGCAATGCCCCTCTCTTTCAAAAGGTCCACCATCCGGTTTGCCTCTGCGTTGCCCATGGAGTCGAAAAAGCGTGCCATATACTACCCCCGTTTCCCATGATCCCTCATGAACGTTACCTGCACGCCTCGTGTCCGCACCTCTTTTCGTCCCTGAATCGGCACAGCGCCCCACCAGCGGCCCCGCGCCATCTTCTTTGAACCTCCGATCCTTCTGCGGCCCGGGCAGATGGGCACCATAGCCTGATCTGATCCGGAAGGCAACCCCCTTCCGTGTTGCGGTGTTACGCATGGAATTCATTAATAAAATACCTGTCTACTTGTACCCCATAACGGCACTATTTGCAATCGCAATTCTTTTTTTGACAGGTCGGCATTCTGGCCGAAATTGTGTGGTGCCGCCTTTTGCCTTCGGCGTCTCGCTGCCCCTGCGGCACACGCTTTCCCCCGGTTCACTGCCGCCGCCCGAAATTCCCCGAGGCGTTTTCTGGCCTTGATGCATCCCGCGGCGGCGCTTTTCATTGACTTTGTGGGGAAGCTGCTGTACAAAGAATTGCAACGGCAATGAACACGCTTGCCGCCAGTACCCGGACAATCCCATCGTCTAGTGGTTAGGACGCTGGCCTCTCACGCCGGTAACAGGGGTTCAAATCCCCTTGGGATTACCATTTTCACCACACAGTCGTCTTCTTGTCGATACTTCAAAGGCTTACGGATTTTTCCGTAAGCCTTTTTTGTTTTTCGCCTCCGGTGTAGTTTCGGAGGCCCGCTCCCGGAAGGCAGGTTGCGGCGGAACAGTCCGCCTCCCCGGCAAGGCGCTACCCCGCCATCCGCGGTTTGTCCCGTCGCGTTTGACACCACCTGGGCGGGTGCTAGACTTGTAACGTCTCGTAAACCTTCATTACGCCTGGAGAGGTCGAATCATGGGAAAATGCATTGCAATGGCAGCAGGGAAGATAGTACTCGTTCTCTGTATGGTCGTGCTGGCGGCCTGCAGCGACGGGGGCGGGACGGCGGCAACCGGTACCGTCACGGGAACGGTAAAGGACAGCGTCACCGGGGCCCCCCTTGCGGGCGTCACCGTTGGCGACGGCAACGCATCCGCCGTCACCAACGCCAGCGGCGTTTTCACCCTGACCCGACCGGGGGGGAACTATACCTTCACCGTTGCGGCGGCCGGTTACGAGAGCGCTTCGCGGGTCTGCGCGGTGACCGCCGGCGCAATCACCACCCTTGACTGGCCCCTCACTCCGGCCCACGCGGCGTACGTGGACTACGCCACCATCACGCCGTCGGCGCAGATCCCGGCCGCCGGCATGAACTACGTCATTTTGGCCTGGAACGACCTGGGGATGCACTGCGCTCAGGACGACTACTCCTCTTTCCTGATCCTGCCGCCGTTCAACACCCTGCACGCCCAGGTCTTTCAACGGGGCGGCGGCGTGGTGACGGACGGCATCACGGTGAGCTACGCCTTTCCCAAGAAGACCAATTCCGCGCTCCATACCAATTTCTGGAACTATTCCAGTAAGTACCAATATCGCACCAGATATGGCTGGAACGTCGCCACCAATGTGGGCATTACCGGCACCCCCCTGGCGGGGACGATGGCCCCTGACGCCAAAGGCGTCGGCTTCGTGGCCACCGGGATACCCATCACCCCCTACGACGACGACGGAACCTGGGACCCCTATGGCACTGCCACGATCACGGCCACCGACACCGCCACCGGAGCCGTCCTCGCCACCACCAGCGTCGTGGCGCCCGTTTCAACCGAGCTGAATTGCAGTAACTGCCACGGTGCGACGGATACCTTCCTCAACATCCTTCAGGCCCACGACAAGAACAGCGGTACGACTCTGGTAGCCGACCGGGCGAGCGGCACCCTCCACCTCTGCGCCGAATGCCACGCCGACAATGCCCTGGGCCTGGCAGGCAAGGCGGGGGTAAAGAACCTCTCCCTGGCCATGCACGGCTTCCACAAGGACAAGGTCAATGTGAGCGCCGACCCCAGGAGTCCCGACTGCTACAACTGTCACCCCGGCCCCCGGACCAATTGCCTGCGGGGCCAGATGTTCCACGCCGGCCAGGAGTGCAAGGATTGCCACGGCGATATGAACGGCATGGCGAAGGCACTCCTCGCCGGTCGCAGCCCCTGGCTTCAGGAACCCCGGTGCAGTGATTGCCACAGTGCCAAACACCAGGAAAATCCCGGCGTCCTGTACCGCAACTCGCTCCTCGTCAATGCGCCTGACGGGAAGATGAACGGCGTGATCTACTGCGAAGCGTGCCATAACAGCACCCATGCGGAATACAGCTCCACCAATCCGGCGGACAACACGATCCCGCAACAGCTCCAGGGGGACAATTACTGGATCTGGAATTGCTACGTCTGCCACACCGATTACATGCCGATGACGGCTCACCAATAGCCCCGGAAGACATGAGGCCGGTCCCTTTTTGCTCTTCTCTATGACAATGCAACGCTCCAGGTCGATCTGTGTGATTGCCGGTGCCATAATCCCTTGACAGTGGCCAACTATTAGGTAAATTTAAAAGAATACCCTGGGCCGTGGGGCGTTGTTCGCCCTCTCCGCGGGGGGAGCCCGAATAATCCCTCCGGCAGGGGCCGGCCAACCATAAGGACGCGCTTGATGTTTACCCGATCCCACTCCACAATCCGTTACCAGTTGACGCGCCTGGTGGCCACCTGCGTCGTGCCGGTCTGGCTGGCCGCCGGTTTGCTGGTGTTTTACGCCTACTCGGCAAAGCGCGACCACCTGAACGGCACCATGCTGGAAACCGCGCGGGCCATGACCATGGGTGTCGACCGCGAATTGGCCAGCGTCGAGGCCGCCCTCAGGGGGCTGGCCACGTCCCCCGCCTTTAGCGCCGGCGATTTTGCGGCCATCCATCGCCAGACCCGGGAGTTGGTGGCCGCCTATCCCGGCGCCGACATCATCGTGGCCGATGCCACCGGGCAGCAGTTGGTCAATTCCTACCGCCCCTACGGCACCCCCTTGCCCAGGCGCCAGAACTCCGAAACCGTGGCCCGTATCTTTCAATCCGGGAAGCCGCTGGTGAGCGACCTGTTCTACGGCGCCGTCACCAGGCGGCCGCTCATCGGGATCGACGTCCCGGTGTTCCGGGACGGCAGGGTCGTCTACGACCTGGCCATGACCTTTCCCTCGGACCGCCTGGCGTCGATCCTGACGACCCTGAAGCTGCCCCCGGAGTGGTACGGCTCGATCCTGGACAGCAAGCTGGTGGTGGCCACCAGGACGCAGAACCCGGAGCGGGGCGTCGGGACCCGCGTGACCCCGGCCCTGAACCGGGCCATGGCACGGGCCATGGAGGGCACCGCGGAGATCGTCAATCTGGAGGGGAAGCCGGCATTCGCCACCTTCTGCCGGTCGGCCATGTCCAACTGGACCGTGGTGATAGCGGTGCCCAAAGCGGCCGTCATGACGGAACTCTACCGCTGGACCGCCTGGGCGGTGGGCGGCGCGACCCTTATCTCGCTCATGGGCATCATTTTCGGCCTGGGCATGGCCCGGAGAATCGCCCAAAATATCCAGGCCCTGGTGGACCCCGCCCTGGCCATCGGCCGCGGCGAGCTCGTGCCCGCCATCGAAGGCCTTTCCGTCAAGGAGACCGGGGACGTGGCCGCGGCCCTGGTGCAGGCCTCGGAACTGCTCCAGCGCCGGGCGCGGGAGCGGGACGAGGCGGAGCACCTCCTGTCCCAAACCATGGAACTCCTGCACCAGGAAACCGCGGAGCGCCTGCGGGCCACGGAGGAACTCCTGGAGAAGGAGCGGATGCTCATCCAGCAGAGCCGCCAGGCGGCCATGGGGGAGATGATCGGCAATATCGCCCACCAGTGGCGCCAGCCGCTCAACACACTCGGGCTCACGATCCAGCAGTTGCAACTGTCCTACGACCTGGGAGAATTCTCGCGGGAACTGTTGAGCCATAACGTCAAAAGTTCCATGGAACTGATCCTGCACATGTCCCGGACCATCGACGATTTCAGGGACTACTTCAGGCCGGAGAAGGAAAAGGCCCCGTTCAACGTGCGCGAGGCGATCGACACCACCTTGTCGCTCCTGGAGGGGAGCCTGCTCTACCCCCACATCGACATCGACATCGTCGCAGAGGACGACGCCGTCATCTACGGCTATTGGAACGAGTTCGCCCAGGTGTTCCTCAATATCCTGACCAACGCCCGGGACGTCATGATGGAACGGGAGATCGCCAACCCCAGGGTCACGATCACCATCCGCAACGCAAACGGCGCCACGGTGGTCACCATCGCCGACAACGGGGGGGGCGTGCCCGAGGAGATCATGGCACGGATCTTCGACCCCTACTTCACCACCAAGGAGCCGCACCAGGGGACCGGGGTCGGCCTGTTCATGTCCCGGTCGATCATCGAGAAGAATATGGGGGGGGAACTGACCGTGCGCAACACCGGCAGCGGCGCGGAGTTCACGATCGAGGTCCCTGGCGGGGCCCCTGCCTGAGCCGCCCGGCGTTGACGGAAGGGCGTGGGGGATGGTAGGATGCGGCCAGTGCATCCCCCATCACACCAACGTAAGGAGCAGAGATGAAACGACTGATCAGTGCAGCGATTGCCACCATGCTTGCGGTTCCGGCCTTTGCCGGGGCCAACGATGCTATCGACAGGGCCGCCCGGGAGAAGGGCGCCGTGAAGACCGCCTCGGGCATGGTCTACCGCTCCCTCAGGGATGGCAAGGGCGCGTCGCCCCAGGCCTCCAGCACCGTCGAGGTCAACTACCGCGGCACCCTGACCAACGGCAAGGAGTTCGATAGTTCCTACAAACGCAACCAGTCCATCAGCTTCCCCCTCAACGGGGTCATTCCCTGCTGGACCGAAGGGGTGCAGAAGATGAAGGTGGGCGGCAAGGCCAAGCTGGTGTGCCCCCCCGAACTGGCCTACGGCTCCCGCGGGGCCGGCAGCGCCGTCCCCCCCAACGCCACCCTGATCTTCGAGGTGGAACTGCTCAACATCAGGTAGGTTGTTTCTTCCTACAGGTCCCATTGGTCCTATAGGTCCTAGGACTTATGGGACCCATGGGACTTATAACCGGCTTCTTTTTTCCTCTCCTCAGAGATAAATCCCCCCCGAGACCTCCACCCGCTGGCCGTTGATCCAGCGGCAATCGTCGGACACGAGCGCCGCCACCGCGCCGCCGATGTCGTCCGGCTGGCCGACCCGCCCCAGGGCGGTTTGGGAGGCGATCATCCGGTTGGCGTCGGCGTTGTCCCGCACCATGCCGCCGCCGAAATCGGTTTCGATGGCGCCAGGGGCGACCGTGTTCACGGCGATCCCGCGCGGCCCCAACTCCTGGGCCTGGTAGCGGGTCAGCACCTCGACGGCACCCTTCATGGCGGCGTAGGCGGCAAAGCCGGGGAGCGCGAACCGGGCCAGCCCCGACGAGACGTTCACGATCCGGCCGCCGTCCTTGATGAGCGGCAGGAGCCGCTGGGTCAGGAAGAAGGCCCCCTTGAAATGGATGTTCATCAGCAGGTCGAACTGCTCCTCGGTCGTCTCGGCAAAGGGGGCGTTGATGCCGATGCCGGCGTTATTGACCAGGACGTCGAAGTCGGGGCGCCCCCACGTTTCCGCCAGGGCCGCCCCGACCCGTTCCCCAAAGCCGGGAAAGCTCTTGTGGTCCGCCACATCCAGGGGCAGGGCCACGGCCTTGCGGCCGGTTCCCTCTATCCGGGCGACGACCTCTGCGGCCTCCGTTTTCTTGCTGTTGTAGGTGATGATGACGTCATGCCCCTTGGCGGCCAGGTGCAGGGAGATGCTCTTGCCCAGGCCGCGGCTGGCGCCGGTTATCAGTGCGATGCTCATGGTCGGTTCCTTTCTGCTGGTAGAGGTTGCACGTCCCCTGGGACGTGTGGCCACAGGGGGGCTTCCAAGTCCTTTGGGGTATGTCATAGTATACTACAACCCTGCCGAAATGCAGAAAATCGGATCAAAGCACACCATGGGTGGGCCCCGATCCGATTTTCCGTCATGGCGGCGGCAGACTGCCCGGAATTACGAGTATGAACTAACCGCACGGGACACGACTAGTAGCCCAGGGTGTTCAATACGGTCCTGCAGGCATCCACCTTGGCCTCGAGCTGTTGCACTTCGTCCTTCGTGTAGGGTACCGGCTTTTTCCCCAACTCCTTTTGCAGCATGGCAATCCGCTCGTAGACGTTGTCGTTCTTGATGGCGTCATCGCACCCTTTGGTGTTCAACAGGGCGAGGTCCTTGCCCTCGCCGCTCCTGGTGTCGTCCGCTGCCGCTGCCGCCATGGGGAGTGCCAGGGCCGCCGCGACGAACAGCATGATGATCCTATTCATATTCGTTCTCCTTGTCCTTGATGGGTTGTTGTGTTTACCCTTTCATGGTCAAGGTTGCCACAATCGTGCCAATAATTATTACCAGTTATATCAATAGTTTACTGTTTTAAGACGAGTCGTGATAGCAATATGTTGTTACGCTGTTTGTCGTATGTTGCGAATATTGCTGAAATGGCAACATATTGCGATATCGGGTGCAGAGAATTCGAGGCGTACCGGAAGGAGGAGCGGATGGTCAACAGGGACGAGCTTTTCGGGAGGTGACGAGCAGGTCTGGCGGCGGCCGCTCGGGGAGAGGATGACACAGGTCCCATACGTCCTCTTGGTCATATGATCCCAGGACGTAGGGGCCCCCTGGGAGTTATGAAAACCCCGCCCCTCAGGGGGGTGCGAGGGGCGGTTCCCCCTGTGGGGCGCGCTTTTCGAGCACGGCGGTGAACCAGAAGGTCGAACCCTGCCCCTCGACGCTCTCGACACCCATGGTTCCGCCCATCATCTCCGCAAACTGCCGGGAGAGGGCCAGCCCCAGGCCGGTGCCGCCGTATCTGCGGGTGGTGGAGCTGTCCACCTGGGTGAAGGGCTCGAAGATCAGGTTCAGCTTGTCGGCCGGTATGCCGATGCCGCTGTCGCGCACCAGGAAGCGGAGGGTGACGCTGCGCCGGTCTTCCGTATCCTTGGAGATGTGCAGGGAGACGGAGCCGTGGTGCGTGAACTTGACGGCGTTGCCCACCAGGTTGGTGATGATCTGGCGCAGACGGCCCGGGTCCCCCTTCAGCGGCAACGGGACATCCGGGTCGATCTCAGCGGCGAGTTTCAGCCCCTTGGTGCGCGCTTCCACGGCAAGGAGGTCCATGGTCCCGGCCACGGTCGCCCGGAGGTCGAACTCCTCGGTTTTCAGTTCGATCTTGCGGGCCTCGATCTTGGAGAGATCGAGCACGTCGTTGACCATGGTGAGGAGGCAGAGGCCCGATTCCCTGACCACCTCGGCATACTCCCGCTGTTCCGGGTCGAGCTTCGTGTCCAGCAGCATGCCGGTGACGCCGATGATGCCGTTCATGGGGGTGCGGATCTCGTGGCTCATGTTGGCGAGGAACTGTCCCTTTGCCAGGCTGGCGGCCTCGGCCGCCTTCTTTGCCTGCCGCAGAAATTCCTCCGCCTGTTTGCGCTCGGTGATGTCCCGGATTCTCATGATGGTCCTGACGACACCCGCCGAGTCGCTGAAACGGCTCAGGGAAACGTCGCCGGGGAAGCGGCTCCCGTCCCTTCTGGTGAAGTTCAGCTCGCCGTTGAACTGCCCGGTATGGGCCTTGACCGCGAGGGCCTCCCTGTTGGGCCCGTCCCCGGGGTCCATGATGGCGTCCCTGCCGACGGCCAGGAATTCCTCCCGGGTCATGCCGAAAAGGTCGCACGCCGCCGGGTTCGCGGAGATGACGGCCCCATCGGGCATGGTCACCACCAGGGCGTCCCGGCTCTGCTCGAACAGGAGCCGGTGCCGCTCTTCGCTCTCGGCCAGGGCCAGGCTGGCTTTGTGCAGGGTTTGCAGGGGATAGGTGCGCAGCAGGTAGAACACCACCAGGGCAAAGACCGTGGAAGCGGCGGCGAGGAAGAGGGTGGCGCACCAGAGGGGGACCAGGGAGCGGGAGGTGGTGAGGCGGGCCACGACCGTTCCGGCATCGTAGATGTCATGGACGCCGGAGAGGCGCGGCGGCGGTACGGTTATGGCGTTCCGGGCGATGACCTCGCCCCTGGTGTCGGTGATGACCCGCTCTTCGTCCATGCCATGGTCCAGGCGGCGGTCGAGCATCTCCGAGAGCCGGAGTTCCTCGAAGCGCCACATGGTCGGGTTCTTTTTCACGATGTCCGTCACGGCGTTGGCGTTCAGCTCGTTCTGGGCATCGATGGTGCCGCGCAGGTACTGGTATGAAATGGCGAAATAGGCGACCGGCACCAGCAGCGCGATGAGGAGCGAGACGGCCGCGGCCGTCACAAGGGAGATGTGCCGTATGGAGAGGTCGATCCTATTCATACGCCGCTGGTCGGGCCGTGACCAGAACGCCGGCCTTCTTGGCAATGGCCCGCCCCTGGGGGGAATGGACGAAATTCAGAAATCTCCGCACGGCGGGCGGCGGGTCGGGGCGGGTGACGAAGTTGATCTCCTTGGCAAGGGGGTAGGTGCCGCTGGCTACCGTCCGGGGTGACGGTTTGACCCCGTTCAGGGAGAGGGCGACGAGGGGGAGCCGGTTCACCAGGACGCTGGTCAGCCCGGTCACCCCAAGGGCTCCGGGGGTTTTTACGACGGTCTGGTACGCATCCGCGTCGGTGACCGCGACGAGCATCCCCGGCCGTGCCAGGGCCGCGCTCATGGCGCTCTCCATGCCGGGGGAAAGGGTGCGCATGATCCGGGTGTCGATATCCTCGCGGGGGCGGAGCACCAGCCGGATGGCTTCGCCGTTGCGCCACCTGTAGGTCTTGCCGGCATAGATCTGTTCCAACTCCCTGGTGGTGATGGTGGTAACGGGGCACTCCTTCTCCGCGACGATGGCCAGGGGGGTCCTGCCGTAGGGCGTTGCCCGCGCCCCTTTCGCCGCTTCCTCCGGCTTGAGCGGCCTGGCGCTCACCGCCAGATCCAGGGAACCGGCCAGGAGCGCCTTGATGGCGCCGGAACTCCCCAGCGGGGGGGCCATCTCGATGCGGACATCGTGGTCGATCTTCCCGTACGCCTGGACGAGCGGCTTCATCATGTCGAGGCAACTGCCGGATCCGTTGACGCGTATGGTCTCGCCGGCCGGGCAGGTGTGTGCCCCGGCACCGGAGGCCACGAGAAAACAGAGACACGAAATGAGTGTTTTGATCCACTGCATAGGCCGAACTCCTCGGCTCGCAGGTTACGGACGGCTGCTGCGCCGATCCCCGCGCGGTTCCTTGAGCGTAGATAACGGCAGTGGAAAATTTTAATTAAGTATATCACGACACGGTATCGCCTGCAATGGGGTGATAGCTGCCCGGTCCCTGCCGGCCGACCTTTGACAAACCGCGGGCACATGGTACACTGCATACAGGTGGCCTTGAATGGCAATGTGATAAATATTCAATAATAACGATATGATAGTGCCTTGGCCGGCAGGGGGGACGTTTGTTCGAAGGGCTTTTTTGCGAACGGGTCCCGCGGATGGCGTCCCCGGCAGGTCCGGCGCAGTTCTACCGTTGTAACGCGAGGAGGCGGCATATGAAACGATTCGACAAAATAATGATGGCAACCGATTTTTCCGACAACTCCGATTACGCCTTCGACTATGCCCTTGCCCTGGCCAGGCAGTTCGACGCAGAGCTGACCATCGTGCACGTGATCAACGAGCCGGCCGACCTGCGCGGGATTTATGTCCCCGAGATCACCTACGAGGAGTTGGAAAAAGAGATCAACCAGGGTGCGAAGGATATGATGGCGAAATTCTGCAAAAACAAGCTGGCGGACTACGGCAACTACAAGACCGTTATTGCCAGCGGCGTCCCGTTTCAGGAGATCATTGCCAAGGCGGACGAGACCGGCGCGGCGCTGATCGTCATCGGGACCCACGGCCGCACCGGCCTTGAGCATCTCGTCTTCGGCAGCACGGCCGAGCGCGTTGTCCGGGCGGCGCACTGTCCGGTGCTCAGCGTCAGGCTCCCGGTAAAATAGTCTTGCTTGCTGCGGCGCGCCCTTCAAGGTCCTGGGGACGCCACCACTTTTGAAGACGCCAGAGGCGAGGCCGGTATCCTGTGGCCCCGGCCGCCCCACTGTCAGGGGATGCCGGGGCTGTTTTCATTGTGGGGCACAGCGCACTCCCCTGGCCCCTTGCCCCGTTATCGCCCGCCTCCCGCAACCCCTCGCCGGCTCACCGGTCCCCCTTTTCCAGCAGGCCCCGGCCGATCGCTCTGTTCCTGACCAGCTTCTGTTTCGTCTTTTTCGAGGCCGTGAGCGTTCCGGCGCGTATCCGGTTCAGGGCCTCTTCGCTTATGGCCAGGAACCTCCTGTAGTCGCCCCTGGTGTAGGCCCGGTTCGCTGCGGCCAGATAGGCTTGGGCGGTTTTGAACGAAGAGCTTTTTGGCGGGACCGCGCGCCGTTGTTGCGGCACGCGCTGTCCCCGAGCCTGTTCGGGCGGCGGTGGCGTTGCGGTTGGCGTTGCCGTCGCTGGTTCTTTTGCCGCTGCCGGCTCTTGGGCCGGTTGGGTGGGGGGCGATAACGGATTGGGGTTATTCATCCGGTCCGCGGGATTGTAGATGTTTGATGCGGGGTTCTCGATCTTGAACATCTCCGCCCTTGCAGGCGCATTCAGGCAAAAGACGACAACGATTCCGGCGGCTGCTCTTCTCATGGGCATGGTTTCCTCGCGTTCCCGTTCATCCGTAGCAGGCTGTTGCTCCATGATGCGCTTCGGAAGGCGCCGATACAAACCAATCAATGTACCTGGTGTCCCGTGTGTCACTTCCGCATGATCAGGGCGAGGCCGCCGAGGGTCAGGAGGATGCCCATGATGCGCGCGACCGAGAAGGTCTCCCGGTAGACGAGGATGGCGACCGGGATGAGCATGAGCGCCGCCAGGCCGTTGACCGCGATGCCGGACCACTGGAGAGAGCCGCCGGTGCGGTAGAGGAACAGGAAGCCGATCTCGATCAAAAACGCCCCGGCGCCCAGGGCGGCCACCGGCCACTGCAACGCCTGCGTGCCGCAGGAAACGTGCGCCGGGCTCTGAAAAAACGGCAGGGCCGCGGCCGACAGCAAAAACGCGAAGCCGTAGGCGCCCATGAGGATGATCATGGGGTTGGCGGTAGCCGACAAGGTCTTTTGCCCGATATGGTAGATGGCATTGCCGCCGGCGGCGATGAACAAGAAAGCGATGAATGGTTTCACGACCGTGTGCTCCGATCCGTTTTTCTGGCAAGTCCCCAACGCGCGGTGGGGCAGGCCCGATCGTTACCGGATGGGCATGACGATCCCCAAGACGAACGGGGCGAATCCCGAGCCCTTTTCCTGCCAGCGCGCAGAGCTGTTCACAGAGCGTGTAACACGTCCGTTGCCGATTGTCCATCCCTGCACGGCACCGCGCATCACCTCCATGCGTCCCCCATCGACATCCCGACCGGCGCAACAGTGACGCAAACAGACGCCCGGATTGCCTCAAGGCGTCTGTTTGTCGTTTCCGCGGGCTGTTTTTGTGTCACCTAGGGGACCGTAACGATCCTGGTGAAGAGATAATCGTTATCCGCCACCGGCGTGTGACAGCCGAAACACTCCTGGACGAACCCGGCGTCCTTGCCGTAGGGCTTCAGGTCGTTCCCCACAAACCGGGCATAGCCCCACCCACCGGTCGCCTTGTACTTCACGGCATCCTTCACCATGAACTCCACCTGGGCGAAGGCCCCCGGCACGGTGGCGACCGGGAAGGATGGGTGCTTCTCCGCCTTCCAGGCCACCTTGGCCAGCACGCTGCCGTCCGGGAGCGGCTTCGTGCCGGCACGCAAGGCGGCGACGGCGATCTCGTTGCCGGTGACGATGCGGATCTGCCCCTTGTCCTCCCGGTAGGACGGGGCGACGACCTTCCAGCTCAGGTAACCGGGATACAGGGCAATGCCGTTGGGAGCCACCGGCCGGTCCACGGCACTACCGGAGCCTGCAACCGCGAGCAGAGCTATACAAGCCACAACGATTCTCAGCATACTCTCCCCCTTTGGGCGGAGGCGCGCGCGGCACCCCTGCCGGTATTGGAACACCTGTGCCAAGCATAGCAGGGAATCGGTTGTTGGCAATGGGGGGACGAGGGTTGGGGGGCACTTACCCCCGCCGGTCACCAGGCCAGCTTGAGGGCTGCGCGGCCGAAGGGGGCGCCGTCCAGGTTCATATCGGCCCGGTTGCTGTCGTAGAAGACGAACTTTCTGGCAAATGCGTAGCCCCCGGCGATGCCGAGCTTGGCAAATGAGCAGATCCGGATTTCGGCCCCGGCCACGGCCCGGTAATCCCGGTAGGTGATGACCTTGGCTCCCAGGGCGGGATCGTGCAGTTGGTATTCGCCCCCGGCGAACTCGCCCCCCGCGAACAGCTCGGTATCCTTGTCCGGCCGGTAGATGGCGCCGGTACGGGGAAACCCGAGGGCAAAGGTCCATTGCTCCGTGGGCGTGTACACGAGCCCCAGCACGGGGAGGACCGGATAGGAACGATTCATCCCGGTGTAGGCGAGTCCTCCCAGGAGGAACAGGCTCCGGGAAACCTGAAAGCCGGCATGGGCCGCCACCGGCACCCGGATATCGCTCCCGGTGAATCCCGTGAAGTCGCTGGCGACCGATGGGGAAATCCGGAGGCCCAGGGTGAGCGCTTTGTTGACATGGTACTCCGCCCCCAGGTTCAGGGAGATCAGGTGCAGCGCGTCGGGCAGGCGGGCGCTGTCCGGGGCGTCGATTTCCCGGAGCGAGTAGTTCATACCCGCAGACAGGTCAAGCTGGGGAGTGACGACGAAGCGCCGGCTAAAGCCCGCCTTTACCTCGCCCATGGTGAGGTCGCCGCCGGTGCTGCGGATTTTGCTGGCGGGGAGCCAGGTCGTATCGACGGTGGCCTCCGTGAGGGGGCGCTCCGGCCGCACGGAGGCGGCCACGGCCTCTTTAACCGGTTTGGTTACCTCATCGGTGTCCTGGGCCAGGGCGCAGGACGATGCGGCAACCGTTATCAGGCAGCAGAGGGTGGAAAACGCAACCTTCATGGTCATGGTATCGGTCTCTCTTTCAAAAAATCAGGTAGGGGCCAAGCCCACGGGACAACATACCTCACGGGCGGCGCCGCTGCCGCTCATGCCGGCTGCGTCCCTGTAATGGCCCCGATAATAGAGGGCAACGCGCGGCCCGTCAAGCCGGTTGACCGCAATCTCCACCGATCGCCCCTTGGCTGCGTGCCGTCCCTGCACCGTGGAAACGAAAGAGGCACCCGGATTGCCTCCGGGTGCCTCTTCCCATGCCGTTTTGCCCGAGAAACGCCGAATCCGCTCCGGCTTCCCCGCGTATCGTTACCGCGGCTGGTATCGCTGCCGCACCCACAGTGCCCCTCTGCCCATCACGCGCACGTCTTTTCCAGTTCGCCGAGGATGTCGAGCAGGACGGTGGAGTTGTCCACCATCTCCTGGCACAGCTCGGCCGCCTTGTCGCGGTCGCCGGCGTTGTGCGCCATGACGGCGGCACGGCCCAGTTCGTGGACCCTGGCATGGGGCTGGACAATGCTCTTGAAGGTCGGGAGATGGCCGCAATGCTCGCTGCCCGTGGTGTCGTACCATGTGCCGAAGGCGCAGCCGTGGTGGTCCGGCAGGGTGGAGGGGTCGGTTTTTGCCGCACCGTCCAGGTGTGCCCGGATCTTGCCCACAAAGATCATGTGGGCGCTCTTGGCCTTGTTGATGATGAGGGAATTGCTCTCTTCGATCTTGAAGGCGCCGATGGCGTCCATCAGGGCCGCTGAAAGACTGGTGAGCTTGTTGGCTTCGGCGGTGATGTCCCGCGATTCGTTGGAGGTCGCGTGGGCAATCTCGGTGACATTCATGATATTGTGGGACACCTCGGTGGTAGTTGCGGTTTGCTCTTCGGCGGCCGTGGCGATCTGATTGACCTGTTGGGTTACCACATCGATGCGCTGGAGGATGTGCTGCAACGCCTCTCCCGATTGGGCCGCGCCCTTGCTGCCCCGCTCCACCTCGGCCACCCCCTCTTCCATGGCCGCCACCGCCGACGTGGTCTCCTCCTGGATGGACTTGATCATCTCGCCGATCTCGCGGGTCGCCCGGGTGGTCCGTTCGGCCAGAGCCCTGACCTCGTCGGCGACCACGGCAAAGCCGCGCCCCTGTTCCCCCGCCCGGGCGGCCTCGATGGCCGCGTTCAGCGCCAACAGGTTCGTCTGGTCGGCGATGTCCTCGATGGTGCCGATGATCTCGCCGATCTGGTTGGAGCGGCGTCCCAACTCCTCGACGATCTGTGCCGAGCCCTTGACCCGTTCGGCGATCCGCGCCATTCCCGTTACCGTCCCGTCCACCACATCGGCCCCCGCGACAGCCACCTCGCTGGCGCCTTGGCCTTCCTGCGCCGCATCGTTGCAGTTGCGGGCTATGTCGGACGACGTCGCCGCCATCTCCTCGCTGGCGGTGGCGATGGTTGTGGACTGGCTGGCGAGGGTCTCGGAGTTCCGCGCCAGGCCGTCGGCCAGCTTGTGGACGCGGTTGGCGGCGACCGATACCTGGATGCTGCTCACCGAGACCTTGCCGATCGTATCGGCCAGTTTCTGGGTCATATCGTCCACTTCGCGCGCCAGTACGCCCATTTCATCGTGGGAATCGAGGCCTGAGCGGGCCTTCAGGTCCCCGGAGGCGACGGTGGAAAGCACCTGGATAACCCTGGCCAGCGGCCGGGTGATGGAGCGGAAGATCGTGAAGCCGAACAGGAGCGCAACGGCGATGCACAGGAGGCTCATGGCGGCCATGCCCCCCTCGATCTTCCTGGCGCGCTCCGTGTCGGTCTTGGTCATCTCCCGTGCCGCCTTCACCTCGGTCTCGACGATCTTGGCAATCGCAGCGGCCGGTTTTTCATAGAGCGGCGCTGTCGATGTTACGGCAAAGTCAACGACCGCCTCATGCCCCTTGCCGCCGTTGGCCGCCGACTCAATGGCCTGTTTCGCCAATTTTTCCCCCTGGAGCAGGTACGCCTCGAAGCCGTCGCCGAACTGCTTCAGCAGATCCTTCTCCTGGTCCGGCATCTTTGTTTCGCCGAGTTTTTTGATCCCCTCGCGGATCGCGCCCACCTGTTTGAGCATATCGGCCCGTTTGTCTTCCAACTGATGGGTATCGGTAAGGGACAGCATGTAGACCAGATCCAGGCGGATGGTGAGAAAATTCTTCACCAGGCTGTCCGCGACGGCAACCTGGTTGAGACCCTCATTGGCTTCCACGATGCCGCCGGACGTATCGCGGATGCCGTAAAGGCCCAGACCCGCCACCACGGCCACCGCTACACACGTCACAATGGTTAAAAATACCAGCTTTGTTTTTACCTTCAGGTCCGACCACTTCATGTTTTTCCTCCCCCCCGGCTTTGTGTCGCATTTCTCTTCGGGCATGCCGTGAATAAAAAACAGGCATGTTTAATTTGAGAACCGCAATAAGTACATTAATCTATATGAATTGTCAAACAACTTGGGGATAGGCGAAAGCGGCATGGGGGGAGGGACGTGGTCGATGGTGCAGAAGCCGTACGATTATCGCGCAAATTTTGGTACATCGTGGGGAACGGGTGAGGGGGCAACATCGCGCAAAGGGCAGGGAAACCGCCGTTGCCGTTATCGCCCGCGTGCCATATGCCGCGTCGGCACGTACGCCCGTGTAACAGTGCCAAAGCTTCCGGGCGGGGCGCACCTCACCCCTGGCTGTTCCGCAACTCCTTGATCACCTCGATGATCTCGCCCCGGTCCAGGATGCCCTTCTTCTCCAGGACCGTTATCAGGGCCAGCATCTCGTAGCTGTGTGAGACCACGAGCTCCTCCAGGGAGAGCGTCCGTTCGTTGTCAGGCTTGTCGTCCGTCATGGTGGCTCCTTTGCGCCGGTCGTTTCTGCTTGAATGAATACTTCTTGTCTTCCGTCATGACATGGTCGATGAGCCACTTCCACAGGTGCAGCACGATCTCCTTGGATACCACCACCTCGTTTGCCACGTGGGCATGGTGGTACTTGTCTATCCTGGCGGCAAACGCCCGGTGCTGGACGATGTGCTGCTCAAGGCCGCTATAGTCCAGGTCCTTCATATGCTGTTCTTCCGCATGGAAGTGATACGCGCTGTAGGATGCCAGTTCCCCGATGACCGCACCCAGGGGGGCGGCTTCATTCTTCTTCAGGCAGGTGTCGTAGAGCTTGTTGAATATGCCGAACAGGTCCTTGTGATGATTGTCCAGCTCTTCATCGGCTACGGAATACGTGTTGTTCCAGGTGAAATGCTCCATGTACTTCTACTCCCGTTATGTTTCCAGCCGGTCGGCCGCTCTGGCGGCGTTACCGTTTTCCCCGATGTTTTTACCCAAAAAAACGCCCATTGCGTAAACAATGGGCGATTGTGCTATGGCCGGGCCATCTTTGTCAACGGATTACCTGACCGGCCCTTGGGATCGGCCGGCCCTTGGCGTGTGCAGGGCCGTGTCAGTTGAAGAAATACCGTACCCCGAAGGTCATGGAGAAGCTGTCGGGATCAAACTCGCCGACCTTGCCGCCCCCGGCCTTGATGTCGGCATTCGGGGCGATGACCCCTTTGAGCTCGGACGTCAGGGCCAGTTGGCGCATGACAAAATAGTCCACCCCCGCCTTGACGTGTATCCCTGCCACGGTGTCCACATCCAGGCCGTTGTTGGCCCCGTTGATCAGGATGTCCAACCCGGCGCCGACATAGGGGACCAGTTTTTTAACCGGGAGGTTGAGATAGCGGTACTGCGCGCCCAGAGAGATATTGGTGGTATCGAAATCCGTGTTCGTGTCCGTGCCGAAACCGGTATGGGTGATCTCGAATTCCGCCGCGAAATTATCGAGGATACCGAAGATAAGGCCGCCGCCGCCGATGAAGCCCGTATCCGTGTGCCCCCTCCCGACCACAATGCCGGCGCTGACCGCATCGTTGTCCGCCGGCACCAGAAAGCCTATTTCGCCGGTGATGCCGAGTCTGCCCTTGATGCTCTCCGCACTATTCGTTTCCGCCGCCATGGCACTGACGGTAACCAGGCTGCAAACCAACACCAGACATGTCGCAATCATTTTTCTTTTCATACGCTTCCTCCCCTATCGTGTGTATCGAACGAGTGCATCTCGCTCAACAATACCGCAATGTGCCCACATAGCAAATGAAAGGGCTCCTGGGACGGCCTATTTGAACTTGGAGGTCGCCTCGTGGAAGGCGGCCTTGACTTCGGTCCAGGCCTTTTCCAGGCCCTTTTTCACGTCTTCCCAGGCCTCATCGCCGGATGCCTTCAGCTCGCGCAGCTTTATCCCGGCCTCGCCCTGCTTGTGCTGCAAGGATTCGATGGCCTTCTCGTACTCGACCTTCATATCGGCCGTCATCTTTTCCGCCTTGGCTTTGAACAGGGCTATCTGCGCGTTCCATTCCTTGAGCTGTGCATCGAGCTTCTCCTCGTACGCCTTTCGTGTGTCACCCATAACAAACCTCCTTCGGTTAACTCAAAATAGTAACGGAAAAAACGATGCTGCCGTTCTTTGTCCAAGGGTGGGTAACGCAACGAGCATGCCAGGGAAGGCCCGAGGCTGCGGGGTGTCTAAGTGACCGATTGCGCGTGACAAAAATAGGGCAGTGGCGCGGGGAGGGGAAAAACCGTCAGGGGAAGCCGTCAAGTTTGACGTAACTGCCATATATGGCGGCTCCCTCGGGGCGGCAGGTTATACGCCTGGCCGCATTTTTCCCCTCCATCCGAAGAGGCGCAACGGAAAGGGAAGACCCCCAATATCCCCTGCGGCGTTTTTATATGGTGGTACAATTAACAGCATCTGCCTGGTCATTTCCTGGAAGCGGTCACGCATGTTCGCCCAATCCGTTCGACCACCGGAGCCATGCCATTGATACAAGGGGGAAGCCAGCATGTTGGATGATCGCAGCGATGAAAGAATGCAGTACATAACAAAGTGCGAGTTTGCCGTCAGGGGAACGGTCTACAAGTGCCTGCTCGATAACCTCTCCGCTACCGGCGCCTCGGTCGACATGATCCCTTCGGACCAGGAGTACATCACCACGGGGGACATAGGCACCTTGACGGTTCTCTTGTCGCCTCCCGTCAAGTACCTGTGCAACGTCGTCAGGATAAAATCCACCCAGGTGGGCCTGCAATTCCTGGACGATAATGACAGAACGTAGATTGCCACCATAAAGGAGAAACGCCATGCCGAAGATCGTTCGCTTTTACGAAACAGGGGATGCCGGGGTGCTCAAACTCGAAGAGGCGCCTCTTGTGGAGCCGGGTGCGGGAGAGATCCGCCTGAAGGTTGCGGCCATCGGCCTGAACCGCGCCGAAGTCATGTTCCGCCAGGGACAGTACCTGGAGGCGCCCAAGCTCCCCTCGCGGATCGGCTATGAGGCGGCGGGGATCGTGGACGCCGTGGGGCCGGGCGTCAGCGGCATCAAGGTCGGGGACCGGGTAAGCACCATACCCTCCTTCTCCGTCGGCGACTACGGTGTCTACGGGGAAAGTGCCATCGTGCCGGCCTATGCGGCCGTCCCGTATCCGGGGGTCCTGACGCCGGTGGAGGGTGCGGCGATCTGGATGCAGTATCTCACCGCTTTCGGGGCGCTCGTGGAATTCGGCCGCTTGCAGAAAGGCGAGAGCGTCGTGATCACCGCGGCGAGCAGCAGCGTGGGGTTGGCCGCGATCCAGGTCGCAAAGTATGTCGGGGCGACCGCCATCGCCGCCACGCGCGGCGCCGGGAAGAAGGATTTTCTTTTGGGGGCGGGGGCGGATCACGTCATCGTGACCGACGAAGAGGATCTGGTGGCGCGGGTGATGGCGATTACCGCCGGGAAAGGAGCAACCATGGTCTTTGATCCCGTGGCGGGGCCTCTGCTGGAAAAACTTGCCGCCGCCGCCGCTCAGGGGGCGACGATCTTCGAATACGGGGCATTGTCGCCGGCGCCGACGCCCTTTCCCCTGTTCGCAGCCCTGGGCAAGGGGTTGTCGGTGCGGGGGTACACCCTGTTCGAGATCGTGAGGGAGCCGGAGATGCTGGCCCGCGGCAAGCAGTTCGTCTCCAGCGGGCTCGAATCCGGCGCGCTGAAACCGGTCATCGACCGCACGTTCCCGCTGGAAAACATTGTGGAGGCCCATCGGTACATGGAATCCAACCTGCAACAGGGCAAGATCGTGGTGACGGTGTGACGTGAGCGGGCAGGGGCGGGGGTTCCGGGATGCCACGCATGCCTTGACAGCCTGGGAGCCTGCCCCGCCCCGTTTGTATTTCGGTGCTATGCATAACCCCGGCATTATTCCGAGGCATCAAAACAATAGCCTATAGATGATTTACCGTGTCGCAGTCCCCGGCTCCGCAACCGCCGCCTGCGCCGCGTGAAACGCCTCGCCGATCTTCCCTTCCAGGTTCAGCAGCACATTGCAGATTACCAGCCGGTCCAGATTGGAATCCAGGGTCAAAAGCGCTGTGGTGATGTGCAACAGCGAGATCGCCGCGCCGTGGCCCGGATCGGCCAGGCCGAGATTGCTGGGGCCGGAGAGGGACAGTTCCGATGTCTGGGGGAGCAGGCCGGCTTTGGACAGGAACCCCCTGGGGCTGTCGGGCGCGCTCTGGCAGGCCGTTTTGTAATAGGGGCGCAGGTGGTCCGGGCCCACATCCGCCTCCAGATCGGCAAAGGTCGGGTCCTCCGTGCCCAGCGCCGTGGCGGCCCAGCCGTACTCGTTTTCATAGCTCGCGCCGTATTTGGCGACCAGGGTGAGGTAATTGTCCTTGAGGGCGGCGTACTCCCCCTCGTCCAGCTTCGGGCACCCCACCACCCCGCAGTGGGCCTGATACCGTTGGGCCGCCCGGTACTCCTCGATATCGCCATGGTACAGATACCGTTCTGCGACGTCGTTGCCGTGGCTGCGCACCAACGCAGCGATGACCGCCATTTCGCGCAGGGAGCGCCACCGGGCGTGGGCGCCGTCGGCATAGCCGTTTTTCAGCAGGCAGATGATCTCCGCGCAGGTTCGGCACCCCTTGGCGTGGAGCCGTGTGAGGACATCGAAGACCAGATCGCCCTCCTTGGCCGCCAGGGGCCAATAGTATTCGTTGAAGTTGTTTCCCGATTCCAGGGCGATGTCATAGAACATCTCCAGCAGGTCGACGGCCGTGCCCCAGGTATGGTCCAGGTCGGCGCTGAACTGTTTGAGTTCCTTCCGGGCGTGTTTTTGATACTGCTTGAAGTTCTTCTTCAAGGTGTCCAGGATGATATCCGCGACTTCCACCGCTATCTCGGGCAGGGAATGGGACATATTTTTGGCGATCTCCTCGAACGCCTCGGCCAGGTCCTTTTTGTGGTCGATTTCGATGCGGACGCCGCTGCTCTCAAACTCCGTCAGATCCTCGGGTAGTTCCAGGGCCTCGCTTTCGTCGAACTTGAAGGTGCCGATATCCGCTTTGCTGGATATGACCTGTTCCAGTTCCTTGATCTGCTTGTTGCTGAGAACGAACCCCTGATCCCGGAATTTCTTCAAAAGGATATGAACGATAACCCGTTCCTCGGAAAGGGTCTTTGCCAGGGTCGTTTCAAAGAGTTCTTGCAGTGTGTTCATTGGGGTCACCGAGTGGTTGAACGGGATGGGTATGGTTGCAGGTTAGGGCAGCCGGGGGCTGTTCTTTTGTCAAATTTTGGGTGGTGGGATCGGGGGGCCACCAACAATAAAATGAATTCTGTAGAAAAAATCCTTTTGAGGTTCTCCTTGCGGCTTACCATCAACTTTGGCTTTTGCGCTGTACATTTTCTTTGATTAAAATCTGGATGTAGTCAGTAAAATTTTCGTTATCTGGCAGCGGATAATTGCGAGAATCATAAGTAATTAGCGTGGGGTGAAGCAGTTGTTCGAAACAGTATTGCAAAAAACGGTAGTGGTGCTTTTGTGCCAACTCAAACCCTTGCTGATAAACACATTCGAACTTCGCTGGGTTGCGTGTTCGTAGAGATTTTGCGTAAAAATACAGAGCTTCAACATAATAATATTTGATATGGACAAGTTGACTGATGGCCTCTTGATATAGTTCGTCAGCTTTTTTGACATCTGCTTCGACAAAAGCCAGCATCAACCATTTGAGCCCTCTGGTATAGGGGTTGACTGTGACCAAAGCCTCAACCTCTTGCCGCTTCAGAGGCTTCAGTTTTGAGCGGATATAAGATACTTGCATTCGATCAAGATGGGCTTTATCGTAGAGTTTAGACAAATAATCATCGATCTCCTCAAAGACCAATAGCCCCATGTTGGCTAGAACTTCAAAAGTGAAAAAATAGTGTTTACAGCTATTTGCAAGTTGTTGATCGAATTCACCCAATAATAATAATGAAGGCGGGTAGTTAGGAGTTAAGAACTTATGACTTGCCCGATGTTTTGCTGCACACAGCGCTTCACCTTCCATCTGATAAACAGATAACGCAATTTCAGCTGTCGAGCGTTCGTTGGGTTTGGCTCTATCAAATGTGTCTAACTTATCTAGTGGTATCGCCTGTTTTATAGCTTCAAAGGCACTATCGAAATCCCCATCAAAATATCTAGCGAAATACAAAAGCGCATCAACATAATGTCTATCCGCCCCCTTGAAATAGTCGCGCATTTCAGAGAGTCCACGAATTAAGCCACCAAGTGAGCAAATATCAATAAAAAGCACGCATAAGTTTTCTAGATATTCAATTAGTTCAGTACTATTAACATTAACCTTGTCACAATACATGATGCTTTTTAAGAAATTACCCTGCTGACTATTGAAAATTATTAGAGCTCGCCTTTCGTTGATATCCTGATGATCTCTTAATGCCATGGCAAATAATCGGTTATATTCAAAAGCGTTACAGTAATAGTGTGTAATGTTATTCCTACGATGGAGCTGAGCCTCTGCAAATTTGCCTACTATTGACTGAAGTTTTATTTGTCCGTTGTTGTTTTCGATCATAGATTTGTTTTCAAGTTCTTTGATGACCTTGTCGGTAATCATCATTTGCTGTAGTTCGTTTGTGCCGCTGTTTTTTGTATTCTTTTGACCGTGGGTCAGCCGCTTAAATGTTTCAAGCCCAATACCGTCGGGAAACAGCGACAGTAGCTCAAAAGCCCGCTGCTCGTTGTCGAGCAAATGTTTGTAGGAGTAGAGAATCGAACCATAGATCGATTTTTTTCTGGCAATATTGAGATCCGAATTATCGTCAAAAACCTCCAGATCACTATCACTGATTTTGCTGAACAGATCTGATTCCAACTCTTCTTTTAATGCGGCAAAATTCTTGCCTTTGGGCATATTTCTGGTGATCAATTTTATAGCTAGAGGGTTGTTGTCCAAGATGTTTTCGATGATCTCCTGGCGTAAGAAAGACAATTCACCTGGTTCAATTTTTCGTTGATCGAGGCAATGTGCGAATAATTCTACAGCCTCATCGGTGGTAAACTGGCGCATTTCATAGACAACTTCACCTTCAATTTGAAGCCGCTCCCTCGAAGTGATCACTATCGTCGCGTAGTCACAAATAAAGCCCAGCACCGTTTTGATTTCTTGCTGATCACCGAGATAGAGCAAGGTTTCAAAATTATCGAGAATGATCAGCCGTGATAATTGGTCGTAGTGGTCACGTAGATGCCGCTTAAGATCTTCGGCCTGTTCCAAATTGAAAGCTCCGGCAACCTTATATTGAAACTGCTGGCAATCTGTAATTGGTTCACACTCAACAAAGCTGATCCCTCCATCGAAATAACCTCGCTCAGCTAAGGCCACGGCGATTTTTTTTACTGTGGTGGTCTTGCCGATACCGCCGGAACCCTTGATCGTCAGGACGCCACCTTCCTCCTCCTGGGTCAGCAGTTTGCGGCAGATTTGCTCTAGGTCACCGGTTCGGCCGATGAAGTTGCGTACAGTCTTAGGATCGATACTGTCAGGCAGAGGGGTCTTTGGGTGTCTGATATTGTTGTCGCCCTCGATTCCTTCAATCAAGGGGGAGAGTTGAAAAGCAGAACGATTCAGAAGCTGACAGTTTTCGAAATAGTCCAGATTGTTCTTCTTGAACAACTGAAAGACGGCACTATTGAACTGCTGCTTTTCCAAATCCGCCAAGATTATAGTTGGTAAGCGTAATTCTGCTGTGGAGTCAGGGGGCGGTAACTGATCGACAAAAATGAATACCCCTGCGGTCTGTTCATTCTCAGTTTGATCTTCTAACTCTTTAAAACTAATGCGCTTGCTACAAAGATAGTCATCCTCTATCAATAATTTGTCCTTAATTACTTTAGATAATATTAACAAATAATCATACCCTTGCAGGTTGTTGATATTTTCGATACTCAAACTAAAGTAGTCGATAGGACAATCAATTTTCTTAAACTCTCTAAGAAGTTTTGAATAGTGCTGTTCCTCATTAATCGGACTGGCGGAGAGTAAGGCTATTTTTTTACCATTTTTTCTGGCGTGCACCTGCTGATGGTTGGTATGTTGACGATTTATTGCTTGGTCCATTTGGGGGGATTGTGGTGCATGCTTTGCAATAGCATTGACCAACTGTACCAGGGGGTCACCAAAGCTTTCGAAGGTTAACAATTCAATCGGTAACCCTTCAATTTTTTGCTTGATGGCATCATGTTGTTCCTGATGAACCATGGCATAATGAGGACCTGTGTTGGCATCAAATAGCCTGTGTTGATTGGCCATCTCGTGCAGCAACTCGGCGTCATCAAGGCTACAGCCGACAAATAGCAGTTGCTGATCACGGCACAGCCCCCTGAAAACATCAAGGGCCGCTAGGTAGTTTTTATCAGTTTCCATATAGAGCTTGTCGTAGCTTTCGGCGGTAAATATCATTGTGGAAATATTGTCGATTCGACCATGGAAATGCCAAATAGCAGGGGCTGCGAGATCACCTCGCTTAAAGCTTGCTAACTCAGCTTTGTTAGTATTGTCCAATTCAATCAGGCGTTGGATATCCGGGCAGGCCACGCGCAATACCTTGTCATAATTTAGCGTCAGAACCCGGTTGCTGAGGCCCCAAATTGCTTTGGGTAGCGACTTGCTTTCCTCGGATATTCGGGGCAAAGGTTCTTCAAAGTGTTTCCTAAAAAATTGATTCCATAGTGTGCCCTGTAGCCCCTGCCGAGCGAGTTTAGCAGCCTGTTGGAAATCTCCAAGATCCTGCATGGCTTTAATGCCATTGGCGAATTTTTCTTTTCCCGCTTTCTCAAGCTCATCAGCAGCATACCCCAACAGTTCTCTCCAACAGGGAAAAATTCTTTTCCCCTCTTTGTCGGTCAGCGACATCGACACACCGGCGCCAACAAGAGGAATTAGTTTATTGTTCTGAGAAGCATTAAGTAAATCTTGTGGTAACTTTTCGTGCACGGAATCTCCTGTTCAATGACCTGATTAAAAATATTGCCGATTCATCAACTTGCGGTCATTTTATTACGAATAATTAAGGGGGTGATCGACGGGATCGCGTCTTTACTTATTCACATTTTAAGAAGAACTGTTGTGGCTGAGGAATCTCATACACCTACAATCCATTCTTATTTTATTTATTGGGCACAACTACTTTATCACCCCATACCCTTCTACTCCCCGAAAACACACATTTCAATTGCAAAATCAATATGTTAAAAATATTAACACTCCTCAGAAAGTGTTAAAAAAATTAACATAAAAACGCCTATTCCCCATAACATGCCGTTTATACACAAAAAAAGACGCCTGGAACTCGCCCGGACGCCTCTGATTGTGTCAATATGATACGTCCCCGAAGGGCCGCGTGATTCATACCATGCTATGCCGCAACAACCTCTTGCAACAGTTCCGGGTGCCGATCCAGAAGGCGCATGAGCTTGATGACCGCCGGCAGCGGTTTTGCTTCGCCCCGCTCGTACCGGGAGAAAGCGTTATGGCCGCCGCCGGTGATCTGCGCCGCCTGTTTCTGGGTCAGCTTGAGGCGTTTGCGGATGCGGGCCAGTTCAGCAGCCTCTTCCTTGTCAACCGTTGCGATGAACTGGTCAATCAAAGGTTCCGTAGCCGTAGCCTCCGCGCCGGTCATGACACCCTCGCCGCAGCGGTTGCACCATGCGCCGACCTGCTCGAACTCCAGAACGCGCCCCCGGTACTCGAAGGCGGTCTTTTTCCTGCCGTGTTTCAAGGTGCCCTCAAGGCATTCGGGGCAGGTTTTCCCGTTGTATTCCTTACTCATCGTCCCGCTCCTTGAAGGATATGATGAAATAGTCATCAAGTCTCTGAAATTTGATATAGAGGGCGATACCCTGCCACTCGGAGAAATAGACATCCTGCCAGACCTTGTGGTCGCCATAAACGGTCATGGACTTATGGAAGTTCTTCAGGGAGAGCGCCTGCATGACCTGCCACGCCTGCTGCAACGACATCCTGGCCTTCTTGATGCCGTTACGAGCCGAGGTCGTCAGCACCATCGTCTCGACAGCATCCATCTGTCGCTTGATGACGGCCAGGTCGTAATGAGGCCGCTTCTTTTCCATATTGTATAATGACCCTTTCAGGGTAATTTGGCAACTGTATTTTGGTTCTCATCTCTCCAGCAAACTACCAATCCCGGCTGCCCTCCAGGGATAACGCACAAAGGCCGGGCCCGTATCCCAAATGGTATATGGAGGCCCGGCCCCTGGTTAGCAGCACATCAGCCGTCAGAAGCTGTAGCGGAAGCCCCCGGAGAAGCTGCTGTTCAGGTAGGAGAGGCTTACCCCGTCCTTTGAAAAATCGGACCCGGCGCCCTGGAACTTGTACGAAAAATCAAGCGCTATATTCTTGTCCACCGCAATTGTCGTCCCGACGGCGACCTGGTAACCGAACGCCGTGTCGTCATACTTGGTCCCCTGGACCTGCAGTTCGCCATCCAGCACGCCAAGCCCTGCGCCGACATAGGGCGTGAAGATCGTGCCTGTTTTGATGTCATAGTAGCCGTTCACCAGGTAGCTCATGACTTTGAGATTCGTGTCGTCCACCGAGAGGCTGCCGCCGGGTCCCGAGAGGTGGTCCACATCGGCCTTCCGGTAGCCGAATTCAAATTCCAGCCTCACCGGGTCAAAATTGTAGCCCGCATTGGCGCCAAAACCATACCCGGAATTGTAGTTGGTCGTTGCCGTGCCGCTGAAGCCCGACACCTTCATGTCGGCATTATGAAAGATGCTCACGCCGCCCGAGACCCCGAGATAAGGCCCGGCCGCACAAGCCGACCCGGCCGTTGCCGCCAAAAACAATCCCACCACCAATGCCTTGATTCTCATGCCAAAAACCTCCTTGGATTAAATGCGCCCTCCTGTTCCTGGGCGGAACAGGGGGCGAACAACGCATGACATAACAGATCGGAGTTTCCCTGCGCACATGGAACAGATCGCATCCGATCGACAGATCACTTTTACGCCACGGGTCTGCACATTTCAATCACAATTTCAGTATGTTAAAAAAATTAACACTATCCTGGGAGTGTTAAAAAAATTACCATTTTGGCCATCTTTTGAACCTGCTGTTTTCACATTAAAAAAGGCCCCCTGGATACCCCGGAGACCTCTGTTTGTATCATTATGATACAACCGCGAACGACCGCCGGGCTACCCGGTTATGATGTCGGCCATGATGAATGTTTCCTGGATGACGGTATCGGGGTCCTCGAGCTTCGAAGCGATAAGTTCCCGTAAATGAAAAAAGGACGGGAGGTTGATCTCGTCGATCTTGAGCCCCAAGCCCTGTTCCTGCTCGTAGATCACGGTGGCGGGGAATTGGAATTCCTTCTTCAAACAGCGAGCCTTTACGTACACCTGCTGGTTGACCGGGAGCTTGACGGCGGTTTTTATAAACAGGCCCCGCAGGCTTATCTCCGTAACCTCGCCGGATATGGTTTGATCATGGCACTCGATGGTTGCCACTGCCGAGATTTCCACCCTCGTAAATTTTCTCGTGTTCACGGTCATGTCGCCTCACCTCACCAGGAGTCTGAACGCTGAGTCTGTTTCCAAATGTTCACCATACCATGTCGAGCAAAAATTCTCCAATGTCTTAATGCCGATAGGGACGGGGGGGCACCCCATCCCGCAGGAAAACTTCGCCGGGGCGAGAAGGGTGGGGATGGCTTGGGGCCGGCGGCATCCGGGCGTGGCCGCGGCAAAAAAAACGATACCCTGTCCCGGGAACGGGAGTATAATGAAGAAGTTGTCGTAAATACCGTATTTCAGAAGGAAACCACCATGACCCAAGTTACAGCAAACAGCGCTAAATCGTACAAGGAGCAACCGGACAGTATCGACAAGCTGCTGGAGGCGCTGGACACCTACACCCTCGATCCGCGTTTCGAGCGGTACGCCGACAAGTTCATCTCGAAGGACCAGGAGACCGGCACAACGCGCTTCTTCGGCAGCTTCGTGGATGTGCAGCGCGTTTTCGACCTGCGGACCGATGAACGGAGCCTGGTCGACCGGTTGACCGCCGCCATTCAGAAAAACCGCTCGACGGATTTTTACAAACAGGCGCGGGCGGCGAACGAACGGCACCATTAATATCCCATACTCGTCATTCCGACTCTTTCGGCCGCTGCCGTGGTTGCGGCTCCTCGATGTAGACCGTGCTGCACCTGCGTCGCCGCACCTTGGCACCAGCCAAAATGGCAAAGGAATCACTTCCCCCGACTGACCGCACGGGACACGAGCCCCATCGGTTTTATGGAAATTACCAGTCCCATTTCCCCCTTCCCTCCGCAATTTCCTCATGTGCCAGGCAATTTTTCATTGAAAAGCGGGACGGTTTCAGGCCATAACAGGCCATGGGCGAGATGATGCGTGGGGAAAGGTGCGTGCACAATGGCGTTGCCCGATAGGGAAACGGCGCGGGTGGAGGAGTTGCTGGGCGCGTTCTGCCGGGCGCGGAGCGGCGATGCGGTGGCCCTTGCCTACCAGACCAGGGGGAACCGGGTGGCCCTGGTGGAGACCCGTCCCCTGTTCATCGACCCGAGCATCATGAACAGCGTGAACGTGGCCCAGTTCGAATTCGACCCGGAGTCGCAGATCTGGACCCTGTACTGGTACGACCGGAAGAACCGGCGCCAGCCGTACCCCACGGGGCGCAACCGGGATACCCTGGAAAAACTGGTCGCCGAGGTGGGGGCCGATCCCACCGGCATCTTCTGGGATTAGCCGGCGGCGGTCGGCGGCTTTTTTGCTCGAACGGCGTAGACGTGTGCCGGCAAAGGTAGTAGAATCATAGAAAAAAGGATGGCAGATGCATGCAAGCGGAACGAACGGAACGGAGCGACAAGCGCTTCGCCATTAAAACACAGTGCGTGCTGAACATCGGCGGCGCAAAGTACCGTTGCCTGATCGACAACCTCTCGACCACCGGCGCCTCGATTGTGATGGACGGCCCGGTTCAGGAGGGCATCAAGGTCGGGGAGATCGGTTCCTTGAAGGCACTCCTGTTGACCGCGGTCGAATACCGCTGCAAGGTCGTCAGAGTGGAAGGGGTGCATCTCGGCGTGCAATTCCTGGATACCTGATCCGCGCGGAGCCCCCTGTACCATCCCCTGCCCATTACGCCGCCCGTCCCCCCCATATGCGACCTTTTTGCTTCAGGTGCCCCGCTGTCTCTACGCCCCCGCGGCGCATCTTTCTTCGGGTAGCTGCCGCGCACCTGCCTGACCCTCCCGTAAGCGAAGCGATGCCGTAATTTTTTCCGCTCCCCGGCCCATGAAAAATGCCGTGAAAAATTGAATTATTTTGCTGGTATTTGAGGCGGGGGCTAGGGGAACTAAAAGAAATTTCGACCCAAAATCAACTATTTCCTGCAAAAAAAGTTTGGGATGCTATACTTTCTCCCAAGAACGTTCCAGGCGGTTTTTGGGGAAAGCGACCGATCCCATGGGCAGAATGGGCCAAAGGTTCAGGATCGAGGGCCATGCGAAATGCACCCTGCATTTCGCCGGCCTCGCCTATGCCGGCGAGATCGAGAACATCTCCCTGAGCGGCGCCCTGGTCAATCTGGACAGCGAGGTCCCCGGCGGCGTGCATCCCGGCTGCCAGTGCGCCCTGACCCTGGGCGGCAAACAGGACGCCTACCCCGTGCAGTATACCTGCCGGGTGGCCCGGCTCGGCGGCGCCATCGTGGGGGTGCAGATCCTCGAACTCATCTATGGGGAAACCGTGCACTGAGGGGCCCCGGCCCCCGTCCCCCGTCCCCCCGACGGTAAGCAGTCGTAAAGCCGCATAATATTAACGCCATTTCATGTTGCCCACAGGTGTTGATAACTCTGGGGGAAAACAGGAAAATCCCAGACGGAATCCGACCTCTCCCCGCCTGCCCATCCTGCTCCAACTCTCCAAAATGCACGAGGTGGCCCTTGGCCCGATCATCGGGCGTTGTTGTACCGACAAAGGCAACCAAATGGTTGCATTTTTTGTCCCGTTGACTATACTTGTAATCAGGAGGTACCACGACATGAACACTTCGACAGATACCATAGAAAGAGAAATCCTGATCAAGGCGTCCCGTTCGCGGGTATGGCGGGCCCTGACCGATGCCGGGGAATTCGGCGAGTGGTTCGGCGCGGCCATCGCAGGGCAATCGTTCGCAGTCGGCGGCCGTGTGCTGGGACATAGTACCTATCCGGGCTACGAACACATGGTCTTCGATATTACGGTGGAGCGGCTGGAACCGGAACAATTGTTTTCCTACCGCTGGCACCCCTATCCTGCCGATCCGGCGATCGACTACTCCAAGGAGCCGACCACCCTGGTCGTATTCGAGTTGAAGGAGGTCGCGGCAGGCACCCTGCTGAGCGTTGTGGAGTCCGGCTTCGACCGGATACCGGCGGCGCGTCGCCTGGAGGCGTTCCGCATGCACAGTGAGGGATGGGAAGGCCAGTTGGAAAGCATTGAGAAGTACGTTGCCGCGCCGTAGAGCACGAGGGACCGGTGCGCCGCAAAGACCGGCACCGGAGGTTTCGGCGCCGGTCTTTGCGGCCTTGGGCGACGAGACACGCCTGTGGCTCATCACCGCCCTGTGCGCCGGAGGCTCCCAGTCCATTGCCCAACTCACGGCCGGCACACAGATCTCCCGCCAGGCGGTCACCAAACACCTGCGCGTGCTGGCGGAGGCGGGTCTGGTGCGTGACGTCAAGGTCGGGCGCGAACGGCTGTGGGAGTTCGCACCGGGGCAGTTGGAGGAGGCGCGGCGCTCCCTGGACGTGATCGCGGCGCAGTGGGATTATGCGCTTACCAGGCTGAAGCGGGCGGTGGAGGGGTAAAGGGGAGGGGAGGACGTACCGCGCCGGGGCGGGCCGCAACCTGACGTTGCGGCCCGCCCCCTGTTTGTTTCCGGGAACTATTGTGCCTCGACCTTGAAGATCCTTTTGGCGGTGGCCACCCGCGCCTGCAGCTCCGGCCCCTCCATCTCGGCGACCACCTGGGCCAGGATATCCGGGATCGGGATCTGCTGGGGGCACTTGTCCAGGCAGGCGCCGCAGGCGATGCACTGGGAGGCGAACCCCGGCTTGTCGTTGAGCAGGTCGCCGCTCATGCGGATGGAATACATGAACTTCGCCTCCTCCGTGTTGCCGAACAGGTGCATCTTGTTGTAGACATCGAAACAGCCCGGGATATTCACGCCCGCGGGGCAGGGCATGCAGTAGCCGCAGCCGGTGCAGCCGACCTTCATCAGCTCCTGGTACTTCCTGCCGGCCCGGTCCACCAGGGCCAGTTCCTCGCCGGTCAGGGCGCCGCTCAGGGCCGAATCCGCGATGGCCAGGTTCTCCTCGATATGACGCTCCTCGTTCATGCCCGAGAGCAGCAGCGTGACCTCCGGGTGGTTCCATACCCAGCGCAGGGCCCATTCCACCGGCGGGCGGCGCACCTTCGCCTCGTCCCAGATCGCGGCCACGGCGGGCGGCGGCGTCGGGAGCCCCAGGTTTCCTCCCCGCAGCGGTTCCATGACGATCACCCCCAGCCCCTTGGCGGCGGCGTAGCGCAGCCCCGCGGCGCCGGCCTGGTACTCCTGGTCCAGGAAGTTGTACTGGATCTGGCAAAACACCCAGGGGTAGGCATCCACGATCCGCGTGAAGTCCGGCCCCAGGCCGTGGAAGGAGAAGCCGGCATTGCCGATCCGCCCGTCGGCCTTGGCCTGGTCGAGAAAATCCGCGACGCCCAGGCTTGCCATGGTATCCCACTGGGGGCCGTCCAGGCTATGGACCAGGTAGTAATCGATGCGGTCGATGCCCAGTTTCTCCAATTGGGCGGCCAGGTAGCGGTCCATGTCGGCGCGGCTCTTGATCATCCACGAGGGGAGCTTGGTCGCGACCTTGACCCGCTCCCGGTAGCCGTCCTTCAGGGCCTTTCCTAGCACGATTTCGCTCTCGCCGCCGTGGTACGGCCACGCCGTGTCGACGTAATTCACCCCGTTGTCGATGGCCTGGCGGATCTGGGCGATGGCCCGCGGTTCATCGATCCTGCCGTCCTTGGCGGGCAGGCGCATGCACCCGAACCCCAGGACGGAGAGCTCATCCCCGTTCTTCGGCATTGTTCTGTATTGCACGGTAGACCTCCTTTGCGCTAAAGACTTCTTAAAGTATAAATGACTTTATACTAGGTGC
Organism: Oryzomonas japonica; assembly: GCF_008802365.1. GTDB lineage: Bacteria > Desulfobacterota > Desulfuromonadia > Geobacterales > Pseudopelobacteraceae > Oryzomonas > Oryzomonas japonica. The sequence continues at coordinate 90,667 of NZ_VZQZ01000010.1, read as the reverse complement.
AATGGACCGCAATCTCAATACCCGTTCCTGTCGATTGCTTGCCTATTCCTCGCGAATGCGGCACGGCCGGGCCGGTCGGGGGGCCGGGGGCGATACGGGCGGAAACGGCGAATGATCCGCAGGGTGGGCGCCGCATGCCGTTTTGATTTTGCGATTTCCCGAGCCTGTGGTACAGAATACCGTCGGCCACAGAGCCACGGGGGCGCGGAGAACGACGTGTCCCTCCGCCGGGGGGCTGCCGCTCCGCGCTCTTCGGGGGATGGCGGTGCCCGGACCCTGCCCCCTGGAAGCAACGCGAGGAAGCTGTTCGAAACGATTATCGAGGAGTTGAACGGTGATATTGACCGGAACCATTGTAAATGTAGCCGCAATCTGCGCCGGCGCGCTGGTCGGCCGTTATGCGGGGCGCATCATCCCCGCCAGGATACGTCAAACGGTCATGGTCGGTTTGGGGTTGAGCGTCGTGCTCATCGGGCTGCAACTGGCTCTGAAGAGCAAACAGCCGATGATCGTGATCGGCAGCCTGATACTGGGCGGCATCCTGGGCGAACTCATGGGGATCGAGGCGCGCCTGGAATCGTTCGGCCTGTGGTTGCAGGGGCGTTGTCGCGGCGCCGGTGATATTGCCGAAGGCTTCGTTGCCGCCAGTCTCCTGTTTTGTGTCGGCGCCATGGCAATCATGGGGGCGCTTCAGGACGCCTTCAGTGGCACGCCGACCATCCTCTACGCCAAGGCGGCCCTGGACGGGGTGGCCTCGATCGCCCTGGCCTCGACGCTGGGGATCGGGGTGCTGTTTTCGGCGCTGCCGGTCGCCCTCTATCAGGGAGGCATCACCCTGGCGGCCGATTCCGCAAAATCGTTGCTGACCGGACCCGTGGTGTCGGAGATGAATGCGGTCGGCGGCCTGTTGATTGTCGCCATCGGCCTGGACCTGGTGGGGATCAAGCGCTTTCCGGTCGGCAATCTGCTGCCCGCGGTCTTTGTCGCGGTCGGGCTCGTGTGGCTGTTTGGGGGGGCGTGAGTGGTCGCGCTGGAGGGCAAATTTCAAAATTTGAGGATTGTAGGCCCGACCGTGTTGGATGTCGGGCTTGAGCTTACTCTTGCCTGACTATATCGACCGAGATCTCCACCGCCGTAATCGTTCCTCTGTTCTCAAGCCAGTGAGTGGTGTTCCTATCCTCGGGCCAGCCCACTCCCGGTCCATAGTCGGTAGCAACCCCATTTCGATGGTCAGTGATCGTTCCTTGCAGTATATAGACGGTGCCAGGTCTGTCTTTGTGGTCGTGAATCGGGCCGAAGACGCCTCCAGGCTCGATGGTCACCATGCGCATTCGAAGTTGGCGCCCTGCCATGCCCTCGATCTCAGGGCCAAGGTCAACCGTTGCGAGTGACTTCACCGTAACGCCTTTCGTCTCAGGTGCCAGCTGTTCGTTGCTCATCGGGCTCTCCTCTTGGCACTTTCGGGGCTTATTTGTTATTAGCCCCTGAATGCAAGTCGATTCCGCAGTACCGTTTCATAAGACTCCTCCTGAGCTTGAAAGAGTGGTCTTTTAAAAGTATATCAGGAAGTGTGGGTTGTGCTGGAGGGCCAGACCTAGAAATTTCAAAATTTGAAGATTGTAGACCTGACCCTTCCGACTTGCTTTGCGAGTGACTTCACCGTAACGCCTTTCGTCTCAGGTGCCAGCTGTTCGTTGCTCATCGGGCTCTCCTCTTGGCACTTTCGGGGCTTATTTGTTATTAGCCCCTGAATGCAAGTCGATTCCGCAGTACCGTTTCATAAGACTCCTCCTGAGCTTGAAAGAGTGGTCTTTTAAAAGTATATCAGGAAGTGTGGGTTGTGCTGGAGGGCCAGACCTAGAAATTTCAAATTTTGAAGATTGGAGACCCGACCCTTCCTGCTTGCTCGATGTTCTTGGCCATGGCCGTCTCCTTTGTTTGGATGTTCCCTTATTGTTGTATTGTTCTTCGACTTACCTCATTCCAATTGAGTCCAGCCTTTCCGTTCTCCGCCAATTTGGAGGACACAAAATAGAATTACAATGCTTAGCAGGCCAGACAAATTTTCAGTCACTTTACCACTAAGGGTTATATTTAGAATAACTGAAATAATACAAGCTGTTGCAGCGCCATAAAATCCCCACTTTTTCCAATGAAAAAGGGCAACGAGACTCATAATGTGGAATAAAAAATTAAAACGTATTGCATAATATACCCATTTGGGAACGTCAGGAAACTTCTTCATAAGCATGAATCTAGGATCACCTAAAATATGCCCGAATAAAATAAATCCTATAGATAGCATTACAATAGATAAAACAATATAAATTGATAATAACCAATGCCTTTTTTTCGTCATAGTCATTTAATTTACCTATCAATAAGGCATATATAGCGAATAATAAGGTGGCAGGCTACTTATTGGGGCCATACTTGAGGTCTACAATCTTCAAAATTTGAAGATTGTAGACCTGACCCTTCCGACTTGCTCTAGACCTGACCTCCCGACTTGCTCTTACCCAGCATCTTCGAGGGCTTTTCTAACGTGATTAATGATTGGACTCAGCTCCTCAGCGAAGGATTTGCATACTATCATTGCAAATATCTGCAGTGACATGTTGCGTTCAATCCCAAGCTGTTTTGCGATCTCATAAAACTCGTTGTGTTTACCCGCCTGTAGTCCATATTCAAGAATATCCTTGAGATGGTCAGGTGCACAATTGAGCATGGGGGCAAGGGTACTAATACAATCATATGCTCGTTGAACAAGCCAATTTTCTGGCCACGAATCACTAGGTAGGTAGTCAATACAAGATTTAAACCATGGAGTGAAGTTCTCTTTTGGATTCTCGCACATATTTTTTGCGTGCTCAAGATTGTCAGCTTCCTTAGCACGCTGATCTCCATCAAATATAGCAAGAGTGGGTTTGGCCTCACCGCGGACGTGGATCGCCGCGAGTTGGCGCGCAAGTGCTGAGGCCGAGCCAATCACGTGAAGAGTCAGCCGCGAACGCAACTCTGTTGGCAGACATGCTAAAAGAATGGTTTTTGCTACTTCGTCTTCAACAAGCAGATCAATTTCAACACTAGGTAGTGCGGCCAGCTTCGCGAACGCGAAATCTGACGAAATGGCCTCTGTTATCCTTGTATTCCCATTTACCGTTTCGACAAAAAAACGGGCGTCGTATGGCAGACAGTCGAATATTTCTCGCGAGTGTGTAGTACAGATTACCTGTGTGTGCGTTTCTAGGCATACATCTTTTAGGCGTTCGATGAAACGGCGTTGTGCTTCCGCGTGGAGGCCAAGCTCAACTTCGTCCATTACTAGGAGCGCGCCAGGTCCGCATGAGTAGATATTTGAAAAAATTTCGAAAAGCGCATTCTCGCCAGCCCCCATATTAAAACCCGAATAAATGGTATCACCAATTTGCACGATTGGAAGACTATACTTTGAGTGCTCTAGGTAGCGAAAATTTTCGTAGGCCCGTCCCAGAACAAACCCGACCGCGTCCTTAACTTTGTCTTCCCACCCCTTTGGTGCGGCGTCGCTGAACGACTTGGAGTAGGAACGGGACTGACTCCGTTCGCTGTGGGGGACGATACGTTCAATTCCTAGGAAAACAATATTTTTCTTTACCCGGTCTGCATAATCATTCCACTTTCCCCCCTTGTTTTTTCGGCGACGTTGCATACCAATACCGACGCCCTCTGGGAGTGCTGGGCTTTTTTTCCAATTGTTGTGGGCGATGTAGTACTTGATCTCGATACCTTGGGGTGGGATTTCTTCCGAATGTTGGACAAAAAAGTCCGAAAATGTGTAGTACGTGTTCTTACGCTTTGGCAACTTGAAGCCATTTTTTGTGTTGTGATACGCGCAACAGGCAAGAGCGAGGATGGTAGACTTGCCAGCACCATTCCTTCCGGCGATAGCAGTAATTGGGTATTGAAAAGTAATATCCAGCGAATTGAGACCACGTAAAACGCCATTGCTTAGAACAATGCGCCGGATAAAAGCATGCTCGTTATCGTTAGCGAATCGCCTACGTAACTGTTTGTCTTTCTGGCTCTCTCGGTATTTCATATCTTCGAATTGTCCCCATATCGAGTAATGGTAGTTCTACTTGTAAGGAATTATCATCGCTTTCTCTTATCGTCCTCTCTTCGACTTTCTTGTCTTTTCTTGGTATGGTGACACTTGGAGACTTTCAAGGTAAGGTCTGAATGCTGCATGTATTTCCCAGTCATATTTTTCAACTCCAACCATTGATTCAATAAGGGAGGGAGCATCCTCGTATAGTTTGTGGCGGTATTTTGTCAAACTAATTTTTTCTCGTGCAGAAATAAAACCGCAACGGTACAAAAAGTTATGGCAATCAACATCGGTGGCTCTTTTGCCAAAAATCTCGATGGATATTCTGCCGTTTACACTCTTAATCAGGCCTATTACTTCCTGATATGGCATTACCCGTATATATCTTTTTCCACCAAAAACGGTGATCAATGATTCCATTTGCTCACACTCGTTTTTGAATTCCTTGATCAAGTCTAATGTCCTAACTCTAGAGTATGAATAAACAAATTCGTTCCTAACATCAGTTTCTTGAATTTTTGTATGCCCTTCTGACTTGGCACGTACGGCAGCTCCTTTTACAAGTTGAATGATATCTCTAGGTCTTCTTCGTGACAAATTTGTCAACACTTCATGCATCTGTTTTATTTCTTCACTCCAAGTATATGTTCGATCAAAAAGTTCGTAGATATTGCTTAAGTCATCACTCGATGACACCGAATATCCATTAATATTTTGCTTACAATAGTGCCAAATCCTTTTGCCAATAATTTTCCTCAGTGCGGCGTCATCCCATTTGAGGAAATGAGCGTATTGTCTAAATTTATCGATCTGCTCGTCGTGAATCTCTAGGTACTGCCACACATCTTCTCGAAGTGACAATCTGAAGCTCACGCCATCGCACTCTCTGGCTATCTCCCGAATGGCTGAAATCATTGCCTTGAGACGTATTGAATCTGGTCCTGTAGGCCTCCAGCCGCGGTCCAAGTCATCAATAAATATTGTCAAGACTTTTTGCTCTGCGAATCTAGCTAAAAGACGAGTTACAGAATCCTCAGATATCCCAGGGTCATTCTTTGCCTTGACGACATCCTGAAAAGTTTTGGCGACCTTAGAGATGAAGTCTTTTGAGCGAAACCCATCTTTTTCAGCCCATGCAATCGCTTCATCGGCATTCTCTGCTGCAGAAAACCCAATTTTTTTTGCCAAGCAGCCAACCGAAAGACGAGCCAGTCTCTTTTTCAGTCGGTCGACAGAAATGTTATAATCGGTATCAAGTTGCACTGCTAGGTCTGTCGGAGACAGCCATAGCGCAGAGTACCCTTTGTGCTCGCAGTGGGTGAATGCGCGCGCCAGCAAGGCTGATTTACCCACGCCTTTTCTTGATCTGACGCAGACGATACGAGTATTGCCGATCGCTCTCGCGTAGATATCGTTCTCAATGTAGACCTCCTTCAGAAAGTCTCTTGACTCCTCTTCTCCGGCTTCATTCCCAAAGACCTCATCGATATCCATTTTTGCTAAAATTTCCACTTTAAACTTCCTTCGTAGAGCATAAGGAGGCAGCCCTTAAAAAGTAATAAAATACAAGGAAGAGAAGGAAATAGGCTGTTTTTTATATTTACTAGCTTGTCCTCTCAAAGGCAGCAATTTGCAATTGCCCAACGATTAAAACCACACAACCACCCTTCTACCCCTCGTGCCAACAAATTTCAATCGCAAAATCAACATGTTAAAATAATTAACACTCCTGCAAAACTGTTAAAAAAATTACCACTTTCGAGCCTTTCCCCTCTACCTCCCCGAAATCACACAAAAAAAGGCCCCCGAATCGCCTCCGGGAGCCCCTTCTTGCATCATTATGATACACCATATCCAACCACACCACACCGGCCCCGTTCCATTGCCCGAACAATTCATCCCCGCTCTGGCGGTTAAAGGCCGGGCTTCAAGAGGGGAGTGCCCCTGTTCAAGCCCCATGTCCTAGCCAACGGGTACGGCCTGTTGTGCCCCATCACCGCGCCATGAGCGCGAACACCCCCCAGCCCAGGTATTCGCGGGCGTAGGCGGCGTAGCGTTGGGGGGCCGAGGTCAGTTCGGCTCGAACATCTTTCCCAAAGTCATCGTGGGGATTCGCTTCGAGCCAGCGGCGCATCGTGAGCCACTTGGCTGCCTCGTACCTGTCCCAACTGTCTTGGTCCGCCAGAACCATTTCCACGATGTCGTAGCCCTGGGTGCCGAAAGAGGCGAGAAGTTCGGGAAGCACGAGGAAGTCCGAGATGGAATGGGCGCGGCATCCCGTGGCGACCTCTTCTGTCGGCGGCAATTGCCGCCAGTACGGCTCGCCGATGAGGATGATCCCACCCGCGCGGAGGCTCTTGGCCAAAAGCTCAATGGTGCCGCTGACTCCGCCGCCGATCCAGGTGGCGCCGACACAGGCCGCCACGCCGGCCTTTTCGTCGGTGACGTAGCCGGCAGCGTCTCCGTGGATGAACTGGACCCGATCGGCGACGCCCAGTTCTTGCGCGCGGAGTTTCGCCTGTTCGGTGAACAGTGGGCTCATGTCGATACCGGTGCCGCTGATTCCGTAGTCGCGTGCCCAGGTACAGAGCATCTCGCCCGAACCGCTGCCGAGGTCGAGCACACGGGTCCCCGGTGCCAGACGCAACGCCGCGCCGAGAGTGGCGAGCTTTTCCGGTGTGAATGGGTTATGGATGCGATGAGCGCTTTCGGAAATGGTGAATATCCGTGGAATGTCCACTGTTGAAACTCCTTTGTCCGCATGGCAGTGCGCCCCGGTTCCGCCGGTTCGCCGTCACACCTTGCCGCCGTCGAATACCTGCTTCAACCACCCATAGCCGCTTACCAGCACGATCCCCGCGATAACCAGCACCGCCCCGACCAGGAAGCTCGCCTCCAGCGGTTCGTGCAGCAGCCACACCCCGAAACCGATGCCGAAGAACGGCGTCATGAACGAGAACACCCCCAGCCGGGAGGCCAGGTACTTGCGCAGCAGCCAGAGCCAGGTGAGATAGCTGGCAAAGGAGACCACCACCGCCTGGAAGAGGATGCTCCCCCAGGCCAGGGGGGTGGGGGTGAACGCGGTCTCGCCCAGGCCCACGGCCGCCGCCAGCAGCAGGACAAAGGCGGTGACCAATTGGTACAGCAGGGCTTGGGTGGCGGATGTGCGGGCGAGGCTGGAGCAGCGCAGCACCACCGTGGTGGCGCCCCAGGAAACCCCGGCCATGAGCCCCAGGAAATCCCCCCACAGGATGGCGGCCGGCGCCCCGGCAGCCGGCTGCTGGCTGCGCCCGAAGAACGCGATGACGATGCCCATGAAGGCCAGCAGGATGCCGAACCACTGGAAGCGTTGCAGCCGTTCCACGGGCAGGCGCCAATGGAGCCCCAGGGCGGCGAACGCGGGCGCGGTGTAGAGGAAGACCGCCATGTGGGAGGCGCTGGTATGGCGCAACCCCTGGCCCACGAACAGGAACTCCAGAGAGAACAGCACCCCCACGACCAGGCCGGGACGCCACGTGCCGTCCCCCAGGGACATGCGCTCCCCCCGCAGGAACATCAACAGCCCCACCAGCGCCGCCGAGATCCCGGAGCGGAGCGCCAACTGCATGAGCGGGGCAACGTCCGGCGCGGCGGCCTTCAGGGCGACCTGCTGCAACCCCCAGATAATGCAGAGGAGCAGCATCAGCCCCATCGCCAAACCGTCTATCGCTTTATGTGTGTCTATGACCAACTCCTTTGTCTGCGTGTGTCGAATCGTAAAAGATAGCAGAAGCAGGGGAGCAGTCAATAAAATAGCGCGTTCGCCGCCGTCCCGGGAACTCGCGGAAGACGCCTTTTCCTGCGCGCCAGCCCAATCAGTGCAGCGGCTTCTCTTCCTCTTCCTCGCCGCTGAGGGCGAGGGATTTTACGGCACTTGCCGCCGACTTGCCCTGAAGGATGTTCTCTATCTCGCTGTAGGGCACGATCCGTATGCCGTGAAGGCTGATGTTGGCACATACCGGGTGGTTTTCAATGAATGCGCGGGCTTCGTGGTACGGTAATTTCACCGGTGTGAGAACATTGAATTCGGCAACGTTTTGGAACCGGTATTCCTTCCCCTCGTGGCACAGGATGTGGTACTTCCCGGCGGCAAAAAAACAGATGCCATAGCGATCTTCCGTTGCCATAGTTACGCTCCTGCATCTTCCCCTGCGGGATAATCGGGCAATAGGCTTGATTAGAAGAAGGCTAGCAATGCCGGGGGATTTGTCAAGCCGGCGGCTCGTGAAAGAAAGGAACAACTGGGGGCGGGTCCGCCTCCGGCATGAAATGGAGCATGAAAGGGGCTCTTCCCGGGTCGTTTCCCGGTAGCACACACAAAAAAGGCCCCCGGATCGCCGCCGGAAGCCCCTGTTTGTATTGTTGTGACGCGCCCCGAGCGGCGGCCGCTCCCGCCTCATCGCTTCAGAAACGACGGGCCGCGGTAGGCACGCTCCACCGCGCGGCGGGTGCCCGCCTCGGCCACGAGCCCCACATACGCGCCAACGATCACATCGCTCAGAAAGTGGTAGTTGGTTGCGATCAGGGCCAGGGCCAACAGCAGCAGCAGCGCCAGGCACGCCGGGCGCCAGCGGGGGTGGAAGCGCCACACCACCGCACAAAGGGCGACGAAGACCACCATGTGCCCGGACGGGAAGCCGGAAAACCGCACATCGCCGTTGAACCAGTGAAACCCGTACTCCTGGGGCGCGAGCAGCCATTCCCGGGTGTTGATCCTGCCGAAGGCGAATTTCAGGAGCGTTTTTGCCAGAAAGGAAACCGGGGCGGCGACGGCGAGGGTCTCGTACATGATCGCGGGCGCGTCGACGCCGTGGCGGGCCACCCGGTAGCGGAACAGGGCGTAGGAGCCGGCGGCAACGCAGACCACCAGGATGAGCAGGGCGTCGGGGAGGGACGAGGTAAACCGGGACCACCCACTGCTGGCGTAGAGGTAGCGCGTGACGAGCCGGGCAACGGGGATATCCAGGTGGCCGATGCAGTAGGAGGTCGCCAGGGCAATGGGGACCAGCGCGATCAGGAGGGCGGTTTCGTACCCCCGGCGTTGGCTGGCGGATGATGCGGTGTCGTGCGGCACAGGCTGAGCTGGAATAGGCGGCCCCTTTGTCGGCGCTAGGGGGGATGCGGCGGTGCCCCTGCGGATACGTACTATACGATTATTTTGCCATTTTGCAAAGGCGGGTGCGGTCGGTAGCGTTGGCAGCGGCCTTTTCACGGTGACAAGGTTCCATTATATAACATACTGAAATTTTTTGGTGTTGCGGTCGATTACCTGCTACAGCTCGAGGGGGGGTCTGCCGATTATTATAATTCGGACGATAGCGGGCTGGGCCGGCAGCAGAGGGCCGGGCATCGGGAACCATGAAAAGAGGAGCGTCAATGTCGTTAGAGTATTCGCCCATAGTGCTTGATTCCATCAACCACGATAATTTTCCCAAGGTCGAGCTGTTCGTCAGGCTCGACGGGAAATACACCCTCTACAAACCGGAGCAGACCAAGCTCACCATCCACAATATCGAGCGGTTGCGGGAAAACGGCACGGAGTTCGTGTATATCAACAGCAAGGATTCGGAAGAGGTGCAGGAACACGTGGAGAAGCGGCTCGACGATTCCCGCGCCGCCTCTCTCCTGTCCCAGTATTCCAAGAACCTGATCTGCAGCCAGATGATCATCAAGGCTGTCGACGATGTCTTCAAAAAGCCCAACCAGCCCGCCGTGTTCGAAAAATGCCGCGCCATCCTCCGCAAGGCCGAGTTCAGGTTCGAGGACCGGGACGAGCTGATCGCGCTTTTTGCCAAGCTGGAAAACAACTTCGACAAATACCTCATCAACCACTCGACCCAGACCACGATCCTGGCGCTGTTCATGGGCGAGAGGCTGTTCAGCGCCGGGAGGGACGACCTCGTCAGCGTCGGCACCGGCGCCATGGTGCACGATATCGGGATGCTGTCCGTTTCGAGCGATATCACCGACAAGGTGGACGTGCTCTCGGAGAACGAATATTACCGGGTCAAGCTCCATCCCAAATACGGCATCGACCTGCTCAACAGCGCCGGGGTCACGGACCGGATCGTCCATGACATTACCCTGGGCCATCACGAGCGCTATGACGGCAGCGGCTACCCCAGGGGGCTGGATGGTTTCGAGATCCCGCGCTATGCCATGCTGGTGTCCATCTGCGACATCTACTGCGCCCTGACCATGAACCGCCCCTACAAGTCCGCGTCCACCCCGGCGGAGGCCCTGCGGACCATGAAGAGCGAACGGAAGCTCTTCGACCCGGATACCCTGGCGGGGTTCCTGGGGATCATGGAAGACACGGCACTCCCGGAAACGATGGAAGAGGTGAAGGAAGCGCCGGCGGCGGCCCGGTCCATCGACATGGCCGAGATCCGGGAGTTGAAGAAGCAGATGCGGAGCCCCAATGCCGACCGCAACAAGCTGGTCAAGATACACTCCATCGTAACGGACAACATCAACAGCACCTATGGCGAAGAACGGGCCGCCTTGACGGAGCTGCGGACGGAGTTGAAGAACCTGCTCAAATCGCTATTCTCGGAAACGGGGGGGAGTAATGGGAAGGGGTGACGGCTGCCCGGCCGGCACTGGCGGCAGGTCATGGAGCATTCCCCTCTCATCAAGGCCATAAGCGCCCCTCCCCATGATGCGACTTTTTTTGTCGTTCCCCGGTGCTAGGCTGACACCATGGAAAATGAAAAGAATGCTCCTGTATCGAAAACTAGTGGATTCAGGTGGTTACCATGCAGGAGAGAATCGAGCTCATTCGCCGGATGCTTTCAATTTCATCATGTACTGAATCACTTCGCGCAATTGATCTTTGGAAAGACTCTCGGTCGCAGCCAGCAGCACCTTCTCCTCGTAGCTCAACGGGCGCTGATACTCCTCCCTGGTCCCGAAAAGGATAGTCTTCTCGTCCACGCCGAGGGCGTCGCACAGCAGGGGGAGGATCTTCTTCCCCGGATTACGCTGCCCCCGTTCCAGAGCCGAAATATAGGGCTCCTTCACCTGGATGATCTCGGCCAGCTGCTTCTGCGTGTAGCCCGCATCCTCTCGGAATCTTTTGATGTTTTCTCCGACACTCATACCGGTTACCCCCTGTTGAATAGATTCTAAGCCTAATTTAATCCGGGGGATTGTCAACCAAAAAATCATTATGCATGTTATTTCATTATTTATGAATCAAAAAGATGATGCTGCTGCGGCCATGCGGCAGAAGGTGCCGGGGCGCCGGTCTTGCGGGGCTCACACGCCTTTGGATGCCGCGAGATACAGGGGTTCGCCGGATGCTTTCAGTTTCATGGCGAACTCGATCACGATGAGCAACAGCCGGGTGGAGAACCCCTGGACCGCAGCCAGCAGGACCTTTTCCTCGCGCCGCAGCGGGCGTTCCCGGGGGCCGAAGAGAATCGTCTGCTCATCCACGCCGAGGGCGTCGCACAGCAGGGGGAGGATCTTCTTCCCCGGCCGGCGCTGGTCCCGTTCCAGGGCCGACAGGTAGGACGGCTTCACCCCCATGACCCCCGCCAGTTGCTTTTGTGTGTAGCCGGCTTCCTCGCGGATTTTTTTGATATTTTCCCCAACGCTCATGATGAGCACCTCCCCAGTGAATTATAGATAAGCATAATTTAACACCTGCGTTTGTCAATCTAAAAATCATAATGTTTATTTTTTGCTTGACTACTAAATCAATTAGATTTAGTTTTTAATCAAAAAGGAGGCGTAAGATGCACGAAACGGATCAAACGGACCATGCCGCGGCCATGTCGGTCCGGCTCCCCCAGACCAAGAAGCGGGCGCTGCACGATCTCTCCCGGCGCACCGGCATCTCCGTGGGGAGCATCGTCAGGAGCCTGATCTACTCCCGGCTGGCGGAGGAGGAGGGAAAGGGGAAAATCTTGAATCCGCCACAGAGACACTGAGACACAGAGGTACGCAGAGAAAGGCTGAAAACTGTTTCGGGTAACGCCATCGTCGGGAATCGTTTTTCCCTGCCGGGCCTTACTCCCGGTTTTCTCTGTGTCTCCGTGTCTCTGTGGCGGACGGTACTCATTTTGACATTACGGGGGAATCATGGACGGAGGTAGCAGGGCGGAGTGGTTGCAGGCGCGCAGGAGCGGCATCGGCGGTTCGGATGCGGCGGCGGTGCTGGGGGTGTCGCGCTACGCCACCCCCTATCAGGTCTATCTGGACAAGCGGGGCGAGCTGCCGGAGCCGCCCGAGAGCCCGGCCATGTTCTGGGGGCGCGCCCTGGAGCCGGCGATCCGCCAGCGCTACGCCGACGCCACCGGCCGCACGGTGCGGGTCCCCACGCGGATTCTGCGCCACCGGGAGCGCCCCTACCTGCTGGCCACCCTGGACGGCGTCACCGACGACGGCCGGGTGCTGGAGATCAAGACCGCCCGCAGCGCCGAAGGGTGGGGCGAGCCGGGGAGCGACGAGATCCCCGAGGCCTACCTGTGCCAGGTGCAGCACTACCTCATGGTCACCGGGCTGGAGCTGGCCGATGTGGCGGTGCTCATCGGCGGGCAGGATTTTAGGCTCTACGAGGTGCGGGCGGACCGGGAACTCCAGGGGCTGATGGCCGGCCGGGAGGCCGAATTCTGGGGCCGGGTGGAGCGGGGCGAGCCCCCCGACGCCGCTTCCACGGCCGACCTGGCCCTCAGGTTCCGCCATCCGGTGGCCGATACCGTCCCGGCCACCCCCCGGGCCGTTGCCGCGGTGGCGGGGATGAAAGCGCTCCGGGGCGAGATGAAGCAGCTCGAGGCCGAGGAGGAGCGCTTGAAGATCGTCATCCAAACCTGCATGGGGGAGAGGGAGGGGCTCACCATCGACGGCCTCCTGGCGGCCACCTGGAAGGGGGCCAAGCCCCCAAGCCGCTTCGACCACGACGCCTTCCGGGCGGACCACCCGGAGCTGTACCGGCAGTACCTGAAAACCGGCGAGGCGGCGCGGCGCTTCTTGCTGAAATAAGGATAAGGAGAAAAGTCAACGTCCGCCACAGAGACACAGAGAAAACCGGGAACAAGGCAGGTAAAAAGCAACGGTTTTTGATGATGGTTTTAACCAAAAAAGATTTTGCCTTTCTCTGTGTACCTCTGTGTCTCCGTGTCTCTGTGGCAGATTTTTATTTTTACTTTGCATCGCACTATACAAGGAGACCATACCTATGACGACCACCGCACCAACCACCCTGGACAACCTGTTCGCCACCCCCGTCACTCCCCGCGCCCCGGGCGCCGCCCCCCTGGGGGACGCCGAGGGGGCCATCCTTCTCGCCCGGCGCTTTCCCCGGGACCAGCGGGAGGCCTTCGAGCGGATCATCGCCGCCTGCCGCAGGGCCGGTCTGGCCCGGACCGGGCTCTACAGCTACAGCCGGGGCGGCTCCGACATCAGCGGCCCCTCCATCCGCCTGGCCGAGGCCATCGCCCAGAACTGGGGCAACATCCAGTTCGGCATCCAGGAGCTGGAGCAGCAGGGGGGCGAATCCACGGTCAAGGCCTATGCCTGGGACGTGGAGACGAACACGCGCCAGGAAAAGGTCTTCCGGGTGCCCCACCGGCGCGTCGGCCGCCAGGGGCCCCGCCGGGCGGAGGATGGCCGGGACATCTACGAGGCGGTGGCCAACCAGGGGGCGCGCCGCCTGCGGGCCTGCATCCTGGGGGTGGTGCCGGGGGACGTGGTGGAGGCGGCCGTGGAGCAGTGCGAGGAGACCCTGGCCGCCGCTGCCGACCTCTCCCCCGCGGCCCTGGCCCGGCTGGCGGAGGCCTTTGCCGCCTGCGGGGTGACCAGGGAACAGGTGGCGGCCCGCCTGGGGTGTCCCCTGGAGGCCGCCACCCCGGCCCAGGCGGTGCAGTTGGGCAAGATCCGCACCAGCCTGCACGACGGCATGAGCAAGCCGGGGGACTGGTTCGAGCCGGTGGGGGAGCAGGCCGCCCCAACGGCCCCGTCCAAAAAGGGGGCCGCCGGGCTGAAGGAGCGGCTGCGCAGCGGGTCGGCCCGGAACCAGGCGCTAGCCGCCAAGGAGGGGTGACATGGAATGTCCCAAGTGCCATTCCCGCCATATCCGCCGGGTGGCGGTGATCACCACCCCCTCGTCCCTGGAGCGGTACGACGACGATCAGGCCTGGGTGGAGGGGGAGAGCTGCCTCATGTGCGGCTACTGGGCCGACGTGGGGCCGGAGCCCGCCGCAGAGCCACAGAGGCGCAGAGATAACCTTTGAGAAATGGAGAAAAACAAAACCTGCCACAGAGACACGGAGACACAGAGGTACACAGAGAAAGGCAAAAGACTTTTTGGGGTAAGACCATCATCAAGCGTTATTGCTTTTACCTGTCTTGCTCCTGGTTTCCTCCGTGTCTCTGTGTCTCTGTGGCGGATGTTGATCTTAGCTTTTATCCGTGCTCTGGGACGGATGGTAGCTCTTATAGATCGTGAGACTGAACTATGGCCCGCATACGCACCATAAAACCGGAGATCTGCACCTCCTCCCAATTCGTCGAATGCTCCCCGAACGCGCGGCTTCTGTTCGTGCTCATGCTCTGCTTCTTCGACGACGGCGGCAACCACCCGGCCAACTGCAAGCGGCTCAAGATGGAGGTCTTCCCGGCGGACGACTTCTCCATGGCGCAGATGGCCTCCCTCATGGCCGAGCTGATCGGCCAGGGGCTGGTGGTGGAGTACGGCCACGAGGGGGAGGTGTACTGGCACATCACCGGGTTCGCCCGGCACCAGAAGGTGGACCGCCCCAACCCCAAGTTCCCCCCGTTCGACGCGGGTTCGGCGCGGCCTCGACGAAGCTCCGCCGAGCCGTCGCCCCCGGAAGGGAAGGGAGGGGAAGGGAGAGGAGCGGAACCGGTGGGGCAGAGGAGGGAGCGGGCACCAGCCGCGCCTCCCTTCCCGACGCACGGTTTCCGTGATGCGCCCTCCCGGAGCGGGGGCGTGCCGGCGGACGCGCGCCAGCAAGAGCACGAACGGATCATGGCGGCCAATGCCGCCGCCTGCCGGAGCTTCTGCGGGGAGGGGGCGTGAACGGCCAGGAGGACAAGCGCCGCTTCGCCACGCTCATCTACTGGCTGGCCGGGCGGATGCTGGCCCCCGGCGGCAGGCCGCGGCAGGTGGACGACCGCCTGCTGGCCGATTACCACCACGCCCTGGCCGATTGCCGCATCGAACGGCTGGAATGGGCGGCCCGCCACATCTTCGCCACGGAGAAGTGGTTCCCCATGCCGGTGGAGCTGCGCACGGCGGCCATGCTGGCCCCGTCCACCGTCCTCCCCCCGCCCCCCGGCGACCGGCGGCAGATCGCGGAGATCACCGGGGAACAGGCCGAGGAGAACCGCCGCCAGTTGGGCAGGATGGTGGCGTGGTTCGAGGAGACGCTGGAGGGAAGGGGGTAGTCCTTAAAGTCCCCCCTCCCTTGACGGGAGGGGGTTAGGGGGTGGGTGAAGCGGCAACATGGTCATTCCATGGCAACCTCCCCCCCACCCTAACCCTCCCCCGCAAGGGGGGAGGGGACGACCACCCATAGGTCCCAGAAGTCTTATAAGTCCCAGAAGCTTTCAAGGAGGTGCCGATGTTGACCAACAAGCAGACCCTGTTCGTGAACGAATACCTGGTGGACCTGAACGCCACCCAGGCGGCTATCCGGGCCGGCTACAGCGCCCGCAGCGCCTATGCCAACGCCTGCAATCTGCTGCACAAGCCGTGGGTGGCCGAGGCGGTGCGGAAGGGGTTGCGGGAGCGGGCCGAGAAGCTGCACCTGAGCGGCGAGGACATACTCCGCTCCATCGTGGATATCCGGGGCAAGGCCGTGACCGGCGGCAAGCTCACCCAGGCGCTCAAGGCCAACGAGCTGCTGGGCAAGCATCTGAAGCTCTTCACCGACCGGGTGGAGCACGCCGGTCCCGACGGCGGCCCCCTGGAGTTCTCGGACCTGGAGCTGTCCAACCGGCTCCTGACCCTCATCGCCATCCTGGAGGAACGTGCCAATGGCTTGTGATGCTTTGGAAAAACTGAAGGGGCTGTTGGGGTACGCCACCGCCGAGGAACGGGCCGAACTGGCGGCCATCGCCCGGCGGCTCACCCCGGCCTGGGTGCCGCTGTTCCAGGGGCCGCAGCAGGCGGCCTACGACTCGGCGGCCGACGTGCTCTTCTACGGCGGCGCGGCCGGGGGCGGCAAGACCGATCTGGTCATCGGCGCGGCCCTGACCCGGCACCGGCGCTCCATCATCTTCCGCCGGGTCGGCACCGAGTTGCAGGCCATCTGCGACCGCATGGCCGAGATCCTGGGGACCGGGGAGGGGTTCAACGCCCAGAGGAACCTGTGGCGTCTCCCCGGCCGCCAGGTGGAGTTCGGGGCGGTGCCGGTGCTGGGGGACGAGAAGAAGTACCAGGGCCGCCCCCACGACCTGAAGGTCTTCGACGAGATCACCTCCTTCACCGAGGCCCAGTTCCGCTTCCTCATCACCTGGCTGCGCACCACGGACAAAGCGCAGCGCTGCCGGGTGATCTGCACCGGCAACCCGCCCGTGGACAGCCAGGGGGAGTGGGTCATGCGCTACTGGGCCCCCTGGCTGGACAAGGACCACCCCAACCCGGCCCAGCCAGGCGAGTTGCGCTGGTTCGCCGTGCTGGACGGCAAGGACGCCGAGGTGGAGAGCGGCGAGCCGTTCCTCCACCAGGGGAGGCGGATCAGGCCCCAATCCCGCACCTTCATCCCCTCGCGGGTTCAGGACAACCCGTTCCTCATGGAGACCGGCTACGAGGCCACCCTCCAGGCGCTGCCCGAACCGCTCCGCTCCCGGATGCTGGAAGGGGACTTCAGCGCCGGCCAGGAGGAAAACCCTTTTCAGGTGATCCCCAGCGCCTGGGTGGTTGCGGCCCAGGGGCGGTGGAACGAGCAGGGGCGGCAAGGACCCATGGACGCGGTGGGGCAGGACGTGGCCCGGGGCGGCAGGGCCGAGACGGTCATCGCCCGACGCCACGGGGCGTGGTACGACCAGCTCCTCTGCTACCCCGGCAGCGCCACCCCGGACGGCCCCAGCGCGGCGGCCCTGGCCATGGCGGCGGCGCGGGACGGGGCCCCGATCCACGTGGACGTCATCGGCTGCGGCACCAGCCCCTACGACCACCTGAACCAGGCCGGGGTGCACGTGGTGCCGATCAACGGGGCAGGGGCCAGCCACGGCACGGACAAGAGCGGCAAGCTCCGCTTCCATAACCTGCGGGCCGAATTGTGGTGGAAAATGCGCGAGGCGCTGGACCCGAAGGCCGTGCCGCCGGTAGCCCTGCCGCCGGGCCAGGCGGTCCGCGCCGACCTGTGCGCCCCCACCTGGTCGCTCCGTTCGGGCAAGATTCTCATCGAAGGCAAGGAGGACCTCATGGCCCGCATCGGCCGTTCCCCGGACCGTGGCGACGCCCTGGTGTACGCCTCGGTGGAGACCCCCAAGCGCGCGGCGTTCGGTGGCCGGGCCGGGCATGTGGTGGAATACGATCCGTGGAAATAACCAAAAGCAAAATCCGCCACAGAGACACGGAGACACAGAGAAAATCTTTGAGAACGTCAAAATCTGTTACGGAGATACAGAAAAAACTCAGAATCCGCCACAGAGACACAGAGGAAACCTGAAGCAAGGCAAGCAAAAAGAACAACGATTCTTGGTGATGGCTTTACCCATAAAGTTTTTTGCCTTTCTCTGTGTACCTCTGTGTCTCCGTGTCTCTGTGGCGGATTTTGACTTTGAATGGAGGTTGAGCGATGAATATCGACGAGAGCATGGAGACGTGGCGCAGGCGGCGCTGGGTGAGCGCCCAGGAGTTGGCCCAGGCCATGGAGGTCACCCCGCGCACGGTGCGCAACTGGTGGTACTCGCGCAAGACCCCGCTCAAGGCGTGGATGGCCTACGGGGATACAAGGTTCATCCGCTTCACCTCGGCCTCGGCCATCGAGTTCGTGCAGGAGGGGTTTGCGGAGCCGTGAGGGGGAAGGAAACGGGTAGGGGCGCACTGCTGTGCGCCCGCCTGGTGTGGGGCTGAATGACGGGTGCATGCGATGCGCCCCTACGGTTGGTAAGTGGGCTTTGTATCAAAACGATACAACCAGAGGCTCCCGGAGGTGATCCGTGGGCATTTTTTTGCGTGATAACGGGCGGTTGGCGGGATTACGGATTTTATGTTACTTTTTTTAACAAGTGCGTTCGTAGTGTTAATTATTTTAACATATTGAATTTATTGTTGAAATGTGGATGCGCATAGGATAGAAAAGGGTTTGCCGACATTTGCGTTGGGCTGTTGCGGGTTGCCGCTTTGTCGGTTTGTAGTAAGGGATAGCGGGATAAGCAGGTAAATTGAATTGCGATAGAAGGCAGAGCGGATGAAATGTAGAATATATACCAGATTAAAGGCCAGGCGAAAAAGAGAAGAATTTTATGCGAGATTTGAAAATTATTTTTTGTGGGTATCTGCCTGCTTGCTTGTGGTGGTGTTGCTTATTGAAAAGTGATGGAGATGAAGGGGGCTGTCCCCTTCGAGTCTTACCGTGATTCAACGAGGTCTTAACTTGTTGCGCTTTGTGCGGGACGGGAAAAGCGTACCAGGGGGGAGGGCGCGGCTTCGGCGATGTGCGAATAGCCCCCGGAGGTGTCAAACCTACACTTTTTACAAAGTGAAATGTGTAGGTCTGACACTCTGGCATTACGTAGGTCTGACACTCTGGCATTACGCTCTGGCATTACGTAGGTGGAGGGAAGGAAATTTAAGGATAGACAAATGAATATTCTTCAGGCATTTGAAGCACGATATCAAACAGAGCATAAAAAACGAAATATGCTCATGTTGGATAATTTATTTGATTTTAGCTCATTCTTGTGCTAACGCGACAACCAGTTTAACTGATATACTTATAAATATGAATGTACCTAGTGAATCTCGGAGCCTGACATGGCCAGCGCTGAACAATTAAAAGCCCTTTTGAAGTCCCATGTTGATGGCGATGAAGCCCATTTCTATGCAGTAGCAATGCAGGTGGCTGCCCATGAAGCGAAGTTAGGGCATGCTAAAATTGCCCATGAGCTGAGGGCACTTATTGATGACGCAAAAACGGATAAACAGCCCCTAAGGGGCACAAGAAAAGCGGTTCCAATTGCTCAGCCACGTGGTGAGCTTTCATCTCTGCTATCGGTATCATATCCGAAATTTCGGCTTCCTGACATGATTCTCGACGAAAACGTTCATGAACGGCTTGTTAGAATAATTAAAGAACATCGTCAAATTGCCAAGATTCGGTCTTTTGGATTAGCTCCCCGGAAGAAGCTTCTTTTGGTCGGTCCTCCCGGTACGGGGAAGACGATGTCAGCAGCCGTACTTGCCGGCGAGTTAGGTCTTCCACTTTTCGTTGTTCGCCTGGATAGTATGATTACTAAATTTATGGGCGAAACCGCTGCAAAGTTACGGCTAATTTTTGATGCTATCAGCCAATCGAGAGGGGTTTATCTATTTGACGAATTCGATTCCATCGGTTCACAGCGAGGTTTAAGTAACGACGTTGGCGAAATCCGGCGCGTGTTGAACAGCTTCCTCCAACTGATCGAACAGGATGATTCGGATAGCATTCTTCTCGCCGCTACCAACCATCCTGATATTCTCGATTATGCTCTCTTTCGTAGATTTGACGATGTGGTCGAATATGGGTTGCCTGAACACGAACAACTTATCAGCGCATTGCAAGCCAAGTTGTCGATATTTCCAAAATCAAAAATAGATTGGATAAAACTCGCTGACACGGCACTGGGACTCAGTTATGCAGATATTACAAGAGCATGCGAAGAGGCAATAAAGGAAGCAATAATCCATGATCGTCAAAAGGTGGTTACAGGCGACATACTCAAAAACTTGTCAGAACGCAAAGCTATTCGGCCAAAATAATCCGATAAATTGCCCCAATACTCTATGACTGAACAACACACCCCAAATTTACCTCACCTTGTTTTGACCGGTACCGCACATACCGAACTCTATACTTCAGTATTATCTGGTGGAACTACACACAAACATCCAGTGCGTGATAGGCAGCAGCATGGTCAATTTTTGCTTGCCAAGTTGGAACGGATCAAAGAAGAGGCCGAGGAAGTCGGCCGGGAACAGACGGCGTTCGGCATTGACAGCGGGAATGGCATCTACCTACAGTTCGAAAGCGCTCCTGATTTTGAACTCAAGTTGGAAAGTTTGGAGTCAGTGAGAGACGGCATTGAGCTCGTTGCCGTAAAACTTGTTGACCGAAGGATGCTTGCCACCTGTTTCGTTCCAGAAGGAAAATTGGACCATTTTTTTAAAGCATTTAACGATTATCTGGAAAAGGAAACAGAGAAGAAGGGAAAGCCTGTCAATCAGCCACTTGTGGATAGTATCAGTGATATGCGGAAAGCCGTTGTTGACGCTCTCTGGACCGATGATACTACACTTTTCCCTGTTGATGATGAGGAGATATGGTGGGAGGTTTGGCTCAGGGTAGGAAGCGACCGCGAGGCTTTTACCAGCTTTTTTAGGGAGCATGCACAGAAACTGGGGCTCGAGTTGGGGCGAGAAATAAAGTTTCCAGAGCGGACCGTTGTTGCCGCTAAGGGGACAAAGGCACAGATTGCCAGGTCAGTAACCCTTCTTAACTGCATCGCTGAACTACGAAGGGCTAAGGAAACTGCAGATTTTTTCACAACTATGGGAACTGTAGAACAGTTTAAATGGATTGATGATGCATTGCGGTTGATCGAGCCACCAGCAAAGGACTCCCCAGCTGTTTGTCTGCTGGATACGGGCGTAAATAATGGGCACCCCTTACTGGCCGTTGGATTGGACCCTGGGGATATGGATGCTTATGAACCCACCTGGGGGGTCACGGACCATAAGGGACACGGGACGGAAATGGCAGGTCTTGCCCTGTACGGCGATCTTACTGAAATGCTTGCGACTAGAGATCCCATACAGTTGGCACATCGGCTCGAATCAGTGAAAGTGCTTCCTCCTTTTGGCGAGAATCGCCCTGATTTGTATGGAGCTATCACAGAAGAAGCCGTGGCCCGAGCGGAAGTGTTTGCTCCCTTTCGTCGCCGAGTGCTCAATTTAGCTATTTCAACGAATGGTAAGGACCAAGGGAAACCTTCCTCTTGGTCTGCCGCCATCGATAAACTTTCTTCGGGCTATGACGATGACGAACGCCGCCTTGTTGTCGTTGCCGCCGGAAACACCGCCTTTGAAAACCGTCATTTATACCCTGACAGCAATATGACCGACTGCGTCCAAGACCCCGGCCAGTCTTGGAATGCCCTGACTATCGGGGCCTTCACAGAAAAATGCTCAATTAATGAGGCTGAATATCCTGCTTGGCAACCGGTAGCCTCCTATGGCGACCTGAGCCCTTGTAGTTGCACATCCATGGATTGGGAAGGGGGGTGGCCGGCGAAACCGGATCTGGTCATGGAGGGCGGCAACATGGCAACCAACCCCGAAACCGGCTTGGCAGATCACATTGATACGCTTGACATTCTCACCACAGGCCGGAATTTTACGACGAAGCCACTCGTAACCACAGGTGACACCAGCGCGGCTACTGCTTTGGTCAGTAGGATGGCGGCCATTATCCAGGCGCATTATCCTGCGTTATGGCCGGAAACGGTTCGGGCACTTTTGATTCACAGTGCTGACTGGACGCCGGCAATGATGGATAGGTTTAAAAACGGAAAACGAGATGGTATCAGAAACCTTCTCAAATATTGCGGATATGGCGTTCCAGATTTGGATAGGGCTATCTGGAGTGCCAGGAATTCCTTGACGATGATAGCTCAGGATTCATTGCAGCCCTACGATAAGGAAAAAAGCAATTTCAAGACAAAGGATATGCACATCCACTCCATACCTTGGCCGGTGCAGGTGCTTCAAGACCTTGGAGAAACTTATGTAGAAATGCGGGTTACCTTATCCTACTTCATTGAACCCAATCCTGCCAGACGAGGTTGGACGAGAAGATATCGGTATGCCTCCCACGGGCTTCGCTTCGATGTAAAGACTCCCGAGGAAAATTTGGAGCAGTTTCGGCAGAGAATTAACCGAGCTGCACATGATGAAGAGATGGACATTAAGTCGAAAAGCGATGCGAAACGCTGGGATATAGGGCCAGATCTGAGAGGGCTTGGGTCAGTTCATTCTGACAGGTGGCGAGGCACAGCTGCTGAGCTTGCCGCGAGAGGGTACATGGCCGTATACCCGGTCATAGGTTGGTGGCGGGAACGCCATCATCTTGACCGATGGAATAAACGGGCGCGGTATGCACTTGTGATATCAATATCAACCCCTGAAGAGAATGTGGATCTGTATACCACCGTTCAAAACATGATTAGTCCCGTTGTTGAAGTTGCCATCTAGCTCAGGGCCAATAGGGGGCAACAGGCACCAAATAAGTCGCCGAGGGATCACTAACCAGCTTATCCTCTTATGGTTTACTAATCGGCGCCAGCTCCCCCGCCGGGTCCCCGGAGCGTTCAAGTGCGGCCGAGCGCCACATGCGCAGGACGGTCGAGGTATTGACGATGGCGATGACCGTCTCGAGAAGGGTGCCGCCGATAGAACCGCTGAGGATGTTGTTCGCCAGCCAGCAGAAGGTGCTGGAGAGGATCACGAGCCGCATGGGTATGCCCTTCATGGTGAATATGGCATACGTGGAGACGCACGAACCGATCACGGGAAGCCAGCCGAAGAGGCTTTTCGTCAGCATCAGGCCGATACCGACATTGGCGACGATGACGACGACCGCCACCAGGGACGAGCGGGTCTTTAACGCCAGGAAGGAACGGAGGCTCGTGAGCAGGGCGCTCGCCGCGGCGGTCGGGTTGCCGAGCAAAGAGAAGTGCACGGTGTAGGCGATGCTTTCGAGGCCGACGAAAAACTTGAGGGGGCGATCCTTTTTCTGAAGAAATGCGATAAACCCCAGAACGAACGCGATATATCCCACGCACTGGGACAGAGAAAAAAATTCCACCAACCTACTCCTGTAAGCCAATAAGTATGGGCCGGCTTCCAACCCGTTGACGGTTCGGCCGACCCTTTTTCATAATGGTACTTATGCGTATTGTTTGCAATGGCATTTTCATCATGCGGACAATGGGGATCGCCGGTCACCAACGTGGGGGCACTAGGGCGGCAGCAGGCACCGGCGAAGTCGTCGGGGGAACTACGCGAGCTTCCGGAGGCGGAGGGCGGCGGGGATGGCGTCGCGAGAGACGGGGAGTCCCTGGGCGGCTGCCCCATGATTCGCGGTCGAACCGTGGGGATGCACCCTCTCCGTAGGAACTGAGGTGGCGCGGTCGCTAGAACTTGGCCTTGGTAAAGAGCTGGATGACGTTGACCGGGCAGTTTTTGTCGGCCTGCGTTTCGCAGTGCAGATAGTACAGCCCTATCATCACGGCAAGCAGTGCTACAACCACATAAACAGAAATCCGGGATGGTTGCATGGCGTCCCTCCACAAAATCCTCTTCGCGGACGATGCTCAGTTCCGGGCAAACTGAACTGCCCGCCCGCTCCGTTGTACCCCCTCCGGTCTACCCGCCGACCGTGGCTTTATCGGCCATTCACCCATGCATCTATAATTTGCGTACCAATTATATCACAAGCGGCGCGGTTTGGGTGCAACATTAGATAGCGACGTGGCGGTTGTACCGGGGAGGCGGCGTGTTTCAGGCCTCTCGGTTGTTGCGTTCTCGTCCTGAAGTGCTATCTTGAAGTCTGTCGCCGGATTTTTCTTTGAGGAGAACACCATGCACGTGGTTGCCATTTGTCATTGGCGGGAAGGGGCTGACGAGTTGGTCCAGGCACTCGCCGCGGCTCTCGGCATAACGGCCTATGAAGCGCGGCCCCGGATGCTGGGCGGCGGACCTGCCGTCGTGGCCAGTTTCGCCGATCCGCAGCGGGCCTTTGCCCTGGCCGGGAAGCTGGAGCGGAGCGGGTTCGCCACGCTGGTCTTCGACGCCACGGAGGTGCGCGGCAGGGGAGGGCGGTTCGTGGTGCGCCGCTTCGAGTTCAAAAAGTGGGCGCTGCGCATCGAGTCGGGCGACGGGCAGCAGGCGGAGATCCTCTACGACGATGTCGATCTGCTCCTGCCGTGTACGAGCGTTGTCGGGTTCACCGAGACCAAGACCGTGACCGAGCGCAAGCTCAGCCTCGGCAAGACCCTTCTTGCCGGGGGGGTGCCGATGACCACGAAGGTCGAGCGCCAGGAGGTGGTGTCGACCGAGGAGCGCAGCAAATCCCTCCATCTCTATGCCGGCACGCGGTCGCCGGCCGTCTTCAGCCAGAGCGGCATGACCTTCGATGGACTCGGCGACGCCATGAAGATGTCGCGGGAGTTGAACTTTGCCCACCTGACCAGCGAACTGCGCCGGTTATGCCCCAAGGCCGCGTATGACGACCGGCTGCTTACCCCGGCCGGCCAGGCTCGCTTGCTCGGCCCCGGCCTGAATGCGGAAACCAACCTCAACCTGGCGGTGGAGATCCTGGCGCGCAGTCTGCGGGAGCGGGGATGCGTGGGGTAGGGGATCGGCCATGCGGGTTGATTGCCGTGACCTGCCGATGCGATACCTTCCCGCCGCCCCCAGCGCGGCCATGGCGGCCCTCCGCTCCTAGCGGCACGCCTTCAGCGCGATCCGCGTGTCGTCGATGTGCTTCTGGAGCCCTTTGGCGCTCTCCAGCACCTTGCCGTTGATGTCGTTCGCCTTGGCGAGCCGGTAGAAACTCGCGGCCCATTCGCTGCCGTTGTAAAGCTGCTTCAGGGAGATTTCCGTCAGGCCGATGATCGGAAGCTGGTTTTTAACCCACTTGCCGAAGATCCGGTTGGCCGCCGCGATCTTGCTGATGTCCAGCAGCGTGTTCAGTTCGGGGCTCTCCGTCTGGAAGTACTTCCCCACCTTCGGGTCCGCCAGAATCTCCCGCACCTCCCCGTTGGAGGCGTTGAGCTGCGCCAGGAGCGCCGACATGCCGTCCTTGACGAAGGTCTGCCAGTCGTTTACCTGGCTTGCCACTTCCGCCGCCTTCCCCGCCGACGAGAGGAGTTGCAGCCGGCGAATCTTCGCCTCCAGCGCCAGAATGTCCACACCTTCCGCCGCCATCCGGGAGGCGTTCCGGGTGTAGATCTCCTGCAAACGCTCCGCCGCTTTGCCCCTGTTGGCCAGGGTCTCCAGCAAGCCGCCCGTGAAATACTCGATGCCGTCCTTCGCCGCGTTCACCAGCGCGCTCCGGTTCGTGGCCTCCCAGTCGGCCACCTGATTCTGGGCCAGAAGGATCGTCTTGTGGAATTTGGTGCGCTGCTCCAGGAAGGAGTCCAGCTTCCGGGAGAGGGCGACGCAGTCGGGAGGCTCGATGATGGGCTCTCCCTCACCCTTCGCCTTCTTCTCCTTCCGGGGAACCGGTTTCGTACCATCCTCCTTCAGGTTTCCGGCGGTGTACGTGACGGCGTTGCGCAGATCCACCACCCGCGGGTCGTTCTCGGGATCGGCCAGGAGCCGCAGGTCGGCTTCCGGCATGGTATCGCCGAAAAAGGAGGTGCCACCCCCGCCCGCCACGGCATCCACCGGCTTTACGCCCCCTCCCGCGGTGTCGAACGGCTGCCGGGCAGCGGCGGCCATCGTCTCCGCCCCCCCGTCCAGCGTCTTGAAGTCCAGGCCGCCTCCGCTATCCTTGAAGCCCAGGGAGGACGCACCCTCCAGCCCCTTGTACGTCCCGAGCATCCGGTCCCGTTCCGCCTGGAACTCCGCCTCCTCCGTCCGCCGCCGCTCTTCCGCCTGGCGGGCTGCCTGAACGGAGGCATCGTGCTGCTCCATGAGCGACCGGAGAGCCGGGGAGTTTCCCTGCTGGGAGGCGCTCATGTTGGCGATGAGCCCCTGGAAGATGCCCCCGACGATCATAGATTTCATCTGTGCCTCTTGCGAGGCGGAGGGAGGGCGGAGCGGCTTCGCGGCGGCTTTGCCGCCGCAGTCCAGTTGACCGCCCGAGCAGGTGCACTTGTACCCCTGGTAGGCGAGAGCCCGCACCGACGCTTCGCAGTCCATCTTGAAACGACTGACCTCGGGGATGCCGTAACCCGATGTGGAACCGGCGGCCACCGCCAGAGCCGCCGCCGTGCAGATCGCCGCGCGGCGCATCATACGTTCGGTATCCGCTGGATGGTGAGGGTGATGGGGGCCTTCACGTCCTTCCGCAGGATGTCGAGGCGGACCGGAGTGCCCGGCTGGCCGTAGAGCCGCATCATCGCTTCGCCGGCGTTGAGGCTCTTCACCGGTACCCCGTCGATGGCCAGGATTTCATCCTCGTCCCTCAGCCCCGCCTCGTAGGCCTCAGTTTCGTTGTCGAGACGCACGACAAGGTGCCCCTGCCAGTCCTGCTGGATGGAAGAAAGGCCGCCGGGCCACCAGGAGATCAGACCGTAGTAGGCGACGTCAGGACCGAGACCGGCGGGCCCCAGCGGTCCATAGAGGACCTCTTCGGCCCCTCTTTTGCCGGTGACCGCCACTCCCGAGCAATAGTCGTCCCCCAGGAGCGCCAGTTGGGTTGACGCGCTGAAGGTGGTGACCTCGTAGCGCAGGGTGATCTTCTTTTCCCGTTCGTTTATTTCACCGGCAACCTCGGCGGTGTCCGGCGGGATCTGACACTTGTCGGCGGTGACGGGGCCGCGGCTCCAGGTTCCGGCGAGCCGGCTGCCCCGCGCCGTCAGATGGTGCTCGGCATGGGCACGGATAAGATTTGGAACGGTCCCGACCAGGGTATAGGTGGAGTTCACCTCCTGCTCGCTCACCCGCCGCTGGTCGGTTTTGAGGACGATGCCGTTGCCCTCCATGGACAAGCCGTACCAGGCGCCGGTGGCGGCGACCCAGGAGCCTGCCCGTCCTTTTTCCCGGGCGGTCTGTTCCTGGCGGAACTCAAGCTTCACGATCTCGTCGCGCACCTTCTGGGCGTCTTCCGCCCCCGGCGCGACCGCGAGATACTGCCGGTAGCTGGCGATCGCATCGTCATACCGCCCCAACTGGGTCTGCACCTTGCCGAGGTTGAACCAGGCACTGCCGAGCTGGGGGGCGATGTCGGCGGCAGCCAGGAATTCCTCCTCGGCCACGGCCAACTCTTCGGGCGACTTCGCCATCTCAATGGCGGCCATCCCTCGCAGCATGTGCTTCCGGGCGTCCTCGGGCGTTCCCGTACTTTTGACCCGCGGCGGCGCGGCGGGTTTCGCCGCGGCAACAGCGGCGGCTTTTGCGCGTTCCGCCTTGCGCTCCGCAAGCGTCTTCTTCGGGGGGGCCGTGGCGCATCCCGCCACGACAAGGGTCAGCACCAGTGCCAGTACCGCCGGCCATCCTGTCCGCATAACGATCCTCCTCTAACAAAAGGTCTCTGGGCGCATCGATTTATGCGGCGCTGCGATTCCCAAGGCCGAACATCTCCCGAGACGCCACATCGATGCCTGCGCTTAGTACACTACCATGTTGCGTGCTGATTGTTTGGAGATCGGCGGGCCCGCTAAGCGTACCAAAGGCACTATCGGGAGTATCGAAGGGGAACAGGTTTCCACGCTGCCTTTACGGGCAGGCCGCCACGCAGACTTTACCCCTAAATCGGACCGTATACAAGTCTCTCCTCTTCCACAAGGGGGACTCACAATGGTCAGATCGCCAATCTTCAATTTTGAAATTTGGCGACCTGACCATCGTGAACTTCACGCGTGTCGCTCTGGGAGCAGGTGAAGCTCTAGTCTCTCCGGTCGCCGAAAAGCTGGAGCATCATGAGGAAGATGTTGATGAAATCGAGGTACAGGGCGAGCGCTCCGGCTACCGCCGCGCCGCCCCTGACTCCCTTGAGCTTCTGGGTATCGTAGGCGGTAAGGCCGATGAAAACGATCAGGCCGATGCCGCTGACCATGAACTGGAGCATGGTGGAGTGGAGGAAGATGTTCACCACGGAGGCGATGACGACGCCAATCAGCCCCATGAAGCAGAACGACCCCAGGGAGGTCAGGTCACGCTTGGTGACGAATCCGTACACGCTCATGGCGCCGAAGGTGCCGGCGGTGCTCAGGAAGGCGGAAGCTATGGACTGGCCGGTGTAGACCAGGAAAATCCCCGAGAGCGTCACCCCGTTGAGCGCCGAATAGAGCAGGAAGAGGGGGGCCGCCGTGGCGGTGCCCATGCGGACGGCAAAACCGGCGATGGCAAAGACCAGTCCGAACTCGGCAATGATCAGCCCGAAAAAGACCATCCTGTTGGTGTAAAGTGCGTTGAACAACGCCGGGGAACTGACGACCGCCATGGATACGAGGGCCGTGAGGCAGAGGCCGGCGGCCATCCAGCCGTAGACCGCGCCCATGGTGGTGCTCTGCGCCGTGGCTACGGGACGGGGAAATGACGTGCTGCGTGGTGATGATGGGAAAGGCATATCGTGCGCTCCTTTTTGTCTGTAGATTGCTTCTTTCTACAATGTAATCACGAGCGCGCAAAAAATCAATCTATGCGTGCACGTGCCGGATTATTCCGGGGCATAATGAACCGAGTGCCGTGCCGGGGAAACGCTCAAGTGCGGTAGGTCCCCGGGGAATATCCCCTCAATGCTACACAATGAAGCTCCCGGAGGCGTTCCGGGGGCTTTTTTCGTGTGATAACGCGAGTGGGGGGCAATTGACAGCCCGGCATTGTCCGATACAATTGATTTGCTTGGCGACCACCCGCCTCGCCACGGAGCTTGCCGAGCGGAAAACCAGAGGTACACTAGACAAGAACTGGCGCTGTAACACCACTCCAAAAAAGGAGGAACTCAATGAAAAAGATAACGACCATGGTAACAGTGGCATTCGCCTGTATGGCATTTGCAACCGGCGCTCTTGCCGGAGAGCGGCAAGGGGCTTTTTCCGTTTCTCCATTTATCGGCGGTTACACCTTTGACGGTGTCCAGCACTTGGAAACTTCCCCAGTTTATGGATTGCGCTTAGGCTACGACCTGACAAAAAACTGGGGAGTGGAAGCGGTGGGTGATTTTCTGGCGACCGACGGTACCCGGAGTGAACGGAGCATTAACGCCTTGTCCTACCGCTTGGACATCCTCTATAACTTCATGCCGGACGGTCCTCTGGTGCCGTATATTGCCGTGGGCGGTGGCGGAATCACCTATGGTCACGGTAAAGATGGCCTTAAAATCAGCGACAGAACCACCGACGCAACCGCCAATGCAGGCTTGGGACTCAAGTTCTTCGTGACCGACTCGATTGCATTGCGAGGCGATGCCCGTCAATTGTTTATCCTGGAGGACCCTAAGAGTCCCAAGTTTAACTGGGAATATACCGCAGGGTTCACCTTTCTCTTCGGCGGCCAAACAGCTCCTGCCCCTGTTGCCGCTGTTCCGGCCGCAGAACCTGTTCCCGTACCTCCCGCTCCTTCCAACCAGCTGACGGTTACTCCGAGTTCCATTACCAAGGGGCAGTCCGCGACCTTGACGTGGAGCTCGGCGAACGCCACTAACTGCGAAATACAACCGGGAATCGGTGCGGTTCAGCCGCAGGGCTCCATGGCGGTCACCCCCGCCGACACGACCAACTATACCCTTACGTGCGATGGTGCCGGCGGTTCGGCAAAGAGCGCAGCGAACCTTTCGGTAACTACTCTGACGCCTCCGGTCCCGTCCGGCAATCTGACGGTTGCCCCCAGTTCCATTACCAAAGGGCAGTCCGCGACTTTGATGTGGAGTTCGACGAATGCCACCAACTGCGAGATACAACCGGAAATCGGCGCGGTTCAGCCGCAAGGGTCCATGGCGGTCACGCCTGCCGAAAATGCCACGTATACCCTCACGTGCAGTGGCGCCGGCGGTACGGCAAAGAGCGCAGCGAACCTCGAGGTAGTTATTCCGGCACCGCCGGCGCCTGCTCCCAAGTTGTGCAGCCCCACGGTTATCAATATCCATTTCGATACAAACAAGTCTGCGATCAAACCCCAGTACCACGATGAACTGAAAAAGCTCGGTGATTTCCTGACCGAATTCCCCCAGGCTACCGGAGCCATCGAAGGACACACCGACAATGTCGGCAGCAAGGCGGCTAACATGAAGCTCTCCCAGCGGCGCGCCGAAAGCGTTCGCAACTACCTCATCGAAAAGTTCGGGATCGCTCCCGAACGGATCAAGGCTGTTGGTTACGGTCCGACGAAACCCATTGCCAGCAACAAGACCAAGGCGGGGAAAGAGCAGAACCGCCGGATCGAATCCAACTTCACCTGCAACGCCAAGTAGCATCCCAACGCTGTAGTCGACACACCGGCGCCCTCCTGGAACTCTTTCCGGGAGGGCGCTTGCGTGATACCCCCCGCAGTTCCTCCGTGATTATGATCGTGCCCGTCATCTACGGGAAATGCAGGGCCATGGCCCTGTATTTTGCAAAATCATGCTCAACGCGGCCGTGAAGTCTTTTTTGGTTGCGAGCCTTGTGGGCACGAGAGACTCTGATATAGTAACTGCTAATGTATCGGTTTGCAGTCGTTGTGCCCCTGTCCCCGCAGTCTGGCGTGTGCCGCATTACCGCGTCAAGGAGTGAATTATGCAAAACATCGACCAGTATCAACAGCTTGCGGTAACCTACCTCACCGAGATGGGAACCAAAGTGATCGCCGTCATCCTGTTTTGGGTCGTGGGACGCTGGCTGATCGGATTTGTCGGGAAGATGATGCAGCGGGTGTTGGAAAAACAGAAGGTTGATCCGACCCTGATGCGTTATCTCGGCAATTTCGTCGCCGTTACGCTGAACATCGTTTTGGTCGTGGCCATCCTCGGTTATTGCGGATTCCAGACCACCACGTTCGCCGCCTTGGTGGCGGGCATCGGCATCGCCATCGGTGCAGCCTGGGGAGGGCTTCTGTCAAACCTGGCCGCAGGCATCTTCATCGTTGTGTTGCACCCCTTCAAGGTGGGCGATTTTATAACCGCCGCCGGGGTAACCGGCACCATCACGGAGATTGGGTTGTTTGTAACCACGGTCAACACACCGGATAACGTCAAGACGATGATCGGCAACGGCAAGATTTTCGGCGATAACATCCAAAACTACACGGCAAACGATTACCGGAGGGTAGAGCTGAAATGTCAGCTTGCAGGAAATGCCGATCATGTCGCGGCGATGCTGCTTTTACGCCAGAAGCTGGCAGCGGTGCCCAATGTGCTGCCAACACCGGCGGTTGAAGTGGATATTCTGGAGTTCACCCTGGTCGGTCCGGTGCTTGCGGTTCGGCCCTTCTGCCATAACAACCACTACTGGCAGGTCTACTTCGACGGCAACCGCACCATCCGCGAATCGCTCGCCGCCGCGGGCTTCCCGGCGCCGATGCAGACGCAGCTGGTCATGGTGCAAAACCAGTGACACGGTTACTGCCGTGAAATGAAATCAGGCCGGGAAAAAGGAAGCAGGGGCGGCCGCAGCGCCTCCCGATCACGAGGCGTTGTTTGCGGAAATTCGGGATTTACTCGGGAAAAAAGAAATGTACCACCAGACAAGGAGGCTCCACATGAAATGTATCGCAACGTTGGCCGGAATCATTCTGCTTGCAGCATCCAGCGCCTTTGCCGGTGCCCCCAGGACCTATCAGGTGACCGGCCCGGTACTCGAAGTGAAGGACGACACGGTCGTTGTCCAAAAAGGAAAAGAGAAGTGGGAGATCGCCAAGGATAAGGATACAAAGACTACCGGCGATTTAAAGGTCGGGAGCAAGGTAACGGTTACGTACACCATGAAGGCCGCTACCATCGATGTCAAAAGTGATGCCAAGGGCGCCAAGAAGAAGTAGCCATTAATGGCCTGTAGCGGGACGAGCCGGGCAGTCCGCACGAATTCACCGGTTCCCGTTTGACCAAACGGTATGGAGGTCTCCAATGGAAAAGTGTTTGACCAAAGGTTTGTTGATCCTCGCTTCAGTAACCCTGGCTTTTGCCCTCTCGCTAACCGGAGTCAATGCCGCACCCAAGGACCCGGCTTCGGCCAAGGCGAAGGCGGATATGAAACTTCCCGCCGGCAAAAAAGTCGATCTCAATAGCGCATCCCAGGCCGAGTTGGAGAAGCTGCCCACCGTTGGCCCCGCCACGGCGAAAAAAATCATTGCCGGAAGGCCCTATGCCTCGGCAGCCGATCTTGCCAAGGCCGGGGTTTCTGCCAAGTCTATCGAAAAACTCACGCCGCTTGTAACGGCCGGCGCCGCTTCTGCCGCACCTCCTAAAACCGCGACCCCCAAGGCGGCTACTACGGCGCCCAAGCCCGCCAAGACCGTTCAGCCACCTCCCGCCGACAAGAATATGGTATGGGTGAACCCCGCTTCAAAGGTATTTCACCGATCGGGCAGCCCTTGGTACGGCACGACGAAGCAGGGAAGCTACATGTCGGAAGCCGATGCCGTCAAGGCGGG
Source organism: Oryzomonas japonica (assembly GCF_008802365.1). Classification (GTDB taxonomy): domain Bacteria; phylum Desulfobacterota; class Desulfuromonadia; order Geobacterales; family Pseudopelobacteraceae; genus Oryzomonas; species Oryzomonas japonica. The sequence continues at coordinate 58,064 of NZ_VZQZ01000010.1, read as the reverse complement.
ATATCGCGAAGCGAAGAAGGGGTCACAGAAGTGAACGGGAGGACATAGGCGCGATCCCGGGCAGATAAGGAGTTTACCATGGGACTATTGGACGAGTTTGCCAGCACGGCGCAAGGCCTATTCGGTGGAACTGAAGGAAAAAGCCCGGAGCTTTTGAACGGTCTGATGGACATGCTGTCAAGCAACCAGTCGGGCGGATTAAGCGGATTGGTCCAGACATTCAAGGATAAGGGACTGGGCGATATCGTATCATCGTGGGTCGGGACGGGAGAAAATCTACCGCTCAATGCCGACCAGGTCAATGATGCACTGGGCAGCGAAACGATCCAGGGGCTTGCCGAAAAGGCAGGGGTATCGAGTCCCGAGATGAGTTCTCTGCTTGCTCGGCATCTCCCCGGTTTAGTCGACAAACTCACCCCGGATGGCGTCATTCCGGAAGGTGGTTTGCTGGCGCAGGGGCTGGAGTTTTTCAAGGGGAAATTAACCTGAACATGATTCATCCGGCAAAAAAACCGTAAAGAGTCAAATCTGCATGCTACCGGGAATTCCGGGGACAGGCACCGATTACGCCGGGGCAGCCTGTCCCCTTTCCCGGCAGCACCCCGCCCTGCATACCGCACCCGCACGGATCCGTGAAAAATGACCCAATAGTGATCCATGTCACACCGTTGCAACCTCCATCCGTGTATCGTAAATAAAAAAACGAAGCGCAAAAAGATAAACGATAATGCTAAACCATCCGCGAGGATGGGACAGAAAATCCATGGGTCTCACCGAGACAGCCGGATTGCCGAAATATCTCAGGATATTTCCGCGATCCGGCTTTTTTTGCGTCAACACAGATCAAAGGAGGTCACATGAGCATGATGAAGCCTTTATCCGCTTTATTCCTGTCCTTACTGGTTATTATTTCCCTGGCGGGGTGCGGCAGCGGCGGCGGATCGACGGCGTCGACAGATAGTTCTTTGCCGAGCAGCGTCACTGGCGGCTCAACCGGAGGAACCACCCCGGCAGGAGGAACCACTTCGACAGGAGGAACCGCCTCGACGGGAGTCGTCAAGCTATCCTGGGATCCGCCGCAAGGCGCTGTCGCAGGAATCAACTTGCATTACGGGACGTCCCCCGGAAGCTATACGAGCACCATTAAAGCCGGGATGGTGTCAAGCTATGCCGTCAGCGGGCTTGCCCCGGGAACATACTACTTTGTCGTTACGGCGTATGACTCGGCCGGGAACGAGAGCGTGTATTCCAATGAAGTACAGGCCGTCATCCCGGCGAGCTCATAAAGGGAAGATGGAGGGACGCCGCGCCAGGGTACGTAGAGAGACGTAACCCCGGGGGATCAGCGCCCATCAAGCCCCGCAACGGCCTTGCCGATCCCGTCGCACAGTGTCCGCAACTCCCCCGGGGAGATGATGAACGGCGGCATGGTATAGACCAGCTTCCCGAACGGCCGCAGCCAGACCCCCTCGGCCACGAGGCGCTGCTGAAGCCGCCCCACGTCCACCGGCTCCCTCATCTCCACCACGCCGATCGCCCCCAGGACCCGCACGTCGGCCACCGAAGCGACCTGTTGCAACGGCAGGAGCCTCTCTTTCAGGGTCGCTTCGATACGCGCGACGTTTCCCTGCCAGTCGCCCTTCAGCAAAAGCCGGGTGCTGGCCAGGGCCGTGGCGCAGGCCAGGGGATTGGCCATGAAGGTGGGGCCGTGCATGAACACGCCGGGCGCGCCGTCGGAGATGGTGTACGCCACCTCTCGGGTGCAGAGGGTGGCGGCGAACGAGAGGCAGCCGCCCGTCAGGGCCTTGCCCACGCACATGATGTCCGGCGAGATGGCGGCGTGTTCGCAGGCAAAGAGCCTGCCGCTCCGGCCGAAGCCGGTGGCGATCTCGTCGGCGATGAGCAGGATGCCGTAGTCGGTGCAGAGCCGGCGCACCTGGCGCAGGTATTCCGGGTGGTAGAAGCGCATGCCGCCGGCGCCCTGGACGATCGGTTCGAGGATGAACGCGGCGATATGTTCGTGGTGTTGGCGCAGGAACGCCTCGACCTCGCCGGTCTCCGCCGGGTCGTAGGCGGCGTAAAAGCCGGAGCGGGGCGCGGGCAGAAAGTACTGCTTGGCCAGGTTCCTGTTGAAGATGGCGTGCATGCCGGTGTCCGGGTCGGATACGGACATGGCGTGCCAGGTGTCGCCGTGATACCCGTGGCGTACGGTGACGAACGCGTGCTTGGCGCCGCACGAACGGGAGTGCCAGTATTGCAGCGCCATTTTCATGGCCACTTCCACCGCCACCGATCCGGAATCGCTGAAAAAGACATGCTCAAGGCCGTCCGGCACGATCCCGATCAGCAGTTGCGCCAGTTCCACGGCCGGCTGGTGGGTCAGGCCGCCGAACATGACATGGGACATGCGCCCGATCTGGGCCGTCATGGCGGCATTGATGACCGGGTGGTTGTAGCCGTGGATGGCCGACCACCAACTGGACATGCCGTCGATCAGGCGCTGCCCGTCCATCAGCTCGATGTACACCCCCTCGGCCCTGGCCACGGGATAGCATTTCAGCGCCTTGGTGGCCGACGTATAGGGGTGCCAGATGTGCGCCCTGTCGAATTCGAGAAGCTCCTGCTCGGTCATTTTTCCAAAATTATCGGAATCAGCCATCTCCATACCTTTATCTCGTCGTTATTCGGGGAACATCCCCTCGCACTGCGTGTGCATTATACGGCAGACACCTCCATCTGTCATGGGGGAAACGCCCCAGCCCCCGTAACGCCATTTGCGCTGCGGGTTCCGTAAGTTTGATAATAAAAAAATAAATTTTGTCTTGTTGAACCCCCCCCCTCCGGTGGTATAATCATTCAAGTAATGAGTCGTTTTCATACGTTCGTTCTGTCCCGATAAGGCCAAACCTTTCGCGAGAGAGGGACGGAAAGCCACGGATCTCCCGAAGGACGGGAAGATGGCCGAGCTGCCGAAGGATATGTCATCTTCGTGGAGCCCGGCATTTTTTGCGCGCTTTTCGGCTCTGATGTCTCCGATGGACACCATGCAGTGGGGCGGGATTCAGTGAAATGCCGGGCGACCGGCAGAGGAGAAATGAGGGACTTATGTCTATACCGATTCAAAACTTCAGCGGAAGCGAGCCCAATGTGGCAGAATGCAGGACCGAGTATCTTGTCGATGAATTTTCCCGGTGTCTTGCCCACAACACCGCCTGCCGGTACGCCGTTCCGGCAGGCAACACCAGCAGCTACTGCATCCATCCCAACCACACCGCCTTTCAGGACATGCCGGCGTTCGGAGACCGGCAGGATCATGGGGCGTCGGGGCACAACCACTCCATGGCCCACTAGTGCCCTGGAACATAAAATATTTCGGGAAGTCCCCCTCCTGTGACGGGAGGAAGGCGCACGTTAATTCGGTCGGTACCGCGACCGGTCAGCCGTGGGGCAGTTCCCGGGCAAAGCGCCCGTAGGCGGCATCGGTCTTGAGGATGTGATTGGTGAGCCAGCTATGGAGGAATTGCAGCACCTCCAGGGAGAGGTGGGCCTCCCCCCGGCGGAACTCCTCCCGGATCTCCGCCACCCGGTCGCAGAACCGCTGGTGTTCCTGCCGGTGCTGCGGCAGGGCGGGGTACTGGTGGGTTTCCATCCACTGTTCCTCGGCGGCGAAGTGGTAGGTCGCATAGTCGGACAGCTCGTCGAGAACCGCCTCGATCTCATCCCGCTCCGCCTTGTACATAAAGCCGTCGAACGCCAGGTTGATCAGGCCCACCAGGTGCTTGTGATGCTCGTCGAACTCATGGATGCCGAGTTCGAAGTTCGGGTCCCATTGCATAAAGGTCATGGTGTCACTCCCCGTCACGCTCGCTTCGTCCGTAGCAAGTATTCCAAAAAATATCGGGTTGGCAAGGCCTGCCGCCATTTCCCGCTCCAGGGCCGCCCCGGGCTTTTTCCGCTGTTTACACTATTGTGTTGACGATTCCGAAATTTCCCCTATAATTATTTAATAATTCTAATTGGAAATCAATGGTTTATCTGGCCAGAAACCATTTTCCCGCGGAGGTGATCGCATCACATGCCCGACGTCACCCCCACGACATCCGGTACGACTGCGCCGGGCCGTGCTTCTTTCTACCGGCTCGTGGCCGGCGTCCTGCTCACCAACCTGTTCGTGATCGGGCTGGTCGGCTTTTCCCTGTACCAAAGCCGTCGGCAGTACGAATTCCGCGCCGCCACCCAGACCCAGGACCTGTCCCAATCCCTCAGCCTGACCATTGCCGGCATTATCGACAAGACCGGCATCGCCCTCCTGTCGGTGCAGCGGGAGCGGGAGCGGCAACTCAGAAGCGGCCGCGCCGCCGGCCCGGACCTGGACGACTATATCCTTGCCCAGAGGCTGCTCATACCCGAGTTGGACGGCCTGCGGGTTGCGGACGCCCGGGGCGCGTTCATCTCTGGCGATCTCCACCTCTTGGGCCCCGACACCCTGGTGAACGACCGGGAGTACTTCCGCCGGGCCCGGAACGACCCCCGGGCCGGTTTGATCATCTCCGAACCCCTGTTCGCGCGTTCTGCCGCCAAGTGGGTGATCAACATCGTCCGGCGCATCGACAACCCGGACGGCAGTTTCGCCGGTGTGGTCGTCGGCGCCATCTCTCTGGATTACCTGATGCGGCTCTTTTCCACGTTCGACATGGGCCGCCAGGGGGCCATCACCCTGCGGGACGGGGCGTTGAACGTTATCGTCCGCTACCCGGAGCCGCGCAGCATCGGCAGCGCCGTGGTATCCCGGGAACTGCGGGAGTTGGTGCGGGCGGGGCACGTCTTCGGCATCTACCGGAACCCGGGAAGCATCGACCCGGTGGAACGCTCTTTTTCCTTTCACAAGGTCTTCGACTATCCCCTGTATATAACGGCCGGCCTCGCAACCGCCGACTACCTCCTCCCTTGGCGGCGCGAAGCCCGGGGTATGGCGCTCCTGGTGGCCGTCTTTGCGGCGGGATCGCTCCTGGCCGCACGGTTGATCCAGCGCAACCGCAGGCGCGAGGAGGAAGCCAAGGCCGAGCTGCTCCGGCACCGGGAGCAGCTGGAGGATACGGTGCGGGAGCGGACCGCCCAGTTGGAGGCGGGCAACGCCAAGCTGGCCGAGGAGATCGTCCTGCGGAAGCACGCCGAGGCGGATTTGAAGAAGGCGGCGATCATCATGGACCGCATGGCCGACGCCGTGGCGTTGGTCGCCCCGGACGGCCGCTACCAGTACGTCAACGACGCCGCCTGTCGGATGTACGGCTACAGCCGCGAAGAGATGCTCTCCCTGTCGGTGCTCGATATCGGCCTGATGGGGTTCGATCGCGAGGCGTGGCAGCATTTCATGGAAGAGCTGCAGCGCCGCGAGTGCCTCCATATGGAGACCGAGGCCACGACCCGGGACGGCCGCCTGTTTTCGGTCGAGATCACGGCCAATTACCTGGAGATAGACGGCCAGGTGTACAACTGCTCCATCCTGCGGGACATCTCGGAGCGGCGGGCGGGGGAGGCCGAGCGGCAGGCGCTGATGATCCAGTTGAGCCAGTCCCAGAAGATCGAGTCCATCGGCCGCCTGGCCGGGGGGATCGCCCACGACTTCAACAACCTGCTGACGCCGATCCTGGGCTATGCCGAGTTGCTGAAGAACCACTTGCCCGCCGACAGCCGGGACTTCGAGCAGGTCGACCGGATCATGCAGGCGGCCGGCAAGGCCAAGGCCCTCACCCAACAGCTCCTGAGTTTCGGGCGCAAGCAGATCCTGGAGATGAAGACCGTCAATCTGAACAACGTGGTGATGTCGTTCTACGAGATCCTGCGCCGGACCATTCGGGAAAATATCGCCATCCGGCTGCGCCTCTCGGAGATCGTCTACGCCGTCCGCGCCGACCGGAACCAGGTGGAACAGATCCTCATGAACCTGGCGATCAACGCCCAGGATGCCATCGAGGACCGGGGCGTCATCACCATCGAAACGGCGCCGGTGACCCTGGACGACGAATACGTCCGCCGGCACGAGGGGCTTGCGCCGGGCAGGTACCTGATGCTGGGGGTCAGCGACACCGGCGCGGGCATGGCCCGGGAGACCATTGCCCACGTCTTCGAGCCGTTCTTCACCACCAAGGATGTGGGCAAGGGGTCGGGCCTGGGGCTGGCCACGGTCTACGGCCTGGTCGAACAGCACAACGGCTATATCCAGGTGTCGAGCGAGGCGGGGGAGGGCACGGCCTTCAAGATCTACTTGCCGATCGTCGAGGGGGCGTTGCCCGAGGAAACGGCGGCTGTGGAGAAGCTCTCGGAGGTCGACGTGACCGGCAGCACCATCCTGTTGGTGGAGGACAACGACATGGTGCGCACCCTGGTCGGCGATCTCCTGGAAGGGTGCGGCTGCCGGCTGATCGTTGCCGGGGGACCCCGCCAGGCCCTGGAACTGAGCGCGGGCCGGGAGGTGGACCTGCTGCTCACCGATGTGGTCATGCCCGACATGAACGGCCCGGAATTGTGTGAAAAAATGCGGTCGAGCCACCCGGGCCTTGCGACGCTCTACATGTCGGGATACACCAACGACACCATCGTCCACCACAGCGTGCTGGACGATGGCGTCAACTTCATCCAGAAACCGTTTACCGCCGGGGATCTCATGAGAAAGATCGACGCCATCCTGAACGGCCCGGCCGGGCACTAACCGCCGCGCGCAACCCGCCCACTATTATGTTGACGGTTTTCTATTATAGTTTATAATTAATTGTTGATATTTCAATGATATCAAGCGGATCGGTCGCATCGGCAGGTGACCGGCGCCGAGCGGAGGCTGTTCCCCACAATGCCCGAAGCCCCCCTCTCTACATCCAACCCGGTCATATCCACCCGGGTCTTTCTCCCCTGGCTCGCGGCGAGTTGCCTGCTCCTCAACCTGTTCGTCGCCGGGCTGGCAGGCTATTCCCTCTACCGGAGCCACCGGCAGTACGAGAGCCGCGCCGTCATCCGGACCCAGAACCTGTCCCAGTCCCTCAACCTGACCATTGCCGGCATTATGGACAAGGCCAGCCTCACCGTCTTTGCGGTGAAAAAGGAGGCCGAACGGCAGATCAAAAACGGCGGCATCGACGGCCCGGCTCTGCGCTCCTACCTCCGCGCCCATGACGAACGTATCTCCGAAATCCAGGACCTGAGGATAGCCAACGCCCGGGGCGAGATCGTCTTCAGCGAACGGACGGCCCTCGAAACGCCGGTCGACATCTCCGATCGCGACTACTTCGTCAGCGCCGGCCAGAATCCCTGGATCGGCCTGATCGTCACCAAGCCGCTTGTGAGCCGGATCACCAACCGGTGGGTCGTCAACATCGTCCGGCGCATGGACAACCCGGACGGCAGCTTCGCCGGCATCGCCTGTGCCGCCGTATCCCTGGATTATTTTGTCCGGCTGTGCGCCTCCTTCGACCTGGGCGCGCACGGCCTCATCGCCCTGCGGGACGCAGACCTGGCCGTCATGGTGCGCTATCCCGAACAGGCGGGGGGGAAGAGCAGCACCGGCAGCACCGTGGTGCCGCCGGAGTTGCGGGGGCTGGTCCGGGGAGGGCATACCTCCGGCACCTACCGGACCCGGGGGAGCCTGGACCCGGGGGAGCGCATCTTTTCCTTCCGCAAGATCGCAAACTACCCCTTCTACGTAACGACAGGCCTGGCCGTCGACGACTACCTGGCCCCCTGGCGCACGGAAGCGGCGCTCATGTCGGCCCTGGTGGCCCTCTTTGCCGCCGGGTCGCTCGTGACCGCCCGGCTGCTCTACCGTAACCGCAGGCGCGAGGAGCGGGGGAAGGCCGAACTGCTCCGGCACCGGGAGCGGTTGGAGGAGATGGTCCGGGATCGGACCTCCCAGCTGGAGGCGCGCAACGCCCAACTGGGCGAAGAGATCGTCCTGCGCAAACGGATCGAAGCGGATTTGCAGAGGTCGGCCAGCGTCATGGACCGGATGCCGGATGCCGTCTCCTGGATCGCCCCGGACGGCAGGATTCTCTACGTCAACGACGCCGCCTGCCGCCTGAGCGGCTACGAGCGGCGGGAGTTGCTTGCCCTGCGGGCGTGGGACGTTTCCTCCCACGCTACGGCCGAATCATGGCTCGCCCATTGGGAAGAGCTGCGCCGGGAGGGGCACCTGCATTTCGAGGCCGCGGCCCAAACCCGGGACGGCCGCCGGGTGCCCGTGGACGTGTCGGCCAATTATCTGGAAATCGACGGCCAGGGGTACGACTGCGCCATCCTGCGGGACATCTCGGAGCGCCGGGCGGGGGAAGCCGAGCGGCAGGCGCTGATGGTCCAGTTGAGCCAGTCCCAGAAGATCGAGTCCATCGGCCGCCTGGCCGGGGGGATCGCCCACGACTTCAACAACCTGCTGACGCCGATCCTGGGCTATGCCGAGTTGCTGAAGAACCGCTTGCCGGCAGACAGCCGGGATTTCGAGCGGGTCGACCGGATCATGCAGGCGGCCGACAAGGCCAGGGCCCTCACCCAGCAGCTTCTGAGCTTCAGCCGCAAACAGTTCCTCGAAATGCGGCCGGTGGACCTGAACAATGTCATCGCCTCGTTCTACGAGATCCTGCGCCGGACCATCCGGGAAAACATCGCCATCCGGCTGCGCCTCTCGGAGATCGTCTACACCGTCCGCGCCGACCGGAACCAGCTGGAACAGATCCTCATGAACCTGGCGATCAACGCCCAGGACGCCATCTTCGACCAGGGCGCCATCACCATCGAAACGGCGCCGGTGACCCTGGACGACGAATACGTCCGCCAGCATGAGGGGCTTGCGCCGGGCAGGTACCTGATGCTGGGGGTCAGCGACACCGGCGCCGGCATGGACCGGGAGACCATTGCCCACATCTTCGAGCCGTTCTTCACCACCAAGGATGTGGGCAAGGGGTCGGGCCTGGGGCTGGCCACGGTCTACGGCCTGGTCAAACAGCATGGCGGGCATATCGTGGTGTTCAGCGAGCGGGGGGAGGGGACGACCTTCAAGATCTTCTTCCCCCTGGATGAGGGCGCCGTGCCGGTGGAAACCGCAAGCGCCGCGGAGATCTCGGAGGTCAACGTGGCCGGCAGCACCATCCTGTTGGTGGAGGACAACGATATGGTGCGCAACCTGGTCCGGGACCTGCTGGACAGTTGCAACTGCCGGCTGATCGTCGCGGCAGGGCCCCGGCAGGCCCTCACCCTGAGCGCCGGCCGGGAGGTGGACCTGCTGCTCACCGACGTGGTCATGCCCGACATGAACGGCCCGGAGTTGCAGGAAAAGATGCAGAAGACCCATCCGGGGCTCGCGACCCTCTACATGTCGGGATACACCGACACCACCATCCTCCACAACGGCGCTCGGGACCGGGGGATCAACTTCATTCAGAAACCGTTCACCACGAGAGAACTTCTGAAAAAGATCGACTCGATCCTGAACGGGACCCCTGAGCCGTCGTCCGGCGCGCCGGCGGGGATGGGGGAGATGCGCTAATGGGGCAGCACTTCATCGGCAGGCAGGCCATCGTCAGCAAGGCGGAGGAGATCGTCGCCTACGAGCTGTTATTCAGGTCATCGGAAGCGCCGGACCATGCCGAGATTCAGGGTGACGTCAGCGCCACATCCAATACCATCATGAATACGATCTCCTGCTTCGGCACACAGGCCGCCATGGGGAGGCATCGCGGGTTCGTCAACGTGGATGCGGACCTGCTCATGAGCGATACCCTGGAAATCCTGCCGCCGGAACGGTTCGGCATAGAACTGCTGGAAACCGTCGCCATCACCCCCGACGTGATCGGGCGCTGCCGCGAACTGAGGGCAAAAGGGTACCTGCTGGCCCTGGACGACCACACCTACGATCCCCGCTGCCGGGAGTTGTACGACGGCGTGGTCAACGTCATAAAGATCGATATCACCGGGGTGGACAGCGCCGGCATGGCCCTGCTGGTCGAGCAGTTCAGGCCGTACCCGGTCAAGCTTCTGGCGGAAAAGGTCGATAGCCGGGAGCGCTACCAGGAATGCAACCGCTTGGGCTTCGACCTGTTCCAGGGGAATACGTTCTCCCGGCCGGCCGTCATGAAGAAGCGGCGCTGGGACGACTCTTCCGCCGTTATCTTCAAGCTGATGCAGCAGCTCACCGCCGAGGCGGAACTTGAGGATCTGGAGCAAACGATCAAGCAGAGCCCGCCGCTCGTCTACAAACTGCTGGTCCTGGTCAACTCCATCTCCCTGGGGCTGCGGGCAAAGGTCGTCTCCATCCGCCACGCCGTCATGATGATCGGGCTGCGCCAGCTCAAACGCTGGGTGCAACTGGCGATCTTCGCCACGGACGGGGAGACGTGCCTGGACGACCCGGCCATCGACCTGGCCGCGGTGCGGGCGGTCTTCATGGAGGAGTTGGTCAAACAGACCCCCCTGGTGCGCAGGAACCGTCATGCCGCCGATGAAGGCTACATGATCGGCATACTGTCGATCCTCACCGCCGTCTTCGATCTCCCCATGGAGGAGATCGTGGCGAATCTTCATCTCTCCGACGAGGTCCTGGATGCCTTGCTGCACAGGGAGGGGGACTTCGGCGTGCTGCTGAGTCTGGTGGAGCAGATAGAAAGCCTGGAATTCGAGCGCGCCGCCGAACGTCTGGAAGTGTTGGGGATACCGCTCATGGCGGTCCTGAACTGCCAGAAAACGGCCTATGGCTGGCGTTTTGGGTTGTGAAGACAAGAGGGGTAACGGGAGCTGGGACGTATGATAGTTTGAGGACCTATGCGTCCCATTGGTCCCATAACCCCCCTTTCCCATAAAAGTTACACAGGAGGACCATCATGCCCGAGAAAACCATCCTGATCGTCGACGACGAGGAGATGATCCGCGACGTTTCGGCCGCCATGCTCGAGGAACTCGGTTTTGCGACCCTTGCCGCCGCCAACGGCCCTGAGGCCGTCCGTATCTTCCGGGACCAGGGGGACGGGATCGCCGGGGTGCTCCTGGACATGAGCATGCCGATCATGGACGGCATCGCGGTCTTCAAGGAACTGCGCCGCATCCGGCCGGACGTCAAGGTCATCCTCGCCAGCGGTTATAGCGAACGGGAGGTCGCGGAATCCTTCGGGGAGGTGGGGGTGGACGGTTTCGTCCAGAAGCCGTTCAACCTGGAGAGCCTGTCCGCTGCCGTGCGGCGCGTCGTGGGACGCTAGGATATGGGAACATCTCTAGCTCCCCAGTCTATACACCGTCACGGGAGGGGAGCTGACCGCAACTACCTAACCGGACATTGCCACGAAGAAATAGATGTCACCTGGTACCGGCAACCCTAACCGACCGAAGGGATTCCCCCGATGTCCCATGCGCCGCTGTCCGTCAAAACCGTACTCTTCTTCATCATAGGGATCGTTGCGCTCCCCTGTGTCGGCATTATCATCCATACCGGGCTGCATCACCGGGACGAGGTCGTCGCGAGCGCCGGAGCGGAGACCCGGAGGGTGGTGGGGCGCATCGTCTCGGAGCAGCAGAACCTCACGGCGGCGACCGAACAGTTGCTGGCCACCCTTGGCCGGCTCCCCGAGGTCACGGGCGAGGATGCGGCCCGGACCGGGGCGATCCTGAAGAGCCTGGTCCTGCTCAACCCCCAGTACGCCAACCTCCTGATCGCCGATCCCCTGGGCAACGTCTGGTGCTCGGGCATACCGGCCATCCTCCCCCTCTCCATCGCCGACCGCCGCCATTTCAGAAACGCCCTGGCCAGCGGCCGCCTCTCCTCCAGCGAATACCTTATCGGCCGCACCACCAACAGGCCCGCCATCAGCTACGCCTATCCCTACCGGGGCCGGGACGGCGCCATCGCCGGGGTCATCGTCGCCACCCTCAATCTGGATTTCTACCAGAATATCGTGGAGCAGTTCAAGCTCCCTCCCAAAACCGGGCTCCTGCTCGTGGATCATCGGGGCATCATCATCTACGCCAGCAGGGAGGCGAACCCGAGGATCGGCACCCCGCTGCGGGCCGACCTGTTCCGGCAGATGGTCGCGGGGCCGGAGGAGGCGACCGGCAGCATCGACAGCATGGCGGGGGACCGGCGCATCGCCAGCTACCGCAAGATGCGCCTCGAGGGCGAGGCGGAGCCCTACCTGTACGCCCGGATGACCATCCCCTATAACGCGGCCCTGGCTTCGGCGGACACCCAGTTCCTCATGAACGTGTCCCTGCTGTCGGCCTTTCTGCTCCTGGCGGCCGGGGCAGCCTACCTGGTGGGCACCCGTCTCATCATCCGGCGGATCTCGGTGTTGACGGACGCCTCCCGGCGCCTGGCCGAGGGGGAACGGAAGATCCGGGTGGCGGAACTGGTGCGGGGGGGCGAACTGGGAGCCCTGGGGCAGACCTTCGACCACATGGCCGAGCAGCTTGAACGGCGGGAGAGCGCCCTGCGGGACAGCGAGGGGCAGATGCGGGTGCTCTTCGAGTCGTCCCAGGCCGGCATCGTGCTGCTGGACGCGGCCTGCACGATCATGGTGGCCAACGGGCGCCTGGCCGAGATGCTCGGCCGCACCCCGGAGGAGCTGACCGGCTCCCATTATACCGACCACGTCCCGCCGGACCAGCGTTCCCCCTGCAGCGAAAACCTGCGCAGGATCGTCGGCCGGGAAATCGATACCATAAGCACCGAACGGCCCTACCTGCGGAAGGACGGCAGCGTCTTCTGGGGGTATTTCACCGGCCGCCGTTACGAGGACGATCACGGCGGGCTCATCGGCATCGTGGGGCACATCAGCGATATCAGCGAGATCAAGCATGCCGAGGAGGAACGCCGCAAGATCGAACAGCAGATGCTGCACGCCCAGAAGCTGGAAGGTCTGGGGGTCCTGGCCGGGGGCATCGCCCACGACTTCAACAACATCCTCATGGTCATCATCGGCAATGCGGACCTGGCGCTGATGCGCATCAACAGGGAATCCCCCTGCGTGGAGAACCTGCACAAGATCGAGGAGGCCGCCGCCCGGGCCGCGGATCTGGCCAAGCAGATGCTGGCCTACTCGGGCAAGGGAAAATTCCTTGTCGAGAGCATCGACCTGAACCGCATCCTGGAAGAAATGGTCCAGATGCTGGAGGTCTCCATCTCCAAGAAGGTATCGCTGCGGCTCAACCTCTGCCCGAAACTCGCGGCGGTGGAGGCCGACGCCACCCAACTGCGCCAGGTCGTCATGAATCTGGTGATCAACGCCTCGGAGGCCATCGGCGACCGGGACGGCGTGATCGCCATCACCACCGGCTGCATGGAGTGCGACGCGGCGTACCTGAAGGACGCCTGGCTGAACGAGAGCATAGGCCCGGGGTTTTACGCCTGGCTTGAAATCGCCGATACCGGCTGCGGCATGGACCGGGAGACCATGGCGAAGATCTTCGACCCCTTCTTCACCACCAAGTTCACCGGGCGGGGTCTGGGCATGGCCGCGGTGCTCGGCATCATCCGCGGCCACCACGGGACCATCAAGGTCTACAGCGAGCCGGGGCGCGGCACGACCTTCAAGGTGCTGCTACCCGCCGCTACCCTGCCTGCGGAACTGCCCGCCCCGGAGCCCCCTGTCTGCGAGTGGCACGGGAGCGGCACGGTCCTTCTGGCGGACGACGAGGAGAGCGTGCGGGGCATCGGCACGGAGATGCTGAAGGCGCTGGGGTACGCTCCCATCACCGCCGTGGACGGCCGGGAGGCGGTGGAGTTGTGCCGGAACACCCCCGGCATCGCCTTCGTCATCCTGGACCTGACCATGCCGAACATGGACGGGGAACAGTGCTTCCGGGAACTCAGGCGGCTTGACCCCGGGATCAGGGTCATCATGTCCAGCGGCTACAACAAACAGGAGGTCGCCCCCCGGTTCGCCGGCAAGGGACTGGACGGGTTCATCCAGAAGCCCTACACCATGGTTGCCCTCTGGGAGGCCATATCCCGCCTGGGGCTGGCCAATCCGGGGGATGGTGTGCCGCTCGGGCACAGGTGACGTCAGGGTGGGGCGGTTCTCCCAAACCACCACATATGCAGAGAAGGAGCAACAAGGGATGAAGAGAGCCATAGCGGGTATCATGCTGGTCCTGTTCGCCTGCAGCGGGGCAGGGGCCGAATCGTCGGTGTGGAAGGCGCAAAAGGGGGGGAGCGTCCTCTACCTGGGGGGCACCTGCCATGTGCTGCGGGAGAAGGATTTTCCCCTGCCGGTCGAGTTCGACCGGGCGTACCGGGCGTCCCAGGTCGTGGTCTTCGAGACCGATTTGGGCACGCTCCAGGCCCCGGCGACCCAGCAGCGGTTTCTGGCCAGGGCCCTGTACAGCGACGGCAGCACCGTGGACAAGCATCTGTCGCCCAAGGCCTACGCCGCGCTCCGCGCCTTTTCCGAGGCCAACGGCATCCCGCTTTCGACCTTCGGCCAATTCAAGCCGTCCATGATCGTGACGACCCTGACGCTCATGGAATTAATGAAAATGGGGGTAACCCAGCAGGGGGTGGACAACGTCTACTACGCACGGGCCATCGCGGACAAGAAGGCCGTGGATGGACTGGAGACGGCCGACCAGCAGATCGACTACGTGGTCTCCATGGCGGACGGCAACGAGGATGCCTTTGTGGCCTACTCCATCGAGGATATGAAGAACATGCGGGAGCAGTTCGGGCTCCTCGTGGGAGCCTGGCGCACGGGGGATGCTGGGAAGCTGGACGAGTTGATGTCGGGGGAATTCAAGGCCCGCCAGCCCCAGCTCTACCAGCGGCTGATCGTGGAGCGCAACAAAAACTGGCTGCCGGTGATCGAGGGGTATCAAAAGCTGCGCCAGACCCGGTTCGTCCTGGTGGGGGTGGCGCATCTGGTGGGGCCGGACGGGATCATCGAGGCCCTGCGGCAGAAGGGGTATAGGGTGGAGAAGTTGTAGAGCGGCGGCATGTGAACTGCGTGGAAGACGTTGCCAGGTTTTATTTAATTGGCTACTATAATATCCATTCAGGCGTTAAAAACTACTATCGTATCCATTGAGAGCCAATAACGGGACAGGCGCCCAATGGGTGAGACCCCCCATGGGCTTTCCCCATCCGGGGCGTAGGCACTACGCCCCTACAGCCGGAGTTCATATATTTGACCGCCGGAGCACTACCCTCCTCCTGCCGCGCCTCTGGAAGCATCACGAAAGGGACACGTCGTTTCGTATGAAGGACTTTAAACTGTTTTCACCACGCCGCGACCGTACTGCCGCCATGCCGTTCATCATGCTGACCGTGTTGATCGACGTGGCGTCCATCGGCTTGATCATCCCGGTGCTGCCCCCCCTGGTCGGAAGTTTTACCGGCTCCCAGGCGGATCAGGCCTTCTGGTTCGGGGTGGTGGTGTTCGCCTTCGGGTTCGCCAACTTCTTCGGCTCGCCGGCCCTGGGGGCGCTGTCCGACGCCTATGGCCGCCGCCCGGTGCTGCTGCTCGGTTTCTGCGGGTTGGGGCTCACCTTTTTCGCCACCGGGCTCTCCACGGCCCTGTGGATGCTCATCGCGGTGCGGCTGGTGGGGGGCGCCATGCAGGCCAATGCGGCCGTGTGCAACGCCTATGTGGCCGACATCACCCCCCCGGAGGAGCGCGCCCGGCGCTTCGGCCTGCTGGGCGCCATGTTCGGCGCCGGCTTCATCATCGGCCCGGTCATGGGGGGGCTGTTGGGGGCGATCAGCCTGCAACTGCCGTTTTTCGTGGCCGGGGCTCTGGCCATGGTCAACTGGCTCTACGGCTACTTCGTGCTCCCCGAATCGCTCCCGATGGAGCGCCGCCGCCCGTTCCACTGGAAACAGGCCAACCCCCTGACCTCGCTGCGCACCCTGACCCAACTGAACGGCGTGGGGCGGCTGGTGGCCGTGGTCGCCCTGAGCGGGCTGGCCCAGTTCGTCATGTTCACCGGGTGGGTCTTGTACACCACCTTCAAGTTCGGCTGGGGCCCGCGGGAGAACGGCTGGTCCCTGGCGGCGGTCGGCCTCATGTCGCTGATCGTGCAGGGATTTCTGCTGGGCCGCCTGCTGAAGCGCTTCAGCCCGCGCCGCCTGGCGGTGGCCGGTCTGTTGTCCTCGTCCGTGGCCTTCCTGCTGTGGGGCATGGCCACCCAGGGGTGGATGATGTACGCGGTGATCTTCCTGAACATCCTCGGCTTCACGATTACGGCGGCGCTCCAGAGCATCATCTCCAGCGCCGCCGGCCCCCGGAACCAGGGGCAGGTCATGGGGGCGGTCAACTCCGTGAACAGCCTCGCGTCCGTATTCGCGCCCCTGTTCGGCGCGCCGCTTCTGGCCATGGTGTCCCACCTGCCCCGGGGCGACTGGCGCATCGGCGCGCCGTTCTACTTCTGTGCCGCGCTCCAGGCCGCGTCCCTGGCCCTGGCGTTTTTCCACTTCCGCAGCGAGCGGGGACGGAGCGTTGCGGGGGCTGTGAAGGGGAGCCGTCAGGATGGATGATGCGGTGCGGAAGGGAAATCGTGGCATAGCGGGCAACGTGGCAACCAGCAAGCGGCGGCAGACCATGAGGGAAACCGTCGTACGCTATGGGCGGCGCCTTCTGAGGCCGGGGCCCCGCAACGACCCCGCTGCCTTGCTCCATCTTATTGTCTGGATCGCCGGCCTCTCCATTGTCGTCATCCTGGCGTTTTCGGCGGCTGCCGTCTACGAGATCACCGTGCGTGATGTCACGCATGATGCGATGGCGGGGGCTGACAGGGTCAGCCGGGCCATGTTCGAGGAGCAGCGGGACCGGCTGGCCCCCGTGGGGAGCGACGGCCGGTACCGCCTCCAGCCGAATCAGGCCGACCTGCCGGCCATCGACCGCTATTTTCGCACCTATCTGCGCAATTTCGACATCCTCAAGGTCAAGATCTATACCCCTGCCACAGAGATCGTCTACAGCACCGACGGGAAGATCATCGGTCATACGGACCCCGATAACAGGCGTCTGGTCAGGGCTTTGCGGGGAGCGATCGATTCCCACATGGAGAAGAAGGACCGGATGCTCGACCTGGGCGACGAGACGAAATTCAACGTCGCCGTGGTGGAAACCTACATCCCCATCAGGGCGGGGAACGATGTCATCGGCGTCTTCGAGCTCTACACGGACGTTACCCCCTACAGCCGCGAAATCGTCCATATCGTTGCGCTGACCGTGGCTTGGCTGGCGGGTATCCTGCTGTTCGTGTTTGCCTGTTCCTATCTGGTGATCAGGAGGGGGGTCGGGATGCTCAGGGATACGCAGCGGGAGCTCGCGGACAAGGTGCTGCAACTGGAAGAGGCCCTGGCAAACGTGAAGCAGCTTGAGGGCATCATCCCGATCTGCATGCATTGCAAGAAGATCCGGGACGACAAGGAAAGTTGGCACCAGTTGGAGCAGTACATATCGAGCCACTCCGAGGCCCGTTTCAGCCACGGGCTCTGCCCCGAATGCTATGAAAAGCAAATGCAGGAAATAAAGGACGGGTGGGGGTGAGTGGTACGCGGTGTAACACCACCGGGCCAGAGAAAGGGGAACCCATGAAGCGGATACTGCACATCATCGGCGGCGACATTGCCGGGTCGAGCCTGGAAAAGAGCGGCATCCCCGGCGAGGTGTTCGTGTGGCACGACATCCTGTACGACGGCCCACGGGCTCCGGGGTGGCCGGATGAGGCGACCCTGGCCGCCCGCGCCCGGTTCCTGGATAAGGAGACCGGGGGCGGCATGGGGGTGGCGGAGATCCTGGACACGGTCAGGGCACAGTACCGCAAGTTGGAAACGGCCGGGGAGTACGACCGGCTCTGCCTCTGGTTCGATGCCTGCCTGTTCGACCAGGCCATGCTCGCCCATATCCTGGCCTGCCTCACGCTCAGGGGGATCGAGGGCGCGGAGCTTGTCTGCGTGGCCGCATTCCCCGGCATCGTCCCGTACCACGGCCTGGGACAGCTCTCCCCGGAACAGCTCGCCTCGGTGTACGAGCAGCGTCGCCCGGTGACCGGGGAACAGTTCGCTTGTGCCCTCCAGGTGGACCAAGCCTTTGCAACGCAGGATCAGGCCGCGTTCGTCCTGTTGTCCCGGCGCAAGGACACCCCCTTGCCCTGGGTCCCGGCCGCCGTGGCCCGATGGCTGGAGGAGTCGCCCGACCCGGCCACCGGCCTGGGGCGTCTGGAACAGTTGGTCCTGGATGCGCTCCACGCGGGTTGCACGGCCCCGGAAGAGATCTTCAAACATGTGGCCGCCCACGACGCGCCGCCCCAGTATTGGGGCGACATCACCCTGTGGGCCAAGATCAACGGCCTGGCGACCCACACCCCGCCGCTGGTGAAGATACAAGGCCCCGCGCCCCTGCTGCCCCAGTGGGATTGCCGCGGGAAGATGGGGGCGTTCGGGGTGGCGGCGGTGTAGGGAAATGGAGATCTGTCGCCTGTGACCTTTCCCTTTGCCCCTATGGGGGGTATAATCAACTGCAACCGAAGGACAATGAAGAACCGCAAGATTGGTGAAGAGTGTGAATCCGCGACGTATCAGACCAGAACTGCCCGGTGCCGTTAAACGCACCATCATGTATGCCCTCTTCTTTACCGCGCCGTTTTTCTTTTTCGCCTACCTGGTGGGGGGCGACACCCTGCAGCGGAACATCAGGAACTACCGCCTGGTGCACTCCGGATTGAAGTCCAGCGGGGTGATTATCGAGTACCGGGAGCGGTGGAGCATCTTTAACCGCAAAGACGTCAAGGAGTTGCGCCCGGTCGTCAAGTTCGGGACCCACGACGGCAGGACGGTTACCTTCGAATCCCTGTACCATCCCCATTACAGCGGGTTTTCCATCGGCCAGACCGTGCCGGTCCTCTACGACCGGGACAACCCGCACGATGCCGAAATCGACAAGCCGGAACGGCTCTGGGGCGGGATGGGGGTCCCCTATGCGGTGAGCGGCGCTCTGATCCTGATCGGCTGCTGGCCGCTCGTCGCCCTCCGCACCAACAGCCGCAGGCGGCACACATGGGGCGGCCGCGGGTGATCTGATGCCGAACGTGCGTGCCCAACGGGAAAAAGGACAGGAGTAATGCGCCATGACGACGAAGAAACGACATAAACCTTTTTCCATGATCCGGGAGTTCCAGCTTGCCGACTGGTTTACCCTGGCAAACGCGGTCTGCGGCACCGGGGCGCTGTTTTCCATGCTGACGTACCTGCAAACGGGCGAGATCAGCCATGTGTACTTTGCCTGCGGGATGGTGCTCGCCGCGCTGATCTTCGATGTCCTGGACGGGCGGGTCGCCCGGTGGCGGCAGAAGAGCTCGGGCATGGGGCGCGAGCTGGATTCCCTGGCGGATGTGATCTCCTTCGGCGTGGCCCCGGCCGTGATCGGGTACGGCTGCGGCATGCAGGGGCTCTACGACCGTATCGTCCTCACCGGTTTCGTCGCCTGCGGCGTCTCCCGCCTGGCGCGTTACAACGTTACGGCCGGGGAGTTGTCCGGCGCCGACGGCAAGGTGAAATATTTCGAAGGGACCCCGATCCCCACGTCGCTCTTGCTGGTGCTGGTGCTCTTTCTGGCGGCCACCCAGGGGGCCGTGCACGAGTATCTCTGGTTCGGGCAGGTGGCGTTCGCCGGTTTCACGCTGCACCCGCTGGTGCTGATCTTCGCAGTCTCCGGCTCGCTAATGGTGAGCCGCATCCGGTTTCCCAAGCTCTGATTCGTTCCCGTAGATGCTTTGTTCCAGGTGCCACTCCGGGGCAGGAACTGCTTAAGGAGGTTCAAAATGGCTGATTTGAAATATCAACCGGTAACGCATGACCATGCGGCGTTTCTCGAAAAAGCCGGGAAACGCGAAGGTTTTAAGAAGGCATATGAGGATTTGGCGACGGAATACGAACTCGTCAGGGATACGCTTGCCGCCCGTGCGCAAATTATCCAATAACGGCGCCCTGTTTGCGCTGTCGCTACTCTGGTATTCCCCGTTTCGGTACGGGGCCTACGTGTTGTCACCCAACTCCACACTACTATCTGTTAGCAGAGGCGCTCAATAATCTGCCTTTGATACTCTCGAATTCATCCGACATTCCTTCCACACGCGACCAGCGTGCCAGTTCGTCCAGGTCGATCAGACATGACCCGGCGACCATGAGCGCCTGCTCCAACCCCTGCTTGTCACCCCAGTGGAAGTAGTGGGCAAGGCGGTCCTTGATGCAGTCGGTCGGGGTAAGCATGCGCAGGGTGCCGGTAGAAAATGCCATCTCGGCGATCTCCCTGACCGGTTCGGAACCTATGGAGAGCGGTCCGGTCGGAAACTCAAGAAAGAATGGGGTGTCCGGGTGGACGAAGTAGCGCCTCTTGGGTTTGAAGCCGATCATGTCCAGGGCCGCGGCAAGTTTCTTGCGATCCTCCCGGTAGCGCTCGATGAAGTCGAGGTCGTCGGATCGGTAGCGATTGTCGCTGTAGACGGAGACGCAGCCTCCTCCGCTCAACACCACGTCGATGCCTTGTCCGGTCAGGTGGTCGGATACGTAAGCGGCCAGTTCGGCCAGGCTCATGTCACCCAGTGGGATGGACATTACAACGGTTTCCCTTTCCGCCTCGGCCTACGGCGATTGTCCTCCAGACGCTGGCGGACATCATCGGGATAGAAGGAGAGCGCCTTGGCGAGCAGCGCCTGGAGTTCAGCCAGAAATGGGTAGCGTGGGTTGAAGCCGAACACGCGGGTGCGGCCGACTGATTTGCTGTAGAGGATGCCGCCGGTTTCGAGTTTATCCAGTTGACGGAGCAGGGGTGCCGGCGCAATGTCGAAGAAGTCGGCAATCTCCCGCATATATCCCTCCGACCGGGCGGTGAGATAGATGAGCGCCTTTTCGCTGGTTGTGGAACCGATGAGTGCTTCTAACATTTCGATACCTTTTAGGTGTTACATGATACCTTTTAGATAACATATAACATGAACCACATGATTGGCAAGGAGAATGTCGGTTCACTCTTCGCCATTACTTACAGTGCTGCCGCTCCTGATGACCGTATTTATCCCCCATAGGTTCACCCCACCGCCACGGCATGCGACAGGGTGGACGGCGATGCTGTGCTGGTCCGGTCCCTCCTCCTCTTTCTCAACTCACCGGTTTTACATATTTTTTTCACTAAGTTATTCTAAATTGCCACAACGGTATGGTATGATGAGACAATGCCTTGAAGTACGAAGGGGCAGCCTGTTTCCCGCCCGGAGTTTCCGGGGGAGACCAGATCAGCGACAAGGAGACCTTATGAGAAAATTGTTAGCGGCAGCAGCGGCAGTGGCCCTGCTCCAGGCGGCTCCGGCGGCTTGGGCGGGCATCTCTTTCAACATCAACGTGGGCGGCCCGCCGGTCGTCATCGCGCAACCGCCTGACTTTCTCTATCCGGCGGAACTGGGCTTCGGCGTGGCTGTGGGCGTGCCCTACGACATGTTCTATCTCTCCGGCGTCTATTTCATCAACCGCGGGGGCGGCTGGTACCGCACCTCGTACTACGGCGGCGACTGGGTAAGGGTGCGCTATCGGGAACTCCCTCCGGAACTGCGCCGTTACAAGATGGGCCGGATTCACGAGTACCGTGACCGGGAATACCGCGTCTATTCGAGGGACCGGGATCATTACCGGGGAAGATACTATCGCCCGGACCGGGACGGGCGTGACGGGCGCCGCGACATGGGGCAGCCGGGACGCGAGCAGCGCCGGGAGATGAAAGAGGAACGCCGCGACCAGCGCCGGGATGTGAAGGAAGAGCGTCGTGAGCAGCGTCGGGATGCGAAAGAAGAGCGCCGCGACCAGAAGGAAGAACGTCGCGATCAGAAAGACGAACGTCGCGACGAGCGGGGCGGCCGGTAGGCGCACCCCTCCTTATACCGTTACGGATGCAAAGGGTCAGGCAGACATGCCTGGCCCTTTGTCCGTCTGGGCAATCGCGGGCAAGCTCGGGGGAGGGGATGCATCCCCGCGGCGGGCTGGAATCGGGTCCGGCTGGGAGGAGGGGGCGGTTTCAGAGGTCTTTGGGGAAGCCGATCCGCGACTGGATGTAGGGCAGCCACTCCGCCGCCCTGCCGAGTTCGCCGGGGTTGCACCGGCTGCAACCGACACAGGCCAGGGCATCGTTGTTCTTCTGGTACTTCACGCAGGCATCCGCGGTGATCCGGGCTGCCATCCTCCGGCAGTCGACCATGATGTGGGTTTGCATGAAGACATCGGATTCAAGAGATTCGGCCATATCATCACCTCGATGACACTGCTCTCATGGCTCTTGGCACTCCAGTGACCGTACCTATTCTATAGCACATGCCGATCCGTTTGCAAGGGGAGATGCGGGGCAGGGTGTATGGCAAAAACGTCCGTTATCCCATGGCCTTGCGGATCATCTGGCTGAGTTTGAGCAGATCGAACGGTTTCTGCAGGTAGTGGAGCGAGGCCTCCGGTATCCCCTTGGCGGAGATGACGTCGGCGGTGTAGCCCGACATGAAGAGCGCCGGGGTGCCGGGGCGCAGTTCCCGAATCCGGTCGCACATCTCCTTGCCGTTCATCCCCGGCATGATGATATCGGTCAGGATCAGGTCGATGTCGCCCAAGTGGCCCCCGGTGCACAGCTCGATGGCCTCCCCGGGTGATTTGGCTATGACGGCGCGGTAGCCCAGGGTGCCCAGCATCCTGGCCGCAAGTTCGCACAGCGCCTCCTCGTCCTCCACCAGCAGGACGGTGCCGCTGCCGGGGACCACGCGGTGCTCGTCCTCCTGGGGCTCGGGACTGCCCCCTTCCTGTGCCATGCGGGGGAAAAAGATGTTGAAGGTGGTGCCGAAGCCGACCTCGCTGTACACGGTGATGAAGCCCCTGTTCCGGGAAACGATGCCGAAGATGGTCGCCAGCCCGAGCCCGGTCCCCTTGCCGACCTCTTTGGTGGTGAAGAAGGGCTCGAAGATGTGCCCCAGGGTCTCCCCGTCCATGCCGCAGCCGGTGTCCCCCACGGACAGCCGCACGTAATCGCCGGCCCGGGCCTGGGCGATCCCCTGGCAGGCGGCCTCGTCCAGGGACGCGTTCCCGGTCTCGATGCTGAACAGGCCGCCGTCGGGCATGGCGTCCCGGGCATTGACCGCCAGGTTCATGATGATCTGGTCGATCTGCGTCGGGTCGAGCAGGGCCGGCCAGATATCCTCCGCCGGCCTGAATTCGAACTTGATGTCCTCGCCGATGAGCCGCCCCAGGCTCTTGCGGGCATCGGCGATGATGGCGTTGATGTTGACCGTGCGCGGCGAGATCACGTCGCTGCGGGAGAAGGCGAGGAGCTGGCGGACGATCTCGCAGGAATGGTTGGCCGCCTTCTGCATCTCCTCCAGGTAGTGGGTCTGGTTGTCGCTCAGGGGATTCGGCTGCAACTTCAGCAGGTCGGCGTAGCCCATGATGATGGAGAGCTTGTTGTTGATGTCGTGGGCGACCCCACCGGCAAGCCTGCCCACCGCTTCCATCTTCTGGGCCTGGTTGAATTTCTTCTGGAGCGCCTCCCGCTCCTGCTCCCCCTTCATCTGCCGGCAGATCTTCCAGGCGGAATCCAGCAGCACGCGCAGGTGAAGCACGTCCGCCTGATCGTAATCCCCGGCCTTGTTGGCGACGCCGACCACCGCTGCGATCTCCTGCCCGCCGAAGACCGGGACCGACAGGAACCGCTCCAGGGGGATATGCCCGGCCGGGCACCCCTTTTTCAACGGATCGGGGCGTTCATAGCTGTTCACGATGACCGGCTGCCGCTGGCGCAGCGCCTCGCCCCACAGGCCGGCTTCCTCGAGCGCCGAGGGCATCCGCTGCCCCGTGGCGCCGCACGCCTTCACCGCGTCCCGCGACCACGCCGTATGGATGAATTCGCGGCGGGCCTCGTCATAGACGAAGATGAAGCCAAACCTGCTGGCGGTGAGCCCCAGAGCCTCCTCCAGGGCATAGTCGAGAAAGCCCTGGACGGAGTCGCAGCGGTATTGCAGGATCCTCACCAGGCTCTCCAGACGCTGGAAATTGAGGCCCATCTGGAACTGCGCGTTGCGAAGCTCCGTGATGTCGGTGATCACGATGATGATGGCCAGCAGGCTGCCGTCGTCGCCCAAGTGCCGCTTGGCGTTCAAAAGCCCCCAGAAGTCGCCCCCATCCCTCTTCAAGTAGTGGCGCTTTTCCGTGATGGCGTCTATTTCGCCCCGCGCCAGCCTGTCGCGCAGTTCATCGGAGATCGGGCGCTCGTCCGGGTGCACATGGTCGTCGTACCGGGAGCCCGTCATCTCCTCTGTCTCGAAGCCGTAGAGCTTACTCGCGCACTGGTTGGCAAAGGTGATGACGCCGTTGGCGTCGAGCATGACGATGCCGGCCTGGGCCGCATCGAAAATGATGTGCAGCTTGTCTTCCGCCTGCCGGCGTTCGACGATCTCCTCCTCCAACTGGTATGCCTGCTCCTGCAACGCCTCCTGGGCCGCTTGCCGCTCCGAGATTTCCTCTTCCAGTTGGAACGCCTGCTCCTGCAAGGCCTCCTGAGCCGTTTGCCGTTCGGCGATCTCCTCCTCCAGTTGGACATTCTGGTCGTGGAGGAGCTCCTGCTTCCGGGCCAGTTTTTCCGCCATCTCGTCGAATGCCTGGGCCAGACTGCCGATCTCGTCCGTCCCCGGGGCCATGGCCCGGGCGCCCAGGTTGCCGCCGGCGATCTCCTTCACCACCCCCAGGAGCCTGTCGATGGGCCTGGTGATGAGGAGGTGCAGGAGAAACGACAGCACCAGCGCAAAGAGGAAGAGAATCGCGCCCAGTTTGGCGGCGCTCCGGAACGCCTCGTGCCTGAGGGCGCCGAGCTGGCCGGAAAAGTCATAGCCCACGAACAGGATGCCGGTGTGCTGCGGCCTGATCTCTCCGGCCCGCATGCCGAGGGTCACGGGGTAGTAGCCGTGGAGGCCATCGGTGGCCCCCGGGTAGAGCGTGCCCTGGTGGAGCGATATGGCTTTGTCGGCCAGCCCTCGGTCGTAATGGGGGATGGCGGCGGCGTCCCCGTTCACCCATTCCTGGCGGCTGGCGATGAGCACCCGGTGGTCGGCGTCCACCAGGGCCAGGGCGACCACCTGGGGGGAAAGGGCCGCGTAGGAGAGCCGTTGCGCCGCCTCCCCCTGTTCGCCCCGCATGAGGCTGTCCGAGAGGAGGTCCTGGAGCTGGTTCATCTGGGTGTGGGCCGTTTCGGTCAGGGAGCCGATGATCGCCTGCTTTCCTTCCCGGATGCGGTCGAGGGTGAGAACGAGGATCAGCAGGAGGGTCACGGTGAAAACGATGCCCGGGACGAGGAGGCGCAGGCGGTAGCGGGGAAGGGCCATGCTAGGGTCTCCTGACGACGAGCCGGGCGGGATCGACCGGCCGGTCCAGCAGTTTTCCCCGCAGCATGACGTCGGCGAGCCGCTTGGCCGGCGGCAGCAGGGCGCCGGACAGGAGCCGTTTGTTTTCGTTCCTGTCCGGGATGACGATCCCGTCGAGCGTCGCCTTGAACCGGGCCGCCGTCAGGCCTTCGCGTTTCCCCATGAGCCGGGCGGCATCGGCGGGGTTGGCGCGCAGGTACTCCAGCGCCTTGAACCACCCCTCCTCCAGCGTCTTTACCTGGCCGGGCCGCGATTGCAGCATATCGGCGCGCACCACGACCACATCGATGATCTCGTTCGGGATTTGGCGACTGTCGAAGATGTTGTGCGCCCCCAGGGCCACAAGCCGCGTCCTGGCCGGTTCGAAGGTGACCACCGCATCGATTTCGCCCGCACGGTAGGCGTGCTCGTGCTCCTGTACCGGAACCGGCACAACGGTCACATCCCGGGGGGAGAGGCCGGCCTGGTCGAGGGCCCGGGTCAGGACATAGGCGCCAAGGGCCATGGATTCGACGCCGACCCGTTTCCCCTTCAGGTCGCGGATGGTCTTGATGGCGGGACGGGCCATGATGGCGTCGGCGCCGTGGGAGATATCCGCGACCAGCAGTATCCGCACGTCGATCCCGTCCCGCACCAGCAGGAGCGCCTCGTCCAGGGTCAGGGCGGCGACGTCCACGGCGTGGTTGCGGAACGCCTTCAGCACATCGGCCGAGGTGGTCATCTCGTGGAACCGCACCGCGGAGTCCGGGTAATAGCCCAGGGAACGGGCCAGGTAGAGCGGCTCGTAGCCGGGCCAGACATTGGTCGCGACCTGCAGGGGGGCGGGGGCCTCCCGGCTGCACCCCGCCATGCCGAAGAACCACGGCAGGCAGAGCCAGGCGCACACCATGATTCGAACAACCGATATGTGCCTCATGGGCAGCCTCGTACCATTTTCCGCCCCTGCCATACACCGTGGTCAGGGGGGGCGTGGAGGGGAGGGAGGTGAAGAATTTTTAAGGTAGGCCGAAAATTGCGTAAAGTATACAGCAAATCAGGGAATTGTGAAGTCTTTTCAGATGCCTTTTACGGCCCGGCGCCCCGCCCGGACCTCTCGTTCCGGGACGGTGCCGGGTGTGCAACGCGCTATTTTTCAACGCTTTTAATTGTCTTTTTTTCACATTGCTCTTGAAATGGGGATTTGCGTAGGGTAGAAGTGATAGCGCACCATGCCCGCACGCCCCGTGCCCCAGATACCGGACAAGGGGCGCGGCCATTTCCCCTCTGGGGCGGAATGCCGGCATGCACCCGCACTCATCTTCTCAAGGGACTCTCTATGAAAGCCGATATCTATCATCTGGTGACCGTCAACGACGGTGCGTCGGACAATGCCGCCATCGTGCAGGTTTTTTCCGACATGGCGGCGAACAGGCTGAAACGCAACTTCTCGCTGCTGAACTATTACGACGAGGTGCCGGTGAGCTATGGCTCGACCATCGTCGGCGTGGAAGGCGACAGCGTGGAGCTCAAGGTCCATGAGCACCAGGCGCTGATCCTGAAACAGGACAACAACGCGCTCATAAAATGCCCCCACTTTCACAACGATCTGGGGGTGCATTGCTATGCCTCCTATGTCAACGTCGCCAAGAAGACCGTTATCCTGCACAAATTCAGCTATGCGCAGATCCGGGCGGAACGGCGGGAGGCGGTCCGGGTCCGGGTCCGCGATCCGTTGCCGGTGAAATTCACCTACGGCGACGTCGTGATCGCAGGGAACCTGGTGGATATCTCGGGAAGCGGTGTCTCGATCCATGCCGATCTGGTCCCGGCGACGGACACCGACCAGGGAGGGGTGCTGCATCTCGCACTCGCCGGGACCGCTCTGAAGATTCCGGGAACGTTCGTCAGGGCCACGGCTGACGGGAACGACGGCACTACCTGTGTCTTTCAGATAAAGCCCGACACCAGGGCCGACACGATCATCGGCCGCTTCATCTACCAGCGCCAGGTTGAAATCATCCAGCAACTCAAGGATGAAGTGGCGGTGGAATAACATGAAATTCAGATTCTGCGCCGTACTCCTCATGGCCCTTTTCGTGGCGGGCGCCGGGTTCGCCCCGGCGGCTCCGGCACCGGCGGCCGTTGAAAATTGGGCCTATACCTACCCCGATGCCGCCTTCGAACTCTGGTCGTGGTCCCGGGACAACCCCGCGGCGGCCCGTATCTTTTCCCGGTGGGATGCCGTCAATCACGAACGTTCCAGGATGATCGTCACCTGGGCCATCGCCCACCCCGGCAAGGGGATCGAGCTGTTTCTGGAAAGCCACCCCTACTGGGCGGACGTGGAACAGCTGGCGGGGCGGTACCGTCCCGCCGCCAGGACGCTTTTGGCGTGGTGCCGTCATTATCCCGGTGCGGCCAAGGCGTTGATGAAATCCGCCCCCAAGAGCCGTGTCCGGGCGGCAACGCCGCCGGCCAGACCCGCAGCGTCCCCGGAAGGGGCTTCCGAGCCAGGCCCGCAAGAATGAAAAGGGGAGACTGCACAAGCCTCCGGGGGACCCCATGAAAAAGGCCCCGGATTTTTCCGGGGCCTCCTGGTGCCGGTGCGGGTGCCGCCAGCCTCAGACTTTTTTGACGTTGGCGGCTTGCAGCCCTTTCGGGCCCTTGACGATGTCGAACGTTACCTTATCGCCTTCGGCAAGGGATTTGAACCCATCGCCGGTGATTGCGGAAAAATGGCAAAAAACGTCTTCGCCGTTTTCCTGTTCGAGAAAACCGAATCCCTTGCTGTCGTTAAACCATTTTACCGTTCCCGTTACCATGTGCTTGCGCTCCCCTGATTTTTGGATTTTATCCGTGACGGCTGCGGATACGTATGTAGTGTAGCTGCAACCCGCTCCATGTCAAGTTTGCCCGCACCACTCGCGCGTCCCTTGCCGGCGTTCCGCGCGACGCCCTCTACCCGTAAAAAAAAGAAGTTGACTGGTCAGTCAAATAGGATTACGGTAAAACCATAGCTTGATGAGGAGCTATACAATGAAAACGACGCAAACGGATACCAAAACGAAATTGATCGAAGCCGCCATGGAGCTGATCTGGAAAGGGAGCTACGGTTCGGTCAGCGTTGACGACATCTGCCGGGCCGCCGATGTGAAGAAGGGGAGCTTCTACCACTTCTTCCCCTCCAAGGTGGACCTGGCCATCGCCGTCATGGAGGAATCCTATACGCTCTTGCAGCCGGAGCTGGACAGCATCTTTTCACCGGGCACCGAGCCCCTGGCCCGTTTCGAGCGCTTGGCCGACTCCATCTACGAATTCCAGGCCCAGACCGCCGCCAAATACCATCAGGTGTGCGGCTGTCCCTTCACGTCCCTGGGCTCGGAGATGGCCGGCCAGGAGGCCGGTATCCGCGCCAAGTTCGCCGATATCGCCCACCGCAGGGAACGGTATTACGTGAATGCCCTGCGGGACCTGGTGGCGATGGGGCAGTTGCCGGAGACCACCGATGTCCAGGTCAAGGCCCAGGAAATTTATGCCTATATCGTCGGCCAACTGGTGATCGCCCGCATCGAGAACGATCTGGAACTGCTGAAGCGGGATCTGAAACCGGGGCTGCTGAAGATACTGGGAGCGGGGAACAGGACCGGAAAAGCCGCCTGAGGCGGCCCGGTCCGCTCTTTTACAACTATATACGCCGTTTCGTCGCACCACTGCCGCTTCCCAGCGGCATTTTTTGACGCCGCTATTGACTGACCGGTCAACTAGTAAACTGGGAAAGATCTTGATGGGTTAGGGGGACGGGGAAGAGACAGCAGACGAAACGGCAGCAAAATCATACCGACAGACACTCGCGGGGCGGCGCAACCGGCCGCCCCGGACAGCAAGGAGAAAAGCCATGGAACATCTGACAAACATAATCAGGAAACGCGCCGTCCTCGTGGGGATCGGCGCGATAATCGCCCTCGGCGGGGCCGGAGTGGCCGCCTACCACATGGCCGCGAACGTGAACGCCCAGCCGACCGCCGCGGCCCCGCCGCCCCCCCAGGTGGGCGTGGTGACGGTCAAGCCGCAGAACGTGCGCATCTGGTCCGAATTTTCCGGGCGGATGCGGGCCGTGGATTTCGCCGAACTGCGCCCCGAGGTGAGCGGGCGCATCACCGGGGTCCGCTTCAAGGAGGGGCAGATCGTGAAGGCGGGAGAGGTGCTGTTCGTCATCGACCCGCGCCCCTATGAGGCGGCCGTGGCCAAGGCAGAGGCCAATCTGGTCACGGCCCGGACCAACGCCGGGTTCGCCAGGACCGAGCGGGAGCGGGCCGCCAACATGGTGCAGACCCAGGCCATCGCCCAGCGCCTCTACGACGAACGGGCCAATGCCGACCGGGTCGCCCGGGCCGCCATCCAGGTGGCCGAGGCGGAGTTGAAACAGGCCCGCATCGACCTGGACCACGCCTACGTCAAGGCCCCCATCGGGGGGCGGGTCAGCCGCGCCGAGATCACCCTGGGCAACCGGGTGCAGGCGGGGGCGGGCGCGCCGCTGTTGACCTCCATCGTGTCCAACGACGGGATCTACGCCGATTTCGAGGTGGATGAGCAGACCTACATGAGCAGCATCCGGGCCCATGCCGACACCCCGGCCAAGGAGCGCCAGGTGCGCGTCGAGGTGACGGTGCAGGGGGACGAGGCCCATCCCTATCAGGGCACGATCCAGAGCTTCGACAACCGCATCGACCCCGCCTCGGGCACTATCCGGGCGCGGGCCCGCTTCGACAACAAAAACGGCGCCCTGGTGCCCGGCATGTTCGTGGCGGTCCGCCTGGCCAGCAGCAGCGAGAACGCCGCGCTGCTGGTGCCGGAACGGGCCATCGGCACCGACCAGAGCAAGCGGTTCGTCTACGTGGTGGGCGACAACGACAAGGTCGCCTACCGGGAGGTCAGGCTCGGCCAGCAGGCCAGGGGCGAGCGGATCGTGCTCGCCGGGGTGCGGCCGGGGGACCGGGTGATCGTTGACGGGGTGCAGCACGTGCGGCCGGACAGCACGGTGCGCGTCCAGGAGGTCGCCCAACATCAGGAGCCGGACCGGCTGGCGGCAAAGTAATATCTCTCTCTTTTTCCTCCCCTCCTTATCAAGGAGGGGGACCTTACGAATAAGTGATGTTACAAGGCACGAGCCCGTAACTACAGGATTGAATCCGGAAAGAGTGTGCCATGAACCTATCCAAATTCTTCATAGACCGGCCGATCTTCGCCGGCGTGATCTCGGTCGCCATCCTGTTGGCCGGCCTGATCTCCATGTTCCTGTTGCCGATCTCGGAATACCCCGAGGTCGTGCCCCCCTCGGTCATCGTCAAGGCCCAGTTTCCCGGGGCCAACCCCAAGGTGATCGCCGAAACCGTCGCCACCCCGCTGGAGGAGCAGATCAACGGCGTGGAGAGCATGCTCTACATGTTCTCCCAGGCCGCCAGCGACGGCACCCTGACCCTCACGGTCAGCTTCAAGCTCGGCACCGACCCGGACCTGGCGACGCAGCTGGTGCAGAACCGGGTCAACCAGGCCCTGCCGCGCCTGCCTGAGGTCACCCGCCAGTTGGGGGTGACCACGGTGAAAAGCTCCCCCGACCTGACCATGGTGGTGCACCTGAATTCGCCCAACGAGCGCTACGACATGCTCTACCTGCGCAACTACGCCCTGTTGAACGTCAAGGACCAGTTGGCCAAGATCCCGGGCATCGGCAGCGTGAATCTCTTCGGCTCGGGCGATTACGCCATGCGCCTCTGGCTTGACCCGCAGAAGGTGGCCGAGCACGCCATGACCGCCGCCGAGGTGGTTGCCGCCGTGCGCCGCCAGAACGTGCAGGTGGCGGCCGGGGTCATCGGCGGCCCACCCTACAAGGAGGGGGTCGAGCTGCAACTGCCGGTCAACGCCCAGGGGCGGCTGACCGACCCGGACCAGTTCGGCGAGATCATCATCAAGCGCGACAACGGCGTGGTCACGCGGCTGAGGGACGTGGCGCGCATCGAGGTGGACGCGGCGGAATACGGACTCCGCTCCCTCTTGAACAACAAGCCGGCCGTGGCCATCCCCATCTTCCAGACCCCCGGCTCCAACGCCATCGCCATCTCCGACCAGGTGCGCAGCACCATGGCCCAGTTGAAGAAGAACTTCCCGGCCGGGCTTGATTACAGCATCGTCTACGACCCGACCATCTTCGTGCGCGGCTCCATCGAGGCGGTCGTGCACACCCTTCTGGAGGCGGTGGCCCTGGTGGTCCTGGTGGTGATCCTCTTCCTCCAGACCTGGCGGGCCTCCATCATCCCGCTCTTGGCCGTGCCGGTCTCCATCATCGGCACCTTCGGGGTCATGCACATCTTCGGCTTTTCCATCAACGCCCTCTCCCTGTTCGGCCTGGTCCTGGCCATCGGCATCGTGGTGGACGACGCCATCGTGGTGGTGGAGAACGTGGAGCGCAGCATCGAGAACGGCCTGGCCCCCCGGGAGGCGACCATCAAGGCCATGGGCGAGGTCACCCGGCCGATCATCGCCATCGCCCTGGTGCTGTGCGCCGTGTTCGTGCCCATCGCCTTCATCAGCGGCCTGACCGGCCAGTTCTACCGGCAGTTCGCCCTGACCATCGCCTTTTCCACCGTGATCTCGGCCTTCAACTCCCTGACCCTGTCGCCTGCCCTCGCCGCCATCCTGCTCAAGGCCCACGACGCGCCCAAGGACCGGCTGACCCGGTGGATGGACAAACTCTTCGGCCCGGTGTTCCGGGGCTTCAACCGGTTCTTCCGCGCCAGCTCCCACGGGTACAGCACCGGCGTGACCGGCATCCTGGGGCGCAAATCCGCCGCGCTGCTGGTGTACGCGCTCCTCCTGGGGGCCACCTACGCAGGCTTCCGGCACGTGCCCCCCGGCTTCGTGCCGACCCAGGACAAACAGTACCTGGTGAGCTTCGCCCAGCTCCCGGACGGCTCCACCCTGGACCGCACGGAGGGGGTCATCCGGGCCATGTCCGACATCGCCCTGAAGGAACCGGGGGTGGAGAGCGCCATAGCCTTCCCCGGCCTCTCCATCAACGGCTTCATCAACAGCCCCACGGCGGGCATCATCTTTGTCTCGCTCAAGCCGTTCGAGGAGCGCAAATCCAAGGATCTGTCCGGTTTCGCCATCTCCGAGAAGCTGCAACAGAAGTTCAACGGGGTGAACGGGGCCTTCATCGCCATCTTCCCGCCGCCGCCGGTGCAGGGGCTCGGCACCATCGGCGGCTTCAAGCTCCAGGTGGAGGACCGCACCGACCAGGGGTACGAGGCGCTGGACCGGACCATGAAGGCGGTGCAGGCCCAGGCGGCCAAGTCGCCGGAACTGGCGCGGGTCTTCACCAGCTACAAGATCAGCGCGCCCCAGCTCTACGCCGACCTGGACCGCACCAAGGCCGCCCAACTGGGGGTGGATGTGCAGGACGTGTTCGACGCCATGCAGATCTACCTGGGGTCGCTCTACGTCAACGACTTCAATAAATTCGGCCGCACCTACCAGGTCATCGCCCAGGCCGACAAGCAGTTCCGCTCCAAGCCGAGCGATATCCTGAAACTCCAGGCCAAGAACTTCGAGGGGCGCATGGTGCCGCTCGGCTCCATCGTCCAGGTGTCCGAAACCACCGGGCCGGACAGCGCCATGCGCTACAACGCCTTCCGCTCCGCCGACCTGAACGGCGCCCCGGCCCCCGGCTACTCCACCGGCCAGGCCCAGGCGGCCATCACCCGGGTCCTGGGTGCCACCCTGCCCAAGGGGATGGGCTTCGAGTGGACCGAGCTGACCTACCAGCAGATCCTCTCGGGCAACACGGCCCTGTTGGTGTTCCCGCTCTGCGTGCTGCTGGTCTTCCTGGTCCTGTCGGCCCAGTATGAGAGCCTGTTCCTCCCCATGGCCATCATCCTCATCGTGCCCATGTGCCTGCTGTCGGCCATCACCGGGGTCTGGCTCACCCACGGCGACAACAACCTGTTCACCCAGATCGGCCTGTTCGTCCTCATCGGCCTGGCGTGCAAGAACGCCATCCTGATCGTGGAATACGCCCGCGAACTGGAGATCCAGGGGCGGACCACCGTTGCCGCCGCCATCGAGGCCGCGCGCCTCAGGCTGCGGCCGATCCTCATGACCTCCTTCGCCTTCATCATGGGCGTGGTGCCCCTGGTGTTCTCGTCCGGGGCGGGCGCGGAGATGCGCCACGCCATGGGGATCGCCGTCTTCTCCGGCATGCTGGGGGTCACCTTCTTCGGCCTGTTCCTGACGCCGGTCTTCTATGTGCTGATGCGCGCCCTGGAAAAACGCATCACGAAAACGGAAGAGGTACACCACCATGTCTAAGCTCAAACCAACTGCCATACTACTGACGGCCCTGCTGGCCGTCCTGCTGCTGGCGGCGTGCAGCGGCCCCCTGGGGCCCCAATCCTCCGGGATCGCCGCCCCCTCGTTCTGGAACCGCCTCACCGGGAAGGCCGGGACGGCGGACCCGAACGCCCCCCTGATCGTCACCCCGGAAGCCGAAGTGGACCACGCCTGGTGGACCCGCTTCGGCGACCCGACCCTGGACGCCCTGGTGGCCGAGGCCCTGGCCAACAACAAGACCCTCCAGATCGCCCGGGCCCGGGTGGAAGAGGCGCGGGCCGGACGGAGCGCCGCCCGGTCGCGGCTCTTTCCCCAGGTGAACGGCGTCGCCGCCGCCCAGCGCGGCAATCAGGGGTTTGCCACCAACAATCAGACCGTCTGGATCGCCGGGGCCGATGTGGAGGCCTCGTGGGAGATCGACCTGTTCGGCCGCAACCGGGCCCGGACGGCCGAGGCGTCGGCCCTCCTGGAGTCCAGCGAGGCGGGCAGCCAGGCGGTCCGGGTCGGCCTTCTGGCCGAGGTGGCCCGCAATTACTTCGACCTGCGCAACTATGAGCGCCAGCTCCAGTTGACCCGGCGGAACCTCAAGACCCAGCAGAAGACCCTGGAACTGGTGAAGGCGCAACTGCAGGGGGCCATGGCCAGCGACTTCGACGTGCAGCGCGCCGCGGCGCAGGTCTCGGCCACCGAGGCGCTCATCCCCTCCCTGGAGACCGCCTACGACGCCGCCATGAACCGCCTGAACGTGCTGATGGGCTCTCCGCCGGGGACGAAGGACACCCTGCTCGCCACCGCCCGCGAGCTGAAACCCCTGGACCACCGGATCCTGCTCGCGGCCCCGGCCAAGGTCCTGGCGGCGCGGCCCGACATCCGGGCCGCCGAGCGCCGCTTTGCCGCCGCCATCTCGGCCAAATCCGCCGCCCGGGCGGAGTTGTTCCCCAACATTTCCCTGACCGCCCTGTTCGGCGTCCAGACCGCGACCCCCTTCGGGGCTACCCCCTGGGGTATCGGCGTTAATCTCGTGCAGCCGCTCCTCAATTTCGGCCGGATCGAGGCGCAGATCGACGCGGCGGACGCGCAACAGAAACAGGCGTTCCTGGGGTATCAGCAGACCGTGCTGGAGGCGCTGGAGAACATGGAAAACGCCCTGTCCGGCTATCTGCACGAGACCGCGCGCAACGCAGCGCTCACCACCGGGGTGGGGCAGAACCGCCGCGCAGCCGACCTGGCCATGCAGCAGTACATCAACGGCTACACCGGCCTGTTGGACGTGCTGGTGGCCGTGCGCAACCTGCTCGATTCCGAGGCCGCTCTGGCCGCCTCGGACGCCGGCCTGAGGAACGACTTGGTCAACATCTACGCCGCCGCCGGGGGCGGGTGGCGGGAATAGGCCGGCTGCTCAGGGAAGCACCATCCCCGGAAACAGCTTCATGTGCAGCGGCATGAACCGCTTTTTTTGCAGGAGATCGTCAGAGGTAACGGGGAGTGTTCAGCGGTTGGGGCGTCGGCGCCGGTCGGATGGACCGGCGTCTCGGGATGAAAAAGGGCGGGACGGAAGAAACCAACTATTCCGATGATGCTCGCGGTTGCGGGGTTGCGTTCCGATCAGAACCGTTCGTCGATCTCGCGCGGGGGCTTCGTGTCCGGGCGCGAGGCGTCGAAGTATTCATTGGGCAGCAACGCCGCCGTTTCCCGTGCCAGTTCGTCCAGGTCGCTATGCCAGGCCGTAACCGCGTTTGTGGAGGTGCTGACGATATACCAGTCGCCCAGATTCGACTTGTCGCTCTCGCTGCGCGACTTCACCAGGCGATGTTTGCCCTTGGTCAGTACCCGGTTGATCCTCTGTACCAGCTCCTTCGTTTCCACGGCCACTTTAAAATCGTTCATATTCACCTCAATGCTTACAGTATGCCAAACCGTAAACAAAGCCAAGCTAATACGTTGCGGGAAGCCGGGGCGGGCTCTCCGGGGTGGCCCCGGCCGCTTGGCGATTACGTTCCCCGTGATTGACGCTTGTGCCGGCACATGGTAAGCTTTGTCCCGATTGCGCGTTGTAACTCTCACTACCGATAAAGCCTAACCCTTCGCGAGGAGGGGGCGGAAAGCTACGGGTCTCCGTCATGCCCTGCGACTAAGCGCGCCGGGCATCGGGGAGACGGCCGGGTTGCCGAAGGATCTGTTTCTGTGCGCGGCCCGGCTTTTTTGCGCCCGGATTCCGGGAACGCCGCCGGATTCCCGGCGGCGCGGCGCTCCCTACTTTCACGCGAGGCAACTATGGCAAAAGGGTATCAGGCCCACAAGGTACGTGAGGAAACCATCGCCGTCTTCGGCAAGTCCATCGGCAAGCGGGCCGGTTTCAAATGCGAATGGTGCGGCGGCAAGGACGATCTGCGGGTTTGGGACTACAAGCCGGAGATCGAGCCCAACATGGACACCCTGGCTCTGCTGTGCGGGCGGTGCCGCGAACTGGCCGCCGGCAAGCCGGCCGATGGGAATGAACTGCGCTCGCTGCGCAACGCCCTGTGGAACAACATCCCCTCGGTTGCCGAAGGGGTCGCGCGGGTGCTCGCCCGGTGCAAGGAATCCTGGGCGCGGGAAGCGATCGAGGAGAGCTACATCGACGACGGCGTCAAGGAAGAATTGATCGGTCAGACCGTGCGCTAAGGGCGGGCATCCGGGATCATCCGTGCTGCATGGGGCCTCCGGGGCCCATAGTAGCCATACGTCACAGGAAACCATCACCCATGTTCCTCCCCGCCATTCCCTGCCGTTGCAAACCCAATGAGCAGATGGTGCCGGCGTTGTTCCAAACACGGATAGTGGGACCCCTGTATCATAATGGGACAGACAGGGGCACCCGGAGGCGGTCCGTGTACCTTTTCTCGTTCAAAATCGGGTAGTTGACGGAATAATCGCTGTTTGTTACTTTTTTTAACAGATCAGGGCGACGTGGTAATAATTTTAACATAGCGGAATTGCGGTTGAAATGGGTATTTTGCGGGGTAGGACGGACAGTGGTTCTCGCGAAATGCGTGTCTTTTTGAGTGGTTGGCGGGACGGCTGCCGGGAAAGGCCCGGGGGCCGAACGGGCAGGGAGGTGGAGAGGAAAATGGCTCCTTGTCCCGGGGTGACCCCGTATCGTTCTTCCGGGACGGGCTTTCCCCAGCCGCCTGTGGAAAAGCTTGGGGAGTAGTGTGGTAAGGTGTTGATTTTGTGACGCTCCGGTTACTTTGCCGGATTTTTTGGCAGGGGGGCTGTCAAGGAAAAAACACCCCAACACCCATAAAAAATGACCGTTCGGAGATAGAAGAATAAACCCGGATAGTTGACCCGCACGCCGCCGGAATGGTGTGCGGGAGCGGGAAAACGGTTCGGCCGGGGCTGGGGATGCTACGGGAAAACAGGGGTGTGCCATGAAAAAGATCGGTATTATCGGCGGGCTCGGGCCGGAATCGACCATCGACTACTATAAACGGATCATCGAGGCGCTCCGGTCCGCGGGAAGCCTGGCGGCCCCGGAGATTATCGTCTACAGCGTCGATATCGAGGAGGTGCTTGGCCTGGTCGCCCGGCAGGAGTGGGGGCTCCTGACCGCTCTCCTGGTGGCGCGGATCGAGGCGCTGCACCGGGCCGGCGCTGATTTCGCCGCGATCTCGGCCAATACGCCCCATATCGTCTTCGACCGGGTCCGGG
Source organism: Oryzomonas japonica (assembly GCF_008802365.1). GTDB lineage: Bacteria > Desulfobacterota > Desulfuromonadia > Geobacterales > Pseudopelobacteraceae > Oryzomonas > Oryzomonas japonica. The sequence continues at coordinate 20,609 of NZ_VZQZ01000010.1, read as the reverse complement.
CGCAAGCGCCCATCCCCCTGGTGAGCATCGTCACCGCGACCCTCGACGCGGCACGGGCCGCGGGGTTGCGGCGGGTCGGCCTCCTGGGGACGCTTTTTACGATGCAGGCCAACTTCTTTGCCCCGCCGTTTGCCGACCAGGGGATCTCGGTCGTCGTGCCTGCGGCGGCCGACCAGGGGTATATCCAGGAAAAGCTGATGTCCGAGATCGAGCTGGGGATCATCCGGGACGAGACCCGTGAGGGGCTTTTGGCGATTATCGGGCGCATGGCCGCCCGGGAGGGGATCGACGGGGTGATCCTCGGCTGCACCGAGCTGCCGCTGATCCTGGAACAGAGCCCGTCGGGCATCCCGCTCCTGAACACGACCGCCATCCATGTGGAGGGCATTGTGGATTACGCACGGGGGTGATGGGGGGAGTGCAAAGATGCCGGGCTGATGGTAAAATGGTTCAGACCGGTCTTTCGAGACCCCACAACGCACCTGGGAGGCACTATGAAACGCCTGCATGTATCCGCACTATTCCTGGTCCTGCTCCTCTGCATATCCCCCCTGGCCGCCCATGGCGGCTTCTTCGACGATCTGACCCACGGATTGGGGCTTTCCGGCTCCTCCGGCGCAGGTCTGGACGATTCCACCATCGTCAGAGGGCTGAAGGAGGCGCTCGCCACCGGCACGACCAAGGCGGTCACGGCGGTGGGGCAGCGGGACGGTTACTTCAACAACGCCGCGATCAAGATCCTCGTGCCCGAGAAGATCCGCACCGTCGCCGACCTGCTGGGCAAGTTCGGGTTCCAGGCCCAGGTGGACGAGTTCGTCCTCAGCATGAACCGGGCCGCGGAACAGGCGGCGCCCAAGGCCACGGAGTATTTCGTCTCCGCGCTCAAGGAGATGACCTTCGACGACGCCCGGAAGATCCTCCAGGGGGGCAACACCTCGGCGACCGACTATTTCCGGCAGAAGACCGGCGACCGGATCTATGGCGCGTTCAAGCCGGTGGTCGCGTCGAGCATGAAGGATGTGGGCGTGGCCCGCAGCTACAATCAGATGATGGGCAAGGTGGAGTCCATCCCCTTTGCCGGGGCGACGGTCGGTGGGTTCGATCTGGACCACTACGTCGCCACCAAGGCGGTGGACGGCCTCTTCACCATGCTGGGCGAGGAAGAGAAGAAGATCAGGACCAACCCGGCGGCGCGGGGGACCGAGTTGCTGAAGAAGGTGTTCGGGAGGTAGGGGCGGGCGGTTGTTGCGTTGCGGCGACAGGAAAGGGTAGCATGCCCCCCCGATACCCTCTGGAGTAACTAGTGGCAAACACCGACTACGTGCGGGAAAACCGGATCACCCAAGAGCTTGCCCGCGACTGTAGCAGACGGCGAAAGTACGTGGCATATATCGGCCTCCCCCTGGCGCTCGCGGCCTCGGCGCTGTATCCCGCAGGGGTTCTCCTCTGGTTCGGGATGGTGGGCATCCTCCTGCTGGCCGCCGGATACCGGGACAACGCCAAAGTATCCGGTGCCGCCGGCGAGAACTATTCCCTCGGCATCCTGAAACAACTCCCCGACACCTACACCATCTTCTATCAGGTCTGTCTCCCGGACCCCCGGTCGTCAACGGGCGAACGGGAGCTGGATTTCATCGTCTGCGGTCCCAACGGCGTTTTCGTCGTCGAATCCAAAAGCCATAACGGCGTGCTGGAAGGTGGCCCTGATGACCGCCGCTGGACCATCCACAAGGTCGGGCGGGGCGGCACGGCGTACCGCGATACGGTGCGCAATCCCATCAAGCAGGTGCGGCAGCAGGTACACCTCCTCTCGGCCTATCTGAAAGACCGCGGGGTGCGCGTCTGGGTGACCGGCGCGGTCGCCCTGTCCCGCGACAACAGTCTGGATCGGGTTGACGGCGGGGGCATCCCCATTATCCCGTCAACGGACCTGGCGGCGTTCCTCCTTGCCCACCGGCCGGACCGATCACCCCGGGAAAGTCACATCGCGCAATCCATCCGGGCCATCGCCGCCCTGGTCGGTTGACGCCCGCCGCCGGGCTCTCCGGGGGCGCCTTTTGAGCGGATTTTTGTAACAAAAGAGCGGGAAGAAACGTCTTATAGAGTAAGGGGGGAAGAACCCGGCATCGAAGGAGGTGCCACATGAAAAGGCTACTGCTTCTGATCGCCGTCTCGCTCCTGGTGACGGGCTGTGTTGCCGTCCCGGTGTACGATGGCGCCTATTATCATCCCTACTACGGCTATTACGGCGACTATTACGGCCCGTATCCCTACGGCTATTGGGGCCCGGACTTCGTGTTCATTAACGGTGGCCACGGCGGGCGCGGCTTCCATGGCCGGGACGTTTTCTACGGCAGGGGCTACTTCCGCGGCGGCGACGGCGGATTCCGTGGCGGCGGTTTCGTTCGCGGCGGCGGGTTCCGTGGCGGTGGCAGGCGTTAGAAAAATGCCCGGCGGTTGAGGGCGCCGGTGCCGGGGCAAGAGGCGGCAGGGACGTGCGGGGCGGCCCGATGAGCGGCCTTTGAGTCGTTCTTGTGCGCTGCCGCAAAAGTTTTTTTGTATCAAAATGACGCAATGGAAGGCATCCGGCTGTGGGTCGGGTGCCTTTTTTTAAATGAAAACAGTCAAATAGGAGTATTGCCTTAAAATGTTAATAAAATTAACACTTTAGTTTTTAATTGAAAACCGTTTTTGCGGGGTGTAGAAGGGGGTATCGCAATTATTGCACAATTGGGCCGGCGTTGTTTGAAGCGGGCGGTGGGGAGCGATCCCGGCGGGTGGGGCTGGCGTGATAACGCCGCCTGTCTGCCCGTTTTTGCGTCGTGACGCTGCAAGGTTGACCTCCGGCATGTGTAAATGCCGCACGGCGATACCACATCATATCCTTGAGCAGGAGGCGGGCATGGCACAAGCGGCAGGTAGCCGGATGGCGGGTTTCTTCATGGTGTGGTGCGTGACGGCGTTCCTTGCCGGATGCAGCGGCGGCGGGGGAGGGGGCGCCAAATCCGGGCAACTGGTGGACCCTTCGTCGTCGTACACAGGGACCGCCGCCATGGCCGTGGTGACCGGGACGAACGCCGAGGACCTGGCCTTGGGCGGTTTCGGCGGCACGCGCATCGCCGCAGCCGTCGGCAGCGTCGCCAAGACGACCGACGGCAGCACCGCGCAAGCCGCGGCGCGCCCTCCCGCTTTCGCTTGTGCCCAGGCGCTCAAACAATCGGTCCGGCGCATGGAACTCCCCCAAAAGGCCGCCCTGCTTCGCACCTCGACCCCCTCCACCGCCACGGCCAAAAAGAGTGTCGCCCGGGCCGTCTCGTACCAGATAGCGGGGGACAACGGCGGCACGGCCAACTATACCCTGGATGTCAACGATACCGACGGTACCTTCTCCGGGACGATCGACTATCAGGGGTTCACCGCCAACGGGATCATCATCGACGGAACCACCGACATTCTCGGCGCCCTGGACGCAAGCCGGCAGAAGTTCACCCGCCTCACGCTTTCTTTCCCGTCCCTGACGTTCCGCTCCTCCAGCTTCGCTTACACCCTGACCGGTTCCCTGTCGTGGGGGTTCAATCTGAGCGCATCCACCGAAACCCTGTCCATGAACATGGTCCTGCGGGACCAAGCCACCGCCAGGACCTACTGGTTCAAAAATTACGAAGTGACGACCGTCTATGGAGCGAGCAGCCTCACCCAGAGCATGGCCGGCCGCTACTATGACCACGAACAGGGTTATGTGGACCTTACCACCCGGACGCCGCTCGTTGCCGTCTACGGCAGTCAGTGGCCCTCCCAGGGGGCCCTCGCCTTCAGCGGGACCAACAGCCGTTGGGCCAGGCTGGTTTTCCAGGCAACCACCCTGCAGATTCAGGCGGACACCGACGGCGACGGCGCTGCCGACTGGCAGGTGGAGCGGCCATCCAACGTCGCCCCGCCGGTCAATACCGCGCCCGTGGCCAATGCCGGCCCCGATCAGACCGTCGGCCAGTATGCCACGGTTCACCTGGACGGCAGCGCCAGCAGTGACGCGGACGGTGACACGCTCACCTATACCTGGACCATTGTCAGCGGTCCCGCCTATCCGGCCCTGACCGGCGCCGCTACCGCCACCCCGTCCTTCGTCGCCACGCAAGCCGGCACCTATGTCCTGCGGCTGACGGTGTACGACGGCAACTCCACCAGTCCGGCGGATACGGTGACCGTGACCGTGACGCCTCTCACGGCCAGCGACCCGGCCTTTATCGCGCAGCAGTGGCAATACGGGATCTACGGAACGTACATCGGCCTGGCCGGGCTGTACACCACCGACCTGGACGGCGACGGGACGCCGGAGATCATCGCCAGTTCCATTGTCGGCGCCGATTCCGTGTGGTACGTCGTCCGGAAAAATGCGAGCGGCGGGTATGACCAGGTGTGGCGCAGCCCCCTGTACGGGGTCGCCATCGTCCGTATCCTGCTCGCGGACATGAACGGCGACGGCAAAGACGATGTGGTCGTCGCCCAAGCGGACGGCACCGTCAGCATCTACGACGGGCCGACCCTGAAAGAGATCCGCACCCTGCACATCATTACCTCGCTGAGCGACATTGCCGTGGCCGATCTGGACGGCGACGGGATCAGGGAGATCGTCGCCAGCGACGGCCTCAAGGTTTCCGTCTACAACTCCCAGACCGGCGCGGTGAAGTGGAGCGTCGCCTCGGGCGGCGGCACCTCCATCGCCGTGGGCAATGTGGATGCCGACGCGGCCCCGGAGATCGTCACCACCACCTACGGCGGCAAGGGGTACGTGTTAAGCGGCCTCACGGGCGCGGTCAAATGGGCTTACGCCAACAGCTTCGGCGCCAAGGTCAGGCTGGCGGACCTTGACGGCGACGGCATGCAGGAGATCATCGGCGCCTCTTCCTGGTACAAGATCACGATCTTCGACGCCGACCTCCAGTCGCCGACCTGGGAGATCGCCACCAGCCAGGATATCGGGGCCGTCACGGTCACCGATACGGATGGTGACGGCATCCCCGAGATCATCTACGGCGATGGCCAGTGGGGCAAGGTCCATGCCGTGGATGCCCGCACCCATGCCGAACGGTGGTCCGTCGCCAATCCCGAACACGGCGTTTCCGGCATCGCCATGGGGGATGTGGACCTGGACGGGGCAAAGGAACTCCTGTGGGGAGCCGGCGGTACGTCGAGCGGCCCCGATTACCTGTACATTGCCGACCCGCTGGCCGGCACGGTCAAGTGGCAGAGCCAGGATATCTACGGCATGAGCGCCCTGGCCGCTGGCGATGTGGACGGCGACGGCACGGACGAGGTCGTCATGGTCACCGCTTCCAGCAACAGCGGCTATGCCAGCGGGATAATCCATGTCTTCAACGCCGCAACCCATGCCCTGAAATACCAGGTGAACCTGGGAACGAGGGACTGGATGGGATACAGCCGGGCGGTGAGCATCGGCGATGTGGATGGAGACGGCCGCACTGAGTTTGTGGTCAGTTCTTCGGACCTGTATGACGGCTCGATCAACGTCTACGACGGCGCGACCGGTGCCCTGAAACGGCAGAGCGCAAAGTACGCCAGCAACTACTTTTCTGCCATCGCCATCGGGGATGTGGACAACGACGGCACCACGGAAATCGTCGCCGGCATGGGGCGTGCGGATAGCGGGGCAACGGGCGCGTACCTGGTCACTCTCGACGGCGCCACGATGCAGGAAAAGTGGCGCAGCGTCGATCTGGGAGGCGGCTTTGTCCACAGCATAAAGATCGCCGACCTGGACAAGGACGGCCACCCGGATATCATCCTCACCATGGCCGACAACCGCCTGATCGTCTACGACGGGGTGACCCACGTCCAGAAACAGCTGATTGCTACCGCTGCCCGGGCTGTCGAGGTGGCGGACGTGGACGGGGACGGCCGCCTGGAAGTCCTGGTCGGCCGCAACGACGGTTATATCGACGTTTACGACGGTGTCACCTTCGCCGTCAAGAAGAGCGTTTTCACCTATGGCACGGCTGCGGTCGACGCCCTGCGTATCGCGGACCTGAAGGGCGACGGCAGCCTGGAATGGCTCATGGCCAGCAACGGGGTGTTCTCCATCCTCGATGCCCAGGGCGGGTTGAAATGGCGCAGTTCCCCCCTTGGCTATAACCTGGGGAAAGGCAACAACATTGCCGTCAAGGACGTCAACGGCAACGGCAGCAAGGACATCTTTATCGGTTCCGACATGATGCTGTACCAGTTCGAGTAGCGGGGCGCGGGTGAAGGTGGTAAAGTGCACGTATCCCGCCTGATCCTTGCGGGCTACTAATTACACTGGAGATCATATGAAACAATCGCTTGGCGCAAAGACACTGCTTTTTCCCACACCCGTACTCATGGTTGGAACCTACGACAAGGCAGGCAAGCCGAACATCATGACCGCCGCGTGGGGCGGCGTCTGCTGTTCCGAGCCCCCCTGCATCGCCGTATCCCTGCGCAAGTCACGGCATTCCTACGACAGTATTGTGGAACGCAAGGCGTTCACCGTGGGGATCGCCAACGGGGCGTACATGGCGGAAGCCGACTATGCCGGGATGGCCTCGGGGCGCAGCGCGGACAAGTTCGGCGTGACCGGGTTGACCGTGGTGAGGAGCGACGTGGTGGATGCCCCCTATGCGGAGGAGTACCCGCTTGTCCTGGAGTGCCGGCTGGTGCACACCTTCGACCTGGGGATACATACCCAGTTTGTCGGCGAGATTATCGATGTGAAGGCGGACCGGGATACCCTGAGTGAAGACGGTCTCCCCGACATCCTCAAGCTGCAACCGCTCATCTACGATACCGCCCACAAGGGGTATCATGCCGTCGGGCCGCTGCTGGGCAAGGCTTACTCGGTCGGGAAGAAATTTATGTGAGGGTGAGGGGGCTGGTACGGTCACCGACAACGAATTGGTTGCCAGTGACCGTAAAAAGAGGCTTTTATAGACCTGCTTATCTGGGGCAACCGCTACATTTATGGATTTAACATATTTTTTGAAGCTGATTTTGTTGAGATGATATTTATAATTTGCGAGGAACTGCATGCATCGAAAAGCCAATCGTGCCTCATTTATGGGGCGAGCAAATTCAAGCTGCCTTGCGTCAACCTATGGTAAATTGGTCGCAATTGAGATCACTCTTAAAGATATTATGGGTGCAGTTGCTGATCCGACATGGCAACACAATTTGCCTCTTATACTGACATCATTTGCGGATCATCGGGCAACAACGAATCCTTCAGCAACCTTAAATTCGTTAGCAGCTCAATTGGGAAATCAATTATCACAACTAATTTTTCAAATGGTTTCAGGCCGCAAATCGGCTGTACCTCGACATTGTTATCCACATATGCGATATCTTTTACACGAATGGGATGGACAAGATACTAAAGAAACTGATATTAAGGCGGTTGATGCAATTGCTGACAACATTATTAGTACTCTTAAAATCAAATACGGAGTATCACCATGATTACTACTCAAAATTTAATTAAAATATTGAAAAATGCAGGATTGCTTTACTCGAACAGATATTCATTCCCATCGCTTACTCTGAATGTCTGCCATAAGGAATTTGATATTGACAATTTTGATCATAATCTTTCTGTTATTAGTAAATTGACAGAATTAGATACTGATATTTTAAGTGATGCAATAAGCCGACCACTCATAAATGTTCAGTTTTTTAGTTCAGAAACAGATGCACCAACGCCGGTTGATAATATTTCTGACACATGGCTTGCGCTGATTGCTGAACCATATCTCAGAGAAAAAAGAAAAATATTTAGTGATATTAATAACGATGAAATACGAGCAATACATTTTTATGGATATAAGGGTGGTCAGGCTCGCACCACAACTTTGGCAATCACAGCAAAGCGGCTAGCCGACCGAGGCCTTCGAGTATTGGTAGTTGATGCAGATATTGAAGCTCCGTCCCTTCATGTTTTTTTTAATTCTGCTATTCCACAACTTTCGGCATCATTAATGGGTTTATGTGATCGTGTTGGCGAAATTAATCCAATAACAGCATACTCCGGTCAAGAAGGTGGGAGCGTTGAGCTCATAGGCTGTCGCCCTTCAAACACAGAATTTGATATTGATTTTATGGCTTTTGCGCTCAATACGGCTCTTGACCCTTCAGTACTTAGGAGGGCTTTTGAAAAACTTAGGAACCACACAGCAAACAATGATTTATGGGATATTGTTTTAGTTGACCACCGTACCGGCGTGGCACTGTCTGTCTTGCCAATAATGACTGCATGGCCAGGATCTGCGGTTATGAGTTTAAGGCCGGATACGTTGTCGCTTCCAGCAACCTCAATTGCCAAGATACTATTTAGTATTTATCCTCCTTTTCCAGGGGCGTTTTTGAGCTTTTCGATTGATCCTGAAGCCCGCAAAGAGCAAGCCACTGGCCGTGAGGGACAAGTACGAGAGGCGTTCTTAGAAGTTCTCGCAGAGGCAATAGAGGCAGGTGCTGAAGTTTACGATGAGATTGATCCTGACGTATTGGAAAAGAGTTTTATTACTTGGTACTATGATCGTGCAATGTTAGAGTCAGAGCTTCCTGATTACGCTCGGCTTTCCAAAGACAATCAAGATTCTATTTCAGACTTAATTCAAATACTTGGTATTGATAGTTTGAAGCGTCATACTTCAATACGACCGATTCAAGAAAAAAGTAAAAAAGCACAACAAAGAACACCAAGTGGGGCAACAGACTCAGGATGGTTTATCGAGACAAGAGATATATCTAATTTAATGCAACGGAGTTCATCTATTTCCTACATTTTTGGTAGGAAAGGAACTGGTAAAACTCGAATTTATCGCGAGATGCACATTCGAAATTTTGGTATACCTCTGTTTGCAGCATCAGATTATAAAGATGGAGGACTTCGGTCACAGTCTATATTGTCCCAGGAGTTGTTAAAATGTTGTAAGGGTGAGTTTGAAACTTTTTGGTGGGAATTACTTAAATGTGCTTTTTCAGCCGATTGTGACCCTGAGCGCATTGAAAAGGAAATAAAATCGAGTATTAACGAATATAAAGAAACTGCTATCCCTGTACCTAGTAGTAGGTTAAGTCTATATTCTTACGTTAAAACAATGTATAAACCGGTTATATTTCTCATTGACGGCGTTGAAACAGCCGTTAATTCGAAGGATACAAAGAGATTTGTAGAAGCGCTCTTCCGCTTTTTGAGCACAATCCAAAATGATGCAAGTTTGAACGAAAAAATACAATTCAAGTTGCTGATTCGCCCAGATTTGAGTGTTGGCATTCAGAACGTTGAACAACAAATAGCTGGAAGGAAAGTTGACCTCCGGTGGGATGAGGCTTCAATTTTCAATTATATGTTAGCAGAGATTGAAAGAAATGCTTGGTTTAAATCAAATTACATAGAAGCCTGTGAAAAAATTACTATTAATAATGTTGCTGTTAAAGAGGCGCGCCTTGATCGTGAAGGCTACGAAATTATTTTGCATATGATTTTTCCTGTAAAAATACGTCGTAATAATTTGCTTACGATGACTTTTTTGCGTACCTATTTTTCCGACTCTGTAAGCGAAGCTGATAAACGCTCATCCTTCTATCCAAGGGTTATTGGTTCTTTTTTAGAATTCATTACTAAGATTTGTGAGCACAATCCAGCGGAGGCCTTAGATGGAGATGGAAGGATTTCTCATTCAGTAATTCTAGCGGCATTTGAAAATGCGACGAAGGGTTTTATAGATGAAATAAAGCAGGAATTATATTTCGCTCTAAATTTGACGGATGACTCAGATTCAAATCAGCTTCTTGTGGATGAGTTGATTTTGTCGCTAGCTGGAATGCAAACTCCTTTTGTTCTGGATGACTGCATAGATAAATTACAAACGAAGCTTGGTACAGCAGGAGTGACCGTAAAGGCATTACGCGATGCGTTACGCCAAATGAAAGATATGGGTATGTTTGAAATCCACCCTTCTGACGCACGTAAGTGGAGAGTAGGCCGGTTATTCAAAGAAGCTCTACGTATGAAGTATGTCAGATGATTGTGAAACAATAAGGGGGCCGGCTCTTGATTGAGGAGCCGACATGCCGGGGGGGATTCCACATGATCAACACATCCAACTATTCAAGCGTCCCCGGCTTAATATAATCGAAGACCTCTTTCGACCATACCGCAGACCATTTCCCCAACGGCAGGATAATGTCGCGCAGTTCCTTGCCCCGCCGCGTCAACATATACCCATCGAGTGTCTTTTCAACCAGATCCGCCTCACGCAAATCCTTGATGCGGCTATTGAGGATAGAGGGGGAGATGTCCCCGCAATGTTCCTGCAAACTGCGGAACGTGCAGGGGCCTTTTTCCAGGTTCCACAGGATGCCGAGCGCCCAGCGGCGGCCCAACAGGTCGAACAGGGCGTTGATCGGCGTGCCGGAGAGTGAACCGCGTACCTTTTTCCCTGGGCTTGGAATGGACATCGGAAGCGATTGTCTCCTTTGGGGTGTTGGATGAACAGGCCCTGATCCGGCTGCCGCGGACAACCGGATCAGGATAGTGTGTGATTTAACGGGCCCGAGCGGCTTTGAGCTCGGCGAGCGTCTGGCCGCCGATCCCGATGTTGGTGCTGTCGAGTTCGTTGATCAGGATGGTGAACTTTTCAGCGGAGATATTTGTGACCTCTACAGCGGTCTTTGTCAAGTTTTTGATCAGGGCCTTCTTTTGTTCCGTATCGATGCTGTGCAGATCAACGGTGATAACCGGCATGACAGTCTCCTTGCTATTTATTTTGTAGCGCGCTACTGATTATATAGCATGCTACTAAAAGAGAAGCAAGGCGTTTATGCTTTTATGGGGGATTCAAGCAGGATACCTGATTCAAGGGCGGCCAACCGACCCCTTGCGTACTTATCGAGGTAAGCTTCACCTCTGCCCCCCGCACACTCGATACTCTCCCACCCGCTCCAACGCATTCGGGGCAAGCTGCACTCCACTCGGCCCCGTGAGGGCTGCAAACGCCGGAGCGGGAATAAAAAAAGGCCACACCTTGCGGTGTGGCCTTTTTTCTTCCTTCGGAGGAAGAATTACTTTGCAGCAGGAGCAGCAGGAGCAGCAGCGTCAGCAGCAGGAGCAGCTGCGTCTTTCTTAGCGGCTTTCTTTGCTTTCTTTGCTTTTTTTGCTTTCTTAGCCGGTTTCTTCACTTCTTTTTTCTCGGTTGCAGCAGGAGCAGCAGCGTCGGCAGCCGGAGCAGCAGCGTCAGCAGCGAAAACAACGGCGGAGAAGGACAGAGCAACGATAGCGGCTACGAGGGTGGAGAGAACTTTTTTCATGTGATAATGCCTCCAGATGAGTTTAAATGCTTCTTGTCTAAGGTAATAGCATTAACGGTGCCAACTACGACGGTTAAGTTAACATACCGATATGTTTGGAATTAGTTTTTTTGTCCCGGTTGCGCCCGGCTTGCGGCCACCGCAAATCGTCCTGTGCATACCCCATATGGGGTATGGTCTGCGAGACCAACAAGAAAAGAGGGGGAATGCGGGGGGCAGGCCCCGTTACCCTGCCCGCTGCGCCGCCAGAATCGTCGGCAGGTTGATCTCTATCCAATCGGCCAACGACTCCACCTTGCGGCCGATCTCCGCTCCCAGGGGCGTCAGGGAATATTCCACATGGGGCGGCACGACCGGCAGGGACACCCGGTGGATGAAGCCGTCCTTTTCCAGGCATTGCAGCGTCTGCGCCAGCATCTTCTCGCTGACCCCGCCCACCTTGCGCCGCAGATCGCTGAAGCGGTGCGTGCCCTCCATCAGGGCCACCAGCACCAGCACGCCCCAGCGGCTGGTGACGTGTTTGAGGATTTCCCGCGAGGGGCATTCGACGGCAAAGATCTCCCCGCGCCGCAGCAGTTCGGAGAGTTTTGGGGTTTTGGTTTTCGTCATGGCACTTACCTTTTTGTGCGTACTTACTAAAAGTAATTATAACTGATATAATGCATCCATACAATACAGCAATCACCGTTGAAAGGAGTTTGGTCATGATCGTCATCACAGGAGCAACCGGGCAATTGGGCCGTTTGGTCGTCGCAGCACTGCTGAAAAGAGTACCCGCAACCGATATCGTCGCCGCGGTGCGCAATGTGGACAAGGCCAAGGATCTGGCGGCATTGGGCGTGCAGGTGCGTCATGGGGATTACAGCCAGCCCGCCACCTGGGACGCGGCGCTCAAGGGGGCGGACAAGCTGCTCCTGATCTCTTCCAGCGAGATCGGACAGCGCGCGGCCCAGCATAAAACGGTCATCGACGCCGCCAAGCGGGCGGGGGTGAAATTCCTGGCGTACACCAGCGTCCTGCATGCCGACACGTCGGTGTTGGGGCTGGCCGGCGAACACCGGGAGACCGAGGCGCTGCTCCGCGCCTCCGGGATCCCGTTCGCGCTGCTGCGCAACGGCTGGTACACCGAGAACTACACGGCCGGCGTGCCTGCCGCGCTGAAGCTTGGCGCCGTGTACGGCTGCGCGGGCGACGGCCTGATCTCATCCGCCGCGCGCGTCGACTACGCGGAAGCGGCGGCTGCCGTGTTGACTGCGGACAACCAGGCGGGGCGGGTCTATGAACTGGCCGGCGACACCGCCTACACCCTGACGGAGTTTGCCGCGGAGGTCTCGCGCCGGTCCGGCACGGCAATCGGGTATGTGAACCTGCCGGAAGCCGACTACAAGAACGCCCTTCTCAAGGCGGGGCTGCCGGAGGTGGTCGCGGAATTGCTCGCCAATTCGGACAGCGGCGTTGCCCAGGGCGCTCTCTTCGATGACGGCCGCCAGCTCAGCCGGTTGATCGGCAGGGCCACGACGCCCCTGGCGGCATCGGTTGCGGCGGCGCTGTAGGAGAGAATCAGGGGAGGGCGGCCAAGCGGCCGCCTTGCGTGCTTCTTGAGGGAAAGTCGGGGAGCAGGCGGCGGTAAAACTTTTTTCGTATTACCATGGCACCATGAAAGGCATCCGGCCACGTTCCGGGTGCCTTTTTTTTACGCGAAAACAAGGGGATAAGGGGCGTGCCCGTTTAAATTTTTTAACATTCTGAAATTACATTGAAATTTGGTTTCGGGTAAGGTAGAAGGGGGAAGCAGGTTTTATCAGATGGAGCTTGCTCTACGTATCATGCCGCAGAATGGAGGATCGATCCCCCCAACGCTCTCGTTAATCGATAAACATTCCTATTACGTCCATTATTATCTGTCTATTGTATCCCATGAAGCAAAAAAAAGGAGAGTGTAGCATGCTGTCAGATTTGAAGATCAGTGCCCGGCTGGCCCTCGGTTTTTCCGTGATGCTGCTGATTATGGTCGTGATCAGCGGGATTGCCCTGAACGGTTTCACCCGCATCAACGACAAGGTGCATGTCATTACCGACAACAGGTGGCAAAAGACGGTCGCGATCCATGTTATCAAGGACAATACCAACCTGATAACGCGTCTCATGAGAGACGCCATTATCTCGGAAGACCCTGCCACGCTGAAAAACGGCCTTGAACAGATCAAGAAAGCTAAAAAAGAGAACGCCGGCTTTTTTGAACAGCTCGACAAGGCGATAGACAGCGGCGAAGACAAGACGCTGCTCCAGGCGATCAAAAACGCCAAGACGCCATATAACGCAGCGCAGAATGAGATCTTCGAATTGCTTGACGCCAACAACAAGGCCGAAGCCGGAAAGCTGCTGCTGACAAAGCTGCAACCGGTCCAGAATGACTATCTGGATTCGCTCAACAAAATGATCGACTTCCAGGCCAGGGAGATGAGCAAATCGGGTGATGCGGTGAAGGAAACCTACCGGTCGGCTCGACTGGAGATCATCATCGTTGTCGCGGTCTCGCTGCTTGTCGCCGCGCTGATCGGCTTCGTGACCGCCCGCAGCATTACCCTGCCCCTTAGTCATGCGGTGCAGGTCAACCGGAGCATCGCGGACGGGGACCTGAAGGTGGCAGTCGTTGTCGATCGCAAGGATGAAATCGGCCAGCTCAACGAATCGGCAAAACATATGATCGAAAACCTGCACAACATCATCAGTAAACTGTCCAGCACGTCGGCCCAGGTTGCCGCTGCCTCCGGTCAACTGCATTCCACCGCGGAGCGCATCGCCAGCGGCTCCGAGGAGGTCGCCGTCCAGGTCGGCACCGTGGCCACGGCCGGCGAAGAGATGTCGGCCACATCGGGGGATATCGCCCGGAACTGCCAGCTTGCCGCCGAAGGGGCGCAACGGGCCTCCCAGTCGGCCGAAAACGGCGCAGCGGTAGTCGAGAAGACCGTGGCGGTCATGGGGCAGATCGCCGAGAAGGTGCAGGAGTCGGCCAGAACCGTGGAAAACCTGGGGGCGCGCAGCGACCAGATCGGCGCCATCATCGGCACTATCGAGGATATTGCCGACCAGACCAACCTTCTGGCCCTGAACGCCGCCATTGAAGCGGCCCGCGCCGGTGAGCAGGGGCGGGGCTTCGCGGTCGTTGCCGACGAGGTGCGCGCCCTGGCCGAACGCACCACCCGCGCCACCCGCGAGATCGACGTGATGATCAAGGCCATCCAGAGCGAAACCAAAGGCGCCGTGAGCGCCATGGAGCAGGGAGTGAACCAGGTGGAGGCCGGCACCATGGAGGCGGCCCGTTCCGGCGAGGCGCTGCGGGATATCCTGGAGCAGGTCAACGACGTGGCCATGCAGGTCGGCCAGATCGCCACGGCAGCCGAGCAGCAGACCGCCACGACCAGCGAGATCTCCAGCAACATGCAGCAGATCACCGCAGTGGTGCAGGAGACCTCCCTCGGCGCGCAGGAATCGGCCACGGCATCGGCGCAGTTGCGGGGCAATGCAGAGGAGTTGCAGCGGCTGGTGCAGCAGTTCAGGCTGTAAGCAAGGAAACAGGGGCTCTGTCGGGGATCGTGACGAAAGGCTGAAATTGTCATAGGCGCGGATCTGACCCCGGAAGGATTCAGCGGGGCAAAAAAAGCGCGTGTCAGACCCGATCCCGTGCCCCTGTAAACTTTTTATGTATCAAAATGACGCAATGAAAGGCATCCGGCTAGGTTTCGGGTGCCTTTTTTTAATGTGAAAACAGGGAGATGAGGGGATTGGCGGTTTTGTGTTAATTTTATTAACACTTTGATTTTACGTTGAAATTTGGGGTTGGGTGGGGTAGAAGGGGAGGGCGGTACGCTGTTGCTGTGAGAGAACGGAGGGCTAGCCCCTGCGGGGTGTCTAAAAGGGTAACTATGCAAAAAATAAAATACAACAGTCTGAATTCCCGCCAAAAGGAAAATTATAATTTTCACAAAGTGGCCGCGGTCCTCGCTGACTATGGTTTCACCTCAATCAGGCTAAGTGATGATTGGCAAAGCGCAGATTTTATAGCTCAACATATAGATGGGGAAACTTTCCTTAAGATTCAGCTTAAAGGTCGAATGTCTATCGACAAAAAATACATAGGCAAAAATATTCATATTTGTTTTCCTTATGGTAATGCTTGGTATCTTTTCCCACATGATGAGGTAGTAGAGTACTTATTATCTTCCAGTAATATTGGTAAAACAGTCTCATGGATTGAAAATGGCGCGTATAGCTTTAAAATTATTAGCCAGAAAAATATCAACTATTTTAAATCGTTTATGTTGTGATTTTTGGTATTTGGATGGCATAATGATTTAGAATGGAGGTAAGTATGTTAAAGCCACCCATTTTAAACTTTGCTGTTACACAACGTAAAGACACTGGTGTTATCTATAAATACTAATAATTTACCTGGGGTGTCAGACCTACACAATTGACACATATAAAATGCGTAGGTCTGACACCCTGATAACTTTGCTCCCCGGAATAATCCTCTTTTCTAAACTGACACCTTCCCCAGCGGCGCCGGCAGGGGGCATTCCCGCGCTCCTCGACAACCCCCAAACCGGCCAGGGACGAAATCGTTCTTGAGATATGGAGTGGATGGTTTTACAATCCCCCGCGTTACCTCTGCGGACCGGGGACTTCTTCTTTGCGGTAAAGCGGGTGAGGTATGGGCGATTCTGCAACACAACGGAAGCAGTCCGGCAATTATGTGAAATCGGTACGCCGGTACGCGCTGATAGCGGCGCTGATATGGACGGCGGTGATAGCCGGCTCCTTTGCGTGGTATTACCGGCTGAGCGAACAACAACTATTGGCGGTCAGCAAATCCAAGGCGGTGATCGCCTTTGAACGCGACGTCCTCTACCGCCAGTGGGTATCCAAACAGGGAGGGATTTATGCGCCCGTCACCCCGGCCATGCAGCCCAACCCTTTGCTCAGCCATGTGCCGGAGCGCGACATCGCCACCCCTTCGGGCAAGCCGCTCACCTTGGTCAACGCCACCTATCTGGTGCGCAAGGTTTTTGAGTTGAATGGCACGAACGAGGCCGGGGGGTATGGCCACCTGGCCAGCCTCAACCCGCTGAACCCCGCAAACCACCCGGACCCCTGGGAGGAAAAGGCACTGCGCAGCTTTGAGCGGGGAGTCAAGGAGGTCAGCGAGATCCAGACGATCAACGGGCGTGCCTACATGCGCCTGATGCGGGCGGCTGTCACGGAAAAAAACTGCCTGCACTGTCATGGCCACCAGGGCTACCATGTGGGGGATATTCGCGGCGGGATGGGGGTGACCGTACCGATCAGCGATATTGTCGAGGCCAACCGTCCGCAGGTGATCGGCGGGATGCTCGGCCACGGCCTGGCATGGATACTCGGGCTGGGGGCGCTGTGGTTCGGCTCCCGCAAGCTTACCCTCAGCGTCGCGGCATTGCAGCACAGCGAGAAGAGTCTGCAATTGCAGACGGAACAACTGGAGCGGCTGAGCGCGGAGCTCGTCACCAAAAATTGGCAATTGGAAGCCTTGACCCTCCAGGACGCGCTGACCGATCTGGCCAACCGGCGCTGTTTCGACGAAACCCTCGACACCGAATGGGCGCGCGCCGTCCGTACCGGCCAGCAGTTGGCGCTGCTCCTGTTCGACGTCGATTATTTTAAGGAATACAACGATCGGTACGGCCACCAGGCGGGCGACGAATGCCTGAGGAGTATCGCCCGTATCCTGCAGACGGGAGCGCGGCGGGTAAGCGACCTGGCCGCGCGTTACGGCGGCGAGGAATTCGTCATCATCGCCGCCGACACCGATGCCGCCAGCGCGCTGTACCTCGCCGAGACGATGCGCAAGCGGGTCGAAGCGCTGGCCATTCCCCACGAGCAGACGCCTCTGGGGCATGTCAGCATCAGCGTCGGCGTCGCGGTCATGACGCCGGACGAACGGTTGGAGGCGGCTAAACTGCTGCGCACGGCCGACGAGGCGCTCTACCGCGCCAAGGACGGCGGGCGCAACCGGGTCGAACTGATCGCTCCTCCCAGCGTCCGCACATTCCCGCAAAGAGGCGGCAGGACGGCCGAGGAGCCGCCCGTTATCCAGATAACCTGGAAACAATCCTATGCCTGCGGCGAACCGACCATCGACGAAGACCATCGCAAGCTGTTCCGGCTGGCCAACACCCTGTTCACCCGGGCGCTCCTTCGGGATAAAGACCCGGAGCTGTTCAACGCGGCGTTCGACGAGCTTTTGGCGCACGTGTCGACGCATTTCAGCCAGGAGGAAGAAATCCTGCGCCGCCACGGCTACGAAGATGTGGACGAACATGCCGAACAGCACCGGCTCCTGGTGGAACACGCCGTAAGGCTGCGGCGCCAGGCGGATGAAACCGGGCTTTCGGCCGGAGAGTTGATCGACTTTTTGGTCAATGAAGTTGTGATTGGCCACATGATGCGTTCGGATTGGTTGTTCTACCGGCTCTTCGCGACGCCCGCCCATGGGGCGGCCTGAGGGAAATCCCAGGCGGCAGCCGGTTTTTTTCGTATCAAAATGACACAACAGAGGGCATCCGGCTAGGTTTCGGGTGCCCTTTTTAATGTGAAAACAGGGAGATAAGGGGATTGGTGGTTTTGTGTTAATTTTATTAACACTTTGATTTTACTTTGAAATTGGGGGTTTGGGGGTGTAGAAAGACGAGGGCCGGCGCATTGGGAACGGCGGGGATTGTCACTTTTGTGGTGAACGGTGACCCCAACATTTTTTTCCTATTTGAGGAGGGACACCAATGTCAGGTGGCTGGCTTGCACTACTAAAAAATGTTCCCTGGTCTGAGGTGATCAGCAATGCGCCCAAGGTTGTTGATGGCGCTAAAAAGTTGTGGAACACTGTTGCCAAGAGACCATCTCCTCCTGAGATTTCCGATTCAAACGTGCAATCAGCCACTTCACCCGGACCTCAAGCCATAGCTTTGATAGAAGCCCGTACTCTCGCATTGGAAGATGCCGTGGCCAATTTGCAAGGCCAAATGCGCGAATCCTCCGAACTCATCAAGGCACTCGCTGACCAAAACGCACAGCTTATCCAACGTATTGAAAGCAATCGAGTACGAACACTGTGGCTAAGCGCAACGACCGCCGTTGTTGCAATGGTCGCCGTGCTCGGCCTTCTTTTAACATTCTCCCGGCATGGGGCCTGATTATGAAACGTGAAGAAAGAGCACAACAGCTGTGGGCTATTCTTGTTCTTGCGGCACGTAATCGCCAAGTCCTCACGTATGATTTGATTGCCAGGGCAACAGGTATGATGACACCGGGCATTGGTGACATATTGAGGCCGATTCAACAGTATTGTACTGAAAATATGCTTCCCGCACTAACGTCATTAGTTGTCAACGGACAAACAGGACTGCCAGGCACAGGGTTCATAGCGGCAGAAAATGTCCCGAAAGCTCAGCTTGAAGTATTCAATGAAGATTGGCTGTTGCACAAGGCACCGTCGGCAGCGGATTTTGCATCTGCATATGAGCGGGCGCCAGAGGCGAGGTAATTAAGTATACTGTCCCCTGAATTCCCGCACGAAACTTCGGAAACTCTGCGCCAGCGCGCGCAGTGACGCAAAGCATTTTGCCGCCTTGACGGTGCTGCTTACTCCGGTGGCGGTGGAGAGGCCGTGAGGGTGAGGTCTACATTCTACATAAAATGCGGAATGTAGACGCCCACATGGTTTCTTAAGATTTAAATATGAAAGGAGGAAAAGATGAGATTAATGCAAGTTTTAATGCTGCTCATTTCTGCAACAGTAATGGCTTGTAGCGGTGGGGGATCAAATAACACAATTTCAAATTCTCCAACTCAACTCTCTCCTGGGCAATCCATCACGTTAGTAAGCGGCCAGACAATTAATGTGCCTTCTGGGGCAACCGTTCAGTTTCCGAACAGTGGTGGCGGCGTGAACACGATAAACGGAGATTATGATACAGTCAAGATGACATCTGGCGCCTTGACGATAAACGGAAATAACAATACAGTCAACACAACCGCTGGCGCTGTTGTTTCTGTTCCGACCAGCGCTACGGGTCCGGCGAATAATACTGTCGTTGCTGTTCTTTCGGCAACTCTAAGCGCCGACCAAGCAGTGTTTGAAAGTTGTTTCTTGTCTCCAAGCGTTGCCTATGAGTTTCATTACTTGCTACCAATAACTGGGATGCCGGAAAATGGTACCAATTACTTTGAAGCAAATTATTTTTCTATTTCAGCGTCACCTCTAACCAATGGCACCCAACAACTTAATTCATCGGCATTGACCTCAATTGCAAATACATTGAGTGTTATTACGCCTAAAAAAGTAAGATATATTGTTAATGGACAAATTTATGCAAGCTCATTTCAAAAAGTAAGCTATCAGGGTACTGGCGTTAGATATGACACCCTTGCGGCAGACGGCATTACAGCTCTATGTAGTGACCTCCGCTCAAATTATTCTATAGTTCCTTTGACAGGCACCGTGGTTTCGGCCCCGACCGATTTAGCACACGCGTTATCCTTGCTTTTCTATAATCCTTCCCTTCTCACCCCTTCTGCGACATGGAAAATCGGTGCAGCGTATATGAAATTTACAGCAACGACCATAGGCGATACCTATGAAGTTTTAGACTGGGATACAACCACTACTGGCAATACGCCATCGCCTGTAGCTACTAACAGCACAATCACTACATTAATGACTTCGGGTGGAATCGTAAGCAGTTCAGACGGCATAACCTACAATATGACTAATGGCAATATCTCCATAATCAATGGGATAAACACATATATAGCAACCACCCCTATCATTAATGAAACAGGTACTCGATATCGCACCTTTTATGAGCTCAATGGTAATGTTTATGCAGGTGTGCTGCTTAAAGATGGGTCAATTGCAGGCGGCATGCCGTTCTATGTTGCTGCACCTGGGACACCTTCGGGGTACACTAAGGATTACAGCCCAACATATCAAATTCGTCTGAACAAAATTGCTATTGACAGCCTCAAGTCTGCCGTTACTTTTTGATAGATTCTTGAGAACAATAGGAATGTTGACGGAATCTACCTAGGGTGTCACCCATTAAAAGGCTGCTGTCAACGGCACAAACTTCCTCACTGCTAGAAAAAAGGTTTTCCCGGCCTTGTTGATAGTTACCGACATCGTTACCATTGCCGTTATTTCATTCTTTTCGATGTCAGCCTTTGCTGCACCAGTC
>NZ_VZQZ01000001.1 GCF_008802365.1 Oryzomonas japonica | reverse complement strand
AAACCTGGCGGCAGGATTACAACTCGGAAAGGCCGCACAGCTCACTGAACGGCATGGCACCGACTGAGTTTGCAAGAACATTTGAAAAAGAACAAAAGACCGAAAAACCTAAGCAAGAACTGGTTCTATTGAAGGGGTAAGGTCAGAATTATTTCAGGAAATCGGTAATGTTCAAGTACAGATGTTTGACGGCTCTATTTGCGGCTTATCTTTTAGTTAGCGGGAGGGCATGACGACGATGCCTGATTCTGGGGAAGGAGCCCAGAGCGAGCTCCCTGGGCGTTGGGTAATCAGCCGTATTTGGCCCTTTTGAAAGCGACATTTGCCTCCGTAGGGTGTCGGCAATGCAAACACGCCGTTCATATATCATCTCAACTCATAGATAATGAAACCACAGATGAACACCATAAATGCAAGAGCAATAAAAAACACTTCTTCGGCTAATTGTTCCAGCCGATGTCGACGGCCTATCCGCCGTATTCTCAAAGCAGAATAGGATAAGATACAAGAAACCAGAAACATGAACGCATCACAGACGAGCAGTTCCTCACCAAAGCTCTTCACATGGGAGAGACGGCGACTCATGATAAAGATGCCCAGAACGGTGAGGCATGCACCAACAAGGGTCGCCGATACGGTGAAGATATGTATGGTTATATCGACTTCAATGAATTCACGAGACGGCTCACGCTGGGGCGTGCATGGTGTTTCGTTTTTTTTATTCGGCAATTGATTCATAGAAACGACTTACCCCTCAAAAAGCATTTTTAATCCGATTGCTACCAGTATCGCCCCGAATGTCCGGGTTAAGACTTCTGTGGGGAGCCGGATCGCAAAATCGGCCCCCAGAACACTGCCGACCAGGAAACCAAGGCAGATAAGTCCGGCTGTTTTTATGTCGACATATCCCTGCCGGTAGTAGGTCCAGGCGGCAAATGCCCCCAATGGCGGCACCATCAAAGCCAATGTTGTTCCTTGTGCCAGTTGTTGAGAAAAACCGAAAAAGAGCACGAGAACGGGAACAATTATGATCCCTCCACCGATACCGATCAATCCGCTCGTAAGTCCTGCCAAAATACCAAGTCCCAGCAGTGCAGCAATATGGGCCATACTGTGCCTCTTCAATCATCACAATTTTTTGGTGTTGTTGTCGAGAAGGATGTCTATTCCTTGAGTGATAGTGCCGAGTTCGGCTAATCATCCCAATGATTCTACTCATTCACATGATTACGTTGACTTGCGAGCGAACGGCTGAATGAGTAAATGAGTAAGGGTAAGCATCGCCGGCTCCCGGAACTCTTTTAGGCCAATCGTCATCCCTTCATGTCCTTCTTCTGGTTGGGCGCGATAGGTTCCGCACAGGCGATCCCACCAAGGAAGATTGAAGCCAAAGTTGCTGTTCGTCTCGCGGGGAATGATTGAATTGTGTACCCGGTGCATGTCTGGCGTTATCACGGCAAGCCGAAGCCACCGGTCCAGCGCATCATGAATAAAAATATTACCATGGTTGAATTGAGAAGTAGCGTTCAGAACTACCTCAAAGATGACTACGGCCACTGTCGGCGCACCAATCAATGACACGGCCGCCAGTTTGATCCCCATTGAGATTAGGATCTCCATCGGGTGGAAGCGGTTGCCAGTGGTGACGTCGATATCGAGGTCGGTGTGGTGCATGCGGTGGATACGCCAGAGGATCGGGAGAAAATGGAAAAGCACATGCTGTAGATAAATGATGAAGTCGAGGGCTACGACCGCCAGAATGCTCTTGGCCCAAATCGGTAGGTTGACGACGTTCAGCATGCCCCAGCCACGTTCCTGAGCCAGGAGCGAGATGCCGGTAGGGAAAATGGGGAAGATGAGGCGTACAGCCACAGTATTGATCGCCACCAGGGAAAGGTTGGCAACCCAACGTCGTCTCTTGTTGCCGGTGAGCGCTCGACGAGGTGCAATGACCTCCCAGATGGCAACAACCGCCAAGACACTGAAGAAAAAAGCAAGTCGGATGACCTGTTCTCCAGGCATGCTTATCCTTCCCTCACAACGAATCTTCCATAAATTGCCGCCAGATCCGTTCTTCCGGGTTCTGCTCGTAGAACTCAACCTCGGCAAATGAGAAGCGATACTCGGAAACGTAGTCCATCAGCAGCCGATAAGCGGCGTTTACCTGCCGGATCGCCTCAGAATCATCAATGGTGTTCACATCGGGGTGGTGACGCTTCACCAGCTCCCGATGGTGGGTTTTGATCTCCTTGAGGGTAGCCCGCTCTCCCAAGCAAAGAACCCGGAGCGCCTCCTGTAAATCAGCATAAGTCATGGCAAAAGCTCAGTGGGTCCACGTGATGAACTTCATATCTGCTCCAAGCTTATCTCTTCTGCCCCTTTGATGGCCGCAAAGTGTCGATAGGAATTTTGATGAGGTTACCATTTTTCATGATGGATGCAAACACGATTGCGCACGTCGCCTCTCGGCCACCCATTAGCATGAAACAAACACTCCACACGCATGATTGACATAATATTGGTTTTATTATATTTAATATTTAGTATATATTTTAAATTGAATTGATATTCAAAAAGAATGTCCATGATTCAAATATCTTGGCTTATATAGGTGGAGGCAATTGAATTATGTGTTTATGCACAAAAAGCTTGACACCCGATTTGGAGGAGCCTATTCTGTGCATAGACACATAATAGCTCCAAGGAGGTTCACAATGAAAGTCTGTTTTCCTGTCCAAGAAAATCACGGTTTAGAAAGTCAAGTGTATGGTCACTTTGGCTCCGCACCAAGTTTTGTCGTAGTGGATATAGCCACCAGCGAGGTGGCGACGATCAATAATAGCGACCAGATCCATGAACATGGTGCCTGCAACCCGGTAGCAGGACTGGGCGGCCAGCAGGTAGATGCAATCGTGGTTGGCGGCATTGGCGGCGGGGCACTGAACAAGCTTAACCGCGCCGGCATGCGGGTGTTTCAGGCGCAACAGGGGAACATTGGTAAAAATCTTGAACTGTTGCGCAACAATGCATTGCCGGAATTTCTGCCAGGCCATACCTGCGGCGGGCATGGCGGCAGTGAAGGGTGTGCACACTAATTATGGCGCGGCCCCGCAAACCGAGGATTTGTAACTGCCCACACCGCGCAGGTTATTCCGCCGTATTTAAGCCGGCTGGAACACCGCTGAAAGATTTGGAAATTATCAAACTTGACCATGACGAACTGGAAGCACTGTATCTGTGCGACGGAGAAGGGAAAAACCAGATAGAAGCGGGAGCCTGTATGGGGGTCTCGCGTGGCACGGTCCAGCGGCTTCTGGCCAATGCGCGCTTCAAAGTGGCCCAGGCCCTTGTCGGGCAGAAGGCACTGGCGATCTCCGGTAACATGCAGGAGAATGAAGAGCTCGGCATCTCAGGGGAAAACGTAGAAAAGGAATAGCCTGGTTGTTCGAAAGGAACCACTCGATGAGTGAACTTTATTCAGCAAAGGTGTTGGACCATGTCAACAACCCGCGGAACGTCGGTTCCCTGGAAGATGCAGACGTAGTGGTGCAGGCGGGCGATCCAAACTGTGGGGACGCTCTCGTATTCTTCATCAAGATAGAAAATGACATGATTCGCGACATCAAGTTCCTCATCAAAGGTTGTGGCGCGGCCATAGCAACCTCTTCCATAGCCACAGAGTTGGTTATGCGAAAGACGCTTGACGAAGTCCTTACTCTCAATGACCAAAAAATAGCCACAGCACTTGATGGCCTGCCGGAAGAGAAAATGCACTGTTCGAACATGGCAGCTTCCGCACTGCATGCGGCGGTGCAACAGTATCGGTCCACTCAGGCCGGCAAAACAGCTCCCATTGGCTGATGAGTCATGCCGGGCGGACCGGGTAATCTGGAGAAAGCCGTTAGACTCATAAGAAGAATCAACATGTCGACGATGGCGAGGTGGGCAAATGGCTTGTGAAATACTAGCGTGTTGCCAGTTCTTTAAGGACAACATGAGCGCTTTTCCCAAAACATCAGAGTACATAAAACTGAAACAGTGCCTTGGTGACTATGAGTCCTGCAACAGGTTCAAAATCTATAAAGAATTCGGTGGCGAGAATATTCCGGCGGATCTTGATCCCTACGATATTGAAGAAGTGAAAAAGGCCGTGCAGTGCTTACGCAACAACAGTTGTCTGAAAAGAATGGCCTGAAATGATTTTTGGTCGCGCCGAATAAGGCTGCCGACACGTTGAAGCAAAATAGGAAAAATGGCGCAGCTCATCTAACCGTAGTCAAAACATTCTTGAGGAGGTTGCCATGAAAGGGAAAAGTAGCATTTTTGTCATTACCGCCGTTTTGATGGTTTCAGTGGCAGTGACAGCCTTTGCAGCACCTGGAAGAGGTGGTAGCGGCGGCTGGGGCATGGGAAGTCCCTATCAGAGAATGTACAATCCCGCAACCGTCGAGACCGTGAGTGGTGAAGTGATCTCTGTGGACCGGATAACCCCCATGAAGAGAATGGGAGCCGGTATTCATATCCAGCTCAAGACAAACAGGGAGACAGTTTCAGTCCACTTGGGCCCGGCATGGTATATCGAGCGGCAGGACGCCCGCATCGAAAAAGGAGATACCATTGAAGTCAAAGGTTCACGTGTGGCGGTTTCCGGAAAACCAGCGATCATTGCCGCTGAAGTGAAAAAAGGCGATGCGTTACTCAAGCTCCGCGATGAGAGCGGGATCCCAGTCTGGTCTGGCTGGAGGCGATAAAAACCGGAGCCCCCGATGATTCACAACACTCGATAACTAATTATGCCGATAAAGGGTATGCCATGGAGATGAAAATTACCTTTCCCGGTGGGGAAAAGGTCAATGCGGAAATGGATGGCGTGATTATTCCCACTGACCAGCCGGTGGAAGCTGGAGGCGAGGGGGCGGCGCCAAGCCCCTTCGACTATTTCCTTGCCTCGCTCGGGACCTGCGCCGGGATTTATGTTCTCAGATTTTGCCGGCAGCGGCAGATTGCCACTGAGGGTCTGGGACTTACCCAACGATTGGAGTTTGCCACCGACACAGGCGGGAAAAAGAGGCTCACCAAGGTAGCCACCGAGATTAACCTCCCTCCCGGTTTCCCCGAGAAATACCGGAACGCCATAGTCAAGACAGCTGGGCTCTGCACGGTGAAAAAGGTAATCATGGACCCTCCGGAGTTCGTGGTCACTGCCCGCATGGCGTAACGGATAACAGAACAGAATCAACCTTAATACCCGTCCGCTGTTGAACATGTTGCAACAACGCGACAAATGAGGAAGGCAATGAAAAGCCTTTTGGAATACCGATTTCTCATCCCGCTTGTTCTGTTCCTTGGCTTTGCGCCATTTTTCCCTCAGCCGCATATCGTGGAAAAGATCAGGATGCTACTGGCCGGCACGCTGAAAAGACCGATCGATATATTTGATTTGGTTTGGCACGCTTGGCCATTTGTATTGCTTGCTTACCGGATAATCAGAGACATTAGGCCAACTGGTTAACTGATAGTCCCAGATACAAGGAGATGAAATGCAACCCCAGGAATTGTTGAAACGAATCAAATCAAAACAACCGCCATCCATAATTGACGTTCGGAGCCGCTTCGAATTCCGGACGGGGCATATACCGGGTGCAATCCATGCCCCAACCTGGAAAATTCTGTTGAAGCTGGCGCGCATCCCTGCCGACAAGAATGCCGAGTTGGTGGTGACCTGCGAGCATGGCCCTCGTGCCCAATTTGCCAGAAGCGTGCTGGAAGCCTTCGGTTACCGGAAAGTGGCGCTTCTTCCTGGGCACATGGTCAACTGGCGGCAGACCGGGCACCCACAAGAAAAGTGAGGAGCCTTGTCAGACTATTTCAAGTTAGTTCCGGCAGACAGCATATTCTGAATATGAGAGGTAATGTAAGATGCGAATAGTTGTGATCGGCGCCAATGCGGCTGGGGCCAAGGCGGCTTCAAAAGCGAAACGGGTTAACCCTGAGGCGGAGATAACTCTGATTGACCGGGGAAATTTTATCTCATATGGCGCTTGCGGTATTCCCTACTACGTTTCAGACACCGTAGTTGAAGTTAAGGAGCTGATGAGCACTCCAGTCGGCGTATTGCGTGATCAGGTCTTTTTCAGAAAGGTCAAAGGGGTCGATGTCATCACTGAAACCGAGGCGGTCGTAGTCGACTGGCGGAATAAAAAGGTTGAGCTCTGGACGGCTGTGAGCGGCACGACTTCCTTCATCGACTATGACCGTCTGATTTTGGCAACCGGAAGCTCTCCACTCATCCCGCCACTGCAAGGCAGCGAACTGGCAGGCATCGTGACCGTCAAGAGCATCGAGGATGCCACCTTCTTAAAAGAACAGGCGGTCTCCGGCAAGCGGGCATGCGTCATCGGCGCGGGTCTAATTGGCCTTGAAACCGTCGAGGCTCTAGCTCTGTGCGGGATGCAAGTGACGGTGGTCGAGATGCTCGGCCAAGTTCTACCGGGTGTTCTGGATGACGAAATGGCAACACTTCTTGAACGTCATATACAGTCGCACGGTGTCCAGGTGATGACGTCCTGCCGTGTCTCTTGTTTTGAAGGAAACGGGCATGTGGAAAAGGTTATCACCGATCAGGGAGAGATTTTGGCCGATCTGGTGGTGCTTGCTGCCGGGGTGAAGCCCAACGTGAGCCTTGCCCGCAATGCCGGCCTGGAGATAGGTGCGACCGGAGCTATCGCCGTGGACGATCACCTGCGTACCTCCGTGCCGGACATTTATGCTTGCGGTGACTGTTGCGAAACAACCCATCTGGTGACCGGTAAACGGGTTTATGCCCCAATGGGGAGTACGGCCAACAAACAGGGACGAGTGGCCGGAATCAACGCGGTGGGGGGCGACGCCGTTTTTAACGGAATAGTGGGAACGGCAATTGTCAAGGTATTCGATTTCAATGCAGGGAAGACCGGATTGAGCGAGTTCGCTGCCCGTGCCGCAGGCTACGATGTAGAAATCGTACTTTCTCCCGCCCCGGATCGGGCTCATTTCTATCCAGATGCGAAGCCGATAGTGTTGAAGCTGGTGGCCGACAGGGAAAATGGCCGGCTGCTCGGTCTTCAGGCGGTGGGCTCCGGCGCTGTCGACAAACGGATAGATGTCGCTGCCACCGCCATCACCTTCCGTGCTACTGCCGAGCAGGTTTCCCATCTTGACCTTGGCTATGCGCCACCGTTTGCCGCTGCCATGGACAACCTTATCGTCGCCGCCGATATACTGAAAAATAAACTCTCCGGCCATGCCAAGGGGGTATCTCCACATGAGGTTAAAAAGAAAATGGAAGCAGGGGAGGACTTTCTCCTGCTCGATGTGCGTTCTCCGGCTGAACATGAGATGATGCGGATTGCTGGGGCAAAGTTGGTTCCACTTGGCGTGCTGCGCGATAAGTTGGACAGCCTCCCCAAAGACAAGGAAATAGTCACCTTTTGCAAAATCAGCCTACGGGGATATGAAGCGCAGAAAATCCTCAATGCAGCCGGCTTCTCCAATATCCGATTCATGGATGGCGGCATTCTCACTTGGCCCTACGAACTGGAGAAATAGAATAAACTACCCCGCAGCAAGATTCGGGGAAGTGTACCCTTAGAGAGTAAACTAGACACCTTCGAACAACTGATATGAAATGATTCCTCCCATAAATGCAGTACCTAGTTATGAAAAGGCTGATTAAACTGGCCATGGCTGATGAGCTGCTGCGGGCAAGACAACATTTGTTTTCCTATATTTAGGCATCACTTGCACATGTTGCCGTAAGGCACATTCTTAAAAAAGCCATGGAGTTTGCCCACCATTTCAAGTCACCAGGTTTGTCATGATAAACAAGGCAGATATTAACCCAAAGTATGTCTTTGAGATTCAGCAGCTTTGTTGCAAGCGCCAAATAGAACTGTTGGGAAAATACACTAAGAACTGATGGTATCAGAGGCACAAACCAGGGAAAATATTCTGAAATATGCCACGAATTTTCCGACAAGCATAGAAATACGGCAGATTTTCTGCAAATTACAGAACCGAATGGAGGCAGTATGACGGGACAGGCAACAACATGTCAGCAATCATCTTGTCAGAGTAATGATGCCGATTTAAACATGAAAGTTGGCAACATCAAGCACACCTTTATAGTCATGTCGGGAAAGGGAGGGGTTGGAAAAAGCACCGTTTCAGTAAATCTAGCCCTGAGCCTTTCCATGCACGGGCTAAAAACTGGAATCCTGGATGTCGATATCCACGGCCCAAGCGTCCCGAAGATGTTTGGACTTTCTAAGGAAAAGATCAAAATGATGGATGATCAGATTGTCCCGCAAGAAGTTTATAACGGATTGAAAGTAATTTCCATGGGGTTCCTGCTCAACAGCAGTGAAGATGCTGTTATTTTGAGAGGACCGGCCAAGGCAGGCATCATTCGCCAGTTTTTAGAAAATGTTGCCTGGGGTGATCTGGATTGCCTGGTAATCGATTGCCCTCCCGGTACCGGTGACGAACCTCTTTCCGTTGTCCAGCTTCTGGATACCTCCAGAAGTAGCGCCGTCATAGTTACTACACCGCAGCAGTTGGCAACAATCGATGTGGAAAAATCCATTAGTTTTTGCAAACAGCTTAACCTGCCGATAACCGGAATCGTTGAGAATATGAGCGGTTTTATATGCCCGCATTGTCACGCAGAGGCTGATATTTTTTCCTCAGGAGGCGGGTATAAGCTGTCCCAAAAATTTGATGTTTCGTATCTCGGCGCGATTCCAATAGATATGGAAATTGCCAGAAGTGGGGACGAAGAGCGTCCCTACCTGAGTTCATTTCCCAAAACCGAGACTGCTGCCAGATTCGGAGAAATTGTCGAGCGCCTGAAATCGAGTTACCTGGAGTTGCAGAACACTTCGGAAACAGACTCCTGTTGCGACGGCAGCAAAGCACAGGAATGTGCCGGACCTGGGAGTTGTTGCTCAGGTCATTAGTTTGAACAGACAAAAGACACGACCACTATACACATGTCTTTGCAAGGGCCCCCTATGGACAACGCCAAGTTAGTAAACATAACGGACAACTGTACAGAGTGCGGCTTGTGCGCGGATAGCTGCCGGCTTCTGACCGAATCGGAGGAGTCTCCTGCGGCAATGGTCAAACGCGGGGTGACCTTGAGCGAAGCTCTTAGTTGCTCCTTCTGCGGCGCCTGTGAGGCGGTCTGTCCGCAGGGGGTGAGCCCCATGGCGATGTTTGCCGCCAAGCGAAGAGAGGCGGTTGACAGCGGCGAGTTTGCCGTGGAGGAATTCCGCTACCTCTATCCGGACCGGGAAAACAACGTCATGAGCATGTACCGTAAACAGTGCGGCATTGACTACCGTGACCTGGAAGCAAGCGGTGAAGCCACGACCTGTTTCTTTCCGGGATGCACCTTGATGACCTATTCTCCCGGGCTGACGCGGGAAGTGTTCAAGCGTCTGAAAGACGGTGGCGTTTGCCAGGCTATCTGGACGGATTGCTGCGGTAAATTGCTGGAACAGTTGGGATTGCAGCAACGGCTGGAAAACGCGCAGGAACGCCTGAAAAAATTGTGCGTGAACATAAGATAGAACGGCTGATAGTGGCCTGTCCGGGGTGTTACTATGACTTGGGAAAAATACTCCGAGGCAGTGGCGTGATCATCCAGACTGTCTATGAAGTTTTGGATTTCGGCAACGGAAAACGAAATGACGGTAGGCGCTGCGCAGTCCATGACTCCTGCCCGGATCGTGTTGCCGGGCTATTCGGCAGTCAAGTGCGTACGTTGCTGGAACAGTCCGGCTTTACTACCGTTGAAATGCTTCACTCAAAGGCGAATACTATCTGCTGCGGCAGCGGCGGGCAATTATCCCATTTCCGCCCTGATTTGGTTGATGAGTTGGTAGAACAGCGACACGCCGAATTTCAGCAGACGGACGCTGACATCTTAGCGGGGTACTGCATGAGTTGCGTTCTGAAATACGACGCCATGCTCCCGAGCATCCCGGTTACCCATGCTTTAAATCTACTCCTTGAATTGGAGCCCGATTATAGTGGGGTCAAGGAACGGGCACGGAGGATGTTTGAAAGACCTGATGGTGAGAAGTTGTGGGAGGAAGTCATGGCTGACTGAAAACCAGCCAGCCTCAGCTGTTGTTCGAAAAGGGCATTCGATACGTGAAAAAGTAAGTAACGGTACCGTTATCAAGCCGTTGTTGCATGAAATGATTGAATATTCATGAGGACCATAATGAGAATTCTGAAAGCCAGCTCATTCCTGGCAGCCGTCTGTTTGTTTGCCGGGACGGCTTTTTCTTGGGCAGAAACGGTTCGAGTCGGGACCTGGAAAACGCAACAGACCATCCAGCCGTTCGTCTATAAGCAGTTCCTCGCTCAGGGGCAACCTGTTGAGGTACGCTCCTTCACTAATCCAGGCGATATGAAGAACGCTTTACTTGCGGGTAGCCTCGATGTTACCGGGACCACCATTGTCCAGGCGATTATCTCGGCATCCAAGGGCGAACCGGTGGTGATTGTCGCTTCCATGGCCAGCAAGTGTTCGGCCCTCGTTGTGCGTAAAGAGTCCCGGATTACCAAAGCGTCGGATCTAAAGGGGAAGAAAATCGGCTATGTCCCCGGGACCATGCACCAGGTTCTCTTGTTGGAAGTTCTTGCCAAAGCTGGGCTCACTCCAAAGGATGTCAAACTCATTCGAGTTGATTTTTTTGACATGCTTACAGCCCTCTCCCGCAAACAAATCGATGCTTTCCTTAGTGGTGAACCTTACCCGACAATAGCGCAACTAAATGGAGTGGGGCGGGTTCTTTCTTATCCCTATTTTGGCGATTCAGTCGGTACGATTAATTCCGCCATGCTGACAACTAGGGATGAAATCAGCAGACATCCGGGAAGGATTCAGGAAGTGGTGACAGCACACGTGAAAGCAACAGCGTTCCTGAAAAAGAATAATGATGCCTGGATACGGGAAGCGGCCCAATTCGGTTTCGACCCCAAAATTCTTAAGGCGGCAGCCAATAACATCGATCTTTCGTGGGATATTGACAAAAACTATATCAGGCACACAAAGAGCCTTGCCGAAAGAATGAAAGCTCTTGGCATGATCGAACGCATGCCAAACATCGAGAGTCTTTTCGACACCAGATTCGTCGCCGCTGCAAAAAAAACGCTTAAAGCCACAAAATGAGGACGCGACTCACAGACCATATTGCTTGCCGCATGGCAATTCTTCCGCTGTTGATCCTGGCGGTATGGCAGATACTAACAGCGGCGCAGTTTTTACCGGCTTATCTGCTGCCCCCGCCTCTTGATGTGCTGAAATCATTATATGATTTCATTTTTGGTTCTGGTGCTGCAGGACAATATTCCGGGACGTTTATGGAACACTCGGCAGCATCTATTGTACGCGTAGGGATTGGTTTTTCATTGGCGGCACTTATCGGCGTTCCCGCCGGCATCATCTCTGGGCGTTCAAATCAAGTTGCCACATTGATCGACCCCTTTATACAGTTGATCCGCTCGGTACCCGGTATCTCTTGGCTCCCACTTGCGATAGTTTGGTTCGGAATCGGTACCGTCACTACTATCTTTCTCATCGTTATCGCCGCTTTTTTCCCCGTCTACGTCAGTTCCTTTCATGGCGCCCGCACTATTCCGCTTCGTTGGGTTCAAGCCGCTCGCATGCTTGGCGCAAGCCGTAGCTACGTTCTTTTTCGTGTCATCGTGCCAGGCGCCATGCCTTCCATTGAAGCTGGACTGCGTCTCGCAATGGGGATCTCTTGGGCGTATGTGGTGTTGGGTGAATTGACCGGCGTCAACGAGGGCTTGGGGGCGATGATCATGGATGCCCGGTTGCTGGGAGATGTCCGGCTGATCATTGTGGGAATTATCTGTATTGCGGTGCTGGGCAGGATATGCGATTTACTGTTGCTTGCGATGCTGCGTTTTGTCCCCGCCACAGCTTGGCCCGTCAATAATAAGCGAATGGCATAACGAATGAAAATAGATCCCTACATAGATTTCCAATCGGTTACCAAGTCATTCCAAGGCAGTAATAATCGCGACGACGGTGCAGCCAGCCTGCAGGCTATCGAAAAATTCTCTATTCAGGTTTCACGTGGTGAATTCGTCGTGATTCTCGGCCCGAGCGGATGTGGAAAAAGTACGATCCTGAATCTCCTGGCCGGATTTGACCGCCCCTCTTCGGGAAAGGTGCTGTGTTCTGGACAACAGATTTCCGGCCCATCACATGAACGGGGAGTAGTCTTCCAGGAGGACACCCTGTTCCCTTGGCTTACGGTGCGGCAAAATATTCTTTTTGGGCCCCGTTGCCGGAATTCGCAACAGCTTCCCAATATGGATGAAACACTTGGGCTTATTGGCCTTCAAGGTTTTGAAAATTCCTTTCCGCGGGAACTTTCCGGTGGTATGAAACAGCGGGTTGCTCTTGCCAGAGTTTTGGTAAATGAACCAGAGGTTCTGCTAATGGACGAGCCGTTTGGCGCTCTGGATGCACAAACGCGCGAAGAAGTGCAGGATCTGCTGGCGACCGTGCATGCACGGCTCAAGCCGACCATCGTATTTATAACCCATGATGTGGAAGAAGCCGTCTATCTGGCTGACAGGGTTTTGGTCTTATCCGAACGTCCAGGGCGCTTAATCGCCGACATTCCGATACAGCTTGATCGACCGCGAAGTCAATCAGATCGGGAAGCCATGATATTTACCCAGCTTAAGGCTGGCCTGAGGCGGCTTCTGAGAAATAATGACAAATAGTAGCAGGGGGGGACTGCTGAGATGGTGCAGCCTTATGAACCCAATCAACTTACCCGCAATCGGAATTATCGCCCAAACAAAGGTGCCGGTTGTTTTTGCCCTTGGAAAGACGGGGTAGTGGTCCCAACCATGGCTACAGATCAGAAGAATTGTCTTGACCATGCGCTGACTTGTACTTAATATGTGAATATATGCTCACATGAGGAACCAATGTTAGAAAAAAAGAGCACGCGTATTCGCAAGGAGGAAATCGTTCGGGCCACCCTAGAGGTTATCGGCAAGGGAGGGGTGCGGGCGCTGACCATTGCCGCCATCGCTGACTCGGCCGGGATGAGTGAGGCAAATATTTACCGCCATTTTGGCGGCAAGGACGAAATTTTTTTCGCCTTGGCGGATTTTATCGGGACATCAGTCATGGGGAAGGCTGCCACAATTGCTGCCGGGAGCAAGAAGCCGCTGGAAAAGCTCGAGATCATTTTTTTCTCCCACATTTCTATTGTAGCCACGTATCCGGGGATACCGCGCTTTATGTTCTCCGAGGACACCCATCTTGGCAACCCTGACTTGGCAAAGAAGCTCGCGATGCGTATCGGGAACTATGTTGAGACCCTTTCGGGGGTCATTGCCGCGGGGATTGATGAAGGCGAATTGAAGCAGGGACTTTCCCCAAGGGAAACGGCCCTGACGTTTCTCGGCATGATCCAGTTCACTGCGCTGCGTTGGACTATCAACGGCACATCATTTGACATCAGGGGTGAGGCGCAGAAGCTCTGGGGTAATTTTTTGCATCTGGCGCGGTGATTTTTTTGCCCTTTATGTGAGTAAATAGTCACATAGTATATTACTTGTTGCATGTAGGTGCCGATCATGAATTTTCTTATCCGTAGTCTGTTCGTACTCATGCTTTCTGCCCAGTCGCTTTACGCCGCCACGCCACTGACACTTGAAGAGGCGCTGGCCACGGCTTTGAAAAGCCACCCCCTGCTGGTCGAAGCCAAGGAAAATCTCCAAGGCGCCGAAGCCAGAAGCGGACAAGCGCTGGCCAATTATTACCCGCAGATCAGTATTGCCGCCGACTGGACCAAAGGACGAACCTTCCTGACTCCCACGGAAAGCATAAAGGCTACGGAAGCCCACACCGATGCGCTGTATCTCAAGCAGACCATCTACGATTTCGGCCGCACCTCGGGGGCGGTCGAGGCGGCTCGGTACAATCGCGACGCACTGGACAAAACGCTCACCCTGACCAGGCAGGATCTGGCGTTGCGCGTCAGGAACGCCTTCTACCTGCTGCTGGCCGCGGAAAAACAGGTCGTTGCCGTCGGGGAAACTGTGCAGGCGCGGACGGCAGTCTATCAACAGTCGCAGGAATTCTTCAACCAGGGGATCAGGGCAAAGGTCGACGTTGCCAGGGCCGAAGCCAATCTTTACTCCGCAAGGACCGCTTTGATCCGCGCGGAGAACAACCGGGAGATCGCGCGGGTTGAGCTTGCCAACGCCATGGGGATACCTGCCTTGGGAGAACGTCCCTTGGCCGAACCTGCTCCTGCTTCGCTCGCCGAACCGGAACGGGGGCTGGCTCTGCAAGAAGCCGTGCGCAACCGAGCCGAACTGCACCAATTGACGGCCCTGAGATCTGCCGCGTCCGCCAATCTCAAGACCGCCAAGAGCAGTTATCTGCCGATCCTCTCCGGGACGGCCAGCATTGGTTATGCCGACCGCGACTTCCCACCGGCCGGCAATGTCTGGGGGGTGGGGCTTAATCTGACCATACCGCTTTTCTCCGGCTTCATGTCGGTCGAACAGGTGCGGGAAGCTAACGCAAACATCAATGCCATAGAGGCCAGAAACAACAATCTCAAACTGCAAATCACCAAAGAGGTTGAATCTGCCTGGCTCAGCGTGAGAGAGGCATCAGCCCGCATGGCCTCGACGGAGAAGGAAGTCGAGGCGACCAAAGAGAATCAGACCCTGGCAGAAGGCCGCTATCATGAAGGTGTCGGCACCATTATCGAAGTCACCGACGCTCAATCCCTGGCACTTGATGCGCAGACAGCCCAGATCCAGGCTATGTATGATTACTTCACCGCGATGGCGCAGCTTGACCGGGCAATGGGCAAAGAGTGAGAAGAAGCCGTTGAGGAGTGACGAATGGAACTGCTGAAAACCATCTCAAGAAGAAAAAAATATCTTATCTGGCTCGTGGTCCTGATAGCCATTGGCGTCGTGCTCAGGATGACGGTCCTTGCCCCACAGCCGGTCAAGATCGTAAAGGCCGAGAAGCGGGACCTCACCGCCCAAGTCTATGGCAACGGCACGGTCGAGGCCAAGGTGGTGGTTGGTGTCTCCAGCAAGATCACCGGCAGGATCGTTGAACTCTATGCCGACCAGGGTGATCGGGTGAAACGGGGTCAACTCCTTGCCAGGCTGGAGAACGACGATTTTCTCCACCAGGAACGGCAGTCTGCAGCTGGACTTAACAAGTCAGCCGCTAACCTGAACGTGGAACTGGCCACTCTCCAAAAGGCCAAAGCGAACCTGGTCCTGGCTGAAAAAAACGCCCAGCGGTTCAAGGTGCTGGCGGAGAAAAACCTTGTTGCCAAGCTGGAGGCCGAACAGTATGACACCGCCAGCCAAGTTGCCAGGGAAGAGGTTGCCAGGTGTCAGGCGGCACTCGGCGCGGCTCGGATGGAACAGCGGGCCAACCGTGCCAACCTTGGCTTTGCCAAGAGCAAGGTCGTCGAAACCCTCATCTACGCCCCCCAGGGTGGGGTTATTATCACCCGAGATCTGGAAAAGGGTGCCACGGTCACACCGGGGCTGTCGGTCTTTACCCTTGCCGATCCCGCAACCATATGGGTCAAGGCCAACGTGGACGAATCGCAACTCAAAGGGGTTGCCGTTGGCAAGAAAGCCCTTATCACCCTGCGCTCCTCGGCCAATGAACCGTTCCTCGGCCAGGTCGCCCGTCTGGGGCACCAGAGCGACCGGGTTACCGAAGAACTGGAGGTGGACGTAGCCTTCACCCCACCACTCAAAAACTTCCGCTTGGGAGAACAGTCCGACGTTTACATCGTCACCGGAATGAAGAAGGATGTCCTGGCCCTCCCTTCCTCAGCTCTTGCCTCCAGGGACAAGAAACGCGGCGTCTGGGTGGTTGCCAACGGGAAGCTCGCATTCAGGGAAGTGACTATTGGCATAGAGGATCGGCGCAATTTCACCGAAATCGTAACGGGGCTCGATGGCAGCGAACGTATTGCCGTTGCGCCACCCTCTGAGATGGCAAAATTCAAGAGCGGCATGAAGGTCCGCGTGAAGAAATGAATCTCGCCATTCGGGACATACGCTATCACCGGGGCAGGTTCATTCTGACTTCCATCGGCCTGGGGCTTCTCCTCGGAGTGGTCATGAGCATGGGCGGCATCTACCGGGGGCTTTTTGCCGACGCCCTTGCCGTTCTTGAATTCACCAAAGCCGAT
Organism: Oryzomonas japonica; assembly: GCF_008802365.1. GTDB lineage: Bacteria > Desulfobacterota > Desulfuromonadia > Geobacterales > Pseudopelobacteraceae > Oryzomonas > Oryzomonas japonica. The sequence continues at coordinate 677,671 of NZ_VZQZ01000001.1, read as the reverse complement.
ATCTGGGTGGTGCAGCAGGACACCAACGGACCGTTTGCCGAGAACTCCCGTATCCCGGAGGACATCAAGTACCGTATCAAGGCGGTGCCGGGCGTGGCGGAAGCCTCCCCGCTCTCCTTCCAGACCATCCAGATCGAGCGCCTGGGCAAACCATTCCGCTTCTTCCTGATCGGCTACGACCTGAACGGTTTCGGCGGCCCGCCACTGATCGTTGCCGGACGGAACATCCGACAGAAACGCTATGAGATGGTGGTTGCCAAGGCGATGAAGATGGAGATCGGCGAGAAGATACACTTGGGGCTCCACGACTACACGGTCGTAGGGATCACCGGCAAGGTGGTTTCGTCCGGCGGCGACCCGGCGGCGTATGTGAGTCTTGCAGACGCCCAGGATATCCAGTTCAAAAAGGACAACGACGCCATCAGGAACGACCGGGAGCGGATCGGAGCGAACCTGGCAGGAGTCCAATCCCTTTCCCCGGCGCAGGCAAAATTTCTGAAGCAGAACATAGCCGGTATCACGGAATCGACACATACCGTGAACACTGTCGTTGCCCGGCTGGCGCCGGGAGCGGACATCAAGGCCGTGCAGGAACGCATCAGGCGCTGGAACCATTTTCGGCCAATTTCGGTGGAAGAACAGACCAAAATCCTGACCAAGGGGATGATCGAGAAGGCCAGGATGCAGTTGGGGCTGTTCCGTATCATCCTGCTCGTCATCTCGGCGGTCATCATCTCGCTGATTATCTATACCTCGACCCTCGACAAGATCAAGGTCATCGCCACCCTCAAGCTGATCGGCTCCCAGAACCGGGTGATAATCGGCATGATCCTCCAGCAGTCGCTCCTGATGGGGGCCATCGCATATGGCATCGGCTATGCCTTGATCCTCTTGACCTATGAAAATTTTCCCCGCCGGATTGTCCTGGAGTCATTCGACCTGCAAGCCCTCTTTGTCATCGTCATGGCAATCTGTATGATATCGAGTTTTGTCGGCATTCGGAAGGCGCTCAAGGTAGAGCCGGCGGAAGCATTGGGTGGTTAAGCACATGTACGCTATTGAAGTGGACAAATTGACGAAGATCTACGGCAAAGGCGAGACGGCGGTAACCGCCATCGCAGATGCCACATTTCAGGTCAGCCCAGGGGAACTGGTCGCCATTCTCGGTCCTTCCGGCTCTGGGAAAACTACCCTGCTGACCTCTATCGGCTTGATCAATGAGCCGACCCATGGCAAGGTGGTCATTGACGGTGCGACCGTCGCTGATGAGGGGTGGCTGCCGGGCATTGACCTGAAACGGCTGCGTCGGGAAAAACTGGGTTTCATCTTCCAGGCCCACAACCTGATCCCCTTTCTCACTGCCGTGGAAAACGTTATGATAGCCTTGGAGATCAACCACCTTCCGAAGACTGAAGCCAAAAAACGTGCTGCCGAACTCCTCGACTCGCTCAATCTCGGGCACCGGCTTGGCAACTATCCCACAGCCCTTTCCGGTGGCGAGGCGCAACGGGTCGCCATAGCCCGGGCTTTGGCCAACAGGCCCAAGGTGATTCTGGCCGACGAGCCGACTGCTGCTCTGGATACCGAGAATGGGAAAAATGTCATGACCCTATTGAAAAAACTGGCAGTGGAAAATCACTCTGCCATTTTGGTCGTTACCCATGATCATCGCATGGTGGAGGGGTTCGATCGCATTTTCCATGTCAATGACGGTCGGATTACCGGAGAAAAAAGCAACTAAGATTTAGGAATGCAGCGTATAATTAGTAAAATACCCCCCGCCTTAGAGTTTTTCCCGTTGGGTGAAGTAACTTCCTCTTCAAATTAGTTAGTTGTTCAATAAAATTAGGTGCTACAGATAACATACCCAAACGGCTGCACTTGGTTATAATGGCATACAAAGTTATCCACTCGTTTCTCAAAGTGAAAGTGTCCGAAATGCCAGGAGCCGAACTCCAGCCGCTCATATATCTCCTGTAGGATTATTCCAGTCGGATCTGACGGCAGCGAACCATGCAAAAAATGAGCAAGTCTACTCTGTGGGCAGGTGTGGCTGATCACGTAGTCCACCTTCCAGCCGATGCGATCCAGGTTTCGGCAGGCGTTCTCGAAGTCCTCCCGGCTGGGAATCTCTTCCGGCCACCAGTCTATGCCCTCGGTCCTGCCCGGGTTCCATTCCTTGCCGCTCCCCCAGGCGCCCATAGAGTTCGGGGGATAGATCCACCCAGGCTCCTTATCGTGGCTCATGGCCCCGCCGAAGGCGAGTAAGGTTGCACCTTCGATGGTGTACACCTCGCCCCGCTTCAGATAATAGACGTGGTCCCTGATCCGGTAGGCTTTGCCGCCGAAGATATCCACCAAGGGGAATTCGCCGCCGAAGAGGCGGGCGAAGTTCTCGTGGTTGCCGTCCACGGCCAGCCAGAGAAAGCGTTGGCGTAGTTGGGACTCAAGGAAGAAATCTTCTCGGCGATGGTGTTTTTCGTTGGTGTGATAGTCATGATACCAGACGCCACCCAGGTCCCCCAGGGAGATGACTATGTCGCCCCGGTTCCCTTCCTTGAAGCGGGAAGACGAGATGTGCCAAGCGGTCTCGCCGCCGTGAAGGTCACCAGTTATCCAGATCATTTGTCAACCTCTCAGGAGCTTACAAAAACCATTGCGAGAGGGCATCCATGGCCCTTTGTAGCCGCTCCTTTTCCTCCTTGGTAATCTCTTGGGCGTCTGGATCATCGGCCACGTCCTCAAGAGACTCGGTGGCCTGATTTGAAAGTTGGTCTGGGTCCACAACATGACTATTCGTAATTTTATTCCGCAGGCACCAGTAATACCACGTGTGCAATCCATCAGGGCTACCATCCCCCTGGCATCCATCAAGTCTGTAAACTCGGCCGCTTCGCGTCACCCCAATCATCTTTTCAGCATCGAATTCCATAATAGCGGATGACACTCTTCCCTCGCGGCCATAAACGTTATAGCCCACAAAATGACGGGTTTTCTGAGGCCACAGTGCTGATGAAACCTCAAAAATCGTCCAATCGGTAAGTGTAACTTCGGGGTCGGCACTAATAGGTTTTACTCGCCAGATTAGCATTCCTAGACTCCTCTCATGTTGTGGCTGCGAATTAAGCCAAGCCATCGCAGTGCTATTTCACTCCCAATCTCGCAAATTCCTCGCTCTCAGTGTTGAAAACCCACCAACCGTCCTCAATATGTATGTTGATGTGATTAACCTTCCTCATTGGCCCCTCGGTCTTCGTATGGCCGAAGATCTGCTTTATTCTCGAGTCAGGAGGGCGCTGTGGTTCCCATTGGGGGTCATACCAAAATATTCCGCCGTAGGTATCAGAACCGCCCCTAGTCCAGTCGGTGAAGAACAACGGCCCCACTCCATACAACCCAACTGGGCGCTCACTGAAGCGTCTCCGAGGTATGGCAAACTCCTTCGCGAATTCAGCATTCAGCCACGAAGAGATCGCCACGGGGTCACTGGTCTCCCAAGGGCAATCGGGCATATCTGCGGCAAGAGCGGTAGACGCTCCGGCATGGGTGCAGAGCCAGCCATCGGCGGCGTACGCGGCCGTGATTTGTTTTTTCTCGCGGGCGATATGATAGCGGGACTCAAAAATGTCTCGGCAATAGAGCGCTCCGTTTTCGTTGTACACTCGAGTGAGGTAATCATTGCCGTCTGTCCAGCGCGGGATTTCCGGGGCATTGATGAAGCCATGCCGCGTAAAACATCCCCAGGGACGCTCAGGCGTGTACGCCAGGTCGTGGTTCCCCCACAATAGAACCGCATCGGAGTTGATCAACAACTCCAGGCATGCCAGTTCATCTTCAAACGTGACCTTTGGATCCCGAGAATCGACAAAATCTCCAAGCGCTACGTGCTCCACATTCCGCTTGTAGTCCAGGAAAGCCCGGGCCATGGCGAGGTCCCCATGTATGTCTCCGATTATGATGGCCATCACGGCATCCCCATGACATGCAGAAATAGCGTTAACGCACCAACTGACCGTGCAAAGGCAAACCAGTACACAGCTGATTTCACCAACTCTTCCGGGTCATGTTTTTTCCGCACGGCCGCTGCCAGACAGAAAATCACCACACCGATCCCGGCAGAAATACCAGCAGTCCAGTATAAAGACTGTCCTCAGATAGGGTCCCAGCATGAGAATCGGGATACTGATTGTAAAACCTCGACCAGGCATAACCCCTCAATCAAAACACAGGATGCGCTCAATCCGCGGCTGACCATACTCTGCCCCGGCGGTGTGCACTTTTAGGTTTGGCAGTATTTCGGCGTACCCAGGGCTATGAGTATGGCCGCAGTAAACTACGAAATCAACAGCAGGGAAGTTTTGCGCGTACTCCCGCAGCACCTCTCCCGTGGCCTTGCAACCGAAGTGCGGGAGGAAATTGGCGTCCGAAAGATTTCCCTCGTGCCAGCACGCCTCGGCGAATGGGGGCACATGCAGGGCAACAATGACACTTTTATACTGCCGAACTCCGACGGCTTCCCGAAGTTGTTCCTTTAAATACGCAGCCGCCTCGTCCCCCAGTTTGTGCTGAACTTCCAACCGGAGTTCCTTCGATGGCTGCCGCAATTCCTCTATCTGGTAATAATCATTAAGCATCACATCAGAATCGTTTGGATTTCCAAGGCGACCATCAGCCAGTCCTTCGTGGCCAATCAGGCAGATATCGGGAGTGAGTTCGACCACGCCGGAACGCGACAGCCAAAAGAGGTTCTCTCTCGCTTTTACGCCCCCACCCACCTCAAAATTTACCTGATGAATCGAGGACCCGTAGTAGTCGTGGTTCCCAAGGATGAAATAAATCGGCATCTTGAGACCATCCGCCAAGTAATCCAGGTATTGGTAGAGGTGCTTTGAGGACGCTAGATCACCTGTTATCATTACTGCGTCGACGCCGGACAAGCGGATAGCGTTGCAAAGTTCCTCGACAGCACTTCTACCGACAAAATTCAAATGCACGTCTGTAAGCCAGGCTAATTTCATTGGCTAACCATCTTTCGCAAAAGCGTTACTGAACTCAAGATTTGAAATGTTGATACGACGAAAAGTGGTAAGGAATGGACAAGGGAAGACAAATACCAAGGAGAAGGGGAAATAAGTAAGAACGGCCTCTGATGAGAAAATCCATTTATCATCTCTCGATGCCCCTATGAAGTTTTCCAGCACTCAACGGTTCTATTTGTAAAGATATTAGCAAGCGTGGCGGGATTATAATTTATTTCAGTCCGGCGGCAGACAATCTCCAAGCCAATCTCAATTCGATATTCGGCCATTCTGATATACAGCTCATCAAATGTCATTGACAAGCTTTCCTGAGCATGTTTTTCAAACAGAATACTTAAAACTGCTGCAAGAGAACACGCAGGGCTTTCCTCTTCAGCATCATCATCACTCCCATAATCAAGGGCGCTCAACTCTCCATCAAGGTACTCAATCCAGCCATCGGGAAGATTGGCTGGAAGGCACGCATCAGCCCCCATGTCTAACACTTCTCTTTTAAAGGCTTTGAGAGCTGAATTTCTATCCATAAACCTTCTCGCGATAATTAGCTGATCGGCCAAATATCTTCATACAGATTTATTCAAAAGAATATAATTAGTCAATATAATTTAGCCTATCGACTGTGTTGCAATACAAATATTTTGCTTATGTTGCAACACCATGGATCAAAAAGAATTTCAGATGGTGGTGGGTCGTCAAGTCCGACTGCATCGGAAGTCGCAAGGTCTCTCGCAAGAAAGGCTTGCAGAACTCGCTGACGTTCACCACACATATATCAGCAATATCGAGCGAGGCAAGGTGACGGCATCCGCCTATAGCTTCTACAAAATTGCCCAGGCGCTTGGGATAAAGTTCGTTGATTTGTTTGGTTTGCTTGATAGTGCAGAAGATCTTGATTTTGAAATTGAGTTAGTAGAGATCATGGGAAAAATACGACAGATGGATGATGTGCAGCGTGGCCTCTACCTGGCAGCCATAAAAGGTATGCTCCCAAAGTAAAGAAAGCCCTGAGCGCCATTAAACTACGCTGACATTCTCATTGAGCCCTTCTCGCCTAACAACACCTCTCTTCTCAAATGAGAATAGCTACACAAAACCCGCACGTCATATACACTAAAATGTTAGAAAATGCACGATTGAGGTAAAAATAGTTACATTTAATTACATCAATGATTTTGTCGACGGGTGGACAAAAAGTGGGCTTATTTTTTGTCAAAAACTGAATCACTTCTAGTTTTGTCATTTTATTACATAGAGGATCTGTATGGAGACTTAGAGTTCAATAATATCAGCTAAATTGAAATTTTTCTGCGCCCTACCCTGACGATATATGATGAGTAAAGTTTAGCGATCAGGGGGTGCCCCTCCTCGATGCCGACCTGGTAAACGCGGTTCTCGTAACTATTCAGGGCAAGGGTGCGGCAATCGCAGCGAAACCCCTGGCTCTCAACAGCATCCATGATGAAGCCGGGGATAAGGGTCTGGAAAGGATGGGGGCATTCAGGCATCGTGAGTGGTTCTCCATGGCGATTCGGATTGCAGGAAAGGGATCGGAATCACCATACCATCAATCACGGCTACAACCAAGGGGAAGCACGCAACACTAGTTGGCTGCGGGAGAAGGTGGGAGCTTCGGCAGGTCATTGCCGGAGATCGGCTGCGGCGCTACCGCCTCCCGGGAAGGAAGGGGTGGCGGTTTGCGCAGGGTCTGGCGGGATACGCGCACATAGGGGACGAACTTGACGACCTTTTTCTCCCCTCTGCCCTGCTGTGCGGATTCGACCAGACCGTTTATCTGGTCCAGCATAACCGCTTTCATCTTGTTGTCCACCGGTTGGGACTCTTTATGATGTTCCAGTTGCTTTAAATGGCTGAATACCTTCTTGGCATAAACTTCGCTTTTTTCCGGCGTCTGGCTGTTGTAGCAACCGATGGCCTTCCAGTTATAGCCGTACTTGTTTATGCAGCTGGCCAGTATCCATGCGCCTGTCTTCGTATTGTAGCAGGCATCCCCGAGATAGTTCCATCGCGCCTCGCCGAGTACCGGTTTCCAGATGGTGTTGATCTGCATCAACCCGATGTCAAAGGTGCCGTTACTGTTTTTGTTGATCGTTTCAGGCACGAAATTCGACTCAACCTTGGCAATGGCCCTCAGGACCAGGGGGTTGATGCCATACATCTCTCCGGCCTCATCGAAGCAGAACGGGTAGGCTTCCCGCCATGTAACGCAGACAACAACAAGCGCCAGAAGGCACGCCGTTTTCAGATTTTTCGTCGTCATGGCACCATACTCCGAAAGAACGGGAAATCGCTGATGCATCTACCGGCGCATCATGCCGGAGCAGGCAGGAAAGAAACACTGCGGGACGCTTCCAGCACCCTCCCAAGCTCTGTGAACTGCTGTTCGCCCATGCCGAGCCGGGCCGCCTCGGGGAATTCCACAAGCGGCCGGTCCGGTCCGACGCTCAGGCTTAAGCCGCAGGTTCTGGTAGCCGCGTTCACAAGCCGGACAATAACAAGAACCATATCATCGGGATCAAAATGCTCGCCGGAATGTTTATCAACGGCAGCACGGTAGACGGCGGGCATGCTCCAATGCTCCATCAGGCGGGTCCCCTGTTCCACATGCAATTCGCCGAAAATTTCCAACAACAGCTCCCGTTCCAGCGCGGCTAGGGCAACCCCTGTGTTGGTTATCCGCTCCAGGGCCTTGATCAGATACAACTTGCCCACATCGTGGAGCAAACCCGCCAGATAGGCCTGCTCCGCCAAACCGCGGTGGCCGGTGTTCATGGCCACCCAGCGGCAGCCGACGGCGCAGCCGTGGGAGTGGAGCCACAACTCCTGCATGATGGCATTGACCGTACCGTTGTGCGAGGCATGGAGCGCCGCCTGGGAGGCCGCCATGGCCAGGTTGGAAACGTGATGCGCCCCCAGCCGGATAAGGGCATCCTTGATCGTTTCCACCTTGACCCGCCCACTGTAACTGGACGAATTCGCCATATTCAGGATCTGGCCGGCAAGGGCCTGGTCGTCGTTGGCGGTGCTCGCCAATTCATCGATGGTGAAATTGCAATCGGAGAGCAGATGGATCAGTTTGAGGGCTATGGGATGGAAGACCGGCAGATCAATAGGTTGTATCGACAGAAGCCGCCGGATCGTCAGCGAAATAGGCATTCATCAATCCTTGGGAGCAGACCGGCCAAAGCCGGCCATGCGTATCATGCAATTTCCGCAACCGCTACATCACATATGATTCCGTGTGCCGACCGGCAGCGCCCGGCTCCTTATGGGCAGCCTTATCGGCAGACATCCGCAGACCCGCTTCCTGAAAGAGGTTATCGATTCCGGTGGCGCGGTTGTGGCGCCGCCGAGGGGGAGGTACGCCTTCGCTCCGCATGCGCAGCTGGGAATCATATAGTCGACAGCCGAAAAAAGCAAGAAAGGTGAACACCCCTGCCATGGTTACATTCCATGGGAATTACGGTTTTGCCCAAGAGCACGCCGGAGTGCATCTATTTGTTGTCTCAGCCATCAATTCTGCTAGAATACAATCTTTTCAAATCCATGAGCGTCGAAAGGAAAACCATGCGCAGATTATTCTTGGCCATGCTTGTCACCCTGATTGCCATCCCGGCTTTTGCTGCCGAAGCTCCGCAAACTGAAGATCAAAAGACCCTGTATGCCATTGGCCTCATCGTCGCCCGCCAATTGTCCGTATTCAATCTCACCCCGGCAGAACTCGATCTGGTGAAGCAAGGGCTGGTGGACGGTACAACGGGGGCAAAACCTCTCGTGGATGTGGATGCCTATCAGAAGAAGACCCAGGAACTGGCCACCGCACGCCGCAACGCCCGGGGAGAGAAGCAGGCCGCCGCAGCTCAGGAGTTCCTCGCCAAGGCGGCCAAGGAAAAGGGAGCCGTCACGACCAAGACCGGCATAGTCTACCAGCCCTTGCGGGAAGGTAATGGCGCTTCCCCGGCGGCCAGCGACAAGGTCAAGGTGCATTATCGCGGTACGCTGATCGACGGGACGGAGTTCGACAGTTCCTACAAACGCGGCGAGCCCGCCGAGTTCCCCCTCAGCGGGGTGATCGCCTGCTGGACCGAAGGGGTGCAGATGATGAAAACGGGCGGCAAGGCCAAACTGGTCTGCCCGGCGGCAACCGCCTACGGTGAACGGGGCGCCGGCCCCATTCCGGCCAACGCAGCGTTGGTCTTCGAGATAGAACTGCTCGGCGTGACGAAGTAAGCCGCCTTCAACCGAAAACGGATGCGGACGGCCGTGTTCCGCACGCAGTCCGCATCCGTCGTTTGTCCTGCCTTTTTATGGGGTTTTGAGGAGGATCATGGGTTTTCTTCCCCCTCATGATCGTCGTTGATAAAATCCGCAAAGTCGATCGCATCCCTCACCTTGGCCAGGAGCCTCTTCGGCCACCTGTCAATCGGGATTCTGGTCAGTATCTTGGCCTCCTCAAACGTCAAATCCACATCACCGGGCAGCTTGTCGGCAAGTTCCGCCGCCCAGCGTGTCTCCTCCGCTGTCAATGCTGCTACCAGCAGTGCCTTATCGGCCTTTGTCATAGGGTCCTCTCGGGGTGTTATTCTGATTTCACCGCAAGCCTACAAGGAAATTTCCGGGGATACAACCCCTATTTCCCGACGCCTTTCCGTATCCGAAAAATGTACCCCAGGAGCCGATTGATTTTTCCATCATCGTGATAAACTTCTTTCAAAGGCCATCCGGTCTCTCAACTCACATTGCACGACAACCACATCAGTAAAAGGAGATATCATGGACTTGCAACTTAACGGTAAAAAGGCGCTCGTCTCCGGCTCGACCAAGGGGATCGGCCTCGCCATAGCCACGGCACTGGCGCGGGAAGGAGCCCGCGTGGTCATCAACGGGCGTGACGACGACTCCCTGGCGGCGGCACAGGAACGGATCAAAAGCGCCCTGCCGAATGCGTCGGTGGAAGGTTTTAACGGTGACCTCTCCCAAGCCGGAGAGGTTGACAGGCTGCGCCAGCGGGTGCCCTCGTTGGATATCCTGGTGAACAACCTGGGAATCTACGAACCAAAGCCTTTCGAGGAGATTTCCGACGAAGAGTGGCGGCGCTTTTTCGAGGTCAACGTATTGAGCGGTATCCGTCTCGCCAGGGCGTATCTCCCGGGCATGAAGGAACAGAATTGGGGACGCATCCTCTTCATCAGCAGCGAGAGCGGCATCCAAATCCCCGCCGAGATGATCCATTACGGAATGACCAAGACCGCACAGCTGGCGGTTTCGCGCGGTCTTGCCGAGACATGTGCCGGCACGCGGGTTACGGTCAATGCGATCCTGCCGGGCCCGACCCACACGGCAGGCGTGGATGGTTTCGTAGCAAAACTGAGCGGCGGGAAATCCTTTGCCGATTTCGAAAAGGAGTTTTTCCAAACCGTGCGCCCGGCCTCGCTCCTCAAGCGCTTCGCTACCCCGGAAGAGGTTGCCAATCTGGCCGTCTACGTGTGCAGCACCCTCTCGTCCGCCACCAATGGCGCGGCCCTGCGGGTTGATGGCGGCGTGGTTCGGGCATGCTTCTAAGAGTCTGCTAGCCGATGAAGCGGGCCCCGAAAGTGGAGCAGATACAAAAAGGCCGGCACCCCACCCGGGGTGCCGGCCTTTCGCTTTTGCAGCATGCCGATCATGCCCCCCCTCCCCTTTCCAGAAAGTGGAGGCCGACCCTGGGGAAATTCAAACGGGCAACCGTACTGTTATATTCGCCGGGGGACATGACCGGATCTCCGCACAACACCAGGCTACAGCGGTCCCCCTCATGCAGCCGCCCCAGCAGGGAGCGGCTCATCTTGATCAGGGCGCCGGAGAACGAGAGATTTTCGAGGATACATCCGTACGTTGCCCCATCGTGGTACAGAGAGCATTTTGTGAAGCACCCCACCCTATGGCTGTTCCTCTTTTCCCCCATGATATCCGCCCCCTCTTGCTACATAGCCAGTGGGAATACCAAGCATACTTAACTGTTTTTAATGCTACCGCGTAATTTCAGGAGCGCAACCGTTGGAGGAAAAAGAATTGTGGCCGCAGCTAAAAAACCGTTGGCCTGTTCATTCACGGGGAGAGAAGCGCCTTATCGTCCCCAAAGGAGGCATGGCGGATCTCGTGGAACTTCTCGATCAGCTTCTCCACCGTCAGCTCCCGTTTCGCATCACCCTCCACATCGAAGATAATCTCTCCCTTGTCCATCATCAGCAAACGGTTACCGAACTCGATGGCATGGCTCATGTTGTGGGTGATCATCATCGAGGTGAGATTGTATTCCCTGATGAACTTGTTGGTCAATTCCAGGACGATCTCGGCATTTTTGGGATCGAGCGCCGCGGTATGTTCATCCAGCAGGATAAGTTCCGGCTTGGAGAGGACCATCATCAGCAGGGTCAGGGCCTGCCGCTGCCCGCCGGAAAACATGGCGAGATTTTCCTTCATCCGGTCCTCCAGCCCCATCTCCAACTGGACCAGTTCCGCCCGGAAGAACTCTCTCATCTTGTTGTTCAGGCTCCGCTTCAGCCACTTGAACCCCTTCCGGTAGGTGATCATCATGTTATCCTCCAGACTCATGTTGGAGGCCGTGCCGAGAAGCGGGTTCTGGAATATCCTGCCGATGTACCGGGCACGCCGGTACTCCGGCTCCCGCGTGATATCCCTGTCGTTTGCCAGGATGGTGCCCTGGCTCGGGATGATGGTGCCGGCTACGAGGTTGAAGAGCGTGGACTTCCCGGCGCCGTTACTGCCGATAACGGTGATGAAGTCACCCTCCTTGACCTTCAGGTTGATAGTGCTGATGGCCAGGTTTTCGTTCACCGTGCCGGGATTAAAGAGCATGGACACATTCTTGAGCTCGATCATTTTTCCACCACCGCCTTGATGGCAACCTTCTTCAGTTTTTTGGCCTGGGTCAGGATCAGCAGTATGATGATCAGGATGCCCTTGATCAGATTCAGGTCATTGGGCGTCATATGGATGACATAGCCGTAATACCTGCCCAGATACAGCACCGCGTGGAAAAGTATCGAACCCAGGATTGCACAGAGGGTCAGAACGCCGATGCGGTTGCTCTTCATGACCAGAAACTCGCCGATCATGACCGAAGCCAAACCCGAGACAATGATCCCCTGCCCCAAGCCCACATCGGCAAACCCGAGGTACTGGGCCGCAAAGGCGCCGGATAGGGCCACCAGGCCGTTGGACAGCCCCACGCCGATGGTTTTCAGGGTTTTGGGATCCACCCCCTGGGAGATGACCATCTGCTCATTGTTGCCCATGGCACCCAGGGTCATGCCCAGGTCGGTGCGGAAGAACAGGTCGATCAGTATCTTGATCACGATGGCGACCACGATGAAAAACAGGAGCAGGATGTACTCATCCGGGATAATGCCCGAAAAGCGCTCGGAAACCTTTGTCAGAATGGTTTCATGCTCCAGGACCGGCACATTGGCCCGGTTGCCCAGGATGCGGATATTAACGGAGTACAGCATGGTCATGGTCAGGATGCCGGCCAGGAGGTTGGGCACCCGGAGGTGGTTGTGGATCAGCGCCGTGACCATGCCCGCCAGCATCCCGCCGATAAATGCGACCAGCAGCGCCAACCAGAGGTTCACGTCGAGCAGGATGCACTGCACCATCAGGGCCGCTCCCAGGGGGAACGAGCCGTCCACCGTCAAGTCGGGGAAATCCAGGACCCTGAAGGTGATGAATACCCCCAGGACCATAATTCCGTAAATCAGGCCTTCTACCAGAATACCTTCGATCATAGCAATGCCGTGTACCCTTCGCGATAAAATAACGCCGGGCGGCCTCGGCCGCCCGGCGGGTAAAACAAATTCTACTTTTTGGTCAGCTTGCCGTTTTCCACGACCCTATTGGCGCTCTTGACGATATCCTTCGGCACGGTCAGACCGAGTTTCCTGGCCACATCAAGATTGACCAGGAGGTCGACATCCGAGGTCTTGGTCATAAAACGCGTCGGCATCTGCTCCGGCTTCTTGCCCTTGAGGATCTCGACGATCATCTTGCCGGTGGCGCGCCCAACCTTGTAATAGTCGAACCCCCAGGCGGCCAGGACGGCATATTTTTCAGCCGAACTCGGGTCAGCCGACATGATCGGCACTTTGTTCTTCACGGCCACGTCGGCGACGGCACTCATGGCCGATACGACCGTGTTGTCGGTGCTGATGTACAGCGCATCCACCCTGCGGATGATCGCCTGGGTAGCCTCTTTTACCTCGGACGACTTGGACACCGTCGTCTCCACGTATTCGATCCCCAACTCCTTGCAGGCCTGCTTTACGACACCGGCCAGCACCACGGCATTTTCCTCGGAACTGGTGTAGATATGGCCAAGACGTTTGATCTTCTTGATCTTGAGCAGCAGTTGAATCTGCTGTTTCACCGGGGTCATATCCGAAACGCCGGTAACCATCTTGCCACCCTTTTTCAGAGAGGCCACCAGGCCGGCCTTCACCGGGTCGGTTACCGCCGAGAAGACAACCGGGGTCCCCTTCAGGGTATTCACCAGCGACTGGGCCGTGGGCGTGGCGATCCCCACCGCCAGGGTCACCTTTTCCGACTTGAACTTGTTGGAGATGGACGACGCGGTGCCGATATCGCCATTGGCATTCTGTTGGTCGTATTCCGCGGCGATCTTCGAAGCGGCAAGCTCGTCCTTGATACCTTTTTCAACGGCATCGAGGGCGGGATGGGCCACGATCTTGGATATCCCGATGAGGACCTTTTTCGGCGGGTTTGCCGCAAAGAGCGGAGCCGCCACCACAAGAGAGACCGCAAGGAACACCAGCAACGCACCTAGTTTCTTTTCCACCGAACACCTCCTGATCTGGATAGTCGAACCGAAACGTATCACGACACACGACAACAGCTATTCCACAATAATCGGGTGGCGAGAATATCACTCCCAAATATCAGTCGTCAACGTGATACTGGTCTTTTCAGGCTCTTTTTTGCCAAGTTAGGTCCACGGTATCGCGCTGAATCGGCAAAAGGCGCTACCATCATGGTTTACAAGGCGCAGGCCCCGGAAACCTGATGCCGGCAATGGCGCAAAGGTGGCTACTGCAGTTACCATTTGACAAATGGGCCGATTTTATGGCACCGAAGGAGGTCAACGAATTACAATCATCAAGGAGAACCAGACATGAACAGCTGTCCTTGCGGAAGCGGCGTTGCCTATTCCGATTGTTGCGAACCGATCATCAACGGAGTGCGTCCTGCCGAAACGGCGGAACAACTCATGAGAGCCCGCTATTCGGCCTATGTCGGCGTGCAGATGGATTTCATCTTCGAGAGTACCCATCCCGACCATCGCCAGGGCTACGACCATGCCGGAACCAAGGAATGGGCACAGAATTCCGAATGGCTGGGGCTTGACATCATCGCCACCGATAAGGGGGGCCAGGAGGACAGCATCGGCCAGGTGGAATTCGTGGCACGATTCAAGGACAAGGGCGTTGCCCGCGAACATCACGAGTGCGGCCAGTTCAAGCGTAAAAGCGGAAAGTGGTACTTCACCGAGGGGGCCATGGTGAAGCCGAAGCCGATCACCGTCGTCAAGATCGGCCGCAACGACCCCTGCCCCTGCGGCAGCGGCCTCAAATACAAAAAATGTTGCGGGAAGTGATATTTTTCCCAACAGCCCCAACACCTGAAGGCGGCCCGATCGGCCGCTTTTTTTACCGCCGGCACCGCCCCAAAGCCCTTTATTGCCCCGCCGGAGTCTGTTAGTATGCCGCATCATCCTGCCGCTACCGCCTGGCGGCGCTCTTTTGGAGGAAAACATCCGTGACAAAAACTACTGCAAAAAAAGTTTGTACAACCCTTTGCCCACCCGTGGACCTGAGCGGTGAAGCCGGCTGGACCGATTTCGATGCCCCTGCGCTGGTGGGGGAATCCCTGCGTTTCGTCTCCGGCGAACCGGACGGCAACCGCTTCCGGGTGCGCTATTACCGTGACGGAGAACAGCAATTGAAGGCCCGCATCTGGTTCGGCCCCGAGACCGAAGGCCCTCCGGGACATGCCCACGGCGGTTCCATGGCCGCGGTGTTCGACGAGGTACTGGGGCTGGCCGCCTGGGCGGCAGGGTATTCGATCGTGGTCGGCAACCTGAACGTTAGTTTCCGCAATCTGCTGCCACTGCAACAGGTCGTCACGCTCGAAAGCCGGGTCATCTCCGCCCAAGGGCGCAAGGTAATGGTGCATGGCCGCATCTACAGCGGAGAAACGGTCTATGCCGAAGGGGAGTGCCTCTGCATCACCATCGTGAAAAAATGATCCGGCACCCCAACCGCACCGGTCTCGTCGCCCGGTAGCGAACCACCAGCGACTGTCCATGGGCCGTGACACCCCGAGGATTGACGCAGGAAGATTTGTCCTCTATAATAACGCCCGTTTCAACATCAGGCAGCAGATACGCGACAAGACTAAACCACCCGCGAGGGTGGGGCGGAAAGCCCATAGGGTCTCACCGAGACAGCCGGGATGCCGAACTATCACCATATTCGGCGTCCCGGCTTTTTTCGTGCCAGGATTCTGGAGACACACATAAGATCCAATCAGGAAAGGGGAAGGAAACAAACATGAACAGGTATCGGATGAAAGCAATTATCGGAACAGTGGTCGCAGCGATGGGTATTGCAGGCATGGCCGGTGCGGCCGGTGCGGCCGACGTGGCAGTCGGCGTCGATGTCAACAGCCCCAACGTGCGGGTGCGGGTCGGCACGCCGCCTCCCCCGCCGCCCCAAACAATCGTAGTGGAAAGGGAGCGCGTGATCACCCACGAGAGGGGAGAACGACACGACCGGGGCAAGCACAAAGGGCACTACAAAAAATATCGCAAAGACAAGCACCACAGGGATTAGCGGACAATAAAAGGGCCAGACTACCAGGAAAACGGCAGTCTGGCCCTTTTGTAGCAACGGCTGGCTGCGAATCCTCGCGGCCGGCCCCTCACACCGGCCGCAGGGTGGTTACGATCCGTACCCCGGCTGTCAAGGTGCGGTGCACCGGGCACCGCCCGGCGATCTCCAGCAAGCGCTGCCGCTGCGCCTCGTCCAGCCCCCCACGCAGTTCCACCTCCCGCTCGAACGTATCCATCCGGCGTTCCTTCTCGTCACAATCACGGCAATCTTCGGCGTGGACCTTGCGGTGCGAGAGCCGCACCACAACCTCTTCCAGCGGCCATCCCTTGCTGCGGGCATACACCTGAAGCGTCATCCCGGTACAGGCGCCGAGGGCGACCAGCAGGTAATCGTACGGGGAGGGGCCCTCGTTGCCACCGCCATCCTCCACCGGCTCGTCGGCCACCAGGGGAAAACCGTTGGCAAACAGCTCGGTGCGAAATCCCTCCGCCCCGGTGCGGGCCGTCACCCGTTTGTCGATCACCTCCGGTGGGATGCGGGAGGGAACCGGAGGCTCGGCTTCCCCCAGGTAGCGGCCGGCCCAGGCGGCGATGACCCCGCCGGCGTAGCGGGAGTCCCGGCTATCGGACAGCAGGTGGTCGGCCGAATCGAGGGAGACGAAGCTCTTGGGATGGGGGGCTGCCCGATAGATGTCGGTGGCGTTGTCGATTCCCACCACTTGGTCCCGGGGAGAGTGCATCACCAGTAACGCCGCATTGAGCCGGCGCAACGTATCCTCCGGCCGATGGGCATCCAGGTCGTCCAGCAGGCTCTTGCGGATGGTGAACGTACGGCCGGCGATGGTGACGGTTCCCTGCCCGGTTTCCTTGATCCGGTCCGCCGCCTCTCCCAGCAGGTCCCTTACCTGGACGGGACGAAACGGTGCGGCGATGGCGACCACAGCCGCGGTGCTGGGAATCTCCGCTGCCGCCGCCAGCACGGCCGCCCCTCCAAGGGAATGACCGATGAGCAGGCGGGGAGCTTCATACTCCTGTTCCAGGAAACGGGCGGCCGCCACCAGATCGCTCACCTCGGAGGAGAAGGTTGTGGCGGCGAACTCCCCCTCGCTCTCCCCCAGGCCGGTGAAGTCGAAACGCAACACGGCGATGTGCCGGCTGCTCAGGGCGCGAGCGATATGCACCGCCGCCGAGAGATCCTTGGAGCAGGTGAAGCAGTGGGCAAACAGGGCGTAGGCCAGGGGCCGTTCGTCCTCGGGGAGCTCCAGCCGGGCGGCGAGCAGCTCCCCCCGGCTATTGGGAAAGGCAATCCTCTTGGTGTTCATCACTATCACCTCATGTTTTCCTGTGGTGTTACGGTTTACCAACACCCGCAGCCAGATCGGCGGCCAACCGGCAGAGGGTGGCGGAGTCATCGAGACCGTCCAGGAAGCGCTGCGGTATCCGGGAAAGGCCGACCTGGGCACCCACCAGGGCCCCGGTCAGGATGGCCCGAGCCTGATTCTGCCCTCCCCCGTTGACGGCATGCAGCAGGGCGGATTCGAAATCGTCGTGGAAACGGGCAGCCAGATAGTAGGCCGCGGGCAATTGGTGGTAGATCGCACAGGGCATGCCGTAGACGATGGACACCTTCCAGGCGGGTTCGATACGGATATCCGGGTCCACGGCCGCGCTCGCCATAGAGGACGGGGTCAGCAGGGCGTCAGGGGAGGCGAACCTCCCGGCCCGGGGCGGGTCGGGATCGCCGGGCCGGGGCGGGTCGGGATCGCCGGGCCGGGGAGGTTGCAGATTGTCGCCGGTAACGGCGTGGAAGGGGAGTGCCCCGCCATGCACCAGCCTCATCAACCTGCCCGACAGCCGGGCGTCCAGGGGGTACCCCTGCACCAGCTGCCCCAGCACCGCACCGTAGGCCACGGTCATGGACACCACCGTATCGTCCGACTGGGTCAGGACGGCATTGCCGGTGATGGCGCCGGCCAGCCGGGCGGGGTCCAGGGCATAGCGAACCCCCAGGGCCAGGGTGCGTTCGATGGCTTCCGTTGTGTCGGCGTGCCCGCCGGTCTCGCCCCAGGGCAGTTTCTGCTCCACGCGCCGCCGCCACAATTCGCGGATCGACTGGCTGGTGTAGCCCCCCGGACCACTGATGGGGGTGCCATCCAGGAGCGGCAGCAACTCCTCATCCATACGGCGGCAGAAATCGGCCTCGTCGTACCCACCCCGTTCCACCAGCGATGTGACCAGCAGCCTGAGGATGAAACCCGCCTGGGAGAGTTGGCCCGCCTTGCACCCGGCGTGGTAGCGGCCGGGCCGGGGGTCGGTATAGCCGTTGATCCATTCGCCGTAGTCGCGGCGCAGTTCGGCAAGGTCGTAATACCAGTGCGGCCCCAGCCCCAGTGCATCGCCAATAAAGGCGCCCATGATGGCGCCCGCCCCACGGTCCTGAATGTTTGCGTCTGACATGGTGACCTCCTGCGGATGCGCCTCAGCGCCCCGACTGCGAGCCTTCCTGGGTTGCATCACATCGTTTATCTGATTATATCCTGTTATTTTGAAGTGCCAAGGCTTGTTTCCGGAAGCGGAAATGTGGTACGGCGGAGTATGTTCGCACTATGAAACGGCAACGGGCACCTTATCGATGATAAGGTGCCCGTTGCCGTTGTAGGTTTTTCTGGTGGCTTTACAGTTTCTTTTTGGCTGCCTTGGGCACCCTGGCGACCCGGGCAGCCTTCATCACGACAGGTACTTCGGGTGGGGGTAAAAAGGAGCCCGGAGCGGCCGGTTGCAGGGTGGTAAAGTGGGATACGGCGATTTTTCTGTTTTTGCCATCGCTGAACTGGATCATCGCCGAGGAGGATGTGATTTCCATAACCTTGCCGGCGCCCCATTCAAGCGCGCCTGTGTGGCTTACAATGTTGCCGACTTTGATTACCATAGTGTCATATCACTTTCTTTTTAGAAATGAGTGGAATTACCATTTCCGGCCCGCCCCCATCACGACTATCGTCCATTCAAATAAAATTATATTGGTATAGTTTACGTCACAAACCGTATATTAGCAATGATTATTTGCAATATTTAGTAGTAATTGTATGCTGCAAATTCAGTATAATTATGGCTAAACACTGTATGTAACTCAATCCATACATAATATTCACAACATGACATTATGATTGTATTTATTTTTTCAAGGCACTCATTCCAATAGTTATATTATCCCCCCCATCCCATGTCCTGATTATTTAGCTTGACTTGCGCCATTCAAAGCTGATAGGGTTACACTACGTCCGGAATATTTCCAGACGAAATTTAAAAGCAGTATCAGGAGAAAGTAAGAAAATGGTAAACGGAACAGTAAAATGGTTTAATGACAGCAAGGGGTTTGGTTTTATTGAGCAGGAAAATGGCGAAGATGTTTTTTGTCATTTTTCCGCAATCGAAGGCAACGGTTTCAAATCCCTTGCTGAAGGCGATAGCGTAACGTTTGAAATCACCAAGGGTCCGAAAGGGCTTCAGGCCGCGAACGTAAACAGAGCCTGAGAAACGCCGTAATTGGCCTCAAAAGCCCCGGGGGATACTCGGGGCTTTTTTTATTGAAAATCAATTAGTTCGGGAGTGATACAATGGCCAAGCCTAATTTTCAGTTTCAGAAAAAACAGAAGGAACTGGAGCGGAAGAAAAAGAACGAGGAAAAGCTGCAACGCAAGCTGGCGGCAAAGAACAGCGTCCCAACCGACGAAAACGGCGAAGAAGCCCCTGTCGAGGAAGAAACAGCTTAAATCCGAACGCAAGGATCGATGCCGGGCGGTGCAAGCCATCAGCGGTCGAGCCATTGCCGAAGAATTCAACACAGACCCGCACCTTTGCTGCCGATTCGGTCAGACGCAGCGGATAGCCGCTGCTATGTGCCCCCCCTCCCATAATCTACACGCCAGCGAAACACAACATATCTATCACCTCGCGGTACGAATAGTCCCCCTGACCACACTCCCCTGTGCCGTTTCAGGTCAAAGCGTTTATAAACACAAAAGGCGACCGATTGGCCGCCTTTTGTGTTCTTGTGTTCTTGTGTTCTGCCCCCAATTATCGGCAGAGGAGCAGGTCCCCTAACCGACGACGTACCATCACGCCTCAATCATGGTCAACTTGTTCACGGACCGTTCCCGGATCATGCCCTCTATGGCGCCGAAGCTGTTCCGGTAATGGACCGTCTCCTTATGTTTCCCCAGGCAGGCATCGCTCTCCCACGTCTCGTAGAAGAAGAACAGCGCCGGGTCGTCATTATCCTGGTGCAGCCGGTATTCGACGCACCCCTCTTCGTTTCTGGTCGGTGCAAGCAGCTTGAGGAGCTCGGTCTTGACGGTATCGGCCGCCTCTCTCTTTGCCAACAGCCTGGCAACAACGGTTACTCTCGACATATGGGGTCCTTTCTCTTCTCGTTTTTCATGCAATCACAGGAAAGTCTTTGCCTGTTTCAAAATTCACCGGATAAAATTCATAAATGTTTTGGCTTCCGCCTCAGGCTCCGCAACAACTCCCTTGCCGTGTTCCACCAATTTCATCAGCCATGCCATGTTTTTGCCCAACATGCGCATGATCTGCAACCCCTCTTCATCCTGCGCCACCTCTCCCGGCAGGCGGCCGTGGATAACGTTCCAGTAATTGGAGCTGGGCACCAGCATCTCGGCATAGTGCAGAAAATTGTTCAGTTGATCGAATGTGGGCACGCCGCCGGAGCGCCGCACCGCGACCACTGCTGCGCCGACCTTGTGCCGCAGCATCCCGTCATTGGAGCCGGCGACATAAAAGGCCCGGTCCAGAAACGACTTCATGGTGCCCCCGATGGCGGCGTAATGGACGGGAGTCCCCAGGATGATCCCATCCGCCTGCTTCATCTTCTGGAGGGCGTTATTGACCTCGTCGCCAGGCAAGACGCAGCGCTCGTTCCTATTCTTGGCACACTGGCCGCAGGCGATGCACCCTTGAATCACCTTGTTGCCAATGTGGACGATCTCGGTTTCTATGCCTTCTTTTTCAAGCTCGGCGGCAACCATCCTGATGGCATGATAGGTGTTGCCTTCTTTCTTGGGACTGCCGTTAATGGCGACTACTTTCATCGATCCGTCCTCCTGTTTTCGCGTTGGGTTTTACATTCGCGCTTCAATTTTTCAAACATGTGCGCTATATTCTGCCATAGGTATTCATTCGTCAATAACGGACTATTTAGGTACGTAGTACCTTTTTTGTAACATAAGAGATTTTAGGAGCCCTCATGCAAGAAAACCGGGAGAAAGAGGATCGGATGGTGTATCGGGAAAAGGAATACAAATGCGGCATAGATGCCACGTTGGCCGTGGTCGGCGGTAAATGGAAGGCCTCCATACTCTGGCACCTGTCGCAACGGACCATGCGCTTCTCCGATTTGCAGCGGCAATTCTCCGGGACCACGAGAAAGATGCTCACCCAGCAGTTGCGGGAGTTGGAGACCGACGGCCTGGTGCACCGGGAGGTATACCCCCAGGTGCCGCCCAAGGTGGAGTACTCCCTCACGGCAAAGGGCACGACCATTATCCCCATCCTCGATCAGATGTGCGCCTGGGCCAAAGAATACCTGCAGTGACCATGCATCTGCCGGCAGGTTTCGGATCAGCCCATACCCAGACCTAGGGCGGCATAGATGCGGGCGGCCTCCGCCACCTCGTCGAAGAGGACTTGTTCATCGGGCGTATGGGCGTTTTCCAGGAAGCCGGGCCCCAGGATGATGGGGCAGGTACCGGCCGCATGGAACAGGTTGCCGTCCGAGTGGGAGCGGAAAGCGCTCAAGTCGGGGGTGCGCCCCAAACGGGCATATATTTCCTCGACCAACCGGACCGGCCGGCTGTCGTTGCCCAAGTCGTAGCCGGGCGAGGAAAAGTCGAAGCTCAACTCCATATTTAGCTCCGGGATGAAGCGGCCCGCATCGGTGGCGATGCTGCGGATCGACTCCTGCAGGACGGCCGGGTCCATATCGGGCGGCAGGTGCAGATCGATCCACGCCTCGCAGCGGTCCGGGACGACAAAACCGGCCCGGGACGAACTCAACTCACGGATCGAGTAGACGATCTCCCCCCGCTCCCGGTCGAAGAGCGGAGCCTTGCCCAGGTGCAGCAACAGGCGCAGCATGGACTCCACCGCGTTGTTCCCCAGTTCGGGCAGCGATGAATGGCTCCGCAGGCCGCGGGTGACGAACCCCGCTTCCAGGTAGCCGTAATGGGCAAAGCAGGCCGCAAGCCCGGTCGGCTCGCCGATCACCACCCAGGGCGGACGGCGCTGTTCCAGAAAGACGGCGCTGCCGTCACCATTCTCTTCCTCCCCCACCACCAGCAGCAAGCCCAGGGACGGCCGCTCCTCCGGTTTCAGGGCGTCGGCCAGGGCCAGCCACGCCTCCACCATCGCGGCGCACCCCCCTTTCATATCGGCACTCCCCAGACCGCGGATGAGGTTTCCCTCTTCATGCGCCTCGAATTCCTCCAGATCCCAGGCCGGGACCGTATCCACATGCCCGACCAGATAGAGTTCCGGTTCGCCGCTCCCCATGGTGACCCGCAGGTTATACCGCTCATGCTCCACCTCCTGGCGTTCCACGCGGAATCCGGAACGGGAGAGGATTTCCTCCAGATAAAGCTGGATATCCTCTTCCTTGCCGGAGGGGGAGTAGATATTAAGCATATCGAGCAGAGTCCTGCGCAGCCGCACCGGATCAATGGCCCTCCAGACCTCATCCAGGCGGGCGATCATGATTTTTTTACCGATTTTTTCCTGCTCTTGCGCGTCAGGTTGAGGGACATGTAGACGTGTTCCTGGATATCTCCGAAGCCCTGTTTCTTGAAGAAATCGATGGCTGCCAGGTTATCCGCCGAGGTATCGATAATGATCATCCGCACCCCCTGCTCCACCATGCGGCGCCTGATCTCATGGAACAGGCGGCTCCCCACGCTCCCCTTCTGGATGTCCCGCCGGACCCCAAGCCAGACCAGGTAACCGTACTTCCAAGGGGAGTTATGCTTCTTGACCGTGGTCCCCAGGGCAAAACCGGCGATGCGGCCTCCCATTTCGGCCACCAGGCAGAGTTCGTTGTCCAGGTTGAAGTGTGTGGTAATTTCGAATTCGTCCCAGGTGCGGTAGAGGCTCTGGGAGTATTCGACGGTGAATACCTCCTCGCCGATATGGAATACCTCGGGGAAATCGTCGATCTCCATCTCGCGGATACGGGGGGTATCCTCGCTGGTTATAGATGCTTCAGTCATGGCGTCACCTCGTGCATTTTTTTAGTATACCAGAAAATCCCGATCCGGCAGTTCCGGCGGACACTACCGGGCGGGACCGCACGCTGGCACGGGCCGCATCAACAGACTTCAACAACGGTGAAGGACTGGGCCGCGGCAGCCTCTCCCACCTGCACCTCATCGCCGGTTTTCAGCCCCACCAGGGAGCGCCCCAGGGGGGACCGGGGGGTGATGACCACGATCTCCCCGTCACGATCCGCCACCTTCATGCCTCCGGCCTGGGGGCCGAGGAAAAGGCGCCGCACATCCCCCTGCGCACTTTCCAGGGTAACCAGGGCCGTCAGCCGGATCGGCGTATCGTCGTCGAAACCATGCAGCGTCAGGGTCCGGTAGCTTTCCAGGGCGATCCTGATCTCCTGGGCACGGTTGGCCTGCCCCTGGGCGATGTAGGACGCCTCCAGGGCGGTGGTATCGTACTTGTTGTCGGGAAGGCACTCCACGTGGGTGGCCGCCTCATGGGCCGCCCGCGCGGCGGTGGAGAGCACCGCAAGATCGGCGGAGAGTCGCGCGATTATCTCCTGAATCATCTGTTCCTTCGTCATAGGGCCATAACTCTCCTCTGGTTTCGATAAAAACAGGCACAAAAAAAAAGAGGGCGGCCGCATTCCATGAAGCGGACCGTCCCCTCAAAATTTCGGGCAAACGCCGCTTCCTACTCTGTGTTCCCCCCGCCAAGCGTCAATCCCCGAATGAAGTTGCGGAGAAACTGGTCGCCGCAGACCTTGTAGTTTCTATGCCCTTTTGCCCGAAACATGGCGGACAATTCGGACTTCGAGAGCTGGACCCCGGCCTTTGCCAGGACCGCGAGCATCCCCTCCTCGTTCAACTCCAACGCGATCCTGAGCTTGCGCAGGATGAGGTTATTGTTCAACGCCGTATCCGGCGCCTTGGGCAAACCGGGTTTCGACTCCTGCGCGCCTCGCCGGGAGACGATCAGGCCGTCCAGAAAGGCCCCCATCACCGCGTCGTCGCAGGCCGCAAAGCCGGTTTCTTCTTCCTTTTTCAGCAGTT
Organism: Oryzomonas japonica; assembly: GCF_008802365.1. Classification (GTDB taxonomy): domain Bacteria; phylum Desulfobacterota; class Desulfuromonadia; order Geobacterales; family Pseudopelobacteraceae; genus Oryzomonas; species Oryzomonas japonica. The sequence goes on along the minus strand of NZ_VZQZ01000001.1, from coordinate 653,378 downwards.
TCAACACATCTATGGGCTTGATGTCATGCCCACCCACCGCACACAATTCGGCGATGGTTTCGCCATTCAATTTCAGGGCGTAGCGCAGGCTGCGGAGAAGATCGTTATTGGTCATGGTGTTCCCTTCGTGACTGTAATCGTGGGTGTGGCTACCGCATGTGAGGAGGGAACACGGTTGGTCCCGCCCGCAGGGCTCAGCGGCTGCCCATCTTTACCAGGAGAGGGCTTTCCAGCGTTTCTTCGCCGCAGGTCAGATAGAGCGTGCCTTCGGTGATGGTGACCGACCAGGTGATAGAGCGTTCCAACTGCGATGCCAACTTGGTAATGATTGCAGGAGCGATACTGATGACGATGAGGTTGGCGACCTTCTCCAACTTGGGCAACTGCTGTTGATTCCACGTGTCGAGTTGCCTGCCGTAGGCCAGCAGGGCGACCCGTTCCGAGTGGCGGCTCGCCTTGATGATGCGGTCCGGCTCCGGCAGGCCGACCTCGACCCAGAGACTGACCCTGTCGTCGGCCCGTTTCACCCAAAGGTCCGGTTCGTCGGTGGCGCTGATCCCCTTGGTGAACGTCAACTCCGGTTCGTGGAAGATCGCGTAGGCCAGCAACCGGGCCACAAGCCGCTCCGCGGTTTCAGAGGGATGCTGAGCGACCGTCGCCTGCAAGGTTTCATAGACGCCATGGTCGACATCCGAGAGCTGGAGGAACGCTTTATAAACTTTGGACGGCAGTGCCATGTCGGGGGATATCCTTATTTTTTCCCGGTCAAGGGATTTGTGCGCTATGCGAAGTCTGGAGTATGGGTTATGAACCCCAAAATTACAACCGTCATCATGCGGTCGTGAGCGTCAGGATACCAAGTTGATCGGCAATGTTCCAGGGGCAAAGCCGGTTGTGGTCCGTTTTTCTTGCTTGCCCCGGCTGGTTGACACGCCATAAAGCGGCGTATTGCCTTTTTCCGTCAAGAGACTAAAATAGTCTTATAAACGGCCAACACTCCATGGTGGAGAAATCCCCCTGTTCGAGTTACGCCACAGAAGGGAGGAAAATATCATGAGCATCACGACAAAACCGATCCCGGACGGCTATCACACGGCTACCCCCTATCTGATTATCACCGATGCCGCCAAGGCCATAGAATTCTATAAAGAAGCATTCGGCGCCACGGAGTGCATGCGCCTGCCAACCCCGGACGGCAAATTAATGCATGCCGAAATCATGATTGGCGATTCGCCGATCATGCTGTGCGATGAATGTCCCGAGTGGAATGCCCTCAGCCCACAGACCATCGGGGGCACCGCCACATCCATCGTACTCTATGTGACAGATGTGGACGCCGTCGTGAACCGTGCGGTTGCGGCCGGCGCCACGCTGCTGATGCCGGTTGCGGACCAGTTCTGGGGGGACCGCATGGGCACGGTCGCCGATCCGTTCGGGCACAAATGGTCCGTTGCCACGCATACGGAAGACGTGACGCCGGAAGAGATCGGCGCGCGTGCCAAGGCCCTCTTTGCCGCGAAATGAACCGACACGGTCACAAGCCACGGGAGGTGGTACCATGAAACCATTCATGTCGACCTACAATTCCCAGGGGTATGCCCTGATGCGGATCGTCGTCGGATTTCTCTTTCTCTGGCACGGCGTCCAGAAGCTGTTCGGCATCCCGATCCCAATGCCGCCAGGGGTTCCCGCATTCATCACCTACGTTGCCGGCCCGATCGAGCTGATTGGGGGTATTCTGGTCATGATTGGGCTCTTCACCCGCTGGGCGGCCTTCGTCACCAGCGGCCAGATGGCCGTGGCATACTGGATGGCGCACGGGACAAAGGCGCTGCTGCCGATTCAGAACAACGGCGAACTGGCGGTGATCTATTGCTTTGTGTTCCTGTTCATCGCCACCCAAGGGGGCGGAATCTGGAGCGTCGATGCCTTCAGAGGCGGGGAGGGGCGGCCGCGGAAGTGACGTTTCTCCGCCTCAGTGCCCCGGCACCGCCCCCCGCATGACGCCGGGGGGCCTGATGAATGCCAGGAAACGTTCCCGCAGGCGCTCCGCCTCCTCGGTCCTCCCCGTGCTGCGCAGAATCTCCATCACGCACTCTGCGGTACAGAGGCAGGCCTCTTTCTGGTTCTTCCTGAGGTTGTAGAGGGACTTCCCGGTCGGTTTGAGACAGACCCGGCGGAGCTTCAGGAGATAGGGGCTACGCTGGTGGATTTTGCGGGCCTCGTGCCAGGTGCCGTCGATAAGGACGAAGTGGTCGATACCGGTTAAATCGTCGTCATTCTCGTCCGGTGCGCCGGGATAGACCAGTGCCACACCACCCGCCTCGATCTCCTCCACGAGTCCGGCGGGCGGGTTCAGCCGGTCCCAGCGGACCTGCTCGGCCGCGTCTCCCAGGACCTCCAGCACCAATTTGCCGGTATTGGAGGGTTTCTCGAACTCCTTGAAATGGGTCAGGAGGGTGAATTTCATCTCGTGCCCCCATGAAGAGGGATCATGGAGGCACGTGTGGATGCACCGAGGCGGTTCTTCGTCTTAAGGTACATCCTGCCTCCGTGGAGGCGGGGCCATGAATTCAGGGCCGACCGGGTCCGGTATGATATCGTGGATCGCCGTATCGATATCCATGAGATCCTGAGGGGTCAAGGACCACCCGAAGACCTGGCCGACCGGGTCCAGTTGACCGGGATGTCGGGCTCCCCAGAGGGCAATCGCCCCCTGATCCAGTACCCAACGCAGCGCCAGTTCCAGAACCCGACGGCCATGCCGTTTTGCTGCCAGTGCGTCCAAGGCCGAGACGGCCTTGAGGTAGTGGGAAAAGCGGGGGGCTCGGAATTTGGGATCGTGCAGGCGCAGGTCGTCCCCTTGGAACTGCGTCCCCTCATTCATCTTTCCCGAAAGCAGCCCGCGGCAGATGGCACCATAGGCCAGGACGGCAAGCCCACGTTTTTTCGCGTACGGCAGCACGTCCTGTTCGATCTGGCGCTCGAACAGGTTATAAGGGGGCTGGACCGTATGCAACGGCGCCACCTTCCTGAATGCGTCCATCTGCTCCGGCGTATAGTTGCTGCCCCCCACCGCCCGGATTTTTCCCGCTTTCAGGAGGTCGGCCATGACCTGAGCGGTCTCCTCCATGGGGGTGAGGGGGTCGGGCCAGTGGACCTGATAGAGGTCAATGTACTCCGCCTGCAGCCTGCGCAGTGAATCATCCACCTCTTTAAGGATTCTCCGGCGGGTCGAGTTTCTCGCCACCCACCCCTTGTCGTCCCATTCAAGGCCCACCTTGGTTGCAATAACCACACGATCCCGTTCCCGGTATCCCTTGACGGCCTTGCCGACGATCTCCTCTGATCGGCCGAACCCGTACACCGGCGCGGTATCGATGAAGGTAACCCCCCTGTCGAGAGCCGACCGGATGGTACGGATCGACTCAGCCTCCTCGGAGCCGCCCCACATCCCCCCCCCGATGGCCCACGTGCCCAGACAGACCTTGCTCACGGTAATGCCGCTATCGCCCAGTTGGGCGTACTCGATGGTATCGCTGTTCATGACCTCCCCCCTGTTCCTGATCGCCCTACTGCTTGATGACTTGGAAGACCGCGGCAAGATCCTCGTCGGCGTGACCTGCCATACGGGCCCGTTTGAAGGTCTCGTTAACCGCGGCGATGCAGTGGAGCGGCTGCCCCAGCTCATCCCCCAGGGCGACGGCGAGGCGCAGATCCTTCTGCATGTGTTTGAGCGGAAAACTGGTGGGGTATTCACCCTGCAACAACATCGGCCCCTTGCCCCTGAAGAGCGGGTTGGCGAGCGCACCGGCATCGAGGGCTTCCAGAATCTCGGCACCGTCGAGCCCCCCCTTCTGGCCAAGGGCCACCCCCTCGCAGAGGGCCGCCATCATCCCGCCCATGATCGCGTTTACCACCAGCTTCATGCGCGCCCCCTGGCCGACGGTCCCCAGGTACATACGTTTTTTCCCCATCGTGTCCAGGGCCGGGGCGGCCTCGTCGTACAGCGCCCGGGCGCCCGCGGCCAGGATGATCAGGGTCCCGTCTTCGGCCGGTTTCTTCGTGCCGGAAACCGGGGCCTCGAGGAAACGCCCACCCCGTTCGGCCACCGCCTCGGCGATGGTGCGGGCGGTCACATCGTCCACGGTGGACATGTCGATGTAGCCGCGCCCGCCGCCGATCCCTTCCAACACCCCCTCCGGGCCGAAACAGACCTCCGAGGCGGCGGCGGGATCGGCGAGCATGGCAAAGGTGATGTCGCAGGCAGCGGCCACCTCCCGGGGGCTCCCTCCCTGGCGCGCGCCCAGGGCCACCAGGGGGGCGCATTTGGCCGGGTTGCGATTCCAGACCACGACCTGGAAACCGGCCCGCACCAAGTTGGCCGCCATGGGGTTACCCATGATACCGAGACCGAGAAAACCATACTGAGTCATATTCCTTCTCCTTTTTACCGCGGTGATGAATGTGCGGGAATCTTGCGGTGCGCCGAGGCCACAGGCTCCGTGCCGGTTGCTCCGCGCATCCCCGCGTTACCCACCCGCCTCGGGTAAAGCATGTGGGATGAATTATAACATACCATCCTTTGCCGCCGGCGATGGCGGTGGCGGTGGCGTGACCGGTGGAGGTACGGCCTCACCTCCACCATGCTTGGGGCAGTATTGGGTGGGCTCGGTCCCGGCGATATAGAATTCGTCGCGCTTCTTCGGGCACTCCGCCGTTGCCAGATAGCCCGTGGTGGGGTCTATGGTAACGGAAACCACTGCATCCGGCTTGGGAAAATCCACGGCAGGCTTCGCTGCCACGGCCCGGCGCATGAACCGCTCCCAGATGGGGGCCGCGACAGCGCCGCCGGTAAAGCCCTTCCCACCCGGCCGGGGCTTGTCATAACCGACCCAGACGCCGGTTATCACCTGGGGGGTATAGCCGACGAACCAGGCATCCCGGTAGTCGTCGGTGGTCCCGGTCTTCCCGGCGGCCGGGTGTTGTTGGCTGAACCTCCTGAGCGACTTTGCGGTGCCATAAGTCATGACGTCCTTCAGCATCTGGGTGGTGACAAAAGCGGTGGCAGGCGCCAGGACCGGAGTGACTATCGGAGGATTTTCCGTCCAGGCACGGCGCCTGTGGTCATAGATCCTGATAATGGTTCGCCCTTCGGAACGCATCCCCCCGCTAGCCAGAGGCGTGTACGCCTGGACCAGGTCGTTCAGAGTGACTTCATCCGTTCCCAGGGCCAGGGAGAGACCGTTCTGCGCCCGTAACGGCAGCCCCATCTTTCCGGCGAAATCGGTAAAATACGGGACCCCGATGGCCTCAAGCACCTTTATCGTGATGACATTGTTGGAATATGCCAGGGCACGCCTCAGGGAAAGATCACCATACCGCTCCCTCCCATAGTTCTGCGGTTTCCAGACTTGATTATTGCCCCGGTCGTAGGCCACCGGCGTGTCGTTCCAGATGCTGCCGGCGGTAATCCCCTTTTCCAGGGCTGCGGCATAGATCAGCGGCTTGATGGACGACCCTGGCTGGCGCTTGGCGGAAAAGGCGCGGTTATAGGACCCCTTGGTAACGCCCACGCCCCCCACAGCGGCCAGCACATCGCCCGTGGTGGGATCAAGGCACACCAGAGCCCCCTGCATGTGGGGAGAAATACGTTTTACCCCCTCGGCCAGCGCCAACTCCGCCTGTTTCTGCAGGTTCAGATCCAGAGCCGCGGTCACCTCCAGCCCCCCCTGCTCAATGATCTCCGCACCGTACCGTTCGATCAGCTTGGCCCGGACATGGGCCACATACTGTAAGGCCTGTCCGGAGCGCATGAAGGTGACCCGCTGGGTCCTCAGCCGTTGTTGCTGCCGGGGGCTGATGATGCTCAACTCCACCATCCGTTTGAGAACAACGTCCCGCCGCCGCGTGACGTTGGCCGCTTTCCCCAGCGGATTGTAACGCCCCGGGTTCTTCGGCACACCGGCCAAGAGGGCGCACTCGGCATCGGTCAATTCCTCCGGGTTTTTGTCGAAATAGATGCGGGCAGCCTGGACAATTCCCCAGGCCCCGTTCCCGTAATAGATCTCGTTGAAATACATCTCCAGAATCTGTTTTTTGGTATATTTCTTTTCAAAATCAATGGCCATGCGGGCTTCATCGAGCTTGCGCTCGATGGTCTTTGCACCGGAGAGGTATTTATTCTTGATCAACTGTTGGGTGATGGTCGAGCCCCCCTCGACCATCTTTCCCTTGACCACGTCCTTCACCAGGGCCCGGGCGATGCCGCGGATATCGATCCCCCCATGTTCATAAAAGCGGGCGTCTTCAACGGCCACCACCGCCTTTTGCAAAAAGGAAGGGATGCGGTCGATGGAGGCCCAGTACCGCTTCTCCGGCAGGAGTCGGCCGACATACCTCCCCTGGTTGTCAAAGATCTTGATGGACGTATAGTCGGGTAGCAGCGGGGGATAGTCGGCAAAATTGCCCTGGGCAGACGCCGGGGCGACCGGGGTCAGGACCAGGGAAAGTGCCAGGAGTACGGGATACAGCAGCCATTTACCACAAGTGTATCTGAGGATATTCAAGGTATTCAGTCCTAATGCGTAATCGCAAGACAATCCATCGATTTTTATTCTGCCGTTGCCCTCACCAAGCCTGCCCGGTATTCCTACATATTTCGGTGGACGTCAAGGGAAAACTGACACTCGCGCCCCCCAGTATGTCATTCTGCCCGCCCCTCTGAACCTTCCGCCCCGGAAGCGCAACCGGGCAGGAGTATCGTACCCCGCATCGGCGAGGGACCGCCCAAGGCCGGCGCGTATGAAATGCCCTGGTGTTTCCTGTTCTGGGAATAGCACAAAAGGGAGGGCACTGCAATGGGCGCATTTTGATGTCATCACAAGCCCTTCCTGTCACGCGGGGTGCGCGGCCCGGAGGGGTCTGGCGCGCGGGCCGAAGCCCCCCCGCCTTGACAGGCGTCTGCCCATAGGGTAAGGTTATGCCACTTCAGACAGGACAGATTCAGATAGCGATACTACTAAACCATCCGCGAGGATGGGACGGAAAGCCCACAGGGTCTCCCTGAGACAGCCGGGTCGCCGAACTATCAGTATGACGATAGCTGCGGCGACCCGGCTTTTTTATTGCCGGCCCCGGCTGTCGCTGGTCGTCATCGACCGATACTACCGGAAAGCCAAACATATATGGCGGGCGGCCCCTGGAAATACTCTATCCTTTAGGCGGGATTTAGGCTATAATTACAACTTGACCTACTTCCTGAAAATATCTTCTCAGGTGTCCTTCGATCCGACCGCCTCTCTTCCCTCCTCGGGAACAGCCCGCCCCCCCGTCATGCGAACCGCCCCAGCCGAAACGAACAGGAAATACGGAAAACGCTTCCGTGCGTCCAGGATAGGATATAATGCCCCATGAGAATGCCGAAGAAGTTTGAGTTACTGGTCCATAACGGCCTCGTCGATGAGGTGGTCTCCCAGCTTATGAGCGGCAAGGAGGCCGAGGTCTATATTGTCCGGTCCATGGGAGAGTTGCGCTGCGCCAAGGTGTACAAGGATGCCGAGCACCGGAGCTTCAGTTCCCAGGCCCGCTATCAGGAGGGGCGCAAGGTGAGGAACAGCCGGCAGGCACGCGCCATGGGAAAAAGTACGAAGTTTGGCCGAAAGGAGCAGGAGGGTGCCTGGCAGAACGCCGAGGTGAACGCCCTGCAACGCCTTGCCGACGCCGGGGTGCGCGTACCGAAGATTTTCAGCTACGCCGGGGGAATACTGCTGATGGAGCTGGTGACCGACCACGACGGCAACACCGCGTCGCGGCTGAACGATGTCAGGCTGACGGCGGAACAGGCCCGAAAATATCATAGCACGATGATCGCGCAGATCGTTCTCATGCTCTGCGCCGGCGTCGTTCACGGCGACCTGTCCGAGTACAACGTACTGGTCGGTAACGGCGAGTTGGTCATCATCGACCTCCCCCAGGCCATCGACGCCGCGGGGAACAACAATGCCGCCGACATGCTCAAACGGGATGTCGCCAACATGACCGCCTACTTCAGCCGATTTGCTCCAGAACTGCTGGCCACCGACTACGGCAGGGAGATCTGGAAGCTTTACGCCAGGGGCGAGCTCAGACCGGATGCCGTCCTGACCGGACGCTTTGAGCAGAGCAGCACCCCAGCCGACGTGCATGGCGTCATGCGGGATGTGGAATCGGCGCGGCGCTGGCATGAACTTAACAGCTCGCGCACCGCTGAATAGACAAAGGGCGGCCGATTGGCCGCCCTTTGTCTATTCAGGTATCAACCGATCTCCCTATGAAGCGTGGAAATCGGCCCTTCGGTGATTCACGCCCGGCGGGTCCGGCCATAGGATTTGTGACGATGATTCTTGCCGCCCTTTTTGGCGTACTGACGATACGCCTTGGTGTGTTTGGAGGATACCGCCGCTACCAGTCTGATGCGGTGTGAAACGACCGGAGCCTTCCGGGCCGCCACATTCTGGTGCAGGTCCGAGGAGATTCGTGCAAGCTCCGCCGGGGCTACCGTCGGTCCCCGCTCATCGCCCGACGTGCGGAACTCCGCCGCGGCAACGGTGGAGATATCGCTGCGCAGTTTGTTGAACAGTCTGATGTGCCGGTAATCCAGGCGGTTTGTCAGGAAAACCACGAACAGATCCTGTTTCGGGTCGATCCAGATGGAAGAACCGCTGTAACCGGTATGGCCGAAGGAGGCATCTGAAAACAATTTCCCCTTTGGCGCCGAAAAGGGAGAATTCATGTCCCAGCCCAAGCCGCGCACCACCGTGCCGTTGCGGCAGGAAAACGGGGTGGTCATCTGCTTCACCGCCTGTTCGGACAGGATGCGCTTGCCGTCAAGCGCCCCCCCGGCCAGCATCAGGCGGGCAAACCGGGCGAGATCCTGGGCGGAGCTGAACAGGCCGGCATGGCCCGCAACACTGCCGAGGCGCCGCGCATTTCGGTCCTGCACGGTGCCACCGTCACCGCCCAGCGTGGGGGCGATCCGGTTCGCGAGATTCGGTGTGGGCAAAAACATGGTCTCGGGGACGGCAAGCGGCGTGTAGATCTCTTCGCGGCAGAAGGCGTCCAATGTCCTGCCTGAAACCCGGTGGACGAGCTCCCCCAGCAGAATGAAATTGATATCGGCATAATGGAAACTGCTGCCCGGCCGGGGCCGGTTTTTCTCCGCCGCCGCCCTGATGACGGCTGTTTTCATGGCCTCATCCGTGCTCATATCGAAATCCGCGAGTCCCGAAGTATGGGTCAGCAGATGGATGATTGCGACGTTTTCAAGTTCAGAGCCCTTGAATTCGGGAAACCAGAGGGTCAGGGGGTCCAGCAGGGAGATGCGCCCCTCATCCAGCAGTTTCATCACCGCCGGCGCGGTTGCGATTACCTTGGTCAGGGAGGCAAGATCGAAGATGGTCTGCCCGTCGAGCAACGGCGCATCAGGGCGGGCGTTCAGCCGTCCGCGGGCGGTACTGGAGAGGATACCATTGTGGTTGCCGATCACCACGACGCCGCCGGCGATGAGGTTACTGGAAATGGCCCGTTCCATGAGAAGATCGATGGTGGCGATACGGCCGTAATCCAGGATCTCATCCGATGCGAACAGGGGCGATGCAGAAAAAAACAGGCAGCATGAAATGAGGCAACAAAAAAGACGCACGGTAGACCTTTGCAGGGTGCAGGCTGTTGATCGCAGGGTCCGGACAATTATCCGGGCTGTGTGCGGCACTCCAGTGATTACCATAACATGGGAACAGATGCAAATGTTGTGATGTCCATCACGCGAATCGCGGCAATCCGCAAGGGGGCGCACTCGACATTTCACACCGCAGCCTTCTGCAAAAACCATTTGTGTTCCATGCTGGTGAAGGGCGGGAGCGCTTCCAGGGTTCGGCATCTCCCCCAGAAGCACCAAAGGCGGCCGATTGGCCGCCTTTGGTGCTTCTGCTTTCCATCCCTGGGAGTCTCCCCCCACTCCTATTTGTTCTTCTCAGCCTTTTTGATCTTCTTTTCAGCCTTCTTTTCCTTCGGGGTTTTAGCCGGTTCTTTTTTCGTTTCCTTCTTACTGTCCACACCTTTGCTCATGGCTGTTTCTCCTTATCGCGTATGGTTATGGCGCCTCTCCGACAGAGCGGTTAGGCACACTATACCACTCATTGAAGGCAGAGGCATTTTTTTATTACCGTCATAGAGCCAATCGGCTCACCCCACGGCCCTGCGGTGGATTTCAGAAAGGGAGGCACAATTTTCGGGCCTTGAAGAAGCGCCCCTTGATCCTGTTGCCCCCCAGGCAGGCAACGGCCCGATCGACGCTGTGCCGCATGATCGCCACATAGGTGTGTAAGTCCAGGACATCGATCCTGCCGACCTCGCTCCCGGCAATCCCCCCCTCGCCGGTCAGGGCACCCAGGACATCGCCGGGGCGCAACTTGTTCTTGCGGCCACCGTCGATGCAGAGCGTCACCATGGGGGGTCCCGGCGGCCTGCCCGACGCCTGGGCCAGGGCGGCAAGGTCGCCACGGGTAATCGCGCTGCCCAGCGTCTCTTCGATGGCGGCGACCAGCCGGCTTTCCCGGGGGGTGGCCAGGCTTATTGCCAGCCCCTGTTCTCCGGCGCGACCGGTGCGGCCGATACGGTGGGTATGGATCTCCGGGTTGCGGGACAGTTCGTAATTGATCACCGCCGGCAACTCCTTGATATCCAGCCCGCGGGCGGCCACATCGGTAGCCACCAGCACCGAGGCGCTCCGGTTGGCAAAACAGATCAGCACCTGATCCCGCTCCCGCTGTTCCAAGTCGCCGTGGATAGCCAGGGCCGCAAAGCCTCGGCTGATCAGGACATCGGCCAGTTCCTGGCACTCCACCTTGGTATTGCAGAAGATCAGGGCCGACTCCGGCCGGTAATGGCCGAGAATGCGCGCCACCGCCTCGGTCCGCTGCTCGTGGTCCACCTCGTAGAAGACCTGTTCGATAGCCCCCTCGTCATGGGCCTCGTCCACACTGACCTCCACCGGCTCGTGCTGGATCGCCCCGCTCATGGCGGCAATGGACTCCGGGTAGGTGGCGGAAAAGAGCAGGGTCTGCCGCTTGGGCGGGGCGGCGGCGATCAGGGCGCTGATGTCCTCCTGAAACCCCATGTCGAGCATGCGGTCCGCCTCATCCAGCACCAGGGTATGCAGGGCGGAGAGATCGAGACTGCCCCGGCGCAGATGGTCCAGCAGACGGCCGGGGGTGCCGACCACCACGTGGGCTCCATGTTCCAGGGAGGTGAGTTGGGGACCGAAGGGAACGCCGCCGCACACCGTGAGGATCTTGATGTTGTCGGTAAAACGGGCGATGCGCCGCAGCTCTTTGCCGACTTGGTCGGCAAGTTCGCGGGTCGGGCAGAGCACCAACGCCTGCACCCGGAAGGATGCAGCGTCCAGACGGGTCAACAGCCCGATGCCGAAGGCCGCGGTCTTGCCGCTGCCGGTCTTGGCCTTGGCGATCACGTCCTTGCCGGCCAGGATGAGCGGCAGGCTATGGGCCTGAACCGGCGTCATCTCGGCATAGCCGAGGGAGACCAGGTTCTTGAGCAGAGGGGCTTTCAGGTGGAGGGATGAAAATGCTGTGGGGTTCATGGCGCTACGCTCCCGTTCCGCGTCCACAAAAAAACCACAGGTGGATTGTCCCTGTGGTTCAGACGCGCTCTAACTATACCATGGTACCGCTTCCTGAGCAAATCATTCGCCAGGCACGCCGGGCTGCCACAACAGCGTACGTTCGGAGACGAACTCCCGGTCCCGGCCGCTAAGGGGGTCCGTGAAGCGCAGCCTTTGGGCGACAAGCTGGAGCGGGGTTGCGAAGTTATCCTCGCGCTCGGCCTGCAACCCGGGGTAGTACCGGTCGTTCAGTATCCCGAAGCCGAGACCGCTCATATGGAGCCGCAATTGGTGAGTCTTGCCGGTGTGGGGGTGCAGGACAAAACGGGCTAGCGCTCCCCTGACCTCCACCAGATGGATGATGGATCGGGCATTGGCAACGCCGGGTACGGTCTTCATCCTGAACCACGGCTCTCCCCGCTCGATTCTGTTCGCCACATCCCACGATCCCGGTTCCTGAAGCGGTCGGCACGCCGCGACGGCCTGATAGGTCTTTTCAACACGGCCATTCATGAAGAGCTGACCGTAGAGCCCCCTGCTCCCACGATTGACGGAAAAGAGCACCAAACCGGCTGTTTCCCGGTCTATGCGGTGCAACGGCGCCAACTCCTCGATCCCGGTGCTGGTGCGCAGGCGGTTCAACAGGCATTCATCGACATACCGTCCGCCGGGGGTTACGGGAAGGAAATGGGGTTTGCAGGCGACCAGGATCTGGTCGTCCTGAAACAGGATCTTTTCGCTAAAGGGGATGGACGGTTCGGCGCCGACCTCGCGAAAGTAGAAGATGCGCCGCAAGGGGGCGTATTCCGTGTCCAGGGTTATGCACTGTCCCCCCTCGTCAAGGACCTTGCCCTCCCTAATCCTCTCTTCCCAAATTTCCCGGGGGATAGAGGGAAATCTCCCACTCAGGAAAGAGAGGATGGAGGGGTACGGCCTCTCGGCCTTCGGCATGGTCACGACGGAAGGGTGTTTCGAAATCCCCATAAGGTTTCCTCGATCACCACGGGACGGTGTGCAGGGGTTTCAGGTCAGCATATTGCAGGTTCCGCGGAGGGCGCCATCAGAAGCGGCACAGGCGTCTGCTATTTCCTGTTGGAAAATTCGAGGCGATCCAGATGGTTGCAGATGTAACTTCCCCCCATGCGGAGGGAATGCTCGCAGAATTCGGGGTCGGGCCGTTTCACCTTGCACTCGAAAAAGTCCTTGCTGATCATCCGGGTGCGGCAAACTTTCACGGGATTCCACAGTTTGAATATACTCATAGTTTCACCTTCAGTCGGTATTTTTTTAAGCTTGTTTGATCATCTTTGCCGGGGGTGCGCTCTTCACCCGTGGCATGCGCCTGGTCGGCCCGTGCCACCGAAAGAAACGGAAGGCGGCCGATGGGCCGCCTCTGTCGTCGGGTCTGCTCTGTTGTGAGGTGCACGAGCGGCTAACGGGGCGGTTCCTCCAACAGCGGCAGGAGGAATCTTTCGAACGTGGCCTTTTGCTTGGCGGTCAGCAGGTCGATATCCCCTTCGTTATCGAGCAGAAAGGTGCCGACGCCCATGACGGTCTTTACCAGATAGCCGGTGCCGGCAACACTTTTTTCGATTTCATCCCCCCGCTTGCTCAGCAGGTTTTTCATCACGTCCAGGTCCACTTTCATCCGTTGCACTCCAGCAGGATTAATATGCGCGTCTCCAGTCAGACGATGTCCCGCGCGGAATCTATATTGTCAGTATGCACTATCGCACGCAGAACTTCCACCATCAATCGCCATGCAGCACGTATTCACCACGTGGCATCTTCGGAATCCTTCCGCACCGTTTTCCCAATGAGAGGCTATAATGCGTCAGTTTTTCCAGCCTTTGCTGCGGGCCTCGCTCTGATCAGCCTCGACCTCGCCCAGCAGTTTCAAATAGACGGCGTAACGGTCGGCCGGGATGTGCCCCGACTCCACCAGCCTGATGATAGCACAACCCGGTTCGGTCCTGTGCCGGCAGTTGCGGAAGCGACAACTCACCTCGCCATGTTCTTCAAAGCCGGGGAAGTGGATGGCCAGCTCCTCCGCCAGGATATCCACCAGGCCGAAATCTCTGAAACCGGGGGTATCGACCAGTTCGCCACCTCCGGACAGGGGGTGCAGGGTGGAGACGGTGGTGGTGTGCCGTCCCAGGCCATTGTGGTCGCTGACCTTCCCCACCTTGAGATTGATCTCCGGGCAGAGGGCATTCAACAGCGAACTTTTGCCGACGCCGCTTGAACCGACAAACACCCCCCGATGCCCCTGATTCAGAAACGCCTGCAAAGGCGCCAGACCGGTCCGATCCATGGCGCTGATGGCAAACACCGGAAGCGAATCGGCATAGATTCGGTGCAGGTCGGCGAGCAGGGCGGCGGTGTCGTCCAGATCACACTTGTTGACCACCACGAAGGGTTGCAACTGAGCTACCCGGGCTGCAACAATGGCCCGGTCGATGAAGCCCGGCGACGAGTTGAGCGCCACCACGATCCCGAGTACATCCAGGTTTGCCGCCACCAGGTGGATACCGCCGCCGCCATCGCGCCGGCGCAACTCCGTCCGGCGGGGCAACCGCCGCAACATCTCGCCTGCGACCTCCACATCGTCGCCGACCACATGGCCGGAACTCCGCTTGACCCGTACCATACGGCGCTTACCGGTGGTGAAGACGACCTCGACCTCAACGCCGTGGTGGGCCGTTATCAACCCGCAGCATGCCGGGTCAGTGCATGCGACCCCCGACGGAGGGGATTTCAGACGGTGTGATGAAGATGTTCCATGATTCATGGTGTGACGCTCTCATTCCGCGTACATAAAAAAAACCACGGGGAGGTGTCCCAGTGGTTCAGACGCTGAATCATTATAGCATAGTATGGCTCGCGGAACAATTTATTCGCCGCGCCGGCATTCTCTGCCCGGCCCGGAAGACCTCAGATGCTACCGGTGGTGATTGGGGACGTCGCGGGAAATTGCCGCTGCCGATTATCATGGGGCATCCTTGCGCACCGCCCCATCCCATGATACCCTTTTTACATGGCAGACAGCGCACTGGTAAAAAAGGCAGCCGCGGCAACCTCACCGGAACTGACCGAAAAGGTAATCTTCTATTTTGTCGATCACGGGATGCAGATCCTCACCGCCATCGTCCTCATGGGCATCGGTGTGTTTATCGCCCGCTGGGTCGGCAACCTCATCCATCGCTGGCTGAAGTCAAGGGCGTATGACGAGCCGGTGAGCAATCTCATCGTCAAGGTCGTGAAGCTCCTGATCATAGCACTCATAGGGATCATGTCCCTTGGCCAGATGGGGGTGCAGATCACGCCGCTCATAGCCGGGATCGGCGTGGCCGGGGTCGGCGTCAGCCTGGCCATGCAGGGGCTCCTCGGGAACCTGGTGGCCGGACTGACGATCATCTTTTCGAAACCATTCACCATCGGCGATTATATTGAACTCCTCGGGGTCTACGGCCAGGTAACCGACATAGCCCTGTTCTCCACCACACTGCTGCATACGGACAACTCCCTCGTCATCGTCCCCAACCGGAAGATCGTGGGGGAGATCCTCCACAACTACGGCACGATCCGCCAGCTCGATCTGACGGCGGCCGTAGGGTACGGTGCGGACATTGCCCTGGCGCTCTCACAGGTGAACACCATCCTGCAGCAAAATATCTGTGTCTTACGGGAGCCTGCGCCCGTTGTCGGCATAGCCGCCCTCAATGAATCGTCCATCGCCCTGGCTATCAAGCCGTGGGTGAAGGTTGAAGATTTTGTTCCCACCCAGGCAGCGATCTACCAAGCCGTAATAGAAACATTCCGGGATAAGAAGATCGAGTCCCCGGTTCCCCGCCGCGATGTTCGCCTCCTGAATCCCCTCCCCTGATCCCCGGGAGCCTATCTCCCGCTATTTACCTTGCCCGGCGCTTCTTTCCCTGGGGACGGGGCGGTGTGGCAGCCGGCTTGAACTCAGGTTCGTACCCCACCACAAAGCTGTCGGCGGTACTGTTCCGCATGCCCAGGAAATGGGCGTTGTCGGTATCGAACGGACAGATGGGCATGCTGCACGGCTCGAAGCCGAACCGGCTGTAATAGCCAGGTTCGCCCAGGACAAACAGGGGCTGGCTTTTGATCGCCTCCTGGCGCAGGGCAAACCGGAGCAGTTCCGAACCCACCCCCTGCCTTTGAAAATCGGGGGCCACGGCCATGGGTGCCAAGTGCAGGCCGCAGACCTCATTGCCGTGATAGGCGTTGGAAAAGGCGATGTAGGCGATAACCTTGTTGGTATGGATGCAGACCCACTCGTGCAGGGTCCTACCATTTCCGTGGAGTTTTTCTACCAGTCCGGCTTCATAGTCGCTGCCGGGAAAGGCGCGGTGCAACAGGGCATAGACCTTGGGCCGGGTTTCCAGCGTCACTGTTTGTATCTTCATAGTGCCCCCGTGGTAATGGCTGAAATAGGGAGAGTTCTACCCGAGCAGCAGGGAGACGGCATGCAGCAGCAGGCCGATCATGCCGCCCACCAGGGTGCCGTTCATCCTGATAAACTGCAGGTCGGAACCGATGCTCAATTCGATTTCGTTGGTATAGTCATCGATTTCCCATTGTTGCATGGTGCCGGAGATATGCCCGGCGACCGCGGTCCGCAGCCTGTCGCCGTGGTGCAGCAGCAACCGTTCCAGGTATGCGTTCAACGACTCCTGCAACTCCCGATTGTAGGACAGGGTCGTGCCGATGCCCGCAACCGCCGCCCCGATCTTCTCCTGCACCTTGGACTCGGGCTGCTGCAGGTCGTTGCTCAGCCAACTCTTCAGATCGTTGCCGAGGCTCTGGGCGTAATCGGCTATGGCCTGGTTATGGACGACCTCACCCTTGATCGTTTCAACCTTGGCGCGCAGTGCCGGGTCGGATTTCAGCCGGGCGATGAATTCGGTCACGGTGGTATCGAACCGGTACCGGACCTCATGGCACGGATCGGCATTAACCTCCTGGATAAAGGCGTTGATCCGGTGTGCAACCTTTTCCCCCACCCCTTTGGCGAACTGGTCCCGATTGGGGATGAAGGCGCTCAAGAGCGGATATTCTTTCGTACACAGGGTATCGATGGCGTTGGCCAACCCGGCCTGCGCCTCGGCGGTCGCCAGCCACGCTGCACAGCGGCGCAACAGGTCATCGAGCACGATCTGATGGCGGTTGTCCTTTCTAAGGGCATCGAGCATTGCCCCGGCGGACGTGGAGAGGTCGAAGCTTTCCAGCCGGTTGCCCAGGGCGGCCCGCAACAACCGCTGCACCCGCTCGTCATGGATAAAATCCAGGGAGTCGGCGAGCACGCGGGTCACTACTTTGGCCAGACCGGCGGCATTATCCTTGGACATCAGGTACACGGCAAGATGCTCGGCCGGGTTGTACTCCCGCAGCCGGGCGATCAGGGTGCCGGTGGCCAGGAACTTGTCGCGGATAAACTCTGCCAGGTTCCCGGCAATGACGTCCTTTTTGTTCTTGATAATGGCCGTATGGGGTATGGGCACCCCCAGGGGGTGGCGGAACAGCGCCACCACGGCAAACCAGTCCGCCAATGCGCCGACCATGGCCGCCTCGGCAAAGGCGGCGGCCCACTCCCAGGCCCCCTGCCCCTTGTGCAGGCGGGCCACCACAAACAGCAGGGCCGCGCCGATCATCAATCCCGTGGCTATTGTCTTGTTTCTGATCAGTAGTCGTTTTCTGTTATCCACACACATCTCCAGGTTTATTTCTGCGTTCATGCGCTGACAAACAAAAGCCGCTTCATCGGGTGAAAGCGGCTTTCAATTGCGCGGGCTATTTTATGGCATAGCGGTGGTGTTTTTGTCAATGCTTGGTCTTAAAGACAGCCGAAATGGCACCTTTTGAATTTAGTATGGATACCCCCGCAATTCTCTCTAAAATTACCAATTAGAGATTGCCGGTGTAAGTACATTAATTATGGATTTTACTAGACTGGTTTGTGGCCCATTCATTGCTAAGTACTGCCAAGCTACAAGATATTTTGCGGCCAAATAATCTTCTTTTCCACCGCCGTATGATTCACAAGCTTTTATAGCATGGTCCCTTGCTGCGACAACCCCTCGTATTACTATTTTATTAATTTTAATAGATATCATTTTATAGTATTTTCTTTCTATATCCTCTTTATTTAATAAATTTATGGAAATATCTTGTTGAAAATCTACACAATTTGATTCTAATTCAGCCATTTTAAAGTAATTGCAATATAATGACAGCTCTAGCCTTGTGAGGTCTATTGCCGGATGACCTGGTCCACTGCCAGCATAATCTATGAGGTGCATATCAAGATCATTTTTTACTAAAATGTTTCGCAAGTGAATATCACCATGGATAGATGCATGCATTGCATATTGTGCAAATCTAATTTCCGCAAGGTTACGGGCACTAATCGCATCTGAGGGAAGTCCCCAGTCAATGCCAAGCATTTCGATATTTGTAAGATGTGTTATCGAAGGATTTCCAACACTGGAAAGTCCCGAATGAGCAGGCCGCCTAATGTTAAGTTCTGATATAGACTTAGCAAGCTTTTCTATAGCATCACAAAAATTATCAATTTTTCTTTCATACTCCGCTTCAGTGCTTTTATTAAAAAGCTGCGTATGCCAGATATCTTCTAGGCAATGTTGGAGCATCGGAGCTGGTAATTCTTTTGAAGCAAAATCTGAAACCAAGTCAAACAAAATAACTGCTGAATTTTTATGAAAATACAACTTCGGATTTAACTGATTATCCCATGGTTTTATAATCTCTAAAAATCTTTTCATTTCATTTAATACTGCAGATTTATCACTAATTTTTGCAACTATGTATTTACCATCTCTATTAATACGTATTAAGGCGATACGGGCAGGTGAATATCCGCCTTGCAGGAATCTTGTTTCTAACGATATTACGTTTATACTCGCTTCATATCTTATTTGCTGTAAGTGATCTGTTGCTGCTGAAATTAGTGTGAGAATCTCTTCATCATTAATTTCGGCGGGAATGAACCGTGTGCTGTCTTCTGCTCGAAGCAAATCTCTTACACGCGAAAGCTCGGATAGCTCTTGTTCTCGTAATACCCCATTTGGCTGATAGGAAATATCTCTTATTTCAACATATAATTTACATCTTGATTTCTTAAAAACACTATTTATTTCCTCATGACTAATCTTAAGGCCAGTATCATCTATACGAACCCATATAAATGTCGAGTATCCAGATATAGTTTCAAAAAACAATATCTGTTCTTGTGACGACATGTCGTGTATAAATGATGAATCTATTATAACGGCACAAATATCTGAATTATTGTTAATATCAACATAAAACGTATCTACATCATTAAATATAATAGGTGAAAACTTATTTTCATTTAACAATTTTTTATTTGCATCTTGGTTTTGCATTTTTGAAAGCAATATAACAGTTGCACCTTTATCATATTTATCAATTCTATTTTCAACTACTCTTACTGATATGCTGCTTTGAGGTGAAGTTAAAGCTGTAGGTATTTGTATTGATTCAAAAGATAATTTTTTTATTGGCTTAATTAAATTATGCTTTTGGGTCGGCGACAAATGTTTAGCTATTGCATTGGTGAGATGAGGTGGTAATTGATTAGCGAGAAGTGAAAGTGAATCTATTGCATCGTCATCAATATTTAATAATTTCAGTACAGCCTCTAGACGCTCTGACTGCTCTTTTATAGATAAAGCTGTGGTATTTGATAGCGTCATTGAGATTGTCATTACCAAATCCGATCCATCCTTACCTCGAACGATATTTCGTGGAAGATCCGATAATGATGTTAGGTATTCACTAATTTCTTTACTTGATATTTTTTCTAAAAAAGATTTCATCTTAATTCTCATTCAAAATATCATGATACCTTGATTCTCTTTCCTTAAATGCCTCTGCTCCTCCTTCTAGCAAATTTAAAATATCATACTTTCTTTCTTCGACTGATCCAAATTTTGGAACATCAGCTCTACTAGGGTCACTCATACTCATTACAACAACTCTGTCAGCATCGCCCAATACTGGTATATTAGCGTTATGCGTAACAAAAATAAGCTGGCGCTTATGCTTGAGCTCTTTTACAGATTTCACCAATGATGAATATATAAAGCTATTGTCCAAATCATCTTCAGGCTGATCAATAAGTAATGGATATGGTAAGGGCCTTAAAATTAGAGGTAAAAGAGCTGTCGCTTTTTGTCCCTTTGATAATGTCTCAACAGGTTTTGGTATTCCTTCTTGAAACATTGTAATTTCTAATTTAGCACCAGGCTCGTGAGTTTCTAATGAGTACAAGTCTGGATGGTCGGCAAGATGAGCGACAACTCGGTTCATTTGTCCTAGGTCTCGGTTGAGTACATTTGACAATATTTGACTATTTCCGCTTTCAATTATATCTATGAGCATTGATGGAGAAAACGCTTTAATTATAATTGCGGCCACTTCTTCTTGTGTTCTGATACGTGAGCCTGTCAACATATCGCATAATCTACTATAATAACTAGTTGTCCCACTCTCAATATCCAATGTTAAATAAACAGTATCACCAAATTCTTTATTTATAATGTCTATTTCATTTATTCTTAATTCGTATATTGTATTATCTATATTATTAAGCTTTGCTCTAATTTCTTGTCTTTTATTTATGTTGCTTCGCTCACTGGCTTGTAATAGATCTTGTTCCTTTTCCAGCTTAGCCATGTGCTCCAATTGTTTTTTTAATAATTGCTGCCGTTTAAGCGATTCATTAACTTCTTGTTGCTCTTGCCTTAATTTATAAAAATCGTCATTTTTTTCTTCAAACACTTGTTTCATGTCAGCTATATGTTTATCAACATCATATGATCGTAGAGCTTTACCTGATTTTATTATCTTAGACAGCTCAGTTAAAATGCTCGTTGCAAACACCAAAGATTCAGGTGACTCCTCTATGTTTTCATTTATTTTATTTGCAAAATAATTCAATTGGCTCTCAAGAGGATTTAGACTATCAATAGTTGTCATGATATTATTTTTTATTGAGTTCAACTCAACTAATGATTCAATAATTGATATTCTTTTTTCATATAACAGTCTGTGTTTTTCTAACTCAGGAGATAAAGTCGGACATGTTTGTGTTGCAATTTTAAGTTCTTCTTTAAGCGCCGCTGCCGGCTGAAGTTGTTGTTTTATTGATGTAATTTCATTTTTTATGTTTCTTAATTGCGTGCCAACATCAAACAACTGGTTTGCAAGCTCAATCCGATCCTGCTTGAGCTTATTTATTTTTATAAAATTAGGCCTATCAATTAGTGATATACGTAGTGACTCGTCGCTATCTTCAGCTATACGTTGCAAATCACCTTGCGAAAAAATTTCTATTTTATGTAACATATCAAAATTAGAATGTTCTCTAACACCATCTTGATAAATTCTAGTATCGGAACCTATTTCTCTCTCAAGATACAATGATGTAACATCTTCAGCATTGTTCTCAAATATTTCACATCTTAAACTTCCAGCACCTAATGTTGTTTGCAGCAAACCAAAACTTGGCTCTCCTTTTGCGTCACTTTTACCAAGGAGGTTATCAATTTTATTTGTATTTGAATTGAATACATAGCGAATGCTTTCTATTAAGGTAGATTTGCATGTTCCTCTAGCACCAATTATGCAATTCAACCCTTTGTCCAGTTCCACAGTGCAATTTTCAAGAAACCCTGCCGTTGCAGAAATGGATTTGATATGTATATTCATATAGGACCTTTCGATTACACCTTATTCAAATTTCAAGATTGAACAAACCTGGGATAGTTCACTCGTTTTTTCAGCAACTTGCTAGGCATGAAAACAAGCTGCATCATAGTTGGGTGCCGTACGAGCACGCAACTCGCGTCCGGCAGTTGCCAGATCCCCCTCCGCCTTCTGAATCCACTCAGTGGTGAGGGGCTGCATAGAGTTCTTTTCCCGTGGTCATAATCTCGCGCAGGAAGAAATCGTTCAAGGCTAGTCTCTCCTTGATCTGGCGGGAAGAACGGACCATAATCTCAACAGGCAGCATCGGCTTCAAGCGCGTGATGATGTCGGCAGCAATCCGCACACCCGAAACATCCCCAGGCATGACCACCAGCAGGTCTACATCCGATTCCTCCCTGGCGCGGCCGGTTGCATACGAGCCGAACAGGATCACCTTTTCAGGTAAAAACTCACGCGCCACATCGGCCGCAAATTTTTGTATGTCCGCAAACGCTACTATACCCATTTTGATTCCCCTGATAGTGTCATACCATAAAAAAATGGGCGCTGCAATCAGCGCCCATTTCGAAGTTATTTCAGGTTTTTCTTGATCCTCTCCACCGCCTCGATCACATTCTCCCGATTCCCGAACGCCGACAACCGGAAGAACCCTTCCCCGCTGGGGCCGAAACCGGAGCCGGGCGTCCCGACCACGTTGGCCTCGTGCAGGAGCTTGTCGAAGAAGTCCCAACTGGTCATGCCGGCCGGCACCTTGAGCCAGATGTAGGGGGCGTTGACCCCGCCGTAGACCGTGAGCCCCGCTTCCGCCAGCCCTTCGCGGATGATGCGGGCGTTCTCCATATAGTAGTTGATGGTCTCCCGGATCTGGGGCCATCCCTCGTCGCTGTAGACCGCCGCCGCGGCCCGCTGCACCGGGTAGGAGGCGCCGTTGAACTTGGTGGTGGTACGACGCAGCCAGAGTTTGTTGAAACTGTACCGCTCACCGGAGGGAGTAGTGCCCATGACCTCTTCCGGCACCACCACCAGGCCGCAGCGCACGCCGGTGAACCCGGCGGTCTTGGAGAAGGAGCGGAACTCGATGGCGCATTTCTTGGCCCCTTCGATCTCGTAGATGGAATGGGGGATGGCGGGATCGGTGATAAAGGCCTCGTAGGCGGCGTCGTAGAAGATCACCGCGTCGTTGGCCAGGGCGTAATCGACCCACTTCTTCAGCTCGGCCCTGGACGCCACCACGCCGGTCGGGTTGTTGGGAAAGCAGAGGTAGATGATGTCCACCTTCCGGTCCGGCAGGGCCGGGATGAAGCCGTTGGCCTCGTTGCACGGCAGGTAGACGATGTTCTTGTAGTACCCCTTGTCGTCGGCCTCGCCGGTGCGGCCGATCATGACGTTGGTGTCGTTGTACACCGGGTAGACCGGGTCGCCGATGGCCACCACGTTGTCCAGGGCAAAGATATCCAGGATGTTGGCGCAGTCGCACTTGGAGCCGTCGGAGATGAACATCTCATCCGTCTTGAGGCTGACCCCCAACGGCTTGTAGGATTTTTCGATGATGGCGTTGATCAGCCAATCGTACCCCTGTTCCGGGCCGTAGCCGGCAAATTTGTCGATAGTCGCCAGGTCGTCCACGGCGTCGTGGAAGGCCTTGATCACGGCCGGGGCCAGGGGGCGGGTAACGTCGCCGATGCCCAGACGGATGATCCTGGCGCTCGGGTTGGCCTCGCCAAAGGCGCGCACGCGGCGGCCGATCTCCGGGAACAGGTAGCCTGCTTTGAGTTTCAGGTAGTTGTCGTTGATTTTTGCCATTGGTGCTTCAATCCTCCTTGAAGATAGGGTTATAACGTAATGGTAAGCTACTAACTGACTGTTGAAAACGGAGGTTGTTCAAAAATAGTCAGATCGTCGCACCCGCAGAAGGCCCTGAGGAGGCGTAGCAGCGCTACGCCGCACGAAAGGGCGTTCGAGGATGACGGCGTATAATTATGCGTGAGCATAATTATCGGTGACGGAGCGATAGCGTAGTCATCCCGTTTAGCGGGACGCCGATAGGCGCTAAGATGACTGTTTTTCAACAACCTCCTAAAGTTCCGATTCCTTTTCCACCAGCTTGCGGCTCACCTTATCCAGGTACATCTGCTGGTCGGCCAGTTGCAGGGCCTCATCCAGCTTGGCCGGGTTCTCCACCGTGGCGCGCCCCAGGGAGATGGTCAAGGTGAGGCCGTTTGCCTGGGCGGCATACTTGTCGGCCACGCTTCGGACCCGTTTCAGGGCGATTTCCGCATGGACGGCATCCACGCCCGGCAGCAGGATGGCAAATTCGTCGCCGCCGATGCGGGCAACCACGTCTTCGGCCCGGAACGATTCCAGCAGGATCATGGCGACGGTAGTGATCAGCACGTCTCCGGCCGAATGGCCGTGACTGTCGTTAAAAACCTTGAGGTCGTCGATGTCCGCCATCACCACGGAGATCGGTGCGATGCGGCCGGCGGAGAGGCGGTCCATCTGGTCGTCGAAATAGGCGCGGTTGTAGAGCCCCGAAAGTGCGTCGTGGGTACTGATGTAGAACAGTTCCTCGTTCTTCTTGTCCTGGTCCTCGACCATGGCGTTGAAGGTCCGCACGACAAACCCAACCTCGTCTTTACTCTCGAGCTTGAACAGCCGGTCCGCGCCGCTCTTTGATGAGATCTGCCCGACGTGCTCGGCAAAGCGCACCAGGGCGCTGGTGTAGCTGCCCATGATCAGCCTGATGATCAGGATGATCAGCAAAGCGCTGACCACCACCGCCACGGCAAAATATCTCTCCAGCCGGTAGACCGATTGGTAGGCTTCGTTCAGCGGATACTCCCCCCCCACGACCCAGTCGGTGGCTTGGAGACGTTTGAAGGACGACAGGACGTGCACACCGCGGGAGGTGGTGTTTTCCGCCACCCCCTCAAAGCCGTCCAGCGCCTTGTCCAGCAGTTTGTTGGCGCCCGGTGCGATCTTGGTGGATATGATCCTCGACCTGTCCGGGTGCATGATGATGGTCCGGTCGCCGGACACCAGGAAGAGATATCCGTTCTTGGCGATGCGGGTATGGGACAGGTCCCCTAAGAAGTTGTCCTGCAGCAGGTTTATGCCGCCCCCTAGGATGGCGATCACGGCGCCGTTCTTATCCCGCACCGGGGCGGTGATGTTGAGCGCCGGGGTCCCGGGGGAGTGGGTCGAGATGAAGGGGGTGGAGATAGTCGGTTTTCCCGTGGCAATGGTCTGCCGGTAGAACTGCCGGAAAGAGATGTCCTTGCCCCGCCGATCGGGGAGAAAAGGCGATTCTGCAATGATCCGCCCATCCTTCGAGAACAGGTAGATGCCGTTGTCGAAGAGGCTCTTGACGCTGTGCAGACTGTTGAGAAACCGTTGCGCCGCATCCGGGTCGGCGACCATGCCGGGTGTGACGTCACGGGACGCCTCGACAACCGTCTTTTGGGCGGACGTCAGTTTTTGGTCGATGCCCTGAGCCACGACGGTCAGCAGGGTCATCTGCTGGTTGGAGATCGTTTCCTTGAGTTCCTGTTTGAAATAGTACAGGGAGGCGACCGCCATAAGCGACGAGAACAGGATGACGAAGGTGCAAACCGCCACGGTCATCCTCACGGTGATGCTGTGCCGCCTGAACGGAACCCCGGCATTCATTGGTCAAAATCTCCCCGTTTTTAATGGCGTGGCCGCAGAGTTCTGCTTGGGGCTACCGCAGCCCCAGGACATCCTGCATATCGTACAGGCCCGGTTTCTGGGATACGACCCACTTGGCGGCGCGGACTGAACCGCGGGAAAACATGTCGCGGGTCATGGCCCGGTGGGACAGTTCGATGCGCTCGCCCATGCCGATGAAGTAGACCGTGTGCTCGCCGATGATGTCGCCGCCGCGGATGGTCTGCATGCCGATCTCTTCCCTGGTGCGCTCGCCGGTGATCCCCTCGCGATGGAAGTTGGCCACCTTGTTGTAATCGCGTCCCAGAGCCTCGGCCACCACCTCGCCCATGCGCACGGCCGTGCCGGAAGGGGCGTCCTTTTTCAGGCGGTGGTGCGCCTCGACGATCTCCACGTCGAAATCGTCTCCCAAGGTTGCGGCGATGTCCTTGAGGATCTTGAAGCAGACATTGACCCCCACCGACATGTTGGGCGCCAGCACCACCGGGGTGGTCTTGGCCAGTTCCGCAGCCAGGGCGCGCTCCTCGGGGGTAAAGCCGGTGGAGCCGATCACAATGGCCTTCTTTTGCAGGCCGCAGGCCTCCAGGTTCTTGAGGGAGACCTTGGGCGCGGTAAAGTCGATCAGCACGTCGCAGGCGGCGATCACGCCGTTCAGGTCATCGGAAACCGCGACTCCCAGCTCGCCGCAACCGGCGATCAGGCCCACATCCTGCCCCACTAGAGGGTGACCCGGGCGCTCCAGCGCGCCGGAGAACCGGACCCCTTCGGTTTCGACAATGGAATTGATGATGCGCTGTCCCATACGTCCGGCAGCGCCGCAAACGGCGATGTTGATCATGGTAGATTCCTTACATCTGCCACAGAGACACTGAGACACAGAGGTTGACAGAGAACGGCAAAAGCAGGAAGCAGAGAGGGGTGAACCTGAATCCCGGATTTATGCTTTTGTTTCTCTCCTGCCTTTCTCTGCGTCTCTGTGGCAGGTTATGAAGTTAAATCAAGTTGTACTCTTTCATGATGGCAGCCAGCTTGGCCTTGTTGGCCTCGCCCATGGGGCAGAGCGGCAGGCGCATCTCGTCGCTGCACTTGCCCATCAGACCCAGGGCGGTCTTCACCGGGATCGGGTTGCTCTCCAGGAACATGGCGTTGTTGATCTTGAGCAGCTTCAGGTGCAGTCGGCGGGCCTCATCCATGTTGCCGGCCTCGAAGGCGTCCACCAGGGCCGCCACCTCCGCGGGCATGATGTTGGCGGTCACCGAGATGATCCCCTTGCCGCCGCAGGCCATCAACGGGAAGGTGATGAAGTCGTCGCCGGAGAGCACATCGATCTGGTCGCCGCACAGGGCCAGGATCTCGGACGCCTGTTGCAGGGAGCCGGTGGCTTCCTTGATGGCCACGATGTTCCTGTGGGGGGCCAGGCGGCCCACGGTCTCGGGCAGCAGGTTCACGCCGGTGCGGCCGGGCACGTTGTAGAGGACCAGCGGGAGTTCGACGGCATCGGCAACGGCCGTGTAGTGGCGATAGAGCCCTTCCTGGGTCGGCTTATTGTAGTAGGGGGTGACCAGCAGGGCGCCGTCGGCGCCGAGCTTCTTGGCATGGGCCGTCATCTCGATCGCTTCGCGGGTCGAATTGGAGCCGGTGCCGGCGATGACCGGGACCCGCTTGTTGACCTGCTGCACGACGATCTCGATCACCCGGTCGTGTTCTTCGTAATCCAGGGTGGACGACTCACCGGTAGTGCCGCAGGGCACGATGGCATCGGTGCCGCCCGCAATTTGGAATTCCACCAGTTCACGCAATTTTTCTTCGTCAACCGCACCGTTTTTGAATGGCGTCACGATGGCGACAATGCTGCCTCTAAACATACCCTTTTCCTCCTTGCGGGTGGAATATTGTTATTTCAACTACCAGGCTGTTGAAAAACTCAGGTTGTTCAAAAATAGTCAGATCGTCGCACCCGCTAGACAAGCCCTTTTGTGCGGCGTAGCAGCGCTACGCCGCACAAAAGGGCTTTCGAGGACGGCGGCGAGATGACTGTTTTTCAACAACCTCCTACAGGAACGTGGCGACCTTCTCGCCCTTGACCAAGTCTTCGATCGTCTCGCGCTCGCGGATAATCTCGAATGCGCCCCCCTTGACCATCACCTCGGCCACCCGGGGACGGCTGTTGTAGGAACTGCTCATGGCAAAACCGTAGGCGCCGGCCGACATGAAGGCCATCAGGTCGCCCTGCTTGAACATCGGCACCTCCCGGTCCTTGACCAGGAAGTCTCCCGACTCGCAGATCGGCCCGACGATGTCGGCGGTGATCAGGCCGTCCTGATCCTTTTTCAGCGCCTGCACGCTATGGAAGGAGCCGTACAGGGCCGGGCGCGCCAAGTCGTTCATGCCGGCGTCGATCATGATGAAGTTTTTCTCGCCCCGCGCCTTGGTGTAGAGGCAGCGGGCAACCAGGATACCGGCATTACCGACGATATTGCGGCCCGGCTCGAACACCAGGTGCAGGCCCAGATCCTTCGTGGCAGCGATAATCTCCTTGCCGTAATCGGCCGGCAGGGGCGGTTCCTCGTTGTTGTACTGGATACCCAGGCCGCCGCCGCAGTCGAAGTACTGCAGGTTGATGCCCATCTCCTTCAGCTTGCCGATCATGACCTTCAGCTTCTCGATGGAATCAACGAAGGGGTTGACCTTGGTCAACTGGGAGCCGATGTGCATATCGATGCCGATCACCTCGATGCCCGGCAGACCGGCGGCGCGTTTATACTCCTCCATGGCCCGGTCGATGGTGATGCCGAATTTGGCGTTTTTCAGGCCGGTGGTGATGTAGGGATGGGTGCCGGGGTCCACGTCCGGGTTGACCCGGATGGCGATGCCGGCCTTTTTCCCCAGGCGGGAGGCGATCTCGCTGATCCTGGTCAACTCCTGCTCCGATTCCACGTTGAACATCAGGATGCCGGTATTCAGGGCGTATTCGATCTCCTCGTCCTTCTTGCCCACACCGGAGTATACCACCTTTTTCGGATCGACGCCGGCCTTGAGCGCCCGGTACAGTTCGCCGCCGGAGACGATATCCACCCCGCCGCCGAGGTTGATGAAGGTTTTGAGCACCGACTGGGTGGAGTTGGCCTTGACCGAGTAGCAGACGGTGTGGGGCACCGAGGCGAAAGCACCGTCAAAGGCCTTGAAGTGCCGTTCCAAGGTGGCGTGAGAATAGACGTAGACCGGCGAGCCGACCTTGGCGACGATATCCGCGAGCCGCACGTCTTCCGCATAGAGTTCGTTGGCTTTGTACTGAAAGTGGTTCATTGCATGCCTCCCTGTATGAACTATATAATGATTTCGTAAATATTCAGACAATAATTTGAGGGAAAAGTGGATATTTATAACATGGGGGACATGAAAAGTCAAAAAGTATGGGATTACTTTGGTCCCCTATTCCGGCCCACGGGAAAATGGCTTTGACTTCCCTCCCCATTGGCGTTTACAGTTCCGTAAAACAGAACGCGTGGCAGGTTCCTGTATGACCCTCACCTTTGATACCATCTGCGCAACCATTTCCCGGTTGCAGCACGACGAGGCGCCCGACGACGGGCGCAGCCCCGCAGCAGTGGCCATGGTTCTGGTCGAACAGTCCGCCGGTCTCCATCTGCTGTTCCTGGAGCGGGCAACCGACGAACGCGACCCCTGGTCCGGCAACCTGGCATTTCCCGGGGGACGGGTCGAGCCGGGGGAGACACTGCGCCAGGCCGCCGAACGGGAAACCCGCGAAGAGGCGGCCATCGAGTTGGCTGCTGCCCGTCATTTGGGCAGACTGGGCGATATCGTCGGCGCGCACCTGCCGGTCAGGATCGCCTGTTTCGCCTACGGTTTCAGCGGCGCCCTTCCGGCAGTCACCATCAACCACGAATCGCGGGACGCATTTTGGGTCAATCTGGCCGACCTTGCCGACCAGCGGCGACACATCACCACTCAGGTCCATTTTCGCGGCCGACCGGTGGAGACCCCGGCCATTCGCCTGCCGCAGCCGGACAAGCCGGTGCTATGGGGCATTACCTATCGGCTGGTGATGCAGTTTCTAAAGATGCACGGCTTGTTTTGACGGGGGAGGATTGCATTTTTCCGGTTACGGAGTAAAATTGTCCAAAAAGATAGGCAGCTAATTTCAGGAGGACACGTCCATGAGCGAACGCAAAGGCATCATCACCTTCAAGGGGAACCCCATGACCCTGGTCGGTCCGGAGGTTAAGGTCGGCGACAAGGCGCCCGATTTTACCGTGGTGGATAACGGCCTGGCGGCAACCACCCTGGCGACCTACGCCGGCAAGATAAAGATCATCAGCGCCGTGCCGTCCCTGGACACGCCGGTGTGCGACACGGAAACCCGCCGCTTCAATCAGGAGGCCGCCGGCCTGCCGGGCAACGTGGTGGTGCTGACCGTCAGCCAGGACCTCCCCTTTGCCCAGAAACGCTGGTGCGGCGCAGCGGGCATTGACCGGGTGGTCACCCTGTCCGACTACCGCAACCGCTCCTTCGGCAAGAACTACGGCGTCCTGATCGAAGAGCTGGTATTGCTTGCCCGGGCGGTCTTCGTGGTGGATGCCAACGATATCGTCCGCTACGTCCAGATCGTTCCCGAGGTGACCAGCGAGCCGGACTACGCCGCCGCGATCGCTGCGGCCAAGGCGCTCTTGTAGGCTGTTTCAGGTTCTGGCGGGGCGATTCGTGAATCGCCCCGCATCACACCCCGATCTTCTTCATCAGCCACGCCATGTTTACCCCCAGGTCGCGCATCGTCTCGATCCCCCCACGGTTCAATTCCGTGAAGGCATGCTTGATGAGCAGCGAGGCATTATTCCCTTTGCGGGGGCTGCCGTTGAATACGGCGACCTTCAAGAATGAATCTCCACCGGGGC
Source organism: Oryzomonas japonica (assembly GCF_008802365.1). GTDB lineage: Bacteria > Desulfobacterota > Desulfuromonadia > Geobacterales > Pseudopelobacteraceae > Oryzomonas > Oryzomonas japonica. The sequence goes on along the minus strand of NZ_VZQZ01000001.1, from coordinate 623,336 downwards.
TCAGAAAAGCGCTTTCTTCCCTGCTTCCGTACAATACCACCACACCTCTTCCGGGTCATGGTCGGCAGGACGGGTAAGCTGCTTGAACGCTCTCGTCTCTGTTTCGTAAAGATAGGCTTTCACCAGCCCCCGCCCACAGTGTGCCAGCAGCACCCCGAACACCTCCCGGTCGGTGGCCTGGCTGCCAAGAGCGGAAGAGACCTCGCCGACGATGGCAGGCGCCCGCTCATAGTCGAGGCACACCCATTCGAGGACGATCTCTTCCAGTTTGGTCAACACCGCTCCACCTCCGGGGCCGGCCCCCTCACAGGCTCCGCTCCACCCGTTTCAACAGGATGGAATTGAGCACCACCGAGACCGAGGAAAAGGCCATGGCCAGGCCGGCGTACTCCGGCTTGAGGGTTATGCCGTAGCGGGAGAGCAGGCCTGCCGCCACCGGGATGCCGAGGATGTTGTAGAATAGCGCCCAGAACAGGTTCTGCTTGACCTTGGCCAGGGTGGCCCGACCGATGGCGATGGCCCGCACCACGTCCGTCAGGTCGTTGCGCATCAGAACGATATCGCCGGTTTCCTTGGCCACGTCCGTGCCACCGCCGATGGCGATGCCGATATCCGCCCGGGCCAGGGCCGGAGCGTCGTTAATGCCGTCCCCCACCATACCGGTGATCATGCCGCGTTGCTGGTATTCCCTGACCACCTCCTGCTTGCGGTCCGGCAATACCTCGGCCTCGAAGCTGTCCACACCGGCCTGCCCGGCCACAATCGCGGCCACATCGGCGTGGTCGCCGGTAATCATGCAGGTCTGGATGCCCATGCGTTTGAATTCAGCCACCGCCTTGGCGGAACCGGGTTTCAGCGTGTCGGCGAAGGCGGCTACCCCCACCAGGGTCGTGCCGGCGGCCACGTATATCAGCGATTTGCCCGTCCCGGCCAGTTCCTTGGCCTTGTCGGCCAACCCCTTGAGACTGATCCCCTCTTCCTCCATCAGCCGTTCATTGCCCACCGCCAGGCGGAACCCTTCATGGGTGCAGGTGATGCCGAAACCTCCCCGCTCCTCGAAGTCCGTTGCCGCCCCCGGCTTGATGCCCGCCTCCTCGGCCGCCCGCACCGCAGCCTGGGCCAGCGGGTGGGTCGAGTGGATCTCGGCCGTTATCAGGCACTCCAAAAGACGCGCCGGATCAACCCCCGCCACGGCCGCCAGGTCGGTCATGGTCGGCGTTCCGATGGTCAGCGTTCCGGTTTTGTCCAGCAGCAGCACCTGCATGCGGGAGATGGCCTCCAGGGCCGAGCCCTTCTTGATGAGGATGCCCCGGGCCAGGGCCACGCCGCTCCCCACCATGATGGCGGTCGGCGTGGCAAGCCCCATGGCGCAGGGGCAGGCGATCACCACCACGGCGATGGCAAAACGGAAGGCCGCCAGGAAACCGGCGTGGAGGGTATAGAACCAGATGGAAAATGTCGCAAGAGAGAGGATGAGCACCACCGGCACAAACCAGCCGGAAACGGCGTCGGCGAACCGCTGGATGGGAGCCTTGTCCCCCTGGGCCTCCCGGACCATGCGGACGATCTGGGAGAGGAGGGTGGCCTCACCGACCCGGGTGGCCCGGACCCGCAGGACGCCGTTTCTATTGATGGTGGCCCCAGTCACCGTGTCGCCGACCTTCTTTTCCACCGGCAGGGATTCTCCGGTCACCATGGACTCGTCCACGGCGCCGTTCCCCTCGATGACCTCGCCGTCCACCGGGATCGCCTGGCCTGGCCGCACCAGTACCACGTCGCCCACACGGATCAGGGATGCCGGCACCTCCCGCTCCCCCTCCTCCGTAACCAGGCGGGCCTTATCGGCCTGGAGGTGGAGCAGCTTCTTCAGCGCCTCGCCGGCCTTGCCCCGTGCCCGGGCCTCCAGGTACTTGCCCAGGCGGATGAAGGCAATAAGCATGGCCGAGGTTTCGAAGAACACCTCCCGATGGGGCCCCAACAGGCCGGCATAAGCCAGGAGCGAGTAGAAATAGGCTGCCGAGGTCCCCAGGGCCACCAGTACATCCATGTTGGCGCTGCGATTTTTCAAGGCGCTCCAGGCGCCGCGGTAAAAGGTCAGGCCGGCCGAGAACTGGACCGCCGTGGCCAGAAGCAGGTTGAGCTGCATCACGGCCCGGTTGGCATGGACGCCCATGGTAAGCATGATCGGCAGCGAGGCGGCCAGGGAGAAGAGGAACCAGTTGCGTTGCAGGCGGAGCGCATCGTCGGCCGAGGCCTCGGCGCCATGCAGCTCAACCGGGGTGTAGCCGGCCTCGTGAACCATGGCAAAGATATCCGCCATGCCGACTTGATGCGGATCGAAACGCACAAACCCGGTTTCAGCGGCCAGGTTGACGATGGCGGCGCTGACGGCCGGGTTTTCCAGCAACTTCTTTTCCAGCCGGTTGACGCAGGAGGCGCAGTGCAGGCCCTGGACACCGAAGGTCAACTCATCGGCCGGTTCGGGGCGGATCGCGCCGTACCCGAGCTTCTCGACGCGGCCGGCGATCTCCTCCAGCGAAACAACAGCTTCATCGAAGCCGACGACCAACTCTTCCATGGCAAAGTTGACGGTTGCCGTGGAGACGCCGGGCTGTTTTCCGATCTCCTTCTCGATCCGGGCGGCGCAATTGGCACAGGACATGCCGGTGATTTTCATGCTGATCGTAGTCATAGGCCGACTTTCCAGAGGTCCGGTTCCCCATCCTTGATCAGGGCGAATGGGTGGGGGCAGGAACGTCTCGTAAGAATTAATCCCTGAAATCGCCGTTATGCAGGTGCCCCCACGTTATCTTTATGGCGGCGGCGATGGGCAGGGCCAGCAGGATACCCCAGAAACCGAGCAGTTCGCCCAGGGCCATGACCATGATAATGGTCACCAGCGGATTAAGGTTCATGGAACCTCTGAACACCAGCGGCTTGATCACGTACCCTTCCAGGAAGTAGATAACCCCGAAGGCGGCGGCGGTCTGGGCCAGGCTGGCCATGGTCTGGTATTTGAACCAGGCGAAGAACAGTGCCGGCAATGCGGCGATAAACACCCCGATAAAGGGGAGCACCGAAGCGGCCCCGGCAAAGATGCCGCTGATGATGGGGTGCGGGATATCCAGTATGAAAAGCGCCGTCAGGGACAGGAACGCCACGATGATGGAAACAATGGCCTGCCCCCGCAGATATCCGCCGATGCTGGTATTGACCTCGCGGCCGATATTGAGGAACATCTCGCGGCGCTGTTCCGGGACCCAGGAGGAGGCGGTGTCGATGATGGTCTGTTTGTAGTAGAGCATGAAAAAAACCAGGATCGGGGAGAGAACGATATTGAAGAGGTTGAAGAATATCCGGGTGCCGAAAACGTAGACCCAGGCGCCGGCCTTCTCAGCCGCCGTATCCGCATTTGCCGAGACTTTGTCCAGAATCCACTGGATCTCTTCGGAGCCGTAGCGGTCGGGAAGCCGTGACTTCCATTCCAGGGCGTCCAGCTTGATCCTCTGGATATAGGTGGGCAGTTCAGCGAGGATGCCGTTCCAGCTGATGGTGAGCTTGGGGAGCATGAAGGCAAAGAAGAAAACGATCAGGATACCGAGGGCGACGTAGAGCAGCCCCAGGGCGAAAAGCCGTTTCATGCCGCGCCGTTCTGCCTGTACGAGCACCGGGTCGAGGAGATAGGCGATTATCCAGGAGAGCAGAAAACAGGAGATGGTGTGCTGAAGGGCGTATCCGGCGGCGGCCAGCAGGCAGAGCAGCATAATGATGGCGATCAGCCGCCCATAATCGCTTCGGCGAACACTCTGGTGTTCGGTATGGTGTTCCATGGCCGCCTTCCTTACATACGCGATGAAAGCAGCGTCTCCGAATCAACCGTGAACAGATTGTTTTCGTCGAGCCAGGTTTTGACCCTGCTGGCAAGGAAATCGTCTTTCATTGCCCCGAGCCGTTCCTCCTCTTCGGGGAAGAAGGAGAGGATTTCCTTGATGTTGCCATAGGGTTTTCTACCGGCCAGGGAGCCGTTGAGTATGCTGCGCAGGCTCGGATCCTGGATGGCTCCGATGAAGCCGGACATGAGCTGTCGTTCGACGCCGTAATCGAAGCGGGGAATCTCCAGAAAGCGATCCCGGCCGGTATCCATCTGCTGCCAGACGTCCTCGTCCTCCAACGTGGTCGGAATGAAGAAAACCTCGCCGGTATAGCGGTCGAGAAAGTATACCCGGTCGCTCTGCCCGCTGGTGAAGGCGTCCATTAGTTCATCCCAGACAATTTCCACATTATGTATAATAGCCATGACGCCCGTTCCTCTTATCCTGTTGACATATCATGCAAGTGACAGCACAATCCCCGGCATGCGAACCATCTTCCTGGCCGATGCCCACCTGAAAGCGCCGACGGACCCGAATTACCGTTTGCTGCTCCGTTTTCTCGATTCCCTGAAGGGGAACACGGAAACCCTTTTCATCATGGGCGACCTGTTTGACTTCTGGGTTGGCTTCCCCTCCCACCCATTCCGCCAGTACGACGCCGTGCTGGAGGCCCTTCTGGACCTGACCCGCAACGGTTGCCGCATCGTATACTTCGAAGGCAACCACGACTTCCACCTGGGCACGATCTTCAGCAAGCACCTGAAGACCGAAATCCACTCTGGCCCGGCCACCGTGATGGTGCAGGGGAAGCGGCTCCTGCTCTGCCATGGCGACCAGATCAACCGGGAAGACCGAGGCTACCGCCTGCTACGTTTCTTGTTGCACAATCGCCTGGTTGCCTCCGCCGTCCGGCATTTTCCGCCATCCCTGGCGCTGAAGGTCAAGGAACGTCTGCAACGCACCAGTCAATCCGGCTACCAAGCTAAACGGAAGCGCTGGAACTACCGGGAGATCATCCTCACCTTCGCCCGCTCAGCGCAACAACAGGGGTACGACGGACTTGTTACCGGCCATTTTCATCTGGCGTTTCGTCAGGAACTGGCCTCCCCGTCCTTTACCGTCCTCTCCCTGGGGGACTGGATGGAACAGTTCACCTACGGCGAGATGCGGAACGGGGAGCTGCACCTGTGTACCTACCGACCGTAAATCAAGCCAAGAGCCTGGAGCCTCTTTCCTGAAAAAACTCAGGCTGTTCAAAAACAGTCAGATCGTCGCCCCCGCACAAAGGGGATTTCGAGGAGGCGGCGAGATGGCTGTTTTTCAGCAGCCAGTCAGTGCCTGAAAAACTCCTCCAGTGCCTGTTCCCCCACCTGGGCAGACTTGATCTTCCACCGGTCCTGGTTAATGACCAGCGCCACCAGGGCTATGCGCGGTTCATGGGCCGGTGCGTACGCAGCAAACCAGGAATAATGCCCCTTGGGTGAGATCCCGTCGATGGAACCGGTCTTGGCGGCGATATCGATCCCCGCCAGCATCGGCCGGCCCTGGCGATCATGGAAGGCGCGCCGGGAGGTGCCACGGGTAACGGTATTGGAGAGCATCTGGGTGAGGGACGCCGCCGTTTCGGGCGACACGAGCCGACGGAGCTCCCGGGGCTTATGCCCATCCTTTTCCGTCCCCGCGGCGCTGACGACCTTGTCGGTCAGGGTCGGGACCATCATCCGTCCCTGATTGGCGATGGCCCCCATGATCACCGCCGCGTGCAGGGGCGATATCTTGACCTCGTGGTCGAGGCCTGCGCCCATCAACATCAAGGCATGGCCCGGCTGGGGGTCGCTGGTCTTGCTTGCCTTGACCGGGACGCCCGGGAAAAGCGCCTGGTTGAAGCCGAATTTATGTACGTACTCCATGACCGACGCCTTGCCGACGATATTGTTGGCGACCCGGCCGTAGACCGGGTTGATGGACTTGCCCATGGCATAGCCCACATCCATGCGGTTGTTGTTGCCCCTGGGGCTGATGTCCCAGTAACGGGGGTTCTCCGAATAGGGGGCGCCCCGAAACTCGACCACCGTTTGGGGGGTGATCTTCTTGTTTTCCAGGGCGGCGGAAGCGATGATGATCTTGAACAGCGACGCCATGGGATAGAGATCGAAGAACGCGGATTGCGCCCACTGGGGATCGACGGCAGAATAGGACGTCATGGCCAGGATTCGACCGGTTGACGGTTCGATGGCCACAAATACCCCGAACGGCACCTGCTTTTGGGCCATGAAATCGTGAACCCGCTTCTGCAAATCGTCCTTAATGGTGTAGTGCAGGGTGTCGCCACCCGCGCTGCGGGCCGTGAGCTGTCCATCGTTCACGACCGCCGTGTCGAACAGGCGCACGGCAGACTCAAAACTGCCGCTGGCCGGGGGCTTGGCCGCTTCGGCCGCTTTGATGTCGGGAGTGGAGTGGGAATGGAGCCAGAGCGTCACCGTCCGCACCACGTGGGGTGACTTCTGGTACACAAGGGCGCAAATCGGCGTCAGCGCCAGCACAATGGCCAGAAACAGGAGGATATGCTTCAGCTGTTCGCGACGCTTGCCTACCGGGATGGGTAGCCGCAAGACCGTGCGTTCGCCAGAATCCTTGATTTTCCTGTTGCTGCGATAGAAGCCGAAAAAACGGAAGGCGGAAAAGTGTTTTTTTCTGGATAGATGTTTAAGGTCCTGCATGGCGTTCCGGGAATAGAGAGTCCGAGTAAGATAATGAGACTATACCGCCAATCGGCGACCTTTGTCAACGAATGCCGGGCGCGTCCATGAGAGCGTTTGCCTCAGAAGGTGTTTATCCGGTGAATAAAGGCCAACAGCAGGCCGTAGTGGTGGTGGTTGAACTTCATGGTTATACGCGGCAGGGCGATCAGGTCGGGCTGATCGGCCTCTTCGGGCATTGCCCCGCAGCAGACGATATGTTCGCCGTCCTGGAGCAATTCGGGGAACTCTTCCTCGAGGGTGCGGATCTGTTCCGGGGCCAGCACCTTGTTCAACCGGATGACAAGGCGGTGGTCGATGAAACGCATGGAGTGATAGATGCGGTAAAAGGTTTCGATGGCCTCTGCCGCTTCCTGTTCGTCCTTGGTGATGGTGAACAGGGAAAAATCCTCCCCGGAAATAAAGCCTTTCACCAGCAGGCTCCGTTTGACAAAGGCGAAGAACTGCTCCCAGTAGCCCCCCTCGTCGTCCACCAGGATGAGCGGTTTGGGCGAGGTCTTGCCGGTTTGGATCAGGGTGAATACCTCCATGGCCTCGTCCAGGGTGCCGAAACCGCCGGGGAAAACGGCGATGGCGTCGGCCTCCTTGACGAAGGCCACCTTGCGGTTGAAGAAGTATTTATAGGTGATCAGACGCGGGTTGCGGTACATGACCGGGTTTGGCTGCTGTTCGAAGGGGAGCCGGATATTGACGGCGAAAGAATTCTCGCTGCCCGCCCCCTCGTTGCCGGCCTGCATGATACCGGGGCCGCCCCCGGTGATGATCATGTAGCCGTTATCCGCCAGGATGCGGCTGAAGCGAACGCATTTCCGGTACATCTCCTCATCCCGCCCGGTGCGGGCCGAACCGAAGATGGTGACCTTCTTGCGGCCGCGATACGGACCAAAAACCCGGGCCGTGAACCGCATCTCGCGCAACGTGCGGTTGATCAGCTTGAGATCAGCCGGATAATCGACCTCCTGCCCGATCTTGAGGGTCGACAGGATCATCTCGCGGGTGATCTCAGCGTGGTGAATGCCGCCGGCCACCTCGACCAGCCGGTTGATCAACTGATCGATTTCGGCGTTGGGCCGTGAAAAACTGAGTTCCATTACCACATCCCTGTGCTGGATTCGGAATTTGATCGTTCACCCTACCACAGGTCAGGGCGCAAATCAAACACCGCAAATAAGGCTCATCCGCCCGACCGCCAGGCCAAACAAGCATCTTGCATTCGGGTGGGACGTATAGTAGTATTTGTTTTCTTTTTCTTCCGCCACTAGGGCACTTATCCACGAAAACCAATCTATTCAAGGAGTATTTCGGCCATGCTGGACTTCATCCGCAAGAAGAAGGAATCCTTCATCATCAAGATCGTGTTCGTCGTCATCGTGCTTTCCTTTATCGGTACCATGTTCCTGGTATGGGGCAAGGGGAGCGAGGGTGTCAGCGGGCGCGGGGGGTACGCGGCCAAGGTCAACGGCACCAAAATCCCCCTGGAAGAATACCAGAACGCCTATCAGCGCATCCGCACCATCTACCAGCAGATCTACGGCCAATCCATCACCCCCGACATGGAAAAGGCCCTGGGGCTGAAAAAGGTGGCCCTGGACAGCCTGATCGACAACTTTTTGATCGCCAAGGAAGCCAAGTCCATGGGGATCAAGGTATCCAAGGAAGAGGTGGCCAACTCCATTGAAGCCCTGCCGACCTTCCAGAAAGACGGAAAGTTCAATTTTGAGCTGTATCAGCAGCTGTTGCGGAGCAACCGCCTGACCCCCAAGGACTTCGAGGAGGGACAGAAGCAGGACCTACTGCTTTCCAAGACCCGCCAGGCCATCAAAGACAAGGCCACGGTCAGTGACGACGAGGCCTTGACCCAATACAAAAAGGAAAACGACAAGATCGAACTGGAGTACGTGTCCTATGCGCCGAATGAGGTGATCTCTGAGGTGAAGCCGACCGATGCGGAACTCAACGACTATCTGCAGAGAAACCAGAGCGAGTTCAAGACACCTGAAAAAACGGCTCTTTCCTACATCCTGCTCGATCCGGCCGCCCAGGCCGCAAAGCTGACGGTCTCCGAAGAGGAGATTCAGACCTTCTACCAGAAGAACATCGACCGCTGGCAGGGCAAAGACGGTATCCTGCCCCTCAAAGAGGTAAAGGAGAAGGTCAAGGCCGACGCCCTCCGGCAGAAGGCCACCAAGCAGGCCTTTGAACTGGCGGCCGATACCCTTTACAAACATGCCAAGTCGAACGATTTGAAACAGATCGCCGGGCAACTGAACCTCAAGGTACAGGAAACGCCGCTGTTCGACGCCAATGCCCCGGCGGCCGCCCTGGCCGGTGAGACGGCCGTTATCAAAAAGGCCTTTGAACTCAAGGCGGGCGAATTGGGCGGCCCGGTCGAAACCCCCAAGGGTATCTACATCATCAAGGCCAAGGAACGCAAGGCCTCGGTCGTCCCGCCGCTCAGCGAGATCAGGGCGACTTTGGAAGTAAAGGTCAAGGCCGCCAAGGCGGTGGAACTGGCCAAGAAAAAGGCTGCCGACGCGGCCCGGCAGCTTGCCGCCAAAGGGACGCTCAAGACCCAGACCACCGGCACGTTCGGCTTCTCGGACAAAGGCAACATCCCCGTGATCGGCAACGCCCCCGACCTGATGGAGGCGGCCTTCAAGCTGACCGCGGCAGCGCCGGTGACCAAGGAACCTTTCAAGGTGGGCAACCGTTGGTATGCGGCACGCCTCAAGCAACGCATCGAAGCCCCGAAAGCGGACTTCGACAAGACCAAGCAGCAGCTCAAACTGAAGATGCTGCCCAAGAAACAGGAAGAAGCGCTGGCCGCCTGGGTAAAGGGCCTCAGAAACAAGGCCAAGATCGAGATCAACCAGACGCTTATTGCTGAAAAATAGGAGAGAGATCATGTCACAACCAGTTTTACAGACCAATTTTCCCGGCCTGAATCTCATCGCCCGGGGCAAGGTGCGCGACATCTATGACCTGGGGGACACCCTGTTGTTGGTCACATCGGACCGTATCTCGGCCTTTGACGTAATCATGAACGAACCGATCCCGGACAAGGGTTTCGTGCTGACCCAGATATCCGCCTTCTGGTTCCGCCAGATGGAGGACATCGTCAAGAACCACATCATCTCCACCGATGTGGCCGATTACCCGGCGGCGTGCCGGCCCTATGCCGATGTTCTCGCGGGGCGTTCCATGCTGGTGAAAAAGGCCAAACCGTTGCCTGCGGAGTGTATCGTGCGCGGTTATGTTTCCGGTTCCGGCTGGAAAGCCTATAAGGATACCGGCTCTATCTGCGGCATCAAGCTTCCGGCCGGGCTCAAGGAATCGGACCAGTTGCCTGAACCGATCTTCACCCCTTCCACCAAGGCAGAACTGGGCACCCATGACGAAAACATCTCCTTCGAAAAGATGGCTGAAATCTGCGGCCGAGAACTGGCAGAACAGGCTCGCGACTATACCATCAGTATCTATACCCGGGCTCGTGACTTGGCCGCCCAGAAGGGCATCATCATTGCCGACACCAAATTCGAATTCGGCGTGTATGAGGGCGAACTGATCATCATCGACGAGTGCATGACCCCGGACTCCAGTCGTTTCTGGCCCAAGGATCTCTATAAGCCGGGCGGCCAGCAGCCCAGCTTTGACAAACAATTCCTGCGGGACTATCTGGAAACCCTCGATTGGGGCAAAACAGCCCCTGCCCCGCCCCTGCCGGCGGAGATCATCGAAAAGACCGCCGAAAAATACCGCGAGGCGCTCTTCCGCATCGCCGGCATCCGCGCATAACCAGCGCTTTCAAACCATGCAAAAAGGGCGGGCCATTGGCCCGCCCTTTTTGTTTACGATTTTTTTACGCAACCGTTGTGGAGATTTTACCAAGCTGCGTTATTATCTTACGAGATGTCATCACCAAGATGATGGGAGAACACGGCATGAAGCTTGATCAAATCAAGGAACGGGCGAAACAGCTCAACATCAAGACAGGCAAGATGAAAAAGGCTGAGTTGGTACGCGCCATTCAGCTGGCCGAGGGGAACGAACAGTGCTTCGATTCCGGCAAAGCCGTCACGTGCGGCCAGGACAACTGCCTCTGGCGGGAGGATTGCGACTGACAACGGGGAACGGGCACGGAGCCATCCCTACCGCCCTGTGAGCAATCGCCCCGTCCGCATTATTGCGCCCGGTTGGCCCGCAGGTACTTACCCAACTCCGCATCAACCTTGGAGATGTGGTTGATCAGCCATTTAAGCAGCATGTTGTTGGTTTCCGTCACATGATGGACGGCCACCCCTTCTGACTTTATCTCGTCCTTGACCGCCTTTACCCGGGCGATGAATCCGTCATGCTCTTTTTTATGGGCGGCATAGGCGGGATAATTGCTGCTTCTCTGGATGCCCTCTTCGTCGCTGAAGTGGCTGATCACATAGTCATCGAGAAACCCCAAAAGCCTCCGCAATTCATCCATCCCCTTGCCCGCCTCGCAGGCCTTGAGCAGGCTGTCGAAACGTGCAAGCAACTCCTTATGCTGATTGTCGATCTCCGGTACGCCGATTGCCAGCGACTCTCTCCACGCGATTCCCATACCCAATACCCCTCTTTGACCGTCTTAAATCGCAGGTCAGTCAACCCGACTCATTTTCTTGGTTTTCTTTTACCCTTTTCTTCCTGTTTTTGCAACAGCTCCGCCATGCGCCGCAGACGGGCATCCACCAGATGGTACAGCGTCCCTTTGGGAAAGGCGCCGTTCTTGGCCCGCGCTCCGGCGGGCATGCCGGTCAGGATCTCGATCCCCTGTTCGATGGTCTCCACGCTCCAGATGTGGAATTGGCCCGCTGCAACGGCGGCCACCACGTCATCATGCAACATCAGGTTCCGTTCATTGGCCTTGGGGATCAGGACCCCCTGCCGCCCGGTCAGCCCTTTGGACTTGCAGACCGCAAAGAAGCCCTCGATCTTGTAGTTGGCCCCGCCGATGGGCTGGATGACACCCCGCTGGTTGACGCTGCCGGTCACCGCTATTCCCTGCTTGATGGGCACATCGGACAAGGCGGACAGCAGGGCGTACAACTCGGTGGAGGAGGCGCTGTCCCCCTCGACGCCGTCGTAGGACTGTTCGAAACAGATGGAAGCGGAGAGGGACAAGGGATACTTGGCGGCAAAGGTTCCTCCCAGATACCCGGTCAGGATCAGGACCCCCTTGTCGTGGATCGGGCCGGAGAGCTTGACCTCCCGCTCCACGTTGACCATGCCGGCCTGCCCGGTGTAGACCCGGGCGGTGATGCGCGAGGGACGGCCAAAGGTGTGGTCGCCGAGGGACATCACCGACAGGCCATTGATCTGGCCGGCCACCTCCCCGTCTGTATCCACCATGATGGTGCCGTCGTCGTACAGCTCCTGCAGGCGTTCTTCGATGCGGTTCACCCGGTAGAGCTTTTCATCGGCGGCGCGCTGCACATCGGCGCTGTTCACGATGGCATGGCCGTCTTTCTGAGCCCAGAAAGCAGCCTCACGGATAAAATCGGCGATTTCCATGAACTGGGAGGAGAGTTTTTCCTGGTCTTCTACCATGCGGGCGGTGTACTCCAGCAGGCGGGCGACGCCGCTCCGGTCGAAATGCAGCAGTTTTTCGCACCGGCAGTGGGTGGCCACGAACAGGGCATAATCCCGCATGATCTCCGGCGTGCGGGCGACCCGGCTGTCGAACTCGGCCTTGACCTTGAAGAATTTGCGGTAATCCGGGTCCAGGTGGAACAGCAGGTAGTAGATCCAAGGGGTACCGACCAGGATGATCTTGGTCTGGAGCGGCACCGGCTCCGGTTTCAGGGATACCATGGTCATGAAGCGGTACTGTTCCAGCACGTCCTCGATCCTGATCTCGCCGGTCCGGATGCAGCGTTTGAGCGAGTCCCACACAAAGGGGTTGATCAGCACCTCACGGGCGTCGATCACCAGATAGCCGCCATTGGCCCGGTGGAGCGCCCCGGACCTGATCATGGTGAAATCGGTCACCGCCACCCCGCCGTACTGCATGACGTGCTCGATACGGCCAAAGAGATTGTTGTAGGTGGGATTCGACTCGAAGATAACCGGCGCGCCCTTGGCCTCCCGATTGTCCACCAGCACGTTGACCTCGTAGCGTTCAAAGGTCGGCTCCTGGTGCGGCATCTTCAACCCCGGGATCTGGGACTGGGGCGTCTGGGGCTTGAAATCCTCAAGATTATTGAGAATATCCTCCTGTACCGCCTCAAGATAGGCCAACACCTTGGGAAACTCGCCATACTTCTGGCGCAGCGGGTCGAGACGATGCCCCAGGCACGACATGCCCAATTCGCGGTCGGCCTGGGAGAGCGCGTCCTTGGTCGCCTTTTCGCTTTCCCGTACCTGACGCAGCACCTCGTTCAACCGTTCCGTCAGTTCCTTGCCGTCCTTTTCCAGCTTTTCGCGCTTTTTCTGGGGCAGCCCCTCATACTCCTCCTGGGTGTAGTTGCGCCCCTCCTTCTGGGGGACGACCACCAGCCCGGAGACCGTTCGCTGCAGGGTGAAACCGCGCTTCCCGCACTCCTTTTCAAGCACCTGAAACAGTTCGCTATTGGTGGCCTGATAGGTTTCCAGAATCTCGGTGCGACGGTTCTCGTACTCCCTGCTTTCCAATGCCTTGGGGATATCCTCCTTGAAGGCCTCGATCAACTCCTTCATGTCCGCGGCCAGTTCGCTGCCCATGCCGGCCGGCAGCGACAGGGATACCGCCGCATCGTGGTCCTTGAAATTATGGACATACAGCCAGTCGCAGGGTTGGGGCTCGCTTGCGGTCCGTTTCCTGAGGATGTTGCGAATGGTCGAGGCCCTGCCGGTGCCGGTCTCGCCTGAGATGTAGAGATTGAAGCCGGTGCCCTGCATACCGAGCCCAAACTCGATCGAGCGCAGGGCTCGCTCCTGGCCGATGGCGTCTTCCAGGTCGGGAAGATCTTCGGTGGTCTCGAAATCGAAGGTATGGGGGTCGCACGTCCAACGGAGCTTTTCAGCAGGTATGAGCAGTTTGGTGGATGACATGGGGGTCTCCTGCACAAGGGAAATGGGAATCATGCTCCATAGCCGGCGGTTATGTCACGGCGAACCATGGGCGGCCAGCAACAAAACCGGGTGTTCCAGAACATGGCGCAATTCGGCCAGGAACCTGGCGGCATAGGCGCCGTCCACCACGCGGTGGTCGCTCGACAGGGTGACCCGCATGGTGGGGGCCACACAAAGCTGACCGTTTCTGACCACGGCCCGCTCGGTCACTGCGCCCACCGCCAGGATGGCGACCTGCCCCGGCACGATCAGGGCATCGAATTCGTCCACACCGTACATGCCCAGATTGGAGAGGGAAAAGCCGCCACCCGACATCTCTTCGGAGGTGAGCCGTCCGCTTCTGGCCTTGTCCGCCAGGCGGGCGGCCTCGCGCTCGATCTCCGCAGCCCCCAGGCGCGAGCAATCCCTGACTACCGGCATCAAAAGGCCATCGGGCAACGCCACGGCAAAGCTGATGTTGACCGGCCCGTCGGCACTACCGGCCGAGAGCCGCGGAAAACCTTGCAGGGCAACGCCGCAGGCCTTGAGCAGCAGGGCATGGTAGCCGACCTGACCGTCGCTCCCCTTCAGCTCGCTCACCACCTCGCGGCAGGCCTCCATCCCCACCTCCACCGTAGCGGTGAAATAGGGAATCTCCCGCCAGGAGCGGCTGACCGTGGCGGCGATGGCCTGGCGCATGGCGCTCGAAGCCGGCAGGCCGGCAGGCGAGGCGGCCTCCGGCGGGCCGGGGGGAACAGAAGCCGAATCAGTGGCCGGAATAGGGGCTGCCTGCGGTTTAGGGGCTTGTGCCAGTTGTGCCGCCGGTGCCGCCAGATCTTCCTGAAGGATTCTTCCCTCGGGGCCACTGCCGTGCACCAGGGAGAGATCGAGGCCCATCTCCCGCGCCATGCGGCGCACCAGGGGCGACGCCTTGTCGTGATCGTCCTTGTCGTGGCCCGTCGGCGCGGGGGAGGCCGGCGCCGCGGGCTGCGGCGGGAGTGCGGTATCCTGGGGCGGTGGGACCGGCTGATTCGCGGGGGCAGGTGCAACAACTGCCGCGGCCGTCGGGGAAGGCGCTTCCGTCTCGGCCGCCAGTTCACCCAGTTCGCCGATCAACCCGAGCACCGTGCCGACCGGGACATTTTCGCCCTCGTTAGCCATGGTTTTGAGCAGGACACCCGAGGCAAACGCCTCCAGTTCCATGACCGCCTTGTCGGTTTCCACCTCGGCGATCACCTCACCGCGCTCGACCCGCTCGCCCACCTTCTTGCGCCAACCGATAAAACTCCCCTCGGTCATGGTATCCGACAGTTTGGGCATGGTGATTTCAGTTGCCATAGTGCATTGTCCCCTTGTTTCCCAGTTGAGTGGGAGAGTGCTACCTTCAATAATGGCCGTTCACGACGTCCTTCACGGCCTGGACGATGGTTTCCGCCTGGGGGATGCAGAGTTTCTCGATCTTGCGCGAGTAGGGCATGGGTACGTCCAGTCCCGAAACGCGCCTGACCGGCGCCTGCAGGAGATCGAAACAGTTCTCGAAGATCCGGCTGGCGATCTCGGCCCCCAGGCCGCAGGTGCGCCAGCACTCCTCCACCACCACCGCCCGGCCGGTCTTTTTCACCGAGGCCATGATGGTATCGTCGTCCAGAGGCGCCAGGCTGCGCAGGTCCACCACCTCGCAGGAAATCCCTTCCTTGGCCAACTCCTCGGCCGCCTGCAGGGCCAGCACGGTCATGCGGGCATAGGCCACGATGGTGACCTGTTCCCCCGGCCGCTTGACGGCGGCCTTGCCGATGGGGACCAGAAACTCGGAATCTTCCGGCACCTCCCCCTTGCTGTTGTAGAGCAACTCGTGTTCCAGGAAGATGACCGGGTTGTTGTCCCGGATAGCGCTCTTCAGAAGCCCCTTGGCATCGGCCGGCGTGGCGGGATAGAGCACCCGCATCCCGGGGCAGTGCATGAAAAAGGTCTCCAGGCTCTGGGAATGCTGGGCGCCCAGTTGGCTCCCCCCTCCGCCCGGCATGCGGATCGTCATGGGCACCGTTGCCTGACCGCCGAACATGTAATGGATCTTGGCCATGTGGTTGACGATTTGATCCATGGCCAGGAGGGCGAAGTTGACCGTCATCAGCTCGGCCACCGGGCGCAAGCCCCCCATGGCGGCCCCCACGGCCACACCGATGATGGTATTCTCCGAGATGGGCGTATCTTTGACCCGCTCCTCGCCGAATTCGGACAAAAGCCCGCGGGTCACCTTGAAGGAACCCTCGTAGAGCGCCACATCCTCGCCCAGGACCACCACGGACGGGTCGCGGCGCATCTCTTCCTTGAGAGCCAGGTTGATTGCATCACGATAGGTCATTTCCGCCATAAAAACCTCCAAAAGCTATACATCTGCCACAGAGACACGGAGACACAGAGGTACACAGAGAAAAGGTTAGTGACTGCGGCATCCCTTGAAATTACATCCTGATTTAGGACCTTGTTTAGGCCGCGCACAACCAAAATAGAGTTCATGAGTTTTCCGGGATCTTCTTGCAACGACCACCTCAAAACCACAGTTAGGACAGGGACCTGTAGCTTCTGGCCAAAAGTCGGGACGTTCCATCGGATCTTTTTTCATCGTTTTCCCTGTTTTTCTCTGTGAACCTCTGTGTCTCCGTGTCTCTGTGGCGGACGTCTAAGTTTAAAAATCAGACATAAATGTCGCTGTAAACCTCGCTATCCTCCGGCCAGGGCGACTCTTCGGCAAAGGTGACCGCTTCCTCCACCTTTGCCTTGCAGCGCGCCTCGACGGCGTCCAGGGTCTGGCGGGTGGCGATCCCCTCCTCCAGCAAGCGCTTGGCAAAGCTGGGCAGGGGATCGCGGGATTTCCATAGTTCATGTTCGGCCGCCGAACGGTATTTCCCCGGATCGGACATGGAATGCCCCCGGAAACGGTAGGTGGTCGCCTCGATGAAGTAAGGCCGACCGGTTTCCCGCACCTTCTCGGCGGCGTACTTCACCGCCTTGTAGACCGCTATCACGTCCATGCCGTCGACCTTTTCGGAGGGGATGTCATAGCCGCAGGTGCGGCGGTGGATGGAGGCCAGGGCCGAGGAGCGGTGCACCTCGGTGCCGATCCCGTAGAAGTTGTTCTCGCAGATGAAGAGTACCGGCAACTCCCACAACTGGGCCCAGTTGAGGGATTCGTGGAAGGTCCCCTGGTTGACCGCGCCGTCGCCGAAGAAGCAGGCGGTGATGCGGTCCTCGTTCCGGTACTTGGCGCTGAAGGCCAGCCCGACCGAGATGGGGAACTGGCCGCCGACGATGGCATAGCCTCCCATGAAATTCAGGGAGGGATCGAAGAGGTGCATGGAGCCCCCCTTCCCCTTGCAGAGGCCGGTGGCCTTGCCGAACAGTTCGGCCATGACCCGCTTCGGGTCGGCGCCCCGTACGATGGCCTGGGCGTGCTCACGGTAGGCCGAGAGGATATAGTCCTCTTTGTGCAGGCCGGCCGTCGCCCCGACCGCCACGGCCTCCTGGCCGCTGTACAGGTGCAGGAAACCGGTGATATTGCCCTTGGTATACTGTTCGGCGCAATGTTCCTCGAATTCCCGCGAAAGAAACATCTGCTCGTAGAGCCTCAGCAACTCCTGATCCGGCAAAACCATGCGTAGTTTGGTTTCCATCATCGCCTCCGCGTTGGTCACTGGGTTTGAAAATTTTCCACCCGCCGGGCGGCCTCCTGCCCAATATATTCGATGGCTGCCCCGATATCCAGTTTACCATTGATGGTGCCTGCCAGGCGAGTGATATAGTCGCGCTCCAGCAGCAGGCGATAGGACGAGGCAAAACCAAGGTCCAGTGCCCAGGAAATCTGCAAGAGTTTGAAGTCGTTGAGGACCCGGCACAGGTCCAGTCTGACGACCTGGTGGGCCAGAAAGGCGTCCCGGCAGGCGGGCGTGCACCCCGGCAGATCGGGTAAATCCAGGGTGGCGGCGGAGGCCCGCCGCTCTTCCGGCAGCGTGAAGAGTTCGAGAAATACGCGCCAGATATCCAGCTTGTCCGCATCCCGGATCAGTCGCATGAACAGCCGGGTCGGCGAACTGACCCGTTGGGGCAGTTCCAGGAGGTTGTGAAAACGCACCGCCTCCTCGATCAGCAGGCGCTCGGCGGGATCAAGGCCGTCCAGCAGGTGGTGTTCCCGCAGGACCTCCACCGAGAGCCGGGCATGGTTGTCGGACTGGCTGTCGCGAAAGGTGCGCCAGCGCCGGTACTGGGGAAAACGGCCCACGTCGTGCAGCAGGGCGATGGCCCCTGCAATGCGGGCCTCGTTTGCCGAAAGCCTTTCGCCAGTCGCCAGGATGTCGCTGACCGCACATACCTTGCGGGTGTGTTCGATCTTGAGCTGAATATTTACAAGCCCTTCCGGGTCGGTATCGAGAAAGGTGCGGGTATAGTCGTCGAACCATCGACTGATGCCCGCAAGCTGTTGTTGTTCCATGAATCGTCCGGTTCTTGCCTGCGGCGTTGAAATTGCTGAAATAATACTGTAATCTGCGGTGAAGTCAAATACCATCTCCCGGAGCCGCCCATGCAAATGCCCTTGTTGCCTGACATACACGATCCTCAGGAGAGTGCTCGGGCCAGGGCCGAGGAACTTCGCCGCCTGCTCGAACACCATAACCGGATGTACTATGTGCTGGACGCACCAGAGGTCACCGACGCCGACTACGACGCCCTGTTCCGTGAACTCCAGGCCATTGAGGAGCAGCACCCCGGCTTGGTGACGCCCGAATCACCTACCCAGCGGGTCGGGGGTTCGGCGCTGGACAAATTCGCCCCCCTGCCCCACCGCCTCCCCATGCTGTCGCTGGAAAACGCCACCAATGAAGAAGAGATCAGGGAGTTTGACCAGCGGGTCAAGAAGATCCTGGCGCTGCCGGCCGAGGCGGAGGTGGGCTACGTCTGCGAGCCGAAGATGGACGGCTTGGCCGTGGAACTGGTGTATGAGAACGGCGTACTGGCGGTTGCCTCCACCCGGGGCGACGGCCTGACCGGTGAGGACGTGACCGCGAATATCCGCACGATCCGCTCACTCCCCCTGCGGCTCTCCGGCAAAGCCGCCCCGCACCTGCTGGAGGTACGGGGCGAGGTATATCTCTCCCTGGAGGCCTTTCAGCACATCAACCGGGAAAAAGAGGAAAACGGCGAGCCACCCTTTGCCAACCCGCGCAACGCGGCTGCCGGTTCACTGCGCCAGTTGGACCCGCGCATCACGGCGCGGCGGCCGCTCTCCGTATTCTGTTATGCCCCCGGCGTCGGTGAAGGGACGTCATTTGATTCGCAGCAGGAGTTCTTTGCCTTCATCGGTGCCAAGGGGCTGCCGGTCAACCCGCTGGTGCGGCAGGTAACCGGGATCGAGGCGGCGGTGGCATATTACCGCGAGATGCAGGAGCGCCGAGAGTCGCTCCCCTACGAGATCGACGGCACGGTCATCAAGGTGGACTCCTATGCCCTCCAGCGGGAGTTGGGGGAGAAGAGCCGTTCGCCCCGCTGGGCCATTGCCTGCAAATTCCCCCCGCGTCAGGCGGAAACCGTGGTGGAGGACATCGTCCCGTCGGTCGGCCGCACCGGGGTCATCACGCCCGTGGCGCACCTGCGGCCGGTGGTGGTCTCCGGGGTCACGGTGGCCCGCGCCACACTGCACAATTGGGACGAGATCGCCGCCAAGGACATCCGCATCGGCGACGCCGTGCTGGTGGAACGGGCCGGCGACGTCATACCGGCAGTGGTAAGGGTGCTGACGGAAAAGCGCACCGGCCGGGAGCTGCCGCTGCCGCCGCCCCAGACCTGTCCGGAATGCGGCTCGGAGGTGGTCCGCATCGCCGACGAGGTGGCGGTGCGCTGCATGGGGCTCTCCTGCCCGCCCCAGATCCGCGAGTCGATCATCCACTTTGCCTCGCGCAACGCCATGGACATCGAAGGGTTGGGGGAGAAGTTCATCGAACAACTGCTCTCCCTGGGGCTGGTGCACAACGTGGCCGACATCTACCGCCTGACCCGTGACGATTTCATGCGGTTCGAACGCATGGGGGACAAACTGGCCGGCAACCTTTTGGCAGCCATCGATAACAGCAAACAGCGGGAACTAGGCAGGTTCATCTTCGCCCTCGGCATCCGCCACGTGGGCGAACGCACGGCCAAGACCCTGGCCCAGTCCTACGGCAGCCTGGAAAATCTGGAGCAGGCGACCATCGAGGAACTGACCGGCATTCGCGACATCGGCGCCACCGTTGCCCAAAGTATCCGCACCTTCTTCGACAACCGGGACAACGTGGCCGTCGTCCGGCGCCTCCAGGAAGCGGGCGTGGCCCCGACCGCCGAAGAGAAACGGGTCGGTGGCAGACTCAGCGGCAAAAGTTTCGTATTCACCGGCGGACTTGCCCGGTTTACCCGCGATCAGGCCCGCAGGATCGTTGAAGACGAGGGGGGGCATGTGGTCGGTTCCGTCTCCCGGAAGACCGACTACGTCGTCGCCGGAGAAGAGCCGGGCAGCAAGCTCGACAAGGCCAGGGAACTGGGCGTTGCCGTGCTCTCGGAGGCCCAGTTTTCCGAGCTTGTGCAGAAGACGGACTGATGTTCTGAATCCGTGATGCTGGAATGCCGCAGCGTCCGGAAGAGCCGGGGCCCGCACGCCGCCGTGCCGTAACAGCCCACTCACCAGGCTGGTCCTCCGCCTGATTGTCGCAAACTTTGCAAACGCAAAGGCAGAGGTCTTCCGGACCGGCGGCATGGAGGCGTCACGGATTCAGGGCATCCCACAACCGGCAGACCGAAAGGAACGACTCTTGGACAAAGCAGCAATGATGATCAAGGCCCGCAAGCTGTTCAAGGATGTGAGCGACCTGCCGACTATCCCGGTGATCGTCTCACGGGTCATCAGGCTCCTGGACGATCACGAGTCCAACCCGGACGAGGTCGCGGACCTGATCCTTTCCGACCAGGTCCTGGCGGCGAGGGTCATCCGGGTGGTGAACTCGCCGCTCTACATGCCGGGGAGCAAGATCACCTCGGTGAAACGCGCCCTGCTCTACCTCGGTTTCAGGAGCGTGCGCGAGATGATTCTGACCAGTTATTTCGTGGACGGCTTCAAGGCGCCGGAGCAGCCCTTCGACATGAACATCTTCTGGATGCATTCCTTCAGCGTCGGCTCCATGTCCCGCCGCATTGCCGCCATGGTGGGGTACAACGACACCGAGTTGGCCTATATGGTCGGCATCATTCACGACATCGGCAAGGTTTTTTTCGGCCATTACCTCAGGGAAGAATACGGCGAGATGCTCGCCCACATCAACTACACCCGCTCCACGACCTACGACGCCGAGCTGGAGTATTTCGGCACCACCCATAGCGAGGTAGGACTCTGCCTGGCACAGCGCTGGAACTTCCCGCCGGTGTACAGTGATGTCATTTCCCACCACCACACCTCCGAACTGGCCATAGAGGACCCGCTGCTGACCGCCATCGTCGCGCTGGCCGACTTCTTCTGCCTGGCCTACACCATCTCGGACAGCGTGGCCCAGGCCACCAAACCGGACCGATCCGAAGAATACGCCTGGAACCTGCTCAAGCAGCATTCGCGCCATCCCCTTCCCGATAACCTGGGAGACTTTTTCTTCATGTTGTCCGATGAGTACGTGGAGGTCTTCCGCGAGGTGAACCAACTCTTCAACACCATGACCACGGCGTGAAGCACCCCCTATGACCGCCCGCCTGATCGTCTCCCTGCTTACCTTTCCGGGTGTGATGGTCCACGAGTTCGCCCATGCTTGGGCCTGCCGCAGACTCGGAATCCGTGTCGTCAAGGTCTGCTACCTGCGCCTGGGCAACCCCTTGGGGTACGTGCTCCACGAACAGCCTGCATACGCTTTTCAGCATATCATGGTGGCGGTCGCTCCGTTCTTCGTCTCCACCGTGGCCGCCCTGGCGGTCAGCCTGCTGACATCCCTCCTCGTCACGAGCCCGGCGGCGGCTGAATTCAAGGACCTTGCCGTGATTGCCGGGGCCTGGCTCAGCTTTTCCATGGCCCTGCACGCCTTTCCCAGCAGCGGTGACGGGGATGCGCTCTGGCAGGATGTTACCAGCAACCACGTAGGCTTCCGGGGAAAACTGCTGCTCATACCGGCGGTGGGACTGATCCGCCTGTGCCAGGCCGGAGCCGCCATCTGGCTTGACGCCCTGTTCGCCATGGGCGTGGTGGCACTGCCGCCGCTCATGCTGGTGGCACTCATGGGATGACCCGCTGCCGAAACCATACAGTATTGATTCGGGAGGTTTATCATGTCAGACGAAACACCGGTCTCATGTTCCAAGTGCAGTGCCGTATGGCAAAAGTGCGGTACCACCAACTGCTGGAGCGGCGACCCGGCAACTGCGCCGCCCAAACCGGGCAACTGCCCGTCCGGCACCTATGACGATGTGGTGAAGGAGGCGTTCGAGGAATACCGGGGGGACAGCGAGGAGGCCCGCATCGCCCTGGTGGCGGCGCGTGTGGAAGGGCTCTGCTACCAGCGGTCGGAGGGCAGCGATGCGATCATGCCGCGCTGGACCCGCGTGGAGGACACCATCGCCTTTGCCAAACTGATGGGATACACGAAGATCGGCATTGCCACCTGCATCGGCCTCCTGGACGAAGCCGACCGCCTCGTGGCCATCCTGAAGGCCCAGGGGCTTGAACCGCTGAGCGTCTGCTGCAAGGCGGGGAGCATCGACAAGCGGGAACTGGGGCTGGAGGAAGGGGACAAGGTCAGACCCGGCACCTTTGAGCCGGCCTGCAACCCCATTGCCCAGGCCGAGATCTGCAACCGGCTCAAGACCGACATGAACATCATCCTCGGCCTGTGCGTCGGCCATGACATGCTCTTCAACAAGCGTTCGGAGGCACCGGTCACAACCCTGGTGGTCAAGGACCGGGTCACCGGCCACAACCCCATCGCCGTGTTGTACGGGCAGAATTTTTATTACAAACGGCTCCAAAATCAAAAGATGGAGCTATGAGCCGTCAGTGCTGCCATCAGGAACTACGTTAAAAGACACGGACGATCCACCATCCGTATGACATCACAAACATGGAGACACGAATGGTTAGAATCACACCCGACCCTATTGATCCTGCACAGATTTACGACCTGATAACAACGAAGAAGGCCGGGTCGGTCGTTATCCATTATGCCGTGGTAAAACCCATGGCGGGTGTTGGCGGGACCACAAGCTACATCGACTATGCCACAAACGGTGATACCGAGACGGAACTGCGCGACATGGCCGGCAAACTGGCCGCGGAATTCGCCCTGGAAGATATCCTCCTGATCCGACGCACCGGCCGGCTCCGCGTCGGCGACATTATCTCGCTTGCCGCCGTCAGTTCCCCCAACAGCGGCGATGCCTTCGAAGCCTGCAAACAGGCCATAGGCCGGCTGAAGAAGATGAAGACCATCGTCAAAGCCGAGGTTTGCGGCTAAAACCGGGCTGTAGCGGCGGGGGTGCACAATCCCGCCTTACCCGGCAACGTCACGTCATCACCGGCAGATACGCTCCAGCAGGGCGCGGACGCCATCCTTCGCGCCGAACTTGAGGGCGCCGGCGAGGCAGCCCCCCTTCCGCAGAATCACGACCGGTCCGTAGAGGGGATCGACACCCTCCACAAGCGCCGCATCATTTCCCCCCGATTCAATCTTCCCCTGGGCCAACAGGGAACGGTAACGGCCGAATGCGGCGGATGCGGATTCGGCCGTTTGCCCCAGGAGCAGGAATATCTGCAGGTTCGTCCCCCCAACCACGGCATCGGCCATGATCCCCCTGTTCAGAAAATCATACCCCAAGAGGCTCTGGGGCAGGTAGCGCTCGGTTCCCTTGACCACCTCGGACCGTTCCAGGGCCGAAAGCTCGGGCGGCCTGCTTTGCGTACCCGGCAGCCGCGCCGCCACCGTCCTCCCGCATTCGGCCAGGACGGTCGTGGCGGCATCACTGGTGCCGGTCATCTGGATGTGGATGAAGAAACGCCCTTGGTAGCTGAAGAGCTGCGAGGGGGAGAGATTGGACTCGGCGCCCACGGCAATGGTGCTCCCCTCCTTCTGGCGGTAGTTGGCATACATGCCGAAGGCGTCCAGCAGCGACCCCATGCGGTAGATCTCCACGTCGATGCCAGCTTCGGGGGTTTTCTTCGCGGCATAGCGGGCGGCGGCCATGCGCTCGAAGCCGTAGGGGAAGTACAGTTCGGCCTCGCCGTCGATCCGGTCGGACAGGGTATCCCGGTTGTAGAAGAGCGGCTTACCCTCCATCTGCCACCCGGCACCGCAGGAGACCGGCGGCAGGAGCTCCTCCATATCGCCCGCCGCCCACGCGCCGGGTAGGAGGCCGAGAAGCAGGAACAGGGCCGGGAGCAGCCACGCCAGACGCTTGGCGCTCATGCCAACACCGTCCGGGCGCGTTCCATCTTGGCGGCGATATCCAGCCCGTTGACGCACTGGGCGCTGCACCCTTCGCAGTCGCTACAGGCCGCCGCCGTCGCCTGTCGTGGCAGTTCGGCGTAGGTGGCGCGGGCCAGGGAGAGATCCCGGTACCCCCCCTCGGCGTACATAAGGGCCCGGTTGACGGTGGAGATCTCCACACCCCGGGGGCATCCCGCCTCGCACGAACCGCAGAAGCCGCAGTAGAAGGGGGCGATGGCCTCGGCGTAGCGGTCGAGGCGCCGTACGTCGGCATAGGTAAAGGACATGCCCATGACGGCCATATCCTCCTTGAGTTGCGTCAGGTTCTTCATGCCCGGTATGGCCGCGGTCACTTTGGGATTTTGGAGCACCCACTTGAGGGCGGCCTGGTGGGCGCTGATCCTGCCCAGGCCCGTAGTGTCATACCCCCCCGCTTGGGTTTTCATGGCGATGATGCCGATGCCGGCCGAGGCGGCCCGGTCGATGGCGACCGAGACCTCCCTGCCCGACGTGAAGTTGTACTTGACGAGGCAGGTGTCGAAGAACCGGTCCGGGTCGTCCACCAGGGCGTTCAGCACCTCGGCCTCGTTCTTGTGGGTGGTCACCCCGCAGAAGCGCACCTTCCCCTGTTTTTTCAGCTGCGCCAGCGCCTCCCGCGTCTCGGCGTTGAAAATCCGCTGTCTGCCGGTGACGTTGTGGAGTTGGATCACGTCGATGTGGTCGGTCCCCAACGCCTTCAGGCTGGCCTCCACGTCACGGATGATCTCGGCCCTTGTGTGGGACTCCGGCTGGGTCTTGGTGGCGATGAAGAGCTTGTCCCGCACCCCTTTTACCGCCTTGGCGACGATCTCCTCATTCTTGCCCCCCATGTACTTGCGGGCCGTGTCGATGTAGTTCACCCCCCGGTCGATGGCGACCCGGATCACCTCCGGCTCGGGGGTCAGCATGGCCCCGAAGCTGACCACGGTGATCTTCAGGCCGGTACGACCCAAGGTGCGATAGACCGGTTTCGGAAAGGCGGAGTGTTCCGGTCCGGCCATCTGCTGCAGGGCCTCCGCAAACGCGGGCGGGGCGATCAGGGCGGTTGCGGCACCCGCCATGCCGGCCTTGATGAAGGTCCTGCGGTTCATCCCCTTCGGTTTAGTGGGTTCCATGGCGTGGGCTCCTTTCGTTCAACAGCGACTCTGTCTGACCGCAGCCAGATCCTGCTACCGCCGGGAAGTGATCTCTTCCGCATGCCGTGCTTCACTAAAGTACAACGTTTATCGGCAATTTCAAGATGTTAAAAAAGTCTACTTGACGCACGTTCTCCCATCAATCAGGCAATCCGCACCCCGTTTTTCCTCACATACGCAATGAATGACCGCACAAACTCGGGGGACATGTCCTCAAGATTTCCGCTGATGCGTCCCCGGTCCGCAAAGGATACGGAAAACGGGGTTCTTTCGGCGCCTTCGATGGCCCACAGGCTGATGACCCCTTCGGGGTCGCGTATGATCCGGTACGAACCGCGTTGCCGATACAGACGGACCAGCAGCATCAGCGCATTTTTGCCCTGGTTATAGAGGTTCACATCCCTGTCCATTGTGCATCCACGTTCTTATGTCGTTCTTTCAATTACAGGGATTGGGGCAGATCGTCCCACAATTCGCTTTTGGTCTTGTACATTTTCAGCCGGTTGACCACGCTCTCCACCGGTGCCGCAAAGATCGCTTCGTAGATGAACTCGTCGGCCTCCGGGTCCATGGCAAAGGCGAGTTGCTCGTTCCCGGTGCTGAATTGGGCGTTGATCCCCTTGGCATTGCCCCGCGCATCGACCCGAATCCACTTTTGGAGGGTCGCCAGGTAGATGCCGTTAAAGCCGTGCAGAACCGGCTCGTTATCCACAGGCGGGTCCAGCCGCAAGACCTGGTAGCAGAAACCGGCCGGGATACCTACCGCCCGGAGCAGGGCGGCCAGGAGATGGCTTTTGGCAAAGCAGATCCCGGTACCGTGATGGAGCACCTCGCTGGCCGTGCAGGTCACAATGTCCAGTCCGGCGTCAGCGGAATGGGGGATGGTGTCCCTGACCCATTCGAACAGACAGCGGGCCTTGGCAACCTCATCCGGTAATGTTTGCGTAAGTTCCAGGGCCTTCTGCCGGACAGCCGGAGTTTGCCAATCAATAATGGTATCGGAAACCAGATAGTCGTTCAGATCATCCGACTCAGGGTACATAGAGTCCTCGTTTAATAGTTGTATTTGTGGGCGGCGGGACGAGAATGAGGTCATGTGCGCTTAGCGTTCCCGCCGGACGGATGAAACCGCTGCTATTTCCCCTTAAACGCCGCCTGGCGTTTCTCCACAAACGCCCCCATGCCTTCCCGCTGATCCTCGGTGGCGAAGAGCACGCCGAACAGGGCCGCCTCGTAGCGGAAACCGTCCTCCTTGCCCATGTTCAGGCCATTGGCGATGGCATCCTTGGCGCTGCTTACCCCCAACGGGGCCACCTGGGCAATGGCCTGGGCTGTTTCCCGGGCCTTGGCCAAAAGTTCCTCCGGCGGAAAGACCTCGTTGACGATCCCCCAGGCGCACGCCTTGTCGGCGTCCAGCATCCTGCCGGTAAAGACCATCTCGTTGGCCCGGTTGGGACCGATCAGGCGAGCCAGGTTCTGGGTGCCGCCAAAGCCGGGCATGATCCCCAGGGTTACCTCGGGGAAACCGAGCCGGGGCGTGGTGGCGGCATAGATGAAATCGCAGGCCAGGGCCAACTCCAGCCCGCCCCCCAGGGCATAGCCGTTGACCGCCGCGATGACCGGCTTTTTCATCCTGTTCATAAGCAGCATCACCTGCTGCCCCTTCCGGGCAAAGGCATGCGCCTCAAGGGCGTTCATCGCGGACATCTCCTTGATGTCGGCCCCGGCCACGAAGGCCCGCTCTCCGGCGCCGGTCAGCACCACCGCCCTGACGTCGGCATCAAGGTCCAAGCCATACAGGGCGCATTCCAGCTCTCCCAACACCTCGCTTGTGAGGGAGTTGAGGCTCCTGGGGCGGTTGACGGTCAGGGTGGCCACGTTGTCAACGGTCTCGATCAGCAGATTCTTGAATTCCATAAGCTCTCTCCCGGCGCAGGTCTCCAGCCATTAGAACGTATATGGTGATTTGTGTCGTCATGGGAATGGATGCCGGAAACGGCCAGGGTTGCTACCAGCAGGAACCGCGTTTCACGGTATTCAGTGGCGGGAGCGTTCGGCCGGTTTATCCTGCGCTTTTCAACGCGGTGTGCTTCCGGCCGCTTTCTTGGATGAGTATCAGGCATCGAGCGACGACCGTACTCAGAAGTGTTTTTTACTGAAATCCCGGTAGGACTGGCCCTTTTGGGACGGTGCAGGGGAAGCGGGGGTGGTGTGGTCCCAAATGAACTTGGAAAGCCCGCGCTCGATGGGGGCAAGGAACAGGGCCAGGAGGAACATCATCAAAAACGCCAGAAAAAAGGCTATAAGCATGGTCAGTGCTATGAAGATCGCTTCTACAATCAGTGGCATGGTTCGTCTCCTGCGGCCTGTCGGCCCACTCTGGCTGCCAATCCGTCTTTACTATACACTATCGTAAAAAAATAATACACCCAGTTTAATGAGTTTCGCCTCCCCTTGACTTTGAGAAATTCGACATTATGTTTGTGATAGAAAGGGTTCGCCATTTAAAGAACAAAGGAGGATACGGATATGGCACTTGTCAAATACAATCCGCTCAGGGAGTTGCGCACCATGCAGGAGCAGATGAATCGGCTGTTGAACGTCTCCTGGAACCATGATATTTCCGGTGAGGAGACCCGCGAGGGGATCTGGCAGCCGGCCGTGGACATCTACGAGACGGAAGACGCCATCGTCATCAAGGCCGAGGTGCCTGATGTGGACCAGAGGGACATCGATGTACGCATCGAGGATAATACCCTGACCCTCAGGGGGGAACGCAAACACGAAGACTCGGTCAAGAAGGAAAACTATCACCGCATCGAGCGCTATTTCGGCTCATTCCAACGCAGCTTCAGCCTGCCGGCGACCATTGATCAGGAACATGTGCAGGCCACCTGCGAGAAAGGCATCCTGAACATCGTCCTCCCGAAAAAAGAGGAAACCAAGCCGAAACAGATCAATATCGAGGTCAAATAAGCGCCCTACCGGGCGCACTATAAAAAAAGAGCCGGGGTGCGACCCGGCTCTTTTCGTTTTTGAAGCGTGCGCCATCCGTGGAATCAGGCGTGGGGGGCATCCTTCTTTTCCCCGGCATCATGCTGCTCAGCCGGCGCCGCTGCGGCCACAGGCCCATGCTCTGCCGACGCTGCCGTAGCCACATGCTCGGGCTCGGCGGGCGGCGTCACGGCCTCCTGTTGCGGCTCCAGCTTCTCCTCGCTCTTGCGGGCCTCTTCCTGGATGTTGCGCTGGAAGTCCTCGGAGGCTCTCTTGAACTCCGCCAAACCTTTGCCCAGGGACTTGGCGAGTTCCGGCAATTTGTGCGGTCCGATAACGATCAGGGCGATGACCATGATAATGATAAGTTCCGGCATCCCGATTCCAAACATATTCAACTCCTTGATTGCGCTGGCCTGTCACCCAATGCGTGCGTTATAGTTAGAGTAATATTAAAACCGTAAACAACCATCTTGGCAACAACTATTTTCTGAATTTTCCCTTTGCCATTTTAAATGGCTGTGATACTATGCCCAAAATTTAGGCATCACTCAACTATTTATTCTCCTTCCGCTAGCCATTACCCGTGTGCATCATGCTGAAACCATTGAAAATCGGTAGACTATCCCTGGCGCACAACGTTGTGCTTGCCCCCTTGGCCGGAATCACCAACCTGCCGTTCCGTCTCCTCTGCCGTCGCAATGGTGCCGCTCTTGCCTTCACCGAGATGGTAAGCGTCAACGGTTTGGTCCGCGAAGGCATAAAAACCCTGGCCCTGTTGAAGAGTTGCCCGGAAGACCGGCCGCTGGGCATCCAACTCTTCGGGGATTCGCCCGAGAGCCTGGCGGAAGCCGCCCGCATGGTAGCAGAATACGGGGAACTGCTCGATATCAACATGGGGTGCCCGGTTCGCAAGGTGGTCGGTACCGGCGCAGGCAGCGCCCTCTTGCGCGATCCGGCCGGCATTGCCGCCATCGTCAAGGCCGTGCGGGCTGCCACCGCCCTGCCCCTGACGATCAAGATCCGTTCCGGCTGGCATTGCGGGGACGATACTTATCTTGAAATCGGCAGGATCGCCGAGGCCGAGGGGTGCGACGCCGTTACCCTGCACCCCCGCAGCCGCTCCCAGATGTTCTCGGGACATGCCGACTGGAGCCAGATCGCCCGACTCAAGGAGTGCCTGACCATCCCGGTCATCGGTAGCGGGGATATCTTCAGCGCCGACGATTGCCGGGCCATGATGGCCGAAACCGGGTGCGACGGGGTGATGATCGCCCGGGGCTCCCTCGGCAATCCGTGGATATTTCGGCAGGTTTTGGAACTGGAAGAACGGGGGACCGTGACGCCGGCCGACGCAGCCGAGCGGGCCGGCGCCATACGCCAGCACCTGGAGCTGTTCGTGCAGGAGAGCGGCGAGGCTGTGGCCGCCCGTGAAATGAAAAAGCACATCGGTTGGTATGCGCGCGGCTTTGCCGGCGCCGCCGACATTCGGCGCGAAGCCAACTCCGTCCGCACCGTCGATGATCTGTTCACCCTGATCGAAAGGATAACCGGCACACCGGATGACCACCATGCCCACCCCTGACAACATCGCCGAACAAGGCAGCTATCCGGGCGATTACTACGCCACCGTGCTCGACAGCGTCGGCGACGGCGTGATCGTCGTGGACCGAAACGGCGTGATCACCCTGTGCAACCCGGCCGCCGAGGAAATCACCGGATTTTCCCGGCGCCAGGCCATGGGCGCCAGCTTTGACAAGCTCTTTGCCCTGGAAAAGACCCTGGTGGAGATGGTCCAGAAAGCGACCCAGACCGGCATTACCATCTCGGACCATGAGAACGTGGTGGTCCGCTCCACCGGCAAGGTCAAGCCGGTTGCCGCCACCTGTTACCCGCTCATGCTGGGGACCGGCGAAAACATCGGCACCATCCTGTCCCTCAAGGACATCACCTACATCCGCGAGTTGGAGGCGGCGGTCCGTCAAGCCGATCGGCTCTCCACCATGGGGGCACTGGCAGCCGGGCTGGCCCACGAGGTGAAAAACCCCCTGGGGGGCATCAAGGGGGCGGCCCAACTCCTGGAGCGGGAGTTGGACGCCGAAAGCGAACTGCTGGATTACACCCGGGTGATGATCCGCGAAACGGAGCGCATCGACCACATCATCCGCGAACTGCTGGAACTGGCCTCGCCGCGAGGGCTCAAGCTGGGGCCGGTCAACCTGCACAAGGTGCTGGGCGACATCCTCCTGCTGCAAAAGCAGGCCGTAACCGGTCGCGACATCACCTTCAACAAACACTTCGATCCCAGCATACCGCCCATCATGGCCGACGAGGAGATGCTGACCCGGCTGTTCCTCAACCTGATCTGCAACGCCATCGACGCCTTGCAGGATACCGGGCAGCTGACGGTGGCGAGCCGGGTGCTGTCCGATTACCGCATGGCCCAGAATGATCGCCGCTCCCGTATGGTTGCCGTGGAGATCGCCGACGACGGCCCCGGTATCCCGGCCGAGGACCTGGAAAACATCTGGACGCCGTTTTTCAGCACCAAGTCATCGGGCACCGGCCTGGGGCTGGCCATCTGCCACAAGATCGTGGCGGAACATCGCGGCATGATCAAGGTGGAATCCGATGCCGTCCATGGGACCAAGTTCACGGTACTCTTGCCGTTGGTGCAATGACCCATCGGCTCGGACCATGAACGACTGAACCAAACATATCTGTCAAGGGTACGTTCCAGGCTT
The DNA here is from genome assembly GCF_008802365.1 of Oryzomonas japonica. Classification (GTDB taxonomy): domain Bacteria; phylum Desulfobacterota; class Desulfuromonadia; order Geobacterales; family Pseudopelobacteraceae; genus Oryzomonas; species Oryzomonas japonica. Next base: position 592,258 of record NZ_VZQZ01000001.1, on the reverse strand, counting down.
GCCGCCTGGGAGCGTCCATGATGTTTTGCAATGTAATTTTATTCGTGATGAACAGGGGACAACAACAATGCCGTTAAACAGAATCCTGGTGGCCGATGACGAAGAGAGTATGCGCTGGGTCCTTTCCAAGGCCCTGAAACGGAAAGGGTTCACGGTGGACCTGGCCCACGACGGACGTCAGGCGCTGTCGCTGGTCCAGGACAACAGCTACGATCTGGCTATTCTCGACATCAAGATGCCGGGTATCAGCGGTCTTGACCTGCTGGACAAGATCCGCGAACTGAAAAGCGACCTGCTGGTGGTCATCATGACGGCCGAGGCCAGCATGAAGAACGCGGTGGAGGCCATGAAACGCGGGGCCTACGATTATATCACCAAGCCGTTCGACCTGGACGTGATCGACGCCATCATCGAAAAGGTCGGGCGCGCCCGGGAGATCGCCGGCCAAGTCACCATGCTCAAGCAGGAACTCAAGGAGCGCTACCAGGTCGAAAAGAATATCATCGGCAACTCGCCCGCCATGCGCGAGGTCTACAAGACCATCGGCAAGGTGGCCGCCAGCGATGTCACCATCCTGGTCCAGGGGGAGTCGGGGACCGGCAAGGAGTTGGTGGCGCGGGCCGTCCATTTCAATTCGCGCCGGCTGGGCAAGCCGTTCGTCGCCATCAACTGCGCCGCCATCCCCAAGGAGCTCTTGGAAAGCGAGCTGTTCGGCTTTGAGAAGGGGGCCTTTACCGGCGCCGCGGAACGCAAGCTGGGCAAGTTCGAGCAGGCCAATCAGGGAACGCTCTTTCTGGACGAGATCGGCGACATGCCCCTGGACCTGCAGGCCAAGATCCTGCGCGTCCTCCAGGAACGGGAGATCACCCGCACCGGCGGCAACCAGAGCATCCCGGTGGATGTACGCATCGTGGCCGCCACGAACCAGGAACTGATCGAAAAGGTCCGCCAGAAGGAATTCCGCGAGGATCTTTTCTACCGGCTGAACGTGGTTCCCATCAACCTGGTTCCCCTGCGGGAGCGCCGGGAGGACATCCCCCAGCTCGTGCAGTACTTTCTGGGCCGGGCCAGCGCCGAGATGGACATCAGCGACAAGCAGTGCACCGACGAGGCGATGGCCGTATTGACCGCCCACTCCTGGCCCGGCAACGTGCGGGAGTTGGAAAACACCATCAAGCGCGCCGTCATCCTCTCCAGCGACCCGTTGCTGACCCCCCGGGACTTCGAAGGGCTCGAGCCGCTCTCCGGAGGGCAGGCAGCCGTATCCCCCGACGCCTCCCTGGAGTCGATCGTGGACCTGAAGTTGCGTTCCTGCATGAACGGCATCGAGAAGCTGGAAAAAGGGGATATCCACGCCATGGTGCTGGAACAGGTGGAACGCCCCCTGATCCGCTTCATCCTTGAGAAAACCCGCTGGAACCAGGTCAAGGCGGCGGATATCCTCGGCATCAACCGCAACACGCTGCGCAAGAAGATCAACGATCTGGGAATAGAGTTGAAGCGGGATTGACGGGCTGTTGAAAAACTCAGGTTGTTCAAAAATAGTCAGATCGTCGCACCCGCAGAAGGCTCTGAGGAGGCGTAGCAGCGCTACGCCGCACGAAAGAGGCTTCGAGGATGGCGGCGAGATGGCTGTTTTTCAACAACCTCTTAGAAAGGAGATCAACCATGTCGGTCAAGGACAGATTCTTTCTGGAGCGTGACAAGGCGGTGTTGGTGGTGATCGATGTCCAGGAGAAACTCTGCTTGGCCATGGACGACAAGATCCTCAACAAACTGACCAGGAATATCGCCATTCTGCTGGAAACCGCCCAGGAGTTGGGGATTCCGGCACTCATCACCGAACAGTACGTCAAGGGTTTGGGTGCCACCCTGCCGGAGCTGAAGGAGAAGGCCGGGGATGCCGGCTATTTTGAGAAGATGGCCTTCAGTTGCTGCGGCAGCACCGATTTCATGAAGAGGCTCACGAGTACCGGTCGCACCCAGGTCATCATCACCGGCATGGAAACCCACGTCTGCGTGCTGCAAACCGTCATCGAGCTGCGCGACGCCGGCTTCGAGGTCCACGTGGTCAGGGACGCCGTCATGAGCCGGAGCAAACGCAACTGGCAGATCGCCGCCGAAGCCATGACCCTGACCGGCGCGGTCCCCACCTCCACCGAATCGGTTCTGTTTCAGCTCCTGAAGGTCGCGGGAACGGAAGAATTTAAGAAGCTGTCCAAACTGGTGCGGTAACGCCTCACCCAGGAAATCGACCGGCCAAGTGGGGCTGGATCGCGAGATCCTGCTCCACTTGGTTTTGCACCTGCCGTATGATCGACCTCTTCCCCCCTCCCCGCATTGTTTTCCTCCCCCATGCCGTAATCGGATTTGCAGATTAGAATGTTTGATGTACAATACCACCTATAAAGATATACAGGGTCTTATTGGTAATCAATCACAGAAGAGGTTCTACCATGACAGAATAGAGAAGCATACCGTTTCCCGCCCCTGCCGACCATGCGGCCCCATCCCAAATCGGTCCGGCGGCAAGAGAGGAAACCTTGCGACCTCTGGCGAGGTTCGTCATGTGGCTAGTCAGATTGGCGCTGCGGCGCCCTTACAGCGTTGCGGTGATGGCACTGTTGATCCTGGTGCTGGGCGCCCTTTCCCTCACCAGGATGATCGTCGATATCTTCCCGGTGATCGACATCCCGGTGGTCGTGGTGGTCTGGAACTACCCCGGCCTCTCCCCGGAGGACATGGAGCGGCGCATCGTCCTGATCAGCGAACGGGCCTACTCCACCACCGTCAACGGCATCTCCCGCATCGAGTCCCAATCCATCCCCGGCACCGGGGTCCTCAAGGTCTACTTTCAGCCCGGCACCGAGATCGGCGCCGCCATCTCCCAGATTTCCTCCGTCTCCAGCACCCTGCTCAGGATCGCGCCGCCCGGCACCCAGCCGCCGGCCATCGTCCAGTTCAACGCCTCCAACGTGCCGGTGGCCCAGTTGACCCTGTCGAGTAAAAATCTTCCGGAAGAAAAGATCTTCGATTACGGCCTCAACTTCATCCGGGTCAAGCTGTTCACCATCCCAGGGCTCTCCACACCGGCACCCTTCGGCGGCAAGAGCCGCCAGATCATGATCGACATCAATCCCACAGCCCTGGCGGCGCGGGGGCTCTCGCCGGCCGATGTGGTGAGCGCTCTCCAGGCCTCCAACGTGATCATCCCGGCCGGCACCGCCCGCATCGGCGGGCAGGAGTACAACGTGTTGCTCAACTCCAGCCCGCGGGTCATCGACCAGTTCAGCGCCATCCCGGTCAAGGTGGTGGGCAACGCCCCGGTCTATCTGGGTGATGTGGCCCGAATCTCGGACAGCTATGCCGAACAGAACAACATCGTGCACGTCAATGGCCGGCGGGCCACCTATCTGTCCATCCTCAAACACGCCGACGCGTCCACCCTGGCGGTGGTGGACGCCGCCCGCGAGGCCCTGCCCGCCATCAGGGAGGTGGCGCCCCAAGGGCTGGAACTGAAGATCGACTTCGACCAGTCGCTCTTCGTGCGGGCGGCGGTGGAGGGGGTGGTGCGCGAGGCGGTCATCGGCACGATCCTGGTCTCACTCATGATCCTGGTCTTCCTCGGCAGCCTGCGCAGCATGATCGTGGTCTCCACCTCCATCCCCCTGGCTATTTTCAGCGCCGTGATCGCCATGAACCTGGCCGGCCAGAGCATCAATATCATGACCCTGGGCGGCTTGGCCCTGGCCATCGGCATGCTGGTGGACGACGCCACGGTGGAGGTGGAGAACATCCACCGCAACCGCGCCCTGGGCAAGCCGCTCACCATGGCGGTCATGGACAGCGCCCGCCAGGTGGCGATGCCGGCCATCGTGGCGACCATGGCCATCTGCGTGGTCTTCTTTCCGGTAGTGTTGCTGGTCGGGCCGGCCAAGCACCTCTTCACCCCACTGGCGTTCGCTGTGGTGACCGCCATGCTGGCCTCCTACCTGCTCTCCCGCACCCTGGTTCCGGTGCTGTCGCGGATGCTGCTGGGAGGGGAGCACCACCAGAGGGGAGCATCTCCATCACCCGGGAGGATGGCCGCCCTCTTCCGGTTGCTGAATCAACGCCGCGAGGACGGCTTCGAACGGTTCCGTGAGCGCTACGGCCGGCTGCTGGCAACGGCCCTGCACCACCGCGCCTTCACGTTGGCGGTGGCGGCCCTGGTGGGGCTGGCCAGTCTGGGGCTGGTCTTCATCATCGGCACCGATTTCTTCCCCTCGGTGGACGTGGGGTTGATGAAGCTGCATGTGCGCGCCCCGGCCGGAACCCGCATCGAGGATACCGAGCGATTGCTGGCCCGGGTGGAAGAGCAGATTCGCGGGATCATCCCGGCCGGGGAGATCGACACCATCAACGATATGATCGGGGTGCCCACATTCTATAACCTGGCCTTTGTGCAGACCGAGAACATCAGCGGCATGGACGCCGAGATCCTCATCTCCCTCAAGAAGGGGCACCGGCCAACGGCCCTGTACCGGCACCGGATCCGGGAGGTGCTTCCTCGGCAGTTCCCCGGCTCATCCTTCTATTTCCAGTCTGCCGACATCGTCACCCAGGTGCTCAACTTCGGCCTGACCTCACCCATCGATATCCAGATCGAAGGGCCGGACTTCAGCAAATCCTACCCGTACGCCCTCAAGATCAGGGATGCCCTGCTCACCATCCCCGGTGCCGCCGACGTGCACATCAATCAGGTACTTGACTACCCGACCCTGCAGGTGGACGTGGACCGGGTCCGGGCGGCCCGGCTCGGCATGAGCGAACGGGACGTGGCCACCAGCGCCCTGATCGCCCTCTCCTCCAGTATCCTGATCGCCCCCTCGTTTTTCCTCAACCCGGCCAACAACGTCAACTACACCGTGGCGGTGCAGATCCCGCGCCGGTACCAGACCACCCTGTCGGATTTGGCAGCCATGCCGGTCACCCCCCCGTCGGCCGGTGCGTTGCTTCAGCCGCCATTCCAGCCGGCACCGGCGGATACGCCCCAGATTCCGGCCCAGACCCTGGGCAACCTGGCGCTCATCTCCCACCGGGTGAGCTTTGAGAACATCACCCACTACACAGTACAAAGGGTGCTTGATGTGGATGCCGGCGTGGAGGGGCGCGACCTGGGCTCCGTGATCCGGGATATCGACAAGAGCATCGCAGCACTCGGAAAACTCCCCCCGGGCATGCGCATCACGGTGCGCGGCCAGAACGAGGTCATGAACCAGTCCTTCCGCAGCCTGGGATTGGGGCTGATCCTGGCCACCCTCCTGGTCTATTTCCTGATGGTGGTGCTGTTCCAGTCGTGGATCGACCCGTTCATCATCATGATGGCCGTGCCGGGCGCCCTGATGGGGATACTCTGGATGCTGGCGCTGACCGGCACCACCATCAACGTGGAATCGCTCATGGGGTCGATCATGGCCATCGGCATCGCCACCTCCAACTCGATCCTGCTGGTGAGCTTTGCCAACGACATCAGGGTGGAAAAGGTGGTCACACCGGCGGAAGCGGCCCTGGAGGCTGCCAGGACACGGCTGAGGCCAGTGTTGATGACCGCCCTGGCCATGATCATCGGCATGGTGCCCATGGCCTTTGCCATGGGCGAAGCGGGCGAGCAGAACGCCCCCCTGGGCCGGGCCGTGATCGGCGGGCTGCTGGTGGCGACGATCCTGACCCTGTTCGTGGTCCCGGTAATCTACTCGTTACTGCGCACCAAGATGCCGGTCAAGCATCTCCTTGACGATCGGTTCCTGGCTGCGGAGCGGGGCGAGGATGAGGGAGAGAGGGGAAATCCCAATGAATGAAAGTGCTTTGACATCACGAAGACGACTCTTCCTGGCCGGCGGCCTGCTGGTGGCGCTGGCAGTGGTCCTTGTGGCCCTGCTGCTCGGCAGTCGCCGCAGTCAGGTACAGGCGGAACTCCAGGTTCGCCAGGCCGCCCTCACGGCCGGACCTCGCGTGACGATTGCCGTTGCCGGCCGCTCCCCCGCGCAGCGGAGCGTGGTACTATCGGGCGAGGCACGTCCCTTTGCCGAGGTTACCCTATACGCCAAGGTAAGCGGCTATCTGCGCGAAATCCGCGTGGACAAGGGGGACCGGGTCGACCGCGGCCAGGTACTGGCGCTGATCGAATCCCCCGAACTGGACCGCCAGTACGATGCGGCCGCGGCCGATGCCCGTACCAAGAGGCTGTTTGCCGACCGCGAGCGTCTCCTGATCAAGGACGGGGTGGTTGCCCGGCAGGACTACGACAACGCCGAGGCCGCAGCCAGGAGCGCCGAAGCTACCGCCGAGGGGCTGAAGAGCCAGAAGGGGTACGAGACGGTGCGCGCTCCGTTCAGCGGTACGGTGACGGCCCGCTTCGTCGACCCCGGGGCGCTCTTGCAGAGCGCCACCACCAACCAGACCGCGGCGCAACCGGTCGCGACCATCTCCAAAACCGACCGGCTGCGGGTCTATGTCTACCTGGATCAAAAAAACGCCGCCTTCGTCAGAAAAGGTGACCGTGCAGTGATCGCCGACGCCGCGCGCCCCGAGGTGAAACTTCCGGCCAGCGTGACCCGCATCAGCGGCGAACTGGACCTCAAGAGCCGTACGCTCCTGGTGGAACTTGACCTGGATAACCGGGAAGGAGCAATTCTGGCCGGAGGGTTCGTGCAGGTCAGTCTGGCGCTGACGGCCCCGCCCCATGTCCAGGTACCGGCAGAGGCGTTGCTGGTGAAGGGGGAACAGTCCTACGTGGGGGTGGTGGGGAGCGACAACCGGGTGAGGTTCCGCGAGGTGTCGGTGGCCGACAGCGACGGCAAGATGGTGCGGAGTGGCGCGGGGCTGAAAGAGGGGGAACGGGTCGTGCTCAATCCGGGCAGCGGCATCAGCGAGGGGCAGATGGTGCAACCGGCCGAGGCGGGGAGGAAGTAGCGGTCATATTCCTTGTTGATTGGTAGTGCAGACTATCTTTTCTCAGGGACTCACCGACTTGGAAAACAGGTTTATGACGGCAACCCCGGCGATAATCAGCGCCATGCCGAGAATGGCAGGCAGGTCAAGCGCCTGCTTGAAGAAAACGGCGCCGACCACGGAAATGAGGACAATGCCCAATCCGGACCAGATGGCATAGCTCACCCCGACCGGGATGCTTTTCAGCACCTGGCTCAGACAGTAAAATGCGATCCCGTACCCCAGCACGACGAGCACGCTCGGGAATAGGCGGGAAAATCCCTCCGACGCCTTCAATGCGCTCGTCCCCATCACTTCGGCAACGATTGCCACCAACAGATACACGTAGGCCATGCTTCTTTCTCACATCCCGATTATTCCGACAAGCCCCTGCCCCTGATTTCAGCGGCAGCGCCAATCGGTGTACAGTTTTTCCGGGCTATCCTGTGCGACCAGCACCATGAATCCCCCCTCACGGTGGGCGACAACCAGCACGCCGTAATCCGTCAGCCCCTCGGCGGCAGCCCTCCGGGCGGCGACCTTCCAGACGTGGTCCAGGCTCTGCACGCGGTCTTTTGCGCGTTGGGCGATGAGCCGACCGGCATCGCCATGCAGCCGGAGGAGGTGGACGTGGAGCTGGTCCTGGCCACGCTGGGCCAGCGGATTGACGGCAAGGGCGATGGCCGGGTCGTCACCCATGCGCTTGCGGGCCGCTGCCCAGGCAAACGCCCAGATGCCATCGGGACGCCGCGGGTCTTCAACGCCGGTCACCCGGGCGCGGGGGATCGCCAGTCCGTGCACAAAGCCCTCCGGGCAGCCGCACATCTTGGAGTCACGCAGCACAACAAAATCCGCCGACTCGGCCCAGACCTCCGTCGCGCCGTTGCTGGCGCTCCTATGGGAGCAGGCGCTGTCAACCCGCGGCCAGCGGCACACCGTACAATAATCCGCGCCGGAAGCATCCAGGCAGTTTGTGACGATATTCCAGAGGACCGTACGATCGCCCGCCGCGCCTGCCGGCAAAGGGGTCGAGACACCGATGGCCAGCAGCAGGGCGGCGAACAGCGCCCGGAGGCGGACCATACGCGAAAAGATCCCCCTCACCGGCTGCCGCACGGCGCTGGAGAGGGCAAAGGTATGTGGTCCTGCAACAACGGGACAGCTCCTGATCACAGGGTGATCTCCGTCCCCAGAACCTTCAGGAATTTCGCCAGCCATTCGGGATGGGCCGGCCATGCCGGGGCCGTGACCAGGTTTCCGTCCACATGGGCCTTGTCCACGGGGATGTCCACGTAGGTCCCGCCGGACAGGGTCACCTCCGGCCCGACGGCCGGGTATGCGGAACACCCCTTCCCCTTCAGCACCCCGGCGGCGGCCAGCAGCTGCGCTCCATGGCAGATGGCCGCAATGGGCTTGTGGGCGGTGTCGAAGTGCCGTACGATCTCCAGCACCGCCTGATCCAGGCGGATATACTCGGGCGCCCTGCCGCCGGGGACCACGAGGGCGTCGTAATCCTGGGCGCGGACCTCGGCAAAAGTGGCATTCAGGGCAAAGTTGTGCCCCGGTTTCTCGCTATAGGTCTGGTCCCCCTCGAAGTCGTGCACCGCCGTACGCACCGTGTCGCCGGCCTTCTTGCCGCTGCAGACCGCGTGTACCGTATGCCCCACCATCTGCAGGGCCTGGAACGGCACCATGACTTCGTAGTCCTCAACATAATCGCCCACCAGCATCAGAATCTTTTTTGCCGCCATAACGTCCTCCTCTTTCCAGCGTGGGTGAAAGAAATCAGCCGGACCCCCTCAAATCTTCCCAACTATACCACCCGAGGCATGTTCTGTCGACAGGCGCGTGGACAAGGCGATGACCACAAACGCGGTCGCGAGCAACAGACCGATCAATCCCGCCACGCCGTCCCATCCCCCGTGGGTCCAGCAGAAACCGCCTGCGGTCCCGGAGATGCTCGATCCCAGGTAGTAGAAGAAGAGGTAGAGTGAGGAGGCCTGGGCCTTTCCGGTTTTCGCGTGACGCCCCACCCAACTGGAGGCAACGGAGTGCGCGCCGAAAAAACCGCAGGTGAATACGGCCACCCCGACGATGATCCAGGTGAGCGGCGCGGCCAGGGTGATGGCCGTGCCGACGGCCATGGCGCCGAGGCCGACGCAGATCATGGCGCGGCGGCCGAAACGGTTCACCATCCGTCCCATGGAGCTGGAACTGTAGGAGCCTAAGAAGTAGACCAGGAAGATCAGGCTGACCAGGGTTTGGGTCAGGTCGTAGGGATGCCCCAGGAGCCGGAAGGTGATGTAGTTGTAGAGGGTCACGAAACTCCCCATGATCAGGAAACCGAGACCGTAGAGGCAGAGGAGCGCCGGGTCCCGCATCTGCCGGTAGAGCGAGGTGAAGAGGTACCCCACCTCGAAGGGGTGCCGCCGGAAATGGGCGGAAGGCGGGAGGTGGCGGACAAAGTAGACGCTCAATCCCAGGCAGGCGACCCCGATGAGCGCCAAGGCCGTACGCCACGAGGAAAGGTCGGTGACGGTGGCCGTAAAGATCCGCCCCGACATGCCGCCGATGGCGTTACCGCTGATATAGAGCCCCATGGCGGCACCGATGGACGGGGGGTCGATCTCCTCGCTCAGATAGGCCATAGCCACCGAGGGCAGCCCCGCCAGCACCACCCCCTGCAGGAGCCTGACGACGATCAGCGAGGAGAGGGTGTGGCTGAAAGCGGTCGTGAATGCCAAAAGCGAGGTCAAAAAGAGTGAAAACACCATGACCGGCTTGCGGCCAAGGGTCTCCGACACGGTTCCCACCAGCAGCATGGCTATGGCCAGGGTACAGGTGGTAACCGAAAGGGGCAGGCTGGCAAGGGCGGCCGGAACCCCGAATTCCCGGGCAAACTCCGGCAGGAGCGGCTGGACGTCGTACAGGGTGATGAAGGTGACAAAACCGGCGGCAAAAAATGCCAGGTTGGTCTGGCGGAAGGTGGTGCTGCCGCTGCGGATGAACTCTGCTTCCGTAGTAATGGTCAATTCGCTCATGGTTCGCTTTCCTGTTTCGAATATGATTGTAGCGTACCATTTGCATTACGATAACAAAAATATATAATATCTATCATATCGATAATAATTTTATATGGAGAATGCGGAATGGACCTGCGTCAACTGAAATATTTTGCGGAGATTGCCCGGTTCAGCAACTTTACCAGGGCGGCTGAAGAGTTGCATGTGGCGCAGCCCGCCGTCAGCACGGCCATCCGCAAGCTGGAAGAGGAATTGGAGTTGATCCTGTTCAACCGGCAGGACCGCAAGGTATCCCTGACGGCCGAGGGGGAGATACTGCTGGGGCACGCCCGGCGCATCCTGGGGGACTTGAAGGCCGCCGGCCAGGAAATGGCCGACCTGCGCGGTCTCGGCAAGGGCGAGGTGCGGGTCGGCGTCCCCCCCATGATGAGCGCCTACTTTTTCCCGACCATCATCTGCGCTTTTGCCAAGCGCTATCCGTACCTCCACCTCGCGGTTTCCGGCGAAGGGGCCGCCAGCATCCTGAAGATGATCATCCAGGGGGAGTTGGACATGGGGGTCATTGCCGGAGGTCATGTCCCCGACAACCTGGAGGTACGGCCCATACTGCGGGAAGAGGTGGTGGTCTGCGTCCCCCCCGGCCACCCCTTCACCGCCCGTTCCGCCCTGTCCATGGAGGAGTTTGCGCGACAGCCGCTCATCATGTTCAAGGAGGGGTACTACCAGCGGGAGATGCTCTTCGAGGAGATGAAGGAAGGCGGCATGACGCCCGAGGTGGTCTTCGAGACCAACCTGTACACCATGGTCAAGTCGCTGGTGAAAAAAGGACTCGGCATCTCGACCCTGCTGCGCATGGTGGTGGAGGACGACGCCGATCTGCGGGCCGTGTCCTTTGACCCGCCGCTTCATCTGGACCTGATGCTGGCCTGGAAGAAAGGGGCCTACCTGTCGCGAGCCAACCGGGCCTTTGTCGATTTTCTGATGGAGCAGGTCCGCGGCTACGGCGCGGCGCCCGATGGCGGAGAGGGGATAAACACGGATTAAATGTCTTCCGGCGCCCCGAAGAGATGCGCCATGATCTCGGCGTGGTGCTCGATGCGGGGCTGGTCCGGCAGATGGGTCTTGTAGGCCACAAACGGCACCCCCGCGCCGCGGGCCGAGAGCATGTCAACCTCCCCATCCCCCACGAACAGCGCCTCGTGCGGTTCGATGCCGAAATGGTCCAGCACCTTGAGGAGCGGTTCGGGGTGCGGCTTGGGATTCGTCACCTGGGATGCGGTCATGACACACTCGAAGTAGCCGTTCAGCCCGAAGTCATCGATGATCATGTCCATGGAAACCGCCCGGTTGGTGCAGATAGCCAGGGAGACCCGCCCCTTGAGCCGGTCGAGGGTCTCGATCAGCCCCGCCTCCATACGCATGTAGGGGGCAAGGTCCCGGTAATGGATGGTCTTGGCAAAGCGCAGGGCCTCCTCGTGGCACTGGTCGCCGGCAAAGAAATACGCCATCACATCGTTGAACGAATAGGTGTGCAGCACCTTCCGGGCATGCTCGTCCCCCCGGTCCAGGGGGGGGCGGTTCAGGTGTTCCAGAACCCGATTATAGAAGATGTAGTTGGATTCCAGGGAGTCGAACAGGACCCCGTCGCAATCGTAGATGACCAGTTTGTAGCGGCACGTCACGGCATTCGTCATTCACTGCTCCTGCTTTTCGAACTGTCTGACATAATCATCCCACTCCATGGGAAGCAGGTACTTCTTTCGGCTGTTGCACTCCTTGCAAGCCGGCACCACATTGTTGCGGGAGCCCTTGCCCCCCCGGGCCAAAGGAATGATATGGTCCATGGTCAGTTCATCGGGGGGAAACGCGCCGCCGCACCAGTGGCAACGCCCCAGGGCGAGCCGGTTTTGCCACCAGCGACTCCTGCGCAACTCCCGGGACTTGTCCCGTTCCCGCTTGACGTCCTGTTCGCTGACTTCGATAATGAAGTTGTCCAGAGTGTGCCTCCCCGATAACTGTGACTTTGCGGTCACTGCCGTAACAGACTGTTGAAAAGCTGAGGTTGTTCAAAAATAGTCAGATCGTCGCACCCGCAGAATGCCCTAAGGAGGCGTAGCAGCGCTACGCCGCACGAAAGGGCTTTCGAGGACGAAGGCCTGATGGCTGTTTTTCAACAACCTCTTAAAAGCGCCACCGTGGCGCCGTCTCTCCCCTCATGGGGGCCGCCGGAGCGGAACTCCGCCACCAGCGGATGGCGGGTCAGGTGGTCGCGGACGGCATCGCGCAGCCGCCCCGTGCCGACACCGTGAATGATGCGGACCTCCGTCAGGCCGTTCAGGGAGGCATGATTGAGGAACGGCTCCAGCAGGTCCAGGGCCTCGTCAACCCGCAGGCCGATCAGCTTCAGTTCCCGCTCCTCGCTCTCCGCCGTCTCCACAGTTTCTGCCTTCCAGGCTCCCGGAGCCGGACGCCGCGCCTTTTCTTTCCCCTGCCTGCGAGGGGCCGCCAGGTCGCCGACGGCCACGTCCACCTCCATGCTGCCGCTCCTGACCCGCGCCTTCTCCTGCCGGAGGTCCACGGAAACAACAACGCCGTCGTGCCCCAGGGAGCGGATATGTACCGCATCCCCCGCCGTGACCTCCTTCAGGGGGCGCAGCTCAAGCCCTTCGGAGGTGCGGGGCTTGAGCTGTTCGGTCAGGTCCGTCTCGCTTTGACGCAGCCGTTCGATGATCTCGGCGCGCTTTTCCCGCTTGTACTCCTCCAGCAGTTCGTTCATCTGCCGCCGGGTCGCGGAGATCAGGTCCCGGGCCTCGACCCAGGCCTTGTCCGAGGCCTCCCGTCGCGCCACGTCGATGGCGCCGGCGCGCGCCTCCACCTCCTGCTGCCTTCTGCGCACGGCATCCTTTTGCCGGTCCAACTCCCGCTGCGCCTCCGCTAGTTCATCCCGCTTGCGGTGCAGGTCGGCCAGGAGCGCCGTGAATTCAGCCCCACCGCTGCCCACCATCTCCCGGGCAAAGGCGATCACCCGTTCGGGCATGCCGTAACGCCGGGCGATCTCGACGGCGTGGGAATGCCCCGGCTCGCCGCTGATCAGGCGGTAGAGCGGGGTATAGGTCGCGGCATCGTACTCCATGCCGGCGTTGATCATGCCCGTGGTACGGTGAACGAACCCGATGATCTCCGAGAGGTGGGTGGTGGCGATCACCGTGGCGCCCCGCTCCTGCAGGTCCCGCAGCACGCCGCAGGCGATGGCCGCCCCCTGTTGCGGCTCGGTGCCGGCGCCCAACTCGTCCAGCAACACCAGGGAGCGCGGGCCGGCCTGCCCCAGGATGGCCACAATGCGGGCCACGTGGGCCGAGAAGGTGGACAAACTCTGTTCGATGGATTGCTCGTCACCGATGTCCACCAGTAGGGTATCCAGAAGCGGAAAGGTGGAGCGGGCGCCGTCGCACGGCACCGGTATGGCACTCAGGGCCATCAGGGTCAGAATCCCGGCGGTCTTCAGGGCAATGGTCTTGCCGCCGGCATTGGGGCCGGTGATGACCATGACCCTGCCGTCGTCTCCCATCTCCAGATTCAGCGGCTGCACCCGGGGGATGGCCCCCTGGCGCTGGAGCATCATGAGCAGCGGGTGGCGGGCCTGGACCAGGCGCAAGGCCCCCTCACCGTTCAGCGTGGGCGTTTCCAGGCCGTGGCGTTCGGCAAAACGGGCCAGGCAGTTGAGCACGTCCAGGGTCACCAGCGTGGCGAAGCACCCTTCCAGGGCCGGAGCATCCTCGCGGAGCCATGCCGAGAGTTGCCGCAGGATGCGGATCTCCTCGGCTTTTTCCTCGGCGCTCACGTTTTCCAGTTCGTTGACAAAAGGGATGATCTCCAGCGGTTCCATGAAGGCGGTCTCGCCCGAGGCCGAGACGTCATGCACCACGCCGCGCACCATCCCCTTCGAGTCCATGCGTACCGGGATCACCCACCGCCCCGAACGCTGGGTGATGAAGTCGTCCTGGAGAAAGATCTCGATTGCGTTGTCCCGGACGATCTCCTCGATCTTCTTGCGAATGCGGGCCGCAAGGGTGCGTTTGGCCCGGCGGATATCCCGGAGCTGCACCGAGGCGCTGTCCATGATGCTGCCGTCGTGATCGATGGAGGCGACCAGCGGCTCCAGAATGTCGGGAAAGGGGCGCAACGGCGGGGCCAACGATGCAAGGCGGGGACAATCGCTCCGCGGGGCGAGTTGGCGCGAGATGTCGCCGAAGGCGCTCAACACCGGGATGAACAGCAACAGATCCTGGGGCGTCAGAAAGGCCCCCGCCGGACGAACGGCCTCCAGCAACGGGCGAATATCCTGGAAGGCGTCAAGCCGCAGGGCGATGCCGAGGCTGATCAGCTTTCGGACCTCAGCAATCCTTCCCGTCATCAGCCGGATCTGTTCCGGATTGTCCAGCGGCGCGGTGGCCATGACCCGTTCGTAGGTCGCGTCGCTGTGGGCCTGGGTGGCGATCTCAGTCAGGATTTTGTCGTATTCCAACCGTTTCAGGGTTTCGGGGGTGATCATGATACAACCTTCGTGGCGGTCCGTCTGCGGCGCCTGTCTTTCTGTTTGCGTAGTTTTTCGACCCGTTTCATCTCGGCCGTCCGCCCGCCGTTCCGGGCTTCGAGGCGCTCCAGCAATTCGCGCCGCGCCAGAAAACGGTTTACCGACTGGCTGCGCTCCCGGGAAGCGCTTACGATGATGCCACTGGGCTTGTGGCGCAACTGGACGCAGGTTGAGGTTTTGTTGACATGCTGGCCCCCGTTGCCCGACGACCGGACAAAGGTCTCCTCCAGGTCCTCCTCCGTCACCCCCAACTCGGCCATCTTACGGATGAGCCAGCGGTTCTTTTCCTCGCTTACGGCATAGGCACTCATGATCAGGACATCCCGTTGCGCCAGCCATAGGCCTTTACCTGCGCCTCCAACACGTCTTCCTGGGAGAGGCCGATCTTTTCGAGGCAGCCTTCCTCCAGCCTGGAATCCAGTTGTTCCAGTTGCTCCGCAAACGTCAGGAGTTGGCCCAACGCTCCACCGTGGTTTGTCAAAGCCTCCCTGACGTCCTCGGAGAGGCTGAGATTGGCAAGGATTTCATCCAGGGAGACATCGTAGAGCCCCCCCAGAAGGGAGAGGATACCGGTCAGAAAGGCCTGCTCGCCGGCATCCCGGTCCCCCTTCAAGGCAGGATGCCGGTGCGCCAACTGCTCCATGAATGCGGCCCGTACCGCGGCTAGCTCCACCAACGGGTTCTCCGGGCCGTTGGTGGTATCCGAGACGAACAGGGCCAGTTGCACCCAACGTTTGATCTGCTGGCGCCCCAGAATCGCCACGGCATGGCGGATGTTCTGGATTTTGCCCCGCAGCCCCAGGGAAACGGAGTTGACCAGCAGGAGCAACTTGTAGGTCAGGCCCGGGCTTTCACGGAAGGCCTGTTCGATCACCATCAACTCCACGTCCTTCATCAGCAGGTCCATCAGTTTCAGGAGCGTGACGCCGGATTCGTCCATGCGTTTTTTCTCCATCACCGACGGTTTGGCGAAGTAGAATCCCTGGAAGTATTCGAAGCCAAGGTCGCGGCACAGGCGGTATTCGTCACGCGTCTCGACCTTTTCGGCCAGCAGTTTGACGGGATAGGGGCGGAACTTCTCAACCATCCCGGCCAAACGCGAGGGGGGGGTCTGCAGGAGATCGACCTTGACGATATCCACGATATCATACAACTCCGCATAGGCCGGGGCGTACTCGTGGTCGTCCAGGGCCAACTGGAACCCCTCCTTTTTCAGCGCCCGGCACCGTTCCACCAATTCGGGAGTGACCGCAAGCGTTTCCAGGAGCTCCAGCACCACCCGGTCCCTGGGCAGGATGCCAAGGGAGTCGCTCAATAACAGGTCCAACTCCATATTGATGAACCCCTTATGGTTCCCCAATATCCTTTCCAGACCGAATCCGGACAGGGCATTGATGATCACGCTGGCAGTGGCATGGGTGGCGTTGGCGACGGTTGCCGTGTTGTGCGATACCGCCGAACGGAACAGCAGTTCGTAGGCGATGACCTCTTCATTCCGGTCAAGGATCGGTTGTCTGCCGATCAGGTAGTTTGCATCTTGCATCTCTGGTCCCATCTGAAAAGGGTAACTATGGTTTTGGCATCGCTGATGCGCCCTTCGGCAGCCATGGCGAGGGCTTCGGCAAACGGCATGCGGACGACCTCGATCTCCTCGTCATCCTCCGGTTCCGCCTCCCCCTGGGAGATGCCGGTGGCCGCATAGAGGTGAACGATCTCATCGAAAACACCGGGCGACGAATGAATCATACCGAGCGGAACCAACCGCCCGGCCCGCATCCCCGTTTCTTCCCGCAGTTCGCGGCCGGCGCAGTGGAGTGGCAACTCCCCGGGGCCGAGACGACCGGCCGGAATCTCCAGGAGAACGGCGTCGACCGCCGGGCGCAGTTGCCGGATCAGCGATACGCTCCCATCTGCGTGTACCGGCAGCACCCCGGCGCCGCCGGGGTGGCGGATAATCTGGAAGGTATGGCTGCCGTGGGAGCCGATTTCCACCAGCATCTGCTCAATATCGTATACCAGGCCATTGAAGACGATCTCTCGGTTGTCCGCGTTCATGACTGAACTATAGCAGCAATCCTGGGCAATTCCAACGCAGAACAATCCGCCCCGGTCGAGGTTGCCGAATTGTGCCGGACATGGTATAAGCGGGGAGCTTGCAGGGCCATTTCTGCCGCACAGCGGCATTATGAAGGAAGTAGACGGGATGAACGTGTCGTTTGTACGACGTAGTTGGGTAACATTTTCCTGCTGGGTGATCGGCTCCTATGCCTCGGCACTGAACCGCTTCACCTCCAAGGGGGGCGGGCAGATACCGAACAGCGGAGGCGTTCTGTTTACCTCCAACCACATTTCCGCCTACGACACGATTTTTCTCCCCTGGGCCATTGTCCGGCACCATCCCTTGCAAATGGTATGGGCACCGGCCAAGGAGGAGCTATTCCAGAAGCTCATCCCACGTCTTTTGTACTCTTCGTGGGGGGCCTTTCCCGTCAGGCGCGGACGCGACGTCAAGGCCAACAGGGTTATCAACCAATTGCTTGCGGACCAGAAGGTCATGCTCTTCCCGGAAGGAACGCGTCATAAGGACGGACGCTTGGGAAAAGGCAACCGGGGCGTCGGCAAGATCATCTTCGACACCCGCCCCACGGTCATCCCGACAGCACTGATCGGCCTGAACCACTGGAAATTCCCCGGATTCGGCCAGTCCGCCTCCGTTATCTTCGGTGCCCCCCTCGACTTCAGCGACCTGTATTGCCTGGAAGACACCCGGGAGACCCACCAACTCATCGTCGAACGCGTCATGAACGCCATTGCCGACCTGCTGAAGAAGGAGGGGGCCTATGCCGGCGAAGCGTGAAACCAAACAGGATCAGTCGGGTGAGGTGGTGGAGATCTTTTGCGACGGGGCCTGCAGCGGCAACCCGGGTCCCGGCGGCTACGGCGCGATCCTGCGCTGCCAGGGGCGCACAAAAGAGATCTCCGGGGGAGAAACGCCCACAACCAATAACCGCATGGAGTTGACCGCCGCCATTGAGGCATTGCGCCAGCTGACCCGTCCCTGTCGCGTGATTCTGACGACCGATTCCCAGTACCTGGTAAAGGGTATGACCGAATGGATCACGGGGTGGCAACGGAAGGGGTGGCAGAACAGCAAGAAGGAACCGGTCGTCAACCGCGACCTGTGGGAGACGCTTTTGGAGCTTGCCCAGCGCCACGCCATAGAATGGAGGTGGGTCCGCGGCCACAACGGCCATAGCGAGAACGAGCGCTGCGACACGCTGGCCCGGGAGGCGATTGGCACCCAGGGATGAATTCAGTGAGGCGAAAGCGTTCAGGGACCGCTATTTGGCAGGGACCGCATCGACCAGGGTGAATCCATAGTTCGGATGCATGAATGTGTTCGTCGGAAACCGTGCAAAGAGCCACCCTTTGAAGATGATGTTCCCTTTTTCGGTTATCGTGACTTTTGCACCGGGATTTTTCAGATCGTTTGAGGAGGTGGTCATGACGGCCCCCTCCATGATAAAGGCGGGGAGGAATGCCTCAACGGCGATATCCAAGGAGAATGCGGGGATGGAAACGGAACTGCCGATGGGGATGGTATAGACGGTTTCTTTGATGTTCGCCTTGTCTATGACGGCGATCCGAACCGCCTTCCACGACTTCTTTACGGCATCAGGGACAACAACCGTCGCTTCCTTCTTTGTTACGTGCGACCCGGCGGCATCTATCTTCGGCTGCGGTTTCTGTTCTTGTCCCTTTGGCTGACATCCCAAAAGGAACGCCGGCAGAAAAAGCAAAACAATAATCAGAACCTTTTGCACGCGAGCAACTATAGTCAAAAAAACACCCATTATCACGACGCAATGGCGGAGAGAGAGGGATTCGAACCCTCGATACCGGTTTCCCAGTATACTCGCTTAGCAGGCGAGCGCCTTCGACCTACTCGGCCATCTCTCCAAATATCGCCACCCTGATTCAGCAGGGCTTTCTAATTACCATGCAGGTTCGAAAAAATCAAGCCGAAAGAAAGCTACAGGGTGTCGCTCTTATTCCAGCGGTCCTGCATCTTCTTGCGGTGGATGGCATTCTCGCCCTCCACCTCGTTGATGATCCGGTCCGCCTCCTCCGGGCTCAGCCCCACGCTCGGCCGTACTCCCATCCAATGGGTTACTTCTTCGGTAGGGTTATCAAGCGGGTAAGGAATCGGCGGGCCGGGCTTGTATTTGTCGTTGATGAATAAAGCGGCTTCATATTGCCCGTTCTGCATAACCAAGTAGACATCAGCAAAGTAGCCGGGGGTCTGGAGACGCTTGACGAGGATTGATTTGATGATGCTCATCCCCTTGGGTACGTCGATCAGCTCCGTTGACATATCTGAACCTCCACGATTACTCATTCAAAAACCCATAGAAACCATCCCATGGGCCCTGAATGATAGTGTCTCGCTAGTGTTACTTACCTTTTTTCAAGTCAATCAGGATCAACTTTGCCACCGCCTTGAGGGTCTCGAATACCCCCTCACCGGTTGTAGCGCACCCCGTGAATTCAGGGACATTCGTTGGATTGATTTCGCGACGCAACTCTTCAATACTCACGATATTGTCCAGATCGCGCTTATTGTACTGGACAACATAGGGGAGCTTATCAAGATCATACCCCTGTTCCTTGAGGTTGAACCGCAGGTTATCCAGGGATTCCACATTGGCATCCATGCGCTCTTCCTGTGAGTCGGCCACAAAGACAACGCCGTCGACCCCCTTCAGGATCAACTTGCGCGATGCATCATAGAAAACCTGCCCCGGAACGGTGTAAAGATGAAAACGGGTTTTAAAGCCCCGTATCTCACCCAGGGCCAACGGCAGAAAATCAAAGAAAAGCGTCCGCTCCGTCTCGGTTGCGAGGCTGATCATCTTGCCCTTGGCGTCCGGGGCGGTTTTTTGATAAATATACTGAAGATTCGTGGTCTTACCGCACAAGCCCGGACCGTAGTAGACGATCTTGCAATTAATCTCGCGGGAGGCGTAGTTGATAAAGGACATTGCTAGCTTACCTCAAAACGTTAGCTGAAAAGGCTATCAATATCATCATCAGTGATCTCGGCAAAGGGAAAATCAGAAACCCCGCGCTTTTCCTTATCTTCTGCTTTTTTGAGTAATTTTTCAAAAATGCCTGAGAGCTCTTCCGAAGACTTTTTCACCCGCAGCCGGACCAGCCCGAGGGATGAGCGGCTGTCGAACAACACGACCAGGATCACCCTGCCGCCGACGATCGATATGTGCAGATTATCCTTCTCGCCCTCATGGAAAAGGATCGAGAATTCCTTTTCACCGATCAGCTTGGCGAGGCCGCCCGTTGCAGCGATATTGCCGGCAGTAAGCGAGGCCAGCGATGTCGTATCAAAACGCTCGGTCTCACCCACACCGGAAATGAGCTGGCCGTTTTTGTCCACCAAAAAGATAACCTTGGCATTCGCCTCTTTCAGAAGTCTGCCGATAACCTCGTTGATCTCCTGAAACTCTTCGTCGTACATGACCATCTGCGGAGTGGACATGCCTCGCTCCTTGCATTTACCCGTAGAAATTCAGGTAGAATTGCACGTATCTGGTTAATAGGCTTTTGTATAACAGAATTGGTGGGCCCTTTCAAGTTTATTAAAAAACGGGGAGTACCCATATACGCCGCCTGGCAAACAAACGGCTCTCCAACAATTATCCTTGAGTTTACACGCCCATTCGCGGTAAAGTCTTGAATGGGCGTCACGAATGGGCGCCCTATTCTTTGAGACGGGAGCCTTATGCGCGAGGAATTTGTACCCAAATGGATCGCCTGGGAAACCACGCAGAAATGCAATCTGCGCTGCGTGCACTGCCGCTGCTCTTCGGACATGACCTCATCGGAAGGCGACTTCACGACGGATGAGGGGAAAAAACTGCTGTCCGAAATCGCCGCATTCTCCAAACCGGTCATAGTACTCTCCGGCGGCGAGCCGCTCTTGAGGCCGGATATCTTTGAACTCGCAGAGTTCGGGACATCCCTGGGCCTGCGCATGTGCATGGCCAGCAACGGCGCCCTGGTAACCGACGAGATTTGCCAGAAGATGAAAAAGGCCGACATAAAGATGGTGTCACTGTCCCTGGACGGATCAACGCCGGAAATTCACGACAACTTTCGCCAGTGCCCCGGTTCGTTCGAGGGGGTTATCCGCGCGGCCGAGATCTTCCGCCGCAACGGCCAGAAATTCCTGATCAACTCATCCTTTACCAAGCGCAATCAGCATGACATTGCCGATACGTTCAAGCTGGCCAAATCGTTGGGGGCAACCGCCTGGTACATGTTCATGATCGTCCCCACCGGCCGCGGCGAAGCGATTATGAACGAGTTGATCTCCAAGGAGGACTACGAGGAGATCCTTGACTGGCATTATCAGCAGGAAAAGAACGAAGACGACATCCTCATGCGGCCGACCTGCGCCCCCCATTACTACCGGATCGTTCCCCAGAAAGCCAAAGCGGAGGGGCTCAAGTTTGAACGGCGCTCCCTGACGTTTTCCACCGGCGGCGGCAAGGGGTGCATCGCCGCCCAGACCATCTGCCTGATCGACTGCTTCGGCAATGTCAAGCCCTGTTCCTACTTCCATCGTGTCGCCGGGAACGTCAAGCAGACCCCGTTCCGCGAGATCTGGGAGAATTCAGAAATTTTCCAGAATCTCCGCAACTTCAAAGCTTACAAGGGCAAGTGCGGGCAATGCGAATACATCAATGTCTGCGGCGGGTGCCGGGCCAGGGCGGATGCGGTGCACGGAGATTACATGGAGGAAGAGCCCTTCTGCAACTACGTTCCCATCCGGGTTCAGCGGGCCGAAGAGAAATAATGTGAGGCAGGCCCGACAAAGGGCAGTTTTTCATTGACAGTTCGAATCAAATCGGGGTATATAAAAAATCCTTTTTCGCCCAGGTAGCTCAGTCGGTAGAGCAGAGGACTGAAAATCCTCGTGTCGGCGGTTCGATTCCGTCCCTGGGCACCATTACTTTCCAGAGGGTACCGGCCCTTTTGTTTCAGGAAAATCAATTTGCGCTTGTAGCTCAGCTGGATAGAGCAACGGACTACGAATCCGTAGGTCGCAAGTTCGAATCTTGCCAGGCGCACCATAAATAAAGGGGTTAGCCCATCAGCTAGCCCCTTTTTTTTATTTTCTGGCGCAGACTTTGACGCAGATGTAGCCGAGCGACTGTTTTTTCGGCAAACGACCTTACATCCTCTTAAATCCCCCCCGGCGTGCTTGTCAAAATCGAACTTCTGTTTGTCCCATATCTTGTTTTGCATGCCCTCCCTCTGCTGAAATATGTTTAATAAACATCGCCACAGCGCCGAGCCCCATGATCCCTGCGGCGTAAAAGACGGCGGTCAGTCCGAGGGTATTCTGGAGTCCGGCACCAAGTAGCGGCCCAGAGACAAACCCCAGATTGAGCACGGCGTTGAAGGTTCCGATCGTCAGCCCCATGCCATGGCGGCTCCCCTCCTCCACCAACAGCGCCGTGCTGGCGGGTTGGGACAGGACGCTGAACAGGCCGATCCCCACCCCCAGAATGAGTATCTGGGAGAATCCAACCGCAACCGGTATCAGGAAGTAAAGCAGCGAGACGATGGTACCCCCCACCACCACCAGGGATTTGCGCGGGGCTCTGTCGGAAAGCATGCCCACAGGGCGCAGGAGCAGGGTCATCACCAGGCTTGTGGAGGCCATGACCAGGCCGGTCCGGGTGCCGTTCAGCCCCAGCCGGGTGGTGAGCATGATCGGCAGGAAGGCGCCCAGGAGGGAGATGCCGCAGGCCCGGCCGAAGATGAAGGCCAGAAGGCCCCGCAGGGTGCTGTGGCGGGTCACGTCCAGGATGTCCCGGAAGCGCCCCCTTTCGCCGGGCCCCGTTTGCCGCGGCGCGACCCTCTGGGCAGGGATGCAGACCAAGGCCACTGCCAGCGCCAGGATGCACAACAGGGCCAGGGTGGCGAAGATCCCCCTGAAGCCCCACAGGTCTTTCAGGATGCCGCCGATAACCGGTCCCACGCTCAAGGCGCCGTAGAAGGACATGTCAAAGGTCCCCATGACCGTGGCCCGCTTCCTGGCGGAGCTGCAATCGCTCACCAGGGAAACCACCACCGGCCGGAACATGGCGCAACCGATCCCCTGGAGCAGGCGCAGGACCGTGATCAGGGGCAGGCTGGTGGTGAAGAAATAGCAGACCGAGACGAACAGGTAGAGGCCGAGGCTTATTGCAGCGATCTTTCTGCGTCCGATCCGATCGGACCAGGCGCCCATGAAGGGGCTGAAGAGGACCTTGGAGAGGGAGTAGAATACCAGGGGCAGCCCCAGGAGGAGGCCCCTGGCCCCCAGGCTGAAGACGTACATGGAGAAGAAGGCGTCGGCGATGCCGAAACCCAGGGTAATGGCGAAGTTGATCAGGAACAGGCCCCGGAACAGGTTACGGGTCTTCATGGTCGTCGTTCCTTTTCTTGCAATGCGCTTTTTTATTCGTTCCTGTGGCGATATATGGGGCACGACTCGAAATCAGCGCCGCGCAAGGCTACTAATGAGCGTGCCATGGTCGTCACTCTTTCCGAAGCAGTCTAAAAAGTGGGGGGCTTACTCCCCACGACTAGCCGCCCGGGCACTACCCAGCCAGGAACACTTCGAAAGCCCGGTCATGGACATGGATGTGCTCCATCCAGAGCAGGCGCACCTTGCTCAACTCTTCGGGCGTTATCTCCTGCCCCTTGCTGATGCGGAAATGCAATTCGGCCGTCCTGGCGCAGATGAACTGGTGGTGGAGACCGTGCTGTACGGCTTGGGGAAAGCCCACCATCCTCATGTAACCATTCTCGCTATCGATATGCTCCATCATGGTGTCCAGCAGCCGGTCAACGTCCGCTCCAAGATCTTTATCCGGCTTATGCAAAAGCTGTTCAGACATGGCATCCAGTCGACCGACGATGTTCCGGTAGCGGCTGTCGCTGACGGTCATCCCCCTACTCGGCATGCGTGAATCATTGTTCATGGTCTTAAGCTGTCTCTTGAATCGATGGTTATTTTGAACTTCCATGCCACGTCCTCGTCTTACAGGTTTGCCAGCAGGTGGCCCCGTTTTCCCGTTTGGTCCTCATGGAGCGGCTGCTGGTCCCGGTGGCGGGATTTCCATGGGGGCTCCGTTCCACAATCTGCAGGCCAACCATCTTCCCGGTGGTGCCGGTTAACAGCCGAATCCGACGGGCGCCTGATTCCACCAGCCGATGCCGCGACCTTGGGCGCAGATCACCGCACATATCGGATTCAGGGGAGCTCGTATACGTGCAGTACCGCCCTGCGAGTCGAAAAAGGGCTGTAATCGGGAAAGGCAACAGCGGTCACAAGCGCCTTGACTCCCCGGTTATTCGCATCCGCCAGGCGAAAGTCGGCCACGTAGCTCTTTTCCTGCGTCGAGTGCCATGCCTCGCGCAGGGTCGAGCCGTCCCACGTCATGGCTTTCATCTCCGATTTCGAAAACACCCGCACGCGCGAGAGCAGGCTGAAACCGCTGTTGACCGGAACCAGGATTTCCCCGTTTTCATTCACCTCGATGCGGGCAGGGATGTATGAAATCCGGCTTTCTCCCCCACTCGATACCTCTTCGTTCATCTCCAGGTACGATTCACTCCCCCCCATCCTGTCGACGCTGCTTCCCACTATCCGGCCGTCCGGCGTGACGATATTCAGATAGCCGTCATCTCCGAGACAGGCGAACAGGTTCCGCCCTTTGGTGGGAAGGAGGGCAAAAGCGTACAGATTCGTTTTAGAGGGCACGTCCACCGTCGGGCCTTCAACGAGCTCGCCGCCGGCCAGTTTGACCCGGAAGATGGGGCCGGCGAATTCACGCCCCTGGAGCCCCATCTTCTGGGCAAGCAGGACAAGGCCCTCGCCCGGCATTGTCAAGCGGCGCAGGTGCCAGGGGATGTCTTTCCGGGTGATGCGGTACTGGCGGTCCTGCGATTCGATGATGACGCCCGACAGGTTCCCGGCGTTTGTGACGGCTGAAACGAAGAGTTGCGGCCGGCCGTTTCCCTTCAGGTCGACCCCATCGAGATGATAGGCCCTGATCGCGGCGCCGAGTGGGACCGTGGCCAGTTGTTGATAATCGTGACCGGTCAGGCGGTAGATTTCTATCCTGTCGCCGAAGGCCACCGCAATCTCCTGCTTGCCGTCCCCATCGAAATCTCCCGTTTCCACGCCGACCGGCATCCCCTTCATAGGCGGGCTGGTCCAGTAGGTTTTCGAGCCCGGGTCCGGTCCGCGGCTGATCATGGCGGTGTCCTGCGTCACCGATGTCGGCTCAATGGCCAAAGCCGGAGCGGTTCGGGCCTGGTACAGGTCGAAAACAGGATACCTATGGATAATTTCGAAATCGGACGAGCGTACATCCAACCCCAGGCTGGTAAGGACGAAGTAGAGGGCGGGAGGCCTTCCCGGAGGAAGAGCCGGGGTTGCAGGCCTGTTCTTCTGGGATGCCGCATAGCCTTGCCATGGGAGCTGGGGCAGAGCCGCGCGTAATTCCTTGAAGAGTTGTTCCCCGTGGCCGGTATAGTCCCAGAAATCAACATCGATATTCTGGAACCGGCGAATGACGTCTCCATTCCGGATGGCGGATACGGACCCGAGGGGGCGGCAATAGGAGTAGCCCCCCTTGATGCGGGTGACCTGCAAGATGCCTTTCACGGTATCCTGGGTTCCGAGCACCTCCCGCGTCACCGGGTGGACAATCTTTTCACCGGGGGTCACGACGCTGAAGATGTCGCCGACGGCAATCTGCTGCCGCGCATCCAGATCGATGATGAACTCGCTCCCGGCCGGCTGGACGACGTATCCCGAAACCGGCGCGAAATCACGAACCAGCGCCTCATTAACGGCCGCCGAAGCGTTCAGGACGGGAATCAGCAGGAACAAGGCGAGTACAAAGAAAGGTGCCCGTAGTGTCGGTAACATACCTGTTCTCCTTTTGGACAGCCGGGACGATGGTGGCTGTATGGTCTCTCTGCCGCATGGCGGACTGGATGCGGAACCGGGACCTGGACATGGCAGGCATCGGTCCATACAAGCGTTTGATGTCCAGATACTCGAACCGCAACGGGAGCTGACCCGCGAGCCCGGCTGCCCGTGAAAACGTGGGGGGGACTGCTCCCCCCCATAACATGAAGGAGGCCCTTGAGGCGAGCCTTGTGGTGGTGTTAAAAGGCCATTTCCCATTTGGCGCCGGCGACGAATGTTCTGGGTTCTTTTGCACCGGTCGTGCTGGTCATGTCATTCATGAAGTCTATTTCAGGCACGATCTTGAAATTCTTGCTGACTTGGTACTGGGCATTGACGAAGGTGGCCAGGCGCTCGTCGGCGTGGGTCTTGCGGTTGTCGTCCGCGACATAGGATGCGCCGGCATAGAGCTTGAGTTTGTCGTTCACGGTATAGCCGACCTGGCCCCAGCCACCGTAGCTGTAGGCGTTTGCTTTGTTGGTGACATCATAATATGCGCCGGTGCCGGCACCGTTGGGGTTGGCGCCGCTCGTGACATAGGCGCTGGCGGCAGTGCTCATCAGATCGCCCAGGTTGCGGCCGGTAAAAACGTTATAGGACAGCTCCACCGGCGCCAGATCGATCTTGCCGTGGAAAAAGACCAAGTAGGAGTGGATGTCCGTTTTGACAGGATTGGCCGTTGCCGTAGCGTATGTCTCCACGTTGTACATATTGTAGGCCACGCCGCCGCCATAGGTCCACCTGTCCAGCTTGCCCTCGTAACCGGTTACAATCTTTGGCATTATGGTGTTATAGTTGGTGTAAGCCGCGGTGGGATAGAGGTTCCCGGTTTGCGAGGCGGCGGCAGTGGCGTCGCTACTTGTGACGTTGCCGGTGTTGTTGGCCTGGGCGCCGACCCTCGGCTGCATGAGGGTAAAGTAGAAGCCGTTGTTCATGGTCAGCTTGATATTTGCATAACGGCCGTCCCACAGGGAGCCGTAAGCGTTGAAACCGCCGTCGCTGTCCCATACCTGCTGGGTGCGGTAGACATAGGGGCTGGGGGTCCTGCCGATGCGCAGCTTGCCGTTGCCGAAATTCCATTCGCCGAACAGCAGACGGAGTTCAAGGCCTTTCGAGTACGCCTTGGGGTTGTAGGCGCCGAGTTCCGCGACTGCGGAGAAGTCGCCTTCCTTGGCGCGCACGCCGACCAGACTGTCGCCCATCAGGTCAAGGCTGAAGTCGCTGTCGCTTCTTTTGGCACCCGCAGCATTGTAGTACTGGTTCTGTTGCCAGAAGGTCCCCAGCCTGATGGCGCCGTACCCGCTAAAGTCGATGGCCATGGCGGGAACCGCAAGCGCCACCGCCGCACCAAAAGCTACCACTCCGATCATACCTCTCTTCATTCTTGTCTCCTTATGCTCATTTTACCGATTGGCTGGCGCCAATTGGGTCTACACGAGTAATATGCACCACAAATAATCCATGCCGTCTGCTCAGACTCCCCTCTTCCCCCAGTGGGGAGGGGGAGCCGAAGCAGAGGTGTTATTTGGTGATACCTGCGTATTTCAGGGCATTTTCAGCAGCGATCCGGCCGGAATTGATGGCATAGCCGGCGGTACCGCCGCCGAGCAACAGGTCATAGCTGTCGCCGTACATACCGCCGGAATCGGTGCCGACGGCGTACAGGCCGGGGATGGGGACGCCCTTGGTGTTGACGGCTTCAGCCTCGGCCGTCACCTTGACGCCGCCCAGCGTACCAAGGTGGCGGGGCAGGAGTTTGGTTGCATAGAAGGGAGGAGTGGCGACCGGGCGGAGGAACTTGGCCTGCTTGTTGAATTCGGTATCCTCACGGGTTGCGGCGGCCTTGTTCATTTTCTCGACGCTGGCTTTCAAGACGGCCGCGTCCATGCCGAGCTGCTTGGCAAGGTCTTCGATGGTATTGGCCTTGAATACATTGCCCCGTTTGCGGGCCAGTTCCTTGTTGAAGGCATCTTCCCACTTGGTAAGCTTGGTCCCCTGGAGAACCCATTCGCCCAGGGGCATTTCAATGCCCTTTTCAACGGCAAACTTCCGCGTGGCATCGTCGTAGATGGCGTATGTCGTGCCGCCAACCCTGGTCAGCGCATTACCGGCATAGGGCCAGTATTCGATGCTGGATTCGTCGGTGTAGCGTTCGCCGCGTGGGGTCACCCAAAAATAGGGCTGAACAGCCAGGGCGATCATCTGGTCCGCCGGGTGGAAGCCGGCCAGTCCGGGGCGGTACGCCTGGACGGTGGACATGCCTTCGAGGGAGGCGCCAACCGCTTCGGACATCCTGATGCCGTCGCCGTCTTTGCCTATTTGACCAACCGGGATGACGTCAGGATAATCCTTCACATATTTTTTCATCATCTCCTTGTTGTTGGCAAAACCGCCGGTAGCGACCACAACTGCTTTGGCGTTGATTCTGATCTTTTCGCCGGATTTGTCCTTGGCTACGACGCCGACTACCTTGCCATTCTCGGTGATAAGCTCCGTGCCCGGGGTCTCAAGGAGGATTTTGCCGCCATGGTCGAGGACGTATTTGTTGAAGACGTTGATCATCCTCTGGCAATGGAAATCACGTGGATCTTTGACCAAGTCCGGGCCGGGGGCGATGACATGCCAGGTCAGAGGACCGCCAAAACCGCCAACCCCCACATACTCGATCTTGACACCCAGATCATCGAGCCAGTCGATGGTTTCGGCCGACTTGTCCACAAAGGCCTTGGCCAGCGCGCCGTTCGCCTTCCAGTGGCTGTAATTCATGATGAGTTTGAAGGCGAAGGATTTGGACACGTCAATGCCGATACGTTTCTGAATCTTGCTCTCTGCTGCGAAGACCCCTTCGCAGAAGCTACCGGTACCGCCGACCTTGGGCTGCTTCTCAAGGACAATGACCTTGGCCCCGCCCTGCAGCGCCTGGACGGCGGCGGCCAGGCCCGATGTGCCTGCCCCGATGATGGCAACATCGGTGTCCATGGTTTTTTCCGCCAGAGCCGGTACAGCCATGGCTGTCACCAGTGCCAACGCCAAGCCAATCTTTCCGAAAAATCCCTTCATTGCTTCCTCCTCGTGTGGTGTGGTATGCCCCTTAAGGGCACCCTGATCTCTTGTCTTCACCCCGAATCCGGCACCTGTCATCTCGAACACGATCAAATAATTTGGAATACGATAATTAATAGTTTATTATTTTAGTTTGAACTCAAACTCGCTATGGCACTCCAGGCATACGATCTCGCTCGGTTTGTGTATGCCGTGGCACTTGGTACAGGCGAGTTGTCCCAGGTGGGAATCGTGCGGATTGGCGTGCAAGGACTTGGTCAGGGCTGCAACCTTGCCATAATCGCCATGGCACTCCATGCAGGCATCCGGCGTCGCTGCCGAGACCGGCTTGTCCACCTTGTGACAATCGACGCATTTCAGCCCCTCCCTGGCATGCTTGCCGGAAAGTTCGTGCGCTTGCGCACCGGCCGACATGAGGATAACGCCCGCGATAAGCGCAGCAGCGCATGTTCCCAGTTTCAGTTTGTTCATCCCCTTCACCTCCTTTGTCTTAATGGCTCCCAACCGTTGCGGCGGTTGCGGGATGGTTATCCGCCGTACGCGTGCTCCAAGAGTTGGTTTCTGGTCGTCACACGGACGTAGCATCCGCCATGCCATTTGTTAGAAAAATGTAACAATATGTTATTATTGACTTTGTAAATGTATACATAGACAGGGATTTCTCGTTTTGATACAGGGTTTATCATTATGAAAAAACGTGGGGGGCGTCATGAAGATTGAGAGTCTGGACCTGCGTGAGCTGCTTTCGTTCGACCCCAAGGGTGGGGTGATACAGCTCATGGGACAAAGAGCGCTTCTGTTCGATGCTGCCGCCATGGGACTGCTCCGCAAGGAGCTGATCGATACCTTGGGAACGTTCGCCGCGCGGAGTATTCTCACCCGCTTCGGCTATGCCTACGGCTGGCGGGCTGCCGAGAACATCCAATCGACCTTCCCGGAGGTATGGCGGGATGCACGGGGAAAAGCGGGACCGAAGTTCCATTCATTGACAGGCCTGGTCAATGTCACGCTCAACATACGAACCAATGGGGAAGGCGACGAACCGCTGGTCGACTCGACATGGGATGACAGCTACGAAGCCGAGCAGCATCTTCTGCATATCGGGCGGGCGGAGGAACCGGTTTGCTGGACGCTGGTCGGCTACGCCAGCGGGTTTGTGTCCCATATAGAAGGCCGGGAGGTGTATTTCATCGAAGACCGGTGCTGCGGCAAGGGGGATGCCGCATGCCACGTTGTGGGGCGTTTCAAAGAAAAATGGGGGACGGAGATCGAACCCCATCTTCTCTATTATCGGATGGAATCCTCTTCGGCAATCTTGAAGGAGTTGAGCGACAAACTACGTTGTACGGAAAAACGACTGAAGAGGCGGCAAGAGCAGCTCGAGTTTCTCGAGGGCGTGGAAGACACCTCCCCGTTCATCATGGCCCGGAGCCAGGCGATGCGGGATGTGGTGGACATCGCCCGGCGTGTCGCCAAGGTCGACTCTTCGGTGCTCATAACCGGGGATAGCGGCGTCGGCAAGGAGCGCATGGCCCGTTTCATACATGACCAATCGGCGCGGGTATCCCGGCCATTTGTGGCCGTAAACTGCGGCGCGCTCACGGAAACGCTGCTGGAGAGCGAGCTGTTCGGCCATGCGAAGGGGGCATTTACCGGGGCGGACAAGGACCGTCTGGGGCTCTTCGAGGCGGCTACCGGCGGCACGCTGTTCCTGGATGAGATCGGCGAGGTGTCCCCGGCCATGCAGGTCAAGCTGCTGCGCGCCCTCCAGGAGCGGGAGGTGCGGCGGGTGGGCGAGAACAGGTCCCGCGCCATCGACGTGCGGGTCGTGGCCGCCACGAATCGCAACCTGACCGACGAGCTGAACGCCGGGCATTTTCGCCAGGATCTTTATTATCGCCTGAGAGTGATCGAGGTGCGGGTCCCCCCACTGCGCGAGCGCTCTGAAGACATCCTTCCCTTGGCGCGTTTTTACCTCAATAAGATCACTCGCAATCAAGGGTGCGACATAACCGGGTTCACTCCGAGCGCCGCCGCTCAGCTGCTCCGTTACGAATGGCCGGGCAATGTCCGGGAACTGCAGAACGCCGTCGAGTATGCCGTTGCCTTGTGCCAGGGCAATCAAATCGATATCGCCGACCTGCCATGCGAGTTGCGGGCCCTGTCATTGAAACCGGTGGTCTCGGGCTGCATTCGTCCTCTGGATGAAATAGAGCGCGACTATATCCTGGGGGTGCTGCACGCCGTTGGCGACAACAAGGCACGGGCCGCGGAGGAACTGAATATCGGCCTGGCCACGCTCTACCGGAAGCTCAAGGAGTACGAAACGAGGTAAACTGCCCGGTGCGGCTCCAGGGGCATCGACCTGTGAAGACAACGGGATGTATTTTTTTGACTTTCCAATTTCATCGTGTAAAGTTATTCTAAGATTCGAGATAGACGATAATACTCAACCATCCGCGAGGATGGGGCGGAAAGCCCAAGGGTCTTACTGAGACAGCCGGGTTGCCGAAATATCACACGATATTGGCAACCCGGCTTTTTTCGTATGGACTTTAGATGCCAAAAACAGTACGGAGGACTCAGCTCATGAATAAGAACTTCCTAACGTGCATTGTATCGTCGGTTCTTCTTGTGGCGGCTTTCCTGGGGCTTGGGCAGATGCAGGGATGCAGCGGAGACGGTTCCACATCCGCCAACACGGGAACGCTTCAGGTTGGGATCACGGACAGCCCCGCCTTCCCGAATTTAGACAGCGTCCACTTGACGATCGACAAGGTTGTGGTTGTCCCAATCGGCAAGGAAGGCCTGGCGGATAACGATCCCGGCCTGCCGGTAATCGCCACCTTCCCGGGAGGCATAGGCGTCGACATCCTCAATCTGCATTTCCTGCCGCAGATCCTGGGGACCACCGCAATCCCCGCCGGCAGCTACAGTCAGGTTCGCCTCATACTGGCGCCCAACAGCCCGACGCTCAACAACTATGTCACCCTGTCGGCCAACCCCGCCCAGAAGCTTCCCCTGACCACACCGAGCGCCCAGGAGAGCGGGCTTAAGATCAAGGGCAACTTCACGGTAACGGCAGGGGCCTTGAATACCATCGTCCTCGACTTCAACCCGAATGAAGCTATTGTCTTTGCGGGAAATTCCGGTAATATCAACCTCAAACCGACCGGCGTCCGCATCATCCAGGTTTTCAACGCCCTGACCAATGCCGGTTCACTATCGGGAACGATCCGTTCGCCGCAGTTCACTCCGTGGTCGAGCGCCACTGTTACGGTTGTGCCCCGCACCCCCGCCGGTGGCGCGGTCACCTCCGGGGTCGTCTTCAGCAACTTCAGCAGTCCGAGCGTCTGGAAGTCAAACTTCAGCGCGTTTGTGCCGCCGAACAACAGCGCCGTCATGCTCTCGGCGCACTACCGGGTGTTTGTGCGAGCGTTCAGGGACACGCTGTCGACGGTCCCCACGTTCAACCTCTACTCCTCGCCGCTCCTGACGGTGACCGGGGGGGCTGATACGGCTGTCCCGCCAAACGGCCTCGTCCAGCTAGGGCCGTAGTGCAGAAAATTCGTTCCTTGAAAGGGGGCCTGCCAGAAGGGGGCCCCCTTTCAAGGGGCAAAGATTCTATTTTATCCAGACCATCTCACTTCTAATCAACCGGGGAAGGAATTCACAATGAAAATGATTTATCTTGCAGCAGTGGCAGTTCTTTTCGCATTCAGCCCAGCTAGTGCATCAGGGGGCCTCGAAGGTTTTCTTTCCAACCTCAATATCCAAGCAAGGGCCGATATGAATGGTTTTACTGCCAGGCTTAGCACCCAGTTTGGCATTCCCGGGGCCCAGGTCAGTGCCGTAATCAGCACGGTCAAGGAGCCAGCCGATGCCTTCATGGTCTATCAGCTCGGTCAAATGACCCGGCAGGCTCCTGATGCAGTCGTTCGCACCTATCAGAAAAATCGAGGCAAAGGGTGGGGAGTTATTGCCAAAGAAATGGGAATCAAACCGGGTTCACGAGAATTCCATGCCCTTAAGCGGGGCGATTTTTCCCTTACCGGCAATCCTGAAGGAGGGGGGAGTGATGGGCCCGGCAAAGGGAAAGGAAGAGGGAAAGGACACAATAAATAGCGCCTGGCAAGGTATCGGCATGAAACATAAACAAGGGGGGTGCGGCATACGCCGCCCCCCCTCCGGTTATCTTCATATCATGGTAATGCCGGCATTACCCCCGGCGAGCGCCCGCTCACGGAGACTGGGGAGTGACCGTTGCCAGGTTCGCCCCCGGATCGGGCCCGAACACGAAACGCCATTCGCTGTACTTCTTTTTGTCGGTAAAGGTGTCGAGGCCGGAGTATTCCGAGAACGAGGTTTTGAGCGGGACATCGTTACTGGTGCTGGCCACTCCGATAATCCCCTTCACGCCGGTCGTGTCTCTAATGAGCGTCCACTCCTTGCCGGTCATGGGGTCTTTGTAGAGCCGCCGCAGATATTTCTTCTTCTCCAGGGAAGTGGGGTCCAGCAACAGGTCTTTCAAGTCATTGAGCGGAGTAGGAGCTCTTATAGACTTTGCATTCCAGGCCGCAATGGCGCTCCTGATCTGGAGGCCGCGGAAGAGCAGTTCCTGTTCCCGCTCGCGCTTCATGATCGTTTTCCACGGCTGCCCGGTAAGGCCGAGCATAATCCCCATGATGACCACGATCATCAGCGCGGCCAGGAAGGTAAAACCGTTTTGGTTGAGCATCTTTTTCATGGAAAAACAATACCACAAAGAGCCATTTGTTTGCAAAACGTTAACCACGCTTCCCGTTCCGCTATCCGGGGGGGCCGGTAGCGATCCCTGCGGAATCGGCACCATCCCACGTCCCCTCCGCCACATCGAGAAATGCGGATAGCAGCGGCGTGCGGAAACTTTCACGGCGCCTGATGAGCGCCAGGGAGCGCGTGAGCGCCAACGGGCTCGCAATCGGAACGAGCCAGCCATGCTCGAGTTCGCGATGGACGGCCAGGCGCGAAAGGCAGCTTACCCCAAGTCCGGAGGCAACGCCGTTCTTGATCGCCTCGGTATGGCCGAGTTCCAACGCTATGGAATAGTGAATCCCAAGGTTATCCATTGCTGTTTCAAAAACTTCACGGGTTCCCGAGCCCCGTTCCCGCATGACCCAGGGCGCCGAAGCCAGCATCTCCGCCGTAGCCTTGCGCTCCCCGCCCCAGGCATGCTCCGGCCCGGCCACCACCACCAACTCATCGTCGCGCCAATGGGTGGCGATCATCCCGCGGCTGTGGCACGGACCTTCGATAAAGGCGATATCCAACCGTCCCTCCTCCATCCAGGTCACCACCTGTTGGGTGTTCCCCACCCGCAGCTGAACCCTGGTTTTGGGGTACATCCGGGCAAAAGAGCCCAGGAGCGCCGGGAGCAGGTAGTTGCCGATGGTTGTACTCCCCCCCACCAGCAACTCGCCGGTAAGTTCCCCGCCATTTCTCTGGAGCAGTTGTTCCATCCGCCGGACCGCCTGGAGAATCCCACTGGCCTCCGCAAGCAGCAAACGCCCGCGGTCATTCAGGATCAACCTCCGGCCGGAGCGTTCAAAGAGTGGAGCACCGGTGAACTGCTCGAGCTGCGACACGGCCATACTGATGGCCGATTGGGTCAACAGAAGCTCTTCCCCTGCCCTGGTGACATGCCCGGTCTGGGCGACCTTCTCGAATATTTCCAGTTGTCGAAACGATATGGCCATGGAATCAATAAGAACTATTTATTATTTTACAACATTCATTCATTTCTATTTATATCATTCGCAAAATCGAATGGCAACAGATGAAGCCCACGGAAAGAAGGGGGCACGGTGCCCCGCGATTCTTCCGGGCCGGATCGATTGCATCGTTTTCCGAAACGATTGTTTTGCCGACAACCACCAACCGACAAAAGGCTCCTGCGACGCTCCCCGCCCGTCAAACGGTACACATTTCTTTAAATATCTGATTGACTTATTTGTTTGTATGCAAATATAATCAGTTAAAATAATGTGTACAAGAAACATTCACCATTCCAAAAGGAGAAGACAATGAAACCCGTTGTAGGAACTACAATGATGGCCTGTTGTGTGTCTGTGTTCATGATCGCTGGTTGCGCAAACAAAGAGGTCGTAAAGAGCGATGAGCCTGTCGTTCAGAAGACCGAGGCAGCCAAACCGGCAGCCCCGGCAGCGGCAAAGGCGAACGCATCCGGCGCAGCCCAGAACCAGGCGGCGCAAAAGGCGACTGACCAGGCCAAGCAGAACGCAGGCCAGTCCGCGAAGTCAACGGCGCAACAGAACAGCTTCGAGACGATTTACTTCAATTTCGACCAGTCCGACCTCAGCCAGGCGGCCCGCGACGTCCTGAGCAAAAATGCCGCTACCATGCTGAAAGCCCAACCCAATGCAAAGATCAAGATTGAAGGAAATTGCGATGACCGCGGCTCTGCGGAATACAATCTGGCCCTGGGTGAGCGGCGCGCCAATTCGGCCCTGAAATACCTGGAGACCATGGGTGTGCCTGCGGACAGGCTTTCGGTCGTGAGCTACGGCAAGGAACGTCCGGCAGTGGCTGGACATGACGAGGCTGCCTGGGCAAAAAACCGTCGTGACGATTTTGTCATAGCAACCCCCTGACAACCGGCGCCCGGGGGTCACACTCCGGGCGCTATGAGGGACCTTATGAACAAGGTACTGTCAAAATTTGTAGTGTCCGGCTTGGCGACGGCACTCGTGCTGACCGGCTGCATGCCGACCGCGCACAAGGTCGATGTACTGTATAACCCGTTGGCGGTGTATCGCGGCGGCAGCGGGCAGGTGACCCTGGTCGCGGAGACCGCGCACCAGGAGCAGCAGGCTTCCAATCCCGCAATTCGCTGGGTATTGGGCCAGATAAAGGATAGCGACGGCGCCGTACGGGGCGATGTGATCAGCGATTATTCGCCCCAAAGCGTGATCGCCGACGCCATGAAACGGGAACTTTCCGCAGCAGGTTACCGGGTGGACCAGACGGAATCGCGGAAAGACGGTCAGGGCAGGGTTATCGTCCTGACCGCCGTCACCGTGGCCCTGAATGAGGTTGTCTCCCTGGCCAAGCTCGAATCGTCGTGTAACCTGGTGGTGAAGGTGGAACTGTGGAATAACGGGCAGGTCATCAAGCGTTCCGAGTATCACTCCAAGCTGTCCGATGTAGCCATAAAGGACCGGGACGTGCTACCGCAACAACTGTTTCAAGGGGCGCTCGGTGAGGTAATGCAGCAAGCGGTCCCCGACATCATCCGGCAGTTCAACTAGCGCTGCCCTCCAATACTTTTTTTGTCATTCCTTATCGGCGCGCCCCACGGTGCGCCGATCTTTTTTTCCGCCAACAACAAACCAAACCGTTACAGCACGCCAACCTCCCTCAGTCGGGCAGAATAGCTTGACAATCGACGCGGAATCGCGAGAATGGTTCCGTGCGGCTTCGCACCCCGGCGAAGCCTGCCCACCCTGCCGAAAGCGGCAAAGCCGGCTCCCGCCGGCCGCCATCACTTCGAGAATCAGAGACGATACCCTATGCCTGCGTTACTCCTTTTGCCCCTCCTCTTCCTCACCGGCCTTGTCGCCGGGCTGGTGGACTCCATTGCCGGCGGCGGCGGACTGATCACGATTCCGGTGCTGCTGGGCGTCGGCCTGCCGCCCCAGGTCGCACTCGGCACCAACAAGCTCCAGGCGAGCTTTGGCTCGGGCAGCGCCATGCTGACCTTTGTCCGTTCGGGAACCGTGCGCTTGAACGATTGCTGGAGCGGGATCGCCTATACCGCCATAGGAGCCGCACTCGGCACCATTACGGTACAGATGCTCGATCCCGCGCTCCTGCGCCACGTCATCCCCTGGCTGCTGGTCGCCATTGTGCTCTACACCCTGCTGACCCCCCGCCTGGGGTATGAAGAGATCCGCCCCCGCGTGAAACCGGGCCCCTTCTTTTTTGCGGCCGGCCTGGTCCTGGGCTTTTACGACGGTTTTCTGGGGCCGGGCACCGGATCGTTCTGGGTGATGGCGCTCATGCTCGGCCTGGGGTTCACCATGACCCGGGCAACAGGCTATACCAAGGTGATGAATTTCACCAGCAATGTGGCTTCGCTGGTCCTGTTCATCTGCGGCGGTTCCGTGCTCTGGCGGGAAGGTTTGATCATGGGGATCGGCCAATTCGTCGGAGCCCGTATCGGCGCCCGCATGGTGGTGCGCAAGGGGACGCGCTTCATCCGCCCGGTCTTCGTCACCATGGTCCTGATCATCACGGCCAAGCTCATCTGGCAGAACGTTCGTTGACCCCCGTGAGCCGACCACCCCGCGTTTCCATCCTCATGCCGGTGCGCAACGAGGCCCGGTACCTGCCGGCCGCCCTCGACTCGCTGTTCCGGCAGACCCTGCCCGATTGGGAGCTGGTCGTCATCGACGACGGCTCGACCGACGCAACCCCCGCCCTCCTCGCTGCCGCCGCCCTCCGTGACCCGCGCGTACGTGCACAACGATGCGAGGGTGGCGGCCTGGTCGCGGCGCTCAACGAGGGGTTGGCCGCCTGCCGCGCCCCCCTTATTGCCCGCATGGACGGGGACGATATTACCCACCCCAGCCGTCTGGAGTTGCAGGCAAACCTGCTGGATGCCGAGCCGCGGATCGGGCTTGTGGCCTGCGCCTTCCGCCACTTCCCCCGCCCTGCCCTCAAGCAGGGCATGCTGGCCTATGAGGCATGGCAGAACGGGCTCCGCGACCACGAGATCATCATGCGCGACCTGTTCGTGGAGTCCCCCTTTGTACACCCCAGCGTCATGATGCGCCACGACCTGTTGGTCGGTGTGGGCGGGTATCGCGACTGCGGCTGGCCCGAGGACTACGATCTCTGGCTGCGCATGGCCGCTGCCGGCGTCCGTTTTGCACGCCTGGAACAGCCGCTCTTCTTCTGGCGCGACCACCCCGAGCGGGCGACCCGCATCAAGGCAGAGTATGCCGCGACCGCCTTCCGCGCCTGCAAACTCCATCACCTTCTGCCCGGCTTTCTGGCTGGCCAGAAAAGCGTCGTCATGGCGGGTGCAGGCCTGGAAGGGCGTGCCTGGCAGCGTTTGCTGGCGGCGGAGGGTATCGGGGTATCCCGCTGGCTCGATGTTGATCCCCGCAAGATAGGACGCCAGTTACACGGTGCGCCGGTCATCCATCCGCACCAGTTGTGCCTGTCCGGAGAGAAGATGCTGGTCGCCATCGGCGTTCGCGGCGCCCGCGAGGAGTTCAGGCGCCTGGTTCACCCCGTGGGACTGCGGGAAGGGCTCGACTTTATCTGCGTAGCCTGATACAAGTAAATCATCACTGAAGCACGACACATCTCTTACCGTGCACGAAATGGTGCGGGGGAAAGGGCATCCAATGGTACTGAGCAAAGAGGAACTGGCGC
The DNA here is from genome assembly GCF_008802365.1 of Oryzomonas japonica. Taxonomy (GTDB): domain Bacteria; phylum Desulfobacterota; class Desulfuromonadia; order Geobacterales; family Pseudopelobacteraceae; genus Oryzomonas; species Oryzomonas japonica. Next base: position 554,112 of record NZ_VZQZ01000001.1, on the reverse strand, counting down.
TTTCCATCGACGAGGCGGAATGGGACTGGCTGCGCGCCCACCTGGAGCGCGGCGGCATCATCCTCGTCAACGACAACATCGATCTGGCCGATGCCGCCTTGCGGGTGGCCGACGACGATACGGAGATCATTGCCGACTGGATCAGCACCGGCATGATCGGCAAGCCGTCCGAGTCCCAGATTCAGGCCTGGGACAGCAATCGCCACAAGAAGTTTTCCATGCTGATCGTCAACCCCTACGTCCTTATTCAGGAGAAGACCCCCACCTTCCACTGATGCCACGTTTCATTTTCTGAATCCGTGACGCAGGAGCGGCGGTACGGGCGGCATGCCGGATGGGCCGTATCCCCTCCCGTCGCGATGCAGACACGACCCGTAACCGGGACGGAGACATGGCAAGCGAGAGTAGCCGTGAAGGCGACACGAATTCAGATTTTTGCAACAACAGGAAAAGGGCGGTCCCGCAATGCGGGACCGCCCTTTTCCTGTTCGTGACTGCGACCGGCAATCAGATCAGTTTTACCGCCTGCTCGGCGAACTGGAGGATGACCGACGGCACGATGCCGGGGATCAGCGTGCCAGCCACGGAGATGAGCAGGGAGAGGGCGATGGGAGGGGTGATCCGGGTCCACTCGAAATCCTCGGTCGGCTCCTTCATATACATGTAGACCATCACGCGCAGATAGTAATACACCGAGGCGGCGCTGTTGAGAACGCCGATCACGGCCAGCCAGATGTACCCTTTCTGGACGGCGCTGGAGAACAGGTAGAACTTCCCGATGAAACCGGCCGTGGGGGGGATGCCGGCCAGGGAGAACAGGAACACGGACATGGCCACCGCCAGGGCGGGCTGTTTGAAGCCGAGGCCGGCAAAATCCATGACCGTACCGTTGGCTTCGCCCTTTTTGCCGATCAGGATGATCACGGCAAAGGCACCGATGTTCATGAAGGTGTAGGAGAGCATGTAGAACAGGATACCCGCGGCGCCGGTGCCGTTTCCGGCGGCGAAACCGACCAGGGCATAGCCGGCATGGGCGATGGACGAATAGGCCAGCATGCGTTTGATGTTGTCTTGGCGCAAGGCGGTGATGTTGCCGACCGTCATGGTCAATACGGCCAGCACCCACAAAAGTTGGCTCCATTCGACCTGCAGGGTGGGCAGGGCCACCAGGAAGATCCGCAGGAGGGCTGCGAAGCCGGCGGCCTTGGGTCCGGCCGACATGAAGGCGGTCATGGGGGTCGGAGCCCCCTCGTAGACATCAGGGGTCCACATGTGGAACGGCGCAGCCGCCACCTTGAAGGCGAAACCGGTCAGCATCAGCAGCATGCCGGCCACCAGCATGATATTGGCGGAAGGCACCGTCATCTGCCCGACGATGGCGGCGATCTTGGCAATACGGGTCGTGCCGGTGGCACCGTAGGTCAGGGCCATGCCGTAGAGCAGAAACCCGGTGGAGAAGGAGCCCAGCAGGAAGTACTTGAGCCCGGCTTCGTTGGATTTCAGGTTGGCGCGGTTGAAGCCGGCCAGGACATACAGGGCTACCGACATGACCTCCAGCCCCAGGAAGATGGTCATCAGGTCGGTTCCTGCGGCCATGAGCATCATCCCCACCACGGTGAACAGAATCAGGGGGTAGAGCTCTCCATGGTTGCATCCTTCCCGCTCCATGTACTGGTCGGAGATCAGGATCGCCAAACCGGCCGAAAGCAGGAAAATTATTTTGAAGAAGGTGGCGAAGTTATCCTGGACAACCGACCCGCTGAAACTCTCAACCGGCGCGCCCCAACCGGCGCCCACCAGAACCCCTGCCGCCACGACGCCGACGAAACTGATGTACCCCAGGTAGGACTTCTGGCCGCTGGGAATGAAAACGTTGATCAAAAGCAGGGCCATGGCAAGCACGGAGAGGAATATCTCCGGCAGGATTGGGGTCATGTTGACGGCTGGAATAGTAATCATGTCCATCTAAGAAATCCTCCGGTCGGTTGACTCGTTTTGTTACTTGACTTCATTCGGATCGGCAACAGCCGGTGTAGCCTGTTCAACTGCCGGTACAGCCATACCGGGTATCGCCGGATGCCCGGCGGGCAGTCCCTGCATCTGCATGGCCGGCATCTGCCGGGCCGACATCCCGAGAGGCTTGGTTTGGGCAACCAGCTTCTGGACGGCCGGGTCCATCTTCTCGATGAACGGGTTGGGGTAGACGCCCATGATGAAGATCAGGGCGAGCAGCGGCAGCATGATGGCGATCTCACGGGCGTTCAGGTCGGAAAGCGTCTGGTTTTTGGGGTTGTCCAACTCGCCGAACATGACCCGCTGGAACATCCAGAGCATGTAGACGGCCGAGAGGATCACGCCGCTGGAAGCGACCACCGCCCACCAGCGCAAACTGCTCTCAAAGGAACCCAGGAGTATCAGGAACTCTCCCACGAACCCGTTGGTGCCGGGCAGGCCGATGGAGGAGAGGGTCACGATCATGAAGATGGTGGCAAAGATCGGCATCTGCTTGGAGAGGCCGCCGAAATCGGTGATCAGGCGGGTATGCCGGCGTTCGTAAATGAAGCCGACGATAAGGAACAGCGCGCCGGTGGAGACGCCGTGGTTGAGCATCTGCAGCATGCCGCCGGTGATGCCCTGGGTGTTGAAGGCGAAGACCCCCAGCATGACGAAGCCCAGGTGGGCCACCGAGGAGTAGGCCACCAGTTTTTTCACGTCCTCCTGCACCATGGCCACCAGTGCGGCGTAGATGATGCCGATCACCGCCAGGGTGGCGATCAACGGCGTGAACCGGTGGGCGGCATCGGGGAACAGCGGCAGGGCGAAGCGGACGTAGCCGTAGGTACCCATCTTCAGCAGGATGGCGGCCAGGATCACGGAACCGGCCGTGGGGGCCTCGGTATGGGCATCCGGCAACCAGGTATGCAGCGGGAACATGGGGACCTTGATGGCAAAGGCCAGGGCGAAGGCCAAAAACAGCCAGGTCTGGGTTGCCGGGTCAAGCCGCAGATCGAAGAACTGCAGCAGGCCGAAGTTGCTGAAGCCGGCATCCAATCCTTTGAAGTAGAGGAAGATCAGGGCCACCAGCATGAGCAGCGAGCCGACCATGGTGTAGATGAAGAACTTGACGGCCGCGTAAATTTTGTTCTTGCCGCCCCATATACCGATGATGAAGTACATCGGGATCAGCATGACCTCCCAGAAGATATAGAACAGGAACAGGTCCAGGGAGATGAAGGCGCCCAGCATGCCGGTTTCCAGGAGCAGCAGACAGATCATGTACTCTTTGACCTTCTCCTCAACGGCGGTCCAGGTGGAGAGCACGGCCAGCGGCATGATGAAGGTGGTCAGGATGACGAGCCACAGGCTGATGCCGTCGATACCCACATTGTAGCGCATGACGAATGGGCCGGCGGCAATCCAGGGTACGTTCTCCAAAAACTGGAACTCGGCATTGGTCTGGAAGCCGGTCAGGATCGGCAACGACACCAGGAAGGTCACCACGGTCACCGCCAGGGCGACGCCCCGCAGCACCCCCTTGCTGTCCTTGGGGATGAACAGCAGCAGCAAGACACCCAGTATCGGCAGGAATGTCGTCAAGCTCAGTAGGTGGTTACTCATGAATTCATGCTCCTTTATGCAAATTGCAAAGTGACGATTACTTGAAGACGTAGTAGCCGAGAATCACCACCACACCGAAGGCCATGGACCAGGCGTAGTTGTAGATGTAGCCGGACTGCATGTAGCGGAACACACCGCTGAAGGCCATCACCACATTGGCGACGCCGTTGACGACCCCATCAACCACCACCACGTCGAACCCTTTCCAGAGGAAGCGGCCCAGCGCCTTGCAGGGGTTGACGAACAGGTAGTCGTACAGTTCGTCGATGTACCACTTGTTGTAGACGGCGCGGTGCAGCGCCGGGAACGTGGCCACGAACCGTTTGGGCAGCTCCGTGTTCTTGACGTACATGGTGAACGCGATAGTGATGCCCACGAGGGCGACCAGGACCGACAACCCCATCAGGCCCCACTCCAGGGTGGCGCTATGCTCGGCGGCATGGGCCGCATGCTGCGCCATGTATTCTTCCGAATACTTGAACACCGGCTCCAGGTAGTGCTCGAAATAGTTGGGGATACCGCCGAACAGTTCGCCAATCACCTTGGGCAGGCCGATGTAACCGCCCACCACCGACAGGGCGGCCAGCACGATCAGGGGGATGACGATCACCATGGGGGACTCGTGCAGGTGGTCCTTGGCCTTGGGGGTGATGCGGCATTCGCCGAAGAAGGTCATGAACACCAGGCGGAACATGTAGAAAGCGGTCAGGCCGGCGGCCAGAGCACCCATGCCCCAGAGCAGGTAGTTCAAATCGCCGTGGTGCGGGTTGGAGAAGGCCTGCCAGAGGATCTCGTCCTTGGAGAAGAAGCCGGAGAAGCCCGGTATCCCGGCAATGGCGATGGTGGCCAGCAGGAACGTCAGGAAGGTCAGGGGCATCTTGGATCGCAACCCGCCCATATTGCGCATGTCCTGGGCGTCGTCATGGGAGTGGACGTGGTGCAGGGCATGGTGCATGGAGTGGATCACCGCGCCGGAACCGAGGAACAGGCAGGCCTTGAAGAAGGCGTGGGTCATGAGGTGGAAGATACCGGCGGCAAAGGCTCCGGTCCCCATGGCCAGGAACATGTACCCGAGCTGGGAGACGGTGGAGTAGGCCAGCACGCGCTTGATATCGTTCTGGGCCGTGCCGATGGTGGCGGCGAACAGGGCCGTACATCCACCGACCACGGCGACGACCATCAGGGTTTCAGGCGAACGGATGAACAGGTAGTTCATGCGGCCGATCATGTAGACACCGGCAGTGACCATGGTGGCGGCATGGATCAGGGCTGAAACCGGGGTCGGGCCTTCCATGGCGTCCGGCAGCCAGGTGTAGAGCGGGATCTGGGCCGACTTGCCGGTCGCCCCCAGGAAGAAGCAGAGGGTGATCGCGGTGACGATGCCGCCGGTGGGCAGGAGATGGGAGTTGGCGGCCAGGTCGGTGAACTTGATGGTCCAGACGTTGTGGGCCTGTCCCATGTACCAGTAGAGGGTGAAGGTGCCCAGCAGAAACCCGAAGTCGCCGACGCGGTTCATGACAAAGGCCTTCTTGCCGGCGTCGCCGGCCGACTTCTTGTGGAAGTAGTAGCCGATCAGCAGGTAGGAGCAGAGGCCGACACCCTCCCACCCGACGAACATCAGGAGCAGGTTGTTGCCCAGCACCAGGAGGAGCATGGAGAACATGAACAGGTTCAGGTAGGAGAAGAAGCGGTAGAACCCTTCCTCACCGTGCATGTAACCTATGGAGTAGACATGGATCAGGAAGCCGACGCCGGTGACGATCATGATCATCACGCAGGAGAGCGGATCGATCAGGAAGGCGATGTCGGCGTTGAAGCTGCCCGAGGTGATCCAGGTGAACACCTTGACATTGGCCACCCGTTCCTCACCCGGCAAGGAAAGGAGAGCAAGTATGGTCTTGCAGGAAACTAAGAACGAACAGAGTACGGCAAGTGCGCCGATACCGCCGATGACGGTCTCGTTCTTGATCTTTTTCCCCAATAGGCCGTTGATCAGGAAGCCGATGAAGGGGAAGAGCGGGATCAGCCATACGTTGTCAAACATGTAAGACTCCTTTTATGCAATCGTTAAACGTTGTCTACTTTCCGGTTGATGCGACGACCTGCTACCACTTCATGATATTGATGTCTTCCACGTCGATGGATTCCTTGTTGTTGTAGAAGGCGATCATCAGGGCCAGGCCGACGGCAGCCTCGGCGGCGGCGACGGTCATGACGAAGAACACGAAGATTTGGCCGTCCAGGTTGCCCAAGTGACGGGAGAGCGCCACGAAGGTCAGGTTGACCGCATTGAGCATCAGTTCGATGCACATGAAGATGACGATGGCATTCTTGCGGGTCAGCACGCCGATGGTCCCGATGGAGAAGAGGATGGCGCTCACGATGAGATAGCTGTTCAGGTTTTCCATTGTATATGCCCTCTGTTAGAGTTTTTTCTTTGCCAGGATGACCGCACCGATGATGGCCACCAGGAGCAGTATCGAGGTGATCTCGAAGGGGAGCAGGAAGGTGGTGAACATCTCGCGGCCGATCAGCTCGGTGTGCCCCTGCTGCCGGATCATCTCGCCGGTCAGCGGCCCGTTGGGCATGGCGACGCGGCTCCTCATGATGATGAAGGCGGTGTTGACCAGGGTAAAGAAACCGATAATGGACCCCAGCACGACCTTGTGGGAGTGCCTCTTGGTTGCATCAACCCTGATGTTGAGCAGCATGATGGTGAACACGATCAGGACCATGATGGCACCGGCATACACCATGACCTGCACGGCTGCCATGAAGGGAGCATCCAGCATGACGTAATAGGTTGCCAGGCAGAAGAAGGTCATTACCAGCGCCAGGGCGCTGTTGATCGGGTTCTTGCAGGTGACCACCAGAAGCGCCGACACGATGGCCACCAGCGTAATGATGAGGAAGAAAAGGGTTTCCATGCACTGCTCCTTTATTTCTTTTCTAAGAGGCGTTCCTTGTCATAGACAAAGTCCGAGCGGTGGTAGTTGGCCAGTTCGAACTCTCCGGTCATCCTGACGGCGTCCACCGGACAGGCCTCCACGCAGTAGCCGCAGAAGATGCATCGCAGCATGTCGATCTCATACCTGGCCGCATATTTGTCGTGGTTGGCGTCCTCGCCCGCCTCTACCGTGATGCACTTGGCCGGGCAGACCGTGGGGCAGAGGTAGCAGGCCACGCACTTTGCCTTGTCATGGGAGACATTAAGGGCGTGCAGCCCCCGGAAACGCTGGGCGACCTTGGGGCGCTCGGTCGGGTACTGCAGGGTGACCGGCTTCTTGAAGAGGTGTTCCAGGGTGATCCTCAGACCATTTATGATCGGCGTAATCGGATTCATGATTCCATCCTTGTTCTTGGAATTACGTGGTGTCGTATGCTTCTTAGTTAATGAAGTAGCCGATGATGCCGGTGGCTACGATGTTCAGCAGGGAGAGCGGCAACAGGACCTTCCACCCCAGGTGCATGAGCTGGTCGTAGCGGTAGCGGGGCAGCGTGGCGCGAATCCACATGCAGACGAACATCAGGAAATAGACCTTGGCCACGAAATAGACCGGCCCGAGCAGGGGTATGGCAATGGCCATCGGGCCATTCCAGCCGCCCAGGAAGAGGGTGGTGGTCAGGGCGCAGACCGTCACCATGTTGGCGTATTCAGCCATGAAGAACATGGCGTATTTCATGCTGGAGTACTCGGTGCAGAAGCCGGATACCAGCTCGGTCTCGGCCTCGGGGAGGTCGAAGGGGGTGCGGTTGATCTCGGCCAGGGAGCAGATGAAGAACATGATCGCCGCCAACGGCTGTTTGAAGGCGAACCAATTGAACCCGTTGTAGGCGGACTGCTGGGCGACGATCTCGTTGAGAGACAGGGTGCCGGAGAGCATGAACACCGATACGATGGCCAGGCCGGCCGAAAGCTCGTAGGAGATCATCTGGGCCGAGGCGCGCAGGCCGCCCAAAAGGGAGTACTTGCTGTTGGATGCCCAGCCGGCCAGGACAATGCCGTACACCCCCAGGGAGGACATGGCCAGGATGTACAGGACGCCGACGTTGATGTCGAAGACCCGGCCGGCGGCCGTGTCGAAGTAGCTGGCGATCTGCAGCGGAATCTTGTAGCCAGCCACCTCGATGACGCCGCCGAAGGGGATGACCGCGAAGGTGATAAAGGCCGGGATGAGGGCGACCAGCGGCGCAAGAAGGTAAGCGAACGTGCTCGCCTGGGAGGGGATGATCTCTTCCTTGAAGAAGAGCTTGACCCCGTCGGCGATCGGTTGCAGCAGGCCGTGCCAGCCGGTGCGCATCGGTCCCAGGCGTACCTGCATGTGGCCGATGATCTTGCGCTCGGCGTAGGTGGCGTAGGCCACGGTCAGGAGCACGAAGACAAATGCCACAAGGACCTTGGCGACCATGGCGATGTAGTACATCATCGGCAGTCCTAAAATCTCGATTCCCATCTGTCCCTCTTTTCTTGCGAGTATGAAATAAGTCCGAGAACGTTGGTGTCAGGCTACTTGGTCACGGTCACCCAGGTGACCGGAGCGCCGCTCCAGACCTGGTTGATGGCCGCCGCGCCGAAGTGGTACGGGCTGAACAGCACCCCTTCGGGCATGCGCGGGGTGATCCTGGCTTTCAGCTTGGTCGAGCCGATCGCGGAGGCCACGTTCAGCAGGTCGTTTTCCTTGATCTGCAGCTTGGCGGCGTCAGTGCGGGAGAGTTCCAGGTACCCTTCCGGGCAGACATGCATGGGGCCTTCGCCGAACTGGGACAGGGTGCCGTTGTGGTACAGGGCGCTGCCGGTAACCAGGGCCAGCTTGCCCGCCGCCGGTTCGACAGCGACCGTCTTGGGCACAACGAATGCGGCCGTGACGGCAACCGGCGCAAAGGCGCCCGTCTCTCCCAGGGAAGCGTAGGACATGCCGGCATATCCCGGGGCAGAGGCCGCAATCTCGCCGAACACTGTCGCCGGCGTGGCGGGGGCTTGTCCGCCCAGCTTGGCGATCAGCTGCCCAAAGATCTCGAAATCGGTGCGGCTTTGGCCGATATTCCTGATGGCCGGCTTGATGTGCTGGACACGGCGGTCGACGCTGGTGAAGGTCCCTTCCTTTTCGGCAAAGGAACAGGCCGGCAGCACCACATCGGCCATGGCCGCAGTCTCGGTCATGAACAGGTCGGAAACCACCAGGAACTCGACCTTGTCCAGGGCGGCCGAGATGGCGGCCCGGTTCGGGTAGGAAACCACCGGATTCTCGCCGGCGACGAACAGGGTCTTGATGGCGCCGCTGGCGCAGCCGTCCATGATCTGCCCAGCATTCAGGCCGCTGGTGGCATAGAAACCCATGTCCACGGCGCCCTGGCTGTTGTTCTTCTCGGCCATGCAGAGGACGCCGCTTCCCTCCGTACCGAGCTTGCCGGTCAGGAGGGCCAGGTTGGCCACGGCGCTGGCCAGGTCGGCGTTGTGGCCGGGGTAGGCGTTGCCGATGGGGAACAGGATCAGTGCCTTCTCGGCCTTGGCGTAGTCGTTGGCAAGCCGCTTGATGGCGCTGGCCGCAAGGCCGCTCTGCCCGGCGACCGCCTCGGGGGTGAAACCGGCCAGGGCCTTTTCCAGGTCGGCGTAACCAGGGATCGCAGCGGCTGTGCCGGCGGCCAGTTTGTCGTCCAGGATCGTCTTGGCCAGGGCGTTGATGACGGCGATCTCGCTACCGGGGGTATGCACCAGGGTCTGGGCGTCGGGCAGCTTGGAGAGCTTGCCCCGCTTGTCGGAGAGGATGTTCAGCTTGACGCCCTTATTCTTGACCGCCATGTTGATCTCGAAGCCGATCACCGGGTGGGTCTCGTAGCTATCGGTCTTGATGACCAGGAGCAGGTCGCTCTTCTGGATATCCAAGATGGTCGCCGGTGAGGCCGCGGCCCCGAAGCTTTTGGCGAAGCCCTCGGTCAGGGCGGCATGGGCGTAACCGGCCGAATGGTCGTAATTGGCCGAACCGGCGGTCTCCATCAGCCGCTTGAACAGCACCAGCTCCTCGTTGGTCAGGCGCGGTGTGGCCAGGGCGGCAGCCGATGAGCCGGCGCCCTTCAGACGGGCGGCGACCAGTTCGAGGGCCTCGTCCCACGTCGCCTCCGTCAGGGAGCCGTTCTTGCGCACCAGCGGGGTGTTCAGGCGCTTGTCCGAGTTGATGAACTGGTAGCCGAAGCGGCCGCGGCAGCAGAGTTGGCCGTTATGAAACCCCTGGTTCTCGTCGTAGACCGTGGTCAGGACCTTGTTGTCCTTGACCCCCAGGGTCAGGTTGCAGCCGGTGCCGCAGTACCCGCACACGGACTTTTGATTGGTGAGGGCCCAGAAGCGCGCCTTGAACTTGAAGGGGCGGGCCAGGAGGGAGCCGACCGGGCAGACGGAGACGCAGGAGCCGCAGAACTCGCAGTTGAGCGAGCCTTCGAACTCGCAGCCGATCTTGGTTTCGATACCGCGGCTGATAAAGGTCAGGGCACCGAAGGAGACGATCTCGTCGCAGATGCGGGCGCACTTGCCGCACAACACGCAGCGGTTCATATCACGTTCGATCAGCGGGTTGCTGTAGTCGATCTCGTGATGGAACTTTTCGTCGCTGAAGCGGTTGGCGTTCACCTTGTATTCGTAGGTCAGATTCTGCAGATCGCAGTCCCCGCCCTTGTCGCAGACCGGGCAGTCGATGGGGTGGTTGAGCAGCAGGAGTTCCAGCACCATCTTGCGGGCCTTGATGATGTCCGGGGTCGAGGTGCGGATGATCATGCCCTCGGTGATCGGCGTGGTGCAGGCCGGAACCTGCCGCCCCCTCATCTGTTCCACTTCCACCAGGCACATGCGGCAGGCGCCGAAGGGTTTCAGCTTCTTGTCGTGGCACAGGATCGGGATCTTGATCCCGTTGATCTTGGCGGCATCGTAAATGGTGGAGTTCTTGGGAGCCGTAACCTGCTTGTCATCTATCGTCAGATTTACCATCTCAACCTCTATCAGTGAGTTTGACTCTGTAAGAAACCGGTTCTATTCGATCGCCATGAAGCGGCAGGCGTCATAACAGGACTTGCACTTGGTGCATTTTTCCTGGTCCAGGAAGGCGACCTGGCCCTTTTCCCAGACGATGGCATCCACCGGGCAGGCCTTCTTGCAGGCCCCGCACTTGACGCACTTGTCTTCCACGACCTGCCAGAGGAGCAACTCCTTGCAGCAGTTGGAGGGGCACCGCTTGTCGTTGATGTGCGCCTCGTACTCGTGGCGGAAATAGTTGATGGTGGAGAGGATCGGGTTGGGAGCCGTCTGGCCGAGGCCGCACAGAGAGGCCTTCTTGATGGCAACCCCCAGATCCAGAAGGGTATCCAGGTCGGACGGTTCGCCGCGCCCCTCGGTGATGCGTTCCAGGATGTCCAGCATGACCTTCAGGCCGATGCGGCAGGGGACGCATTTGCCGCAGGATTCCATCCTGGTGAAGGAGAGGAAGAAGCGGGCGACGTCCACCATGCAGGTGGTCTCGTCCATGACGACCAGACCGCCGGAGCCCATCATGGCGCCGGCCTTGATCAGGGAGTCGTAGTCGACCGGGGTGTCCAGGATCTCGCCGGGAATACAGCCGCCCGAGGGGCCGCCGGCCTGCACGGCCTTGAACTTGCGATTATTGAGGATGCCGCCGCACACGTCGTAGAGAACCGAACGGACGGTCATACCGGCCGGAACCTCTACCAGGCCGGTGTGCTTGACCTTGCCGGTAACGGCGAAGATCTTGGTCCCCTTGGTGGTCTCGGTGCCGAGGGAGGCGTACCAGGCAGAGCCCTTGTTGATGATATGCCGGACGTTGGCGAAGGTCTCCACGTTGTTGATGTTGGTCGGCTTGCCCCACAGACCGCGCACGGCGGGGAACGGCGGACGGGGGCGGCTCATGCCGCGCTGCCCTTCGATGGAGGCCATCAGGGCGGTTTCTTCACCGCACACAAAGGCGCCGGCGCCCATCTTGATGCGCATGTCGAAGTTGAGGCCCCACCCTTTGATGTTCTGCCCCAGGTATCCCTTTTCGTAGCAGTCGTCGATGGCGCGCTGGAGGCGCTGCACCGCCAGGGGGTACTCGGCGCGGACATACACATAGCCGAAGTCGCAGCCGATGGCATAGGCGGCGATCATCATCCCTTCGATGATGCAGTAGGGGTCGCCTTCCAGCAGCGAACGGTCCATGAAGGCGCCGGGGTCACCCTCGTCGGCATTGCAGATCAGGTATTTGTGCTCGCCCGGGGAGGCCTTGCAGAAGGACCACTTCATGCCGGTGGGGAAACCGCCGCCCCCACGACCGCGCAGGCCGGACTTCTTGACCTCTTCGATGACCTCTTCCGGCTTCATGGTCGTGATGCATTTTTCTATGGCCTTGAATCCGTCTTCCCCGAGAAATGCGTCCAGCGACTCGGGGTTTATCTGGCCGCAGCCGGACATGACGACCCGCATCTGGGCATCGACAAACGTGTTGTAGTACGGTTTCGCCTTCCGTTTTTCCAGGACCGTCTTGCCGACGATATGCTCGTTGACGAGCTGTTCGACCTCTTCAGGCTGAACGAAGTCGTAGGTGACCCGGCCCTGCTCTTCGGTAATGATGTCTACCAGGACGTCGTTGGCGCACAGCCCGCGGCAACCGGTGTGGATGACCTCACAACGCTTGCCCACCACCGCGTCAACGCCCTTTTCCTGGAGCACCCGGCGAAATTCCGCCTCAACCTTTTTCGCACCGGCCGAAATTCCGCCGGTCCCTTGACATATCAGAATTTTTATTGCTTCGCCCATAACGCTTTGTCCCCTGCTGGAATGGTTGAGTCGGTTCTATTTCATCGGCCGCTGGTTATATTCGGCAATTATCTCGTCAACCTTCTGGACCGTCATCTTGCCGAAGGTGTCATCGTTGACCATGGCCAAGGGCGCCATGCCGCAGGCGCCCAGGCAGGCGACCTTTTCAAAGGTGTAGCGCAGGTCCGGCGTGGTCTCGGCGTGGCCGATGTGCAGTTTATCGAAGAAGGTTTCAACGATACGCGGAGCGCCCGAGACGTGGCAGGCGGTCCCGACGCAGACCCGGATGATGAACCGGCCGCGGGGTTTCAGATGAAACTGGGCGTAAAAGGTGAGAACGCCGTAGATCTGGCTGGGGTAGACGTTCAACCGCTCGGCGACATAGTCGGCAACCTTGCGGGGCACATACCCGTATGCATCCTGGACCCCTTGAAGGACCGGCATCAGGTTGCCCGGCAGATCGATGTATTTATCGATAACCTTATCGGCTATGGAGAGGTCTACTTCCGGTTCCTGTTCTTCTGCCTGTTGCGCAACTGCTTCACTCATTCGCGCCGTCTCCTTTGAATCGTTACGGGAGTTATCTGTCTATTTCGCCAAGAACGACGTCCAACGTTCCGATTACAGCCACCAAGTCGGCAATCATGGCCCCCTTGGCCATCTTCTCGATGGCCTGGAGGTTGACGAATGAGGGCGGCCGGATTCTCATGCGGTAGGGTTTGGAACTGCCGTCGCTGACGATGTAGAAACCCAACTCGCCCTTGGGGTTTTCAACCCCCTGGTAGACTTCGCCTTCCGGTACGGGATAGCCTTCGGAGGCGATCTTGAAGTGGTGGATCAGACCTTCTATGGAGTTGTAGACGTTTTCCTTGGGGGGATAACAGACCTGGGGGCAATCGGCCAGCACCGGGCCCGGTTTGAGCCGGTCGAGGGCCTGGTTGATGATCTTACAGGCCTCGCGCATCTCCACCAGGCGCACCTTGTAGCGGTCAAAGGTATCACACTTCTCCCCCACCGGGATTTGGAACTGGTAGTTCTCGTACCCGGAATAGGGATTGTCGCGGCGCAGGTCCAAGTCCACACCGGAACCGCGCAGGGCCGGGCCGGTAATGCCCATGTCGATGGCGTCCTCGGCCGAGATGACGCCGTTGCCGACCGTACGCTTGAGCCAGATCGGGTTAGTGGTCAGGAGCCCCTCGTACTGGTCCAGATTAGCCGGCATGGCAGCGATGAAATCGCGCACCTTCTTCTCGAATTCGGGCGGCACATCCTGTGAGAGGCCGCCGGCGCGGAAGAAATTGGAGGTCATGCGGGCACCGGAGATCAGTTCATAGGTTTCCATGATGACCTCGCGCTCGCGGAAGGCATAGAGGAAGACCGTCATGGCGCCGATATCGAGGGCATGTGTGGCAAGCCATACCAGGTGGGACTCGAGGCGCGTCAACTCGGCCATGATGATGCGGATGGTCTGGGCCCGCTCCGGAACCTGGATGTCCAGCAGCTTCTCAACCGTCAGGATATACCCCAGATTGTTGTGCATGGGGGCCAGGTAGTCGAGACGGTCGGTCAGCGGCAGGACCTGGTGGTAGGTGCGGTGCTCGGAGAGCTTCTCCACCCCGCGGTGCAGGTAGCCGATGTCCGGGGTGATCTTGGTGATCACCTCGCCGTCCAGTTCGAGAACGAGCCTGAGAACCCCGTGGGTGCTGGGGTGCTGCGGCCCCATATTCAGCGTCATCTTTTCCGTAGTAGCCATATATCGCCTCTTCTATGATCGTAGATACGAAGTACGTTGGTGCGGGAACTTACGACAGGCGGCCTTTATAGGGTTCCCGGTCCGGCCCCTGAAGCGGGTAGTCCTTGCGCAACGGATAACCTTCCCAGTCGGGCGTCATCAGGATGCGGCGCAGGTCGGGGTGGTTGTCGAACGTGATGCCGAACAGGTCGTAGACCTCGCGCTCCAGCCAGTTGGCGGTAGCCCAGACCTGGGTCGCGCTCTCGATATGGCACTCCGCCTCGGAAACGGCCGTCTTGATGCGCAGCCGATCCTTGTTGGGAATGGAGTACAGCAGGTAGACCATCATGAAGCGCTCTTCCTTCTTGCCCAGATAGTCAATCGCGGTCACGTCGGTGAGCAGATTGTACTGAAGGGCCTGCTTCAGAAAGGCAAGAACAGCCAGAAGGTCTTCCTTTTTGATCGTTACCGTCACTTCGCCGCGAAACTCGACGACCTCGATGATGGAAGAGGCGAATTTCTCTTTCAACTTGACTACTGCGCGATTGTTCTCTGCCATGGCATTCAACCCTTTGTCTGGGATTTGATATATTCAGTGTACCCGGTGACTTACGCTGCAGCCGACTCGATCCTGTTACCCAGACCGATGGCGGAGCCAAACGAGTTCTTGTCATGCATGATCTTATCCTGTAGTTTCATAAGACCGTACAGGAGCGCCTCGGGGCGCGGCGGGCAGCCAGGGATGTAGACATCCACCGGCAGCGCCTCATCGATCCCCTGCACAACGCTGTAGGTATCGAAGATTCCGCCTGAACAGGCGCAGGCACCCATGGCGATGACCCATTTCGGCTCGGGCATCTGCTCATAGACAGTCTTGATGACCGGCAGCATCTTCTTGGTGACCGTGCCGGCGATGATGATGCAGTCGGACTGCCGGGGGGAGGCGCGGAAGATGATGCCGAAACGGTCGAGGTCGTAATGGGAAGCGCCGGCGGCCATCATCTCGATGGCGCAGCATGCCAGGCCGAAGGTCATGGGCCAGATGGACGACTTCCTCGACCAGTTGACGAGCGCATCCAGGGACGTGGTTATGATGTTGTCGCCAAGCGGATTGTCTACTCCCATTCCAGTGCTCCTTTTTTCCAGACGTAAATGTAACCGACAAAGAGAATGACGATAAAGGTCCCCATCTCGACCAGGCCGAACACGCCAAGCTTCTTATAGAGAATCGCCCAGGGATAGAGGAACACAGCCTCGATGTCGAACAGGATGAACAGCATGGCGATCAGGTAGAACTTGATCGAGAAACGTTCCCGGGCCGTTCCGACCGGCGTGCAGCCGCTCTCGTACGGAGCCAGCTTGACGGGGGAAGGCTTCTTCTGGCCGATGAGCGAGGACAGGACGATGGAAACCAGCCCGAACAACACGGCGACTATGACCAGGAGAAGTATGGGGAGATATGCACCAAGCATCGGAAACCCTCCTAATTACTTGCGGTATACTGTATACAAAACGTTGTCAAAATAGGTTATTTGATTTTCTTTGTCAAGCAGATTTTTCCCCCTTTCTCAGGCCGCGCAAAATACCCCGTCATTATCCCCAACATACTAAAATCAAAATAAAAAATCTTCTTTGCGATTGACAAAATCGAGGATGGTGTGCTATTCAAAACACCCCATTGGCAAGCTCATTTCAAAATAAAGTATGAGGGGTCCTTCCACCATGAACCACACCCGTTCCAGCGCTCTCTTCCAGCAGGCCAAAGCAGCAATCCCCGGCGGTGTCAACAGCCCGGTCAGGGCGTTCAAGTCCGTGGGAGCAGACCCCCTTTTCATCAAAAAGGCGGCCGGGAGCGCCATCTACGATGAAGACGGCAATGCCTTTGTGGACTACGTCGGTTCCTGGGGGCCCATGATCGTGGGGCACTGCCACCCGCAGGTGATCGAGGCGGTCAAGAGGACCATGGACAACGGCGCCAGCTTTGGCGCGCCGACGGAACAGGAGACCATCCTGGCCAGCATGGTGATCGAGGCCGTCCCCTCCATAGAGATGGTGCGCATGGTCAGCTCCGGGACGGAGGCCACCATGAGCGCCATCCGCCTGGCCCGCGGCTACACCGGGCGGGACAATATCCTCAAATTTTCCGGCTGCTATCACGGCCACGCAGACTCCCTGCTGGTCAAGGCCGGCTCCGGCGCGGCCACCTTCGGCGTGCCCGATTCGCCCGGCGTGCCTGCCGATTTTGCCAAACACACCCTGACGGCGGAATACAACTCCCTCGACTCGGTCAGAAAACTGGTGGCCGAAAACAAGGGCACCATCGCCTGTATCATCGTGGAGCCGGTGGCCGGCAACATGGGGACCATCCCCCCCCGGGAGGGTTTCCTGGAAGGGCTGCGCGAGATCTGCACCAACGAGGGGATCATCCTGATCTTCGACGAGGTCATGTCCGGTTTCCGGGTGGCCTACGGCGGCGCCCAGTCCCTGTTCGGCGTCACCCCCGACATGACCACCCTGGGCAAGATCATCGGTGGCGGCCTGCCGGTGGGCGCCTTTGGCGGCAAGCGCGAAATAATGGAAAAACTTTCTCCGTCCGGCGGCATCTACCAGGCCGGCACCCTCTCCGGCAACCCGTTGGCCATGTCGGCCGGCATCGCGACCCTTACGCTGCTCAAACAGCCCGGCTTCTATGAAAAGCTGGAAGAGAAGAGCCGCCAGGTGGCGGAGGGCATCGCCGCGGCCGCCAAGGCAGCCGGCTACCCGATCTATTCCACCCGGGTCGGCAGCATGTTCTGCGCCTTCTTCAGCAAGAACGAAGTCCACGATTGGCCGACCGCCTCCGCCTGCGACACCAAGGCGTTCGCCACATACTTCCTGGCCATGCTGGATGAAGGGATCTACCTGGCGCCGTCCCAGTTCGAGACCGCATTCGTGTCGGCCGCCCACAGCGCTGCCGATATCGAAAAAACCATCGCCGCCGCGGCTAAATGCTTCCGGCTCATCGCCTAGGTCAAACGTTATTCTGTTATTTTGTTTGACATTACGAGCGCTGCCATGCTAAGGAATATCGATTTTGGTATCAACTTCGGGCGGGGGTTCTGACTATGGATCGTGACAAACGCGATCTGCTCAAGAGCCTGTCCATGGTGTCCAGCATGGGCATCTCGGTCGTCCTGGCAATAGGGATCGGCGTCTGGTCCGGCCTGGCGCTCGACCGGTGGCTTGGCACCAAGCCGTGGTTCTTTTATATCTTTTTATTTATCGGGATTGCGGCCGGTTTCAAGAATATTTACGTGATAGCCGGCAGGGAGATCCGCAGAGATGATGACAGCGATCAACGAAGATAACCTCTTCGCCGTCATCATCAAAGGGAGCCTGGCCCTGCTGGCGGTTCTGAGCATCGGAGGATTCGCCCTCTTTTCGGCCAAGGCCGGGATGGGCATCCTGGCAGGCGGCATCATTGCCATTTGTAATTTTGCCTGGCTGCGCAACGTGCTCCAGCGCATCCTCGGCCTGATGCCGGCCAAACCGAATCTGTACGCCCAAATCCGGTTCGTGGGCCGTATCACCGTCACCGGTCTGGTACTGTATGTCATCATCACTTCGGGATGGTTCTCGCTGGCAGGGCTGCTGGTGGGATTGTCCGTTATCGTTGCCAACATAATTGCACTTTCATTATATAGTGCCTTGCGCACGGGAGGTTAGCTCCATGGTTCACCCTTTACTGTTTCTCGAGTTTTTCCGCAACCTGCTGGCGCCGCTGCATCTCAACGAGGCCAGTGCCGATGCCATCGCCTACACCTGGCTGATCATCGTTCTGCTGCTGGTGCTTTCCGTACTGGCCACGTCGGCGCTCAAGGCGATCCCCGGCGGCCTGCAGAACTTCATGGAAGTGGTTGTCGGCGGCATTGAAAACATGATCGTCGAAACCATGGGCGAACATGGCCGTCCCTACTTCCCGCTGATAGCCACCCTGGCGATCTTTATCCTGGTCTCCAACCTGACCGGCCTGATCCCGGGTTTCTTCCCCCCCACCGCCAACATCAACACCACGGCCGCCTGCGCCGTGATCGTCTTCCTCTCGACCCATGTGGTCGGGATCAAGCACCACGGCCTGCACTACCTGAAACACTTCATGGGCCCCATCGCCTGGCTGGCCCCGGTCATGTTCTTCATCGAGGTCATAGGCCACTTGAGCCGCCCGGTTTCCCTCACCCTGCGTCTCTTCGGCAACATGAACGGCCATGAACTGGTCCTGATGATCTTCTTCGGGCTGGCCCCCTTCCTGGTGCCGCTGCCGATGATGCTCATGGGCGTGCTGGTCTCCTTCATCCAGGCCTTTGTCTTCATGCTCCTGGCCATGATCTACATCCAGGGATCGCTGGAAGAGGCACACTAAGCGTTTTCCGGACGCAACAAGGCGTCCCCAAGCAAGTTTACGCATCCTATACTGTTTAGGATAACTACCATACGAAGAGAGGAGAAGTAACGATGAGCTTTTTCACAATGTGCGTTCTGGCAGCAGGTATCGGCATGGCACTGGGCACCCTGGGTACCGGCATCGGTCAGGGTCTGGCAGTTAAAAGCGCCGTAGAAGGCGTTTCCCGTAACCCCGGCGCTTCCGGCAAGATCCTGACCACCATGATGATCGGTCTGGCCATGATCGAGTCCCTGGCCATCTACGCCCTGGTTGTCTGCCTGATCATCCTGTTCGCCAACCCCTACAAAGAGATCGCAACCAAACTGGCCGAAACCGTCGCCAAGTAATTCCTTCCGGCAGCGGCAAAGAACATGCAAACAGAAAAGGGCATCCAACCGGATGCCCTTTTCTGTTTCTCTCACCTTTCAATCTTGCTCTTATCAGGTTGTCCCAAAATAGTCAGATCGTCGCAAGCCCTGCGAAGGCACCCGAAGGGTGAGGCCAAAGGCCTCAGTCACAAAAGGGCATTCGAGGACGAAGGCCTGATGGCTTCAACAACCTGCTATTATTCCTCCTCCTTCAAAGCCCCTTCCGCCTCGTTGGAGGCGCCGCTCTCAGCGACCCCACCCCACGGCATACGCACCACCGTCCTGGCCACATAGCGGTAGACCGTCTTGCGCTCCAGCCCCGAATCGGTGTACGTGGTGCCCGTAAGCGGTTCCTTGTTCAGCGGGAGATAGGGCATGGGCTCGTTCTTGGCGGTACGGTAGAGGTTATACCCCACAATGGAGCCTTCCTCGGGCGGAATGGCCACGAATTCCAGCTTGATCTCCGTGGGCGCCGGCAAAACCTGAAGCACCGGAGGAAGCGGCTGCAACGTGACCCGAACGCGTACCGGCGCCGAGCTTGCCCCCACGGAGTTGTCCCGGGCAAAGGGGACGACGTAGTAGCTGTAGGCGGTATTCCTGCGCGTCTCGCCGTCCAGGAGCACCACCTTGTTGCCGTAGATCTGGGTGGCATCGGGCAGATCGAGATAGAGCTTGCGAAACAGCCGGAAATCATCGGTGCAGGCGGGACAATCGGGTTGTTGCAGCGACGATTCCACCCGTTTGAAGACGCTTACGCCGGCCAGATCCCGCAACGAACGCCCGGCCATGTCCTTATTTGGCAACTCAAAGGCGATCTTGACGCTGGCGCCGCTCTGGTTTGCCGTCAAGGCGGTCACAGCGGCCGGAACCAGCATGTCGGGATAGAGCAGCGGTCCCTTCTTCCCGCACCCGGAAAGCAGCGAAAACAGTATGAAAAGCAACAGAAAGCGCATGCCCACGCGAACCTCGATACCCATCTATTTCGGCGCCGCCGGCAAACCGGTGGCAACCAGATACACTTCGAAGGTGCCAGTAGCTGAACTGAAACGGACCTTGTTCTGGAAGATCTCCACAATCCTGGCGCCGGAGACCGTATTGCCCTCTCGCAGGAGGAAGCCATTCACCACCGCCCGGGACGCACCGCGACGTTCCTGCCAGGCGATGCCCGACACCTTGATATCGGCGGGAGCGGCGACAAGGGCAGTGGCAGTGGGCCGGGCAGGCTCAGCGGGGGCGTTTTCCTCGGCTGCCGGTGCAACAGGTCGTGCCGGCCGGGCAACCGGAGGGTGCCGGGGCACGGGCGGTTTCTTGACGGCTTTCGGCACCCGTGCCGGAGGTGGCGCGGCTTTCTGCGGAGCAACCACCGCAGGCGGTCGGGGCGGCGGCTCGGGCATCGCCGGTTTGGCGGGAAGCATCGGTGGTGCCGGCGCAGGGGTCACCGATGGCGGGGGCATCACCATTGGAGAAGCGGTATGCCTTTTCCCCTTGCCCCCATGCAGGAACAGGAAGGTCGCGCCGAAGGTTATGAGCGATGCCAGCAGCACCAGCCCCAGGACAATGGGCCAGTTCCTGCGTTCCTTTTGGGGGGCCGGACCGTTTTTGAACAGCTCCCCGGCAATGTTGATCATGCCGCTGCCGCGGGCCTTCCGTTCCTTCTCGCTCTCCAGTTTTTTCAAGGCATCGAGGATATAACTCATAGATTTCTATTCACTTTCCCGAGAAGAATAGTCCGGTGATTCGTTCCCACAATCCCCTGCGGGGGGCCACGGCCCCTGCTTCGGCTATGACCCGGGCGGCGATGTCCGGCGTTACCGTCAGGCTTTCCCGCGTCCAGGCCAGGAGCAGCGATTGTTCGCAGGCAACGTTGATAAGGCGGGGGATGCCGCCCGAAAAGCGGTAGATCTGTTTCACCGCACCAGGGGAGAACAGGCGGGGGATGCGGCTTCCGGAGATCTTCACGCGATGGCTGATATACTCCTTCGTGTCGTCCAGCCCCATGGGCGACAGCCTGCAGCGGACCGTGATGCGCTGGTTGAGCTGCCGCAGGTCGTGGCGGTTGAAGACGTCGTCGAGCTCGGGCTGCCCGGCCAGGATGATCTGGATCAGCTTGTCCCGCTCCGTCTCCAGGTTGGAGATGAGGCGCACCTGCTCCAGGACCTCCGGTGCCAGGTTCTGGGCCTCATCGACGACCAGCACCAGGGTGCGGCCGGCGGCATTCTGCTCCAAAAGGTAACGGTTGAGGGCCTCCAGGTAGGCAAAACTGTTCTTCTCGGCGGTCTCGATGCCGAAATCGCGGCAGATGCTGGCCAGAAGCTGTTCACCCGACAGGCAGGGGTTGAAGATCAGGGCGCTCTTGTACTTTTCCGGGTCCAGTTGCGACAACAGGGTACGCAGCACCGTGGTCTTGCCGGTTCCCACCTCGCCGGTCATGGCGATGAAACCGGCATGGCTGTCGATGCCGTACAAAAGGTGGGCAAACGCTTCCCGATGGTTGCCGCTCAGGTAGATAAAGTGGGGATTGGGCGTGATCGTAAACGGCTTTTCGGTGAATCCGAAAAAATCACAATACATCGGACGCTACTTTCCCTCTCGCGCGGCGCGAATTTCGCTCTCAACCCGCGCCCTGGCGGTGCCGCCGGGGACATTACGGGCATTGACGCTGGCCTCGACGGTTATGGCCGCGAAGATATCGTTGTCGATCTTGGCCGAAAACAGTTGCCACTCGGCCAGGGAGAGATCGGTGATGTCCATTTCGTTCTCCACGCAGTAGGCAACCGCCTTCCCCACCACCTCATGGGCGTCGCGGAAGGGAAGCCCCTTGCGCACCAGGTAGTCGGCCACATCGGTGGCGGTGGAAAAACCGTAACCGGCGGCACGGCGCATGGTCTCCCCGTTGACCCGCATCTCCCTGATCATGTCGGCAAAGATCTTGAGGCTCCCCTTGACCGTGTCGATGGTGTCGAAAAGCGGCTCCTTGTCCTCCTGCATGTCCTTGTT
This sequence comes from Oryzomonas japonica, assembly GCF_008802365.1. Taxonomy (GTDB): domain Bacteria; phylum Desulfobacterota; class Desulfuromonadia; order Geobacterales; family Pseudopelobacteraceae; genus Oryzomonas; species Oryzomonas japonica. Next base: position 532,183 of record NZ_VZQZ01000001.1, on the reverse strand, counting down.
GTAGGCCAGCGGCAAAGACTTCATCACCGTCAGGAGCGCCATCAGGTTGCCGTAGACCCTGCCGGTCTTGCCCCGCACCAGTTCGGGCACGTCAGGGTTCTTTTTCTGGGGCATGATGGACGAACCGGTGCAGAAGCCGTCCGACAGTTCGATGAACCTGAACTCGCTGGTGGACCAGAGGATCAACTCCTCGGAAAAGCGGGACAGGTGCATCATGATGATCGATGACGCAGCCAGGAACTCCAGGGCAAAATCCCGGTCCGAGACCGAGTCCAGGGAGTTGCGGGTAATGGCGGGGAAGTTCAGTTGCTCGGCCACGTACTCCCGGTCGATGGGAAAGGTCGTACCGGCCAGGGCGCCGGCTCCCAGGGGGAGGACATTGACCCGTTTCAGGCAATCCTCCATGCGCCCCTTGTCCCGCGTAAGCATCTCCACATAGGCCATCAGGTGATGGCTGAACAGGATCGGCTGGGCGGTCTGCAGATGGGTGAAGCCGGGCATGATCACATCCAGGTTCGCCTCGGCCTGCCCAAGCAGGGCGTCGATCAGCAGATCCAGATAGGTGGCGATATCCACGATCTCGTCCCGCAGGTAGAGGCGGATATCCAGGGCCACCTGATCGTTGCGCGAGCGGCCGGTATGCAGGCGTTTGCCCGCCTCGCCGATCTTGGCGGAGAGCCTGGCCTCGATATTCATGTGGATATCTTCCAGGGCGATGGAGAAGTCGAACTCGCCGGCCTCGATCTGCTGCAGGATCTGTTGCAGGCCGTGGACGATCTGCTCCACATCCTCCATGGGGATGATCCCCTGTTTGCCCAGCATGCGGGCGTGGGCGATAGAGCCCCGGATATCCTGATGATAGAGGCGCTTGTCGAACTGGATCGAGGCGGTGAACTCCTCGACGAACTTATCGGTGGGCTGGGTGAAGCGGCCGCCCCACAGCTTGTCTTTGGACATGGTATCTCGGTTCCTCGTGTTTGGGAGTAAAGTTGATGTCGGGCGATACTATACGTGAAAAATGGATAAATTCAAAGCGGAGACGTACGGCTTTTTCTTCCTGGCGATAAAGCTTCCGGCAAGGGAAGGGGATCGGATACAGCAAAGGGGCATAACATAGTCATGCCCCTCCGTGTTCAACAGACAGCCTGTACCGGAAAAACCCTACTTCTTCCGGTTAGCCTGCATCAACGAGCGGATCCGCAGCCTGAGGGAATTGATCTTGATGAAGCCCTCGGCGTCGGCCTGGTTGTAGACCTGGTCCTTCTCGAAGGTGGCGAAATCCAGATTGAAGAGCGAGTCGGTGTCGGACTTGCGCCCCACGGTGCGGCAGAGCCCCTTGTACAGCTTGACGCGGGCCACGCCGTTGACGCACTTCTGGGAATCGTCGATCAGGGTCTGGAGCATCTGGCGCTCGGGGGAGAACCAGTAGCCGCCGTAGACCTGCCGGGCGTACTCGGGGATGAGGCTGTCGCGGATACGCAGGACTTCGCGGTCCATGGTGATCTGCTCAACCGCCGAGTGGGCTTCGCGCAGGATGGTGCCGCCGGGGGTCTCGTACACGCCCCGGGACTTCATGCCCACCGAGCGGTTTTCCAGCAGGTCCACCCGGCCGATGCCGTGCTGGCCCCCCAGGAAGTTGAGGTGGGCCAGCAACTGGGCCGGCGTCATCTGCTCGCCGTCCACGGCCACGGCGTTGCCGTTCTTGAACTCGATCTCTACGTACTGCGGCTTGTTGGGGGCCTTTTCCGGCGACGTGGTCAATACGTACATCTCTTCGGGCGCCTCGGCCCAGGTGTCCTCCAGGATGCCCCCCTCGAAGGAGATGTGGAGCATGTTGCGGTCCGAGGACCAGGGGCGCTTCTTGGTGACCGGGATCGGGATGCCGTTCTTCTTGGCGTACTCGATGAGGGCCTGGCGGCTGTTCAGGTCCCATTCGCGCCAGGGGGCCACGACCTTGATGGCCGGGTTGAAGTGGTAGTAGGCCAGTTCGAAACGGACCTGGTCGTTCCCCTTGCCGGTGGCGCCGTGGGAGACGGCGTCGCATTTCTCCTTGGCGGCGATCTCCATCTGGCGCTTGGCGATCAGCGGCCGGGCGATGGAGGTCCCCAGCAGGTAATGCCCCTCGTAGATGGCGCTGGCGCGGAACATGGGGAACACGAAATCCCGCACGAACTCTTCCCGCAGGTCGTCGATGTAGACCTTGTCGGCGCCGGTGGCCAGGGCCTTCTCGCGGATCGGCGCCAGTTCGTCCCCCTGCCCCAGATCGGCGGAAAAGGCGACGACCTTGCAGCCGTACTCGTTTTTGAGCCATTTGAGGATGATGGAGGTATCCAGGCCGCCCGAGTAGGCCAGGACGATCTTCTTGATTTCCTGTTTCTGAATTTTTGCCATGTGCTTCTCCTTTAACGGATTAGTATGAATATCCCAAAAAACGTCGCTGTTTCGTCAGGCCAGGGTGCCAAGGAAAATCAGTGCAGGCGTGGCAACACCACCTCGCACAAGGGGTTCCCGCAGGGCAACGCCGAGATGGCGGAAAAGCGGTGTTTCTACCCCACGGATGAATTGCCCAAAGAAGCGTCGATTTTTCGTCAGGTCAAGGCGCCCAAGGGAATCCGCGGAGGCGTGGCAGCGCCACGTCGCACAAGGAATTCCCGCAGGGCAACGCAGAGATGGCGGAAAAGCGGCGCTTCTATCTATCCCATGAGTGTGGCCATGATCGCCTTCTGCACATGCAGCCGGTTCTCGGCCTCGTCCCAGACCACCGAGTTTTTCCCTTCGATGACCGAGTCGGCGATCTCCTCGCCGCGGTGGGCGGGGAGGCAGTGCAGGACGATGGCGTCCGGCTTGGCCAGGGCCAGCAGGGCGTCATCCAGACAGTAGCCGGCAAAGGCCCGTTCCCGCTCCTTCTGCTCAGACTCCTGCCCCATGCTGGCCCACACATCGGTGTTAAGCACGTGGGCATCCTTGACCGCCGCCTTCGGATCGTCCGTCACGGTGATCCTGCCCGGGGCCTTGGCATCGGCCCAGGCCAGCACCGCCTGGTCCGGCCGGTAACCGGCCGGGCAGGCCAGGGCCAGGTCGAAGCCGAAGATAGCCGCCGCCTCGATCCAGGTGTTGGCCATGTTGTTGCCGTCCCCCACCCAGGCAAACTTCAGCCCCTCGTAGGTGCGCTTGTGTTCCAGGACCGTCAGCAGGTCGGCCATGATCTGACAGGGATGGAACAGGTCGGTCAGGCCGTTGATAACCGGCACGGAGGCGTAGCGGGCGAATTCGTCCACGATCTCCTGGCCGAAGGTCCTGATCATCACGCCGTCGCAGTAGCGGGACATGACCCGGGCCGTATCCCTGATCGGCTCGCCGCGCCCGATCTGGGAATCCCGGTTGGAAATGAAGAGGCCGTGCCCCCCCAGTTGAAACATCCCCACCTCGAAGGAGATGCGGGTCCGGGTGGAGGACTTCTCGAAGATCATGGCCAGGGCCTTGCCGTCCAGAAGCCGGTGGGGGACGCCCTGTTTCTGCTTCTCCTTCAGCTCCCGCGCCAGGGTCAGCATGCCGTCGAGTTCTGTTTTGTCGTAATCGTGCAACGCCAGAAAGTGCCGCGCCATTCTCTCCTCCGTTTATGCCCCGACCTCGGCCAGAATGCCGTCGAGGATCGCTATCATTTGTGTTATTTCCTGTTTGGTGACCACCAAGGGCGGCACGAAACGCAGCACCGTGTCATGGGTCACGTTGAGCAGCAGGCCGCGGCTGTGCCCCTTCTTGACGATCTCGGCACCGGGGATCGTCAGGCTCATGCCGATCATCAGGCCGATGCCGCGCACCTCCTTGACAAAGGGGTACTTCTTTCCCAAGGCTTTCAACTCGCCCAGCAGGTACTCGCCGATCTCCTCGGTGTGGTTGAGAATCCCCTCTTCCAGGATGGTGTGCACCGTGGCGATGGCCGCCGCGCAGACCAGCGGATTGCCGCCGAAGGTGGAGCCGTGGGTGCCGGGCACAAAGGCGGCGGCAAACTCGTCCCGGGCCAGCATGGTGCCGATGGGCGCACCGCCGGCCAGGGCCTTGGCCAGGGTCATGATGTCGGGAAGCACGTCGAAGTGCTCGTAGGCGAAGAGCTTGCCGGTACGCCCCATGCCCACCTGTACCTCGTCGAAGATCAGGATCAGGCCGTGCTGGTCGCAGATGCGGCGCACCTCTCGGAAGTAATCGGGTGACGGCACATTGACGCCCCCTTCCCCCTGGATCGGTTCCAGCATAACGGCGCAGGTGTTGGGCGTGACAGCCGCCTCCAGTGCGGTGACATCGTCGAAGGGGACATGTTTGAAGCCGTGCAGCAGCGGATCGAAGAAACGCTGCACCTTCTCCTGGCCGGTGGCGGAAACGGTCGCCATGGTGCGGCCGTGGAACGACTCGGCGGCGGTAATGATCTCGTAGCGTTCGGGGCCGAACTTGTCGCGGCTGTACTTGCGTGCCAGCTTGATGGCCGCCTCGTTGGCCTCAGCCCCGGAGTTGCAGAAAAAGGCCTTGTCGGCAAAGGAATGGCTGCACAACAACTCGGCCAGTTCGATCTGTTGCGGGATCTGGTAATAGTTGGAGCAGTGGATCAGTTCGGCGGCCTGTTTTTGCAGGGCAGCGACGACCGCGGGATGGCAGTGCCCCAGGTTGTTGACCGCGACTCCGCCGAGGAAATCAAGGTATTCCTTGCCGTCGGCATCCCACAGGCGGCACCCCTGCCCCTTGACCGGCACGATGGGGTAGCGTCCGTAGGTCCTCATGATGTATTTGTCCGACTTTTCTATCCATTGTTGTGTGTTCATTGCGTTTCCAATCTATGAAAAGCGTTTATTTGACCCTTCGCCTGAATTCGTGACGCCGGAATGCCATAGTGCCCGGAGGAGCCGGGGCCCGCACGCCGCCCTGTCGCACCAGATCACTCACGTGCTGGCACCCCGCCTGATCGTCGCAAACTCTTCAAACGCAAAGGCAGAGGCCTTCCGGACCAGCGGAGGCATGGAGGCGTCACGGATTCAGGTTTCATTTCACGATCTCCGTGCCGATGCCGCCATCGGTAAATATCTCCAGCAACACGGCGTGCTCCACCCGGCCATCGATGATATGGGCCTTTTTGACCCCTTCGTTCAGGGCGTCGGCGCAGCAGACCACCTTGGGGATCATGCCGCCGGTAATGGCCTCTTCCTCGATCAGGCGGTGCATGTCGGCCACGGCGATGCTGCCCAGAAGCGTGCCGTTCTTGTCCTTGACCCCCTCGATATCGGTCAACAAGATCAGTTTCTCGGCGTTCAAGGCGGCCGCCACCCGGCCGGCCACCAGGTCGGCGTTGATGTTGTAGCTCTCCCCTTCCGGTCCGACCCCCACCGGGGCGATCACCGGCAGGTACTTCCCGCTCTCCAGGGTCCTGATCAGGTCGGTGTTGACCTTGACCACATCCCCCACATAGCCGATGTCCACCAACTCGCGGGAGCCATCCTCCGCCTTGGCCTCCAGAAGCAGCTTCTTGGACAAAAGCAGGGTGCCGTCCTTGCCGGAAAGCCCGACGGCCCGGCCGCCGTGATGGTTCAGGTAGCCGACGACCTCCTTGTTCACCTGGCCCACCAGCACCATCTCCACCACCGACATGGTTTCTGCGTCGGTGACCCGCATGCCGCGAACAAACTCGGACTCGATCCCGTAGCGCTTGAGGGTCTGGTTGATCTGCGGGCCTCCGCCGTGCACGATGACCGCGTTGATCCCCAGGGACTTGAGCATGATCACATCCAGGGCGAACGAGGCCTTTAGCCTTTCGTCCGCCATGGCATGACCGCCGTATTTAATGACAAAGGTCTTTCCCGAAAAACGCCTGATGTACGGCAGCGCCTCCATCAGCGTATTGGCCTTCCCTATCAGGTGTTCCATCATCATAGAGCCGTACCTTGATCCCCTAAAAATAAAACTGCCGACCGGAAAGGTGGCAGTTTACCGTAAAGCGGGCAAAATCTCAAACAGGTTGTTGAAAAACGTCATGAGGAAGGCCGGATGCCAGGCGCCCGGAACGGAGCAGCCGAGGCATAACAGCCAGTTATGCCTCGGCTGCGAGTACCGCGCAACGCCGCAGACGGCTCTCCGCAATAGTTTTTCAACAGCCTGCAAAAGGTTATTGCAGCGGCAACGTCACCGTGACCGTACTTCCCCGCTGGGGCTCGCTGTCGATCGTAATGGAGCCGCCATGCTGGTGCACAAACTCGCGGGCGTAGAACAGCCCCAGACCGAAGCCCCGCACCTGACCGGCATTATCCGGGTCGGCTTGATAGAACTTCTCGAACACCTTGGACAACTCCTCCCGGGGGATACCGATGCCGGTATCGGAGACAACCACGTGCACGGCGTCTCCGGTGGTGCGCAACGTGACGGACACATGCCCGGTTTCGCCGGAAAACTTGTAGGCGTTTTCAATGACCTGCTGAAAGACGAAGGTAATCTTCCCCCGGTCAAGCCGCAGTACGGGCAGCGGCGATGGGTTGAACTCGGTTTCGATCCCCTCTTTGCGTTGCGATCCCCCTATGACCTCCACCAGAATGCTGTTCAGGTCGCACGGTTCCAGATTCAGCCCCTCACGCCCCTCCATGACCCTGCTGAAGGAGAGCAAGTCCGACACCAGACGCCCCAGATAGTCGGCCTCGTTATTGACCAGCTTGATATTCTGGCGAAAGTTCTGGTCGTTCTGATCGTAGATGCCCTTTTCCACATTCTGCAGAAAGAGCGAGATCGCGGTAATCGGGGTGCGCAGTTTGTGGGAAATCAGCGAGAGAAAGTTGCTTTTGAAGCGATCAAGCCGTTTGAGGCTGGCCAACTCCTCCCTGAGCCGCTTTCTGGCCAGGGACTTTTCTACGGCGGTCCGGAGCTGCAACAGGTTGAGGGGCTTGTTGATGAAATCGTCCGCTCCCTCCCTGAGGGCATTGAGAATGATCTCCTTCTGGGAAAAACCGGTCATGACGACCACGACCGCGTTGGGGTCCAGTGTCTTCACCTGGCTGAGCAGATCGATACCCGACCCACCCGGCATCATCACATCGGTCAGGATCAGGTCGCAATGTTCCTTCTGGTAGATTTGCAGCGCCTCTGCGCAACTGCCGGCCTGAAGGACATGATACTCCTTGAGGACCTTTTCGCACAACTCGCGGATAACCCGTTCATCATCCACGATAAGGACCGTTTCCGGCCGGTCCGACGACGGGGAGTCCTCGTTATGCAACATTTGCAAAGTCATTCCGCGACCTGTTCATCCTGTTCAGATTATGACCCCACCAGCTCCGACAGCATCTGTGCGGCGGCAGACAAGGCTTCTTCGAGCTTTTCGGGCTGGGACCCGCCGGCCTGGGCCAACTCGGGTTTGCCCCCCCCGCTGCCTCCGATGAGAGGCGCCAAACGCTTAATTATATCACCGGCCTTTACGGTGGCAATCAGGCCTTTGGTAACCGCCACCAGCAGGTTGGCCTTGCCCCCGATGGCGGCGCCCAGAACCACGACCCCCTCGCCAATACGGTCTTTCAGCGTATCGGAGAGATCGCGCAGCGCCTTGACATCCTCCACCGCCACCTTGACGGCCAGAAGCTTCATGCCGTGCACCTCTACGACCTGAGCGAGCAGATCGCCCGAGGCGGCGGCGTTGAGCTTGCCCTGCAGGGCCTCGATCTCCCGCTGGAACTCCTTCTGGCGGGCGAGGAGCCGCTCAAGCCGTTCCAGAGGGTTGCCCCCCTCGGCCTTGAGCAGCGCGGCCATGGCCCGCTGTTCATCCTCCATCTGCCGGACAAAGGCAAGGGCTCCGGTGCCGGTCAGGGCTTCGATGCGGCGCACCCCGGCGGCGATGCCGGTCTCGGCGACGACCTTGAACAATCCGATATCCCCGGCAGCGCGCACATGGGTGCCGCCACACAGCTCCATACTGACGTCGCCGACCTTGACCACACGCACCGTGTCGCCGTACTTCTCGTCGAAGAGCGCCGTAGCTCCGGCCTCGATGGCTTCCGCTATCTGCATCTGGTTCGTGACCACCTGATCGTTGCCCATGATGTAGGCGTTGACCAGGTCCTCGACCCGGCAGATCTCGTCGGCGGTCATGGCCGAGAAATGGGTGAAGTCGAAGCGCAGGCGATCGGCGGAGACCAGCGACCCGGCCTGTTTGACATGATCGCCCAGGACCTGGCGCAGTGCCGACTGGAGCAGGTGGGTGGCGGTATGGTTGCGGGCCGTGGCGTTCCGGGTGGCCTGGGCCACCTTCAGGTCCGCGGCGTCCCCCTTTTTGAGCGCCCCTTCCTTCACCACGCCATGGTGCACGATCAGATCGGGGTAGGGACGGCTGGTGGCGCATACCTCCAGATGGGCATTGCCGGTGGAGATGATCCCCACATCACCCTTCTGCCCCCCGGAGTCGCCGTAGAAGGGGGTCGTTTCCGTGATCACCCCGACCGAGTCGCCGGCGACCGCGGAGTCTACCTCGACCCCATCCCTGACGATGGCCACCACCGGTCCGTAGACCGACATCTCGTCGTATCCCACGAAGGTGCTGCGCACCCCGCAGTTATGAAGTTCCTTGAACACCTGGGCGATCCCCTCTTCTCCCGACCCTTTCCAGTGTTCCCGGGCCTGTTCCCGCTGTGTCCCCATGCAGGTCTCGAAGCCGGCCTCGTCGATGGTAAAACCCTCGCTCTCCACGATGTCCGCGGTCAGGTCGGTGGGGAAGCCATAGGTATCGTACAGTTTGAAGAGCGTGTCGCCCGGGATGACATTCTTCCCGGCGGCGCGCAGGGAGGCGACCTCATCGTTCAGGATGGCCAGGCCGCGGTCGAGGGTTTCCGCGAAGCGTTGTTCCTCGGCCAGGACGACCTTTTTGATGTAGGCCTCCCGCTCCAGCAGTTCCGGGTAGGCGTCACCCATCATGTCGCGGACCGCATCCACCGTATGGTAGAGCATCGGCTCGGCAAAGCCTAACATCTTGGCATGGCGTGCGGCACGGCGCATGATACGGCGCAGCACGTAGCCACGCCCTTCGTTGCTCGGCAAGGCCCCGTCGCAGATCAGGAAGGTTGTGGCCCGCGAATGATCGGCGATGACCCGCATGGAGACATCGTCCCTCTCGTTGGCCCCGTATTTTTTCCCCGAGAGCCGCTCCACGTGTCTGATGATGCCCTGCATCAGGTCGGTGTCATAGTTGGTGATGACCCCCTGCATAACCGCCGAAATACGCTCCAGCCCCATCCCCGTATCCACCGAGGGCCTGGGCAACGGCGTCAGAACGCCGTCGCTCGACCGGTCGAACTGCATGAAGACGTTGTTCCAGATCTCCATGTAGCGATCGCAGTCGCAGCCAACGGTGCACTCCGGGCTGCCGCACCCCGCCTCGGGTCCCTGGTCGTAGAAGATCTCCGAGCAGGGGCCGCAGGGACCGGTGTCCCCCATGGACCAGAAGTTGTCCTTCTCGCCGAAACGGAAGATCCGCTCCCGGGGAATCCCCTCCTGGAGATGCCAGATATCGGCTGCTTCGTCATCCTCTTTGTACACGGACACATACAGGCGGTTCTTGTCCAGCCCCAGATCCCTGGTCAGAAACTCCCAGGCATAGGCGATGGCCTCCTTCTTGAAGTAATCGCCAAAGGAAAAATTGCCCAGCATCTCGAAGAAGGTATGGTGGCGGGCCGTGCGCCCGACATTTTCCAGGTCGTTGTGTTTGCCGCCGGCGCGCACGCATTTCTGCGAGCTGCACGCCCGGGTGTACTCCCGCTTTTCCATCCCGAGGAAGCAGTCCTTGAACTGGTTCATCCCCGCGTTGGTAAACATCAGGGTCGGGTCGTTCTTGGGGATGATGCCCGAACTGGGCACCACCGTATGCCCCCGTTCGGCAAAAAACTTCAGAAAACGTGCGCGAATCTCATTCCCTGTCATCGGTCTCCTCATACACAGCACTCATGGTAATTTTAGTAAATTTCTTCAACCTTCAAAATCTTCATGATCGCCCCGAGCCCGAAACCGCGGCGCTGCAGGAAGGCGATTACCCGGCGTTTTTCACGGTCGTCGGCCGCGGCAAAGGAGAAACCGGGATACCGGCGCTCCATCACGCTCCGCAGGTCGTCCTGTTCGTCGCGTTCCTGGCGCAGACGCCCCAGGGTCTCCTCGACCAGTTCGGCCGGAACCCCGTGGCGGCGCATCTCCAGGCGCAGGCGCGGGCCGAAAAAACGGCCGCCGTTCACGGCCATCTCAGCGAAACGCTCGGCAAAACGGCGATCGCTGAGCCACCCCTGGCCCTCCAGACGGGCCACAGCCTCCTCAATCGCCGCTTCGTCAAATCCCCGCCGGGCCAATCTCTCCCGCATCTTCGCTGAAGTATAATCCCGTGGGGCAAGCAGCTTCAGCGCGTCCTGAAAGGCCCGTTCCGGGGACGACGGTTCAGAATTTTTCAATGTCGAGCTGCCGGGGCTCGCCGGCCTCTTCCTCCTGGGATTCGAAGCTTTCCCAGGATGCATCCGAGGTCGAGGAGATGCCGGATATCTTGAGGGCGAAATCGTCCGGGTTCGTGCTCTGGCGCAGGGCCTCGTCGTAGCTGATCAGGTTGGAGGTGTACAGTTTCATCAACGACTGGTCGAAGGTCTGCATGCCGTAGGTTACAAACCCCTGGGAGATGGCATCGTGGAGCTGTTTGGTCTTTTCCTTGTCGTCGATGTACTCCTTGACCCTGGCCGTACCGAGCATGACCTCCACTGCCGGGACGCGCCCCTTGCCGTCGGCCCGCGGCACCAGCCGTTGGGAGACGACCCCCTTGATGATCCCGGACAACTGGATACGCACCTGGCGCTGGTGGTACGGGGGAAAAACGCCGATGATACGGTTGATGGTCTCGGCCGCATCCATGGTGTGCAGGGTGGACATGACCAAGTGGCCGGTCTCGGCGGCGGTCATGGCGGTTTCGATGGTCTCGTAATCGCGCATCTCGCCCACCAGGATAACGTCCGGGTCCTGGCGCAGGGCGCCCTTGAGCGCCGCGGAGAAGCTCGGCGTGTCGGTGCCGACTTCCCGCTGGCTGATGATGCTCTTATTATCCCGGTGGAGAAACTCCACCGGGTCTTCGATGGTGATGATGTTGGCGGTGCGGTTCTGGTTGATGAAATCGATCATGGCCGCCAGGGTGCTCGACTTACCGGAACCGGTGGTGCCGGTTACCAGGATCAGGCCGCGCTCCTCCTGGCAGATCTTCTTCAGGACCGGTGGCAGGTTCAGGCCATCCAGCGACGGTATGGTGAAGGAGATGGTACGGAAGACCATGGCCACCGTGCCGCGCTGGCGGTAGGCGCTGACCCTGAAGCGTCCCAGCCCCGGCACGGCATAGGCCAGGTCCACCTCCGAATTTTCCTCGAACAGGCGCCGCTGACGGTCGTTCATCATGGCCTGGCACATATCCACGACCAGATCCGGCGAGAGGCGCTGGGTGTTGGGAATGGGGTGCAGTCGCCCATCGATGCGCACGATGGGAGGAAGGCCGGTTTTGATATGAATATCCGAGCCCTTGGCCTTGACGGCGATAGTCAGAATTTCGTCCAGATCCATGCGTGTCTCCCCAATTCAGATCTGCCGTGCCGGCGTGGATTCAAGATGATGAGCAGCAGGCGAAGCCAGCTATCTCAGCACTCGAATGCCGACCAAATCAGGCGGCCTCTACAGGCGCCGGCCCCTTGACCAGTGTCAGCAGCTTCCCTTCGATCTCGGCCAGGGTTTCAGGGTGTTCGGTCAGCCAGGTGCGGGAATTCTCCCGGCCCTGGGCGATCCGCTCCTTGCCGTACGAGAACCAGGCGCCGCTCTTTTCGATGATCCCTTTGTCCACCGCCAGGTCCAGCACGTCGCCGGTGCGGGAGATTCCTTCGCCGTAGAGGATGTCGAATTCGACCTCCTTGAAGGGGGGGGCGACCTTGTTCTTGACCACCTTGACGCGGGTGCGGGAGCCGATCACCTGGTCCCCCTGCTTGAGGGTGGCGATCTTGCGGATATCCATGCGCACCGAGGCGTAGAATTTGAGAGCATTTCCACCGGTCGTCGTTTCGGGGTTGCCGAACATGACGCCGATCTTCATGCGGATTTGGTTGATGAAGATGACGCAGCAGTTGGATTTGCTGATGATGCCGGTCAGCTTGCGCAAGGCCTGGGACATGAGGCGCGCCTGGAGCCCCACATGGGAATCGCCCATCTCACCCTCGATCTCGGCCTTGGGAACCAGGGCCGCCACCGAGTCGATCACCAGCACGTCGATGGCGCCGCTGCGCACCAGGGTCTCGGTGATTTCCAACGCCTGCTCGCCGGTGTCCGGCTGCGATACCAGAAGATCGTCGGTCTTGACCCCCAGTTTGCGGGCATAGCCGATGTCCAGGGCGTGCTCGGCATCCACAAAAGCCGCGATACCGCCGGTTTTCTGGGCTTCCGCCACGATATGCAGCGCCAGGGTGGTCTTGCCGGACGATTCCGGGCCGTAGATCTCCACCACCCGGCCACGGGGCACCCCGCCGACCCCCAAGGCCATGTCCAGGGAGATGGCGCCGGTCGAGATCGCCTCCACGCCCGGCAACGCCTCGTCATTGCCCAAACGCATGATGGCGCCCTTGCCGAACTGCTTCTCGATCTGGCTCAGGGCCAGTTCAATCGCCTTGTTTTTTTCCTGCATGGTTGTATGTCTCCTGAAAGTGGGATGAACGTGGATGAATGGGGGGTGTTACGGTAGCATATCCGGCGGTTTTCCCGCAAGGTTTTATACCGATTTCAAATCAAGGATGAAATCAAGGCGGCGAGGCTTGTGGCGACGAAGGCGTACAAAGTAGTACGTTGAGGAGCCGAAAACGAGCCAACGAAGATAGCGCCTTGATTTGGAATTGGTATTATACGGGAAACGGACTGCCGTCCGCCAGATAGCGCCTCACCCAGTCCAGGGCCGTCCAGGCGGTCAAGGTGCGCACATCCCCCCGGTTGCCGCCGAACCGGAACCCCTTGGTCCAGCAGCCGTCCGGCGTTGCCAGGGAGATAAAGACCGTCCCTACCGGTTTGTCCGCCGTGCCGCCGTCCGGCCCGGCAATGCCGGTCACGGCCAACCCCACAGCGCTTTCCGCCGCCGAGCGCACCCCGGTGGCCATGGCAACGGCGCACTCGGCGCTGACCGCTCCACGGGTATCCAGGACCTCCTGCGGCACCCCCAACAGGCGCTGTTTGGCGGCATTGCTGTAGGTCACCGCCCCCTCCAGAAAAAAAGCGGAACTGCCGGGCACATCGGTAAGCCGTTTGGCGATCAGGCCGCCGGTGCACGACTCGGCCAGGGCCAGGGTCAGACCGCGCCGGCCGAAGAGCCCGGCCACGACCTGCTCCATGGTCTCATGCCCTTCGGAAAAGATCGCTGACCCCAGCCGTTCCCGTACCAGATCCACCGCATCCTGGAGACGGGTTCGGGCCGCGGTTTCCGTATCCCCATCGGCCCGCACGGTTACGCGTATCCAGGGAAAGGTGACGCAAATACTCATCTGCACGGCATGGTTGCCGGAGAAGGCCCCCTTCAGCAGCCCGTCCACCTCCGGCTCGGAAAGGCCATAGACGTTCTGGAACGAAGAAAGAATCACCTTTTTGTGCATCACCCGTTCGCAGAGAAACGGCAGGACGGTATCGCTCAGCATCGGCTCCATCTCCGAGGGAACGCCGGGGAGAAAAAAGAAAAAACACCCGCCGTGGATGAAATGGAAACCGCAGGCGGTCCCGGTCGGATTGGGGATGATCGTCGCCTTGGTGGGGATCATGGCCTGCCGGTCGGAGGCATGGCCGCCGCCCAGCTTGGCCGTAAAGCTGCGGATATGCTCCTTCAACTCCTCGTTGACCACCAGGCGCCTGCCGGTGGCGTGGGCTGCCGCCAGGGCCGTCACGTCGTCCACCGTGGGCCCCAGGCCGCCGGTAACGATGACGGCGTCGCTCTTCAGGGCAAGTTCATTCAGGGCCTCGCCGATATCAGGCTCCGAATCCCCCACAACCATATGGCGCAGCACGCGAAGGCCGCATCCCAGCAGGAGTTCGGCGATGCGGCCGGCATTGGTGTCGGTCACCTCGCCGCTGATCAACTCACTGCCGATGCTCAGGGTGGAAACCCTCATGACGCCTCCCCTCCGGCCTGCCGCCACGCCACCACCTGCTCCATGACCTCGCGGCAGGGGATGCCCCGTTCCCGGGCGATGCGGCGGCAGTCCTCGTATTCCGGGGCGGCCCGCAACAACAGGCCGCCATCGGAGACCAGCTTGAAGCGCACGGGGCCCAAAGGGGTCTGCAGTTCCTCAACCCGCCGCTCCAGGACGATGCGGCCGGCAGGATAATGGCGCAGGCCGATGGCCGTGGTCTCGGCCAGCACCAGCCGCGCCAGGTTTTCCAACTCTTCCGGCCGGCAGAGGAAGGAGAGTTGCGTTGCCGGCCGGTTCTTCTTCATCTGCACCGGCGTAAAGAACACATCCAGCGCCCCCTCCTCGAAAAGCCGCTCCATCACGTACCCCAGGACCTCGGGTGTGGAATCGTCGATGTTGGTCTCGGCCACCACAACCGCATCGCCGCTTCCCCGTTTCTCTTCAGCCGTGCCGAGAAAGGCCCGCAGGATGTTGGGGCAATCGCTGAAATCCTTGCCGCCGGCGCCGCTGCCGATCCGTTCCAGGCGCATGGCCGGCCTCTGCCCCGTCCCTGCGGCCAGGGCGGCGATGATGGCCGCGCCGGTGGGGGTGACCCGCTCGCCGTCGCCGCATGCGCCATGCACGGCCAGGCCGTGCAGCAACTCCGCCGTGGCCGGGGCCGGCACCGGCAGCCGGCCGTGGGCGGTCTCCACGAAACCGCCCCCCAGGGGCAACGCCGCGGCAGAGACCTCCGTAACGCCCAGGTAATCCAGACAGATGGCCGTGCCGACGATATCGACGATGGAGTCCACCGCCCCCACCTCGTGGAAATGGACTTCCTCCAGCGGTACGCCGTGCACCGTGGCCTCGGCCTCGGCCAACCGCCGGAAGATGCGCCGCGCCCGTTCCTTGACCGAATCGGTCAGGGAGCTTGCGGCAATCATTGCGTCGATGCCGCCGTAGTGGCGGTGGGTGTGGTGGTCGTGCACGGCCACGTCGAACTTGAGGGCCGGAATGTGGCGCCGTTCGGTACGGCTTGTGGAGAGGGCGTAGGAGTCGGGGGGGAGGGGGAGTTTTGCCAACCCTGCTTGCAGGTGTTCCAGCGGCACCCCCAAATCCAGGAGCGCCCCCACGGTCATGTCGCCGGAGATGCCGGCGTAGCAGTCAAGATAGACGATTGTCATGTTAGGCCCTGTTGATCAGCGAAGCCGCGCAGGCCGCGCCGAAACCGTTGTCGATGTTGACCACCGTAACCCCGGCGGCGCAGGAGTTGAGCATCCCGAGAAGCGCCGCGATGCCGCCGAAGGCTGCTCCGTAGCCGATGGAGGTCGGCACGGCGATGACCGGCTTGTCCACCAGCCCGCCCACCACCGTGGGCAGCGCCCCCTCCATGCCGGCCACCACGATGATCACCGAAGCGGCGGCAAGCTCTTCGTGCCGGGCCAACAGGCGATGGATGCCTGCCACGCCCACGTCGTAGATATGCTCGGCCTCGTTGCCCAGAAAACGAGCCGTGACCAGCGCCTCGGCCGCCACCGGCAGATCGGAGGTCCCGGCCGAGACCACCAGGATCGTTCCCCTCCCCTTGGCCTCCGCCGGCCTCTGCTCCAGGGTCAGGCACCGGGCATTGGCGTGGTACAGGGCGCCGAAAAAGGTTCGTTGAATCCGCTGCGCCTTGTCCGCATCGATCCGCGTCACCAGGACGTTGCTGCCGTTTTCCGCCATGGCGCCCATGATGGCGATGATCTGCTCGTCTTTTTTCCCTTCGCCGAAGATGACCTCGGGCATGCCCTGGCGCAATTCCCGGTGGTGATCCACCTGGGCGCACCCCACGTCCTGGAACGGCAACTGCCGCAGCCGCTCAAGGGCCTGCTCGACCGGGACGGTACCCTCTTTGACGGAATCCAGCAATAGTTTGAGTTGATCGGGGGTCATAGTCATTTTACCTCTCGAACCTCGTTTATACACCACGCCCCCAACGCTTTCCACCTGAAATTTCCGTGAATTGCGACAAGGGGAAATCCGTATTATTTGCAAGGACAGAGGCTGTGGATAAAAATTGTTGTTGCAGGTCGGGATATTGGTTTACTGTTATGCCCGATCCAGGGAACCGGGCGGCCCAGGCCGCCGGGAATAGAGCGGACCAGCGAGACACCATGATTATCGACCCCTTGTCACTCAAACTGTTCGTCGCCATCGTGGAAGAGGGCACCATCGCAGGGGCGGCGGAACGGGAGCATATCGCCGCGTCGGCCGTCAGCAAGCGGATCAGCGAGTTGGAGGAGGGCTTCGGGACCCCCCTGCTCCACCGGACGAACAAGGGGGTTGCCCCGACCGATGCGGGGATTACCCTGCTGCAACTGGCGCGAGGGGTCCTGCACGACATGAACAACCTCTACGTGCAGATCAGCGAATACTCCAGCGGCGTGCGCGGCCATGTCAGGTTGTGCGCCAACATCTCGGCCATCAACCAGTTCCTGCCGGCGGAGATCAGGTCGTTCATGGACCTGCACCCCCAGATACACGTGCACCTGGAGGGGGCGATCAGCGAGACCATCATGAAATCCGTGGCCGAGGGGGCTGCGGACGTGGGCATCATCACCATGGGGACCTACCGCCAGGATCTGGAATTCCTGCCGTACCACTCGGACCAGCTCATCGTCATCACCCCCAAGGATCACCCCCTGGCCCAGCGGAGGTCCGTTTCATTCCAGGAGACCCTGGAGTTCGATTTTGTCGGTCTGACCGTGGGGAGCGCGCTCCACAACCAGGTGCTGCGGGCCGCCCAGGAACTGGACCGGACTCCCAAGCTGCGTATCCAGGTGAACAGCTTCGATGCCCTCTGCCTGATGGTGGAGGCCGGCCTGGGCATCGGGATCGTCCCCAAGGGTGCCGCCAAGCCTTATTTCAAAGGACTGCGCATCCGCCCGGTGGCCCTGGATGAACCCTGGGCCCGCCGGGAGTTGAAGCTCTGCGTCCGCTCTTGCGATGCCCTGCACGCCGCCGCCCGGCTCCTCGTCGATCATCTCAGACAACCGGAAACATAGGGGGTTGCCATCGCCGTTCACGATGGCAACGTCACCATATACTGCTTTTATTGGCGAAAAGAATAGGGTATACAGGGAACCATTACAGATTGAAGCGAGGTATGAACCCATGGGTAAAACCACAGCGGAAAAGATCTTTGAGGCGCACCTGGTCGAGGAGCCCTTCCCCGGCACCAAGGTGCTGAAACTGGACGTGGTGCTGTGCCACGAAATCACCACCCCCATCGCCATCGACGACCTGATACGGCGCGGCAAGGACCGGGTCTTCGACCCGTCCAGGATCAAGGCCGTCATCGACCACGTCACCCCCAGCAAGGACAGCAAGACCGCGACCCAGGCCAAGATTCTGCGCGACTGGGCCCGTCGCCACGCTATCCGCGACTTCTTCGATATCGGCGCCAACGGCGTCTGCCATGCCCTGTTCCCGGAGAAGGGCTTTATCCGCCCCGGCAACACGGTCATCATGGGCGACTCCCATACCTGCACCCACGGCGCGTTCGGCGCCTTTGCCGCCGGTATCGGCACTACCGACCTGGAGGTCGGCATCCTGAAAGGGGTCTGCGCCTTCCGCCAGCCCAAGACCATCAAGTTCAACGTCACCGGGACCCTGCCCAAGGGGGTCTACGCCAAGGATGTCATCCTGCATATCATCGGCAAGATCGGCGTCAACGGCGCCACGGACCGGGTGATGGAATTCCACGGCGAGACCATCAGCGCCATGACCATGGAGTCCCGCATGACCCTATGCAACATGGCCATCGAGGCGGGCGGCACCTCCGGCATCTGCCAGCCCGATGCGACCACCGTGGAGTTCCTCTGGCCCTTCATTCAGGGGGAATTCGCCTCCAAGGAGGCCGCGCTGACCGAATATTCCAAGTGGGCCGCCGATGCCGACGCAGAGTACGACCAGGTGATCGAAATCGACGTCGCCACGCTCCAGCCGATCTCCACCTTCGGCTACAAACCGGATCAGGTCAAGTTCGTGGCCGACCTGCCGGACACGCCGCTCGACCAGGTCTACCTCGGTTCCTGCACCAACGGCCGCCTGGAAGACCTGCGCATCGCGGCACACGTACTGAAGGGGAAACGGATCGCCCCCACGGTGCGCGGCATCCTCTCCCCCGCCACGCCGAAGATCTATCAGGAGGCCCTGCACGAAGGGCTGATCGACATCTTCATGGAGGCCGGGTTCTGCATCACCAACCCCACCTGCGGCGCCTGCCTCGGGATGAGCAACGGCGTGCTGGCCGAGGGCGAGGTCTGCGCCTCCACCACCAACCGCAACTTCATGGGGCGCATGGGCAAGGGGGGCATGGTGCACCTCATGTCGCCGGCCACCGCGGCAGCCTCGGCCATCGAAGGCAAGATCGCCGATCCGAGGAAGTACCTGTAAGGGCACAGAAAAAAACCTGCCACAGAGACACAGAGACACGGAGAAAAAAGAAACCGTGAATAGTGAAAGGTGAATAGTGAAAGGTACAAACCACGAAGCCGCCAACTGCTCACTTTTCACTGCTCACTTTTCACTGCTCACTTTTCACTGCTCACTTTTCACTGCTCACTTTTCACTATTCACTATTCACTATTCACCTTTCACGTTATGTTAAAAGGAGTTGACCATATGAAGACATTCGGAGGCCCGGCCCTCTTCCTCGACCGTTCCGACATCAACACCGACGAGATCATCCCGGCCAAGTACCTGACCGAGATCACCAAGGAAGACCTGAAACCCTACATACTTGAAGACCTGAAGCTGCCCGGCTTCGACCCTAAGGGGCCCCGAACGAAATCGGCCCGGGTGGTCGTCTCCCGCGCCAATTTCGGCTGCGGCTCGTCCCGGGAGCATGCACCCTGGGTGTTCGAGGTCAACGGCATCACCGCCGTGATCGCCGAGTCCTTTGCCCGCATCTTCCGCCAGAACATGTTCAACTGCGGCATGGCCGCCATCGAGCTGCCCAAGGCGGACCTGGACCAGCTCTTCTCCCACGCAGGCGACGCTGACGCCGCCATCAGCATCGACATCGAGGCCCAGAGCCTGACCATGAGCGGCGGCGGCAAACAGAAGACCTTCAGCTTCAGCCTGTCACCGTTCGACAAGGCCCTGGTGCTGGCCGGCGGCTGGGTCGATTACGCCGACAAGAACTACTGATCCGGCGAGACAATGTTCCCCACAACGCAAAAAGCCCCGCCGAAAGCGGGGCTTTTTTACGACAGAAACGCAGAACGCCCTGTTAACAGGCTGTTGAAAAACTCAGGTTGTTCAAAAATAGTCAGATCGCCGCACCCGCAGAAAGCCCCGCGGAGGCGTAGCAGCGCTACGCCGCACAAAAGGGCTTTCGAGGACGGCGGCGAGATGGCTGTTTTTCAACAACCTCTTAGAACTGTTTGCTCACCCCCAGGTGAAAGGCCACATCCGGTGCGGTGGCAACCGCCACATCCTCGGAAACGCCGATGTCGAGCCGGTAATCGCCGGGGAGCTTGATCGCCCCGCCGGAAACCAGCATCAAAGACGGCTTGGAGAGTTCGTCCAGGGTACTTCCCCGGTAGAAGGCCGTATGGGCGTTGAGCTGGAACTTGAAGGATACCCGCGACCATGGTCCCCATCCCAGGCCGACGGTGCCAAAGCCGACCAGGTGCTGCTGCTGGTCGCGCAGCACATCCCCATCGCTCATGGCCATCCCTCCCAGGGAGCCGAAGACGCCCAGGGCCCCCCATTCGGTGAAGTTGTTCATGCTGCCGCACAGGGCCAGGGTGGCATCGGTGCTGCCGCTGCCCCGCAGGGAATTGCTGTCGCCGCTGGGCAGCTTGAGGGATGCCCGCAGCGCCAGGCTGTCGTGGGATTCGCCATCCCGGGCCTCGTAGAGTTGCATCCCACCCGTCAGGCTGATATCGCCGAGGCCGGAATCGGCGTGGTCCATCTTGAGCTTCTGTACGCCGTCCTTGGTATAGCTGAAGTGCAACCTCCCCTTCGGGGCGCTGTCCCGCCCCCCCTGGGGCAGGCCGAAAAACTTGTGCCATTCGACGATGAAGCTATCCAGAAAGCCGCCGCCGTAGAGCACATAGGGGATCTCAAAACCCGCATCGAAACGTCCGCCAAAACCATAGCGGGCCGCCAGGGTCCACCGGTAGGATTCGCCGTCCAGATGGATCTGCTCACGGGACGTGGAACTGACGGTGTAATCGCTGGCCACATCCTGCACAAGGCTGACAACGGTCTTCCCGGAAGGGGCGACCGTAGCCTCCGACTGAGGGGGAAGTCCGAAGATCTGTACCAGCGGGCTCTGGTTGACGGTGCGAAAAGGGGTGATCTCCATATCTTCTGCCGCCGCCGGACCGGCCATGGCGAGCAGGAGGAGCAGGGATAGCGGCAGCATCCTATTCATAGCGGATCGCCTCCTCGCCTTCACCGGCTTCGGCGCCCGTCTCGCCGCGGTGCAGGTCGATCACGCGCGTCAAAACCGTAACAGCCCCCAGGATCTTCCGGGTTTCTACGGTATTGGCCGAGATCATGTCGTCCACCTTGCACACGGCTTCTACCGCATTTTCCGCGACGACCAACTGGCGGTAAACGTTTTCCTTCAGCCCCTTGGTCCGCTCGTTGTGCTCGATGACGCCCTGCAGATACAGGCGGTTCTCCTTGGCCTGCTCCTGGGCCGTCATATTTATGCGATGGGCCAGATCCCGCATGTGCTCCAGATTTCTGACGATCAGGTTGGCCCCGTCCTGTTGGTTCTCCGTGCTCTGGGTGATCTGCTGAACCCGTTCGAGGTTCTTCTCGGCCTCCTCGGTGATACGCTGGATGCCGACCGTCTGCTCCGCCGCTTCGGCGGCAATCCGTGCCACCATGTGGGAGGCCTCGTCGGCGCTCTTCTCGATCTTCACCAGTGCTTCGTTGGCCAGAGAGGATATCTTCACCCCCTCTTTGACCTTGTCTTTTCCCTGGGTCACCGATCGCTGCACCGCGGCGGTTTCCTTCTGGATATTGCGCACCAACTCCTCGATTTCGCGCGTGGAGGCCGATGTGCGGGAGGCAAGGGAACGGACCTCCTCGGCGACAACGGCAAACGCCCGCCCCCGCACGCCGGCCTGGGCGGCAATGATCGAGGCGTTCAGGGAGAGGAGCTTGGTCTGCTCCACCACCTCCTGGATGACGTTGAGGAACTCACCCACACGGGCCGAATGCCGTGAGAGTCGGTTGATGGCATCGAAGGACTCCACGTTGCTCTTTTCAATCTCCTGCATTGCCCGCAGCGTGGCGGCCATGTTTCGCAAGCCGCTCTGGGCCTGTTCGCGGACGTTTTCGGAAGCCAAGGCGCCGCGCTCGGCATTGTTGCGCACCTTGGCCTGGGAAACGCTGATCTGGTTGATGGAGGACACGGTTTCTTCGGTCGAGGCGGACAGCCCACGGATGTTTTCGGCGATCTCCCTGATGGCGCGGACCATCTGCTCGATGGAGCTGGAGGTTTCGATGACAAAATCGGAGTACTGATTGATATTGTCGGCAATGCCGTCGGTGGTCGTACTCATTTTGGTTGACAGGGTTTCCTGCTCGGCGCTGCGCCCCGACAGTTCGTCGATATCGCCGATCACCGTGGCAAAGGCGCCGTCCATGCTCTCCATGGCGGTCACGGCATTGCGCACCTGGACAAGCTCCTTCTCGTCGCTGATCGACAGGCTGTGCATGACGACCTTGAGGTTTTCCTCCGCCGCAACGATCTGGGCCAGAAGCTGCCGATGCTCACGCAGCCGTGCGTCCAGCACCTCCATGATAAAGCCGCTACGGGACAGAAGGGATCTCAGGTCGTCGTTTTCTTCCACATAGCCGGATAACTCACCGGACAAACCGAGCTTTTCCACCATGGCGAGTTGTTCGAGGCGGGCGGCGGCAACGCCCCTGGCAAAGATCCTGGCACACGCCAGCGAACTAAAGAGCGCCGTCACAACGACAGCGGCAATGGCCGGGATACCGCCGTCTCCGGCCACCATCAGGCCGCCCGCCGCCATGATCGCTATAACCAGCGAAACGGCCACCATCTTGCTGTTGAGTGCCGACAAGCTTGCCTGCCGTTCGTTTGCCATACATGACCACCCTTGCGAAACGATGTGAAGTTCACCGTTTTTATCATGCCGACCACAGGCTGTCAACGAATGAGGGGCAAACAATATCTTTAATTTCAAAGACATGGAATAAAATCAACTCCGTGCGCCCTCACTGCCGGACAAGCCAACAGGGAGACATCAGCAATGCTTGATTTTTTTGCTCGCCAGTGCGATACTGGCAAAATTATTTACCGAATGTTTTAGGAGGATCACATGTTTGGATTTGGCATGCCCGAACTGATAATCATATTAGTCATCGTTCTGGTCGTATTCGGTGCAGGGAAACTTCCTGAAATCGGCGGTGCGCTGGGCAAGAGCATCCGCAATTTCAAAAAAGCATCCGAAGGGAAGGACGAGATCGAGATCAAGCCCAAGAAGGACGGCGAGGACGACAAAAAAGCCTGACTGGGGTTTGTCAATCCCGGATGAATTACCAAGGGGGAAAGGCGTGATGCCTTTCCCCCTTTTTTTCACTCTCCGCAGTGAGACCGGGCTACGACGCCAGGTATTCGCTGATCTTCTCCGCAAGCGTGCTGTAGATCCGGCGGCACTCGTTCTCGTCCTTCTCCAGCAGTGTGACGCGGAAGCCCTGCAACGGGGTGGAGAACGAGGAGAGCGGCACGACGCAGATACCGGTTGCCGCGAGGATGTGGTAGACGAAACGTTTGTCCGGGGAGACGCCGGGCTGGTTGACCAAGCCGTTCACCAAGTCGCGCACCTCGCTGTTGGCGATGGGGATCGACTGGCGGTTGGTCAAGAGCCCAGCCTTGAACGCAACGGCCATGTAGAATGCGCCGTTGGTGCGGTTGACCTGGAGCTGGGGTACCTCTTTGAGAAAATCGTAGGTAATATTGCTCATCTTCTCGTAGCTGGCGATGCGCTCCGCCAGGTATCCGGCGTAGCCGGGATGCTGCATGATGGCGGGAATGACGGTCTGGGGCAGGGTCGTGGAGCAGACCTCGTTCATCTTGCTGGTCAGGATCAGGTTGACGTACTTCTGGAATTGCGGGTCGTCGTGGCCGTTATACACCTCGATCCAGCCGCAACGCGAACCTGGCCAGGGGAATTCCTTGGAGATCCCCCGCAACGAGATGGCCGGGACGTCGCCGATCACATCGCTGATGGGAACGGCGGTTTCGCCGTTATACACGATGTTCGTGTAGACCTCGTCGGCAATGATGAACAGGTTGTGTTCTTTGGCCACCGCCACGATCTCGCGCAGCGTCTTCTCGGTATAGACCATGCCGGTGGGATTGTCGGGGTTGATGATCATGATGGCGCAGATGTTGGGATTATACTTGATATGGTTGCGCAGGTCATCCAGGTCGGGGTACCAATTTTCCTCGGGTTTGAGCCGGAAAAGGGCCGGGGCGGCATGGGCATGGCCGATCTCCCCCAGGGTATGGGTCGTGTAGGAGGGGGATGGCATCAGCACGCGGGCCTCGGGACGCAGACAGCCATAGATTTTGGCAATGGCATCCCCCAGGCCGTTGAAGAAGATGATGTCCTCCGGGGTGATCTGGGCCCCCCCGCGACGGTTGGTCATGTCGCAGATGAACTCGCGGGTTTCCAGTACGCCGCGGGTGTGGCAATACCCCCAGGTGGCGTCGTCCGCGGCGGCATTGGCCACGATCTCCTTCATCCAGCCAGGGATGACCTCCCCCTTGACGATCGGATCGCCGATATTCTCCCAGTTGATCTTCACGCCGTACTTTTGCAGTTTTTCAGCCACGTTGACAATATTGCGGATCTCGTAGGTCAACTCCCCCGTTCCGGGGCTTACCAGATCGATACGCATAGCCGTCTCCTCTCACTATATAGATACATGCACCCTATCTTTTCCGCTATTCCCCCGCCGGACCGGAAACGGAGCGACGAGAGCGTCGTAAAAACAAAAAAGCCGCGGGCTTCTCTGCCCACGGCTGGTAAAGGTATTCTGATCATACAATGATCACCGGGCAGAACTCACTCCAGCGGCGTCGTTCGCCGCGGCGCTGATAGCTCGTGCTGCTGCAATGGCGGTAATCATCTTAGTAAACATAGGTTTTTTTCTATACCACATCCGACATGTCGGCGTCAATGTTTTTGTGCGCCGGGGTCCATCCCCACGGAGATCAGCAGCCGGCCATCCTCGTCTCGCCAGCGCAGCCAGCCGAGCGTACTCTGGTCCGGCATGGCCAGCGCCCAGTCGCCGTCCAGCTTGACAACCCTGAACGACTGCTTCGCCAATGCCGGCAGCGCCAAGGGCGTCTTGCCCGGCTGCCGGAATATCTGGTAATACTGCTTACGCAGGCCGGGCAGCAACCGGCACGGCTTCCCTTTCAACAAGGCGCTCCATGGCTGAACCTCACCCCGGTGCCGCGGTTCCAGCCACCCCAGGCGGCCCGCATCGTCATAGGCCACCTGCAGCCACTCCCCCTTACGGGCCGTCACGATCAGCGGCACCCTGGAAGTGTTTCCCGTGAAGAGCCACTCGTAGGGGGGCGTCCGGCCGCTGTCCAAGACCCCGATACGCTGGACGGCCGGTTCCTCGTACAGGTAAAACGGCTCCTGCTGAACGCTGCTCTCACCATGTTCCACCGCCAGGAGTAGAACGCCGATGCCGCTGTACGGGCGCATCGGCTGTTGGGAAACCGCTGGTGCGGCCATCAGGAGCAGCAGGGTGATCGCCAGTGCGTAAATCTTCATCGTCGTGACCGCCTCACCCCTGAAAGAGTTCTCTCAGCCGTTCCAGGTACGCCGTTGCTCCGGGCTCATCGTCGCCAGGCGCCCACGCCGCCTTCTCGGCATCGCCGAGCGGCAGGTAGGGCCCGGCCTTGGCCTCGTAGAAGACCGTTCCCGGCTCGAGGCTCACCGCCGTGTGATAGGTGCCGGAGGGGATGTCGGCGGCGAGATGGCCCTGTTCCCGCGAGAGCAGAACCGTTTCCGCAACAGCCCCGTCGTCGGCAAACGTGACAATGCCCAGTTTGCCGTTCATCAGGATGAAGGCCTCATCCTTTTCCGGGTCCAAGTGACGGTGGGGGCGAATGTACGAGGCCGGTTCGACGGCATTCAGGAGGCGATGGCAACGAGATTCGTCGCAGCGATGGATGTTGTGATTTTTGCGCAGACGGGGGGAGGTGCAGGCTTGTTCGGAAAGCTGGCGCAACAGGTCGGTGGTTACTATCTTCATCTATCCCATTCTCCATGATTTACACGACGGACAATCTGCCGCAGCGACAGGGGCGACGAAAAAACCGGTCAAGTGGAATGAAGGGGATAAACGGGATAAAGAAATCACCCAGCTCATCCCCTTCCCCTTGTTGCATGCCGCGTTTTTTATCTTGCGCCCCAGCGACGGTTCTTGAGAACTATGGATCAGCGATCCACCAGGGCTAACTGGTTCCCGTCAAAGTCGGCGATCACCGCCATTTTGCCCCACGGGCTCGACTCCAGCGGTTCCACGAAGGTAACGCCGCCGACCCGCAGGGATTCGCACAGCGCCTCGATCCCCTCAACCCGCAGGGTGATGCCGGTATGGCGTCCCACCAGTTTGCGGGCATCTTCGTGGAGCGCCAACGATACGCCGAGGGTGGTCGGTGTGCCGGGAAAGAACTCCATCACCATCTCGCTCTGCCCGGCGACCGGCAGGCCGAGCAGCTCGGCATAGAACCTCTTGGCCTTGGCCAGGTCGGTGACGAAGATAACCACGTTTTTCATCGATACGGTCATGAAGCCCCATTCTCCAATCGATTAATGTGCCGCTTTTTGCGACAGCCGGTGTACGCACTCGACCATGTGGATGGCGTTCTCGGGGGAAACCGTCGGCAGGATGCCATGTCCCAGGTTGAAGATATGCCCCGGCCGGCCGGCGTTTTCGTCCAGAACCCGCTTGACCTCCGCCTCGATGACCTCCTTCGGCGCGTAGAGTACGGTGGGGTCCAGGTTTCCCTGCACCGCCATCCCCTGGCCGATCAGATCGCGCGCCGTGCCCAGATTGACGTGCCAATCCAGCCCCATCACGTCGCCGCCGGCCTTCTTGACCGAGTCCAGCATGGCGCCGGCACCCTTGACGAAGTGGATCACCGGCGTCTCCATCCGGTTGAGGCCGTTAATCAGTTTGGTGGTATAGGGGAGGACATAGGTCTCGTAATCCGATGGCGCCAGAATCCCGCCCCAGGTGTCGAAGATCTGGATGGCCTGGGCTCCGGCCTTGATCTGGGCGTTGAGATATTCCATGTCCATCATGGTGATCTTTTCCATGAGAGCCGCGTAGACATCGGGCGCAGAGTACATCATGCGCTTGATCTGGGCGAAATCCTTGGAGCCTTTGCCTTCCACCATGTAGCAGGCCAGGGTAAAGGGAGCGCCGCCGAAACCGATCAACGGCACCTTGTTGGCCAGTTCACGGCGGAGGATCTTGATGGTCTCCAGAACATAGGGCACGTCCTGCTCCATCTGTGGGATGCGGAGCTTGTCCACGTCGGCCATGCTTCTGATGGGGTGTTCGAAAACCGGTCCCGGCACGAAATCCAGCTTCATTCCCATCGGTTCCACCGGTGTGAGAATATCGGAAAACATGATGGCGGCGTCAACGCCCAGGATATCCACCGGTTGAATGCTCACCTCGGCCGCAAGCTCCGGGGTTTTGCACAACTCAAGGAAGGTGCATTTCGAGCGCACCGCCATGTATTCCGGCAGGTAGCGGCCCGCTTGGCGCATCAGCCAGACCGGCGTACGGTCCACCGGTTTACCCCAACAAGCATCGAGAAAACGTGTGTTCATATCATCTCCCAGGACGTGATAGCTGCATGTAAAATAGCAAAATAGAGGGGGATTTTAGTTCGACACCACCGGAAAAGTCAAATCAATTTGAGGTCCGGCCAACGCCGGGGCTCACCAAACGACGCCGTCACTCCACCAGAAAGGCATGGCCATCCAGTTCTACCCGGTCGCCGGGACGGAGCTTGCGCCCCCGGCGCAATTCGACGGCACCGTTTACCCGCACATGCCCCTCCCCAATGATCAGCTTTGCCTCTCCGCCAGAACCTACGACATTGACCGCCTTGAGAAAACTGTCCAGCTTGATATGCTCACTCGTAATCTGAAACGACATGCATCCCTTTCCTTTCACTTCGGGCCGGGCGCCCGACAGGCCGTCCGGCGAGAAACAGCCGAAGCCCTGTTGGAGCACTTTCACGAAAACCTGCCGGGAGGTATAATGTATGGGCGTTGTCGGTGTTGGACACAGCATACCGTTGTTTTCGCAAAGAGTACAGTATTCAATCGCCCAGATCGGGACGTAAAAAGGCTGCGCGGCATTTCGCCGCACAGCCTTTCTTTTTCGCGCTACATCCGGGTTGCAGACATCCCGCCACTACCCCTTTTAACCGCCGCCGTTTTCAATGATAAGTTCGAATTGCCTGTTGTAATCATTCACCTGATCTTGAAGCTTTTTCAACTCTTCCGGCGTGTACACGTCCGTTCCCCGGCCGATTTCAGCATTCAGTCGATCAATCCGTTCCTGAATAGAGTCAACGTCTTTCCCACAGTTCATTGCAACCAGCAGACATTCATCCCTCGTCCCTTCCTGCGCCTGCGGAACCTGCGACTCCATTGATCCCATATTTCCTTCATCGGCAAGGATCGGCACGGCCGAAAAGAGCATAGATGCCGCGATTACCGTCATCGTTCTTGCTATGCTGTTCATGGCTTACCTCCTCTGAATTTTTGGTACTACTTATGGTTGTATAGTACCCAATCCGATTTTAAATGTAAATGATTTTGATTATTATTTTCAATTAACCCGATCAGAACCACCTACAGACTAACGTGCCGCCCCTCCCCTATCGCTTGCTGCCACTGCGGTAGAAGTATCGACGCCCCACGAACATCCGGCAGCGGAGCCCTTGCCAATTTTTTCAGTATACTCTTTATGATTATTTAAAAATAGACTATTATTTAAACACATTAATGTTATAGTAGTATCAGCAGCAAGGCAGTACAAACCAGGCAAAGGAGGCTTACTAATCTATGGAAGACACTCCGCCGTGCTGGTTCCAGAAATAGAAGGCGCACGTGGCCCGATGGCAGTACGCATCGGGAAACCGCTTGAAAAGCAAACAAAGAGACACAAAAGAAAAGAAGCCCACCGAACGACTTGGTGGGCTTTTCATATGCCGCGAGAACTCCCCGCGCAAAAACAAAGAGAGCCACGTCACGCGACATGGCTCTCTCTATTTGAACTGCTGAAAAGTGAATTACTTGGCAGCAGGAGCAGCTTCAACAGCAGGAGCGGCTTCTTTCTTTTCGGCTTTAGCTTTTTTGGCTTTCTTTGCTTTTTTGGCTTTTTTCACTTCTTTTTTGGCGGCAGGAGCGGTTTTTTCAGCAGGAGCAGCAGGAGCGGCCGGAGCAGCAGCGTCAGCAGCGAAAACAACAGCAGAGAAAGACAGGGCAACGATTGCGGCTACGATAGTGGAAAGAACTTTTTTCATTTTGAATCTCCTTGGTCGAAGGTGTGTTGATGCTATGCCAAGTACAATGCAGAACTGGTGCCAATAAAAATATTTTTACACATTGCTGTAATTACACTGTATTTTCATTGAGCCGCCAAACGCTCGGCACAAATGCACCTCGTATAAGCCTGCCGCCACCTTGAATGAGGTATTGGAAGGATGTGATGGCTTCAGCCGTGTGGCACTTGGTATATATCTTTGCGATATGCCGGGGGACCTGCTGGCAACGGCAGACGCCGAGGCCGCCAGGCTGATACCGACAGCCGTGGCGGCGACGAACGCACTGGGGAGAAGAGGCTTTGCAGCTATGTGACTCGAGGTGGTTAGTCTAACATCCTGCCGTTTTCTTGAAGATCTTGCTGCTATTCTTGCCGCCCGCCTTCTCGAACTTGCAGCGGATCTCATCACCCTCGACGATGCGTTTGTCCTTGAACTTGTCGAGGGTCAGGTCGTCGGTAATGATGATGGTCACGCTTTCCCCGCTTTTGCCGTCCTTGAGGGTTGCCGTAGCCGACTTGCCGTCTGCCGCCATTTCGATCTTGGAGATGACGCCGACCATCTTCACATCTTCCGCGCTGGCGGTTGTAACGACCGCCAGGGAGGTGAACACCAACAAGGCCGCCATAACGACGGCAGAGAGAATCTTTTTCATGTGCTTGCTCCTTTTTTTACAGTGTAGGTGTGTTTTTTTCCGTCCCCCGGCGGGAGGCGAAAAGGATTCGGACCGGTAAAAAACCGGGGGAGCGGGAGGCACGGTTCCACTCCCCCGGCGTACTGTCCGCATCACGAAAGCGGACATTTCAAACCTGCTAGAAATGCACCTCGAAGGTCGCGTACACGTTGTGCGCGTATTCCAACGGGGTGGTGGTCATCATCTGCCCCTTTACATCGGAGATCTTGACCGGTGCGCCGACCCAGTTATTGCTGCCGGTGTATTCGAAGTCATAGAACTGGTAGCCGAGACGGAAGAAGGTTTTGCTGAAGTAGGAAGAAATCGGTTTCAGGTTCAACTCCTGGATGACGTACCCTTCATACACATTGCCGCGGGTTCCAACCTTTGAGGTCCACATGTCGTCGGCGGCAGGGGCAAAGGTGATCCAGTCCTTGGAGCCGTGGTTGTACTCGAAGCCCAGCTTGGTCTTGGACGGCAGGTCGTACCGAACGCCGGCGGATACGGCCCAGCCGGTCTTGCTGGTCGGAGCTTCCGGATTGAAGAAGCCGCCGGTCATGAGGCCCTGGAAACCGAATTGTGAGGAAACATTGCTGTTGGGATGGGTTACGCTCAGTGCCGCGTCGGTGAAGAAGTTCAGATCGCCCGGGCCGACCTTCTTGAGCGTGCTCATGGCGCCGGCGCCCCACCAGTCGATATCGCCCAGGTTGGTTTTCGGAGCGGTGTTGCCGAAGTAGGTGTTGCTCATGCTCGGAGCATCAAAGATATTGAAACCGCGGTTCCACTGCAGCCAGACGCGCAGCGGGTCGGTGTCGACCGGGATCACGGCGATGCCGAGCATGTCGGTATCGGCGACGGAGTTGGTCGGGGTTGAACGGAAGCCGCTTTCAAAGCCGCGGCCATAGCACACCTTGGCATAGGCGCCGGGGAGCATTTCGATGTCCGGGGCATAGCCGAGGGTCATGCCGTCAAAGGCGTAATCCACCAGGAGCGACGGGGTTCCCCCATTGCCGGGGCGTTCGTTGTTGAGGCGCAGGTTGCTGGGGGCGCCGTTGGTGGAGGGACGACGGCCGACCGAAAACCAAAGCGGCTGATCGGCGATATTGCTCCAGGTGGCGTAGGCCCGGTCCACATCCAGGTAGCTGCTGGAGGGAACATGGCCGAGGGTGCCGTCGAACACGCCGACGCGGTCGGCGAAATAGGGGGCGGAGTTACCGTTGGTGACGGCCTGGTCATCCTGGGCGCCGAAAACCTTGTACATGACGAGTCGGGTATTGACGGTGACATCCTGGGTGGCCTTGGCGTGGAGGTCCAGGCCGAGCCGGTTGGTGTAGAGGGTGGCGTTCTCCGGTTTGTAGGAGGGGACCTGTACGGCAAAGTTTTGCAGGGAACCCAACAGGGCCTGATTAGCCCCCAGAAACGCGTTGGCCTGATTATACGTCTTTACCTGTGCCATCTGTTGTGAAAACGTCATCATCTGGGAAAGGGCCCCAGCCCACTGGGCTGCGGAATATCCATTAACAGGGGCCCCCGAAGCGCTCGCTGAGAAAAAGCTCGATTGCATCTGGTTTTGGGCGTTGCTGAAGGTGGCGTTCACATCGGTAAACGGTTTGGTGCGGCCACTCAGGTAATCGTACCGGAAACGGTAATCCCCGCCGATGGTCAGCCATCTGCCGATGGATTTGTCCTCCACCTTCTTGACCGAGCCCTTCAGGGTTTCAATCTCTTTGTACAGTTTGTCGACCTTTTGCAGCAGTTCCTCATCGGCGGCCTGTGCCGATAGGGGAAGATTCATCCCCGCAATCAACCCGACCAAAAGCATGGACAGCATTCTGTTCTTCACGGTCTCCTCCTTTTTTTGTTTATTCTGACGGCATGCGACCTGCCGCCATTTTCCCGTTTCAATGTTGGTTTACGGCCAGTTTCGCCATTTCCTCCTTTCCGGGCGTCTGACCACCTTGAACTTTTTTTGTCATACGCTATCATATTATCGTAATAATGAAATATTACTTTAAGCACATATATAAGAAATTGAATTAAGCAAGAAAAATGCCCACGATGTGGACGTATTTTCAATATATTGTAACATGCTGATTTTTGAATATTTACTATGGCACTGCTGCTGCAATCTGCGTATCATCGCCGGACAATGTCCCGTGAAAGCACTGCGCGTTTTCCCCGCTTCCAGTGAAACCACCGGTGCCTTATCCATAACTTGCCGAGGGAGGTACGTAATGAGCGCGTCCACAATCCGTTTGGTGTTTATGTTCTGCATCTGCATCCTTGCCCCCGTAATCGCTTGGCCGTTGGACAGCTGCCGGGAGTGTCACGAGGACGGCCAGACGATGAAGAAGCTGGGGTATCCCGGTTTTACGGTCACCCAGGGTGAGGTGGAAACACAAAGCGGCATGCCGGCCACCTGCAGCGATTGCCATCGGGGCAACCCGTCCGCCCGCGTGCCGGGCGAGGCCCATCGGGGCATGGGCCGCCTCATGCCGGTGGCTCGAAAAGGTTTCGCCGTCATGACCTCCCCCCGCAGCTACCCGTTGGAATTCGGCACCAATCCCGCTGCCCGCCTGATCATCAGTACCGACAAAGAAGGAAAGAAGGTGAGGGATGCCTCGGTTACCGCGATCCTGTACCATGACAAGCGGGGTGACACCCTGTCGCAGAATTTCGCCATGATGGAACAATCGTGTGGTAGCTGCCATCGGCGGGAATTCGCCGAGTTCAGCCGCAGCACCATGGCGCAGAACGGCAAACAGAGCCAGTACAAGGGGTGGCTTGACGAACAGCGCGGGCCGCACAACTGCGGGCCGTGGTTTGAGGGGAACGTAACGGCGATGCGGGGCGCAACGGCCCAGTCATTCAGCGACCAAGCCGCTGCCTTGGGACAGAAGAGTTGCAGCGTCTGCCATGTGGGGTGCCTTGACTGCCACTACGCCCCCCAGCCCAGGAGTGGGACCGATCCGACCAAAGGTATGCACACCTTTGTGAAGACCCCCTCGCCGGAGAGCTGTTACGGCAACGGCCGCAGTTCGGTCTGCCATGCCGGACCCGAGGACCGGCGCCGCGGCGCGGGATACTTCGGCGGCAGCTTCTCCTTCCCCGAAGGGGGAACGCCGGATGTCCACGTGGCGGCCAAGGTCGGCTGTCTCGATTGCCACGAAAGCACCAAAAGCAACCCCGCCATCGGCCACGCCATGGTCAGGCGCCAGGCCCAGGACTCCTGCGCCCGCTGTCATGGGGAGATCGTCAGGAACCATGCCGCCTCCCTGCACAAAAACCTGACCTGCGAAGCCTGCCATATCCGTAACGTGGGGGGCTACCAGGGGACCTACTGGGGGCCGGGCAAACTGGCCGGCGCAGCAACCCCCTATTTCAAGTTCAAGGCCTACTACGGGATCATGGCCGAGCCTTTTTTGATCAAAGACCAGAAGGGACGCTGGATCCCGGTCAAACCGTTTCCCATGGCGGTCATGAACCAGACTTCGTCTCCCTTCAAGCCGGGGCTCCACTGGCGCTTCCCCGCCGACCTTCCCGACCTGAAACGCACAGACGACGCTTGGGCCTATGTGGGGCTCTTCGACGGCCTGCCGGAGAACAACAAAGCCCTGCTCTGGATCCAGTTGGACAAGATGTCCCACAAGTACGGCCCCGGCCGCGGCTGCGACTCCTGCCACGGCGACCCCCAGGGGAGGCAGCGGCAGCAGGTTGCCTGGGAGTACGGCGACCCCGGCGCGCTGCCGTTCAACGGCAGCCATGAGGTGGTAGCCGACAAGAGCGGCCTGTTCATCCGCGCCATCCGCTCAGAAAAGATCGAACTTGAACCGGGCTACACCCTGTCGGCCCTTGCCCCTTGGGTCTATCTGAAGGACGCGTGGCAGGTAAAGGGAGATTTTTCCCTCCCTCCCCTCAGGGACCGGAAGGGATATGCCGCGTTGAAGAGCGTTCCTAAGGGCCCCGGAAAGCAGCACATCATCCACTAGATCATTATATATAAATTTATATTGACATATATATTGTATTTTGTATATTTATGAAAATTTCTGTCTCGGAGGGGATCATGAATCTAAACTTGTTGGCAACGGCGGCATTACTACTGTGTGGGCTATCCGGCATCGTCCAGGCGGCGGAGCATCCCGGACGCGACTACATCGAGAAAAACGGATACAAAGGCCCCGGGACCTGTGAAGAGTGCCATCAGGGGACCGCCCACAAGTTTCTTGAAACGGTCCACTGGAAACACGCTTCAAAGGTTGACAATGTGGACAATCTGGAAGCGGGCAAAGAATACGGGATGAAAAACCGCATCTACACCATGTGCAACGGTAACGACATCGTCAACAACCTGAAAGAGATTCCGATGAACGCCGCCGGCAAGACCAAGTATACGGGGTGCAACACCTGCCATCCCGGCAACAACGTGAGTGATGTCGGGAGCACGGGACCCGAGGCAGAGGCGGCCATCGACTGTCTGATCTGTCATTCGTCGGCCTACGACTTCAGCAACCGCAAGCCGTACAAGGATGGCAAAGGGCGG
Organism: Oryzomonas japonica; assembly: GCF_008802365.1. Taxonomy (GTDB): domain Bacteria; phylum Desulfobacterota; class Desulfuromonadia; order Geobacterales; family Pseudopelobacteraceae; genus Oryzomonas; species Oryzomonas japonica. Next base: position 498,173 of record NZ_VZQZ01000001.1, on the reverse strand, counting down.
ATCGTCATGGGGCAGGACCGCAGCACCAAGGCGGCGCTGGCCATTGCCAAGCCCAAGGTCAAAAACTGCATGGTCTGCCACGAAGCGGCCGGCGGCGGTGTCTACATCAAGCGCGGCTTCGCATTTACCGCGGCGAACGATGTGCATGCCGCAAAGAAGATGGAATGCTCGGACTGTCATAAGGCCAAGGATCACCGTTTCCCCACCGGCTACGACCCCAACAACTGGGCCAATGACGGTACCCGGTTGACCTGCACCACCTCCGGCTGCCACCCGGAGCGCCCCCACAAGGATGACGCCTACAACCGCCATACGGCGCGGATCGCCTGCCAGACCTGCCACATTCCCAGGACCGGGGGGGCGAGCGCCAAGGACTTTACCAAGTGGGAAAAGCAGGCCAACGGGTTCTACGAGCCCTCGACCTTGAAGAAGGAGGCCAACGAAACGATCCCGGTGTACGCGTGGTACAACAGGACCGTCCGGAACGAGCCCCATTTCATCGGCCCCAAGGGGAGCCGGGGGGATGCGGCCAGCAAGATCTACCCCTTCAAGATCTTCCAGGGTAAGGCCTATTACGACAAATTGACCGGCAACCTGCTTGCCATGGACTTTGCCCAGCCCATGGCCAACGGCGATACCCTGGCCGGGGTAGCCTCGGCGGCCAAGACCCTGGGGATAAAGAAGTACCAGGCGGAGCCGGGCTGGCAAACCATCTACTTCTCCAGCAGTCACCTCGTGACGAAGACAAAGGCCCTCAGTTGCGAGAATTGCCACATCGTCAACGGCGTGTTGAACTTCCGTGCCCTCGGTTACAACGAGGCGGAAGTTGCGAAGCTCACCTCACCGGAATTGTATCTGGAAAAGATGCTCAAAAAACAACGCGAGAATGACGATTTTTAGGACGGGACGGCATCCCGTGAAACATGCGGAGGAGACGTTGTAAGGGGGACAGGCGGGGCGGGGCACGCCCCACTGATCCCATGGTTCACCACCGTTTTCCCGGAGAAGGCCCTGAGCCCCCGTGCGACGCACCAATGCGCAGGGGTATCAGGGCCTTTTTATTCGGCCACAGCACCGGGCAGAGGTGGAGGCCCAAACCTTTTAGCAGGTTCATTCGAAAACGGTTTGGCTTGGGCTCAAGACGGCAAAAATGGGGAAACATTGTGCAAATCCTTGTTGCGGTTGACTTCTGCCGCGCCCAGTGTCATGTTTTGCCATCCTTCATGTGTGTGATGCACCGGCCCCCCAGGCGATGAGACTGCTTGGGGGGTTTCCTATTGCGTAAAAGACTCTGATCGTAGCGAGGCCGCATCTCTGTGACCATTAATCAACTTGTAGAACTGATCCGGCATATAGAGGAAGAACACAACTTTTTCAATCGAAAGCCTGGGCAGCGGGTGGTGAAACAGATAACCCCGCACATCAATACGCGTGGCGCCGGCAGGGTGATTGCTGTGGATTTGCAGGGTTACGGCTGGGACAAGGTTTTTGCTCCCCCAAAAGGCCATAAGGAGTTGCCCGTTTCAATGTACCATTCGATCATGGATTTTCTGGACACCCCCGTGGAGGACCGCTGAAATTTCAGCTTCTGAAATGCGGGATGACCGAGCGCGACAACCACGCATTGACGAGGAGGGATACGGTTCTTAAAACGCTGCTTCGTTATTCTCATGCATGTCCTGTGGCATGTTTCATCCCTCTTCCTTTAATTGTGTTTTGATGTACCAGCCCCCAGGGGGATTCCCGTCCCGAAGGGCCGTCTCTTTTCTGCTGAAAGCAGGCAGCTGCGGGCCGTTCCCTTGCCCCGCTCGCGGTAACTTCCCATGACACCCTCCCCGCCTTGCGAGGTCCAACACGACGGCCATTGCCTCGCCACGGCGGTGAGCATTGTGGAAAAGGCCGGATCGACGACTTCCGACAGAAGGTTTTCCACCCCATACCGCAGCCAGTATCCGCAACCACCGGCTAGATATATGAACCGCCATCGAAGCCTTCGTCCAGCCAGCCGCGAGACGACCTGGTTCGCTCTCTTCAAAAGCAGCGCATTGGCCCGCAGACCCAATGGTGGAGCGAGTGCGACAAAATAACTCTTGCAGACAAAACTGTGTATTGTTATTGTGTATTCAAACGAACGTTCGATGTACGAACATATCACGCGAGCCCGCGACCCTTTTGGGAACGGGCCATCATGGGGCCTTAGAAAGCAACCATTACACCATAAGGAGAATGAAGGAAGATGTCAGAATTGCTCAAGAGAATCAGAAAAACCAATCTCCACTCCAGGATCAAAAAGGTCGAGGATGTTATTCCCCTGTTCAAAACCGGCATGAACATCGGCTGGTCCGGTTTTACCCCCGCCGGCTACCCCAAGATGGTGCCGATCGCCCTGGCAGACCATGTGGAGAAAAACGGGTTGCAGGGCAAACTGAAATTCAACCTGTTCATCGGCGCCTCGGTCGGCACCGAGACGGAGGACCGCTGGGCCTCCCTGGACATGATCGACCGCCGCTGGCCCTACCAGACCGGCAAAAATATCCAGGCCGGCATCAATGAAGGGCGCATCCGCATGGGGGACAAACATCTCTCCATGTTTGCCCAGGACCTGGGGTATGGCTTCTACACCAAGGATAACGGCGGCCGCCTGGATATCGCCGTCATCGAGTGCTCCGCCATCACGGAAAACGGTGGGCTGGTGCTGACCGCCTCCTGCGGCGCCGTGCCGGAGATCGTGCAGATCGCCGACAAGATCATCATAGAGATCAACACCTCCATACCGAGCTTTGAAGGGCTGCACGATATCATCGAGCCGGTGAACCCGCCCCACCGGCAACCGTATCTCATCAGCCGGGTGGACGACCGGGCCGGTTCCCCGTACGTACGGGTGGATACGGACCGGATCGTGGCCATCATCGAATCGGATCGCCCCGATAACGGCCGTTCCTTCAGCGAGCAGGACGAGACCTCGGAGGCCATCGCGGCCCACATCATCGACTTCTTCTCCAACGAGGTGAAGATGGGGCGCCTGCCCAAGAACCTGCTGCCGCTCCAGTCCGGGGTCGGCTCCATCGCCAATGCGGTTATCGGCGGACTCGCGAAAGGGCCATTCACCGGCTTGAATGTTTGGACCGAGGTGTTGCAGGACACCATGCTCGACCTCTTTGATTCAGGGAAACTGGATTTCGCCTCGACGGTCTCACTTTCCTATTCGGTCGACGGTTTCAAACGTTTTTACGAGAACTGGGACAAGTACAGCAACAAGGTACTGATGCGCCCCCTCTCCATTGCCAACCATCCCGAGCCGATCCGCCGTCTGGGGTGCATTGCCATGAATACCCCGGTCGAGTTCGACATCTATGCCCATGCAAACTCCACCCTCGTGGGGGGCTCCAGGATGATCAACGGTATCGGCGGTTCCGGAGATTTTCTCCGCAACGCCTACCTCTCCATCATGCACACGCCATCGGCCAGGCCGACCAAGACCGATCCCACCGGCATCACCTGCGTTGTGCCCCATGTGCCCCACGTGGACCATACGGAGCACGACCTGGATGTGCTGGTGACAGAGCAGGGGCTGGCCGACCTGCGCGGCCTGGACCCGAAAAGCAGGGCACAGCTCATCATCGACAAATGCGCCCATCCGGACTACAAACCGCTGCTCCAGGAATATTTTGACGTGGCAAAGAAAGAGTGCCTGGCACGCAAGACGGGCCACGAACCGCAGATGCTCGACCGGGTTTTCAAGATGCAGGTCAATCTGGCGAAAAATGGTACCATGAAGATCGACAACTGGGATATCTGAGCCCGACCAGGCGGCAGAAGCCCCAGGGCGCGGTAAAAAGGCCACGCGGGCTGGAAAAACCAGGGAATTCCGCTTTACGTACCTCATGGGCCGGTAGCTGCAGGATCGGGCTACCGGCCCGACATATCTCGCGCAGATTGGAATTGCCATGGTAAAAGCGGACTGCCGCCGCAGACTGATGGAGGTGGGAACACGACTGTTTGCAGAGCGCGGTTTGCACGGCGTCAGCGTCAGGGAATTGTCTCGGGCGGCAGGGGCGAGCATCTCCATGATCTCGTACTACTTTGGCAGTAAAGAAGGCTTATACAGTTCGGTGTTACAGGAGCAGTTTGCCTGTTTCGACCAGATTGGCGATATCCGGCAACAAGGGGCCAGCCCTCTGGCAGTGATAGAGGGCTACCTTCGCTGGACCATCCAGCGGCACCGCAGCAACCCGTACCTCCTGCGATTCTACACCAGCGAGCTCACCAATCCCACGGCGTATTTCGCGACGCTTGTCGCGCCCCCCATCGGCAACGTGATAAAAATCCTTGCGGATGTGATTGAAGAAGGGATGCAACAAGGGCAATTCCGGCCGGGCATCGATGCCGTGAACGCCGCTCTGGCCCTTGCCGGCATGATCAATTATTTTTTCCTCAGCACCCTGGCCACCGAGTCCCTGACCAATCATTCACCCGCTCAGGATGAGCAGTTGGTCAGCCAGTATGCGGCCATCTTTACCCAGGGAATTATTGCCGCTCCGTAAAAACTCCCCTATCGGCCATCTCGGTATAACGAACGCACCTGCCGAATAATAAAAGTCCTAGCGCAACAATCATATTCAGCAAAACGCCTTACTGCGCGGTCAGTACCGAATTAAAATACATCTGCATCGGTTACCGACAAGGGCCCGGCGGTTCAGTCCCGCAACATCTTCAGCCGTCGGTTCAGGGCCGGTTGGGATATACCGAGGAGACGCGCCGCCATGGTCTGATTACCATTAGCCCGATGCATGGCTTCGGCAACAAGAAAGCCAGCCGCATCGCTGAATGTGGGAAGGTCGACAAAACTGGCAAACGGGTTCTGCTTGGGTCGGGAGGCCGTTTCTTCATTAGCAGGTTGGGATTGTCCGACGGCATTGATAAATGAGTCCATAGAAAGCATGCGGCCGCGATGCAAACTAACGGCATCATAGACCATTGCCTTCAGTTCGCGAACATTGCCGGGGAAGTTATAAGTAGTCAGAAACTGAGCCAGTTCCCTGGGAGGGGTTGGTTTCTTTTTTCCCAGTACTTGGGCGGCTTCTCCCATAAAATGGTCTAGCAGCAGGGGGATGTCATCCGGTCGTTCCCGCAATGAGGGCACATACACTTTATGGGTACGGAGGCGGTAGAAGAGATCACGGCGAAACGTTCCCGCCGCTTCCTTTTCCACGAGATTCTGGTGGGTGGCCACTATGATGCGCGCTTTGAGACACTTGGGTTGGTCGCTGCCGAGGGGGAAAAATTCACCCTCTTGCAGCAGTCGCAGTAATTTGATCTGAGAAGCGATTCTCAAGTCGCCAATTTCATCGAGGAAGAGTGTGCCATCGGCTGCCTCTTCGACCATTCCGCGCCTGGGTTGGTCGGCACCCGTGAAAGCACCGCGGACGTGACCAAAGAGGGTATCGGCAAAGACTGCGTCGTCAAGACCGGCAACATTGACCGTCACCAACTTGCCGCAACAACCGCTCAACCGATGGGCAGCCTGCGCTATAAGCTCCTTGCCCACGCCGCTCTCACCGGTGATCAGCAACGGCTGCGGGCTTTTCGCCACCGCCTCCACATAGGTAAAGACGTTCAACATTGCCCGATTTCTGGTGCCGATGGAGGCGAATGCTTCCGGATGACACAATTCGCCGGATACCAGGCGGGTCGAAACCTCCAGGTAATCACGTTGCATCTCCTTCATCCGGACGGCCCGCAGCACTCCCCCCACGATCCTGTCTTCCTCATCGGTTTTGATAAAATATTCGAACGCACCAAGTTTCATGCAACGAACCGCGGTTTCCAGCTGGTTGAGGCCACTAACAACGATGGTGGTAACCTCGGGGTGCTGTTCACTGATCTGTTCGAGGAGTTCTTGCCCGGACAGATGCGGCATGGTGAGGTCGAGAATGACAAGACCTATGTCCCCCCGAGCAAGCAGCCCCAGGACTTCCCGGCTATCCTGGCAGGTGCGGACATTGTTGAGCCCTGCGCAACTCCGCAGGACAAGGGAAAGAGATTTAAGCCAGGCAGGCTCATCATCGACCAGGAGAACACCAAAGGCGGGATAGTTTTGCTGGGTCACGTCATCTGCTCCTCTTCAATTACGGGTATCGACAGGGTCACGGTGGTGCCGGAGCCAATGGTTGATTCAAAGTTAAGATGGCCGCCATGCTCTTTGATGATACCGTCGGATACCGACAAACCGAGTCCCGTTCCACCGCTCTCCCGCTTGGTGGTAAAAAAGGGATCCGTCAGGCGTGGCAAATTTTCCGGGGCTATACCGACACCTTCGTCACGGACCATAAGGATGGCACTCATGGTCGCATGGTTGTACCGGGTAGTGATCGAAATCCCCCTGTCCGCATCCGGCAGGGCCTGACAGGCGTTGAGAATCAGGTTGACAACCACTTGTTCGATCCGCTGGCTGTTGCCCAATATCGGCGGCATCTCTTCAGTATAATCGACATGCAGACGGTTCGTCGACTTGCGGATCGTCGGATCAACGAGCCGTAGCGCCGTTTGAACAACCATATTAAAATCGATGCGCACTTTGTCGGCCACATCATCCCGCCGGGCGAAATCAGTCAAATCACTAACTATCCGCTTGATACGTTTTGCTCCATCCTGCATCGCGTCCAGAATTTTTGGGATCTCATAGCGCATTTCGGAATAAGGAAGTCCGCCGATGGTGAAATCGCCATGCGCCGCGTAATACCCTTCAAGGATGCGCTCCGTATCGCTGTTTGCTCGTTTCAGGATTGGAACGTCGAGCAGGATCAAGCCGGTCGGATTGTTAATCTCGTGGGCTACTCCCGAAACAAGGACTCCCAGTGCGGCCAACTTATCGGCCTGGACAAGCTGTTGCTGATTAATGCGCAACTCCTCCTCGGCATGTTTCCGCTCGGCAATCTCCCGCGTCAGATCGGCAGTACGCACGGCAACCTGCCGGTGCAGCGTTCGCGACCAAAGGGCAAACCCTCCCAGCAACGCTACCAGCGGGACAACGACTAGTGCCACATACTTGGAAATGGTCCTCCAATCGACATGCTCCGGCTCCATCACGCCGAGCCATTTATTGTAAATCAAATCATACTGGCCAGTCTTCCTAAGGATGGCCAAGCCCTCGTTGAACCGGGACAGCAGTTCATCATTTCCTTTTTTAGCGGCATAGCAGAAACGTTGCGTTGCCACATTACGCACCGCCGGAACGAGATTGGACAGTTTCAATTCGCGGATAATATACATGCCTGGCACGATGGCGACGATGGCATAGTCGGTAGTCCCTGCTGCCAAAAAACGCAGGGCATCGGCGGGAGTTGGTGTGAGCTGAAGCCGGCCGGTAAATCCTTCCCGCTCCAACAGGTCGTGCATGATCCCGCCCCGGATGACGGCAACCGACCTCCCAGCCAGCTCAGCGAGTGAGTTTACTCTTGGTGAATCACGACGGGCAAATACTGCGTGGTTGATCATGGCATAAGGCAGAGAAAAATCGACCTCTCTGGCTCGCTCTTCCGAATATGACGTCCCCTCCAGAACATCTACCTGGCCACTCTGCAGAGCGGAGCGCATCTCTGACCATCCGCCGAGCCTAAACGCTACTTTCATCCCCATAACATCGGCAATGGCCTTGGTAAGATCAACGTTAAACCCTGCCGGTTGGCCATTCTTGTCAATAAATTCATACGGGGGGTAATCCCGGTCGCCACCGATGATAATAACCTGGTGTCCATTGGGCGCCGAGAGGCCGTCTGCCTCGGCTTCACCGGCAATGATCGCAATTGAGAACGAAACCATAATGAAAAGGTGGAAAAACCTTTCCACGAAGGGGCACATTCCCGTTCGATGTAAAATTAAGTCATGAAGACGCATAGTTCCATCCCGTACCAAAATAGCAATCCCCTCCACGCATACCTTGCATTGTCGTCATATCACCAGTGAATCCGTAGCAGGAGATAGTGCTCGAATAACGTAGTAGAGCTCGAACAAACACCCATATTGAAAAGTTCGCAGTGCGTTGGTGAGGGGGTGACAAATCATGATAGCCGATTTTGCCATGAGATCGGTCTAACTGAACAGGTATAACGTAATGTTATAAATATAATCTTTAATTATAACAAACTCAAACTATAGAAATAATTAAGCAAAATCAATATTCTTTTACACAGGCTATAGCAGCACGTTATAGAGGCAAAACTCGATACTCCCTGTTTTTATGAATAATATTAGCCATTTATCCGTTTTAACGACTTTGGCACACTCGATGCTCATACAGGGCAAATACAAACGTGAGCTATCAGGCTCATCAAACACAAGGAGGTTGGTATGAAAAGGTTGGGCGTTTTGCTGGGGGTGGCCCTGATCGCGGCCCAGGCTGGCCCTGTTTCGGCGAAGAGCCTTGAGGACGTGCTGAAGGAGAAGGGTGTCATCACCGAGGATGATTACAAGAATATTCAGAAGAGCAGCCCGATTAAATACAAGCTGGGCGATGGGTTCACCTTCACCTCGGCCGACGGGAAGTTCAGCACTTCCATTGGGGGGGTGTATCAGCTCCGCTACACCCTGATGGATCTGGACGATGTTAACAACACCGCCGCCAAACGGGCACAGGACTACAGCAAATTCGAACTGAAACGCATCAAGCTCCACTTCAATGGCTATGCCTATTCCCCTGACCTGACCTACAAGATGCAACTGAATTTCGCCAACATCGCCGGCGGCACCACCAATAACGGCGGCCTACTGGAGTTTGCCTGGCTGAACTACCGCCTGCGCGACGAGATCCAGTTCCGTTTCGGCCAGGACAAGGTCCAGTTCGGCCGGCAGTGGATCACATCTTCCGATGCCCAGCAGTTCGTCGATACATCGGCGGTAACGAGCGCCTTTGTCCCGGGATATGACACCGGGGTGATGATCCACGGCAAGATTGCCGGCGGCCTGGTCAACTACAACATCGGCGGTTATGGCGGGGTGGGGCAGAACACCTACCGCACCACCACGGATAACTCCTTTGCCGCCCGGCTCGCCGTCAACCCCCTGGGCGACGTGAAATACTCCGAATCCGACGTGGAATACAGTGTGAACCCGCTCGTATCCTTCGGCGCCAACTTCTTCCGGGACACTATCTACAACGGCGAAACCAACAACCTCTTCTTTGCCAAGAGCACCAGTTGGTATGGGCTCGGCAGCACCCTCATGACAAAGAAATTCAGCGCCGGCGAACCGCTCGACTTCAACACGGCAGGCGCGGATGCGGTCTTCAAATGGCGTGGTTTTTCGGCCACCGGGGAATACTTTTTCGCAGAAGCCGATGGCCAGACCTCCAAGAACAGACTGCGCGCCGATGGCTTCTACGCCCAGGCCGGCTATTTTGTGATTCCCAAGACGGTGGAGTTGGCCTACCGCTATTCATACATTGACCCGAACCGGGATGTGACCAACGACCACTGGGTGGAGAACACCGGCGCGGTGTCGTGGTACATCAACAAACAAAATCTGAAGATCCAGGCCGATTACACCAATATCCACAAGCAGGCCGCCATCGCCTCCACGAGCGGCAAAAACGCCACCGACGATCAGCAGGTGCGTTTCCAGGTCCAGATGCAGTTCTAATCAGGCCCACAGGAAGAGTACATGACACGCTGCGCCACGTCGGGCAGCGTGTCATGTACTCTACAGGGGGTGACATTTCCTAAATAATTTTGACCAATTCCGAGTCTGCCGCAGGCGCGGTCGTGGTATGCACAGGGCGGACAGGACGTTTACCCAATCAGCCTTCTGGAGAAGATCGACGACCGGGTATCAATCACAAGGGCCACGAAGGCGGCCGGCATCAGCTCAAAACAGCCGGGGATTTGATCATCTTGGCGGCCGCCCGCAAATACGACAAGGACTTCGCTCTGCACGTCAGGGTAATCCGCTTGCCACACCGTGACGGAACTGACGACACGCATTATTGAACATGAGCCTTATGGCGAACTCAACAAATAGTTAAGGAGAAACATTATGAAACGTTTTAAACGGAGTGTGCCGTTGCTATTTTTTCCAGCATTGGTCGTACTGACACCTATGGTGTGGGCCGCCACCGGCGATGGTATGCTTGCCGACCTGCATGCGAAAAAGGAATTCAAATGTGCGGCGTGCCATGGAAACGACAAGAAGATTACGGTCGATGACAACGAAACAACCGTCAACAAGAACTGTACCGCCTGCCACGGCTCACTTGCCGAAATGGCGACGCATACCAAGGAGCACATCAATCCGCACAAGTCTCATCTGGGCGAAATCAATTGTACCACCTGTCATCACGGGCATGCTTCATCGTGGGCCTATTGCCTTAACTGCCATACCTACGATATGAAGATACCCGCTGGCGGGGGGCAACCTTGGCAAAAACTGCCACCGGCCGCGGAAAAAGGAAAAGCCGGCAACCGCCAGGCCGATCAGGCTGATGTCATCATAATTGGTGCGGGAGCTACCGGTTTGACAGCCGCTATTACTGCCCATGACGCCGGAGCAAAGGTCGTGGTACTCGAAAAGCAACCGATCACGGGCGGGAACAGCATGCTGGCCGCTGGCGGAATGAATGCCGCCGGGACGTCTTTTCAGAAGGCCAAGGGGATTGCCGACTCCGTGGAGCTCATGTATCAGGACACCATGAAGGGCGGCCACAACATTAACGATCCCGAGTTGGCAAAGATACTGGCAACAAACTCGGCCGCCTCTGTTGACTGGCTATCCTCCATCGGCGCAGACATGAGTGACGTGGGCAGGATGGGGGGCGCCAGCGTCGCACGTACTCATCGCCCCAACGGCGGATCAGCGGTAGGAGCACACGTAATAGACGTTCTGCGCAGGAACGCCGCCTATCGCAATATCGATATTCGGGTCAACAGCAAGGTAGTCAAGCTTATTGAGGACAAACAGGGGCGAGTTGTCGCGGTTCAGGTGGAAGGCAAACACAGCGGTCTCTATACCATCAAGGCCAAGTCGGTGGTGCTGACCACCGGTGGTTTCTCCGCCAATCCCGAGAAAGTGGCTTATTATCGGCCCGATTATAAAGGGATGACCACATCAAATCAACCCGGCGCAACGGGCGACGGCATTGACCTGGGTGTCGGCGCCGGCGGCGAGTTGAAGGACATGAAGGAGATCCAGATTCACCCAACCGTCGCGGCCGGCAGCCGGATCCTGATCACCGAAGCGGTGCGCGGCAATGGCGCCATTTTGGTAAATCACGACGGGAAGCGTTTCGTTAACGAACTGACGACCCGCGACAAGGCATCGGCCGCTATTCTGGCCCAGAACGGCAAATCGGCGTTTCTGGTGTTCGACGAAGGTATCCGCAAGAGCCTCAAGCAGATCGACGGCTATTTTCACCTGCAACTGGTGAAGGAAGGCACCACCATCCAGGAACTTGCCGCTGCCATCAAGGTCCCGGCGGATGCCCTGGATGCAACAGTGGCGGCCTACAACAAGGCTTACGACGGGAAAAACGATCCGGACTTCAAGCGTCCCGACATCCCCCGTCCGTTGCGAACCGCCAAATACTATGCCATTGAGGTCAAGCCGGGCGTGCACTACACCATGGGGGGGCTTAAGGTCAATGCCGCTGCCCAGGTCATTGCCAAAAATGGCACGCCGATTCCCGGTTTCTACGCAGCGGGTGAGGGAACCGGCGGGGTGCATGGTGCGAACCGTCTGGGCGGCAACTCCATTTCCCAAACCATCACCTTTGGACGCATTGCCGGTGCAAATGCAGCCAAACAAGCCATAGGAAAGAAGTAGACCTGTTTTAAAAGGCGACGGGGCGGCTACTCCGCCCCGTCGCAACCATCGCAGGGGGACCATGATGGGCCGTCCAGCATGCCTCACCATACTGGAAGAACGTAACGTACGCCTCTATCTGGGAGGGCAACTGGTCTCGCTTTCCGGCACCTGGATGCAGTCGGTTGCCCAGGGCTGGTTAATCTACAGCCTGACGCACTCCCCCTTCTGGCTGGCGCTTTCGGCGGTAGCCTTGACTGCGCCAGTTTCCCTGTTGGCTCTCATGGGAGGGGCACAGGCGGACCGCGGCGACCGGCGGCGGCTTTTGATCATCACGCAAGCAGTGGCGTTGCTGCCGGCACTATTGTTGGGTCTCCTGACTCAAAACGGAATGATCACGGCTCCCTGGATCGTGGTTCTGTCCCTGATTACGGGAACGGTCAACGCTTTTGACCTGCCGGCCCGTCAGGCTCTGTGGGGCAGGCTGGTCCAACCGGAATGCCTGTTGAGCGCCCTTTCCCTAAACGCCGTTGTTTTCAACGCAACCCGCATCATGGGGCCATTGCTGGCAGGAAGCATCATTGCCGCCTGGGGCACCGCCACATGTTTTTACCTGAATGCAGCCAGCTTTATGGTTGGCATCGGCACGTTGTTGGCCATGGAACATGCCGCCGACACGCCACCAGCAAAGACGAAGGGAACCCGCAACAGCTACCGGGATGAATTGTACGACGGGCTGCGGTATGTTGCCGCCGAAAAAGACATTGCCCGAATCATTGTCCTAGTGGCGATACTCAGCGTTTTCGGTATACCCTTTGTCCCGTTGCTCCCATTTTTTGCCGATGGTATCCTGCACGTCGGTCCGCAAGGATTGGGTATGCTAGGGTCTTCTTCTGGCGCCGGCGCCCTGGCAGCAGCAGTTGTGATCGCCCTGCGAGGCGAATTACCGCATAAGGGCCGACTGTTGGTGGCTGCAGGTCTGGTATTTGCGGTCTGCTTGCTGGTCTTCGCACGCTCGCAGGCCTACTTCGCCTCCATGCTGGCGCTGCTCTTTATCGGCGCCGGGATCGTTATCCTGCTTGCACTGACCAGTTGCCTGTTGCAGCGGCGCTGTCCCGACGTCCTGCGCGGCCGGGTCATGGGGATATATACCCTTGTACTGATCGGCATGGCCCCCTTTGGTCATTTCCTGATGGGCTTGCTGACCACGACCGTAGGTGCTGCCAGGGCACTCTCCGTCTGCTCGACCATTTGTCTTACCGCCGTACTTGTCATGGCCCGCCCCATCAGTCGGATGGTCTAAGCGAGCCACCTCTTCACGTCAACAGCTGCGGCAGTAACAAATAGGGGTCATGAGCTGCGGCTCACGACCCCTTTTTAAAAACCAAATGGTTTTAAATGATTATGGCGGAAAGGGTGAGATTCGAACTCACGGAGGCTTGCACCTCGGCGGTTTTCAAGACCGCTGCCTTAAACCACTCGGCCACCCTTCCAGACACTCAAGTTCAATTTCTATAGCATACTCTCCCCCGAAATTCAAAGGGTATCAGGCGATCCGCTCCAACCCGCCCATGTAGGGGCGCAGCGCGGCGGGGACAAGCACCGAGCCGTCCGCCTGCTGGTAGTTTTCCAGCACGGCCACCACGGTCCGGCCCACGGCCAGGCCCGAACCGTTCAGTGTGTGGACGAACTCCGGCTTGGCCTTTTCGTCCTCCCGGAAGCGGATGCCGGCGCGCCGCGCCTGGAAGTCGCCGAAGGTGCTGCACGAGGAAATTTCGCGGTAGCAGCTCTGCCCCGGCAGCCAGACCTCCAGGTCATAGGTCTTGGCGGCGGAAAAACCGATGTCGCCGCTGCACAGGGCCATCACCCGGTAGGGGAGTTCCAGCAGTTGCAGGACCTTTTCCGCGTTGGCCGTCAGCTTTTCCAACTCAGCCGCCGACTCGGAGGGGTGGGTGAACTTGACCAGCTCCACCTTGTTGAACTGGTGCTGCCGGATCAGCCCCCGGGTATCCTTGCCGTAGGAACCGGCCTCGCGCCGGAAACAGGGGGTGTAGGCGGTGTAGCAGATCGGCAGGTCGGAACGCTTGAGGATCTCGCCCCGGTGGATATTGGTCACCGGCACCTCGGCCGTGGGGATGAGGAAGTATTCCGGGTCCGCCAACTTGAACAGGTCTTCCTCGAACTTGGGCAGCTGGCCGGTGGCGGTCATGGAGTCGCGGTTGACCATGAAGGGGGGCAGCACCTCCACGTAGCCATGCTGTTCCGTATGCAGGTCGAGCATGAAGCTGGTCAGGGCGCGTTCCAGACGCGCGCCGGCGCCCCGGTAGAGGGTGAAGCGCGCGCCGGTGATCTTGGCGGCCCGCTCGAAATCCAGGATGCCCAATCCCTCGCCGATCTCCCAATGGGGCTTGGCCGGGAAATCAAGAGGCTTCGGCTCGCCCCAGCTCCTGACCACCACGTTGTCGTTTTCCGATTTCCCCAGCGGCGTTGTGGGGTCGGGCAGGTTGGGCACGGTCATGAGGACGCCGGTCAACTCGTCATCCACTTGTTTGAGCTCTTCATCCAGCGCCTTGATCCTGCCGGATACCTCGCGCATCTCCAAAATCTTGTCCTGGACCAGGCTCTTGTCCTTGACCTTGCCGATCTCCTCGGAGACCGTGTTCTTGACGGCCTTGAGCGATTCGCCCTCCCGAAGCAGCGCGAGGCGCCGTCCATCCAGATTACGGAACCGTTCCAGGTAGGGGGCGCCCCCGCGGGTGGCCAGACGGCGTTCGGCCTCGTCCAGGTTTTCACGGATAAATTTCATGTCAAGCATCTGAAACACCTTTATTTTTAGGGATTAAAAGTGTATTTTTTAGCACCTGCATCACGCCACGTCAATGTAAAAGAGCCCCATGAAACGGTTACCGTCCCTCGCCATACCGATCATCGTCCTGCTCCTGGCCACGCCGTTGTGGGCCCATGCCCAGGAGATCGTCATCGGCGCCGTCGGCGACATCATGCTGGCCGGCCGATGGGCGCCGTTCCTGAAGAGCAAGGGGTACGACCATCCCTTTGGCGGGGTGACGGAGGCCCTGGCCATGAGCGACATCAACCTGGCCAACCTGGAATCCCCCATCGCGAACCGGGGAAGAGAATTCACCGCCAAGAAATTCCGCTTCCGGGCCGAGCCGGAGGTGGCCAAGGCCGTGCGCAAGGCCGGCTTCAACCTGGTCACCCTGGCGAACAACCATAGTATGGATTTCGGCGCCGAGGCTTTGACCGAGACCATGGCCAACCTGGAAACGGCGGGCATCACCTGGATCGGCGCCGGCGAGAACCTGACCGAGGCGCGCAAGATGGCGATCTTTACCGTCAAGGGAAAGAAGATCGCCTTTCTGGGCTATTCCCTGACCCAGCCGGTGGAGTTTTTCGCCGCCCGGCAGCGCCCCGGGACCGCACCGGGTTATGACACCATCTTTACCCCCGATATCGTCCGGGCACGCAAAGAGGCGGATTACGTGATCGTCTCCTTCCATTGGGGCAAGGAGGGGCACACCATGCCGACCCCCTTGCAACGCAGCATCGCCCATAAGGCCATCGACGCGGGCGCGGACGTGATCATCGGCCATCACCCCCATGTCTTGCAAGGCATCGAGCGCTACGGAAAAGGCATCGTCTTCTACAGCCTGGGCAACTTCACCTTTGCCAGCAAGAGCGCGGCAGCCGACCAGAGCGTCATCATCCGCCTGCGCCTGGACGACACGCGGCGCGAGGCGGAAATACTGCCGCTGGATGTGCTCAACCGGCGGGTGGGGTTTCAGCCCCGGCTTTTGTCGGGGAAACCGGCCGCAGGCGTTATAGAACGATTGAATTCCCTGTCGAAAGCGCTTACAACAGAGATCAAATCCCACGATAATTCATACTTTGTGAGTTTCTGACATGAAAATCCTCTTTACCACGCTCCACGCCAAATACTCCCACGCCTCCCTGGCGCTCCCCTGTCTGGCGGCATACTGCCGCGACATCCCCGGCGTAACCGCCGTCATCCGGGAATGGACCACCAACGAACCGCGCGAGCAGCTTTTGCGCCATATCATGTCCGAGCAGGCAGACATGGTGGCCTTTTCCTGCTACATCTGGAATATCGAGAAGACCCTGCGCATCGCCTCGGACATCAAGAAGATCGCGCCGGATACGCGCATCGTCCTGGGCGGCCCGGAGGCCTCCTTCAACATCTTCGAGTTGATGCACGAGAACCCGGCTGTGGACTTCGTGGTCAAGGGCGAGGGGGAGCGGGTCTTCCATCAGTTGACCGCAACCCTCATGGAGCACGGCGGCAGCAACCGGCTGGAGCGCTCCCTGGGGGAGATCGACAACCTGTATTTCCGCGACGGCGACGACATCGTCTCCGGCCCGCTCGGCAAACATTTTCTGGAACTGGACACGGTTCCCTCCCCTTTCGAGGCGGGGCTGGTGGACCTGAAAAAGCCCTTGATCTACTACGAGACCTCCCGCGGCTGCCCGTTCTCCTGCGCCTTCTGTCTCTCGGCCGCCGAGGGGCACGTCCGCTCCTTTGGCCTGGAGCGCATCAAAAGCGACCTGACCCTCCTCATGGGGCACAAGGTGGCCAATATCAAGCTGGTGGACCGCACGTTCAACTTCGACGCCCAGCGGGCCAACCAGATCTGGGAATTCATCCTGGAGCACAACCAGGGCAGCCACTTCCATTTCGAGATCGCCGCCGACCTGTTGACCGAAGAGAACCTGAACCTGCTGAAGCGCGTCCCGCCCACCATGTTCCGCTTCGAGATCGGCGTCCAGTCGGCCTCGGAAACCACCCTGCTGCGGGTCGGGCGCAAGGCGAACCTGGGCCGTATCTTCGACGCCGTCCGCCGCCTGCGGGCCGAAACCAACATCGAACTGCACCTGGATCTGATCGCCGGGCTGCCGGGGGAGGACTTCACCGGCTTTCTCGCATCCCTGCGCGCCGTGGCCGACCTGAACCCGCACATGATCCAGATCGAACCGCTCAAGGTGCTCAAGGGCTCGGCCATGCGGGAGATCGCCAGCCGGGACGACTACCACTTCTCCGGGTTCCCCCCCTACACGATCCTGCGCAACCCGTGGCTCGCCTTTGCGGATATCAGCCGCATCGAAACCATCGGGCGTCTGCTGGACCTGTTTTACAACCATGACGGTTTTACCGCGACGCTGGCGCTGTTGCGGCGCACCATCGACACGGCCTCCCTTTTCGACCGCATGGCGCGCCAGGCGGGCAACGACAACCTCTCCGGCCTCTCCACCCGCCGCGTGTACGAACTGTTCGCCCGTCTGGCGGAGCCGTTGGTGGACGACGCGACGCGGCGCCTGCTGCACGACGCGCTCTTCTTCGACTATTGCCGCCACGAGATGCCGCTCATGGGCAAGCTCCCCTCCTTTGCCGCCGAACGCCAGGCGGACTGCACCTGGCCCGGCCTGCGCGACCTGCCCAATCCCCCGGACCTGCCGGCGGACAGCCGGGTGAAGGCCTTCCGCTGTACGTTTTTGAAGGATTATCGTAGCGAGGAGTGGAAAAACGGGGCGGTGGGGATTACCTTCGTGTACGCCTCCGGGGCGGGGCGGGGGTTGCAGGTGTTGGTGGTGTAGGTTATTTCCTTCTTTGCCAGAGGGGAAAGCAGAGATTGCCTGGCTTGCACGACAGGCAACCTTCCGACCTAACGAGATTACGTTCGCCTTTTGTGAAATGTGTGGGGCTGACACTTGTTGGTTCCCAGATTAAAAAGGTTGGAGAGCAGGAAGGGGCAAAACAAAGGTTATCGGTGGCGCTTCTGGAAGTTATGGAAAATCTCCGTTTTCCTCTTGACAAAACTTATCATGGATGTCCTCCGGAATTACGCCTTACCTCTATAACAAGGGAATCCCGATTCGCGGCATCTTTTCCATCTCCAACAAATATGCACGTATGGCTACCAAGATCGTTCCAGGTATCCGGTGCGACTTTCTCGAAAACCCTGAAGTTGGCTCCAATCCTCAAGCTGGAAAGTATCTGGGCCGTCTCCGGTGCTGCTTTGTAGAAACAGAAGCACAGCGTATCACCCTTCCTGTAGTTGAACCGCTTTCTGCGCCGGTCAAGGCTGAAAAGCATGGATTTAAGCTGCCCTTCCTCGACATAAGCAGCCCGTATCTTCCGGTGTATCTGAAACACCTCCTGCCATTTCATCACAGCCACTGTCATTACCTCCACTTAAACACTAGATGCTACTCATAGTCTGTAGACTTGAAGTCTTCATTGTTAGAAATTATCCCAGAAAATATAACGGAGCTACTTAATGGGCTTGCGAAAACCCAGTTCAGGACTCACACAGATTCTTTCGGAAAACCTGCGATTCCTCAGAAATCAACGAGGTCTCTCACAAGAAGAACTCGCGGAAGTTTGCGGCATCCACAGGACGTATGTGGGGTCGATCGAAAGAGGTGAGCGCAACGTGACCCTGAGTTCCCTTGAGCTTTTCGCATCTGCCTTGAACGTGTCAGTTCCGCGACTACTCATGAAAAATCTGGGAAACAATGACGACGACAATCAAGACGCCGGATGAGTATGTAAATTCAATCAGAAATAGTTGCCTTTCGATTTATCAGCCCGTCACTATCGGTGGAGATCACTGGATACCAACCCCCACATTGGAACTCATCCTGAACCGAGAACTCGCCGGAATCAGCCTTGCCGGGTTGCCACTACGAACTCGGTCGAAAGTAGTCAAAGAGCACATTTGTAAAGCTCTTGGCTATCCCATCCCCGCTTCGTTCAAGAAAACCCATCCGCGCTTTCCGGGACAAGATTTCGATACCTACACACAGAAGTCGAACAATCTCCAAATTTGGAACGAGGAGATTACTCCGACTCGCCGCTATGTGGTAATCGGGATTTCAGAGACAGACAAAATTACCCGTGTAAAAGTCCTCTCCGGTGATTCCCTTGCCCGTTACGATACCACCGGAACTCTCACCCAAAAGTATCAGGCGCGGCTCACATCCGGAGCGACACCAACGGAACTTGTTGTCAACGTAGACACCAATATCATTCTGCCGCAAGTAGCAGCAGGGGTTTCAATGGCTATGTACAACCCGACCAATTATCCATTGCCGGGGCAGCTGCTCCCGATTCGGGAACTCTTCGGCAAGCTATCTCCCCTCATAGGCCAGAAATTCCCTGACCGTGGCCGTGTCCAAGAACGGAACCGGGGAGCTGATTTACACCGCCTCGTCTGCCAAGCTCTCGGCTATCCTGGCTACCAGGACAACGGCCAGTTCCCGGATGTGCTCCACCAACTGCTGGAAGTGAAACTGCAGACTTCCCCAACTATCGACCTTGGGCTAGTGACACCCGATAGCACCTCTGCCCTTGATGTGCCGATGTTGAACAACCATCAGGTGCGGCACTGTGATGTGCGGTATGCGCTGTTCTGCGCGACCACGGATGGCCTCGAAGTCGTGATTACTCATTTTTTCCTGACCACCGGAGCCGCCTTCTTCAGCAGGTTCCCGCAGTTCGGCGGGAAGGTGCTCAACAAGAAGCTCCAGCTTCCGCTACCCGGTGACTTCTTCGACTAACCCGAATGCTTGCCACACCATAGCATTTAGCTGCTTTACCAAACCCGTTGCATCTGCCGTGTCTATTTCTTCGTGGATGCGTTTCGCTAGGGCGATAATTTCAGTCGAAAGCGGCGTATCATGGGCAGGGAGGGGGAACTTCTCAACGTATTGAGTAATGAACCTTCTCCGTCCCGCGTACAACTTGTTGTTGAAGCTGTAATCGTAAAATGACTCGATGAAGGTGGAATTTGCAACTGCTGCCGCCAGCCATACCAAGTCGGTGTTTTTGCCTTCCACTACCAGCCAGTAGCAATCCCCGTTTACCACTCCACCACTGTCATCAACCCAGAAGGTCGGCTTTTCGGAGATATCCCGGAAAACCAGTTTCGGATAATTCCATGCAGCCGGGTCTTGCGGCACCCAGATTTCGTACCACTTTCTTCCTGCCTCAATAACGTATTTCCGTCCTTCCAGCGCCGTTTTGTGCTCCAGCAGATACTTCTCGGAATTCGGGTGTCGCGTGATGTCGATACAGCGCCGATTCCCGTTCACCACCTCATGGGGATAGAGAATCTTCGTATCCTTCTTCGGCGGCAATGCCCGGAAGCTCCGCGCAACGTGGTGCGTGATGAGGGGCCTCAACAGTTCCGGGATATGCCCGCCTGTAGCCGCTTCCCAATCCGACCTTATGAACACTTTGTCAGCTGTAGTTTTCACGCCTACCCGAATCTTGCCGACATCTCCGAACATTTTCCATGTGTGAGCTTTTACAGTATCAAGCCATGCGTCATTTGTCGTAGTGGCGATACGCCATACGCTGTCGTGCATTGGCCCACTATCCAGAGTCCCATGCTGCACCTTGAAAGCCCTGCCGTCATCAAGCCCTACGATTCCGTCCGTGGTAAGGGCTTCGATAGGATTGGCGGCTTGGACTTCCGGTTTCTCAGTACATTGATAAATAGAAGTAAAAACCGGCTCATAATGGACAGCACCGTTGCTGCCGTGCGCCAGCAGAACGGCAGGGAGTACAGCAGCTTCAAACAGCTTGGTGTCACCGAAATCCCATACTTTCATCAGGTTGAATCCGTCCAGGATGGCTTTGCGGGCAGAGCCACCAGATTTGGTTGTCATGAATCTGTTGGAAACGATGATGCCCGCGACGCCTTTGGGCTTGAGAACTTTCGCCATGCCGATGATGAAGGCGTAGTACAGGTCAATCCGGCCTTCCAGCCCGAATTCCCGTGCCAGAATCTTAGCCCTGTCTGCGCCAAGAATCTGGGTTCTGACATATGGCGGATTGGCAATGATGATATCATATTTTAGAAGCGAGTTCTGCCCGAAGAGGCTGGTTTGACTTGAAGTCTCATAGCACTCAAGCACATGTGAAAGGAAGTCTTCGTGCTGTAGGTGCAAAACTGCATTGGGGTGTTTGCGGGAGAGGGTAGCCGTCGCGTTGTTGATAGCCTCTAAGTTGGTGTCATAGCCATAGACGTGGATAGTCTGGTTAGCCTTCTGCGGGATACGCTCTAGCAGGCTATCGAGTAGCTGTCCGTCACCAATGGCCGGGTCAAAGATGTTAAGTATGTCATTGTCCGGGACGATACCGGCGTTGATAATCTGAGTGGCTACGAAATCTGCCAGTAATTGAGGCGTGTAAGTGGCTCCATCCGACTTCTCTTTTGCGACCTTCTGGTACCTTCTTTTCGGCTTCGAATCCATGCTTTCTCCCGTACAAACCATACCTTAAAGTATGCAAAAAGCCCTGAAAAGTCAAGGTAAAGGGAACTAACGATACTGCAATGGCAAGCTCAAAACATGTCTAATGTTAATTTTTTGGAACATCAGCACAGAGCTGCTAAATCAACTTGAAAATGCCCCATGGGACTAAATAAGGACACTCCCTATTCTTCTAAACCGAGGCCGCACTTTTTTGAGCCATTGCGGCTGATCCAAACGAAATCCCAGCATATCCACAAAGCTTATTGAAGCCCAGCCACTATCCCCTCAATACAACAAATACCCGCTCCGCACCACCTTGAACCGTTCCAACTCCTTATCCCACCGCCTAACCAGATCAAGGGGGCTAACCCCCTTCTGCCGCAGCAGACGCCACGCCTCCCGATCCCCCACCTCGGTGCCGAACCCTTCATAAACCTTGAACTGCCGGGGATGGGTCTCGTAGAAGGCCTGGGCTAGGTGCAGCCCGGCCAGGACGGGATCGAGCCGGTCCCGGTCCAGGCTGGCGACGCAGACGCCGGAGCAGCGCTTGCCCCGATAGGGGTGCCCGGCCGCGGTCGGCACAAAACTGCACGGGGTAAAGCTTATGCCGGGGATATGGCGGCCCGCCAGGTTGCGCGCCACGGCCGCGCCGTCCGCCCAGGGGGCGCCGTAGGCCAGAAAGGGGCGCTCCGTCCCGCGCCCCACCGAGAGGTTGGCCGTTTCCAGGGTCCCCGGCCCGGGGTAGAGGATGGCGGCCGAGAGGCTCTTCATGTTGGGCGAGGGGTTGATCCAGGTGAGGCCGGTTGCGTCGTAATACATGGAGCGCCGCCACCCCTGCATCGGGACGACGGTCAGGCGGCAGCCAATGCCGAATTCCGTGTTGAAGAGCCGCGCCAGCTCTCCTATCGTCATGCCGTGGCGGGTGGGGATGGGATGGATGCTGGTGATGGCGCCGCAGCCACTCGCCCGCTCGGGCAGGGGCGTGGTCGGGATGGCGCCCTCTACCCGCTCACCCCCCAGGGGGTTGGGGCGGTCCAGGACCACCATGGGGATACCGGCGTCGCGGGCCGCGCGCATGGCGAGGGAGAGGGTGCCGATGTAGGTGTAGAAGCGGGTGCCGATATCCTGGATATCGAAGACCAGTATATCCACCCCCCGCAGCATGGCGGGTGTGGGGCGGCAGGTGGCGCCGTAGAGGCTGTGCACCGGCAGGCCGCTGGCCCGGTCGATGGCCGACGCGACCTTGTCGTCCGCCTCGCCCCGGATGCCGTGCTCGGGGCTGAACAGGGCGGTCAGGCGGCAGCCGGGAGCCCTATTGATGATGTCGATGGTGCTGCGACCGTCCCGGGAACGGCCGGTGTGGTTGGTGATCAGGCCGACCCGTTTCCCCTGCAGGAGGTCGAAACCGCGCTGTTCCAGCACATCGATGCCCGGCAGGACCGGGCCGGCGGCGGCAAAGAGTTGCGCCGGGAGACACGGGATCATCAGGAGGAACAGGAGGACTCGGATGACGGCCACGCGGCCGGTCCTGTCACTCACCGCTCTGTTCCTCCCAGGCGACCGGTTCCATGGTCACCCTGGTGCCCAATTCGGCCAGCAGCTCATCCATCTCCTCCACGAAGCCGGGCATGAGGGCGATACGGATGATGCCGTCCACGTTGTCCACGGTGCTCATGGTGTTCATCCCCTCATAGGCCTCCAGGATGAACTTGAGGTAGACCATATCCCGGTGCTTGACCCGGAAATAACGGCAGACGGCATCGGACAGGGGCACTTCGGGGGAAAACAGGCTGGGTGAAGGAGGTTGAAAACGCATCACGGGATCTCTTCCCCCTGGATGGCCACCAAGCCCGCGCGGCCGGGAATCTCACCCATGAAGAGCCGGCACGCCGGCACGTTGGAGACCTGGCGCGCCGCATCGCCCAGGGTGATGCAGCGGATGCCCTCTGCCGCGAAACGCTCCAGCAGGCGGACAAAGGAAGCCCGGATGGCGCCCCCCTCCAGTTCGGCGTGGATGGTCAGCACGTTGAGCCCATCCTTCACCTGCGCAAAGTAGTAATCGTGGATGTTTTCGGGGGTGACGCCGTTCTCGCCCAGGATCTCGTCGGCGGTGGGCAGGGTGGTGGGGATCTGGAGGGTGCGGAAGCGGCGGCCGTCCATGACCGGGTAGAAGGGGTGGGTGCCGCGCCCGTCGCTGCAATAGCTCAATCCCATGGCGTCCTGCACCTCCAGGGAATCGGGCGACACGGTCCAGCCGGGGGCCGCCGTGGTTACGGCGCGATGCCCCAGGATTTTCTCGAACTGGCCGCCCGCCAGGCCCAGCTCCATGGCGGTCACGCGCTTGGGAAACCAGGGGAGGTAATCGTGCCATTTGACATGGTCCCAGCAGTGGATGCCGACCTCGTGGCCGCGCTGTTCCGTTGCCTTTAGCACGTCGGGAAAGGCTGCCCCGATCATGGGCGCCGGCAACAGCGTGCCGTAGAGCATGGTTTTGATGCCGTAGGCCGCGGGCGCCTTGGTGCGCAGCATCTTTTTCAGGAAGCCCTTGCGGGTGAAGATCCGCCGGATGGCCTTGCCCGAATTGTCCGGCCCCAGGGAAAAATAGAAGGTGGCCTGGCCCCCGAAACGGGCCATGTCCTCCAAAAGCGCCGGCACGCCGTCGCGCGTCCCGGCATAGGTATCCACATCCACCTTCAATGCAACGATCTTTTCAGCCATGGAGCGTCCGTCCCCTACTCTTCGTTTGCGATAGGGCCGGAGTTTATCAAGGTTTGCCCGCCGTGTACAACCCAAATATGGCGCTAGTACCTTGTAACAGTTGAATCAACGGGGAAATAGTCCCCTCCCCCCTTGCGGGGGAGGGTTAGGGTGGGGGAGGTTGCCATGTAATGAGCCCATGGCAGCTTCACCCACCCCCTAACCCCCTCCCGTCAAGAGAGGG
Source organism: Oryzomonas japonica (assembly GCF_008802365.1). GTDB lineage: Bacteria > Desulfobacterota > Desulfuromonadia > Geobacterales > Pseudopelobacteraceae > Oryzomonas > Oryzomonas japonica. The sequence goes on along the minus strand of NZ_VZQZ01000001.1, from coordinate 474,148 downwards.
GGAACCTTCCGAAATATTTAACGTTACCTGGTTCCAGCATCGCCATACCGCCCGTCTTGATGTTTTCTTGATGCCGTGGCCGGACATCTTGATACTTTCTTGATGGCGGGAGTGGTAGATTGAAAAACTTACATCGCAAGGTACACTAGAGTTGAACGGTCGTAATGCGGCAATGGTGCAGGCCACAGCCTGGGGAGAAACAGATGGAGCCGGAAAACGATCCCGCCGACAGCGGCATCTTCAAAAAGATCGCCCGCGCCGTATTCGGAAGCCCAAAACTCATCAAGGACCCGCATCTCTTCCACAAGATGTCCCTCATTCCCATACTCGCCTGGGTCGGCCTGGGGGCCGACGGCCTCTCTTCATCGGCCTACGGCCCCGAGGAGGCCTTCCGCGCCCTGGGGCAGCACACCTACCTGGCGATCCTCCTGGGGCTGGCCACGGCCTTCACCGTCTTCATCATCTCCTACGCCTACTCGCGGATCATAGAGCACTTCCCCCACGGCGGCGGCGGCTACATCGTGGCGACCCACATGCTGGGGGAGAAGGCGGGGGTGGTCTCGGGCAGCGCCCTGCTGGTGGACTACGTGCTGACCATCACCGTGTCCATCGCGGCCTGCGTGGATGCCATGTTCAGCTATGTCCCCCACCAGTTCCACCAGTACAAGGTCCCCTTCGCCTGCTTCCTGGCGGTGGTGCTCATTATCCTGAACATCCGCGGCGTCAAGGAATCCATTTCCGTACTGGCCCCGATTTTCGCCACCTTTGTGGTTACCCACATCCTGATGCTCCTGGACGGCATCTTCACCCACACCGACCGTTTCGCCCCGCTCGCCCGGGATTTCCAGAGCGGGCTCCACCATGATCTCTCCACCATCGGCTTCTTCGGCATCATGTTACTATTCCTGCGGGCCTACTCCCTGGGCGGCGGTACCTATACCGGCATCGAGGCGGTCTCCAACGGCCTGCAGATCATGCGCGAACCGCGGGTGCAGACCGGCAAACGGACCATGGTCTACATGGCCACTTCCCTGGCCTTCACCGCCGGGGTGCTCTTTCTCTGCTATTCGCTGATCGGCATCAGGCCGGTGGAGGGCAAAACCCTCAACGCCGTGCTGGCCGACGGCCTGTTCAGCGATTGGCCCATGGGGCATGCGATAGCCTTCATCACCATCTTCTCGGAAGGCGCCCTGCTCCTGGTGGCCGCCCAGACCGGCTTCGTGGACGGACCGCGGGTCATGGCCAACATGGCGGTGGATTCCTGGTTCCCCCACCGCTTTGCCGCCCTCTCCGTCCGGCTGACCATGCGCAACGGCATCATGCTCATGGGCACGGCGGCCATCGCCCTGCTGCTCTATACCAGGGGATCGGTGGATGCGCTCATCGTCATGTACTCCATCAACGTCTTCGTCACCTTCTCCCTTTCCCAACTGGGCATGTCGCGTTTTTTCATCCAGCGCCGCAGGGAAGACCCGAAATGGCTGCAACACCTGAGCGTACATCTCGTCGGCCTGGTAATCTGCGCCACCATCCTGGTCATCACCACGGTGGAGAAGTTTGCCGAAGGGGGATGGCTGACCCTGCTGATCACCTCGGTGGTCATCGCCCTCTGCTACCAGATCAAGGGGCATTACACCAGGGTGCGCCAGGGGATCGCCCAACTGGACGACACCTTGCTGGACTTTCCCATCACCCGTCCCTATAACGACGCCCCCCTGAACCGCAACGATACCACCGCCATCCAACTGGTCTCCGGCTACAGCGGCTTTGGCGTGCACACCCTGCTCTCGATCCTGACCATCTTCCCCCAAACCTACAAAAACGTGGTGTTCGTCTCCGTGGCGGTGGTCGATTCCGGCTCCTTCAAAGGTGCCGAAGAGGTTGAGGCCCTGGAGGCCTCGGTCAAGGCAGGATTGGAAAAATACGTTACCCTGGCGCGACGCCTCGGCTTCGCCGCCGATTATCGCATGGAGGTGGCCACCGACGTGGTGGAAACCGTTACCGGTATCTGCAAGCAGGTCCACGAGGAGTACCCGCGCTCGGTGGTCTTCACCGGCCAGCTCACCTTCAGGCTGGAAAAGTTCTACCACAGGATGCTGCACAACGAGACCGCCTTCGCCATCCAGCGGCGCTTGCAGTGGGATGGCCTCACCACGGTCATCCTGCCCATACGGATGAGGAGCTGAAGCCGTCTTGATACCTTCTTGACGCGGCTGCCCCCCATTTTGACACACACCTTATGAGGCCCCTGATATCCTGTAATCGTAGCAGAAAAACGTACAGGAGGCGGGCCATGAAAGTCTATCAGTTCAACCCGGAAAACGGTATCTATGCGGGCGAGCTGTTCGAAGATGATGAGATGCTGAAATACGTGGAAGGCATCACCACCATCGCACCGCCCCCCTATGGGCCGGGACAGGTGCCGGTCTTCGACCCGGATAAGCGGGCCTGGGACACCATGCCTGTCACGCCGCCCTGCCGGAAGCCCCCCCAGGTTCATTAGAATTCCACGGTGGACACCCCTGGGCAATCGGCTATAATGGAATCATCCCATCCTCCCACAATGAGGCTTATCCCATGCCCGCTAACGGCGACGACAACCGCCCCTCCCCCGAAACCCTCCTGAAGCTCGCCCAGGCGGAAGAAGCCGAGGCAGAACAGGCAAAACAGGGAAAATTGAAGATTTTCCTCGGCTATGCCGCCGGGGTCGGCAAGACCTTCGCCATGCTGGAAGCTGCCCGCCAGCGCCGGAACGAGGGGCGCGACGTGGTGGCGGGGTATGTGGAGTCCCATGGCCGCTTCGAGACCGACGCCTTGCTGGCGGGGCTGGAAATCCTTCCCCGGAAGGAGATCATCCATCAGGGGGTGCGGCTCCCCGAGATGGATCTGGACGCCCTGCTGGCCCGCAAGCCCCAGATCGCCCTGGTGGATGAACTGGCCCACAGCAACGCCCCCGGATCACGCCACGAAAAACGCTGGCAGGACGTGGAGGAACTCCTGGCCGCCGGCATCGATGTCTTCACCACGGTCAACATCCAGCACTTCGAAAGCCTGAACGACGTAGTGGCCCAGATCACCGGCGTGGTCGTGCGGGAGACCCTCCCCGACCACCTGCTGGATACCGCCTTCGATATCAGGCTGGTGGACATCCCTCCCGAAGACCTGCTGCAACGCCTCCACGAGGGAAAGGTCTACATCGCCGATCAGGCGGCCAAGGCCATGGAGAAGTTTTTCAGGCCGGGCAACCTGATGGCGTTGCGGGAACTGTCCCTGCGCCGCACCGCCGCCCGGGTGGACGACCAGATGCGGGCCTATATGGAGACCCAGGCCATTACCGGCCCCTGGGCCACCACGGAGCGGCTCCTGGTCTGCGTCAGCGGCAGCCCGTACAGCGAGAAACTGATCCGCGCCACCTGCCGTCTGGCGGAAGAGTTGAAAGCCCAATGGTATACCGTCTATATCGAGACCCCGGGCAGCGGCAAGCACGTCAGGGAGAACCGGGAGCATGTGTGGCGCGACCTGCGCCTGGCCGAGAGCCTGGGCTCCCAGGTCGCCTCCGTCACCGCCCCCACGGTTACCGATGCGATCCTGGACTACGCCACGCGGCACAATGTCACCAAGATCGTCATGGGCAAACCGACCAGGCCGCGTTGGCGCGAACTGGTGATCCCGCCTGTCGTGGATCAAGTCATCCGCCACAGCGGGGCCATCGACGTGGTGGTGGTCAGTTTCGAAACGGTGGAAAAACCTGCCCCCCATGCGGCTCAAGCGGCCCAGAGCCCGTTCGGGTTCCGCGGCTACTCGGCGACTCTCATGCTGGTCATCGCGGTTTCGGTGGTGTGCGAGTTTTTCAGGCCCTTTCTGGACCCGACCAATATGGTCATGTTCTATCTCCTGGCGGTGGTGGTCGCGGCGGTGCGGCTCGGCCGGAAACAGGCCGTGGTCACCTCACTTCTGGGGGTATTGGCCTTCGATTTCTTCTTCGTCCCCCCCCGCCTCACCTTTGCCGTGGCCGACACCCAGTACCTGATCACCTTCATTGCCCTGTTCATCGTGGGCGTGGTCATCAGCACGCTGGTGGCCCGGTCGCGGGAGCGGGCCGAGGCGATGCGGGCCCGTGAGGTGCAGACCGCAAGCCTCTACTACCTGAGCCGCGACTTGGCCGCAGCCGTGGATATCGGCGCCGTCATGAAGGCGCTGATCAGAAATGTGGAGGAAGCCCTGAATGCGCACGTGGCCCTGTTTTTGCCCGAGGGGGAACGGCTCGACGTCATGGCGGCAAGCAGCGGCCTGATCATCGACGCAAAGGAGCAGGCCGTGGCCGACTGGGCCTTCCGCAACCGCCACCCGGCCGGGCGCGGGACCGATACCCTTGTATCCGCCGACCTGCTCTACCTCCCCCTGCAGACCCCGGCCAGCGTGCTGGCCGTCATGGGAGTGCGCCTGGAAAACGACGTGGAGTACCGTTCCACCGAGAGCCGGCGGCTCTTGGACGCCTTTGCCACCCAGGCCGCCATGGCCATGGAGCGGGTGCAGTTCTCGCGGCAGGCCGAGCAGGCCCAGATACTCCAGGCGAGGGAAAACCTGGAGCGCGCCCTGCTCAACTCCATCTCCCACGATCTGCGCACCCCCCTGGCATCGGTTACCGGCGTCCTCACCAGTCTCAGGGACGAGGGGGCGCATCTGAGCGACCCGGCGCGGCGCGAACTTCTGGATACCGCCTGCGGCGAAGCCGAGCGCCTGAACCGTTTCGTCGGCAACCTGCTGGACATGACCCGCATCGAAGCCGGCGCGATCAGGCTCAACCTGGAACCATGCGACGTGCAGGACCTGGTGGGATGCGCCCTGGCGGTTCTGGAACCGCGCATCGAAAACCGGGAGATCTCGTTCAGGATGCTCCCAATCATGCCACTGGTGCCCATGGATCTGGTTCTGATGACTCAGGTTCTGGTCAATCTCCTGGAGAACAGCGTGAAATACTCGCCCCCCGCCACTCCCATAGAGATTGCCGCCCGTACCGACGCCACCCGGCTCATCATAGAGATAACCGACCACGGCCCCGGCGTCCCCGAAAAGGATCTCCAGCGCGTCTTCGACAAGTTCTACCGCATCCCGGTTCCCGAGGGCGCCGGGGGAACCGGCCTGGGGCTCTCCATCTGCAAGGGGATCGTCGAAGCGCACGGCGGCACGATCAGGGCGGAGAACCGTCCGGGGGGAGGGCTCGGGATCGTGCTGCACCTGCCGCTCAATCCGGGCAGCCTGCCGGGCTTGTAGGGTATGAACAGAGTATCCGGGAGTGGTTGCCCGGTCACATCCTCCGGGAGGGTATCCCCTCCGCGGCATTCAAGAAAGAGCACGACTGACGGAAAGGGCGCGCGACATGGCCGATGAAAAGAGTTCCCTCTTGCCCCGCATCCTGGTAATCGACGACGAACTGGCGATACGCCGTTTTCTCCATACCATTCTGTCCAACGAGGAATTTTCCCTGCACGAGGCGGAGGGCGGTCACAGCGGGCTGGCGGCGGCAGCCGCATTCCGGCCGGATGTGATCCTGCTCGACCTGGGACTGCCGGATCTGGACGGGATCGAGGTCATCAGGCGCATCCGCGAATGGTCCCAGGTCCCGATCATCGTGCTCTCGGTGCGGGAGCGGGAAGACGACAAGGTCGCTGCCCTGGACGCCGGCGCCGACGACTACCTCACCAAGCCGTTCGGTGTCGGCGAACTGTTGGCCCGCATCCGGGCCTCACTGCGCCGCACGCTCCAACAGGCCGCGGAACCGATATTTACCAGCGGCGGCCTCATCCTCGACCTGAACCTCCGCCAGGTAACCGTCAACGGCGTCGAAATCCCCTTGACCCCAACCGAGTACGACCTGCTCAGGCTGCTGGTCACCCATGCCGGCAAGGTACTGACTCACAGCCAGATACTCAAGCAGATATGGGGCATCGCCTACCAGGAACAGCCCCACGTACTGCGGGTGAACATCAGCAACCTGCGCCGCAAGATCGAGGCGGACCCTTCACGCCCGCGCTACATCGTTACCGAACCGGGCGTGGGATATCGGCTCAAGATCATTGAATAATAACGATGCTTTCTGTGGGGCGCAGCCATGAAGATCTACCTCTTCGACCCGGAAACCGGCCTCTATCTCGGTCAGGATTATGCCGACACCTCGTCGTTTTCCGGCATCTGCGAGCTGCCGGAAAACGCTACCACCACCAAGCCGCCCGAAGGCGGCCCCGACCAGGTGGCCGTGATGAACCGGCAGACCATGGAATGGGAGCTGCGCCGGAAGCCCCTCCAGAAAAAACATTGAGCGCATACGCCTCCGGTGGTATAAGTTGTAATTTTTCGGAGGCATTGCGTGGTAAAACATGTGGAGGCCGACTCCTACTGGGGCGGCATCATCAAATCAATGGGGCTGGTGTTCGGCGACATCGGTACCAGCCCCATTTATACCTTGACCGTCATCATCGCCTTGACCAAGCCGACCCAGGAGAATGTCTTCGGCATCATCTCCCTGATCGTCTGGACCCTGATGATCCTGGTCAACATCGAATACGCCCTCCTGGCCATGAGCCTCTCCCGCAAAGGCGAGGGGGGGACCATCGTGCTGCGCGAGATTCTGGTGCGCATGATCAAGCCGGGCCGCCAGATGGTCTTCGTGACCTTTCTCTCCTACCTGGGTGTCGCCCTGCTCCTGGGGGACGGCGTCATCACTCCGGCCATCAGTATCCTCTCGGCCGTGGAAGGGGCTCTGCTGATCCCCGCCCTGAGCGGCCTTTCACAGGGCACCATCATATTTGCCGCCGCCGTCATCGCCATAATCCTGTTCATCTTCCAGTTCAAGGGGACCGACAAGGTGGCCAAGGCCTTCGGGCCGATCATGCTGGTCTGGTTCGCCTCCCTGACACTTTCAGGTACCCTCTCCCTGACCTCCTTTCCCGGCATCATCGCCGCCATTAGCCCCCACTACGCCATCGCGTTCCTGGCCAAGAACGGCCTGGCCGGTTTCTTTGTCCTGTCGGAGGTCATCCTCTGCGCCACCGGCGGCGAGGCGCTCTATGCCGACATGGGGCACCTGGGGCGCAAGCCGGTCAAGCGGGCCTGGTATCTGGTCTTTGTCGCCCTGGTGATCAATTACCTGGGCCAGGGCGCCTTCATCATCACCCATCCCGATGCCAAGAACATCCTGTTCGGCATGGTCCAGTCCCAGTCGGCGCTGCTGTATGTCCCCTTTCTGGTACTGACCATCATGGCCACGGTGATCGCCTCCCAGGCCTTGATCAGCGGAGTATTCTCCATCGTCTACCAGGGTATCACCACCCGTATCCTGCCGCTGTTAAAGGTGGATTACACCTCCCATTACCTCAAATCGCAGATCTACATCGGCGCCGTCAACTGGCTCTTGCTGGCCTTGGTGATCATGATCATGCTGATCTTCAAGAAGTCCGACAACCTGGCGGCGGCCTACGGCCTGGCGGTGACCGGCACCATGACCATCACCGGCATCATGATGGTCATGATCTTCTCCCGCACCAAGAAGAAGTGGAAGGTGCCGGTGGCCCTGTTGGTGACCCTGATCGACGCCGCCTTCCTGACGTCGAATCTCCACAAACTCCCTGCCGGCGGCTACTGGTCGCTGATTCTGGCATCCATCCCCCTGGGGGCCATCCTCATCTGGACCAAGGGACAGCGAGCCCTGTACCGCGCCCTGAAGCCGCTGGACCTGGAAACCTACCTGATGAGTTACGAGCAGATCTACCACAAGGGGCACATAGCCGGAACCGGCCTGTTCTTCGTCAAGGAGTACAACACCATCCCGCCGTACCTCGTGCACTGCACCATCCGCAGCAATATCATCTACGAGCGCAATGTGCTGATCTCCATCATTCGCACGGATGAACCCTATGGCCTGAAAAGCAACCTCACCACCGGCCTGGGAACCGGCCTGGACGCCTTTGAAGTCATCGCCGGCTACATGGAGATGTTCGACATCGAACAGTTGCTCAAGGATAAGGGCATCCTGGAAAAGGTCATCTTCTACGGCATCGAGGACATCGCCACCGCCAACCCGGTCTGGAAGGTTTTCTCCGCCATCAAGAAGCTGACCCCCAACTTCGTGCAGTTCAACAAACTCCCCGCAGCAAAGCTGCAAGGGGTCATTACCCGTGTTGAGATGTAGGTCATGAAAGCCTAGCTTTTATTGACCCTTTTCAACGCAGAAAGAACGTCATCCAATCATGATCAACTGGTTATTGCTGGTGGTCGCCCTGGGCATTATCCTGCTGGGGGCGACCGTTTTTACGAACGGCCTGGAGTGGTTCGGCAAGAAGATGAACCTGTCGGACGGCGCCGTGGGGAGTATCTTTGCCGCCATCGGCACGGCCCTGCCCGAGACCCTGGTGCCGATCATCGCCATCCTGTTCGGCTCCAAGGACGCCGGCCACGAGATCGGCGTGGGGGCCATCATCGGCGCCCCCTTCATGCTGGGCACCCTGGCCTTCTGTATCAGCGGGATCGCGGTCATGGTCAACCGCAGCAAGAGGGACGACTACCCGGTCATGCGGGTGGACACCATCGTCATGCGCCGCGATATGGAATACTTCCTGGCACTCTATGCCCTGGCCATCGCCGCCTCGTTTTTGGGCGGACACCCGGTGATCAAGACCTTCATCGCCCTGGTGCTGCTCCTGGTCTACGGCGGTTACGTGCTCAGGACCCTGCGGGGGGGCAACGGCAACCACGAGGTCGAGGAGGCCGACCTGGACCCGTGCTATTTTGCGCCCAAATCCAATGATCCCCATATGAGCATCATCACGTTTCAGATACTCGGGTCACTGCTCCTGATTGTCTGGGGTTCGTATATCTTTGTGGAAAAGGTCCAGATCATCTCGGCCCAGATGGGGATTTCGCCGTTCGTGCTGGCCATGATCATCGCCCCGATCGCAACCGAGCTGCCGGAGAAATTCAACAGCGTCATCTGGATCAGCAAGGGGAAGGATACCCTGGCGATCGGCAACATCACCGGCGCCATGGTCTTTCAGGGGGCGGTCATCACGGCCATCGGTATCCTGATGACCGAATGGCGGCTGGACGCCACGGCCTTGACCACCGTGGGCATCACCTTCGCCTCGGTGGGGGTGGCCTACTGCCAGATCCGCTGGAAACGGCACCTGACACCGGGGACGCTCTTGGTGGGGGGGATTTTCTACCTGGCGTTCATCGCGTCTATCGTCATGAGGAGCATCTGATCCCCTGCCGGCTGGCGCGCCGCTCCAGTTCGGCGTCGATCAGGTTGAGCACCTCGAACTTGTGCAGCGACCAGAGGGGCGCCACCAGGTTGTCCCGCCCGCCGTCCCCGGTCAGGCGGTGGATCAGGATCGCCGGATCGAGCAGTTCCAGGAAATCGCACACCAGTCCGGCGTAGCCGTCCCGGTCCAGCAGTTCCACCTCGCCCCGCCCGTACATCTCCGCCAGGCGGGTCCCCTTCATCACATGCAGCAGATGCAGCTTGACGCCGTCCACGCCCAGGCGGTTCAACTCCCCCGCCATGGCCAGCATCTCCTCCCGCGATTCGCCGGGCAGCCCCAGGATCACATGGGCGCAGACCCGTATCCCCCGGGCCTTGGCCCGCTCGAGGGCATCCACGAAACAGGCGTAGTCGTGGCGGCGGTTGATGAGCGCCAGGCTCTTGTCGTGGATGGATTGCAGCCCCAGCTCCAGCCAGAGATAGGTCTGTTCCCCCAGCTGTGCCAGGTAATCCAGCACCGGGTCGGGCAGACAGTCGGGGCGGGTGGCGGCGATGATCCCGACCACGCCGGGAACCGAGAGCGCCTCGTCGAACAGCGCCCGCAGATGTTCCACCGGTGCGTAGGTATTGGAATAAGCCTGGAAATAGGCGATGAACTTCTCGGCCCGGTACTTGCGGCGCATGACCTCCTTGCCGTCCTCAACCTGGGCGGCCACCGAGAGTTCGGGACGGATGCTGTAGGCGCCGGAGCCCGACTCGCCGCAGAAGATGCACCCCTCCCGGTCCAGGGTCCCGTCCCGGTTGGGACAGGTAAAGCCGGCATCCACGGAGATGCGCTGCACCTTGCAGCCGAAGACCCGCTTCAATTCGTCGGAAAAGGTATTGTACCGTTTGGCTTGGGACACTAGTAGGTCTCTGAAAACTCAGGTTGTTCAAAAATAGTCAGATCGTCGCACCCGCAGGAAGCCCCGCGGAGGCGTAGCAGCGCTACGCCGCACAATTCAGCTTGCTAAATTGGACCGCGAAGGCGCCCGAAGGGTGAGGCCAAAGGCCTCAGTCACAAAAGGGCTTTCGAGGACGGCGGTGTATAATTATGCGTGAGCATAATTATCGGTGACGGAGCGATAGCGTAGTCATCCCGTTTAACGGGACGCCGATAGGCGCTAAGATGGCTGTTTTTCAACAACCTGTTAGTGCTTCTTCTCCGGCCGCTCCACCCAGCACTGCTCCACGGCCAGGGATTTGAGGAACTCCCCGGCAAAGAGGAACTTGCCCAAGGGGACCGGCACGCTGATGAAATCCTTGCCGCGCCCCACCGTGAGCGCATAGCCGCTCTTACCCCCCCGCTCCCACTTTTCCACGGCCAGGGTGGTCACCGTCTCCGCCGCCTGCTCGTTGCCCGCAAACTTGTGGGGGGCGAGCTTTTCCTTGCACGGGGCCGAGGAGGCCGCCACTTGGGCGATCATCACCCCCAAGGCAAAGGCCTCGTCCGGTTCGCAGATAAAGCGGATCTGGGTCACCTCATCCGGCTTGGTCTTGGGGGTCAGCTTGAAAAAGCGCACCTGCACCCTGCCGGCCCGTTCCGTGACCAGCCCCCCCTCCTCGTGGGCCTTGAACGCCTCCCGGATCTCTACCCCGGTAGACTGGGAAAAAATCTCGGAGCAGCGGTACCGTTTCAGGTCATTGGCCTGTGGCATGACATCCTCCTTTTCGGGTTCGGAATTGTGCCTGCAAGGGGCAGCCTACGCCCCGATGATCTTCACCAGCACCCGCTTTTTCCGCATGCCGTCGAACTCGCCGTAGAATATCTGCTCCCACGGCCCCAGATCCAGCTTGCCGTCGGTCACCGCCACCACCACCTCCCTGCCCATGATGGTCCGCTTGAGGTGGGCGTCGCCGTTATCCTCGAAGCCGTTGTGGCGGTAACGGGAATAAGGTTTCTCCGGCGCCAGCCCCTCCAGCCACTCCTCGAAGTCCTGGTGCAGGCCGGATTCGTCGTCGTTGATGAACACGCTGGCGGTGATGTGCATGGCGTTGCAGAGCAGCAGTCCATCGCGGATGCCGCTCGCCTGAAGACACTCCCCGACCTGGGGGGTGATGTTGATCATCTCCCGGCGGCTCCGCGTCTCGAACCATAACTCATTGCGATACGTCTTCATGTCCCCCCCTCAGGAATACCGGTTGCGCTTGACCTTGCCATACTGCAGCTTATCGGCCGGCACCGTTTTTTTGACCTCGCCCGGATGGCCGATGCCGACGATGCACTCCACCACGATATGCTCCGGCAGGCCCAGGAGCTTGCGGATATACTCCTCCGCCGAGCTGTCGGCGTCGTGCCTGCGCTTGCGCATCTGGGCCCAGCAACTCCCCAGGCCCAGGGAGAGGGCGGCCATCTGCACGAGGATGGCCGCTATGGAGCAATCCTCGACCCACACATCCGACACGGTGCTGTCGGCGCAGACCACGATGGCCAGGGGCGCGTTTTTGATGAATTGGGAACCATGCTCCTTGGAGCGGGAGAGCTGCTCCAGCAGTTCCCGGTCATCCACCACCACGAATTCCCACGGGTTCTTGCCGCGGGACGAAGGAGCCCGGAGCAGCGCCTCCACCAGCAGGTCCACGGTTTCCGGGGCCACCGGCTCCGGGGTAAAGGCACGGATACTGCGGCGTTTCCTCAACAGTTCCATCATGTCGCTCATAGGGTCTCCTTCTCTGTTGGTAGTGTTTTTACAGGGTCTTTCAGAAGCGGCGGACCACGAAGCTGCCTTGGCGCAGCCGCCGTTCCAGCCAGATTCCCAGCCACCTCTTGAGGAGCGTGCGGGTGGCGGGAATGAGGAAGAACAGGCCGATGAAATCGGTGAAGAAACCGGGGGTCAAGAGGAGAATCCCCCCCGTCAGGATGAGGGCGCCGTCCAGGATCTGGGCCCCCGGCATGCGCCCCGCCGCCAGTTCGTCCCGGATGGCGGCGACGACCCGGAACCCCTGGGACCGGGCCAGCCAGGCCCCGGCCAGGGAGATGGCCAGCAGGACGGCCACGGTCGGGAGCGCGCCGATGACCCGGCCGATCTTGATCAACAGCCAGACCTCGATGATCGGGACAATGGTAAATATCAGGAAGAGACGCAGGAGCATGGGTCACCCCCTGCCCGGCGCGCGGTTGGCGCGGCCCGGTACGGTGCGTTGGGGACGCAAAAGGAGGCGGGTTTGTCGCGTGGCGGATGTCATGGCGTAGTGAACCATGGGAATGCTCCCGCTGTCAAGAGCGGCACGGAACGATGTTGCAACTTTCCGACGTGGCGTCGAACACCACCCGGGCCTTCCCCTCCCGCAACTGCCGGAGGACCTGCTCGATCTTCTGGTCGAGGGTATAGCTGACCTCCCCCGACTCCTCCCACTCCCTGGTCACAAATTCGCTGATCAGGTTGCGCAGCGTGTCGGGATTGATCTGCTCATAGGGGACTTCCACCCCCTCTTCCCGGTGTTCGGTCTGCTCTGTTGACGTCATGTTGTGCTTCGCTCCTCTTCCCTATTCCGGTTCTGCCAGCAGCAGCCGGTTCTTTGGGGTGATATCACCCGGAATCCGCTGAGTAAATACCCGGTACCCCTGGGAACGGAGCCGGGCCACCCGGGCCGCGTCCAGGGCCAGCGGGCCGTCCAGCCATCCTTCCAGCCCCCCAAGGTCGGCCCCTTTCAGGTCGTGGCAACAGGGGAGCACCGCCACCCTGGCCCGCGCCTCCACCGCCCGCTCCAGGACCAGGTCCGTCAACCCGCCGCAGGCGTGGGCCGACACCACCACATCGTCCCGGTGCAACGCTACCGTTTCTAGATCGGCCTCCACAAACCGGGTGCGCCCGTGCAGGCGCGGCCAAGCCGCGTCCAGGGCAGTTGCCAGGGTCGCGGCGCTCTTGGGTATCCGGCGATCCACGGCCAGGGCCAGGGGCGAGCTGTCGTCCAACAAGAGCAAAATCTGAGCCAGCAGCCCGTGGCCGCAGGCCAAGTCCACGATCCGCCCGCCCCGGAAGCGGCGGCGCACCCGGCGGGCCACCTCCCACGCCTCGTACAGCTCCTTGCGCGGCAGGCAGCCGGCAGCGCACACCGCCCGACCCACGGCGTCGAACAGGGTATCGCCGCCGAATTGGGGGAGGAGCTTTTCCGTAAGTCGATTGCGCGAGGAGCGATCCATGGTTCTCTACTTTCGTGGTTCCCGGTATGCACAAGTCCCCTCCCCCAGCGGGGGAGTGCTCGGAGGGGGGCTTGTGCTTACACCCTGCTCGCCTCGTTCTTGTGGTAGACGTTGAAGAAGATCACGCTGTTGTCCCCCACCTCGCGGCAGAAGCCGCATTTTTCTTCCAGGGTCTTGGCCTGTTTGCGGCAGACCTCGCACCAGTTGTAGATGAGGCGGTACTCGCTCCGGCCCACGTACTTCTTGAGGCGGCCGTGGTGTTCGCCGTGCATCCAGCCGTCGGCGTCGCCGGGGTTGTTGAGGATGCGGTCGATCACGTCCAGGATGCGGGTATGGCCCGGCGGGTCGTGTTTCTCGATCTTTGCCAGCTTGGCGGCGAAATCCGGGGTGGGGAAGTAGGTGAAGAGGGGCATGGTTCACTCCTTAGCGGCGTGAGGGTAAAAACCAGTGGGCTAGTGTTTCGCGATTAAATATGCACAACCTCGGGTAGGGGCGCATTGCATGCGCCCTGATTGGGCGAACAGCGGTTCGTCCCTACGGTTCAACGTCAATAGGGGCGCAACTGCGCGCCGCAGCCGATGTGCCAGTGGAGATGTTTGGAAGATTGGTACTCCCCCAGATTGGTGTACACCCGGCAGGCCCCGAAGCGCTCCATGAAGTCGCGGGCGATCGTCTTGGCCGTGCGCAGCAGTTCCAGGAGCAGGTCGTTGTCCGCCTCTTCCAGGGTGATGAGGGATTCGATGTGGCGTTTGGGGAGCAGCACCACATGGTGTTCCCAGAGCGGGTTGGTGTGGTGAAAGGCAAAGACGTGTTCGTTCTCCAGGTACACCGGCACGTCGATACGGCCTTTCAGGATCTTGTCGCAGTAGAAGTCACAGGTGGATGTGGTCATGGTGGCACCCTCATGGAAAACTTTACATTATCCCGCCAGCCCCCACCTGTCAACGTTACAGAGCATCCTCCCCTGGCTCAAAAGCCTCGCCACTCCTCCGCCAAAATCCGCCCTCGCCCAAACCAGGCACCTCCAACCACCCGGCAAAGGAAAAGCCCACCAAGAGATTCGGTGGGCTTCTGTAATTTTTCGTTTCTTTGTTCCTTTTGCAAGGATGTATCCGATTCAACCTGCCATCGGACTATGTTTTTCAGCTATGACTTCGCGATCCGGTCGGGTGGAGTGTCTTCCATAAATAGTAAAACCTCCTCGCTACAGTTTGTACCTCTTTGTTGCTGATTTGACTATACCACCGGATCGGATAATTTACAGTCTGTTAAAAAAAATATCTTCCGGGTATACTCATGCATTGTGGACAAATCGCCAGCCCCGCCCCCCTCCGCTCAACGGCCTTTCCTGCCCCCATATATCCTACCCCGCAGCGCAGAACTATTCCACGCGACGACGCAGGCAGACATCAGGCCACCGATATGTCTATTCGCCCCATCAGGCGGATAAAAAAGTCAGGGATCGCAGTTTCGAAGGAGAGCCTCCTGCCGTTCACCGGATGGGTGAAGGAGATGGAGCGGGCATGGAGCGCCAGGGTGGCGTAGCCGTCGTTTCTGCCGTATTTCCGGTCCCCCGCCACCGGATGCCCCTGCTCCGAGAGATGTACCCGGATCTGGTGCTTGCGGCCGGTGAGCAGGTGGATCTCCAGCAGGCTGAGCCCTTTAGCCTCCTTCAGGACCGTGTACTCGGTGCGGGCCAGCTTGCCCAGCGCCGGGTCCGGGGTGGAGTAGACGTTCAGGGCGCTGTTCTCGGCCAGGTAGCTGGTGATCGTCCCGCTCTTCGGGTCGAGCGTGCCGTGGACGATGGCGAGGTAGCGCTTGTCGGTCTCCTCCCAGTGCCCCTGGAGGAAGATTTTGGCCGCTTCGCTCTTGGCGAAGATGAGGATGCCGGAGGTGTCCCGGTCCAGGCGGTGGACGATGTAGACCCGGTTCCGGGAGCGTGGGTCGCCCTTGCGCACGTAGTCGTTGAGGATGGTGTGGGCCGTCCGCGACTTGTCCCGGTCGGTCCCCATGGTCAGGAGGCCGCACGGTTTCTCCACCACGATGATTGCACTATCCTCGTACAGGATCGGGAGGCCTTTGGGCTGGTATTTCCCCGAGGGGCGTTTGGCAGGAGCCATGGCATCTTTCGCACAAAAAGAAGGGTCACACGCGAGGCCGCGGTGTTTGAGACGCGAGAGACGTACAATCCCTCGGCTCCAGGTGAGGCTATCATATCTTGAAGCGCGGGAACAGCATTATGCCGGCCCGGTTCCCGGCGAGCTTGACACGCCAGACCACTCTGCTACCCTCCATACAAGACAAGAAGTGCCCGTGCGACGCCAGAGAAAGGAAACCGCCATGCCCATCTGGAAATCCCCGGCAACCCTGGAGCAGATCACGGAGAGATCGAGAAACACCCTGATGGAACACCTGGGGATCGAGTACCTGGAGATCGGCGACGACTATCTGAAGGCGCGGATGCCGGTGGACGAGCGGACCCGGCAGACGGCTGGCATCCTCCACGGCGGGGCCTCGGCGGCCCTGGCCGAGACCCTGGGGAGCATCGCGGCCGGGTTGTGCGTGGACCGGGAGCGGCAGCGGATCGTGGGGCTGGAGATAAATGCGAACCACATCCGCCCGGTGACGGAGGGGTGGGTGACCGGTATCACGAGACCGATCCACGTGGGCAAGACGACCCAGATCTGGGAGATCAGAATCCACGACGAGCGGGACAAACTGGTCTGCATCTCCCGGCTGACCGTGGCCAACATCGCCAAAACCTAAAACATCTGTCCACGAAAAGCACGAACGGCACGTACACAAACAGATGACCGCAAAAAACGGCTACACCGTGCGGTTCCCGTACCTTTAGCGGTATCGGCCCGACGTTTTGTGCTTTTCGCGTCTTTCGTGGACCGGAAGGCCTTCCATGAGTGGGGATGCACAAAAAGGGCGTGGGATAGTTCCCCACACCCTTTTTGCGTTTGCAGGCCGTGCGCTGTTACGACCTAGCGCGCCGTATAGATGATTGAATACTTGAAGGTGGCCGGATCGAGGGAATCGATGATCTTGTCCCCCACCCGGGCAAAGGGGTACATGAGGTAGTTGACCGGGCCGCCCGGCTGGGGCGGGTTGAGGGTCAGGTCACGGCCGGCGGAGAGCTTGACCCGGTAGGCGTCGATGGCGCCCCAGAAGTAGGTACGGTATTCCTTGGTCTTGGCGTCCTGCAGCTTGAGGTTTTCCACCAGCATGGCCTTGCGCACATCGGCCGGGTCAACCGGCACCCAGCCGTAGCCCGGGAGGTAGAATTCGGCCCAGCAATGCTGCCAGGTGGACACATCTTCGGTCTCCTTCTTCCCCATGCGGATGCCGAACGCCTCCCGTGCGGGGACGCCGGCCGCCCGGGCCAGGGCGATGAACACGGAATGGATGTCGGCGCACTTGCCCCCCGGCTGTTTGAGCAGGGCGCACACATCACCGGCGCCGCAGCCCCGGGTCTTGGGATCGCGGTAGGTGTTTTCGCAGGTCCAGTCGTAGATCGCCTTGGCCTTCTCTAGCACCGTAGTCTTGCCGGCGGTAATGGTCTTGGCCAGTTTGCCCACCTCGCCATCCAGCGGTCCCAGGCTGGTGGCGGCCAGATATTGGGCGAAATCGGCCCGGTTCCAGGCCCCCTCCACGGCGGGGAAGTCCCGGCGGATGACCTCGCTGCGCTCGGCCTTGAACGTGAAGGTCAGCTTGCGGCTCGTGGCCCCCTTGCTCCAGCGGGCATACAGCATGGGGGTGCTGAAGGTGGCATCGGCGTACACGGCCGAGGCGGCGAAGTTGCCTTTGACCGTGACGTCGGTGATCTTCTGGTCCCGGTCCGAGACCGGATAGGGGAGCCACAGCTCCGCTTCCCCGGCCGGATCGTAGGCGGACAGGTCCACGGTGGTGGTGATGGTGCCGGAATGCTTTTTAGGGGCCGCCCACGAAGCCGGGGCAAGGGCAAGGACCGCGAGCAGCGCCGCTGTCGTGGCCAGAAAGCTACTGGTTTTCATGTACTTCTCCTTTGTGGTTCAGTCAACAAATGCGGCCACACTTATAGCGTGACGTCCCGGCCAGGTCAAATTGGTAGTTTCAATCGATACTGCTGCCATGTAGTCATAAAATAGATACGTCACCCGGCCACGGCAGGCAAGACTGCCAGAGGTGCAGCAAGGAAACTGGATCCCTGCCCTGCAGGGCAGGTCCAGGGAAAATCACTTTCAAGAGGCGGGAAATTGTGCTAATGAGGGAATGACGCATCGGGCATCTGCGGTGCCGGTCCCAGCCCTCACCTTTGCCCCGCAAATTGTGGCAATCCGCCACCGTTGCTCTCCCCCATATTTCAATCGAGGTAATCATGCTACCAGAAGAAACCATCTTTTCCACAAACGAAACCCTGAAAACCATAAAGGCGCGGCGGAGCATCAGGACCTTTGCCAAGGAGGAGGCGGTCTCCGATGAACAAATCCATATACTCCTTCGAGCGGCAAACGAGGCCCCTTCCGCCCACAATCAACAGTCATGGCGGTTTATCGTCCTCAAGGGGCAAAAGAAGCATGAGCTTGCCGAGCTGGTGTCTGAA
The DNA here is from genome assembly GCF_008802365.1 of Oryzomonas japonica. Classification (GTDB taxonomy): domain Bacteria; phylum Desulfobacterota; class Desulfuromonadia; order Geobacterales; family Pseudopelobacteraceae; genus Oryzomonas; species Oryzomonas japonica. The sequence goes on along the minus strand of NZ_VZQZ01000001.1, from coordinate 456,121 downwards.
GGCGCTTCCCGTTTCTCCAAGCCGGCCCAGGCACTCCTGCGCATGTCGGCACGGAGCATCGCCAGTGCGCCGGTCGTGATCGCCGTTGCGAACACAGGAGACCTGATCGATCACGGCACGGAACTCTTCAAAATGGAGAAGGAGATGGCCTACGACTGCTTCAGGACCATGGAGATCCAAAGTTCCGCGGCGGCCGTTGAAAATATGCTGCTTGCGGCCACATCCCTGGGGCTTGCGGCGGTCTGGCTCGGCATCATGTTCCTGATGAAGGACGAGGTGCTGGCATTCCTGGGGGAACCAGCGGGGGAGTTCATGGCGGTGGTCCCCGTGGGGTATGCCTCCAGGGAGGGAGGGAGCGGGCCCAAGAAAGAGCCGTTCGAGATGAAGGTGAGATACCTGGATTGACCCGCACTCGGCGCATGAAATCGGGAGCGGAAACGGGGCAGGCCACGGTATCTGCACGTAATGATTAAGAATCAGCCCGTACCGTTTCCCCTCCTGAGTCCACTTCACCCTCCAGCCACAAAACCCTATCCCCCATGACAACGTCGCCGCCCTAACGCGGCCTTGCAAACACCCCCACCAGGCTCCCAACCACCATTAAAGACCCATTTAATCCGATTGACAAAAGGGTGCACCACCTGGTCAAAAGGGATCACCTCGCCATACCTTTCCCAATGTCCCCGCAAAGACGGCCAACAATAAATATTAAATAATTACGAATACTTGACAAATACATCCGCCATTTTTCCCGTTGGGCATACCATTTGCTGTATACGCGTGACCTCAAAGGCGCCGGGTAGCCATCTGTCCTCAGCTACCCGGACAATTATTCATAGTGAAGGGAGTTAGCTGTATGGGAATGTCACGAAGAGACTTCCTGCGGGGAGGAGCGCTGGCGGCAGCCGGCGTGGCCCTTACCGGCAGGCCGGGCGAGGCGAGCGCCGATGCCCCGCAGACGAGGATCAAGGGACTTAAGAGTTCCACCACCATCTGCCCCTATTGCGCGGTCGGCTGCGGCCTGCTCGTCCACACCAAGGACGGCAAGATCGTCAACATCGAGGGTGACCCCCAACATCCGATCAACCATGGCTCGCTCTGTTCCAAGGGGAGTTCGCTCTTCCAGGTGGCGGTCAACGAAAACCGGTTGCAGAAGGTCATGTACCGGGCACCGGGTTCGGACAAGTTCGAGGAAAAATCGTGGGACTGGGCCATGGACCGCATCGCCCTGCGCCTGAAGGAGACCCGCGACAAGAACTTCAAGGCCAAAGAGATCAATAAGAAGGACAACAAGGAATACGTGGTGAACCGCACCGAAGGCATGGCGTTTTTCGGCGGGGCCGGACTGGACAACGAGGAATGTTACCTCTGGTCCAAGTTCTCCCGCGCCATGGGCGTCGGGATGCTGGAACACCAGGCCCGACTTTGACACTCCGCTACAGTCGCCGGTCTGGCGGCTTCATTCGGTCGTGGTGCCATGACCAACCATTGGATTGACCTGAAAAACAGCGACGCCATCTTCATCATCGGCTGCAACCCGGCCGAGAATCACCCGATCTCCTTCAAGTGGATCGAAAAGGCCATGGACGACGGCGGAAAGCTCATTGTCGCCGATCCCCGCTACACCAGAAGCGCCTCCAAGGCGGATATCTACGCCCAACTCCGCCCGGGGACCGATATCGCCTTTTTGGGGGGTATGATCAATTACGCCCTGCAAAACAACATGATCCACGAGGAGTATGTTCGGGAGTACACGAACGCCGCCTTCATCATCAACGAGAAGTTCAATTTCCAGGACGGCCTGTTCTGCTCTTTCGACGATCAGGAAAAGAGTTACGACCTGAAATCCTGGGCCTACGAGAACGACGCAGCCGGCAACCCCAAGCGGGACATGTCCATGAAAGACCCGCGCTGCGTCTATCAGTTGCTCAAAAAGCATTATAGCCGTTACGACGCGGACATGGTCTGCTCCATCACCGGCACCAAGAAAGAGGATTTCCTCAAGGTGGCCAAAACCTTCTGCGCCACGGGCCGCGCCGACAAGGCCGGTACGATCCTCTATGCCATGGGCATCACCCAATCGACCCACGGCACCCAGAACGTGCGCGCCGTTGCCATGCTCCAGATGCTGCTGGGCAACATCGGCATCGCCGGCGGCGGGGTCAACGCCTTGCGCGGCGAGTCCAATGTCCAGGGTTCCACCGACTACGGCCTGCTCTTCAACAGCTTGCCCGGCTATCTCAAGCTGCCCGAGTTCGCCAACACGGACTTCAAGGCCTACATCGAGAAGTACACCCCCAAGACCAAGGACGCCAAAAGCGCCAACTGGTGGGGCAACACCCCCAAATACATCACCAGCCTGCTCAAGGCGTGGTACGGCGACAACGCCACGCCGGAAAACGACTTCTGCTACAACTACCTGCCCAAGTGGAGCAGCAACTATTCCTACTCCAAGATCATCGAGCGGATGGGCAAAGGCGAGGTGGAAGGGCTGGTCTGCATGGGCATGAACCCGGCCATGGGCGGTCCCGACTCAAACAGCGCCCGTGGCGCCCTGGACAAGCTGAAGTGGCTGGTGACGGTGGACCTGTGGCAGACCGAGACCTCCATCTTCTGGAAACGCCCCGGCGTCAACCCGAAGGATATCCATACCGAGGTATTCATGCTGCCGGCCGCCTCTTCCGTGGAGAAGGAAGGTTCCATCTCCAACTCGGGGCGCTGGGCCCAGTGGCGCTACAAGGCGGTGGAACCGGTGGGCGAATCCAAGAGCGATCTCTGGATCATCAACCAGTTCTTCAAACGCGTGCAAGCTCTCTACACCAAGGACAAGGGGGTATTCCCCGAGCCGATCACCAAACTTGCCTGGAATTACGGCGACGGGCACGAGCCCGACGTCCACTTGGTGGCCAAGGAGATCAACGGTTACTTCACCAAGGACACGACCATCGTGGACAAGGACAAGACCCTGGAGTTCAAGAAGGGGGACCAAGTCCCGATGTTCAAGTACCTGCAGGCCGACGGTTCCACCACCAGCGGTTGCTGGATCTACTGCGGCTCCTATACCAAGGAAGGAAACCAGATGGCACGACGCGACGCGTCCGACCCCACGGGCCTGGGGCTGTTCCCCAAATGGTCCTGGTGTTGGCCGCTCAACCGCCGCATCATCTACAACCGGGCATCGGTCACGCCGGACGGCGCGCCGTTCAACCCCAAGCGGCCGGTCATCGCCTGGGACGCCCTTGAGAAGAAGTGGAAGGGCGATGTGCCGGACGGCCCCTGGCCCCCCATGAAGGACGCAAAGGAAGGCAAGTACCCCTTCATCATGCTGGCCGAGGGGCATGGCCGGCTGTACGCCCTGGATATGAAGGACGGCCCCTTCCCCGAGCACTACGAGCCGATGGAGAGCCCGGCCCGGAATCAGCTCTCCAAGGTGCAGAACAACCCGCTGGTGAAGATCCCGGCCAACATCAGCAGCGACCTCGTCAAGTTCCCGCTCATCGGCACAACCTACCGCATGACCGAGCACTGGCAGACCGGCGGCATGACCCGCAGCCTCCCCTGGCTGGTGGAACTGGTACCGGACATGTTCGTGGAGATCAGCGAATCCCTGGCAAAGCAGAAGGGGATCAAAAAAGGGGACAAGGTCAAGGTAACCACCGAGCGTGGCGCCATCGAGGCGGTGGCCCTGGTCACCTCCCGCCTGAAGCCTTTCAACGTGGACGGTAAGTCGGTGGAACAGGTCGGCATGCCGTGGCACTTCGGCTACTCCGGCCTGGCCAAGGGGGACAGCGCCAACCTGCTGACCCCGACCGTGGGATGCGCCAACACCAATATCCCCGAGTTCAAAGCGTTTCTCTGCAATATCGAGAAAGGGGGTACGAAGGCATGAGTGGCGGACACATTGATTTCAATAAAACCAAGTCGTTCCTGATCGATACGACCAAATGCACCGGCTGCCGCGGCTGCCAGGTGGCCTGTAAGCAGTGGAACCAACTCAAGGCGGAGAAGACCGTGTTTTTCAGCGGCGAAGGGTACCAGAACCCCCCCGCCATGTCCGAGTACACCTTTACCCGGATCAAGTTCCGGGACTACCAGAAACACGGACAGAACGAGTTCGCCTTTTACAAAGAGATGTGCATGCACTGCAACGAGCCGGCCTGCGCCTCGGTCTGCCCGGTGGGTGCCTTCAAGAAGACCGCAGAAGGCCCGGTGGTCTACGACGAAAAACGCTGCATCGGCTGCCGTTTCTGCATGGTGGCCTGCCCCTTCGGCATCCCCAAGTATGAATGGAGCAAGGCCTTCCCCCTGGTGCGCAAGTGCACCGGCTGCTACAGCCGGGTCAAGGAAGGGCTGCAACCGGCCTGCGCCACCGCCTGCCCCACGGCCATCACCTACGGCAACCGGGCAGACATGCTGCAAGAGGCGGAACGACGCATCAAAAGCCGGCCTGATCGTTATTTCCAGGCCATCTACGGCAAGGAAGAGGCCGGCGGTACCAGTGTCCTCTACCTGACCCACCAGCCCCTGGACGAATTGGGCTTTAAACAGGTGACCAAGCGTCCCCTCCCCTCCTACACCTGGCAGGCCCTGCGCCTGGTGCCGGGCATCTTCCTGGGGGTCGGCGGCACCCTCTCGGCCATTACGTGGTTCCAGCACCGCAAGGAGCGCATACGTCGTGAGGAGGAGTTCAAAAATTCCCGCGTGAAGCCGGAGCAGAAGGAGGAGGACCAATGACCGCGGCCAAGCTGGTTATCAATGAAATCAAAGGCTATCACCGTTTCATCCAACTGATGATCGCCCTGACCGGAGTCGGCGCCCTGGCCGCCCTGGCACGCTTTATCTTCGGCCTGGGGGTCACCACCAACCTGAACGACACCTACCCCTGGGGCCTGTGGATCTCCTTCGACGTCGTCACCTCGGTGCCCCTGGCGGCCGGGGCGTTCACCATCGGCGTCGTGGCCCACGTGTTCCACATCAAGAAGCTGGAGCCCCTGGTCAGGCCGGCCATCATCACCGGCTTCCTGGGCTACTCCCTGGTCTGCATCGGCCTGCTGCTCGACCTGGGGCAGCCCCAGCGCGGCATCAACGTCCTTCTGTACTGGAACGTTCACTCCCCCATGTTCGAGGTTTCCATGTGCATCATGGCCTATACCACGGTCCTGACGCTGGAGTTCCTTCACCCGGTGGCCGAGCGCTTCGGCTGGCACCTGCCGCTGCGCCTGCTGCGCACCCTGGAGATCCCCTTTGCCATCCTGGCGGCCATGATCTCTACCCTGCACCAGTCAACCCTGGGCACGTTCTTCCTGATCGCCGTGGATAAGCTGCACAACCTCTGGTACAACCCGCTTCTGCCGCTCCAGTTCTGGCTTTCCTCCATCTTCACCGGCCTCTCCATCGTCATCTTCGAGGCCAGTTTGGTGCATAAATACATGGGGCAACCGGACGAGTCGGACCTGTTGGCCACCCTGACCAAGATCATCCCCTGGGTCATGGGGGTCTATATCGCGGTGAAGGCCTACGCCCTGGCGTTCCTCTCCCACGGTCCGCTCTTCGACCGGCCGGTGCTCCTGGCCCTGTTTTTGGTTGAGATGGTCATCGGGGTGTTTGTGCCCTTTTGCATGTACCTGACCAACCGAATCCGCACCGACAAGAAATTGCAGCTGCGGGCCGCCAGCTTTGTGTTGTTCGGGCTGGTCCTGAACCGCTTCAACGTCTCCATGTTCGGCATGGAACAGGCGGGACAGCAGATCTACGTCCCGTCCGTCATCGAGTCGCTGGTGACCATGGGCATCATCTCGGCACATATCCTCTTCTTCGTGCTGATCGCCAAGTATTTCCCGATCTTCGAACACCATCCCGAGGCCACCGACTACACGATCCCGGACCATTTCCGCAAATTGGAAAAGGGCTCCGAGGGACTCAAGGCGGCACACGAAGCATAGATCAAGCATCTTGTCCGGGGGTACGGAAGTCATACCGTTCGCGGTGCAGCTTCCGCGCCCCCTTCAACAACTCATAATAGGTTATGCGCGTATGAAAACAACCCATGTGTACCACCAGGGGAGGCTTGAAGAACAGCAGGGCGATACCGTCCGCGAGTTTCCGGTCGTTCTCCATGTCAACGGCCGGGAAATAGCCACCCTCATCGCCTCGCCCCACGATCTCCGCTTCCTGGTGGCCGGCTTTCTCCGCCTACAGGGCTTCGTGACCTGCATCAGTGATTTCCACATGCTGGCGGTGTGCGAAGATTTCGGCACCGCCAATGTCCGCATCAAGGGCGAACTGCCGGAGCGTCTCAAGCCGGTCCTCACCTCCGGCTGCGGGACCGGCATCACCTTCAACCTGCCCAGCGCCGAAGCGCGCACCGTCCCGGCCCCGCCCGCCCGGGTGACGGCGGATACGATCTTTCGCCTGATGGACGAGCTGAACCGCCGGTCGGAACAGTATCGCAGCCACGGGGGTATCCATTCGGCAGCGGTGGGCGACGACCAAGGCATCATCCTCGCCGCCGAGGATATCGGCAGACACAACACCCTGGACCGCATCGCCGGCGAAGCGCTCATAAAGAACATCGACCTGGCCGGCAAGCTGCTGGTCACGTCGGGCCGGATTTCCACCGAGATGGCGGCCAAGGCCGCGTTGCTGGGCATCACCCTCATCGCTTCCCGCACCTCCCCCACCGATATGGCCATCACCATGTGCGAGGAGGCCGGCATCACCCTCATCGGTTACGTGCGCGGCGGCAAGTTTACCGTGTACAGCCACCCCGAGACCATTGCCGCCGAGGTGGGCCGGCACGCTTCCCCCACGGGCAGGTCGATTCCAGGCGTCACGGGCGTCATCCTGGCCGGGGGCAAATCCAGCCGCATGCGGAGCAACAAGGCGCTCCTCCCCTACAAGGGGGGACGCTTCATCGAGGCCATCTACCGCCAGATGTCGGAATTGTTCGACGAGGTCATTCTCGTCACCAACACCCCGGATGAATATGCCTTCCTCCCCTGCCGCAAAGTGCCCGACCTGCATCCCGGCATGGGAGCACTGGCCGGATTGCACTCGGGCCTGCATCACAGCGACACCCCCCATATCTTTGCCGTGGCCTGCGACATGCCCTATCTGAACAGCGCCTTGATCAAGAGGCTGGCTACCCTGAGGACCAAGGCCGACGTGATCATTCCCGAAGGGGAAAAGGGGTTGGAACCGCTGCACGCCTTTTACGGCAAACAATGCCACGACGCCATGGAAAAGGCGCTCCAGTCGGGTAGCAGGAGGATCGTCTCCTTCTTTCCCGAGGCCAGGGTCTGCGTCTTTTCCCGGGACGAGGTCACAACCTTTGACCCCTCGCTCGACTCCTTCAGGAATATCAATACCCCGGCCGACTACTTCGAGTTGCGCGACGGCGAGCGGGTAAAGAACCATCCCGAAGCCGCCCTTGCCGTCCACAGCGGCTAGGGAGACGTCGTTAAGAGGAAATTGACTCGGCTCTACTGAACAGGTAGTATATATAAGACATACACATCTCCGAGCCGTTCCGCCTGTCGGGTTACCCCGTGGCGGCCGGTCAATGGGCACTGCGGGAAACGGCTGCGCCTCCCTTTTGGAAAGGAGACCCGATAGCGATATGCTGCTGTCTTGCACGCTCAAAGGGTTCTTTCCATAAGGAAGGAGCCCTTTTATGTATCGAGGTTTCAATGTTTTTCCAGAGAGCATCACATCTATCCGTGCGGAGGAATGCAGTGAAAACGCTTTTGAAATTCGGAATGACCCTTGCCCTTATGCTGGGCCTGTGCAGCGTTGCCGCAGCCGGCGAACGCCTGCGCATGTCCACCACCACCTCCACCGAAAACTCGGGGCTGCTCAAGGTGCTCCTGCCCCCTTTTGAAAAGAAGTACAACTGCGCGGTGGATGTCATCTCCGTCGGCACCGGCAAGGCCCTGAAACTGGGGGAGACCGGCGATGTGGACGTGGTGCTGGTGCACGCCCGCGCCCTTGAAGACGCCTTTGTGGCCGCCGGTTTCGGGGTCAACCGCAGGGACGTCATGTACAACGACTTCATCATCATCGGACCGGCCGGCGACCCGGCGCGGGTCAAGAGCGCCAAGACCGCGGCAGAGGCCTTCAAGCGCATCGCCGCCGCCCGCTCCCCCTTCGTCTCCCGCGGCGACGAGTCCGGCACCCACCAGAAGGAAAAAGAGATCTGGAAGGCTGCGGGCATGAAGCCTGGCGGCTCGTGGTATGTGGAATCGGGCCAGGGCATGGGTGAGGTGATCACCATGGCCACCGAACGGCGGGCCTATACCCTGGCCGACCGGGGCACCTACAACGCCTACCGCTCCGGCAAGACCGACCTGAAGACCGTCTTCGAAGGGGAAAAGGGGCTTTTCAACCCCTACGGCGTCATCGCCGTCAACCCCAAACGCTTCCCCCATGTCAAGAGCGCCCTGGCCATGAAGTTCATCGACTACATTACCGGCCCCGAAGGGCAGAAGGTCATTGCGACCTTCCGGGTCCACGGTGACCCGGTCTTCTTCACCTACGGCACGAAGGGGCGTTAAGTGGGGTTTATCGCCGAATCCCTGCATACCTCGGTCGCGCTGATCGCCTCCTTTGACCCGGAGGTCTTTGCGACGGTGACGACGTCCCTGGCGGTTTCCGGCTGTGCCATCGTCCTGGCGGCGGCGGTCGGGATTCCGGCCGGGGTTGCGGTGGGGCTGCACGAATTCCCCCTGAAGCGGGCCGTCATTACGCTGCTGAATACGCTCATGGCCATGCCGACCGTCGTGGTGGGTCTCGTGCTCTACGGGATACTGAGCCGCCAGGGGCCGTTGGGGGCCATGGGGCTCCTGTTCACGCCATCGGCCATGGTCATCGGCCAGACCCTCCTGGCGGTGCCGATCGTTGCCAACTATACGGTCAGCGTCATCCAGGGGGCCGACCCGCGCATCCTGCCCACGGCCCTGACCCTGGGGGCCAGCCCGCTCCAGGCGGTGTTTCAGTTGATGCGCCAGGTGCGTTTCGGCATCATCGCCGCCCTGATCGCCGGCTTCGGGCGGATCATTGCCGAGGTAGGGGTGGCCATGATGCTCGGCGGCAACATCCGCGGCTATACCCGGACCATGACCACCGCCATCGCCCTGGAGACCAGCAAGGGGGAGTTCGCTTTCGGTCTCGCCCTGGGCATCATCCTGATGACCGTGGCCCTGGTGATCAACCTGTTTCTCAATACACTCCAGCAAAGGTAGTCCGTGGACGACATCTACAACATACATGAGCTTACCATGGTTTTCGACGGCCAACGGGTGCTTGACGTGCACCGTCTGGCCATCGGGGGGAGCCGCCTCCACATCCTGACCGGCGCCAACGGGGCGGGCAAGAGCACCCTCCTCAATGTCCTGGCATTTCTGGCCCCTCCCACGTCAGGCCGGGTCATCTTTGACGGTACCCCGGTGCCATGGGGGAGCCCCTCCCTCTTCAGGTTGCGGCGCAACGTCACCCTCATGCAGCAGTTTCCCTATCTCTTCGCCGGCAGCGTCTTTGAGAATGTCGCCTACGGCCTCGGAGTGCGGGGCATCGGTGCAGCTGAGCAGCGGCAGCGGGTTGACGCGGCCCTGGCCCAGACCAATCTGGGCGGTTTCGCGCGGCGCAATGCGCTGCAACTTTCCGGCGGCGAGATCCGCCGGGTGGCCATGGCGCGGGCACTGGCCCTCAAGCCGCGGGTGCTTCTGCTGGATGAGCCGCTCGCCAACGTGGACCACGAAACAGCCCGGTTGCTGGAATCCCTTATCATCTCCCTCCCCCGGCAAGGGGTATGCACCATCATGACAACCCACGAACCGAACCATGCGGACCGCCTCGGCGGCAGGACCATTCACCTGGTTGCCGGGGGTATCGGGCAGGCGGATCTCGTCGCCGAGCGCCCCGTCCCGGCAGGCATCGGTGTTCCCGTTCACCAGATCGCGGCGTCGGCCGCGACGTTTTAAACCCCAAAGCCTGTCTGGAGGTACCTATGCTCTCCCACGCCGTTTCATTCGTCGCCAAATCGGGCACCGGCAAGACCACCCTGCTGGAGAAGGTGATTGCCGAGCTCAAGAGCCGGGGCTACCGGGTCGGGGTCATCAAGCACGACGCCCACCACTTCGACATCGACCATCCGGGCAAGGACAGCCACCGCCTGACCCAGGCGGGCGCCGACACCATGTTGATCTCCTCGCCGGAGAAGCTGGCCGTGATCAAGAAGCACGCGGAATCGCCCCCTATCGAGGAGTTGATCGCCGTCTACTTTGGCGATGTTGACTTGGTTCTGACCGAAGGTTTCAAGAAAAGCGGCCTCCCCAAGATTGAGGTCCATCGCCGGGAACGGAGCGACACCCTGCTCTGCCGGGGCGAGGCGCATGATCCCAGCCTGCTGGCGGTGGCCAGCGATGAACCATTGCAGTTGGATGTGCCGGTACTGGATCTCAATAGCCCGTCACAGGTAGCCGATTTCGTGGAAAAACGGATCATCCATGCAACTGACTGACTCCCTCGGGAGAACCATAAACTATTTGCGTCTTTCGGTGACCGATCGCTGCAACATGCGTTGTTCCTACTGCATGCCCGCCGAAGGTGTCACCCGGAAACGCCATGAAGACGTCCTGCGCTACGAGGAACTGCAGCTGATCGCCGAAACCGCGGTCAGCCTGGGGATCGAGAAGATCCGCATCACCGGCGGCGAGCCGCTGGTGCGTGCCGGCATCGTCGAATTCCTCTCCCGCCTCGCGCATATCGACGGCCTGCGCCACCTGGCCATCACCACCAACGGCCTCCTGCTGGACAAGATGGCCGGAGACCTGTATCAAGCGGGTGTGCAGCGCCTGAACGTCAGCCTGGACTCCCTCCACCGGGAGACCTTTGCCGCCATTACCCGGGGCGGCGACCTGGACCGGGTCTTGTCCGGGCTGGATGCGGCCGAACGGGCCGGTTTCCCGCCGCCCAAGATCAACATGGTCGTCATGCGCGGGGTCAACGATGGGGAGATCCTGGATTTCGCCGAACTGACCCGGAGCCGGGGCAACTCGGTACGCTTCATCGAATACATGCCGGTGATCAAGGAAGATGCTTGGCAGCGCTACTGCATCTCCGGTGAGGAGATCCTGCAACGTATCGCAGCCCATCACACCTTGGAGCATGTGTGCAAGGGGGCCTTTGCCGGTCCCTCCTGCGACTTCCGCATCCAGGGCGCCCAGGGGACCCTCGGCATCATCACCGCCGTATCGGGCCACTTCTGCGGGGAGTGCAACCGCATCCGGGTGACCTCCACCGGCCAGGCCAAGGGCTGCCTGTTTTCCGACGAGACAACGGACCTGGTGCCGTATCTGCGGCCGCCTGATCCCGCAGCCCTGACGGAGGTCATGAAGGGGATCGTCATGGCGAAACCGAAGGGGCACCACATCACCAGCAACGGGTATGAACACAAAAATTTTACGATGGCACAGATTGGAGGATAGGATGGCACACGTCGTCGCCGTCTGCATCAGCGAGAAAAAGGGCGAGCGTAAAACACCGGTGGCAGAGGTTGCGGTGAAAGAGAACCACGGCATCGTGGGGGACGCCCACGCCGGTGACTGGCACCGCCAGATAAGCCTTTTGGCCGAAGAGAGCATCGACAAGATGCGGGCCCTGGGGTTGAACGTGACCGCCGGTGCCTTTGCCGAGAATATCACCACCAGCGGTATCGAACTGGTAACGTTGCCCATAGGAACCCGCCTGCAGGTGGGGGAAACCCTGCTGGAGGTAACCCAGATCGGCAAGGAGTGCCACACCCGCTGCGCCATCTACTATCAGGCCGGCGACTGCGTCATGCCCAAGGAGGGCATCTTCGCCAAGGTCATCACCGGAGGGAAGATCCGGTCGGGGGACCAGGTGCAGATCATCGGCCCCACCTCATAGGACGTATAAGGCTTATAGGACCTATACGTCCCATAGGCCCCATAAGTCCTGGCAACCCTGCGGCCTATCCCTAAGGGATGGTCACCCGGAATGTCGTCCCTTTCCCCTCCACACTCGACACCTTGATGTCCCCGCCGTGATCCTTGATGATGCCGTAGGAGATGGAAAGCCCCAGGCCGCTGCCCGTATCCTTGGTGGTGAAAAAGGGGGTAAAGATCTTCTTCAGGTGCTCGGGTCCGATCCCCGGGCCGGTATCCGAGATGCTGACCTCACAACCATCCAGAGGGGCCACCCCCTTGGTCGCCAGGGTCAGTACCCCCTTGCCCCCCATGGCCTGAACCGCATTGAGAATCAGGTTGGTGAAGACCTGCCGGAGTTGGTCCCCATCCCCCCGGATCATGGCCAGATCAGACGCGTACTCCCTCACCACGGTGATGGCGTCCATGGGAACCTGGTGGCCGATCTGGCCAAGGATGCCGTCCAGAAGGTCATGGATGTCGACCTGCCCCTGGTGCAGCTTTTTCTGCCGGGCGAATACCTGCAGATTACCCACGATCTTGGCGATCCGCTCCACCTGCTGGCTGATGATCCCCACCTCCTCCCGATTGGCGTGATCGGGCGGCAGACACATCTCCAGAAACTCGATGTTGCCCCGGATGACGGCCAGGGGGTTGTTGATCTCATGGGCCACGCCGGCGGCGATAACGCCCAAGTCCGCGAGTTTTTCCGCCTTGGCGAGATCCGCCTGGGTTTCCAGAAGAAGCGCATTCTTTTCTTCGAGTTGCGCCGTCCGCTTCAGCACCTTCTGTTCCAGGCTGCGATTCAGCATGGTAATCTCGGACTCGCGGTGGGCCAGGGCGCGCGTCATCTGGTTGAAGCCTCCGGCGAGGTCCCCCAGTTCATCGGCCGAACGGACGTCTATGTGCAGATTCCGCTCGCCGAGCGTCACCCTGCGGGTGAGTTGCTCCAACTCCTTGATGGGGGTGGCCAGGTGGGTGCCGATAACGCCGGAAACCGCCAGCCCGATCAGTGAGCTGATTAACAGGACAACGACCAGGATGGTATTGACGTTGTTCTTCAGGGCGCTGTACTGCTTTTCCAGCATCCCCACATACAGGGAGCCTATGACCTCGCCCCGCAGGCCTACAATCGGCTCGTAGGCGGTCAGGTACCAATCGTTCACCACAAACGCCCGTCCCACCCACTTTCGGTTTTCCAGGATGACCCTGTTGTAGACCTCTGCGGAGAGTTGCGTGCCGATAGCCCTTCTGCCGTTTGACGCGTGCACGTTGGTGGCGATGCGGGTATCGCCGAGGAACAGGGTGGCGGTGCCCACATCCTGCCCCTTGAACTTCACCCCCTCGTAGACGGTGTCCTTGATCTTGTCCACCAGGTCGTTATTGTTGTTAAGCAGTTCCGCGCAATACAGCGCGCCGGCAACCCGGCCGGCGCTATCGAGCACCGGCGCCGCCGAGACCATGACCATCCCCGCCCGCTCCACGGAACTCTGGCGGGGCCGGGAGTGGGGTGTCGTCACCACGTCGATACGCGCCTGGGCCGTCAGTTCGTCTTTTTCAGCGGCCAGTTGCTCGGGGGAGAGGACCGTGGTGCCGGTGACCGTTTTCCCCCTCAACGCCTGGTCGATAAAATAGGTGTCAACCGGTGTGTCGCCGAACCGGGCCGGATTGTGGGCCCGAAACAGGACCCGCCCCTTCTTGTCCACGGCGGTCAGGATATCCAGATGTTTCTTATGCAGGAGGGGGGTGAGGAGTGACGAGATGGCCGGACGGTTGCCGGAACTGATGGATAGGGCGGCAAAGGGGTTGTCGGCGGTGAGTTCCAGCAGTTCATTGATATGGTGCAACTCGTTGCGGTACGCCTCACGGGCCGAGTTCAGGTCGGTTCTGACCTTTTCCTGGGCCTGGCTGGTGATTTTGGCGTCGATGATATAGAGACCGGTGAGCGAACAGATGAAAAAGGCGACAAACAGCGGCGCCAGCGCCCCAACGGTCAGTTTGGCACGGATGGGAAAGCGCCGCGGCATCAGGGATCGTCCGCATCCGCCGGAGCGGCCTTGTCCTGCATGCCGTATTCTTCAAGTTTCCGGTCCAGGGTCCGGCGGGCGATATTGAGGATCTTGGCCGTCCGGCTCTTGTTGCAACCGGTTTTCTGGAGCACGTGGAGGATATGCTCGCGTTCCACGACCTCCAGGGGGAGAAGCCGCTCCCCTTCCTCCCGCTGTTCGGCAGCAAGCGGGGCGCTTTTCCAGACCGGCAGGTTTTCGGCGGAGATCACCGTGCCCCGCGCCAGGATAGCCGCTCGTTCGATGGCGTTCTCCAGCTCCCTGATATTTCCCGGCCAGGAGTAGGATTGCATGAGCAGCAGGGCCTCCGGGGTGAAGTTGACGAATTCCTTCTTCATCCGCTGGGAGATCCTGTGTAAAAAGTACCTGGCCAGGGGCTCGATGTCCTCGGCACGTTCGCGCAGAGGCGGGAGGTGGATGGAGATGACGTTCAGCCGGAAGAACAGGTCTTCCCGAAACCGCTTCTGGCGTACCTCCTCCTCGAGATTCTTGTTGGTGGCCGCCAGAAAACGTATATCCACGGACCGGGCTTTGGTTTCACCCACGGGGATGTAGTCACCCTCCTGCAGGACCCGCAGCAGCTTGGCCTGGATGGTGGGGCTCATGTCGCCGACCTCATCCAGGAAGAGGGTTCCGTTGTTGGCCTCCTCCAGGAGCCCCTTCTGGTGGGTTACCGCGCCGGTGAAGGCCCCGCGCACATGGCCGAAGAGCTGGCTTTCCAGGAGCGTATCCGAGAGGGTGGCGCAGTTGATGGAGAGAAAGCGTTGCTCCTTGCGGGGGCTCACGCTGTGGATCAGACCGGCGATCAGCTCCTTGCCGGTTCCCGACTCCCCAAGTATGACCACGTTGGCATCGCTTTGGGCCACCTGAACGGCCATCTCGTGGACTTGGCGGAACGCATCGCTGGTATAGACCAGGTAGCCCGACGGGGCGGACTTGCCCAACTCGTCCTTCAGGGCGGAGTTTTCCTTGAGCAGTTCCTTGCGTTCCAGCACCTTGTCCAGTATCCCGAAGATCTTCTCCTTGGGGAACGGCTTGGTGACATAGTCGTACGCCCCCAGCTTCATGGCCTCAATGGCCGAACTGATGGAGGCGAAGGCGGTCATCATGACCACCGGTATTTCCAGCTTGAGTTCCTTGACCCGCCGGAGGATCTCGATGCCATCCACATCGGGCATCTTCACATCCAGCAGCAGCAGATCGCTTTCCTCCAGTGCGCGATGCTCCAGGGTGCGCAGCAGGGCCTCGCCGGAAGTGAAAATCTCCACCTCAAGTCCCCGGGTGGTCAGGATCTTGTTCAGATAGCGCACTATTTCGACTTCATCGTCGCAGATGATCACCCGTGCATCGTACATTTCCGGTACCCGTTGTTTTTTGCCGCTCGTGGCGACAGCAAGGCTGTTATCCATCTCTAATATCATGTAGTGGATTTTACACCGCTTGGAAGTAATGGACAACTATTAGAAAAGCTGAGACCCCAATTATTCATCCCCATCGACCGGGGCTTTGAATTGCTTGCCGTGCCGACGAGTGATTGCAGTGGCTCGACAGCCAGGATCGGCAGAGTACAAACAAAAAGAGCGGCATTGCTGCCGCTCTTTGCATACGGATATTTCAATAAAGCTACTTGCGAACCGCCTTGCCCGCAACCTGCATGCGGATCAGGGCGCGTTCCAGGGCTGCTTCGTAGACCTTGAACTGCTTGTCTTCCGTGGTCAGGTGCTTGAGCTTTTCCTCGGCGCGCCCCTGGGCTGCCTTGGCCCGCTCGACGTCGATCTCTTCGGCCAGTTCGGCGGTCTCAACCAGGACGATGATCCGGTCGTCCTTGATCTCGAAGTAGCCCCAGTTGAGGGCCATGTGCTCGGCCTTGCCATCATACTTGTAGGCCAACTCGCCGATCTTGAGCGAGGTCAGAAACGGGGCATGACCCGGCAGGACGCCAAACTCGCCCAGTTTGCCGGTGGCGGTGACCTCATCCACTTCTATGTCAACCACCTTCTTGTAAGGGGTGACGATCTCCAGCTTCATCTTTTCAGCCATATATCAGTCCTTGAAAGGGGTGTCCCCCGTAAGGTTAATTTATACCGCAGCCAGCTTGGCGGCCTTTTCGATGGCCTCTTCAATGGAGCCGACCATGTAGAAGGCCTGCTCGGGCAGGGCGTCGTGCTTGCCGGCCACGATTTCCTGGAACCCCTTGATGGTGTCCTTCAGTTCGACGTATTTACCGGGAGAACCGGTGAAAGCCTCGGCAACATGGAACGGCTGGGACAGGAAGCGCTGGATCTTGCGGGCGCGGGCCACGACCAGCTTGTCTTCTTCGGAGAGTTCGTCCATGCCGAGGATGGCGATGATGTCCTGGAGGTCCTTGTACTTCTGGAGCACGAACTGGACGGAACGGGCCACGGCGTAGTGTTCCTCGCCGATGACCTGGGGATCGAGGATGCGCGAGGTGGAGTCCAGCGGGTCAACGGCCGGGTAGATACCCAGCTCGGCGATCTGGCGGGACAGAACCGTGGTGGCGTCCAGGTGGGCGAAGGCGGTGGCCGGAGCCGGGTCGGTCAAGTCGTCGGCCGGGACGTAGATGGCCTGGACCGAGGTGATGGACCCTTTTTTAGTGGAGGTGATGCGCTCCTGCAATTCACCCATCTCGGTGGCCAGGGTCGGCTGGTAACCGACGGCCGAGGGGATACGGCCCAGAAGGGCGGAAACCTCGGAACCGGCCTGGGTGAAACGGAAGATGTTGTCAATGAACAGAAGAACGTCCTGGCCTTCTTCGTCGCGGAAGTATTCGGCGACCGAGAGGGCGGTCAGGGCGACGCGGGCGCGGGCGCCTGGGGGTTCGTTCATCTGGCCGTACACCAGGGCGGCCTTGTCGAGAACGCCGGATTCCTTCATCTCCATCCAGAGGTCGTTCCCTTCGCGGGTACGCTCGCCGACGCCGGCGAAAACGGAGAAACCGCCGTGCTGTTTGGCGATGTTGTTGATCAGTTCCATGATGAGAACGGTCTTGCCGACGCCGGCGCCGCCGAACAGGCCGATCTTGCCGCCGCGGGCATAGGGGGCCAGGAGGTCAACGACCTTGATGCCGGTGGTGAAGGCTTCGACCTTGGTGGACTGGTTTTCGAACGAGGGGGCTTCGCGGTGGATGCCGTATTCCTTCTCGTTGCCGATGGGGCCCATCTCGTCAACCGGCTCGCCGATAACGTTCATGATCCGGCCCAGGGTCTTGTGACCGACCGGGGCGCAGATCTGCTTGCCGGTGTCGATAACGGCCTGGCCTCGTTTGAGGCCGTCGGTGGAGTCCATGGCAATGGTGCGGACCGAATTCTCGCCCAGGTGCTGGGCGACTTCGAGAACGAGGTTGTTCTCCCGGTCATCGATGGCCGGATTGGTCACCCTCAGGGCGTGGTAGATCTCCGGCAGCTTGCCGGGCTCGAATTCGACGTCGATAACAGCGCCGATGACCTGCGAAATTTTACCGATGTTCTGACTCATGGAACTCTGTCCTCCTGTGGCCGTGAAGCCTCATATAGTGATTCGGTTCTCTTGTTATCCTTTGATCGATTCGGCGCCGGAGATGATCTCCGTCAGTTCGGTGGTGATGGCGGCCTGGCGCGCCCTGTTGTACTGAAGGGTCAGCTTGCCGATCATCTCGTTGGCGTTCTTGGACGCGCTGTCCATGGCGGTCATGCGGGCGCCGTGCTCGGCGGCCACCGACTCCAGCATGGCCTTGAAGATCTGCACCTCGATGTTCTTCGGCAGGATCTCTGCCAGAAGCTCGGCAACCGACGGTTCGTAGATGTACTCCACCGGGGTTTCGTCGCCCAGGGTCTTCTCCTCAGGCTCCACCGGCAGGAGCTGCTGGAAGGTGATGTCCTGGGACATGACCGTACGGAAGGCGTTGAAGAGCAGGATGACCTGATCGTACTCCTCGGCCAGATAGCCGTCGATCACCTCGTGGGCCAGCATGGCCGCGGTCTGGTAGTTCGGCTTGGCCAACACGTTGGGGAAGTTCTTGGCGATCTCGTGGCGGTGCCTGAGCGCTTCATACCCCTTGCGCCCGACCGTCATCAGCGAAATTTCCTCGAACTCGCCCTGTTTGTCCTTGATGAAATGCTCAGCGGCCTTGCACAGGTTGCCGTTGAAACCACCGCACAGGCCGCGGTCGGAGGTGACCACGATCAGGAGCAGCTTCTTGGCGTCGCGTTTCTCCAGAAGCGGATGAAGGTCCCCCTCCAGATTGCCGGCCAGGGACTGCAACACTTCGGCCAGCTTGCCGGCATAGGGACGCGCCGCAACGACGTTTTCCTGGGCGCGGCGCAGCTTGGCGGCCGAGACCATCTTCATGGCCTTGGTGATCTGGCGGGTATTCTTTACGGATGCGATCCGTTTTTTTATGCTTTTAAGGCTTGCCATGTCTCAAACCGTCCTTGTTTACGCGGTGAATTCCTTCTTGAACTGCTCCAGGGCGGCAACGATCTTGCCCTTCAACTCATCGCCGATGGCCTTCTTGTCGCGCAGTTCGGCCAGCACATCGGCCTGGCGGTTATCGAAAAAGGCGTACATTTCCGGCTCGTAGCGTTTGAGCGCCGCGACCGGGTAGTCGTCCAGGAAACCGTTGTTGGCGGCGAAGATGACCAGAACCTGCTTCTCGTTGGGAATCGGGCGGTACTGGGGCTGCTTGAGAATCTCCACCAGGCGCTCGCCGCGGGCCAACTGCATCTGGGTGGCCTTGTCCAGGTCGGAACCGAATTGGGCAAAGGCGGCCATCTCGCGGTACTGGGCCAAGCTGAGGCGCAGCGTGCCGGCTACCTGCTTCATGGACTTCGTCTGGGCGGAACCGCCGACGCGGGAAACCGAGAGGCCGACGTTGATGGCCGGGCGGACGCCGGAGAAGAACAGGTCGGTTTCCAGATAGATCTGGCCGTCGGTGATGGAGATGACGTTGGTCGGAATATAGGCGGACACGTCGCCGGCCTGGGTCTCGATGATCGGCAGGGCGGTGAGCGAACCGGCGCCGCACTCGTCGGACAGTTTGCAGGCACGCTCCAGCAGGCGGCTGTGGAGATAGAAAACGTCGCCCGGGTAGGCTTCACGCCCTGGGGGGCGACGGAGCAGCAGGGAAAGCTGGCGATAGGCGACGGCCTGTTTGGAAAGGTCGTCGTAGATGATCAGGGCGTGCTTCTTGTTGTCGCGGAAGTACTCGCCCATGGTGACGCCGGTGTAGGGGGCGATGAACTGGAGCGGGGCCGACTCCGAGGCGGTGGCGGCGACAACGATGGTGTAATCCATGGCACCGTGTTCGCTCAGTTTGGAAACGACCTGGGCGACCGTGGAACGCTTCTGGCCGATGGCGACATAGATACAGACCACGTCGCCCCCCTTCTGGTTGATGATCGTGTCGATGGCTACGGCGGTCTTGCCGGTCTGACGGTCGCCGATGATCAACTCGCGCTGACCGCGCCCGATCGGGACCATGGAGTCGATGGCCTTGAGGCCGGTGGCCATGGGCTGATGCACCGACTTGCGGCTGACGATGCCGGGGGCCTTGATCTCCACCTTGCTGAAGCTCGTGGTGTTGATGGGGCCTTTGCCGTCGATGGGCTGACCGATGGCGTTGACAACGCGGCCGATCAGGGCGTCGCCCACCGGAACCTCGGTGATGCGGCCGGTACGCTTGACCGTGTCGCCTTCCTTGATCTCGGCGAATTCACCGAGAATAGCGGCGCCGACGTTGTCTTCCTCCAGGTTGAGAACCATGCCGGACACGCCGCCGGGGAACTCCAGCAACTCGCCGGCCATGGCGCCAGCCAGGCCGTGGATACGGGCGATACCGTCACCGATGGAGATAATTGTGCCGGTTTCCGACACCTCTACCTCCTTACCATACTCCTTGATCTGTTTCCTGATGATCTCGCTGATCTCTTCGGCTCTGATTTCCATGGAAGCATTTACCCCTTCTGTAGTATATCTTGAATCCGTTTAAGCTGAGTTTTCACGCTGCTGTCAAAGGCTGTATCGCCGATCTGGGTCACGACGCCGCCCAGCAGGGTCTGATCGACCGTCACCTGCGGCACCACCTTCTTGCCGGTCTTCTTCTCCAAGGCGCCTTGAATGGAGGCCACCTGGGCGGCGTCCAGAGGGAAAGCGGTCCTGATGAAGGGACGGATCACGCCGGAATGTTCATCGGCCAGTTTCTTGTAGGTTTGAACGATCTGGTCGAGGAAGGCCACGCGGTTTTTGTCCACCAGAAGGAGCAGGAAGTTGCCGACCAGTTCGGAGCAGTTGGCCTTTGCCACCAGATCCTTCATGATCCCCTTCTTCTGCTCGGCGGTGAAGGCCGGATTCCCAAATGCGGCCCGCAATTCCCCATTGCCGGCGAAGAGGCGATCCATCGCAGCCAATTCCTCGCTGAAGCGGTCGATCAGGTCGGCCTCCGAGCCAAGCTGCACCAGAGCCTTGGCGTATCGTCTCGCAATCGTATTGTTGATCACTGGATCTGTACCACCTTGTCAAGATATTCGCCGACAAATCGGTCGTGGTCGGCCTTCTGGATGGCGCCGGTCAACTTGCCGGTGGCAATCTCCACCGCCAGGCGGGCAGCCTCGGCACGCAGTTCGGCACGGGCCTTGAGGGTTTCCTGCTCGGCCGACTGGGTCGCCTGGAGGGCGATTTTCTGAGCGGCGACCTTTGCCTCGGCGATAATACGCTCTTTCTCCTGCTCCCCTTCACGGATGATGGCGGCATGGAGTTCATCGATTTCCTTGGATGCCTGATCGAGCTTGGTACTGTACTCGGCCAGCTTGGCCTCGGCAGCGGCCTTCCCCTCCTGGGCATCCTTCAGATCCTTTTCGATCTGGGTCTGCCGGGCGGCCAGCGTGCCCTTGACATTGGCCTTTTTCAGGGCCCACACGATGATGCCGACCAGAACGGCAAAGTTGAGCACACGCCAACCCAAATCCTTCATCTGGGCGGCGGCGTGGTCGGCTTGGTGCGCGCCTTCGCCCCCCTCGTTGGCAAAGCCGGTCGAGGCGGCCAGAACGATGGCGGCAACATAGACCAGGGAGAAGGCGATTTTTTTCGTACGATCGGATACCATCAACATGTTACAGGCTCCTCCCCAGGATTTTCTCGCAGATGTCGCCGGACAGGGCCTCGGCCTGCTGTTTCAGCAACGCGCGGGCATCGGCGGCCTCCTTGGCCACTCTATCGCGAATGGCCTCCAAAGAGGCGGTTGCCTCCTTGCGCGCCTTCTCCAATACCGCCGTCTCCTCACTCTGTGCTTCCTTGAGGGCCTCGGCCCTGCGGCCGGCGGCTTCGGTTTTGGCGTCCCGCAGGCGGGCCTCATAGCGGGCCATCTTTTCCTGGACCTCCAGATCAACGGAGGCGGCCTTTTCACGGGCAGAGTCGATTACCTGGCGGCGGTCGGCCAGAACCTTGCGGATCGGCTTGTAGAGGAAAACGTTGAGAACAAGGACGAGGATTCCGAAGTTAATGACCTGGACAACGAATGCTAAATTTAATTCAATCACGACCTACCCCTTGCAGGCATGCATAAATTGTATACTTGTATACTGTATCCATCAGATATCGGACCTAGCTACCACATATTTCAACACTTTGTCAAGATGTATTGCAAAGAAAACTGTCGGATTTCAGCGGGAAGCGGTGGCAGGCACCTACCAACGGAACGGGGACAAGCGGTATTCAGCCCCGCAGTTCTCACTGTTCGAGCAGATCGACGATACGGGTCAGTTCATCGGGGTCGCTGAAGTGGATCTCCAGCCTCCCCCCCTTGGTGCCGACCCTGCGGATGGCGACCCGCGCCTGGAATCGTTTCTGCAACTGCTCCTCCAGGGCGCCCATGAGCAGGTCGGGTTGCTGCGGGCGCTTATGCGGCCCCGGGTGGGGGTTCATCTTCAGCCGCCGCACCAGGTTTTCAGCTTCACGGACGCTCAACTGGCGCTGCACGATCTCATGGCGGGCCTTGAGGATCAACTCGGGACTTTCCAGGGCCAGGAGCGTGCGGGCATGCCCCATGCTCATGCGTTCCTCCACGATATCCTGCTGAACATCAGGGGGCAACTTGAGCAGGCGCATGGAGTTGGTGACGCTGGTGCGGTTCTTGCCGACCCGCTTGGCCACGTCCTCATGGGAGATGCCGAAATGCTCCACCAGGGAGCGATAGGCCTGGGCCTCCTCGATGGCGTTCAAATCCTGGCGCTGGATATTCTCTATCAGAGCCAGTTCCAGCACCGCATCTTCGCTGGCCTCGCGGATAACCACCGGCACTTCCCTGACACCCGCCTTCTGGGCGGCGCGCCAGCGGCGCTCGCCGGCAACGATCTCGTAGAAGTCGTCCTTCTTGGTCACCACCAGCGGCTGGATGATACCCTGCTCACGTATGGAGGCGGCCAACTCGTCCAGCTTGTCCGCTGCGAAAAACTTGCGCGGCTGGTTGCGGTTGGGCCGAATTTTTTCGATCGGGCAGATGAAATAATCGGAGCGGCCCTCGGCCGTATCCACAACTTGCAGCAGCGATGCCATCCCTCTCCCGAGGCCGCCTTTCTTAACCATTGGCTGTCTCCCTCTGGATTATTTCCCGGGCCAACTGTAGATAACTGGCGGCGCCGCGTGACGATATGTCGTAGTGAATGACCGGCTTGCCGTGGCTGGGGGCTTCGGCCAGGCGAACGTTGCGCGGAATGACCGCATCGAAGACCTGATCGGGGAAGTGGGTCCTGATCTCCGCGACCACCTCTTTGCCCAGATTACCGCGGGAATCGAACATGGTCAGCAGGATACCCTCTATCTTCAGCAACGGATTAAGCCCTCTCTGAATCAGACCGATGGTATGCAGTATCTGGGAAAGCCCCTCCATGGCGTAAAACTCGCATTGGAGCGGGATCAGCACGGAATCGGCCCAGGTCATGGCGTTGACGGTCAACAGATTGAGCGATGGGGGGCAGTCGATGATGATGTAACGGTACTGTTCCACCAGGGGGGCGAGGGCGAACTTGAGTTTCAACTCCCGGCCGATTTCGGAGGCCAGCTCCAGTTCCGCGCCGGCAAGGTCGGAGTTCGCCGGTATGACGTGCAGGAAGGGCTGTCCGATGTCCACGATCAGGCTCTGGGCATCGACCTCGTCGACGAGGGCGTCGTAGATGGTCTGCTTCAGCCGGGACTTGTCGATTCCCACCCCGCTGGTCGCGTTGCCCTGCGGGTCGATGTCAACCAGCAGCGTCGGCTTCTCGGCCGCCGCCAGCGAGGCGGCCAGATTGACGGCGGTGGTGGTCTTGCCGACCCCACCTTTCTGATTGGCGATGCAGATTATCTTGGACATGACAGCATGGGCCTTGCCTGATACGAATTGCGATTATGGAGCTGAAGAGCGAAAAATTACCATAAAGTTCCCAAGGTGCAAAGCATATTTTTCCAGAGACCATCCGTGGTTTATTGACAACGGTCAAGTATTTTTCGTCGGGAGCGGCTTAAGATCAGGTCGAATTGATCATGTATGAAGCGAGGTTACATCCACATGCAAAAATTGCTCACGCCACTCTGTGCCCTGGCAATCAGCCTCTGCGTGACTACGGGTGCCGAGGCATTCGAATGCAAGGTCTGCCACAGCAAGAATCCCCGCATGGTTGCCATGCACACGGCCCTTCAGGGACAGAACTGTTTCGGCTGTCACAAGGTAGGAGACCGGCTGATGGGCAAGAGGGAACCAAAAGACATGGAGAGCTTGCTGAAACGCAGGGTCGCCGCCGCGGAATGCATAAGGTGTCACGGCAAAAAGGAATGAATGCGGACGATTAAATATTCCGGACGGCGTATCGCTCCAGGATTTTCATCCCGTCGGGGTCGAGTTTTCCAAGATCCGGGCATAGCATGTTTCTACGGTCCGGGCACTGACGGCAAAGGCCGTGCGCAACCGGTATGCGGCAAAAGATCGCCCGCGGCATCAGGGGATCCCGCACTGCCGCAGACAGGCTTCGAATGCCCGGTCCAGGGGGGCTTCGAGACGGATCTCCGTACCCTTTTCATTTTTGAAGGAGAGCCGCGCACAGTGCAACATCATACGCTCCGCCGGTGCGCCGCCATAGGTGGCGTCGCCGACGATGGGCAGCCCCGATGCCTCCAGGTGGACGCGGATCTGGTGGGTGCGTCCGGTCAGGGGATGCGCCTCTACCAGGGCGCCCCCGGCGGCGGCAGCCACCACACGGAACTCGGTCAGGGCCGACCTGCCTCCCGCCATGATGCCGTAGCGCGACGTGCCCAGCTTGCCGATAGGGCCATCCATCCGCCAGGCCTCCTGCTGCGGCTGTCCGCTGACCAGGGCCAGGTACCGTTTGTCCGCCAGCCCGTCGTGAAAGCGGGCCGAAAGCCAGGCAGCGGCCCTCTTATCCTTCGGGAACACCATCACCCCCGAGGTGCCCCGGTCGAGGCGGTGGATCACCCGGGCCGGCTCGTTGATCCCGTGCTGACGAAAGTATTCGGCGACCCAGAACTCCATGGTTCCCTTGAGTTGATAGGGGGTTCGCTGGGTATTCGCCCCGGCCGGCTTGTTGACCGCAATCAGCTCGTCGTCCTCGTACAACAGCGCCTCGGGCGGAAGGACGAGCTCCTGGAACCGACCCGGCTCCATCACGCCGACCTCAACCGCATCCCCCTGTTTGACGGTGCGCGACGCCACCCGGACCATGGCGCTGTTGACGCTGCAGCCGCCCCGGTCGATGATCCGCCGTGCCTCGGACTTGCTGAGGCCGTCGAACAAGAGCGCCACGGCATCGTCCAACCGGCGTCCCCCCTGATTTTCTGCCACTGTTTTCTTACATATCATGATCCCGTTACTACCCCGATTCCCTGTTGCGATGCAATCAAAATCCTGAATCCGCGATACCGGAATGCCGCAGTGGCCGGAAGAGCCGGAGCTCGCACGCCGCCCGTGACGTAGCAAACCACTCACTCTGCCGGTCCTCCGCCGAGTTGTCGTTATCTGCCGTACAGGCAAAGGCTGAGGCCTTCCGGACAAGCGGAGGCATGGAGGCGTCACGGATTCAGGAAAATTCCCTGTGGAAAAAGGGGTCCGACTCTGGTACCCTCTGCCGCCATGACTTCTGACGCCCCCCAGCATATCCCGCTCTTGCGCGGCCCGGTACCGTTGACGCATCTGCTGTTGCGGCACTTTGTCCGCTCCGGCGACAGGGCCGTCGACGCCACCTGCGGCAACGGCAACGACACGCTCCTGCTGGCGGAGCTGGTGGGGCCAACCGGCAGGGTCTGGGGCTTCGACATCCAGCAGGAGGCCGTGGACGGCACTGCCCGCAAACTGGCGGCACGAGGGCTCGAGGAGCGGGTTACCCTGGTGGCCGTGGGTCACGAGACCATGGCCGAACAGGTCGAGGCCGGCCTGAGCGCCGTGGTCTTCAACCTGGGGTACCTGCCGGGGGGCGACCGCAGCCTCATCACCCGGCCGGAAACCACCGGGGCTGCGCTGGAGCAGGCCTTGGACCTCCTGGCGCCGGGTGGCATCGTGGCGCTGACCGTCTACCCCGGCCACAGGGGAGGCGACGCAGAGCGGCGCCTGGTGGAAGAATGGGCGGGGCAACTCCCGGCACCACTGTTCCACGCCTGGCGCATGGGGCAGACCAACGTCACGGCCGACGCGCCCTACGTCATCTGTGTCCAGAAGGGTGCCTGACATGCTGCGCTCCCTGCTCCCCTTCATCGTCGTCCTGCCCTCTTTGGCCTACAGCCTGATTGCATTTGTCTGCGCCCGCCGCTTCTTCTCCGTACCGCCACCCCGCTCGCCGGAGGCCCCGGCCGTGACCATCCTGAAACCGGTCAAGGGGATGGATGCCGGGAGTTATGAGAACTTTGCCTCCTTCTGCCGGCAGGAGTACGACGGGGAGGTGCAACTTCTATTTGCCGCGGCATCGGCCGATGATCCGGTCATCCCGGTCATTCAGCGGCTCAGGGAGGAGTTTGGCGGTAACCGCGTTGCTCTGGTGATCAACCCGGCCATCCACGGGCCGAACTACAAGGTTTCAAACCTGATCAACGCCTTTCCCCACGCGCGGCACGACATCATCATCGTCTGCGACAGCGATATCCGCGTCCCCCCGGACTACCTGAAAAGCGTGACCGCCCGCTTCAGCGATCCCCGGGTGGGGCTGGTCACCTCGCTCTACCGCAGCTCCAGCGTCCCAACCATCGCCACCGCCATCGAGGCGACCGGCTTTACCGCCGAGATGATCCCCAACGTACTGGTTGCCCTCCAGTTGGAGGGTCTGTCGTTCGCCCTGGGCGCATCCATGGCCGTACGTCGGGAAGCCCTGGCGTCCATCGGCGGTTTTGAGGCCCTGGCCGACTACCTGGCCGACGACTACCAACTGGGGAACAAGGTGCATCGCGCCGGCTGGCGCATCGCACTGGACGGCACCTTTGTGGAAAGCATGCTCAAGGCGGAAGATGTGGTGACGGTGCTCGCACGGCAACTGCGCTGGGCCCGCACCATGCGGGCCAGCAGACCGGGAGGCTACCTGGCGTCCGGCATGACGCTCCCCTTTCCCGGGGCGCTCCTGGCGGCATTCGTCGCCCCATCGTTCCCCCTGGCATTGGCCGCAATTGCCCTGCTCTATTGCGTGCGCTTGGCCGTCACCACCGCCTTCAGCCGTCGCTTCGTCCGCGACAACCTTCTCCCCGCCTGGCTCTGGCTGATCCCGCTCCGGGACATGCTGGGCTTCTTCACCTGGGCGCTCTCCTTTCTGGGCAACCGCGTCGAATGGCGCGGCAGCCGTTTCCGGCTCAGGCCGGGGGGCAAGATCGAAGAACTCGCCTGACGATTTCGTCCCCCTGGCACATCAAGGACACCCGCGAGGCAAGCTGAAGAGGCAACGTCCACAGGCTACCGGACGGCAGCCCGCTTGGCCGTCGTTTTTCCCGATACACAATTCTCTTGATTGGGAAAATTCCATGAAGTGCTTGACAAATGGTTGTGCGAACACTATAAATATGAATGACTATTCATTCAAAACCAGTTTATGCTTTACGTTTGCCAATGACGTGTCGTAGAGGATGATCTTTCATTATTTCAGAGGATGTGCGGCGTGTTCAGTCCGGTTCAGGCCTTAGGGCAGATAACAATAAAACATGTGCGGGACCTGGGGAGGATGGGATGGTTCATCCTGTATTCCCTCTATATGATTGCCCGCCGGCCGGGCCGTCCCCGTTACATACTCAAACAGATGCGCTTCATCGGCACCAAGTCGCTGTTCGTCATCGTGCTGACCGCCGCCTTCACCGGGATGGTCCTGGGCCTGCAAGGCTATTACACCCTGGCAAAATTCGGTTCCGAGGGGATGTTGGGGACCGCCGTGGCACTCTCCCTGATCCGCGAACTGGGCCCGGTACTGTCGGCCCTGATGGTGACCGGCCGGGCGGGCAGCGCCATTACCGCCGAGATCGGCATCATGCGCATCAGCGAGCAGATCGACGCCATGGAGACCATGGCGCTGGACCCCTTCAAGTACCTGATTACCCCGAAGTTCATCGCCGCCATGATCTCGCTGCCGCTGTTGTGCGCGCTCTTCGATGTCGTCGGCATCTATGGCGGCTGGCTGGTGGGGGTCAAATTGCTGGGCGTCAATCCCGGTGCCTATTTTTACGAGATGGAGAAATCGGTGGAATGGCGCGATGTCTACTCAGGCATCGTCAAATCATTCTCGTTCGGGATTATCATTGCCTGGATCGGCTGCTACAAGGGCTATTTCAGCGGCCATGGCGCCGAGGGCGTATCCCGGGCCACGACGGAATCGGTCGTGCTTACCTCCGTCATCATCCTGGTGTGGGACTACTTCCTGACCTCAATACTCTTATGATCAAACTGACCGACGTACATAAATCCTTTGGCACCCAGAAGGTTCTCAACGGCCTCGACCTCGAGATCCCCGAGGGTATGATTACGGCCATCATCGGCCCCAGCGGCGAGGGCAAGAGCGTTCTGCTCAAGCACATCATCGGCCTCCTGCAACCGGATAGCGGCAGGATCGAGGTGGACGGCGAGAGCATCCAGGGATTGCGGCGTTCCCAGTTGAACCGGATCCGGGAAAAATTCGGCATGCTGTTCCAGAATGCGGCCCTGTTCGATTCCATGAGCGTGTTCGAGAATGTAGCCTTCCCGCTCCAGGAAAAAACGAAGTTGTCCGGGGCCGAGATCCGCCGGCGCGTGCTTTCGGCCCTGGAGGATGTGGGGCTCAAGAACGTGGAAAACAAATTCCCGGACGAACTCTCCGGCGGGATGAAAAAACGGGTCGGACTGGCGCGGGCGGTGGTTCTCAACCCCAAGATCATCCTCTTCGACGAGCCGACCACCGGGCTCGATCCGGTCATCAAACGGGCCATTCACCACCTGATCCGTGAAACCCATGCCAAATTCGGCTTTACGGCGGTGATCGTTTCCCATGAAATACCGGAGATTTTCGATATCGCCCAGAACGTGGCCATGCTCTACCAGGGCAAGATCCTCCAGCACGGGACGCCGGAGGAGATCCAGAATTCGACCCACCCGGTCGTCAGGCAGTTTATCAGCGGAAGCCTGGACGGCCCCATTCATATGGTGTAAAAATATAATGAGGAAGCAGGAATCATGAACATGGCAAAATTGGAAATGATGGTCGGCGCATTCATGATCATCGGCATACTCTGCCTGGGCTACCTTTCCGTCAAACTTGGGAAGATGGAGTTGATGGGGGGCGACTACTACACGGTTTCGGCCAAATTCGACTCGGTGTCGGGGCTGAAGCAGGGGGCGCGGGTGGAGATCGCCGGCGTGGAGGTCGGCAAGGTTGACCGCATCGAGCTCGATCCCAAGGGATGGGACCAGGCTCTGGCCTACCTCAAGATCAAGAGCGGCACCCGGATCGGCGACGACGTCATCGCCTCCGTTCGTACCAGCGGCATCATCGGCGACAAGTTCATCAAGCTCAAACCGGGCGGCTCCGACCACTTTCTCAAGAACAACGACACGATCCGCGAGACTGAATCTGCCATCGACATAGAAGAACTGGTCAGCAAGTTCATCCACGGAAAGGTATGATCCAAGGGAAAGCGCCATGAAATCGCTCTTCACATCTTTTTTGATCGCCGGAGTGCTCCTCGCCCCCCTTTCCAGCAGCCACGCCGCAGAAGAGGCCCCCCAGGGAAAGCTGGTGCTGGGGCTGAACGACTGCATCCGCATGGCCCTGAAAGCAGCGCCGGAACTGGGCGAGGCCCAGGCCGACATCGAGCAGACCGCCAGCAAGCTGGATGAAGCAAAATCCTACCGTTATCCCCAGATAGAGGTCATGAGCTTGTTCGGCCCGGCACCCCAGGCCCGTGCCCAGGATATTACCCCCATCATCGCCACCGACAGAAGTACCAGATTCAGCAAGCTCACCTGGTTTACCAGCGCCGACGCCACGCTGATCCAGCCGCTCTACACCTTCGGCAAAATCTCGGAGAACATGAAGGCCGCCACCCACGGCATCGAGGTAGACCGTTCCCGCAAGGAGCAGCGCGCCAACGAGATAGCCCTCAAGGTGCGGGAGTACTATTACGGCCTGATGCTGGCCAGGGAACTGAAAGAGGTGGTGCTCGAGGTCCAGGAAGACTTGGCAGCGGCGCGGAAAAAGGCGCAGAAACTTCTGGACGATGGTTCCGAATCGGTCGACCAGATCGATATCTACAAACTGGACGCCTTCTCCGGTGAAGTCGCCAAACTGCTGGAAGAGGCCCAAAAGGGCGAGAAGCTGGCCCTGGCGGCACTCAAGACGCGCCTCGGGCTTTCGGCTATTACCCCGCTGGACATCGGCAGCGAGCGGCTGACCATGGACGAGGAGGCGGTCCCCTCCTATGACGCCTTTGTCGACAAGGCACGTTTGCGCCGCCCCGAATTCCGCCAGATAGCGGAGGGCATCAAGGCCCGGGCAGCGCTGGTCGAGGCGGCAAAGGCCAACTATTATCCCGATGTCTTCCTGGGCGGCCTTGTCTCCTGGGCCTACGCCGATGACCGGGACCGCATCAACAACCCCTATATTACCGACCAGTACAAGCATTTTTACGGCGGGGCCGCCCTGGGGCTGCGCTGGAAACTGGATTTCGGCATCACCGGCGCCAAGGTGGCCGGCGAGCAGGCCCAGTATAACCGACTGCTCAGCACCAAGGAGTTTGCCGACGCCAATATCCCGTTGCAGATCAAAAAATTCTACCTGGACCTGAAGGAAGCCGAACAAAGCGTTACGGCAACCCAATCGGCCTACTCCAACGGGAAAAAATGGGCGGTGGCAGCCCTGGCCAACTTCGATTTCGGCGTCGGCCCCGCCAAGGAGATATTCGATGCCCTGCAGGCCTACGCCCGCATGCGCGCCGCCTATTTCCAATCCATCTACAACTACAAGATTGCCAGGGCAAACCTGGATTATGCCGTCGGCGAAGCACCCCTGGACGGCGCCAAATAAGCGGGAGGAAGCGATGTTGAAACGTTACACCGTAGCTGTCGTCACCGGACTGTTCCTGGCAAGCAACGCCTTTGCCGGGGTGACCGACGATGTGAAAAAGACCGTGGACGAGGTGGTCCGCGTCGTCTCCGACAAGAACCTGAAGAAGCATGACCAACAGAGGCGTCAGGCCCTCAAGAAGACCATCAGCGTTATCTTCGACTATTCCGAGATGGCGAAACGCTCCCTCGGCAAGCATTGGAACCAGCGTAGTCAGGCGGAACGCAGGCAGTTCACCGACCTCTTCGCCTCGCTCCTGGAAAACTCCTATGCCGGCAAGATCGAGTCCTACAACAACGAAAAGATCATGTACCTGAAGGAAACCGTCGACGGGGACCATGCCGAGGTCAGGTCCAAGGTGATCACCCCGAAACGCGACGAATACTCGCTGGACTACCGCCTGCTCAAAGAAAACGGCAAATGGATGGTGTACGACGTGGTCATCGAGGGGGTCAGCCTGGTCTCCAACTACCGCACCCAGTTCAACAAGATCATCACGACCAACGGCTACAATGAACTGGTAAAAAAACTCAAGACGAAAACCGATGAACTGAAGGCCCCGTAACAGCTTAACAAGGCACGAATTTTTATCGTTAAAAGTTCTTGACACGCGCTTTGTGTCTATGATAAACGACACGGGCAGCAAGTTTCGGAAGTTTTTGCAGAACGTTGCAGCAGCAAGTTTTACCAAGCTTGGCGGTTTTCCTGCATCAAGACTCCGGAAACTTAAGCGGTAACCCATCTGTTCCGGCGACGGTCCGGAGAAAAAAGGAGGTAGGAAAATGGCACAGGGCAAGGTTAAATGGTTTAACGACACCAAAGGTTTCGGCTTTATCGAGCAGGAAGGCGGCGAAGACGTATTCGTACATTTTTCCGCCATCGCAGGCGACGGCTTCAAATCCCTCGCTGAAGGCGACGCGGTCACCTTCGACATTACCCAGGGCCCCAAGGGCCTTCAGGCTTCCAACGTCAACAAGATCAAGTAAGTTAAACCACCTAGAACGCCAAAAACCCGCTGCCACCTCAGCGGGTTTTTTTTGTCCTTGGCTTCGCAACAGACGGCCGGACAGCTATCTTGCCCGCCACCCCCAACATCACCGCCGCATCTTCACGCCCCATCTCCCTGAGCGCTTCCAGCACCTTGTTCCGCTCGTCCGGCTGGTGCCACAGCAAGAGCGCCTTCTGCTGCCCCTTCTCCCGGTCGCTGGCCGGGACATACACCCGATTGCCGTTTTCCGGATCGATGCCGGTGTAGTACATGCAGGTGGAGAGCGTCCCCGGTGTGGGGGTGAAATCCTGAACCTGTTCGACGGTCAGCCCCAACTTCTTGAGCGCCAGGGCCAGATCCAGCATATCCGCCACGGTACAGCCGGGATGGCCCGAGATCAGGTAGGGTATGAGGTGCTGCCGTTTGCCGAGGCGAATGCTCTCCTCGCGAAAACGGGCCAGGAAACGTTCGAAGGCCTTCCTCCCCGGCTTGCGCATCAGGGCCGTGACATGCTCCGCGAGATGCTCAGGGGCGATCTTGAGCAGGCCGCTCACATGGTGCCCCACCAGTTCCCGGAAGTAGCCCGGCTGCCGTTCCATGAGGTCGTAACGCACCCCTGACGAGACCGCCACGTGCTT
The DNA here is from genome assembly GCF_008802365.1 of Oryzomonas japonica. Classification (GTDB taxonomy): domain Bacteria; phylum Desulfobacterota; class Desulfuromonadia; order Geobacterales; family Pseudopelobacteraceae; genus Oryzomonas; species Oryzomonas japonica. The sequence goes on along the minus strand of NZ_VZQZ01000001.1, from coordinate 423,949 downwards.
AACCCCCTGCCGGTTCCGTACCCGCTGCAAGAGGGCGACGGCACGCTTGTCGGTCGTATCCAGATGGGCGCAGATGGCGGGAAAAATACAACTCTCCCGGCGACAAACCCGCATGGCTTCGGGGTTCTTGCAGGCAAGACCGTACATATTGGCGGTCGGCCCGCCCACGTCGCTGATGCTGCCCCGGAACCACCCCTGACGGGCCAGGGCGTCCACCTCGGCGATGATGGAGGCCTCGCTGCGGGACTGGATCACCTTGCCTTGGTGCATGGTGATGGCACAAAAGGCGCAACCGCCGAAACAGCCCCGATGGCTGGTGATGGAGGTCTTGATCTGCTCCCAGGCCGGTATCTGCTCGCGGTAGGAGGGATGGGGCGTCTTTTCATAGGGAAGCGCATAGACCTTATCCATCTCCGCCTGGTTCAGGGGGAGGGCCGGCGGGTTGCACACCAGCAGGCGGTCGCCGTGAGGCTGGACAAGCGTCCGGGCGGAGAAGGGGTTTTGCTCTCGGTAGGCCAGGCGGAACGCCTCGGCGAACTTTTTCTTGTCAACGGCCACATCGTCAAAGGAGGGGATGGACACGCTCCCCTTGCTCTCGGGATCTGTCGGGCCGTCTTCAGCCCCCCGCCCGACACGGCAGGTGCCCCGCAGGTTGCGTATCTCCGCAAAAGGTTCTCCACCTGCCATGCGCTTAGCCAATTCCAGCAGGGGCGATTCCCCCATGCCGTAGATCAGCAGGTCGGCCTTGGCGTCCAGGAGAATAGAGCGGCGCACCTTGTTCTCCCAATAGTCGTAGTGGGCAAAGCGGCGCAGGGAGGCCTCGATGCCGCCGATGACCACCGGCACGTCCTTGTAGGCCTCTTTCAGCCGCGAGGTGTAGATGATGGTGGCGCGGTTGGGGCGGGCACCGTGGCGGTTGCCCGGGGTGTAGGCATCATCGTGGCGCAGCTTGCGCGCCGGCGTATAGTGGGCCACCATGGAATCCATAGCCCCGGCCGCTACGGCAAAGAACAGCCGGGGACGCCCCAGCGCCATGAAGGGTTCCTTTGAGCGCCAGTCCGGCTGGGGGATGATTCCCACCCGGAAGCCGTGGGCCTCCAGCCAGCGGGCCAAGAGCGGAATCCCAAAGGCCGGGTGGTCGATGTAGGCGTCCCCGCTGACAAAGACGACGTCCAGCTCGTTCCATCCCCTGGCCCTCGCTTCAGCGAGGTGTATGGGCAGGTGTCCGGTCACGGGAAGAGCGCCAGGCCGTCCAGGCCCAAGGTCTCCGGGAACCCGCAGGCGAGGTTCATATTCTGCACCGCTTGGCCCGAGGCACCCTTGACCAGATTGTCGATGGCCGAAACCACGATGATCCGCCCGGTACGGCCATCCACCAGTGGTGCGATATCGCAGAAGTTGGAGCCGCGCACGAAAGCGGTCGAGGGAAGACTCCCCTGGGGGAGCACTCGCACGAAGGGCTCGCCGCTATAGAACTCCTCGTAGAGGGCGACCAGCTTTTCGGTTGTCGCCACCTTCGTCGGGGTCGCGTATATGGTGGAGAGTATCCCCCGGTCCATGGGGACCAGATGCGGCGTAAAGGTGATTTTAAGCCCCGCCCCGGCCAACAGCGACAATTCCTGCTCGATCTCCGGCGTATGCCGGTGAGCCCCGCCGACGCCGTAGGCCTTGAAACCTTCATTAACCTCGCAGTATAGGCCGTCGACCTTGGCCGACCTGCCGGCGCCGCTCGTGCCCGAGGCGGAATCGGCGATGATGCTGTGCGGATCGATCAGCCCCTTCTTCAACAGCGGCGCCAAGCCAAGAATGATGCTGGTGGGGTAACAGCCGGGGTTGGCCACCAGCCGGGCGCCCTTGATCTTGGTCCGCCTGATCTCCGGCAGGCCGTAGACCGCCTTTTTCAGGTTGGCCGGGTTGAGGTGTTTTTCATACCAGGCTCCATAAACCTCAGGGTCGGAGAGCCGGTAGTCGGCCGACAGGTCGATCACCGTTTTGCCCAGCTTCAGAAAGGTGGGCACCACCTCCATGGCCGCCTTGTGGGGCAGGGCCGTGAAAATGACGTCGGCTTTTTCCGCAACCCGCACCGGCTCCAGATTCTCAAGCACCAGATCGCAGCGCCCCCGCAGGGTGGGAAACACATCGGAGACCCGCTTCCCGGCGCTCTGCTCGGAGGTCAGGCAGGTCACCGCGACCTCGGGATGACAGTACAGGATGCGGATCAACTCCAGGCCGGTGTAACCGCTGGCTCCAACAATGGCGACGTTCAACATGGCAACCCCCCTCTGGGCGGTTGTTGAAAAACAGCCATCTCGCCGTCGTCCTCGAAAGCCCTTTTGTGCGGCGTAGCGCTGCTACGCCTCCGCGGGTCTTTCTGCGGGTACGACGATCTGACTATTTTTGAACAACCTGAGTTTTTCAACAGTCTACTAGTGGTCTTCGATCCTGAAAAGCAAAAAGGGGAAACCCTTGCGGATTTCCCCTTCTACCATACCAGTGCGGTGTAATCCAGCGATTAACGCTTGGAGAACTGGAACCGTGCGCGGGCTGCGGCTCTACCGTATTTCTTACGCTCTTTCACGCGGGAATCACGGGTAATGAAACCTGCCTTCTTGAGCACGCCGCGCAATTCGGCGTCGGTTTCCAGCAGGGCCTTGGTGATGCCGTGCTTGATGGCGCCGGCCTGACCGGAGTCGCCGCCCCCCTGAACCGTTACGTAGATATCGTACACGCCGACCTTCTCGACCAGCTCCAACGGCTGACGCACGACCATTTTGGAGGTCTCGCGGCCGAAATACTCGTCAAGAGTCTTGTCGTTGACCGTGATCTTGCCGGCGCCCGGCTTGAGCCATACGCGGGCTATCGAGCTCTTGCGTTTTCCTGTACCATAATAGCTGACTGCTGCCATATCGTGTATCTCCTCAGAGTATTAAAATGCCAGGTTCTTGGGCTGCTGGGCGTCGTGGGGATGGCTGGCGCCTGCATAGACCTTGAGCTTCTTGAGCATGTGCCGGGCAAGTTTGTTCTTGGGGAGCATGCCCTTGACAGCCTTGCGGATGAGGTCTTCCGGTCTTTTCTCCAGAAGCTTGCCAGCAGTGATCTCTTTCAGTCCACCCGGAAAACCGGTATGGCTGTAGTAGACCTTGCCATCCAGCTTGCGGCCGGTCAGCGCGATCTTCTCGGCGTTCACCACGATGACGAAATCACCGGTGTCCACGCTGGGGGTAAAAATGGCCTTGTTCTTGCCGCGCAACACATTGGCTATCTGGGTGGCAAGGCGTCCCAACACGACATCCTGCGCGTCCACAACATACCAATCACGTTTTACGTCTTCCGCTTTTGCAACTTCGGTTTTCATAGCTTCCTCACATGCTGCACGATCTGTTAGAGACAGACCATGGTTTTTTCGAAGAGATGTAACTTACTTAAAGAATGTCAGCCTGTCAACAAAAAAATCAGCAGCATCATAGTTTGTGTAAATCTTTTAGTTGCCCCGGTTATTCAAAAATAGTCAGATCGTCGCACCCACAGAATGCCCCGAGGAGGCGTAGCAGCGCTACGCCGCACGAAAGGGCGGTCGAGGAGGAAGGCCTGATGGCTGTTTTTCAACAACCTCCTAGTGCCCCGGCTGGCACAACTCCGTCAGGACGCCGTTACTGCTTTTGGGATGCACGAAAGCGATCCGCGTCCCATGGGCGCCGGTGCGCGGCCTCTGGTCGATCATCCGTGCGCCCTCGGCCAGCAGCCGGGCGATGGCGGCCTCGATATCCTCCACCTCGTATGCCAGGTGATGGATGCCGGGGCCGTTCTTTTCCAGGAACTTGGCCACCGGGCTGTCCTCGCTGGTCGGCTCCAGGAGTTCGATCTTGGATTCGCCCACCTGCAGCATGGCGACCCGCACCTTTTGTTCGGCGACCTCTTCGATGCCCGCAAAGGCCATCCCCAGATTGTCCCGGTAGAACGGCAGGGTCTCATCGAGGGACCGCACGGCAATGCCGATATGATTAATCCTGGTCAGCATGGGAACCTCCTTCTGGAAGGTTGTTGAAAAATCCAGGTTGTTCAAAAATAGTCAGATCGTCGCACCCGCAGAAAGCCCCGAGGAGGCGTAGCAGCGCAACGCCGCACGAAAGGGCTTTCGAGGACGAAGGCCTGATGGCTGTTTTTCAACAACTTTCTACAGTACCACGGTCTCGTGGTGTTTGCCGAACACCTCCCTGAAGACATCCGCGATCTCGCCCAAGGTCGCGTAGGACTTGACCGCCTTCAGGATGTGGGGCATGAGATTGTCATCCCCCCTGGCGGCCGTTTCCAGGGCACCTAGGGCCGCCTGTACCGCCGCGGCGTCCCGTCCGGCCTTCACTGCGCCCAGGGACGCTTTCTGGGAGATCTCCACCTCCTCCTTGACCTTGAGCAGTCCGGAGGGCGGCGGTTCCTGGACGGTGAATTTATTGACCCCCACGATGACCATATCGCTGGACTCGATGGCTTTCTGGTAGGCATAGGCCGAATCCTGGATCTCCTTCTGCTGGAAGCCGCGGGAGATGGCCTCCACGGCCCCGCCCAGCTGGTCGATCTTCTCGATGTACTCCATGGCCGCCTTTTCCACCTGATCGGTCAGGGACTCCACCAGGAACGAGCCGGCCAGGGGGTCGATGGAATCGGCCACGCCCGATTCGTAGGCGATTACCTGCTGGGTGCGCAGGGCGATGCGCACCGAGTCCTCGGTCGGCAGGGCCAGGGCCTCGTCGCGGGAGTTGGTGTGCAGCGACTGGGTTCCACCCAGCACGGCCGCCAGGGCCTGGATGGTGACACGCATGATATTGTTGTCCGGCTGCTGGGCGGTCAGGGTGCAGCCGGCGGTCTGGGTGTGGAAGCGGAGCATCTGCGACTTGGGGTCCTTGGCGCCGAAGCGTTCCTTCATGATCCTGCCCCAGATACGGCGGGCGGCGCGGAACTTGGCCACCTCCTCCAGCAGATTGTTGTGGGCGTTGAAGAAGAAGGCCAGGCGCGGGGCGAACTCATCCACGTTCAGCCCGGCCTTGATGGCGGCCTCCACGTAGGCGATGCCGTCGGCCAGGGTAAAAGCAACCTCCTGCACCGCGCTGGAACCCGCCTCGCGGATATGGTAGCCGGAGATGGAGATGGTGTTCCACTTGGGCACGTGATCCTTGCAGTAGGCGAAGATGTCGGTGATGATCCGCATGGACTCTTTCGGAGGGTAGATATAGGTCCCGCGGGCCATGTACTCCTTGAGGATATCGTTCTGGATGGTGCCGGAGATCTTGTTCGCCGGAACCCCCTGTTTCTCGGCCACGGCGATATACATGCAGAGCAGGATGGCGGCGGTGGAGTTGATGGTCATGGAGGTGGAAACCTTGTCCAGTGGGATGCCGTCGAAGAGGGTCTCCATATCGGCCAGGGAGTCGATGGCGACGCCGACCTTGCCGACCTCGCCGGCGGCCATGGCCGCATCGGAGTCATAGCCCATCTGGGTCGGCAGGTCGAAGGCGACGGACAGGCCTGTCTGGCCCGCCTGGAGCAGGTACTTGTAACGTTCGTTGGACTCCTTGGCGGTGCCGAAACCGGCATACTGGCGCATGGTCCAGAAACGGCCGCGGTACATGGTCGGCTGCACACCACGGGTGTAGGGGTACTGGCCGGGAAACCCGAGCTGTTCGTCATAGCCGGGGTAATCGAATTCCGGTGTAAAACAACGCTCCATCTCGATGTTGGAACTGGTGCGGAACTCCGGTTTACGCTCCGGCGACTTGGCGATACTTTTCGCAACCGCGCCGTCCTGCCACGCCTTCTTGTCTTCGGGAATACTCATGTGATGATCTCCTCACCATTGAAAATGATAGAACTATCCACCTATATACACGATTAGCATGTCTTTATTTTTGTATGCAAAAACATGGATGGCGCTATACTAGAGACATACCTCACCTACCCCTTTGTCGCCACAGTTCTCAATATATCCGACGGAGAAAGGATGAGATCATGAAATGCCCCGTATGCAGCAGCTACGACTACAGCGCTATCGACCTACAGACCGACGGGTTTGCCGAGCAGATCATGGAATGCCGTTCCTGCGGGACCGTATGGTCGGTCAATCACTGCGCTGTCGAGATCGTCAAGGACCCCCACAAAAAATCGTTTCTGCAGGCACAATCGGAGTGCGTGGAGGGGGACGACAATAACTCCTCCGGGCCGTAAGCGTTCACGAAATCAGCGGACCCCCGTTTCAGGCGAGGTCCGCTGATACATCGAAGAATCCACAACCGGCTCCGGTCCTGATGCAGTTCCTTACTCCATGAACCGGATTGCCGGTCAGATGACCGCCTTCAGGTATTCGGCCGTCCGTTCGCGTTTCTCGCGTTCCAGAACTTTGGGGTCTACCTCGACAAATTTCTCGTCAGGCGTGATCTTGAAGAGTGGTTGCCCCTTCTGCACGATCGTCCCGTCGCCGCCGTCCATGATGATCTTGTCGATAGTCCCGGAGAACTGCGCCTTGATCGTGTTGAACATCTTCATGACCTCGATGATGTAGAGCGGCTGGTCCTTCTCGAAATGCATCCCCTCATATACGAACATGGGGAGCCCCGGCGCTTCCTGGCCATAGTACATTCCCCCACAGGCGGCGACGATTTCATCGGCCTTGGTTGCGGGCGGCGGCACCAGAACCTTTTTCATCCGCGCCTGCAGGTCTGGGTCGGTGAGGTAATCGGGAATGACGATCTCCAGATCGTCCTGGACATGCATATCCCAGAACCGGGTGTTTCCGCCGACCAGGAACAGCATGCCGAGCAGTTCGAGTCCGGCTTCGTAGCCGAAATGGGCTGAACGGATCTGGTCCCACTGTTCGGCGTCAAAGCCGCCCTGGGGTTGTTCCTTTTTCAGCAGTTCGTTGAGCTGGAAATATTCGTCGCGCGCCAGGCCCAACTTCTCGCGCAGGGTGCGGTAGAAATGCAGCGACTGTTGGAGCAGTTCGTTGTCATGGTTCCAGATGATCTCGGCCGCCGGTTTGTGCGGACGATAGGACATGTGCATATATTCGTACGTCTCGTTGAGGACGCCGAGGGGATTCCGCAGCCAGATGACGCGGCCCTTCTCGATGCGGAAGTTGATCGTATTCATGCTCAGCCAGCCGGAGAGCAGGTGGGGGTCACCCAGGAGGCGTTCCATGGGACGGGTGATCAAGGTCCCCTTGCGGTCCAGCAGGGCCGACATGTGTTTGCGCTCCCTGGCACACACCTCGGGCTGGTCGGCATATTGTTCGCAGACGAGCTTGTCATAGTGTTTCTTCATCTGCAGGAAGGCGTACACCGGGTCCAGCCTGTTGGCCTCTTCCTTCAGGGTTCCGACCAGGGTCAGGTACGGGACCACGAACCGGGTGGTCGGCTTGGCCATGACGTTCCTGCCCAGAAACCAGTTCACGAGGCCGTAATGGAACTCAAGATTGGTTGCCAGGGCGCTGCCCCGCAAGGTGGTGCTGCGCAGTACCTCGGACAGGTGTTCGTAGCTGGCAAAGCGGTCCTCACCCTTGGTCAGCAGGAGGGCAATATTGGAATCATAGGCCCCGGCCACCTTGTACTTCATGAAGACGGCGGTATCCGGGTTCAGCATGCTGATCCCCTGATCGTCCCGGATCTCCCCTTCGATCGGCTTCGACCAGTAGCGGATCATGCCGCCGGCGTGGGGGGAGAGAGAGGCATCGGTGGCGTTCAGGCGGGCCTCTACGGCCGCATTGAAACGGACGATCCGCTCCGGCTTGGGGAGGCGCTTCTTGTGCCGCGCCAGGAGGGCCATGGCCTCCACCAGGGATTCGACGACAAAGAAGTCGTTTTTGTTCTTGGGATTGACGAACTTGAGGCTGTAGCAGAGTTCCGTGACCCGGTGTTCCACCTGGATGCGGGTGTTCACCTCCATGAAATAGTGCCGGTCGCGGTCAACGATGCACTCAAAGGTCGAGGCCGAGTCCAGGCCGACCGCCTGACCGAAACGGGCCGATTCCTCCTCCATCCGCTGGAGCACCTTGAGGTCGCTCTCCAGGGCCGCGACCTCTTCCTTCCTGCCCGCAGCCTTTGCCTTGGCAATGGCGTCAGCCAGGCTTTCCTGGGTGACGGAGACCTCCAGCAGTTTCTGTTCATGCATCTGCAGGGAACAATCACGCCCGCCCAGGGCGATGCACCATTCGCCGTTGCCCAGCAACTGGATCTCGTTGTGGCGGGTCTGCTCGATGTTGAGTTCGATCAGGATGTTCTTGTTATCGCCGACGCCGTTGGCCTTGACCTCGTTCAGGATCTCCCGGACCATGGCCGGGGCCTCGGCGGCCGCCTTGGCGATCATCTTTTCGTCGGCATTCTTCGCCGCCAAAAGCGCGGCGCCCACAATGCGCTGTCCCTTGCCGCCGCCGCCGCCGATGGCCTTCAGGCGGAAACGGTTGCGGGGGTAGTTGCGGAACAGTCCGGCCACCTCATTCTGGACCTGGGCGCACAACTCCTCGATGGTAAAGAGGTCGATCCCCTTGGCATAGGAGGCGGTCAGGACATGGTCGGCCAACGCTTCAAGCGACACCTTGGCGTCCTTGAGCACCTTGGCATCACAGACGAGCCCCTCGGCCTTGACCAGCGCCAGGAGCTTCTCGCGGGTGGGATGTTTCTTGAGCAGGGTCAGGGCCGTTACGTTGTTGACACCGGGGGTGACGCTGACATTCACCGTCAGGGCGGTCCGCTTGGCTTCGTCCTTCTTGCCGGCCCGGGCCTGGGTGTTTGCGCAGGGGCCGATGAAGGTGAGTCCGGCCTTCTCGATCTCGGCAACGAATTCCTCATCCTCGGCCATGAAACCATAACCGGCAAAGATCGAGTCGTAGCCGTTATCCTGGGCGATCTCGATGATCTGGTGGATACGCTCCACCCGTTCTTCCTTGCTGGCGCCGGTATAGTCGGGCACGCGGTGCACCCGGTTGGAATCGGTCAGCTGGCGCAGTTCGGGGGCCAGGGCGGTGGGATACACGATGGAATCCTTTTCGGAGAGCAGGATACCGAAGTGGGTGATGCCCATCTCCTGGTACACATCCATCGCCTCCTTCCGGATCGGGCCGCGGCAGACGATGAGCGGTTTCAGGTCCTCGCAGGAAAAGGAGCGCACCCACTCGGAAGCGGCACTGCTCAGGCGACGAGCCCGATGGGTCAGGGGGTTGTTCAGGTAGTAATCGGAAGCTTGTGACATGGGTCTCTATCTCCAATCTCTTCGTAAAATAGATTAGTGGAACTCGCGCTGCACCGCCTGCATTGGAGAAGGCTTGTAATGGCGAAGGAAGAAATTCAGGTTCTCGCCAAGCACCTTGCGCAGGTCCGTGGGCATCACGAGTGAGGAGATGGAGCCCAGACTGAGCGCTTCTTTGGGGTTCATCAGCTCTTTTTCATACCGGAGGTTAAGCTCGGCCTCCCGCGCCTTCAGCCACTCGGTCGCATCCTTTTCGGCCTCTTTCTTGGCCTCGCCAGGCTCCATGCCGGCGGCGGTCCGTTCCTGGGTCCCCAGCTTCACCTGCTCGGCGACCGCGTTGCGCACCTTGCGGAGTTCATCCTTGTAGACGAACTCCTTGCCGGCCGGCCCCATGACCGCCAGGCGGGTGGTCGGCAGCGCCAGCACCAGGTCGGCGCCGGTGGGGTAGTTGTTATAGGAGGCATAGGCCCCGCCGTAGGCGTTGCGGATGATCAGCAGGATGCGCGGCGTTCTGATATCCACGATGGAATCCAGCATGGCGCGGCCGGCCTGCACGATGCCGCGGGCCTCCTGCTCGCGTCCCGGCAGGAAGCCGGTGGTATCCTCCATGAAGATCAGCGGGATGTTGTAGATGTTGCAGAAACGGTTGAAGCGGGCGATTTTGTAGGCCGCATCCACGTCGATCTGGCCGGAGGCCACGGCGCTGTTGTTGGCCACGAAGCCGACCACGTTGCCCCCCAAGCGGCCAAAGGCGGTGATGGCATTGCGCGCCCGATCCCGCTGCATCTCGAAATAGTCGCCATGGTCGCAGATCTGCTGGATCATGATCGACACATCGAAGGGGGTATTGAAGCCGGTGGGGGAGTTGAAAGCCTTTTTCAGGAGCGTATTGATCTCCCAGGTCTTGCGGTCCAAGGGGTCGCTCGTCTGTTGGAAGGGAGCCAGGACGCTATTGTTGTCCGGCAGGTAATTGAGTAATTGGAGCGCGCTTCTCAGGGCGCCCACCTCGTCCTCCACGGTGAGGTCGGCGACGCCCGACAGCCCGTGCACCTTGGGGCCGCCGAGCTCCTCGGGGGTGACATCCTCTCCCAGGACCGACTTGACGACGCCGGGGCCGGTCAGGCCGAAGAACGTATCGTTGGGCTGGATCACAAAACTGCCCTGGCGGGGGAGGTAGCTGCCGCCGCCGGCATTGAAGCCGAACATACACATGATGCTGGGGACAACGCCGCTGATCTTGCGAAGCGCCGTAAAGGCCTCGGCATAGCCGTCCAGGCCGCCGACCCCCGCAGGCACGTAGGCACCGGCGCTGTCGTTCATGCCGATCAGCGGAATGCCCTTTTCCCCGGCCATCTGGAACAGGCGGGCCAGCTTGTTGCCGTTGGTGGCGTCCATGGAGCCGGCCCGGACCGTGAAGTCATGGCCATAGATCGCCACATCCCGGCCGCGGATATTGAGAATGCCGGTGACCAGTGAGGCACCGTCGAGATTCTTGCCCCAGTTCTGGAACAGGATATTCGGTTCGTTTTCGGTAAGGACGCGGATCCTCTCCCAGACGGTCATCCGCTTTTTGAAGTGCTGCTTTTCGATCTGATCGATCTTGACCGATCGGATGGGGCGATGAATCAGGTCATGCCCCTCCTTCATCACCTCTTCATAACCGCCGGTCTTACCGGGAATCTCTCCGGGAATCGTGAATTTGACAACCTCAGGCGGGGCAAAGGGGTTTTCCAGTGACGGTTTAATCGCTTTCTTGGACATCTCCGCTATCCTTCCGATACAGGGGATTTTTTAGCAGTGCCAGGTTCTATTCAGAAACACATCTTGTTATTGCGCATGAAATTGCCATGGGAACAGAAGGGGCGGCAGGAGCGGACTTGCCGTATCCCGGAGGGAGAACTATCTCGTCACGACGGCCAGCACCTTCACCTCTTCCCCGTCCTTGGAAAGCAGGCGATGCTTCAGGGCGGAATCGAAGTAGACGCAATCCCCCTCATAGAGCGTGATCTTGCGGTCATCCAGCAGCAGGTCGGCCGTTCCTTTCATGACGAAAAGGAACTCCTCGCCGTCGTGGCTGTAGGTGTTTTCCTCAAGCGCCTTTTCCGCGACCGTAAGAAGAAAGGGCTCCATCTTCTTGCTCTGCTTGCGGAAGGAAAGCGATTCATAGGAATAGCCCTGGCTGGTGCCGGCGCGGGAGATCACCCGCGGAATAACCTTGCGCTCGTGGGAACGGACCACCTCGAAGCGGCATTCTTCCTCGTCCTCGGCAAAGAACATCCCGATTTTGACATCAAAGAACTTGGCAATCTTGGACAACGTGGCAATGGGCGGAGAGACGTTGTTGTTCTCGATCTGCGAGATGAGGGCGGGAGAAAATCCCGTTTCCCTGGCCACTGCCTGAAGGGTCATTTTCTTCGCGAGGCGCAATTTTTTGATTTTTGCCCCAATATTGAAGTCGCTCATTCATACCCTACCAGAAATAGAACCCATTTTTATGCCGGGCTTTGTATACAATTTGTATTGTTATGTCAATAAAAAATTTTTATCAAGAACAAAGAAGATAAGCAGTGATAAAAAACCTTTAGCGACAATAAAAAGACGTATCACAATTTCAGTTGACGGGCAAGAAGTTGCAATGTGTGCAGCACCTGGACGCGGGAACCGTGCTGTTTCAAACCATCGGAAAGTTGCATCATGCAGCCGGGGCAACCGGTCGCCACGACTTGGGCGGCGGTATCGATGATGGCGCGGCTCTTGGCGTCGTTGATGGTCATGGACGAACCGTAGTGGTAGACATTGAACGTGCCGCCCAGGCCGCAGCAGCGGTCGGCCCCTTCCATCTCGGTCAGTTCGATGCCCGGCGTCCCTCGCAAAAGCTCCCGGGGCTGTTTGGTCAAGCCGCGGGTGCGCAGGTGGCAGGGATCATGGTAGGTCACGCGCACAGCGTCGCCCGCGCCGGTCTCGGCGGGGCTGAGCCCCAGGTGGTGCAGCAGTTGGGAGGCATCCACGGTCTTTGCCGCCAGGGCATCCAGCCGCGCCCGCAGTTCGGGATTGCGCTTGCCCACCACCAGCGGGTAGAAGCGATGAAGGGCGCCGCTGCAGGTGGCGCAGGCGCTCATGACATAGTCGGCTTCATATCGTTCCATCTCCGCCAGATTCTTCTCGGCCAGCCCGCGCACCGTGGCGATATCTCCACCGGACATGGCCGGCAGGCCGCAGCACTGCTGCCCCTTGGGGATGATCACCGTGCAGCCCAGGTGACGAAAGAGCGCCAGGGCCGCTTCGCCGATCTCGGTATAGACGAAGTTGGTCATGCAGCCGACAAAGAAGACGATCCGCGGCTTGCCCGGTTCGCCAGGGATAACCTCGGGATGCCGGTCCATGAACGGTTTTTTGGCGATGGCCGGGATATGGCGTTTCCGGCCGATAAACGGCACCGGGAAGCGCAGCCGTAGCCCCGATGTTTCAGGAACCTTTCTGAAAAAGAGCGGGCCGAGGATGCTGGCCATCTTGGCGCCCATCTTCATCAGGGTGCGGTGTTTGATCACCTGGCCGACAGCCGCGTGGAAGGTGGTCAGGCCGCGCCGCGCCGCCAACGCTTCCCGTGCGGCAACAACGATCTCGTCGGTCGGCACCTCGTTCGGGCACTTCTCCACGCAACTGCCACACAACAGGCACTTGGACATGGCCACATAGGTCTGGTCGTCCAAATCGATGTCGTTTTTGAGAATATGTTGGGCCAGGGCCACCTTGCCGCGGGCAACGGCCGGCTCACGCTGGAATGCGGTGAAGGCGGGGCAATTTGCCCGGCAGGCGCCGCATTTCACACATTTTTTCAGGTCTTTTTCAACTCGCTTGAGGGGGTCTTGAGGGTGTTCCACAGATACGTTCCTTTTCCCTGTACTGCAAAGTTTGTCCGTATGCACGCCCCACTGGAATCGGGGAGCAATACGGAATTTCTAACAATACCACAAAAATACAATTGGATACTAGACTAGTACTGCAAGCAACGACTGTCAAACGATTAATCAGGTCTTTTTACTGGTATATGGCACGATGAGGCACGATAAATGTGTGGCGGATACCGCCGGGAGAGAAGGCAACGGGGGAGGCAATTTACCGTGAGCGGCAACGTTCTACGGCGACGACGAGAGGGGATGCGGGACGATTTCTCCACGCTACCCCTGCAACGAAAAAGCGCCGGCAGTCGAATGAAATTCCTCTGCCGGCGCGCGGATGGTTGCATATCCAAGAAGGTTGCAGCGGGGTGCCGTTTCCGGACCGCCACGATTAATTTACGGCAATTCCGTGGAGCCCATCAGGTAGCGGTCGCATTCCCGCGCCGCGCCGCGTCCCTCGTTGAAGGCCCAGACCACCAGGCTCTGGCCGCGGCGGCAGTCCCCGGCGGCAAAGACACCCGGCAGGCTGGTGGTGTACCGGCCATAGTCGGCCCTGACGTTACTACGCGGGTCCCGTTCCAGCCCAAGTGCGTCGAGCAGCGCCTGTTCCGGCCCGAGAAAGCCCATGGCCAGCAACACCAGACCGGCAGGGCGCACCTGTTCGGTGCCCGGCACCGGCTTGGGCGTGAACTGCCCACGGTCGTTCTTTTCCCAGGCGACCTCAACGGTGCGGACCGCCGTGACCGTGCCGTTCCCGTCCCCTTCGAACCCCGTAGCGGTAGTCAGGTACGTCCGCGGGTCGGCGCCGAACTTGGCGGCGGCCTCCTCCTGGCCGTAGTCCACCTTATGTACCTTGGGCCATTCGGGCCAGGGATTGTCGGCGGCGCGTTCCTCGGGCGAACGGGGCATGATCTCCAGTTGGGTGACCGAGCGGCAACCATGGCGCAAAGAGGTGCCGACACAGTCGGTGCCGGTGTCGCCGCCGCCGATGATGACCACATCCTTGTCCCGGGCCGAGATGACGTTGCCGGTTCGGTTGAGCACCGCCTTGGTATTGGCTGTCAGGAAATCCATGGCAAAGTGGACCCCAGCAAGGGCACGCCCCTCGACGGGGAGATCGCGCGGTACGGTCGCCCCGGTGGCCAGAACCACGGCGTCGAACTCGCTACGCAGCCGGTCGGCCGGGAAGGCCGCGCTGCCGATTTCGGTGTTGCAGACAAAGGTAATCCCCTCCGCCTCCATCAGCTTTATACGACGCTGGACCACCTGACGCTTGTCGAGCTTCATGTTGGGGATACCGTACATCAAAAGCCCCCCGGGCAGGTCCTCCCGTTCGAAAACCGTCACGCTGTGACCAGCCCTGTTGAGCTGCGCCGCCGCCGAAAGGCCGGCCGGGCCGGAGCCGACCACCGCCACCCGCTTGCCGGTGCGGACCTGGGGCAGTACCGGAACGATCCATCCCTCGTCAAAACCGCGCTCCACAATGCTGACTTCGATATTCTTGATGGTGACGGGTGGGTCAATGATGCCGAGTGTGCAGGACCCTTCACAGGGGGCCGGGCAGACCCGCCCGGTAAACTCGGGGAAGTTGTTGGTCTTGTGGAGCCGGTCAAGCGCCTGTCGCCAGAGATTGCGGTAGACCAGATCGTTCCACTCCGGGATCAGGTTATTGACCGGGCAGCCGCTGGCCATGCCGCTGATGAGCTTCCCGGTATGACAAAAGGGGATGCCGCAATCCATGCAGCGAGCCCCCTGGGTACGCAGGGACTCGTCGTCCATATGGAGGTGAAACTCGTTCCACCCCTTGATCCGCTCCAACGGCTCCCGGTCGGCCGGCACTTCCCGCTGGTATTCCAAAAATCCGGTTGTTTTTCCCATGTCGTTTTCCTATATCGATGTGTTTGAATTCGAACCCATTCCGCCTAACGCACTGACGGCCTATTTCCCCTCGAGCCGGGCGTTTTCCTCGAAAGCGGCGGCCAGTGCCTCATCGCCGCTCAGGCCGGCGGCCTGCGCCCTTTCCAGGGCCTGCACGACCCGTTTGTAGTCCTTGGGCATGACCTTGACAAACCGTGGAAGGAATCCATCCCAATCTGCCAATACGGCCGCAGCACGCTCACTCCCGGTCAACTCGCCATGGCGGCCGATCATGCCTTTGAGGGTGGCCGCATCCCGCTCGTCCAATTCCTCGAGTCCGACCATCTGGGTATTGCAGCGGCCGCTAAAATCACCCTCTTCATCGAGCACGTAGGCCACGCCGCCGCTCATGCCGGCCGCAAAGTTGCGCCCCGTCGGGCCGAGGATCACTACCGTACCGCCGGTCATATACTCGCAGCCATGGTCGCCCACCGCCTCTACCACCGCATTGACGCCGGAGTTGCGAACACAGAAGCGCTCACCGGCCATGCCGCGGATAAAGGCTTCACCGCTGGTGGCGCCGTAGAAGGCCACGTTGCCGGCTATGATGTTCTCTTCCGCCTTGAAGGGCGACCCCTTGGGGGGATAGACCAGGATCGTGCCGCCGCTGAGCCCTTTGCCCAGGTAGTCGTTGGCGTCGCCGCACAACCCCAGGGTGACCCCCCGGGGAACGAAGGCCCCGAAGCTCTGACCGGCCGAACCGTTGAACAGCAGGTTGACGGTCCCGTCCGGGAGCCCTTGGGGGCCGTGATGGCGGGTGATCTCGTTGCCGAGGATCGTCCCCACCACCCGGTCGACGTTGGTGATGGGCAGTTCCGCGTCAACCCTCTCCCCCTTTTCGATGGCGGGCTTGCAGAGGTCCAGCAGCCTGGTCATGTCGATGGATTTCTCCAGGCCATGGTCCTGGGGCTCCGTGCAGTAGCGTCCCACATCCAGGCCGACCTGGGGCTGGTACAGGATGTTGGAGAAATCGAGCCCCTTGGCCTTCCAGTGGGCAATGGCCTTTCGGGGTTCCAGAACGTCCGCGCGTCCGACCATCTCGTTCAGGGTCCGGAAACCGAGTCGGGCCATGATCTCCCGCAACTCCTGGGCCACGAAGCGCATGAAGTTGACCACGTATTCCGGCTTGCCGGTGAACTTGGCACGCAGGGCCGGGTCCTGGGTGGCTACGCCGGTCGGGCAGGTGTTGCTGTGGCAGACCCGCATCATGACGCAGCCGAGGGAAACCAGCGGCGCGGTGGCGAAGCCGAACTCCTCGGCCCCCAGCAGGGCGGCGACGGCGACGTCGCGACCGGTCTTGAGCTGACCGTCCGCCTCGATGACGATGCGGCTGCGCAGGTTGTTCAACACCAGGGTCTGGTGTGTTTCCGCCACGCCCAACTCCCAGGGGAGGCCGGCGTGCTTGATACTGGATACCGGCGAGGCGCCGGTGCCGCCGTCGTAGCCGCTGACGAGCACCACATCGGCATGGGCCTTGGCAACGCCGGCCGCGATGGTGCCGACCCCCACCTCGGACACCAGCTTGACGCTGATGCGGGCGCGGCGGTTGGCGTTTTTCAGGTCATGGATCAGTTCGGCAAGATCCTCGATGGAATAGATATCGTGGTGCGGCGGCGGCGAAACCAGACCGACCCCCGGGGTGGTATGGCGGGTCTTGGCGATCCAGGGAAACACCTTCTGGCCGGGCAGCTCGCCCCCCTCCCCCGGCTTGGCCCCCTGGGCCATCTTGATCTGGATCTCCCGGGCGTTGGTGAGATAGTCGCTGGTAACACCGAAGCGGCCCGAGGCCACCTGTTTGATGGCGCTGTTCTTGGAATCGCCCAACTCGTTGGTCCAGGTGAAGCGTTCCGGGTCCTCCCCCCCCTCGCCGGTATTGGAGAGACCGCCGATCCGGTTCATGGCGATGGCCAGCGCTTCGTGGGCCTCCTGGCTGATGGAGCCGTAGGACATGGCGCCGGTCTTGAAGCGCTTCATGATCTCTTCCACCGGTTCGACCTCCTCAATCGGCACCGGGACGGTCGTTTCCCGGAAATCCATCAGGCCGCGCAGGGTGTACAGGCGGGTGTCCTGTTCGTCGATCAGCGACGAGAACTGCTTGAATTCATGGTAGTCGCCGGTGCGGACCGCTTTCTGGAGCGAACTGATGGTGAGTGGGTTGTACTGGTGTTCCTCCCCGGCCTCGCGCCACTGGTAGACCCCGCCGGCGTCCAGGGTGGGATCGGCGGGCACCCGCTCGGGCCAGGCCCGGTGATGCCGCGCCAGTAATTCGGTGGCGATCCCGTCCAGATCGGTGCCCCCGATACGTGACGGCGTCCAGGTAAAGTACCGGTCGATTACCGACTGATGCAGGCCGACCGCCTCGAAGATCTGGGCGCCGCGGTAACTCTGCACGGTGGAGATGCCCATCTTGGCCATGGTCTTGACGACCCCCTTGATGGAGGCCTTGATAAAGTTTTTCACCGCCTTCTTGTAGGTGATGTCCGTCAGCATCCCCTGCCGGATCATGTCGTCCAGGGACTCGAAGGCCAGATAGGGGTTGATGGCGTTGACGCCGTAACCGAGCAGCACGGCAAAGTGGTGGACCTCTCGCGGCTCGCCCGATTCGAGCACCAACGAAACCCGCGTGCGGGTGGCCGTCCGGATCAGGTGATGGTGAAGCCCGGAAACCGCCAGCAGGGCGGGAATGGCGGCATGGTCCTTATCAACTCCGCGATCGGAGAGGATCAGAATGGTGGTGCCAGCCTCGACCGTTATGACGGCGGCTTCGAAAAGCCTCTCCAGGGCCTTCTCCAGTCCCGCGGTCCCCTGTGCCACCGGGAAGAGCAGCGACAGGGTTACGGCCTTGAAATCGGGTTTCTCCACATGGCGCAGTTTTTCAAGTTCCTCGTTGGAGAGCAGAGGGTGTTCCAGCCTGATCATGCGGGCGCTGGTAGCGGTCGGCTTGAGCAGGTTGGCCTCGGAGCCGATCAGGGTGGTTGTGGAGGTGATGATCTCCTCGCGGATCGGGTCGATGGGGGGGTTGGTCACCTGGGCGAAGAGCTGCTTGAAATAGTTGTAGAGCAGTTGCGACTGATCGGACAGCACCGCCAGCGGCGTGTCAGTGCCCATGGAACCGAGCGGCTGGACGCCGTTCAGCGCCATGGGCCCCAGGATGACGCGCTGATCCTCGAAGGTGTAGCCGAAAGCCTGCTGGCGCTGAAGTACCGTATCATGGTCCGGTCCGTACACATGGAGCGCATCGGGCAGGTCCTCGAGAAGGATATGATTATCCCGCAACCACTCGCCGTAAGGACGGGCGTCCGCCAATTCGCGTTTGATCTCCTCGTCCGGCACGATGCGTCCCTGTTCCGTATCCACCAGGAACATCCGGCCGGGCTGCAGGCGCCCCTTCAGCAGGACGCGCTCCGGCTCGATCGGCAGCACCCCGGCCTCGGAGGCCATGATCACGAGATCATCGCTGGTGACATAATACCGTGACGGCCGTAGGCCGTTGCGGTCGAGTACGGCGCCGATGCTGCGGCCGTCGGTAAAGGCGATGGCCGCGGGACCGTCCCATGGTTCCATCAGACAGGAATGGTACTCGTAAAAGGCCTTTTTGGCGGGCTCCATGGTCTCATGGTTTTCCCACGGCTCGGGGACCATCATCATGACGGCATGGGGCAACGAGCGGCCGGCCATGACCAAAAGCTCCAGGCAGTTGTCGAACATGGCCGAATCGGAACCGTCGGTGTTTATGATCGGCAGCGCCTTCTTGATGTCGTCCCCGAACAGGTGGCTGGCAAAAAGCGACTGGCGGGCATGCATCCAGTTGACGTTGCCGCGCAGGGTGTTGATTTCGCCGTTATGGGCCAGGAAGTGATAGGGGTGAGCCCGGTCCCAGCTGGGAAAGGTATTGGTGGAAAAACGCGAATGCACGAGCGCCAGGGCGGTCTCCATGTCGGGATCGCGCAGGTCGGGGTAGTACTGGTCCACCTGAACCGGCATGAGCATGCCTTTGTAGATCATGGTCCGGCTGGAGATGCTGACCACGTACCAGCACTCGTCGACCCCGGCCCGGCGGATCTCGTTGATGGCGCGTTGATTGACGATGTACAGCTTGCGGTTGAGCTCCTGTTCGTCGGCGCACTCCTCGCAGGTTTTGAAAAACAGTTGGCGCACCACCGGTTCGCTGGCCCGGGCGGTAGCGCCAAGGGACGCGTGGTCAGTGGGCACATCACGCCAGCCGATGATCGCGAGCCCTTCCTCGGCCACGATCTTTTCCAGCACATGGCGAGCGCTGTTGCGCTCGGTCGGGTTGGGCGAGGTGAACACCATGGCGACCCCGTAGCGGAACGGCTCGGGCAACTCTATGCCCAACGGCGCGCAGACTTTGCGCAGAAACCGGTCCGGCATCTGCAAGAGAATGCCCGCGCCATCCCCGGTATTGGGTTCGCAGCCGCAGGCACCGCGGTGATCGAGATTTACAAGGACTGTCAGGGCCTGCCGCACGATTTCGTGGGATTTTGCCCCCTTGATATTGGCCACAAAGCCGACACCGCAGGCATCGTGTTCGAACTGGGGATCGTAGAGGCCCTGTTTTTTAGGTGGTTCGATGTTTTTCATATGGCTACCTTTATGTATGGTGCTGGTATCTTATTATGTACCGCTCGACGGTGAGGCGGGTAGAGGATGAACGTGATACGGTGCATGCTCTTGCAACGGGGATGTTCAAACGGCGTTTAAAGGAGTTAACATACCTATTTGCACGGATATTTTCAACACCAAATGCCGAGTGTGACAAGAAAGCGCGATATTCGGGCGCACGAGGGGAGAGGGAGATGAGTCGGGAACCGGGGCACGGACAAACGGGATGTCTGCGCCCCGCTCGGGAAACGGTGGTGTTCATCGCCCCGGGGTGCGGAATCCTGGACATCAAAACAAAAAAAGGACCTGACAAGGTGTCAGGTCCTTAAATTTTGGTGGGCACAGACGGGATCGAACCGTCGACCTGCCGATTAAGAGTCGGCTGCTCTACCAGCTAAGCTATGTGCCCAACGAAATAAGGCCCCGGACGTAATGTCCAGGGCCGTTGTTTTTGGCGTCCCCTACCGGATTTGAACCGGTGTCGCCGCCGTGAAAGGGCGGTGTCCTGGGCCGGGCTAGACGAAGGGGACGTTTTCAGTGGTGAGCCGCGTTGGGATCGAACCAACGACCACCTGATTAAAAGTCAGGTGCTCTACCAACTGAGCTAGCGGCTCAAAGAGAATTGCATTTTTACAATATAAATAAGATTGAGTCAACAATTATTTTCATCCTTAACAATTAATCTCCGACAATGCCATCATCCTCAACGAGAGGCTGCTCTGCCGTGCGCCCTTTTTTGTCGTACTTATCCTGATACATGCGCCGGTCGGCCAGCTTGAGGGCGGCGGGGAGTTCGGATGCGTCACAGGCAGTTGCCACCCCCAGGGACAGGCCGCGCGAATAACCGTTTTTTTCCCTTCTTGGGTGGCATTCATCTTGGATGATGCGCCGCACCGCTGCCTGGGCGGTTTCCAAGTCGGTGTGCGGCAGCAGCACGGCGAATTCATCCCCGCCGATACGGGAAACGACGTCACCGGCCCGAAAGGCGGACAGGAGCAAATCTGCAGCCATGCGAATCAACCGGTCCCCCTCATCATGACCGTAGTTGTCATTGATCGTCTTGAGGCCATCAATATCGGCGATGACAATACTGACCGGAAAATCCCGGCTGGCCGCCAGCCGGCTCATCTCGGCCTCGAAATACGCCCTGTTATAAAGGTTGGTGAGCGAGTCGTGGGTGCTGAGATACCGCAGGTTCTCTTCATAGTGCTTGCGCTCGGTAATATCCTGGGATACCTTGAGATACTTGATGACGGACCCCTCGGAGTTGCGTAGCGGGCAAAACTTTGCCAACTCCCAATAAACCTGGCCGTCCTTGCGGCAATTGGCCAACTCGCACTCCCACTCCTCTCCCGCCCTGATACTGTTCCAGAGTTCCTGGTAAAGTTCGGGGGGGGTGAGATCCGACTTGAGGATGCGCGGATTCTGCCCGATGACCTCCTCAGCGCTGTAGCCGGTCACCTTGGTAAATGTCGCATTGACATATTCTATGGTGCCGTTGAGGTCCGTGATGAGAACCGAGGTGGGGGCCTGTTCCATGGCCTGGGAGAGCAGATTGAGGGATTCGTCCTGTTTTCTGAGACGGCGCTTGAGGTTGACGTAATCACAGCATTGGGCCACCGCCTCCGTAAGCTTGGCGAAATCGACCGGTTTGCCGATGTAATGGTTGATGCCGATCGAGACGCAATCCAGCAGGTATTCGGTATCGCTGAATGCCGACAAAACGATGACGGGGCAATCCGGCTGAAGGCGACGAATTTCGTGAACCATGGTCATACCGTCCATGGCCGGCATCCTGATATCGGTCACCACGACATCAGGGGCATGGGCCCGGTACATATCGAGCCCCGCCCTGCCGTTGGCGGCGACATAAAGGGTACCGACCACACGCATGAGCAGGCGTGAAACCGTATCCCTGGTGATTTGATCGTCCTCGACATACAGCAAGGATATGTCGTTATAGAGAACCGGTGGCGCCATGGCTTCAAACCGATTTCGTATTGGATTCCCCTGTATCCACCAGTGTATCGCATAATCGGCCCGCCGCAAGTAGGTCGGCGGGGCGCCCGACAAAGGAAGCCAGAATGAAAAAAGTAAGCCTTGCCCAGTGCAACGATTATGATCCCACCCGGGTGCGGGAGGCAATAGTCTCGCTTCTGGAGCCGTTGGGCGGCATCGGGGCCTTCGTACGGCCGGGAGAGCGGGTCTTGCTCAAGCCCAACCTGCTGGCCGCCAAAGCTCCGGAAGCGGCGGTAACCACCCACCCTGCCGTTGTGAAGGCTGTTGCGGAATTGGTCAGGGAGGCCGGAGGCCGGGTTCTGATCGGCGACAGCCCCGGTATCGGCGGGTTCCGGAAGGTGGCCGACAAAAGCGGCATCAGCCAGGCGGCCCGGGAGAATGGCGCCGAACTGGTTGCATTCGACGAGACCATCGAGCTCAATGGCGCGGGGACCTTCCGCCGCATCGCCATAGCGCGGGCTTACTGGGAGGCGGACAAGGTCATCAACCTGCCCAAGCTGAAGACCCACGAGATGATGACCATGACGTGCGCGGTGAAGAACCTTTTCGGCGTAGTTGTGGGGGCGGAAAAGCCGGCGTGGCACCTCAAGGCAGGAACCTCGCGCGAACAGTTCGCCCGGCTGCTGCTGGAGATCTATCTGCTGAAAAAACCGGCCCTGAATATTGTGGATGCCATCGTGGCCATGGAGGGGAACGGCCCCGGAAGTGGCGACCCGATCAAATTGGGCGCATTGATCGCCGGCGTCAATCCGGTGGCGGTGGACACGGTGGCCGGCCGCCTGGCCGGGATACCCGCAGAGCTGCTCCATGTGGAACGGGAAGCGGCACGCATGGGGCTGCCGGGGACGGAGATCGGCGCACTGGAACTTTTCGGCGTGCCCCCCGACCGCTTCGGGGGGAAGCGGTTCAAACTCCCCACCGGCCTGGATGTTCAATTCGGCCTGCCGACCTTTATCAAAAATGGCCTCAGGCGCCACCTTCTGTCATTCCCCGTGGCCGACGCCCGCCGCTGCGTGCTGTGTGGCATTTGCCGGGACGCCTGCCCGCCGAAAGCCATACAAATAAAAAACAGCTCCCTGGTGGTCAACCAAAAGAGCTGTATTCGTTGTTGGTGCTGCCGCGAATTGTGCCCCCACGACGCCATGCAGGTGCGGCGAGGGGCGCTATTGAGGATAGCAACGGCCTTCAGCCGTTCACGGGGAAAACGGCGCTAGGCGTCTTCTTCCTCGCCGCCGAGGGGAATCTCGCGGTAGGTGCGGTCCTCCTCAAAGCGCTTGGTCTGGGCCTGGAGCTTTTCCAGATCGGATTTGCACTTGACGCAATACCGCGCGAACGGCATGGCCTTGAGCCGCCCCAAGGGGATTTCCTCTTCACACTCTTCGCAAAGGCCATACTCTCCCTCGTCGATTCTCAGGAGGGCCTCGTCGATATTGTGCAATTTTTCCCGTTCCCGGTCACCCAATAAAAGCCCGAGTTCGCGATCCCGCTCCGATGAGGCCTGGTCATAGATGTCGCCGCTCGGTTCTCCGACGGCTGTGGTTTCGGCGCCGTTCTTGACAGTTTTGGATATTTCCCGCAGGGTATCCTCCTTCATTTGTTGAAGGATTTCCCTAATTTCCTGCCATTTCTTTTTTGCCGGTTTCGTGGCCATGTTGCCCTCACTCCCCTGGTCTGCTTTCGTACCACCCCTGAAAAGGGGGCAAACTATTGCAGAAAACAGATTGTTTGTCAAGCCAAACAACCGGAGGCATTATCAGACGACTATTTCACCGATCAGGTCGTAATCCGACGAGTCCGTGACCTTGAGAGAAACGATATCACCCACCTCGGCGGTTCCGGCGGTGATATAGACCTGCCCGTCGATATCCGGCGCCTGGCGCGACGAGCGTCCCCTCAGGAGCAGGTCGGTTTCTTCGCTGTACCCCTCCACGATGACCTGTTCCGTGGCACCGATGAGGGCCCGGTTGCGACGGAATGACAGTCGCGCCTGGGCGCGCATCAACTTGCGGTAGCGCTCGCGCTTGACCCGTTCCGAGACCTGGTCCGGCATGGAGGCTGCCGGCGTATTCTCTTCCCGGGAGTAGCAGAAGACCCCGAGGCGATCGAATTGGGTCTGCTCGATGAACTGCATCAGGCTGGCAAAATCGTCCACCGTTTCGCCCGGAAAACCGACGATCAGCGAGGTGCGCAGCGCAATGCCGGGGATCTCCCGGCGCAAGGTAGCGATCAGGTTCCGAATCTGAGCCTCGCTGCTCCGGCGGTTCATCCGTTTGAGAACCGGGTCGGCGATATGCTGGATCGGAATATCCAGATACTTGCAAATCTTGGGTTCGTCGCGAATCAACTCGATCAGGCCGTCGGTGATCCCGTCGGGATATGCGTACAAGAGACGAATCCACCGAATCCCCTCAATGGCAGCCAACCGGCGCAGCAATGTTTCTAGGGTGGAACCGTCGTCCAGGTCGCTGCCGTAACGGGTGACATCCTGGGAGATGACATTGATCTCTTTGACCCCGCGGGCGGCCAGCCGCTCCGCCTCGGCCACCAGCGACTCCAGCGGCCGGGACCGGTAGGCGCCCCGTAGCTGGGGGATCACGCAGTACGAGCAGCAATTGGAACAACCTTCGCCGATTTTGAGATAGGAATACCATGCGGGCGAAGAGTTGAGGCGCGGCAATGTTTCGTCATAGATGTAATCCGGGTCGCCGACGTAGCGCAGCTGGCCGTCGGAACCTTTCTTCTCCGCCAGAATCTCGGCAATGCGGGGGTAATCGCCGGTGCCGATAAAGATATCCACCTCGGGCAGGTCGTTGGCCAACTCCTCCTGATACCGCTGCGGCAGGCAGCCGGAGACGATCAGGGTGTGGCAGCGCCCGTCGTGTTTGCGTTCCGCCAAGTCCAAAATGGCGTCGATGCTCTCCTGCTTGGCCTCCTTGATGAACGAGCAGGTATTGACGATGATCACGTCCGCATCCTTTTCGTCGGTCGTAATCTCGTAGTCATCCTTGGCAAGCACACCGAGCATGACCTCGGCATCCACGAGGTTTTTGGGGCAGCCCAGGCTGACCATACTGACTTTTTGTTTAACGCTTTCGCTCACGAACACCCCTTTTATTTGAATAACTGCGCAGAGGATGGAAAATCCCCCGCTCTTCATACCGGCCGAAGCTACTCCCTGAAATTCACGAACTGCATCTCCACCCCCAGGTCCTTCCCCTTGAGGAGTTGAATCGTTTCCTGCAGGTCGTCCCGGTTCTTGCCGGTTACCCGCACTTGGTCATCCTGGATTTGCGCCTGCACTTTCACCTTGCTTTCCTTGATGACGGCTATGATCTCCTTACCCTTCTCCTTGGAGATTCCTTGCTGGACCGTGATGAGCTGCCGCACCATCCCACCCGAGGCAGGTTCGACCTTGCCGTACTGCAAGGCCTTGATGGAGATATTGCGCTTGAGGAACTTGGACTGGAGCACGTCGACCACGGCCTTGAGCTTGTAGTCGTCGTCAGCCAAAATCTTGACGGCATCCTTCTCCTGGCTGATCTCGCTCTTGGACCCCTTGAAGTCGTAGCGTTGGCCGATTTCCTTGATCGCCTGATTGATCGCGTTGTCCACTTCCTGCATATCCACTTTTGAAACGATGTCGAATGACGGCATAGAGACACCCTCCGAAGATATACTAGTATAATACATCCCATCGAAACCGTACAGGGGATGCACTGCAAACGTTCGGCCCGGCATGCTTGCGAGCCCTTGTGATGGATAGCGCCGCCTTATGGCTTGACGACTGCAACCCCTGCGGGGACCTTGAAGTTGAACTTGTTGCTGTCCAACCCCTTGTTGACCCTGACATGGCTGTAGTCGATGCGGGTCTGGTTGCCGCCGGCATCATGCACGACCGACGCCTGCACCGGGAAGAGGTCCTGCACGTTTCCCTGGCGCAGAAAACGCTCCACCGCCTCTGCCGAAACCGTCAACTGGAGCCGCGCCAGGACCGGCGTAGGCTTTTTGGGGATCAATTCCAACTGGTAGTCGCCGTGTTTATCACGCTGTTCCTTGGCAAAGGAAACGGTGAAATCCCGCGACACATGGCCCAGGCCGGTCAGATAGGAGAGCGCGATGGCATTGCCACCCTTGAACATTTCGGCCACCGTGCTGACCATCACCTGCCGGTTTTCGGGCAAGTAGAACCAGACCTGTTTGCCGTTGGAAACGATCTGCTGTTTGGGCTTTGCATAGTTGAAACGGAACATGGCTGTGCTGGAAGCGGGCCGTTTCAGGAATACTTCGCCGCTGCCCTTCTGTTCGCGGCCGACCCCGGCGATAAGCGTCCGTTGAGAAAAATCGGCGTGAACATCCTGCAGGCCTGCATACCCTTTTTCCAGCGCCCCGATCACATCTTTGAGACTTGCAGGCTTATCGGCAGCCTGCAACGGTGTCCAGACCAAAACCAGCAGAAGGGACAAACTGCATGTTAACCAGCGTATCATGGTGTAACCTTTCCTGAAAAATGCAAAATGGCGTAACCCGGTCGTTAATTTTGCCACAGGACCGCATCTATCGCAACCGCTTTTGAAAATTGGGTCGCATTACAGCGCAGTGGCATCAATGACATATACGATACGGCCATCCCCCGTGATGGCCCCGCCGGTAAGTCCTTTGATGCGGCTCAGCGGAATACCGAGCGGCTTCACAAAGATCTCTCTCTGGCCGAGCAGACGATCCGTAGCCAGTCCGAGCGTTGTGTCACCCGCTTCGATCACGACCGTCGGGACAAACGCCCGCGCATCTGGTGTCGGCGCTTGTCCGAGCAGACGGTTGAGATTTTTGAGAGGCACCTGCCTGCCGTCGAGCATGAAAAAGAACTGCTCCCGCTCCTGGAATATCTCCTCGCGCCTGAGTTCAATGGTGCGCTTGACGGCATTGACCGGAAAGGAGACCGTCAGGGGGCCGCACTCCACCAAAAGGGCATGGATGATCGAGACCGAAATGGGGAGTCTTAGCAGGAAACGACTTCCCCGTCCCACCTCCGATTCGATGACGAGTCCGCCCCCCAAGGCGTGCACAGCAACCCTGACGGCATCCATGCCAACACCACGGCCCGAGATGTCGCTTACGGTTTCAGCCGTGGAAAAACCGGGGGCACAGATCAGCATGAGCGCCTCATGCCGCGTCAGGGCATTGGCCTGTTCCCTGTTGATCATCCCCTTTTCCACCGCCTTTTCGGCGAGCCTTTCGGGGGCCATGCCCCGCCCGTCGTCGGCAATGACGATATTCACACAATCCTTGTCGCGGGTTACGACGATGCGGATCGTACCGAGGCCGGGCTTGCCGACAGCGATCCGCTCTTCGGGCATCTCCATGCCGTGGTCAACGGCATTGCGCAGGATGTGCACCAGCGGTTCGCTTATCTCCTCGAGAATCCCCCGATCCAGTTCAATCTCCTTCCCCTCCACCTGGAAGAGGATCTCCTTGCCTTGCTTGCGAGACAGATCGCGCACCAAGCGGGGGAAACGGTCGGCAACAAAGGAGAAGGGGAGCATGCGGGCCTGGAACACCTCGTCCCGCAGTTCCCGCAGCAGCATGGAAAGACGGTTGAGCGGCTCTTCGAGTTGTGCGCCCTCGCAGCGCAACGCACGGTCGGCCAGGCGGTAACGTGTTGTGAGCAACTCGCCGGTGATGTTGACCAACCGGTCCAGGGTTTCTGTCTTGACGCGGACGCTTTTGAAGGAATCGGTGTGTCGGGGCTGATGATCCGGGGCCGGGCCGCCCTGATCGCGATCATCGATTCCAGGTGCAACATCTGCGGCGGCGACCGGTGGTGCAGGGGGGGATGGATTGCCGGCAGCGTCGAAGCCGGCCAGTCGATTGATCAGGTCGGTGGTATCCGGCAAGCGCTCGTCATCGGCTTCGATTGCCGAGATCATTGCGGTGAGGGCGTCGCTCCCTTCCAGCAGGATGTCGGCCAGGCCCGGGCTAAAACTGAACGCTCCGCTCCGCACCTTGCCCAAAAGGTCTTCCATGCGATGGGCAAGGTCGGCGATGGCTTGATACTGCATGGTTGCCGCCATCCCCTTGAGCGAATGGGCATGGCGGAACAACTCGTCGATGGCGCTCTGGTCGGCGGGGCTATCCTCAAGCATGACAACCAGCTCATTGAATACCTGGATGTGTCCCTTGGATTCTGAGACGAACAAATCCCGGTATTGGGACATATCCATGGGTCATTCCCCCAGGCTTTCCAGCGCTTCCGCAATCTTTTCCGGGCTGAAGGGCTTCTGGACATAGAACCGGGCGCCCAGATCCAGCCCCTTCTTGACAATCGCCTCCTGGCCGATGGCCGAGCAGAGGATCACCTTGGCCTGCGGCTTCATCTTATGAATAAAATCGAGCAGTTGTATCCCATTGGCGTCGGGCAGGATGATATCCAGGAAAATGATGTCCGGGTCGCAGGCGTGGAGTTTTTTCATGGTCTCTATGCCGCTGGCCGCCTCGGCCGCAACGGTATAGCCCTTGTCTCTCAGGATTGTGCCGAGAATGGTGCGCATGAAAAGGGCGTCATCGACGATCATCACCTTAGCATTACTCATTGTGGCCTCCATTGCACTCATGGGCAGCAAATCGGGTACATAAACAGCGAGATGCGGCGCGAAACCATCCGTGACGGCTACCGGGTATTATCCTTTGAGTTTGGCCAGTAAAAGCTCGTTCACCACCGCCGGGTTGGCCTTGCCCTTGCTGGCCTTCATGACCTGCCCGACAAAGAAGCCGAACACCTTTTCCTTGCCCCCCCGGAACTCTTCCACCTGGGCGGCATTGGCGGCAATGATCTCATCGATAACGGCTTCAATCGCTCCGCTGTCGGAGACCTGGGCCAATCCCTGTTTTTCCACGATCGACTTGGGGTCTCCGCCGTTTTTCCACATCTCTTCAAAGACCGTCTTGGCAATCTTGCCCGAAATGGCGCCACTGTCGATCAGCTTGATCAGTTCGGCCAATTGGCGCGGGATGACGGGACATGCCGCGATGGACGTTCCCGAATCGTTGAGCGCCCGGGTCACCTCGCCCATCAGCCAGTTGGATACGGCCTTGGCATTGTGGTGAAAGGCCACGCACTCTTCAAAGTAATCGGCCAGTTCGTGGCTGGCGGTGATAACCTCCGCATCGTACTCCGACAACCCCATCTCGGTGATGAAACGCTGCTGCCGATGCTCGGGGAGTTCCGGCAATTCCTTTTGCGCACGCTGTACCCAATCGGCGCTGATTACCAAGGGCACCAGGTCGGGATCGGGGAAATAACGGTAGTCGTGGGCCTCTTCCTTGCTGCGCATGGAACGGGTCGCCCCACTGTTCGGGTCAAACAGGCGCGTTTCCTGAACCACGCTGCCCCCGTCCTCGATCAGGTCGATCTGGCGCTGGATCTCGTACTCGATGGCCTGTTTGACGAATTTGAACGAGTTGACGTTCTTGATCTCGGCCCGGGTGCCGAGGGTATCGGAACCGACCGGCATGACCGAGACGTTCGCGTCGCAGCGAAAACTGCCCTCTTCCATGTTGCCGTCGCAGATCCCCAGCCAGGTCACGATCCGGTGCAACTGTTTCAGATAGGCCACCGCTTCATCCGATGAGCGCAGATCCGGTTCGGAAACGATCTCAAGAAGCGGCGTGCAGGCCCGGTTCAGGTCAACCCCGGAGCCGTTCTCCAGGCCGGGGACGTCGCCATGCACCAGTTTGCCCGCATCCTCTTCCATGTGGATACGGGTGATGCCGATACGCTTGGGCCCCTGCCCTTCCAACTGGATATCGAGCCACCCCTTGCGGCAGATCGGATCCTCGAACTGGCTGATCTGGTATCCCTTGGGGAGGTCGGGATAAAAGTAGTTCTTGCGGGCAAAGACGCTATGATGGGCGATGGTGCAATTGGTGGCCAGCCCGGCCCTGATGGCAAATTCAACCACCTTCTTGTTGAGCACCGGCAAGGCGCCCGGCAGCCCCAGGCAGACGGGGCAGGTCTGGGAGTTGGGCTCGGAACCGAAGGTCGTGGAACAGCCGCAGAATATTTTTGACCCGGTTTTTAGCTGAGCATGGACCTCAAGGCCGATAACAGGTTGGAATTTCATGGGTAGTTACTCCGAAAAACTAAGTTTAAACCCTCAATACACAAATAAACCTGCCACAGGGACACGGAGACACAGAGGTTCACAGAAATTTCATCGAGAAAAGCAGCCGTGACCATGAAAAGGGGTTGTTTCTTGAAGACACACAAAGATTTTCTCCGTGTCTCTGTGTCTCTGTGTCTCCGTGGCAGATTTTAAAATTAAATCTCCGCCTTCCTCATATGCCACTCCGTGGCCTGTTCGAAGGCGTGGCCCGCACGCAGGATGGTCTCCTCGCCAAAGGGCTTGCCGATCAGTTGCAGGCCGATGGGGAGGCCGGAAGCGGAGAAACCGGCCGGTACGGACATGGCGCAGGTACCGGCCAGGTTGACCGGGATGGTGAAGATATCCGACAGGTACATCTGCAACGGGTCATCGACCATCTCGCCGATCTTGAAGGCCGGCGTCGGGGCCACCGGGGTCAGGATCGCATCCACATGCTCGAAGGCGCGGGTGAAATCGCCCATGATCAGCGTGCGCACCTTCTGGGCCTTGACGTAATAAGCATCATAGTAACCGGAGGAAAGGGCGTAGGTGCCCAGCATGATGCGGCGCTTGACCTCGGCCCCGAACCCCTCGCTACGGCTTTTGGTCATCATGTCGATCAGCCCTTCGGCCTGCTCGCTGCGATGCCCGAAACGGACGCCGTCGTAACGAGCCAGATTGGAGCTGGCCTCGGCAGTGGCGATCAGATAATAGGTCGCCACGGCATAGTCGGTGTGGGGCAGGGATATTTCAACGAATTCCGCCCCCAGCCGGCGATAGGTCTCGATGGCCCGGTCCATGGCCGCCTGAACGTCCCGGTCGAGGCCATCGATATAGTACTCCTTGGGCAGGCCGATCCTCAGGCCCTTGATGTCGCCGGTCAAGGCGGCCGTGTAATCGGGAACCGGCGCGTTGACGCTGGTGGAATCCTTGGGGTCGTAGCCGGCAACCGCCCCCAGCATGATGGCACAATCGGTTACGTCCCGCGTGATCGGGCCCACCTGGTCAAGGGAGGACGCAAACGCGATCACGCCGTAGCGCGAAACGCGGCCATAGGTGGGCTTGAGGCCGACACAGCCGCAGTGGGAGGAGGGCTGACGAATGGAGCCGCCGGTATCGGTGCCCAGGGTCGCCGTTGCCTGTCGGGCGGCAATGGCCGCCGCCGAGCCGCCGGACGAACCGCCCGGGATGCGGGCGGTATCCCAGGGGTTGCGGGTAACGCCAAAGGCGCTGGATTCGTTGGATGACCCCATGGCGAATTCGTCCTGATTGAGCTTGCCCAAAAGCACGGACCCGCAGTCGCGCAGCCGCTCCCAAGCGGTGGCGCTGTAGGGGGGGATAAAGTTGTGGAGCATGCGCGAACCACAGGTGGTGCGGATACCTTCGGTCAGAAAGATGTCCTTGAGGGCCAGGGGAATCCCCGTGAGGATGTGGGCATTTCCGGAAGCGATGCGCCGGTCGGCGGCTGCCGCTTCGGCCAGGGCCGACTCAGGGGTCCGGGTGATGAATGAACCGACACGGTCCTCGACCGATTCGATGCGCTCCAGCATGGCCCGGGTCGCTTCAACGGATGACACCCTACCCGCATGCAACCAATTATTTAGTTGCTTAATAGTGCATTCAAAAATATCCATTTGAAGAGCATCTCCAATTTTTAGAGCATTTCACAGCAAAATCTTGCCCGTAACGCAAACGAAACATTACGGCAACTCCATCTCCAATTTTGCAGCGTATGGTGTGCAACTTATGTGCTTTGAACCTTGCGGCAAGCAGGCCCGCCACACAGGCATCATCATTCGATAACCTTCGGCACGCGGTAGAAGCTGTCGGCCTTGTCCGGAGCATTGGCAAGGGCCTTCGCGACACCAAGGGAAGGGCGGGTTGCGTCCTCGCGGAAAGCGTTTTCCACCGGAACGGCATGGGAGGTGGGGCGGATATCGGCGGTGTCAAGCTCATTCAACTTTTCCACATAGCCGAGAATCGCATCCATCTGGCCGGCAAAAAGGTCCGTTTCGGCCTTGTTCAACTCCAGGCGGGCCAAACGGGCCACATACTCAACGTCGGCAACCGATATTTTCATGACACCATGCTCCACTAACAGAGAAATTAGTCCTTGCGAGGAGTGTTTTGTAGCATGAAACAGGGTTCTTGACAACCACGTTCACGGCACCGCCCACGGGCTGTGAAGCCCCGTGGAAACCACTTTTTGCTTGACTTCGGTTTTATTTATTGTATATTTTGCTCAACTTTTTAGAACATATCCTGAAACAGACGATCCGCCAAAATAGCTATCCTGTTGTTATATTGTCACTTTTATTCTTTCAAGCGACAACGACCAAGGGAGCGAATGACACTGTGAACCGTTTCGGAGAATCATCGAAAAAAGCGCGAAGGTCTTCTATTACCTCCAGGCAACCTGTCTCAGACAGGATGTTTGGAGGTATTTGTGTTTTATAGCCATGATTTCACAGCAGTTACGACGTTGCCTGATGCCAAATTTCGTAATGAAAGGTGGTGATCATCGAAAACGAAATTGATCTGTTTGCAGTTCGCAGTAGTATCAAGCATTTAATAAAAATTGAAGGAGGCACACATGAGTATCAAAAAAAGGATTCTGGCAGTTGCAGCAGCAAGCGCCCTCGGCGCCATGGCCGCTGTGCCGGCAATGGCATTCGAGAACGAATTCCACGGCAGCTACACCCTGAAATATTTTCTGTCCAACTATGAGCAGGGCGGCGGCGGCATTATTCTCCCCTCCGCCAACACCGCCACTACGGGTACAGGTGTTTCGGGCAATACGACGGCAAACCTGAAAACCAACAACTATTTCGAGCAGCGCGCCCGCCTGTTCTACACTGCCAAAGCCAATGACGACCTGAAACTGGTGACCGGTTTCGAGATCGACTCCGTCTGGGGCGACAGGGCCCAGGGAAATACATACCGTAACAGCGGCGCCGCCCTCGAATCCGACGCCGTCAACCTGGAAACGAAATGGGTCTATCTGCAATTCAAGATACCGTCCACCCCCACCACGGTCATTGCCGGTGTCCAGCCCTTCAAGGACAACCTCAAAGGAATCTTCGCCGATTTTGACGCCGCCGGCGTCGTTACCTCGACCAAGATGGACAATGCTACCGTTGTTGCCGGCTATTTCCGCGGTTACGATGGCGCCTTCGGCGGCAGCCTGACCACCAACTCCAGCACCGGTACCAACGTCAACGGCACCACCAACGGCGTCGCAAAAAGTGGCATCCTCGGCAACCAGGACCTGAATATCGGCGCCCTTGAATTCAAGTATGCCCTCAGCAAGGATGCAAACATCGGCCTCGACTATTACGTCTATGAGGATGGCCGCAACACCAACCTCAATACTACCGCGTCCCCTGTCACTGCCAGCGACCTCCTGGTGCATGTCTTCGGACTCTACGGCGATGCCAAGGTCGGTCCCGTGACCCTGAGCGGCTTTGCCGCCTACCAGGGCGGGGTTATCAGGAGCATCAACGGCTCTGCCGATAGCGCCTATCTGAACTCCCTGGCCTACAACGTAGCCGCCAAGGCCGCCGTCGGCCCCGGCAGCCTGCACAGCGCCCTGCTCTTCACCTCCGGCAACAGCAGCAACCCCGGCAAGCACTTGACCGGTTGGGTCGGCACCACCCAGACCCAGGGCGCGACTTCGAATGGGTCAGCCGTATGGAACAGCACTGGCGGCAACGGCACCTGCTCCTACAACGAATCCGGCATGATGCTCCTCAACCGCAACGCCCTCAGCCAAGGCACCACTTCCGACTATGGTATCGCTTACAATACCGGCAACGGCACCAATCCGGTCAATGCACAGGGCATGTACCTCTACACCCTGGGTTATGACCTTTCCGTCACCCCCAAGGCCTATGTTAACACGAATGTCGGCTTCCTCTGGACCGCTCACAACAACTCCCTGAAGCCGAAGGATCTCAACACGAATGCCCAGAACAGCAGCAACTTCCAGGGCACTGAAATCAACGTGGAAACTGGTTACAAGATGTACGACAACCTGACCGCCAAGTTCCAGGCTGCCTATGTTATCCTGGGCGGCTACTACAAAAACTCTGCATACAAAGCCGGTAACTCCGGAGCCGCCACAGACCCGGACAACCCCTACACCGCACGTGTTGTGCTGAGCTACGCATTCTAAACCGTTTCATCTGTAATAAACCCTTGAGGGCGGGAGCAATCCCGCCCTTTTTTTTTGACATGTCCGGCCTATTTTGCGATAATCCCACGGCCTACTGTTATTCATCATTTCAATACAGAATTGACCGTCCCGAAACAAATGTTCCCCGAAACAGGCTGAGGAGAAACCATGAAGAAACTAATCGTCCTGCTTGCCGTGCTATTCCTTCCGCTGGTGGCACTGCCTGCTTTTGCAGCCCAGGTGCGGGTGTTCGTGGCCGACATGAACGCCATCGGCGTGCCGAACAAAGATGAGATGAAAGCCACACTCCAGGCCCTGCTGGCCGCACGCCTCAATAGCGACAAGATCATAGCTGTCGGCAGCGCGGCCGAGGCCGATGCCGTGGTGAGCGGAACCTATATCGTTCTGGGCAAGGTTTTTAGCATGGATGCCATGGCCAGGACGAGCGCCGGCAAAACCCTGACTCGCGCCTACATCCAGGGCGACAGCAGTGAGGAACTGATCCCGTCGGTGGGAAAACTGGCGGAAAAGCTGGCTGCCGAACTGGACAAGGTTTATTTCAGCGGGCAACCGGCACCCGGCGCTCCCGTGGCTGCCATTCCCGGGGTTGCAGCAGCAGTCACCGTAGCCGCTCAGGCACCGCTTGCTGCGCCAAAGTCCGATATCATCAAAAAAGAGCAGGTTAGCGTTGCCCCGGTCGCTGAGTTCATCAAACCCAAGGAAACGGAGCAGGGGAACACCGGCGGCTGGCAGAGCAAGCGCCTCACCGGTGCAGCCAATCTGGTGGCCCTGGGGGATACCCTGCCCGACGGCAGCCGCGAGGTGTTTCTGGCCGAGGACCGCCGCCTCTCCTACTATCGCAAGGGCAGCACCATGAAACTGGTTGCGGAGACGGAATTCAGAAATTCCGAGAAGATCCTCTCACTGGATACGATCACAGGCAGCAAGGGCCTTGAGATCTACGTGACGCTCATTCGCGGCGACGAACTCGCCTCCCAGGTCTGGCAGGTACAAGGCGACAAGCTGGTGAAGCTTGCCGGAGACCTGTCCTATTTCTTCCGCACCTTCAGCTTGGCCGGCGGGCCGAAAAAACTCTATGCCCAGGCAATGGGCCGTGACGCCGATTTCTATGGCGAGGTATTCGAGGCGACCCGCTCCGGCAACGAAATTTCCGTGAAAAACCCCATCAAGATGCCGCGCTTCGGCGACATCTACTCCTTTAACCAATTCCGCGACCAGGACGGCAAGATGTTTACTGCCGTCATCAACCCGGATGGTTACCTGATCATATACGACCAGGACCGGAAAGAGCTATGGCGCAGTAACGACAAGTTCGGCGGTTCGGAGTTGTATTTCCAGAAAGAGGACACCACGGTCAATGCCCGTGTAACCGGGGATAAATATCGCTGGATATTCATGAACATGCGTATTCAGGTAACAGCCGGAGGACTTATCCTGGTGGGCAAGAACGACGGGTTCTGGGTGCTGGGCAATGCCCGGGCCTATAAGAAGGGCACGGTCTACTGCATGGCTTGGAACGGCTCGACCCTGGAAGAAAAGTGGCGTACCCGCGATACCCAGAATTACATGCCGGACTATTATTTCGACGAGGCCAAAAACGAGCTTTTGATCCTGCAAACCGTGCAGCGCCCCGGGGTAACCACCCGCGGGGCGTCATCCCTGGCGATCAAGAAGGTGGAATAGTCCACCCACCCGGCCCCTAGGCAACACGGACCGGGAAGCCTCCCCTTCTTGTGGACGGCTTCCCGGTCCGAATTCTTTGTACTCGTCGCAGGCCGGGCGTGTGAAAGACAATCCTTTTCAGGAATAGATCTACATGACCATGTTATCACCCGACATTTCACTCCCCCGCGGCGTCAGCGACTTCCTGCCCGACGCCGCCGCCAAGATCGGTTTTATAGAAGCGAAGATTCGCCACGTCTTCGAGCTGTGGGGGTTTCGGCGCATTATCCCCCCTAAGCTGGAATATGAAGATGTGCTGACCATCGGCATGGGAGAGGAGCTGAAGGGCAAAACCTACCGTTTCGACGACCGTCAAACCGGGCGCCTGCTGGCTTTCCCGCCGGATATTACGCCGCAGATCGCCCGTATCGTGGCGACCCGCCTGTCCGGCTGGCCCCTACCCCACCGCATCAGCTACAGCGGGCGTGTCCTGCGCCAGACCGAAAGCCAGACCGGCCGCAGTCGGGAACTCTTCCAGTCGGGGGTGGAACTGATCGGTCTCGACTCGCCCGAGGCTGATGCGGAAATGGTGACCATGGCGATCGAGGCCATGCAACAACTCGGCTTCGACAACTTCAAGATCGACCTGGGACAGGTGGAGTTCTGCCGCGGGATCATGGCCGCCTCCGGCCTGGACGGCCAGCCGCTGCGGGAGTTGCAGGAGGCCATCGCGCGCAAGGATGTGTCGGCCGTGTCGAAGGTGCTGGCCGCCAGCACGGTTACGGAAGCATCCCGTCGCGAGATCGCAGCCCTGCCGCGCCTTTTCGGCGGGCGCGAAGTAGTGGCGGAGGCAGAGAAAGTGGTAGTCAACCAGCGTTCCCGCTCGGCGCTTGCGAACCTGCGCCAGGTGTTGGATATCCTGGATATCCACGGGGTCAGCGACCACCTGACCATAGACCTGGGAGAGATTCGTGGGCTGGGCTATCATACCGGCATCACCTTCGAGGGATTTGTCAGCGGTCTGGGCGAGCCGGTCTGCAGCGGCGGCCGCTACGACAACCTGACGGCCCGCTATGGTTTCGCCGCCCCGGCCACCGGCTTTACCTTTAACGTGCTCAGCCTGCTCCAGGCGCTGGAACGGCGGCCCGACGTTGAGGCCAGCACCACCCGCGACTTCCTGTTGTTCAACAGCCGCGACGACCGGCGCGAGGTACTGGAGGTGGCGCGCCTGCTCCGTTCCCGCGGTTACACCGCCGCACGGGACATCATCCGCAGGGAGTACGAAGACTCTCTGACCTATGCCCGCCGCATGAATATCCGCAGCATGCTGATCATTGGAGATGAAGCGTGCGGCAACGACACCTATACCGCCGTGCGTGTCCGTGACGGCAAACGGTTCAAAATCACCAGGGAAATGCTACTGAACGAAGATCTTGTTACTTTTATTGAAGAAAACCAGCAGGCTATTGAAAACTAAGGCTGTTCAAAAATAGTCAGATCGTCGCACCCGTAGAATGCCCTGAGGAGGCGTAGCAGCGCTACGCCGCACAAAAGGGCGTTCGAGGATGAAGGCCTGATGGCTGTTTTTCAACAACCTTCATAGGGAGACCACGAGACATGGCAAACGTTGTAGTCGTAGGAGCCCAATGGGGCGATGAAGGCAAGGGCAAGGTTGTCGATATCTACACAGAGCACGCCGATGACATCGTACGCTACCAGGGGGGCAACAACGCCGGCCATACCCTGGTGGTGGGGAGCGAAAAGGTCGTTCTGCACCTGATCCCCTCGGGCATACTGCACGAGGGCAAGCGCTGCATCATCGGCAACGGAGTGGTGCTGGACCCGGAGGTATTCATCCGGGAGATCACGAAACTGAAGGAGTCAGGGCGGATCAGCGACGATTCCTGCCTGCTGCTCTCCGAATCGCTGCACATCATCATGCCCTACCACAAACAGATCGACATCGCCCGTGAGGCCCAGAGCGGCGACAAGAAGATCGGCACCACCGGCCGCGGCATCGGCCCCTGCTACGAGGACAAGATCGGCCGGCGCGGCATCCGCCTGATGGACCTGCTTGACAAGGACATCTTCACCCGCAAGCTGCGGGAGGTACTGACCGAGAAAAACGTCATCCTGGAAAAACTGTTGGGCGAGGCGCCCTGCGACTTCAATGCTATCCTGGCCGAATACAGCGGCTATGCCGAGGTGTTGAAGAAGTACGTCGCCGATACCTCGCTGGTCCTCAGCAAGGATCTGAAGGCCGGCAAGAAGGCGCTCTTCGAGGGGGCACAGGGGACGCTCCTGGACGTGGACCACGGCACCTACCCCTACGTCACCTCGTCATCCACCTGCGCCGGCGGCGCCTGTACCGGCTCCGGTGTCAGCCCGCGTGATATCCACGAGATCATCGGCATCTCCAAGGCCTATGTCACCCGCGTGGGGAGCGGCCCCTTCCCGACCGAACTGCTGGACGCGACCGGCGAGCAGCTGCGCCAGGACGGTGGAGAATTCGGCGCAACCACCGGCCGTCCGCGGCGCTGCGGCTGGTTTGACGCCATGGTGGTCCGCTATGCCGTGCGGGTCAACGGACTGACCGGCATTGCCCTGACCAAGCTGGATGTGCTCTCCGATTTCGACACCGTCAAAATCTGCACCGGCTACACCTGCAACGGCAGGACCCTGGAGACCTTGCCCGCAAGCCTGGAACTCTTCGAACAGTGTCAGCCGGTCTACGAGGAACTGCCCGGCTGGAAGAGCGATATTACCGGAGCCCAGACCTATGAGGACCTGCCGCAGCAGGCCCGCGATTACGTCAAGCGCCTGGAAGAACTGGCCGGCTGCCCGATCGTGCTGGTTTCCGTCGGTCCGCGCCGCGACCAGACCATCATCCTGCGCAACCCGTTCGAATAACCGCTCTTTGACCAATAAAAAGCCCCCCGAGGTCTGAAGACTTCGGGGGGCTTTTTTATTGTCCGCCCCACCCGCTACCAGATGTAGTCCTTAGCAATCTCCCGCTTGTCATGTCCAAACAGCAGGTGCATCACCCTGATCCGCTTCAGCGCGGGGGGAGACAGGCTCCCCAGGGGGATGTAGACAATCTTCTTCCCCATGCCGGCCGCGATGCGCTTGAAGATACTGCGCGGCGGGCGGGCGGCCGCATAGACCACATGGGGATCCGGAGAATAATCGAGGGCGGCCATGAGGAGGATTTCGGCCTTGGTCCCCCATCCCCGGTATGATGGGTCCTGCCACACATCCCGCATCCGGCGCGGCGGATAGGAGAGCAGCAGCCCGCCGTACTCGCAACGGCAGATGCCCGGTCCGCTCACGTTGTCGCTCGGTTCGGTGGCGTAAAAGGCCATGTCGGATTCCTGTTCGTGCTCTCCCAGCCAGGTCATGGCAAAAGGGTAGCGGTTGCGGCGATCCTCGTCGAAGATGACCACCACACTTCCCACGCCGCCTTTGATCCGCATCCGTTCCCACACATAGATACGCCCGTCGTGTGGTTGGTTGCGGATCGTTTCGCGCAGGTCGATGCCGTCCAGCAGCGAGGTACTCAGGGGCTCCACCCGGCTCTGCTCCTCGGAGAGTTGCCGTATCCCGGTCCGCCGCAGAAGCTTGCCGTAGTTTTCGATGATGATGTCCTCGGGCGGCCAGGAGCAGATCGAACCCTCGTTGAATCCCTCCAGCCATTCGCCCGGCCGCTGTTCCCGTTTCCGCTTGAGGAACCGCAAGCCGGAGCGCCCCTTGTCCGACCGCTTGCGGGGGCGAAAGCGGATCGTGCGGCTCTGGTCCCACAGGTCCTCGACCCGCAGGCGCAGCAGCGGAATCTCCGCATCCTCCCGTTGCCAGGGATAGCATTCGGCCAACCGCCAGAAGGCGTAGGCGAAGTTGTCGTCCACGCACCCCCGGGCAGCGGTCAGGAGTTGGAAGAGGTCGGGGAGCAATTGTCCCGAAAGGGCGGCATAGTTGCGACAGAAACGAAAAAAGGCCCGTTTCTGCCAGTAGTGGATCTGTTCTCCCGTTTCCTGCCGGTAATGCCGGGCGGCCTGTTCGAACAGGCGCAGATGGATACGCTGCCGGTCCGGCATCTCCCCGCTCGCTCCCACCTTTCGCGCGCTGCTTTCCATGGCCGCGCGCATGACCTCCTGTTCGGGAATAGCCTGTTTCCCCCCCGCGATCAACTCCAGCGCGTTAAAGCGCCGCCGCAGGGAGGGCGCCGCCCCTTTCCGCTCCGGCGGCAGGCCGTTGCGGCGCATCTCGTAGATGGCCGAGGCAAAGGGAAACTCGCCCATGACCTCTCCGCAGGAGTCGGGATGGAGACTGGAGATGCGGACATCGTTGCGGCGCACCCTGCCCAGCGGTTCGCTGCGCGGTTGCCCGTAAAACTCCTTGATCCGCCTCACATGGGCCATGCCGCCCACAAACAGGATGCGTTCATGGCACGGTGCCAGTTGTTGCAACCGGAAAGCCATCCCCTGTTCGCGCCGGAGGTCCTCTCGGCGCGGTGCTGTACCCTCCGTGGCACGGCAGTATTCCCGAAAATAGTCGGCCAGCCCGATGCGCTGGATGGCATAGGAATCGGGCAAAAACTCCTTCACAGCAGGGTAGTCGTCCAGGTCGACATCCACCAGATGGAGCGGGATTGCCTGTTCCAGGGCGCAGCGGGCGGCCTCCGCCAGCGGGTCGGCCGGTTCCACCAGCAGATAGATGGTTTTGTTTGAGGCGGCGTTGGGAGCGGAACGGGGGGTGGAATCGTAGGAGATGACCGAGACCTGCGGCAGTCTGCGCACCGCCTGGATGAACCGCTCTTCCAGTGTGGAGGGGAGTTCAATGGCGATGCAGTCGGGCCTGACCTGCAGGACGGCTTGGCGCACCAGATGGGCGAACTCCAACCGGTAATGCAGAATGGGCAGGGCGTGGACGGGGCCGAAGGTTTCCAGGTGAAGGCGGCTGGGCATAGGTCAGGACTTTCTTACCTGAAACCGTGACGCCGGAATGCCGCAGTGCCCGGAAGAGCCGGGGCCTGCCCGCCGCCCTGCCGCGTCAAACCACTCGCTTCATCGGTCCTCCGCCGACCAGGTGCGCACCTTCTCGAGGGCAAGGGCAGAGGCCCTTCGGACCAACGAAGGCATGGAGGCGTCACGGTTTCAGGTTCTATTTCAGATACTCCAGGGCCTCGTCCCCCAACACCCGTTCCACGGCCAGGGGGAGCAATTCGGCAGCCTCCGTTCCCTGCATATGCATCATTTTGAGGGCATAGCGGGCGATATTGATGCCGTCCCGCACGGAATAGGCTTCATCGGCGGCATGGGCGCGCTGTAGGAAATCCACCACGTACTGCAGGATGCGGCCGCTGCTGAAGGGGAGGTTCTCCCTGAGGATCAGCAACTCCTCGTCGGCAGCCGGGAAGTCGATGTAGATCTGGGGCTGAAGCCGGGAGTGGATGTATTCCGGCACCTCGAAGGTTGAGGAGTCCTCGTTCATGGTGACGACGATGCGAAAATCCCGGGCCGCCGGGATGCGCAGGCCGGTGACGATGGACTCCACGTAGCGGCGGTCGTCCAACAGCGGCGCCAGTGAGGCCCAGGCCTTCTCGCTCATACGGTTCCCCTCGTCCAGTATCAGCACCCCTCCGGCGAGCATCGCCGAAACCAGGGACGAGGCGGCGTACTGGATCTTGCCATCCGGGCTGATCACCGGCGAGATGATCAAGTCTTCGGGCCGGGTGTCCATGGTGGCCTGATAGAGATAGACCGGTCGCCCCAGACGCAGGGCCGCTGCATAGGCCAGGGTGGTCTTCCCCACCCCCGGCCGCCCCACCAGGCGGGGATTGAAGGGGATGTCCCGTGCGTCGATCACCATCCAGGCCGCCAGCAACTGGGTGAGCAACTCCTCCTGCCCCACCCATTTCAGCGTAAGGTTCACCGGCGAGGCGAGGTTCAGGGCTATACCGTCTATGGTCGTCTGCTTCATCGGCCTATCTCCTCCCCAACAGCCGCAGCAACCCGTCCAGGATGGTCAGGGGATGGGGTGGGCAGCCGGGGATGTAGAGATCCACCGGCAGAAATGTATCGACCCCGTCATGCACCTCGTGGTGCCCGTGAAACGGGCCGCCGTCGATGGCACAGGCCCCGGCGGCAATGAGCACCTTGGGGCCGGGGATCGCCTCCCAGGTCTTGAGCAGGGCGATACGCATGTTCTCCGTAACCGGCCCGGTGACGAACATGCCGTCGGCATGACGCGGTGAGGCCACGAACTGGATGCCGAAGCGCCCCAGGTCGTACCCGACCGTGGAGAGCACATTGGTGTCGGCCTCGCAGGCGTTGCAGCCGCCGGCGCTTACCTCCCGCAGCTTGAAGGAGCGGCCGTACAGGGACACCAACTCTTTGCCCAGGTCATGGGCCAGCCGGCGTTCTTCCCCCTCCCGGACCACCAGGTCCTCGCGTTCCGACGTGGCCAGCTTTTCGTCGGCGGTGAAACGCACCGCGCCGGTGGGGCAGGCCCGTTCGCATTCGGGGCAGAAGAGGCATTTGCCCAAGTCCACGGCCAGACCATTGGCGTGGTAGATGGCAGCCACCGGGCAGACCTCGGTGCAGCAGGTACAGCCGGGCGGGCACCTGGCCGGGTCGAGCTGCGGATAGCCCCGGAACAGCTCCGGCAGGGACGCCGGCTCAGCGGGGTAGCGTGTCGTCCGGTTTTTTTGACGTATGCGCTCGAGCGTCGCCTTGAGCATCCGTGCCCTTTCCTTTCGCTCGTTTTACCGGAGTTCCAACGCCGGTTTTCAGCGTCGGTTCCAATAATTGCTGAAACAGGTTGCTGCGGTAGCCGGCATGGGCGGCCAGAGCGATCCAGGCTTCCCGTTCCCGGCTGGCCGCGGTCAACCACGCCGAAACGGTGCGGCTGGTCGGTCGTTGCAACGCCAATTCCACCAGGCCGATCACGGTGAGCCATGCGGCCAGTTCCTCAAAGCGCTCCTTGTTGAACCACTCGACGCCGCCGCTTTCGTGAACCAGCATGAAATCACGGCAGGCCGGAGAGGAAAAGACTCTCGCCATGGCAGCCGTTGGCATCCCTTCCTGTCCGAAGCCATCCGGGGCGGCCCCTGCCAGCAAGGCTCCGAGGAGTTGAGCGGCACGGTGCGCTCCCTCCCGGTCCGAATCTTCCTTTAACACGCGTCGCATGGTGCAATCGAGCCCAAAGGTATCCAGGCACTCCGCCCCGGCATCTCGCAGGAGCAGCCACCCCAACAACACCCGGGCGCCCACAGGGGCATCCAGCAGTTCCACCAGCCCGGCGTGCGCTGACCGGGCGGCCTTGGCAGCCGGTTTCAGTGCCGTGAAGGCCGTCATGAACTCGTGCCAGACGGATATGGTCTTCAGCACGGCATCAGCCCCGCTCACACCCCCAGCCAGGTGGGCATGCAGAACCGCCAGGAAACGCTGGGCAGCCCGGGCCACATTTCCCGGCTTTGCCGCAACAGCGCTCTCCTTGGGTACCGGGACCAGTTGCAGCACAGCCTGGAAGGCGGCATTCAGGGAGGCGTAACGCTGCTGTTTGCGTTCGTCCTCCAGATTTTCCACGCCGCGGCCGCCCAAGGTCGCACAGAGTTTCCGCCAGCTTCCCTCTCCATCATCGCGGATCTCCCGAAAATCCATGAAGACGTGGAACTGGTATTCGCCAAGCTCCACATAGAGCCCCTTTTCCGCCAATTCTCGACCGCTACGCACATACTCCAGCCCCTGAGTGTGGTCGCGGAAAGCGTAATAGAGATGATCGTCCGCCGTAACGCCGAGGGCGGCGCCCAGTGTCGTCCGGCGCAGTTCGGTGGCATCACCTGCGGCCTTGGCGGCAAACGCGGCGGAATCTTTGATCCATCCCGCGCAGCTGGCGTACCGGTTGTGGTACAAGACCAACGCCCGCTGTTCGCCCACCCGGTTCGAATAGGCGAAGACATTCTCGTCAACCGTGGGGCCGGCGTAGAAATCGTA
Organism: Oryzomonas japonica; assembly: GCF_008802365.1. GTDB lineage: Bacteria > Desulfobacterota > Desulfuromonadia > Geobacterales > Pseudopelobacteraceae > Oryzomonas > Oryzomonas japonica. The sequence goes on along the minus strand of NZ_VZQZ01000001.1, from coordinate 380,277 downwards.
CAGCACGAAGTTCTCCGCACCGGAGAAGAGCCAGCGCCGGCGCAGCAGCGGGAAGATCCACATCTCGTGGCCGCGCACCAGCCCCGCGTCAACCGCCTCGTCCCAGTAGGCCCGCTTGTACTCCATGCCGTACTTTTCGTGGAAACCCTCAATCTGGCCATGGCCGAGCATGGGCAGCCCCGGCATGGTGGCCAGCAGCACGCAGGCGCCGAAGTACTTGCCCTGGGCCCCGAACTGTTCCACGGCGGTCTTCTCGTCCGGGTTGTTCATGAAATTGACGAAGCGCTTGAGCACCTCGGGATTGAATTCCAGGACATTCTTGATGGTCTGGCGGTACTTGGCGTTTTCCTCCATCTTGAGCATGTTCATGAAGGCGCTGTTGTAGACCCGGTGCATGCCCAGGGTCCGCACGAAATAGCCCTCCATCAGCCAGAAGGCCTCGGCCAAAAGCAGGGTGCCGGGCGCCTCGGCCGCCACCCGGTCCACCACCTCGCGCCAAAACTCCACCGGGAAGAGGGCGTCGAACTCCTCCCGGCTCATGCCGTGTTCGGCCCGTGACGGGATACCGCCTCCCAAGCCGCGGATCGGGAACCAGAGGCGCTGGTAGTGCTTCTTGGCCAGGGTCATGGCGGCGTCGAAACGGATGATCGGGAAATTGTGGGCCACATGCAGGATGGTCTGGATGACCGCTTCCCGCACCTCGGGAATCAGGTAGTTAAGTTGGGCCGTGTCGTTCCAAGGGATGCTGGTGCCGTCGTTGCCGTGGTAGATGTAACGGATGCGGCCGGTAGCGCGTTCGATCAGCCGGAAGACCACGGCGGCCTCGGTCTTGGTCCAGTAGCCATCCTCGATCTGGATGCAGGCGTCGCCCGAACGGGACAGGTCATCGCCATTGAAGTGATAGGTGGGGAACGGGGGATAATCAGTCTGGACGAACCAGTCCGGGTGTTGGATGACCCAGCGGGAATAGATGCCGGTGTGGTTGGGGACCATGTCGCTGGCCAGGCGGATGCCCCGCTGGCCGGCCCGCTCCCGCAGGCTGCCCAGCGCATCCCATCCCCCCAGGTCCGCGGCGATCTCGTAGTCGTACAGGGAATAGGCCGAGGCGATGGCATCGGAATTGCCGCACAACTGTTTGATACGCTGGGAGGCCGGTGAACGCTCCCACACCCCGATCAGCCAGAGCCCGGTGATGCCGGCGGCCGCCAGCCGGTCCAACTCCCCGTCCGGCACCTGGTCGAGGCGGGTAATGGGCCAGCCGTACTGCTTCGCGAGCTGGTCGAGCCAGACATAGACCATCTTGGCGATCAGCACCACGTTGGACATCCAGTCCGCATCCGGCGAGAACCCCTCGTACTCGGGGTAATCATAGCCTCCGAAGACCGAACTGCCCCCAGCCTGCCCCTGATGACCGGCCCGGCCGAACTCCAGAACCGGCGGCGGTCCCGGTTCCCCGGCACCGCCCCACTCCCGCTCCTCTTCAACCAGGATATCGAAGGCGACCGCCACCTCTTCCAGCAGTTCCGGCGGCAGCAGCTTGGTCCATTGGGTGCGGATAAAGCCGAGTTGCCCGGCGAGAGAGGTGGGGGCCGAGTTGATGGGCGCCCACAATGCCTCACCTAGGGTACAGCGCAACTCCGCCAGAAGAGGCCCCTGTTTCAGGGCGGTCTGCATGCCGGCGGCCATGGCCGGGTATGCGGTCTCATCCGCCAGGACCCGGTCGTCGAGGATAGGGCGAAAGCTGTCGAGGGCCGGGTTTTGGGCGGCCAGCCTGAGCAGCAGCAGTTCCCGGAGGACCAGGCGGCGTCCCCTTTCACCGGCGGCACCAAGCCACTCGTCGCTCTGTTGCACGCCTTGCAGGACATCGTCAGGTGGAAAGAGCGCCACGAAACGCTCCAGGGTTGCCACCGTTCCAGCCCCAGCGGGATCATACCCCCCGCGTTGCAGGGCATCCACCATCACCCCCGGTGTTGCGCGCTCCCCATAGACGTCGATGATATGGCGGTAGACCTTGAGCAACATGGCGTACAGGACAAGATGGCCGGCGTGAACCGGCGGCGCAGCGGGACCTTGGTCGCGATTCAGCTTGAAGGCAAGCTGGCGGTAAAATATGACGGCGGGTATGCCGCGGGTGGCAATGAGTTGTGAAAGCGCTCCCAGGTCGAGGTCGCGCCAATGTTGGGCGGATATCTGGATGGTGCGGGGGAAGTAGGCTAGTGCGCTGCTCAGTTCAGTCATATCTGTGTCCAGCCGTGAGCGTGAGGGGATACGGCGGCGGGAACGCCGGAACGGGACTGCCCGTAATCCGCCGAACCGATGAACGCAACATGAGTGCTAATGTTTTTTCTTGGCTTTGCTCTTTTCCGTTTTTGTGGACTTGCCGCTCTTGGACGCTTTCGTCTTCTTTGTCTTTTTGGCCTTGATTTTCTTGTTCTTACTGCTGACCTTACTGCTGATTTTTCGCGGTTCCGGGCTGAACTCGTCACGGATATTGTTCAACAGCACCGAGGCTTCTTCAAGGGACGGATCGGCCTTTTTGGCCGCTTCGAGTGCCACTTTTGCCTCTGCGAGCCGGCCGGTCTTCAGGTAGAGGCGTCCCAGCGCGTTAAGAGAGCGGGCGTGGTCCGGTTTCAGCGCCAGGGCCTTTTTATAGCAGGCAATGGCATTTTCGTAGTCTTTCTTGAAATCGTAGATCAGGCCCAGCTTGTAATGGTTGTTGGGGTCATCGGGGAAGAGTTCCGCCGTGCCCTTGAGCAGGTCGGTAATCTCATCGTAGCGTTTGTCCTTGACGTAAAGCGACACCAGGGCGTTGCGCGTTTCCACGTCGTCTTTCTGTTGCGCCAGCACCCTTTTGTAATGCTCGATGGCCTTGTCGTTCAAGCTTTTGGTCTTGTAGAGGGCGGCGATCTCCCGGTTTGCGTCCACGTTGTCGGGCGACTGCTTCAGCACCGCCAGATACCCTTCGATGGCCAGATTCGTTTCCTTGTTGCGGGCAAAGAGCCGGGCCAATTTGAGCTGGATATCGGGACTGTTTGGCTTGAGCTTGAGAAACTCGCCGTACTGCTCCACCGCCGGGGCGTTGCTCCCCCGGTTCAGGTAGATATCGGCCAGGCGCAGCCTGGCATCGGCGTTCTGCGGTTTGACCTGAACAGCCTGTTTGTAGGCGACCACCGCCTCGTCCAGCATATCCTGTTTTTCATAGAGAATACCGAGATTGAGGTACACGTCACTATTGGTGCTGTTGCGATAGGCCGCTTCCTTATAGGCCGCAATGGCTTCGTTATCCATACCCGCGGAACGGTACAGGTTGCCGAGTTCTTCGTACGACGCCACGGCATCGGGTTGATCCTTGATGGTCGCCTTCAGCCTTTCGATCGCCTTTTCCAGCTCTGCCTTGGGGCGGGGGGCGACAACCGGCTTGGCAACAACTGGTGCCGGGGAAGCGAGCGGGGGCCGGACGATGGCCGGGGCAGCTGGAGTGGCCGGGGCCGGCTTACCTTTGCCCCCCAGGAGTTTTTCATACTCGGCCTGTTTGCTATCGCCCTTTTTCGTATAAATATCGGCCATCATCAGATGGATTTCGCGATTTTGCGGGCTGGCCAGCGAACCCTTTTTGAGTTCGTCCAGAGCCTTGTTCAGATCGTTGCGTTCCAGATGGATGGCGGCAATGCCCATATGGGCCTTTTCGGAATTCGGATCGGCCTGGAGCGCCCGGCGATACTCCTCCAGTGCCTTAGCCTGTTGGCCGATGGCGACGTAGATCTCTGCCAGACCGGTGAACACGCTGGCGTCCGTGGTCAGTTCGCGGCCCGCTTCATTGAAGTGATAGATGGCCAACGGGTAAACCTTGCGCTCCGCCAGGATCAGGGCCATGGCCTTATGGTATTTGGGATTGGAAATCGTCGCCAGGCCGCGGGCCAACTCCACCGAGGCCTCGTCGTTCATCCCCTTCTGAGCGTACAAGAGCCCCAGATTGCCGCTTGCCAAGGGGAAAGACCGTTCCAGCTGCAGCGCCTTGCGATACTCCGCAATCGCTCCGTCCAGGTTGCCGACCCGCTCTAACTGCAGGGCAGTGACGTAATGACCGGCGGCGCCGTCGGGGCAGATGGAAAGGATCTCCGCCTCGGCCTGACGCACCTGGGCTTCATCGCGAAGCGCCCCCAACTGCCCGGTAAGTTCCAGGGCCTTGGGGCATTTGTCGGCCCCGAACCCCCAGGTGAAACCGGTCAGCATGAGTACCGCGCAGGGCAGGGCAAGATATGAGCGAATCATTGGCATGTTCTTGGATTGTCCTTGGCAAGATCGATGTGTTGGGAGCGGATTATACATGGCGCCCGTTCAAAATTCAATTATTTAGGCAAATATCTTTGATTATTTACATTTTTATGCAATAATTCTCCCCGTGTGAGACCTGCCGACCGCACACGCCCGCAGCCGGTACGCGTTAAGGAGCAGAGAGATGAATCAAGAGCTAGAGACGTTGATCATGAATGCCAGCGACCTGCCCACCATCCCGGTGGTTGCGACCAAGGTCATGCAGCTTGTCGGAAGCGAAACCACCACATCGGAAGAGTTGGCCAAGATCGTGGCGGCCGACCCGGCCGTTGCCGCCCGCGTTCTAAAGATCTCCAACTCCTCATTTTACGGGTGCCAGCGTCAGATTCAGACACTGTCCCACGCCATCATGATCTTAGGTTTCAGCACCTTGAAGAGCCTCGTGGTGGCGGCCTCGGTCAAACAGGTGTACAAACCCTACGGCTTGACCGAGAAGATGCTGTGGGAACACTCCTTCGGCGCCGGCCTTGCCGCCCGCATCATTGCCGGCGTAACCCGGCTGGTAAATGAGGAGGAGGCATTCCTGGGGGGGTTGTTCCATGACATCGGCAAGATCATCATGAATACCATGGACAGCCAGCAGTTCCAGGCCGTCATGCAGAAATGCTATAATGACAGGATCTCGTTCCTGGAGGCCGAACGACAGGTCTATCCTTACAGCCATGCCGATGTAGGGGCGCTGGTAATCAAAAAATGGAACTTCCCCACGATCCTCATGCAGGCGGTCCAGAAACATCACACCTTTGATTTCGCCGACGACGAGGACCCCTATCAAATGCGCCTGACCAGTGTCGTCGGGCTGGCAAATCTCTTTTGCCACCGGGTTGGCGCGGGCATGCGCGAACCGGAGGAGATTTCTCTCCACGAAACACCGCCCGCCATCATTCTCAACATCGATGAGAAAGAGATGAATTTCCTTCTGGAAACCTTCGTGGAGTCATTCAACCGGGACAAGGTCTTCTTCAGCTAGAAAAGGCACCGGAAACATTTTAGGGACCGTTCCCCGCCTTTTCTTCCAATGCCTTCTCACTGGCCTCCCTGGAAATATCGATACGGTCCTCTTCCGGCTCATTCCCGTGCCCCACCCCCTTTCCCCGTTTGAAGACGCCCCCGCCCTGGGAGCTGTTCCTGCCGGTCTCCCGCACTCCGCTGATACCTCTGACCGAATCCGTCATATACCCTCCCACGCCATCGACCAAGATGATAAATTGATTTTTTCCGTCTGAAATAGTATCGTTATATTTTATATGATGTCAGAATAGTCGATGAGTCTCTAAACTCTCAACTCAGGCAGCGCCCCGTGATGGCGCCGAGCATACCGAATACGCCGCAAGGATGTCTATGATCCGTACAATTCTCACCTATCCTAATCCCGAACTCAAAAAGAAGTCGGCACCCGTCACCGTTATCAATGATTCCGTCCAACAGCTGGTCAGGGACATGGCAGAAACCATGTACGACGCACCGGGGGTCGGCCTGGCCGCACCGCAGATCGGCGTACACCAGCGCATCGTGGTGATAGATGTCTCCGCCAAGGACGAACCGCCAGCATTGATTGTAGCAATCAACCCGGTCATTGTCCATGCCGAGGGGGAAGCCTACGAAGAGGAGGGGTGCCTTTCCGTTCCGGGGTACTCCGCCAATGTCCGCCGCCATGCCAGCGTTGTGGTCAAGGGTCTTGACCCGGCCGGAAACGAAAAAACCTGGCGGGCGGAAGATCTGCTGGCCATCGCCTTCCAGCACGAGATCGACCATTTGGACGGAATTCTTTTTGTCGATCACCTTTCCCCCCTCAAGCGCGACCTATTCCAGCGCAAGTTCCGCAAGGCCGCCGAAGAGAAAAGGGGCGACAAATGACCGGCTGGCGGATAATTTTCATGGGGACTCCCGAATTCGCGTGTCCCACACTGCAGGTCCTCATCGACCGCGGCGAAAACCTGCTGGCAGTGGTCACCCAGCCGGACCGGCCCAAAGGGCGCGGCCAGAAGCTGATGCCGACGCCGGTAAAGGAAGTGGCGCAGCGTCACGGCATCCCGGTGTACCAACCCCTCAAAGTGCGCGACCCCGCCTTCATAGAAGAGATCCTCCGGCTCGAACCGGATGTGATCGTGGTGGTGGCCTTCGGGCAGATTCTCCCCAAGACGCTCCTGGAAATCCCCCCCCATGGCTGCATCAACGTCCACGCTTCGCTCCTGCCCCGGTACCGTGGGGCGGCACCCCTCAACTGGTGCATCGTCAACGGCGAGAGCGAAACCGGCGTTACGACGATGCTGATGGATGTCGGTCTGGATACCGGCCCCATGCTGCTCTCCCGGGCCACCCCCATTGACGAGAACGAGAATATCGCCGTTCTCCACGACCGCATGTCCGTAATGGGCGCGCAATTGCTGGCCGAGACCCTGGACGGGCTCAAGACCGCCTCCATACCGCCCCGGGAACAGGACAATGCCGCATCATGCTACGCCCCCATGCTGAAGAAGGAAGACGGCCTGATCGACTGGTCCCGCGACGCCCGCGCCATCCACAACCAGGTGCGCGGCCTGAGCGTCTGGCCCGGCGCCTATACCTTCATGGACGGCCATGTGCTCAAAATCTACCGCACCCGGGTCGCTGGCGGCAGCGGCCAACCCGGCACGGTATTGCGGGCGGCCAAAGGCGCGTTCGAAGTTGCCTGCCTGGCCGGAAGCATCATTATAGAGGAATTGCAGACGGCAGGGAAAAAGCGCTTGGATGCTGCCAGTTTCCTGGCCGGCTACCCGGTTTCGGAAGGTTCCCTGCTTGGGACTGAAACCAGTGGCGGAGAGACACCGTAATGACCGATACAAAAGGGGGCACCACCCCCCCCCGCAAACGCCTGTTCGTCTCCCTGATGGGCTTCACCTGCCTGATCGTGGTCGGCCTGACCTTTCTAGCCTGGTGGGTACCCAATCGCGGCCTTGCCAATATCCACCCCCAACTGCCCCACATCGTCGGCATCGTCGTGGCGGTGCTCTCGGGGGTGGCCATCTTGGGAACCGGCCTGCTGGTGCTGACCACCGCCCTGGGCAAGGATATTTTTTTCACCCGTTTCATGCGCCTGGTGGTCATCAAGTTTCTCCTGCCGATGATCGAACTGGTCGGCCGGGGGCTGGGGCTCGACAAGGACAGCATCCGCCAGTCCTTCATCGCCATGAACAACAGCCTGGTCATCTCCCAGCGCCAGAAGGTCAACCCCGACCGCATCCTGGTACTGCTCCCCCACTGCATCCAGTTGTTCGACTGCGAGATCAAGGTCACGGGCGACATCAAGAAATGCGTGCAGTGCGGCCGTTGCGACATCAAAGGATTGGTGGGCATCGGCAAAAAGTACCATGTGGACATCTCCGTGGCCACCGGGGGCACACTGGCCCGCAAGGTGATCGTGGAGAAGCGCCCGAAACTGGTGTTGGCCGTGGCCTGCGAACGCGACCTCACCTCCGGCATCAAGGACTGTTATCCCTTGCCGGTAATCGGCATCCTCAACGACCGACCTTTCGGTCCCTGTTTCAATACCACCGTCGATATCAGCAAGATTGACGAGGCGTTGAGCCAGGTGATCCTCCAGGAAGAGCCGACTTCAAAAACCGCCTGATACACAAAAGATACGGGCGGAGACCTCTCCCACCCGTATCTTTCGCTATTCCTTTTCTATCTCCGCCAGCATGTCCAGAGCAAAATTCTTGGCCCTGCCACCGGGGGCTATCGCGCCGTAGGCGATCGCCTCACGGAGTTCCGCATCCGTAGCGCCATGGGACTTCGCGGCCGCGAAGTGTTTCTTCAGTCAGGTGGGGCACCCCACGGCGATGGCGCACCCCACACGGATCAGCTCGCGCGTGCGGCCATCCAGCACCTCTTCGTACTCATAGTCAAGGAACTTCTTGCGGATGTTCATGGCTCCCTCCTCCCCTTATTACGTCAATTCCCCCAGGATCCGGGCGTAGCAGTCCCGGATTTTCCCGGTGATCTCCTCGTAATCGCTGATCAGCGCCGCGCCCGGGTTTTTCAGGGCAGGATCATAGCCCAAGCGCCGGGCCAGCTTGTTCATGTAGTTTTTCGACCCGGCCAGATCGTTCACCGAGTAATCATGGATAATGCGCAGGCGATTTTCCAGCTTGCGCAGGAACGTAAAGCCGGAGAGCAGCACCTCGGCGCCGTTATCCGGCACAAGGCCCAACCCCTCGATCTCCTTGAGAGCCACGGAGGTGCTGGTGGTGCGCAGTTCCGGGTACCGGTACCCGTACTTGAGTTGCAGATACTGGGTAACGAACTCCACGTCGACGATGCCGCCCCGACCGGTCTTGATATTGTAACTGCCGTTCTTTTCCCGCGCCAGTTCGTTCTCCATGCGCATCCGCAGCCGATGAATCTCGCGACGTCCCTCATCATCGATCGAGGTCCCGTAGACCGTATGACGGATCACGTCGTGCAACTGGATCCCCAAATTATCGTTCCCCAGCACCACCCGCGCCTTGGTAAGCGCCTGGCGTTCCCATATCTGCGCTTCCTTGCGGTGATATTCCAGGAACGAATCCAGGGAGGTGACCAGCGGTCCCGCGTTGCCCGACGGTCGCAGTCGGGTGTCGATCTTGTACACATACCCCTCACGGGTCTGCATGCTCAGGATCGAGATGATCTTTTGGGCCAGTTTGGCAAAATATTCGTGATTGGAGATCTGTTTCTCACCGTTCGTGGTACCCTGGCGATCATAGACGAAGATGATATCCAGGTCGGAATGATAGTTGAGGTCGCCTCCCCCCAGTTTGCCCATGGCGATCACCGCCAGCGAGGCCTCGGCATCGTCCCCCTCGAAACGGAACATCGGACGGCCGAAACGCTTCAGATCCTGCACCGCCAAGCGGTAGGCCGCCCCCAGGCAGGCCTCACCCAGTACGGTCAACTGGGCGGTGGCCTCTCCCTGGCCCAGCTTGCCATGGATATCGTTCAAACCGATGCGCAGAAATTCCTCGTTGCGGTATCGCCGCAGCACGTCCAACTGCTCTTCGAAATAGTCGGACCTCTCCAACAGCCCCACCAGTTCACTGTCCATCACCTCCCTCGGTTTGAGCGTGGAGGCATAACTGCGGGCCACCATGCTGTCCAGCAACTCCGGATGGCTGATCAGGATCTTGGAGAGGAATTCGGACATGCCGAACAGGGAAACCAGCAGCTTGAGCGTCTCACGATTTTCGGCCAAAAGGGCATAGTAGGAGGAACGGGTGCCGATGACGGCCAGAAAACGTTCCAGGTTGGCAAGGGCCATATCGGGGTCGGGCGACAGGAAGATCTCCTGCAAAAGGAGGGGAGCGATCTTTTCCAGGGTGCGGCGGCCGCGCTCGGTGAGGTTGCCGCTCTCAGGACCGCGCCGCAGCGCCTGGAGGTTCTCGTAGGCACGCTCCACATCCTCGAAACGGCGCTCGGCCAGCATATCCTTGACCAGGTCGGGATCGGCCTTGGCATCGAGGAAAAGGAGCACCTTGGGGTCCACATCCTGTTTGAGCTTCTCGTCGCGAGAAAGGAACAGATTGCCGTAGATGGAGGATACATTACCGCGATGTTCCTCCAGGGTTTCCATAAATCGTTCCGGGCCGTTGGGGCGCAGAAAACCGCAACGGCGGGCCAGGGCCTCCAACTCCTCCTCTTTGGCGGGCAGATTATGGGTCTGGCGCTCCTGAACCACCTGGATACGGTGCTCGGCCGTGCGGAGAAAACGGTAGGCCTCGGAAAGTCGGCGATGGTCGTCGTCCGTGATCAGGCGCGCCGCCAGCAGGGTGTCCAACGCCTTGAGCGAATTACGCTCCCGCAGATGGGGATTCTTGCCGGCATAGACCAGTTGCAGGGCCTGGATAAAAAACTCGATCTCCCGTATTCCCCCGCGCCCCAACTTGAGGTTGACCTCCCCCTCCATGGAGCGGGCCAGGGAGGCATCGATCTTCTGCTTCATGTTCTTCATATCCTCGATCAGGTTGTAATCGAGGTATTTGCGGTAGACAAACGGCTGGAGCATCTTCAGCAACTGATTGCCCAGTTCCAGGGAACCGGCCACCGGCCTCGCCTTGAGCATGGCCGTACGCTCCCAGGACTGGCCCCATGATTCGTAGTAGATCTCCGCAGAACGCAGAGAAATCGCCATATCGCCTGATTTGCCCTCCGGTCGCAGCCCCACGTCCACCCGAAAGACAAAACCGTCCTCGGTAACCAGGGAGAGCGCCTTGCTGATCATCTCGCCCAGTTTGTTGAAAAAGGTGTGCAGGGAGACAACCCCCTTCCTCACACCGGGGCCATTCTCTATGCCACTGGTCTCTCCACGGTCCGACTCATAAAAGTAGATGATATCGATATCCGAGGAGAAGTTCAGTTCATTCCCCCCCAGCTTGCCCATACCGATCACGGTCATCTCCGCTTCCCGGAGGCCGTCTTCGCCCTCCACCAGTGGGTTACCGTATTCCCGGATCAGGCAACGGCGGCAGACCTCGTAGGCCACCTGCAGCGACGCAGCCGCCAGGCTGGAAAGTTCTCCGGTCACCTCCTCCAGGGAGGCCAGGCCGTTCAGATCGCGAGCGGCGATACGCAGAATCTCGGCCCGTTTGAAACGGCGCAACACCCTGAGCAGTCCCGTAAAATCGATTCCCTCATCCACCCGGGAGCGGAGGGTGGCCAGCATCTCCCCATCCTTTCGGGCAAGATCGATGGCGTTCTCCAGAAACAGCCAGCGGAATGTGGCGGGGGTCTTGTAGATCAGGTTGACCAGGAACGGGGAGGAACCGCACACCTGGATAAATTGTCCCAGACGCTTTCGGCGCTGGGCCACTTCGGCCAAGTCTTGGGTGGGGATGACGCCGGTCAGGCGTTCAAAGGCGTTGAGCGCCATGTCGGGCAAGGGGGTCAAAAGCGAGCCGACAATAATGCGGTGCAGCGCATCGACGGAAAAATGCGACCCGGACAGGATAGCATTTTCTGCCGAACGCTCACCGTGGAGATAGCCGTGGGACTCCAGAAAGGAAGCCAGCGCCCGTGCCCGGTCGCCCTGGTCGGCAAGGCCCATGATGCGGCTGAACTCATGGGAAAAACGTTCCACGTGCATAGGTCAGATACCCGCGGCCTTTCTGAGCCCGAAGAGGTAATCACCGCTGACGATCCCTCTTTCGGTGATGATGGCGGTAATGTAACGGGCCGGCGTAACGTCGAAGGCAGGGTTGCGCACGCTGATCCCCGCTGGGGCGATGGCAATACCCTTGATGTGGGTTACCTCGTCCCTATGGCGCTCTTCGATGGGAATCTGGCTGCCGTCGGCGAGGGAGAGATCCAGGGTCGATATCGGCGCGGCCACATAAAACGGAATATTGTTCTCCTTGGCTAGCACGGCCACCGAATAGGTGCCGATCTTATTGGCCGTGTCACCGTTGGCGGCGATCCGGTCGGCCCCAACCACACAGCAGGTAATCTCGCCCCGGTTCATGAAAAACCCGGCCATGTTGTCGGAGATCAGGGTGGCGGGGATTCCCTCCTTCACCAGTTCCCAGGCGGTCAGTCGAGCCCCCTGTAGCCAGGGTCGGGTTTCATCGGCAAAAACCTTGATATCCTTGCCCGCCTCATGAGCGGCCCGGATCACCCCCAGGGCGGTGCCGTAGCCGGCGGTCGCCAGGCCTCCGGCATTGCAGTGGGTCAGGATCGTGGCTCCCTGGGGGATCAGGGTGGCGCCCCATTTGCCGATATTGCGGCAGATGGTCAGGTCCTCCTCCTCGATACGGATGGCCTCCTTTTTGAGCGCCTCCCGAATCTGATCGAGGCTCTTGCCGCGGTGGGCCTCGGCCACCCGCTTCATGCGCTCGATGCCCCAGAACAGGTTGACCGCCGTGGGACGGGTGCGGGCCATGATCTCGCAGACGTTCTCCAACTGGCGGAAAAAGGACTCGTGGGTATCGGCGATGATCTCCCGCGCCCCCAGGGCGATCCCCATGGCCGCCGCAACCCCGATGGCCGGGGCTCCCCGGATGATCATCCCCTTGATGGCCTCGGCAACGGATTTGAAATCCTCATAGGTATTGTAGACCTCTTCCCCCGGCAGACGGGTCTGGTCGATCATGATCACGGCGTTGTCACGCCACTCAATGGTGCGGAAGGACATGCAAAGCTCCTTTAGGTTGTTGAAAAACAGCCATCTCGACGCCGTCCTCGAAAGCCCTTTCGTGCGGCGTAGCGCTGCTACGCCTCCTCAGGACTTCCTGTGGGTGCGACGATCTGACTATTTTTGAACAACCTCAGTTTTTCAGCAGTCTGTTAGTACAATAGTGCAACCGCTTGATATATGTATCACGGAGGCCCGGAATCAGGCAATCATTTCAACCGGGCACCGCCCGCTTTTTCCTTGCCGCTCCCCGGCAGCGCTGCTAAACTTGATAAAATCTGTATGAAAGAAGTCCATAACTCAATGCACAAATATTTTAGCGACGACGCGTTGCTGCTGATGCGCCACGAGATAGAGGCGGCCGCCGGCAACGAGGTTTTTTTCATCGGCCGGGCCACCATCGAAGGCATCGTTTTCGAGGTGGAGGCCATCGCCCGCGGCAGCAAGCAGGCCGTACCGGCCATTCTCACCCGTGCGGCCTGCGGCGACGTGGTCATCCACAACCACCCCTCCGGCGACCTGACCCCTTCCGGGGCCGACATGGACATCGCCTCCGTGGCCGGCAACCAGGGAATCGGTTTCGCGATCATCGACAACGGCTGTACCCGCTGCTACCAGGTAGTATCCCCCTTTACCGAAAAAAAGGGGGAGTTGCTCTCCTTGGACGAGATCGCCCGGGTCTTTGCGCCGGACGGCATGATGGCCCACCTCAAGGGGTACGAGCAGCGGGATGAGCAGGTGCGCATGGCCTTCGCCGTGGCCGAGGCGTTCAACCACGACCGGGTGGTCCTGGTGGAGGCCGGCACCGGAACCGGTAAATCCCTGGCCTACCTGGTGCCGGCCATCCTCTGGGCGGTACGCAACAACCAGCGGGTGGTGGTTTCCACCAATACCATCAACCTCCAGGAACAGTTGATCCGTAAGGACCTCCCCTTTCTGGCGCGCAACTCCTCGATGGAATTCAAGGCGGTGCTGGTCAAGGGGCGTGGCAACTATGCCTGCCTGCGCAAGCTGGAAAACGCCGAGGCCGAGCCCTCCCTCTTCCCGGACGAGGCGGCGGCGGAGTTGACCGCCATCATCGAATGGAGCAAAAGCTGCCAGGACGGCTGCCGCAGCGACCTGGCTTTCACCCCGCGGGAAGGCACCTGGGAGGAGGTCTGCTGCGAGGCGGACCAGTGCAGCCGCTCCCGCTGCAAGCACTTCAACCGCTGTTTCTTCTACCGGGCCCGGCGCGATGCCTCAGCCGCCAAGGTGCTGGTGGTCAACCATGCCCTGTTGCTGTCGGACATTGTCCTGCGCAAGGAGACCGGCTACGACGCCACCGCCATCCTCCCCCCCTTCACCCGCCTGATCTTCGACGAAGGGCATCACCTGGAGGACGTGGCGACCAACCACCTCTCCCTGATAATCTCCCGCGGCGGCATCCTGCGCCAGCTGTATCGCCTGGTCCCCCCGAAGGCCACCCGCAGCGGCCTTTTGACGATCATCTCCGCCCGCCTGGCCCGGGATCTGCCGGACACCATGGAGGCGCTCTATACCGAGCTGTCGGCCCTGCTTGAGAGCCACCTGCTCCCCAAGGCCCACGACCTGACCGGCCTGACCGAACAGTGTATGGATTGGCTGGCCCTGGCCGTCGAGCGGGAGGCGGGGGGCGAAGGGGGCCGGGAACGCAAGCTGCGTATCACGCCGGCGCTGGAGCAGGGCGCTTTCTGGCAGGAATGCCGAGGGCGGGCCCATGCCCTGGCCGATGCGGTGAACGACTACACATCGGCCCTGCGCAGCCTGTTGCGCCGTTGCGAGGACCTTCCGGACAAGCTGCGGGAGAAGATGGCCGACCAGTTGCTGGATGCCGGCGGCATCGAAGGGCGCCTCCAGACCATGGCCGACGGCCTCCTGTTCTTCATCTCCGATGCCGAGGGCTACTGCCGCTGGATCGAGGCCCGTTCCGGCCACCGCGGCGTGCAGGCTCGTTTCTGCGCCGCCCCGCTGGACATCTCGGGCCAGGTCAAGGAGACCATCCTGGACCGGATCAAGACCATCATCGTCACCTCGGCCACCCTGACCGTGGGGGGCGATTTCGGCTACCTGAAGAAGCGTACCGGCTTTGGCCTTCTGGCGCCTGAGCGCCTGGGAGAACTACGCCTGGCCTCCCCCTTCGACTACGCCTCCCAGGTCTTCGCCGGCATCCCGGAGGACATGCCCGAGCCGACCGCGCCCGGGTTTCGCCAGGCGCTGGAGGAACGCATCCTGCAAGCCGTGACCATCTCGAAAGGGGGGGCCTTTATCCTGTTCACCTCCTACGACCTGCTCAACCGCGTCCACGGCGCCCTGGCCCCGGAACTGGCCAGACTGGGGCTGGTGGCCCTCAAACAGGGCGAAACCGGCCGCCATGCCCTGCTCTCCCGCTTTCGCAAGGAGAACAACGCCGTGCTGTTCGGCACCGATTCGTTCTGGGAGGGGGTGGATGTCAAGGGGGAGGCGCTCAGGCTGGTGATCATCGCCCGGCTCCCCTTCCAGGTGCCGACCGAGCCGGTACAACAGGCCCGCACCGAACAGATCCAGGCTGCCGGCGGCGATCCGTTCCGCGAATTTTCCGTGCCCCAGGCGGTCATCAAATTCCGCCAGGGGTTCGGTCGCCTGATCCGCAGCAGGGATGACCGCGGCGCGGTGCTGATCCTCGACCGGCGGGTGACCACCAAGAATTACGGCAGGATTTTTCTGCGCTCTTTGCCCGATACGGCGCTGGTGAAAGGCACTACGGAGGAGGTTTTTAGAAAAATGGCGGTGTTTTTTGGCGGGCCGGCCTCGTAAGGATGCAACCGATTCCACCGCGCAAGGTGGTTGCTGCACCTGGCAAGGGGATACAGCATGACGACATCGCTGCCGCGATCCTTCTTAGGGCGTCCCTCTCACTCCGTCTGTTTCAGACGCTTCCTGACACTGAAGTTGAAGCACTGGAAATAGGCCAGGCAGGCGAAGAGGAATGAGAATAAAGTGCTGGAAAGCACCAGCGGCGCCGCCTTAGCCTTTGTCTGGTCGGGGGCCAGGACGACGAAGGTGAGAAAAAAGATGACGGCGCAGGATTTCCACAGGTCGCCCAGCAGGCGTCTCTTACGCAACGCGGCCAGTTGTTCGTTGGACAGGCCGGGCACGCTCCCCTCGATCTCGATCCCGGCGTCGCGCCAGGCAAGCCGGTAAATCGGATAGATCAGGATCAACTGGACCACGATGGCGGTGACGATGCTGGTGATGAATTGGTCCGGCCGGCCGCGCAGGGCAAAGAGCCTCTGGAAATTGAACGCCATATATCCCAACAGGGCAATCAGCACAACCTGGACAACGCGATAGACGATCATGGTGCGGTGAACCCGCTTTACATCGGGATTGGGCATGGTCATTTATTCTCCCCGGTGGTAATAATGGATTGCGTTGGCGGCGCCCTGAGTTTATAACAGAATAACACGGTTATACGCAAGCCTTCATAAGGAGCTGTCAGATGGTGGTAACATCGCTCAGAACGATCACGGTCGTGATCCTCTGGCTTACCGTTCTCCCCTTTGCCGCTTCGGCGGCCGATGGGCCGATCAGGGTGGTCGGCACGGTATCCCCCTTGAGTGACATTGTCCGCAAGATCGGCGGGCGGCAGGTGGTGGTGTCCACCGTCCTCGCGCCCGGGATGTACCCCTCCGAATACCTCTTTCGCGAAGGGTACCTGGCAAAAATGAAAGGGACGGAACTGGTCATCCGTATCGGGGAGGGGGGAGACCCCTGGAGCGACCGCCTCATCGCGGCGATCGGCGCAAGGGTACCGGTCATCAACGCCGCCCGCCAGGAAGACCTTGCCGTCGCGAACCGCTTCTCCAGGTCTCGGGAATCGGCCGCTGCCGGAGGCCCCTCTATCCCGCAACTCTACGTCTGGCTGGACCCGCGGATCGTACGCGACCGCATCGCGCCCGCCGTATTGCAGGCCCTTGTCGAGTTGCGCCCCGCGCGGGCGGCGGAATTCAAGCGCAATTCCCGCCGCTTCTTCTTTGAACTTTCAAAGATGGATAACGAAACCGGCGCCCTGCTGGCGCAGATGCCTCCCAAACCCTTTATGGTCCAAACCGGGGCCTGGAGCTTCCTCTTCAACCGCTATGGTCTGATGCCTGTGGAGGTGGTCGTGCCCGATGAGAGGACAGAGATCAGCGCGGAAAGGATGTCGCGGATGATCGCCAGGGGCAGGCTTGCGGGGGTGCATCTGATCTTCCGCAACCACCGTCCCCCTACCCGGCCGCTCACGCAAATCGCCAAAAGGATCGATGCAGCCCTGGTGCCCCTGGGGGTAATGGGAAACGAACATCCGGATATGATGAACGGCAGCTATCTCGAACTGATGCAGGTCAACATCAAAAAACTGCTCATGGCGTTCCACTGATATGCGACTCCTCCGACGCATATTGAATCCGGTCATGGCGCTGATCGCCGTCCAGGTGGTCTGGATTACTCTGGTGGTCTGCTGGATCTATTGGTTCATCGGCAAGCACCGCGAGTTTCGCAAGCTGGCGGAGAAATACCGCCCGGAGCTGTTGGGCCAGGGGTACAACTGGCCGGTCATGGTCGAAGGACTGGCCATGCTGGTGGCCATACTGGTCGGCGTGTACGTCATCTTCCACTTTTGGAACCGCCAGTCGAACCTTTACGCCCAGCAGCGTAACATCATCTCACAGGTAACCCATGAGCTGAAATCGCCCCTGGCCTCCATCCAGCTCCACCTTGAAACCATCCGCCTGCGGCGGCCGTCCGAGGAAAAGCTGGACAACTTCGTGGGCACCATGCTGGCCGATACGGAACGCCTGCACTACCTGATCAACAACCTGCTCATGGCGGCGCGCCTGGAACAGCGCCGCAAACCGCCCGAGCGGCGTCTGACCGATATTTCGGCACTCCTGGAAGAGCATGTGGAGCGGGAACGCAGCAAGTTGGCCCAAGGGGGGAATATCTCCCTGGAAACCGAGGCGGGGCTCAAGGCCTCCGTCGATCCCGAAGAAATGGGCATGGTGCTGCGCAATCTTTTTGAAAACGCCGAACTCTATTCGCCCGAGTCCCCCGATATCTCCGTAACACTCAGCAAAGCCGGGACCCATCTCATTCTCTCGGTCAAGGACTGCGGGCGCGGTTTGGAATATAAGGAACTGAAAAAAATCTTCGAGATGTTCTACCGCGTCCGCCAGACCGACGAATATGTGCGGGGGACCGGGCTGGGGCTCTATATCGTCCAGTCGGTCGTCAAGGGATACGGCGGAACGGTCGGCGTAACAAGCGAAGGGCTTGGCAAAGGAAGCACCTTTACCATCAAAATCCCCGCTGCTTGAGGATATGCAGAGTATGACAAACGATAAACCCCACATCATGCTTGTCGAGGACGAGATCCACCTGGCCCGCGGCATCTGTTTCAACCTTGAGGAAGAGGGTTGCCGCGTCAGCCATTTCGACTCGGGCGAAAAAGCGCTGGTCACCCTGGAGGTGGAACATTTCGATCTGATCATCCTGGACGTCATGCTGCCTGGCATGGACGGCTTCCAGGTCTGCCGCGCCGTGCGCAAACTGGACCCGCGCGTGCCGATCCTCATGCTGACCGCCCGCTCCGAGGATAGCGACCGGGTAGAAGGGTTGGAGAACGGGGCCGACGACTACCTGACCAAACCGTTCAACCTGATGGAGTTTTTGCTGCGGGTGAAGGGAATGCTGCGCCGGTCGTCCTGGTATCGACCCGACCCGGTGGAGGAGGGGTATCGCTTCGGGGCCAACGAGGTGTTTCCGCTTTCCTACCGCGCCCGCACCGCCCAGGGGGAGATAGACCTGACCGAGATGGAGGTGCGCGTCCTTGCGCTCTTCTTTCAGAAGGAGGGAGAGATCATCCCGCGGGGCGAGTTGCTCCAGTCGGTATGGGGCTACACCAGCGACACCGAGACCAGAACCCTGGACAACTTCATCGTCCGCCTGCGCAGGTACTTCGAGCCCGACCCCGGCAAACCGGTCCATTTTCAGACCGTGCGCGGGGTGGGCTACCGCTTCAGCCGGCAGGCATAACGCCCCTTTTCCCGTCCCCCTCACGGGACTGAATCCCAGCAGACTGTTGGAAAACTCAGGTTGTTCAAAAATAGTCAGATCGCCGCACCCGCAGAAGGCCCTGCGGAGGCGTAGCAGCGCTACGCCGCACAAAAGGGACTTCGAGGACGACGACGAGATGGCTGTTTTTCAACAACCTCCTGAAGGAAATCCCATGAAACATCTCATTCTCGGCACCGCCGGGCATATCGATCACGGCAAGACCTCGCTGGTAAAGGCCCTGACCGGCATCGACACCGACCGTCTCAAGGAGGAGAAGGCCCGCGGCATCACCATCGAGTTGGGATTCGCCCACCTCGAACTAGCGGGCGGCATCCGCTTCGGCATCGTGGACGTGCCGGGCCACGAAAAATTCGTGCGCACCATGGTGGCCGGCGTGGGTGGGATGGATCTGGTCATGCTGGTGATCGCCGCCGACGAGGGGATCATGCCCCAGACCCGGGAGCACCTGGACATCTTGCGGCTTCTGGGGGTGAAGAGCGGACTGATCGCCCTGACCAAGCGGGACATGGTGGACCCGGAGTGGCTGGCCCTGGTCACCGAGGAGGTGCGGGAATTCACGGCCGGCAGTTTTCTGGAAAACGCGCCGATCATACCGGTCTCGGCGCGCACGGGCGAGGGGCTGGATGCGCTGAAGGCAGAACTGGGCAGACTGGCGGACCTGAGCGCGGAAAAACGGCGCGAAGGGCACTTCCGCCTGCCGGTGGACCGGGTCTTCACCATGGCCGGCTTCGGCACGGTGGTGACCGGCACCCTGCTCTCGGGCGAGATCAGGGTGGGCGACGAGCTGGAACTGCTCCCCTCGGGCCGGGAGGGGCGGGTGCGCGGCATCCAGGCCCACGGCAGCAAGGTTGATACCGGGATGGCCGGGCAGCGCCTGGCGGTGAACGTGCAGGGAGTGGACCTGGATCAGGTGCACCGGGGCAACGTACTCGTGCCGCGGGGGGTCTTCCGGGCGACCCGGACCGTGGACGCGCGCCTGGACCACTTGGCCTCGGCGCCCCGGGAGTTGAAACATCGCGCCACCTTGCGGCTCCATTCCGCTACCTACGAGGTACCGGCCCAGGTGATCCTGCTGGACCGTGACACGCTGCTGCCGGGAGAAAGTGCTTTCGTGCAGTTGCGCCTCAAGGAACCGGCCTTGCTGTTGCCGGGGGACAGCTATATCCTGCGGGTTGCTTCTCCCGCCACAACGGTGGGGGGCGGCGTGGTGCTGGACCCCTTCCCGCCCCGCCGGCGCCGGCGCAGCGACGAGGCGCTCCAGTTGCTGGAGGTGCTGGGAAGTGAAGAGCACCAGCGCATCTGCGCCTTGCTCGTCAACCAAAGCCTGCTCTCGGGGATCGCCTTCGAGGAGATCCTGCTCCGTTCCGGCATCCCGCGCAAAGCGGCCGAGACGGCCCTGGCCGGGCTGCTCCCCTCCGGGGAGATCATTCAGGTGGTACGGGAGCCCCGCACCTTTCTGTCACGGGAAGCGTTTGCGACCTTGAAAAGCGGTCTGCTGGGAGAGGTCACCGCCTTTCTGGCAACCAATCCGCTCAAGGAGGGGATGGGCAAAGAGGAACTGAAAACGCGCCTGCCCAAACGGAGCGACCAGCGCTTCTTCACCCCGCTGCTGTCGGCCATGGAGCGGGACGGCACCCTGCTCTCGGAACGGGATATCGTCAAACCGGCCGGCAGGGTGGTGCAAAGTTCCGCCTCAAGCGACAGCCTGGCCGGGAAAATCGCCACGTTTCTGGGGGAGAAGGGGAGCGAGCCGCCGACGATCAAGGAGACCATGGAGCGGTTCCGCTGCGACGAAAAGACCGTCCGCGACAACCTGGCCCTCTTGGTCAGGAAGGGGGAGGCGGTGCGCATCTCCAGCGATCTGTTCTACGCCGCCCCGGCCCTGAACGGCCTGCGGGAGAAGCTGGTGGCACTCCTCCAGGCCAAGGGAGAGATCACCCCGCCCGAATACCGGGAACAGACCGGCCTGTCGCGTAAGTACCTCATCCCGCTGTTGGAATACTTCGACGGCGAGAAGCTGACCATCCGGGTGGGGGACAAGCGGGTGCTGCGGAAGAGGTAGGTCCCCTCGGCTTTCCTCTCACCCGGCGCTCCGCGCCACCCTCTCCCGGTGGGCGAGGGAAACATTCACACCCTTCTCCCTCAGGGAGAAGGTGCCCCGGAGGGGCGGATGAGGGGGTTTTTGACGTGCGACAAAGAGCTAACCCAACATTACTGACTAAGACAACATCTCCGCAATTGAGCACACCCTGTGATTGTCCTGCTTTTCCCCGGAGATATAAAGGAGCACCAATATAATGCGACGCGCTGGCGAACGACCTCACGAAGTTCATGCCAATACAGAACAGATAAATGCTTCCCAGCGCCGCAGGGCTCGGCTTATGGAAGCCAGCATGAAGGTCAGGCCCGAGAGCATGCTGGTAAATTCAGAATTTGGAGAGATTGAGGACACTACTCATGCGTAATTTGGCAAAATGGTATGAGAGAGGTCAGCAAGGGACAGGATTTCGATTCTGTCCTTTTTTATTGCCTTCTTCCAGCGGGAGAGGGTGCCTGAAGGTGGCGAGGGGCGTTGGCCTTTTACCGCAGGTTTACCTTGACATGTGAAAATGTTGGGGGTTTGATAAGACACAATTTTACACACTATTGTGTTCAAATCGTCCGGGAGACAGAATGAAGCTATTCAAAATATTTTTATCGTCCCCAGGCGATTGTAACGATGAGCGTAACGCCGTCCATCAATTGGTGGCACGTCTTAACGCTGACCCACTTGTTGAAGCGCTCACACATATTGAGGTTGTTGCGTGGGATTGGGGCGCGGGAGTGCCTTTGGATGCATTGCATTCACCACAAGGCTCAGTAAATGAGCATATGCCTACTCCTGAAGTCTGTGACCTTTTCATCGGCATTTTTCGATGCCGGTTTGGTACCCCGTTACCAAGGGATGAGTTTAGAAAAATAGATGGAACTCCTTATCTATCAGGCAGCGAATATGAATTCCATAGAGCATGGCAAGTCCGTCGCCTTGGACAAGGACATCCACGCATCCAGATATACCGATGGGAAATCAACGATGCAAGCTGTTGCAATGACCATGAGCAACTACAACGTTTGAAATCCTTTTTTGAAGCCCCACCGTTCCACGATGGAACAAACTGGACTGGTTCCTTACACTCTTTTCAAGATACTGACAATTTCATCAAGCAGGTTGAAAACCATATCAAACGTTTCCTGAGCCAACTGTCGCCTGGCCTAACACCACCTCTGTCGACTTGGTGCAGGCATCAGGCGGAGAAGCTCACCCAGCTTGCAGGTCCACGCTATACCTCCCAAGCACATATTGAAACAAGCGTGGGCAAGGTGTTTGATTGGCTACTCATTAGGCAGGGAGCTATTGAGGAACTTGACGACGGTCTAAAAAAGGTATGGGAACGCCTACCTACCGAACAGGCATTCGAAGATGTTAAAGGAGCCTTAGGAAAGGTCGCTGAAGGGTTGCGAAATGATACCCTTTGGCACAAACTGCCAGATTTCAATTCACTAATTCAGCTGCTTAAAAAAATAGAAACCCTTGCTTGGTCGGAATACGAAAAACTTCGAGATTCAGAGCCAAAGGGTTCAACATCGGAAAAACTCAACCACCTAAAGTGGACACTGCAGGAGGCTAGTTCGAACACACATACCGTTACGCACCTGATACAGACATATTCAACATTAGCAACAAAGCGCGTTCTTGTATTAACCGGTCCTGCCGGGCAAGGAAAAACGCATTCTCTTGTACACGAGGTACACCGTACCTTGAAATTAGGTGGACTGGCTATTGGCATTTTGGGCCAGCAACTCTCAGGAAGCGGGACTCTTTGGGAAGAAATCAGACAATGCCTTGATTATTCGGAAACTATTTCCAACTTTCTTGATACTCTGGAGAGCGAAGCGGCACAATTAAATCAGCGTGTCTTGATTGTTATCGATGCCCTCAACGAAACAAACCATAGAGAGCGCTGGGCTCGGCAACTGCCGGGCATGCTTCATGACATCCTGCGGCATCCCCACTTGGCAGTAACACTGAGCATTCGCTTCGATTACTTATCTTTTGTGCTTCCACAAATACCAGAAGAGACAGAAACTCCATGGGTAATCAAGGGGCACCCCGGATTCGTCGGAATGGAACCAGATGCTTTAATCAAATATTTTGCTCACTTTGGTGTTAAAGCTCCGATTGCACCGCCAGTTGGAGAACTCGGCAACCCGCTTTATGTACAATTACTCGCCAAAAGCATACAGGGTCAAGACGAACTGCTTCATTGGCGGCCTTCATGGTTGGATGTCTGGAACACGTGGATTGACCGTTTGGAAAAGGATGCCGCTGAGAAACAAATCCTAAATGATCCATCCCGGAAAAAACCAATTCGTCGGACCCTGATAAAACTCGCACAGACAATGCTTGAATCTGGAAGTTTTACCCTATCCCGCGAAAACGCTGATGATATTGCACGGCGTATATGTGGAGTAGACAATGTGATTGCTTTCCTTTGTTCAGCGGGCGCTCTCACCGACTGGGTTGAAAATAACCACGAAGAGATAATTGATTTTGCCTATGAGCGGTTAAGCGATACGTTCCTTGCAGACACACTAATTACAGACTTATTTAAGGGGTTAGTCACGGCAGAAGCAAAGCGCGAAGCCTTCACAACAGCCACCTTACAGGACGGCAAGCTATACCCATTAATTGATCCTGAATGGGGCGAAAGCCCATTATATTATCGCCGTACAGGCTTATTACGCGCCTTTTGCCTCACTGTCCCACGGCAAATCGGCTGCGAGCTTCCTGGTCTTTTTGCAGGACGCAAAAATAAAATTTGCGGAGAGTTGAGTGATGCATTTACCGATAGCCTGCGTTGGCGAAATAGTTCAGAAGAATTTGCCGCCACGCCAAAAGAATTATGGGAATTTTGGCAAACATGGAGTGGGAAGAGGATAGAATACGTTGAAATCGACGAGATATTAACGTTTTCCTTAATTCCAGAGCATCCTTTTGCCATGGGCAAACTGTTGCATCCATGGTTACTTACGCAGGAATCCCCTGGTGCCCGGGATGCCTGTTGGACAATACACCTCATACCGCTTTATCAAAACGATGATTCAACGCTCAACTTGTTAATGCGATGGGCTGTCGAAGCCAACCTAGAAGGGCTACGCTCTGAAATTGCTTTGCCAGTGGCACAAATTCTTGCCTGGTTCTCGGCGACATCGCATCCAGGAATGCGAGAAAAGGCAATCCAGGGATTAACCCGTGTGGTAACTGCATGCCCGAAGATTGTTCAAGACTTTCTGCCGGATTTTTTGTCAGCCAACGATGCCTATGTTGTGGAAGCCGTTTTGATAGCAATATGGGGCATGGTAATTGATGATCACTCCCGGGATGCTGCAACGTTTGTAGCCCAAAGGATACTGCACGATATCTTCCCTAGAGGCAGTACACGCTGGTGCCATGTAACTATACGTCATTACGCTCGAAAGATTGTTGAAAGAGTGTTCGAACGGGGATGCTTGCCTGGATTAGACGTCAATATAGTTCGCCCTCCCTATCAGAGTACACTCCTCCTCAGCGAAGTCCCGGACAAGGCAGGAATAAAGGCTCTGAACGATTCTCTGGGATTTGGTCGAATTGTACATTCGGCCACTGATTGGGACTTCTTCCGCTATGTAATGGGGGGGAACTGGGGCTCAGCTCCATTTAGTTCTATACCCAAAGCGACTACAAGAGAAGTCCCAAGGCCATACATTGTCTCGGAACGAGACATTCCGACCCCTGCTAAGCAAAGTAGTTTCGATTTAGCCCTTGCCGGACGTTTTGTCGCATGGAATTGCCTCAATCTCGGTTGGACTTCCGAGAGGTTCAATAACTTCGATACGGGACATTATACGGAAGAATATGGAAGAATTTCTCATCATGGCCGTACGGAGCGTATTGGGAAGAAATATCAGTGGATAAGTTGGTTTACGATGCTGGCGTTTATGGCTGATAACTTTGAAATGATAGGTGACGGGAATGGAGAAACTATAGAATATGATAGTCCAGCCCAACTCAGCTATATTGACCTATATGATCCATCCCGCTGGATAAACAGCACTTCAACCCAACATAGATCTGAAGAAAAAACAGATTTTTGGGCGTTGCCAAACCTTCCCAAATGGCCTTTGCCTAAGCCAGATAGTATCAAAGCATGGGGAGAGTCTTTGAGCCATGATCTTCCTCCTACAGATATTATTTCATGGATACCGGAATTGCCCAAAGAATGGAGTAATGGCCCATGGATACGAGTTGCTGCAGAGCACATTTGGGAGGAAAGCTTTGCACCTGGTCAATGGGGAGTAAACAAAAAATTTCATGCTGATATTTGGTGGCAAATTTCACCGCGCCTTATTCTCAACAGTGACTTCCCGAACCTTTTGGAACTGCTGGGAGAACCAGAATTTTTGAAGCATTTCCGAGAAATTGGCCGCGTCGATTTACCGTGCGCCAGGGATACAGAATTACCTGCCTGGAG
The DNA here is from genome assembly GCF_008802365.1 of Oryzomonas japonica. GTDB lineage: Bacteria > Desulfobacterota > Desulfuromonadia > Geobacterales > Pseudopelobacteraceae > Oryzomonas > Oryzomonas japonica. The sequence goes on along the minus strand of NZ_VZQZ01000001.1, from coordinate 355,134 downwards.
TGTTCTTGAGGGCGCGTTTGCAGAAGGCTTTATTGACACGTCTGATAGCCACTGGAGAGACTGGTTTCCTGTCCCATGGATGCATTTTGTAGGAGAATGCGGAGATTCAGACCGTCGAGATTCCCATGGGCCAGTAGTAATGCCTTGGCCTCGGCTAATTCGTGAGTGGCAGCTTGAGCTTGATCTTCGGCGGGGTGTTATGCATAAAAACGGTGAAATAATTTTTGGACTCGCAGGGTGGATATTGGGAAAAGACGCCCTTATGGCGCGTTTGGACCCACTCCAGAGATTACTCATGGAGTCGGGCTATAAACTTATTTGGTTGTTGCGTGGCGAGCGCAGAGTTTTTTTGAATTTGTCGCTGCCACATGATGACCCAAGTTCATGGGTTGACTTGTACGGACTTGCATATCTGGGAATGTATGGCCATGTTCAGACAGCTTGGCTTGATCGAACGCTGAAGTTGAGACAGATATAGCTAAACCTCTCCCGGTGGGCGAGGGAAACATTCACACCCTTCTCCCTGAGGGAGAAGGTGCCCCGGAGGGGCGGATGAGGGGGGTTACGCCCCCCGCACCTCCACCGCCACATCGTACAACGTGCTCCCCCTTCCGCCGTCGGTCAGACGTTGCGACGTCAGGGCGTTTACCCCCCGTTCGCCGGGGCGGAATTCCCGCCACCAGACCCCTTCCGTGACCACGGTCCCCGCCGGGACCCATTCCGTGACCCCCAGGACAAACAGCACCTCTCCGAGGGAGTTGTAGGCGATCACCCGCTGGCCGTCCGCCAGCCCCCGCTCAGCCGCATCCAGCGGGTGCATCCTCAGGGCCATGGGCACCTGTCTCTCCCGCAGGTCGTCCTGCTCGTAAAAGCTGGAATTGAGGGCATAGGGGGTGGTTGCCGGCTGCAGGCGCAGGGGAAAGCCGTCCCCTGCGGCATGGGTGGGGAGCAGGCACGGCAGGGGCTCCGGCTCCCGGATGTTCAAGATCTCGATCTTGCCGGAGGGGGTCTTCCAGTCCCCTTTGGAGTTTGAGGGGGGCGTCAGCGGCACCGTCTCCCCCTGGCGCAGGCGTTGGGTCGTCTCCCGATCCCGCCAGGAGGTGTCGAAATCCAGCAACTGCTCCACCAGATCGTCGGCAGACTGCCGGAAAAAGGGCTCGTCCCATCCCATGCCCGCAGCCAGGAGCGAAAACACCTCCCAGTTGGATTTGGCCTCCCCCACCGGAGGGATGGCTGCGCTGCAACGCTGGCTGTGGTAGCCGCCGTAACAGCGGTACAGGTCCGGCTGCTCCAGGGATGAGGTGGCCGGCAGGACGATGTCGGCATAGCGGGCCGTATCGGTCAGGAAGCGCTCGTGCACTACCGTAAACAGGTCGTTGCGCTCCAGCCCCCTGATGACGGCGTTCTGGTCGGGGGTCACGGCGGCCGGATTGGAGTGATAGACGTAGAGGGACATGACGGGCGGGTCGTCCAGTTCGGTCAGCGCATGCCCCAGTTGATTCATGCTCACCAGGCGGGTCGGCCGTTCCATGAACTCCTCCCGCGTGATCCGGTGCAGAGGAAAGGCGCCCCCGGTGGAGGTACCGGGGAACACGCCGCCTCCGGGGCGCTGCCATGCCCCACTGACGGCGGGGAGGCAGGCGATGGTGCGGACGGTCATGGCGCCGTTGCCGTAGCGGGAGAGGCCGCTCCCCAGGCGGACAAAGGGGGCCTTTGCCGTTGCAAATTCCCGCGCCAGCCGTTCGATGACACCGGCGGGAAGGCCGCAGGCCTCGGACATCCGCTCCGGGGCGCACTCGGGGAGCACCTTTTCGGCGAACTCCTCGAAGCCGAGCACGTTATCCCGGATAAAGTCATGGTCCGCCAGGCCTTCACGGACCATGACGTGCATCATCCCCAGGGCCAGGGCGCCGTCGCCGCCGGGACGCACGATAAAGGCCTCGTCCACAGCCTCGCAGGTCGGGGTGCGGTAGGTGTCGATGGCCCACACCCGGGCGCCGCGCCGCCGCGCCGCCTGGACGTCCCGCATGGCGTGGATGCTGGTGGCGCTGGCGTTGATTCCCCACAGGATCACCAGGTCGCTCTGTTCCATCTCCCCCGGCTCCATGGCCGGGGTATCCCCCATGATCGCCTTCCACCCCGCATCCTTGGCCGGCGAGCAGATGGTCCGTTCCAGACGCGAGGCCCCCAGTTTGTGGAAGAAGGGGTGCCCGCTGTTCCTCTGCACCAGTCCCATGGTGCCGGCATAGGAATAGGGGAGGACGCATTCTCCCCCGTAGCTGGCGATCAGCCCCTTCCAGCAGGAGCAGATGCGCTCGATCGCCTCCGGCCACGAAACAGGTTCGAAGCGTCCCTCCCCCTTGGGACCGGTGCGCATCAGCGGGGTTGTCAGACGACGCGGCGAGTGGACCGTACGCTCGTAGTGATGCATCTTGGGGCAGAGCAGGCCGCGGGTCATGGGGTGGTCGGGGTCGCCGGCAACACGCACGGCACGGCCATCCTCCACCTCCACCAGCAAACCGCAGGCGTCGGGGCAGTCGTAGGGACAGACGGAACGAACAATGTTGGGGTTCATGGAGATTTTCCTTCCTGATATGAGGGATAAAATATTATACTTGGATTTTCTTTCTTGTGCAGACCAAATCCGATTCCGTCACGAAGACCATGACCGAATCCCGTGGGGGTTATATGACACCGCAGCCTGACATCCTGCATTATGCCGTATCCGTTGTCGGCAAGGACCGCACCGGCATCGTTTCCGGCATTGCCGCAGCGCTCTTCCGCCTGGGGTGCAACCTCGCCGACTCCAGTTGCACCATGCTGGCCGGCGAGTTTGCCGTGATCCTGATCGTATCCCATGTAAAGCCGTTCAGCAAGAGCCGCCTCTACGACGAACTGAAGCCGGTCTGCGACGGGCTCGGCATGTCCCTGGCCGTACGCACCCTCCAGGCCGACGAGATCGCCCGTCTGGAACCCCCGGGGGAGATTTGCCTGATCTCGGTCTACGGAGCCGACCAGCCGGGCATCGTCTACCGGGTGACCCAGGAGCTGGCGGAGCGGGGCGTCAATATCACGGACCTGAATACCAAACTGATCGGCACGGACGACGAGCCGGTCTACGTGATGATGCTGGAAGCGGCCCTGCCGGACGGGCAAACCCCGGAAGAGCTTGAAGCGCTGCTGGGAGATCTGAAAAAGGAGCTGAACGTGGAAATCGGCGTGCGGGTGGTTACGCCGGTGGCCTTCTGACATATGGCAACTCAACCTATTCTGCGCTATCCTCACCCGGTGCTTAAGAAGCTCTGCCACCGGGTTACAACCATTGACAACGCGATACATGACCTGATCCGGGATCTGCTCGACACCATGCGCGAGGGACCGGGATCGGTGGGAGTGGCAGCGCCCCAGATCGGCGTCACCCTACGGGTCTGCGTGGTGGACGTGTCGGCCAGCCGGCACGGCAAGGACAACAACCACGGCCAACTGTGCATGATCAACCCGGAGATTACGGCCCGGAGCGGAACGGCCGTCATGCGCGAGGGATGCATGAGCGTGCCGGACTATACCGGGGATGTGGAACGGGCCACCGAGATCACGGTCAGGTACGACGAACCGGACGGAACGGAACGGATTTTCACCGCAACCGGATTCGAGGCGGTGGCCATCCAGCACGAAATGGACCACCTGGACGGCATCCTATTTCTGGACCGGATCGTCAGCCTGAAGACCGGGCTGTTCCGACGCAAGAACTACAGGTAGGAGGCGTTATGGCGGAACTCTTGACCAAAAAGGAACAGAAGGAACTGCTGAAGATTGCCCGCAACACCATCGTTGCCTATGTCGCCACCGGGCAGATCCCCCCTGTCGGGACCACCTCGAAAGGACTCGCCTGCGAAAACGGCTGTTTCGTGACCATCAAACAGCACGAGCGCCTGCGAGGCTGCATCGGCAACTTTGTCTCGGACAAGCCGCTCTACAGCCTGGTACAGGAGATGGCCGTGTCGGCCGCAACCCGCGATCCGCGTTTCTACCCCATGAAGTCCCAGGACCTGGACGATTTTAACCTTGAGATATCGGTGCTCTCCCCCCTGGAGAAGATCACATCGGTTGATCAGATTCAGGTGGGAAAGCACGGCATCTATATCGTCAAGGACAGCTACCGGGGTGTTTTGCTCCCCCAGGTGGCCACCGAATACGGCTGGGATCGTGACACCTTCCTGAAACATACCTGCATCAAAGCCGGTCTGCCCGAGAACGCCTGGCAGAAGGAGTGCGACATCTACATCTTTAGCGCCCTGGTGTTCGGCGAGGAGTAATCGCGAAGCGATTTCTCCAACAGGGGCTGATATCGCATCATCCGGACCTGTGGCTTGTCGTCTCTGAGCCGATGGTTTGCCGGCTCGCGGTCCAAACATTGCACAGAATGGGGAAGTTCAATGAAAACTCTCTGGAACATGTATCTTAACCTGACCATCCGCGTCCGCATCATCATCCTCTGCATATGCTACAGTTTCTGCATCATCGCAGCCGGAGCGGTCGGCCAGACCCAATCCCTCTCGGCCACATCCCTGGCCGTCATACTCTTCACCATTCTCGGCACCCTGTTCAGTGGGATCAACATCTGGTCCATCACCTCGCCCATCAACAGGACCATTGGCTATCTCAAGGAAATGGCCACCGGCGACCTGCAGCGGGATATCCAGATCAAACGCAACAATGAGGTGAGCGCCATACTGCGTTCCCTTCGGGAACTTCAGCACTCAATGCGGGGAATCGTCATGGGGATCCAGACGACGTCGGGCCAGATCGCCGCTTCCTCGGAGCAGTTGCGGCAGACCTCCGCAACCATCGCCGACGGCACCGAAAGCGCCGCCACCCAGGCTGCCTCGGTCAGCGCCGCGGTCGATAACCTGGCGACCGCGAGCACGGACATATCCACCAGATGCCTCGAAATGTCCGACATGGCCAGGGAGGCGGAGCAGGTGTCACGAGAGGGGGAACAGATCATTTCCGGCATGTCCGGAACCATGGGGGCCATCGAGGGGGTAATCACCGAGACCACCGAGGCGGTAAAATCCCTGGGGGACAATTCAACGCGCATCGGCGACATCCTGGCCACCATCGGTGACATCGCCGACCAGACCAACCTGCTGGCCCTGAACGCAGCCATTGAAGCGGCGCGGGCAGGCGAGCAGGGACGCGGATTCGCGGTGGTCGCCGACGAGGTGCGCAGCCTCGCCGAGCGGACCACGTCGGCGACCCGCGAGATCCAGACCATTATTGACGCTCTTCAGAAGGATGTCGGAAACGTGGTCTCTTCCATGGAGCAGAGCTCAGGCAGCGTACGCGAAGGTGGCGAAGGGGTACGCCACTCGTGCGAGGCCATTGGCGCAATCCTCCGTCAGATCGGCGTCCTCCACGGCCAGGTGTCCCAGGTGTCGACCGCCGCCACCGGCCAGTCCACAACCACCTCGGCCATAACCGAGAACATGCATCTCATTACCCGCGTCATCAGCGAGGCCGCCTCCGGGGCGGAGCAGACGGAGTCGGCCGCCTCCGGCCTGGCCACGTCGGCCGCGGAGCTCCAGCAGATGGTGAACCGTTTTAAACTTTCCTAGCCACGTTTATACCTGTGGCAACCACTTTTCGAGCAGTTCTGCCACGAGCCAGGAATGGAAACGGAGCCGATATCTAAAAGAGGAGTAATTTAAAATAATTACCCGCATATTCGGTGCGTTAAAACGTTGAGTCCCAACAACGCTGGTAAGGAATTACGAAGGCCCCCCGGAAAGAACTATTCCGGGGGGCCTTCGTAATCAGGCTCTGTTGCGGGGAAGCGGGATCAGGGGGCCAGGGCCGCGTGGGCCGCTGCCAGCCGGGCGATGGGTACCCGGAAGGGGGAGCAGGAGACGTAGTCCAGCCCGGCCTTGTGGCAGAAGATGACCGATGACGGGTCGCCGCCATGCTCGCCGCAAATGCCCAGCTTGATCTTCGGGCGGGTGGCGCGCCCCTTCTCCACCGCAATTTTGACCAGTTGGCCGACGCCGTTCTGGTCCAGCGACACAAAAGGATCCTCCGCCAGGATACCGTGGTCCACGTAGAACGGCAGGAATTTACCGGCATCGTCCCGGGAAAGACCAAAGGTGGTCTGGGTCAGGTCGTTGGTGCCGAAGGAGAAGAATTCGGCCTCGCCGGCGATCTCGTCGGCGGTCAGCGCCGCGCGGGGCAACTCGATCATGGTGCCGATCAGGTACTCCAGCGTGACGCCGTACTGGGCGATGACCTCGTCACAGATGGCCACGGCGTTCTGCTTGAGCACCTGAAGCTCCTTGACCGTGGCGATCAGGGGGATCATGATCTCCGGGACGATGGAGAACCCCTCATTTTTGACCAGTTCGCAGGCCGCCTCCATGATGGCCCGCACCTGCATGTCGTAGATCTCGGGAAAGGTGATGCCCAGGCGGCAGCCGCGATGACCGAGCATCGGGTTGAATTCGTGGAGGAACTCCACCTTGTGCCTGAGGGCGCTTACCGGCACCTTCATGGTTTTGGAAAGCTCCTCCAGGTCCTTTTCTTCCTGGGGCAGGAACTCGTGCAGCGGCGGGTCCAGCAGACGGATCGTTACCGGCAGTCCCTTCATCTCGCGGAAGAGGCCGATGAAATCCCCCTTCTGCATGGGCAGAATCTTGGCCAGAGCCTTTTCGCGACCTTCCACCTCCTCGGAGAGGATCATCTCCCGGACGGCCGCGATACGCTCGGCGTCAAAGAACATATGTTCGGTGCGGCACAGGCCGATTCCCTCGGCGCCGAACTGGCGGGCGACCTTGGCATCGTGGGGGGTATCGGCATTGGCACGGACCCTGAGCTTGCGGTAAGTATCGACCCATGCCATCAATTGGGCGAAGTCGCCGGTCATGGCCGGGGCGACCGTCGGCACGGCGCCCAGCATCACTTCGCCGCGGGACCCATCCAGGGTGATCGTGTCCCCCTTCTTTACCACCACGCCGCCCCGGGCCGTAAAGGTTTCGCCGGCGTAGTCCACCTTGATATCGCCACAGCCGGCCACGCAGCATTTCCCCATGCCCCGGGCCACGACCGCCGCGTGGGAGGTCATACCGCCCCGGGCGGTGAGGATGCCTTGGGCGGCGTGCATGCCGTGAATATCCTCGGGGCTGGTCTCGATGCGCACCAGGATCACCTTCTTGCCTAGCTTGGCTTCGGCTTCGGCCTCATCGGCGCTGAAGACCACCTGGCCGGAAACGGCGCCCGGCGAGGCCGGCAGCCCCTTGGCGATGATCTGCTTGGCGGCGGCGGGATCGAGGGAAGGGTGCAGGAGCTGATCGAGCTGGGAGGGCTGGACCCGCAGGACCGCCTCCTTCTCGTCGATCAGCCCTTCCTTCACCATATCCACGGCGATCTTTATGGCTGCCGGCGCGGTGCGCTTGCCGTTGCGGGTCTGCAGCATGAAGAGCTTGCCCTTCTCGATGGTGAATTCAATGTCCTGCATGTCCTTGTAATGCTTTTCCAGGGTGTCGCGGATATCCGCCAACTGCCGGTAGCATTCGGGCAGGACCTCCTCCATGGAGGGTAGCTTGCCGTCCTTGTCCTTGACGCGGTTGATCGGCTGGGGGGTGCGGATGCCCGCCACCACGTCCTCTCCCTGGGCGTTGACCAGGAATTCGCCGAAGAAGTAGTTTTCGCCGGTGGAGGGGTCGCGGGTGAACGCCACGCCGGTGGCGCAATCGTCGCCCATATTGCCGAACACCATGGACTGGACGTTCACGGCGGTACCCCACTCGGCGGGGATGTTGTTGAGCTTGCGGTAGGTAATGGCGCGCGGGTTCATCCACGAGCCGAAAACGGCGCCGATGGCCCCCCACAACTGTTCATGGGGATCTTCGGGAAATTCCTTCCCCAACTCATCCTTGATCTTGAGCTTGAAGGCCCCGACCAGCTCTCGCCAATCGGCGGCCAAAAGCTCCGTATCCTGGTGGACGCCCCGCTGCTCCTTCTTCTGTTCCAGCAGGTGTTCGAGGATATCCTTCTCCATGCCCATGACCACGTCGGAATACATCTGCACGAAACGGCGGTAGGCGTCATAGGCGAACCGTTCGTCCCCGCTCTGGGCGATGATGCCCTGAACCGTGGTATCGTTGAGGCCGAGATTGAGGATGGTGTCCATCATGCCCGGCATGGAGGCGCGGGCGCCGGAACGGACGGAGACGAGCAGGGGGTTCTTGGGGTCGCCGAATTTTCTCCCCATCAGCGCCTCGACCCTTTTGAGGTTTTCGGCTACGGTCGCAGTCAGGGATTCGGGATATGCCTGGTTGTTCTTATAAAATTCGGTGCAGACCTCGGTGGTGATGGTAAAGCCGGGGGGGACCGGAAGGCCGATACTGGTCATTTCCGCCAGATTGGCCCCCTTGCCCCCCAACAGATTTTTCATCTCTGCCCGGCCCTCGGCCTGGCCGTTGCCAAAGAAATACACATACTTCTGCGTCATAGTGCTGCCTCCTCAAGGATGATAGAGAATCGTGCTTTAGACCGGCTAAAAACTTTTATTCATAATTAAAATAATAGGTTAGGCGGTCAACTATAACGCAGAAAAACAAAATTTCAACCTTAAAAGCGAAAAAGGGCTACTTCAGATCCCAACTGCTGATATCGGCATTCTTCCCGTCGCCCCCTTTGGCGCCGTCGGCACCGTAGGAGTAGAGGTCGTAATCCCCATGTTCGCCCGGCGACACATAGAGGAAGTCGTTGCCCCAGCCATCCTTGGGCACGTTTTTGCTCTCCAGATAGCCCCCCTCCTTAAAGTTCTTGGGGATAACCCCCACGGTCGGTTTTGTCACCAGGGAGTTCAACCCCTGTTCCGTAGAGGGATAAGCGCCGTTGTCGAGCTTATAGAGTTTAAGGGCCGACTCCAGGTTTCTGATCTGGGTCTTGGTGGTCTGGATCTTGGCGTCATCGGTGCGGCCCATGATCTTGGGGCCGACCAGAGCGGCCAAAAGCGCCAGGATGACGATCACCACCATGATCTCGATGAGGGTGAAGCCGCGCTTGTTGTTGAGTTGTTTCATATCTCCGTATCCTCCATCAGTGTGATTCCCTGCTTCTAGGGATTTTACATGAACAGGGGCGCATGGCAAGGCTTTTTCAGGCCGCCACCATCTATCCCAAAAGAACAAGCCACCACCTCAATTGCGGTAGAGAACGGGCACATCCCTCCGGCGCCAGTTCAACCAACCAAAATGATTTCACCATATTATGACATCATCATCTTTTGGCACATGATATGTATACAACCAGTGTAACAAACTGCGGAGCATGAGAAAATACCGACGTCCCGCTGACGCAAACGCCCGTGCCCCGGACGAATCGCCAGCCGGAAGCCGCAGAGAAAGCACGGCGCGCAGCCGACAAAAGCGCGGATAAAAAATAGATTGACGGACCTCGGCCTTACAATGCATTATCGCGTATACAAACTTTTGCAGCACACCACCATCAAGGAGAGAGAAACCATGAAAAAGACCGTAATCGCCATCCTCGCCATCGCAGCCTTTGCCGGGACCGCTTTTGCCGCCGACGTGATCACCCTGAAGAGAGGCGTCACGTTCAATCACAAGGCCCACCAGGAAATGCTGAAGGACTGTACGAAATGCCACGCCTCCGCAGCAGGCGGCAAGATCGAAGGCTTCGGCAAGGACTGGGCTCACAAGACCTGCAAAGGTTGCCACAGCACCATGGCCAAAGGGCCGACCTCCTGCAAAGAGTGCCACAAACAGTAACCGTTTGAACGGTTGACGACGTTTCACGAGAGGGCAGCAACGACGCTGCCCTCTTCTCGTTCTAAGAGGTTGTTGAAAAACAGCCATCTCGCCGCCGTCCTCGAAAGCCCTTTCGTGCGGCGTAGCGCTGCTACGCCTCCTCATGGCTTTCTGCGGATGCGACGATCTGGCTATTTTTGAACAACCTGGGTTTTTCAACAGCCTGCTATCCCTTGATCCCCACGCCCTCCCCCTGTTTGCAGAGAAACCCCTCGCGCTGCATGGCCTCAAGATTGCTCTGCACCGCCTCCAACTCGGCGCCGAGCAGTTCGGCCAATGCCTTGGCCGTTATCCCCGGATTCTCCATGACGGCCCGCAACATGCGGCTGCGCAACTGGCGGTTCGACCCCTCGAATCGCGACTGCCGGGTGTGGTGGGCGCTACGGCGGCCAGGATTGGGATGGCTCTGCTTGAGCATCACGCCGTAATCCATCAACCCATAGAACCACGTGCGGGGATCGTCTCGGTCCAAGGTCGCCCCCACCAGGGGCATGATCTCCCGGTCCCCCACCTGGTCCCGGCTGTGGAAAAAGAAATGGATGAAGACCGTGCGGATGTTGGTCTCGATAAAGGGCTCCGTTACCCCGAAGGCGAAGGTCGCCACGGCCCGGGCCGTGTACGGGCCGATACCGGGCAAGGACTCCAACTCCACGATTGTCGTGGGGAATTGGCCGGCAAAGCGCTCCACGATCTCCTCGGCGCACCGTTTAAGGGCCAGGGCGCGGCGGTTGTAGCCCAGCCCCTGCCACACCTGCAATACCTGGGGCAAGGGAGCGGCGGCAAGGTCGGCAAGTGCTGGAAAGGCCGCCAGGAATTCGGCATACTTGGCCTTGACCCGTTCCACCTGGGTCTGCTGGAGCATGATCTCGGAGATCAGGATGCAATAGGGGTTGCGGGTCTCGCGCCACGGCATGGGGCGAGGATTGGCGTGGTGGTGGGCCAGGATACATTTCTGGAAGGCCTTGACCGTTGCAAGGTCGAGGGCGCCGGTTTCGTGGTAGCGGTTGGTGAGGTGTTCAGGGTTCAATGTCAAGCTTCGATCCTATGATCTAAAACGGCAATTCTGCCACAGAGACACAGAGAAAATCAGGCGCAAGACAAACAAAAAACAACGATTCCAGATAATTGTTTTACCTCAAAAAACCTTTTGCCTTTCTCTGTGTACCTCTGTGTCTCCGTGTCTCTGTGGCGGATTTGTTTTTAAAAGATTCGCCGGGTTCACCGCAGCGCCAACTCCATCTCCTCCAGCCGCTTGATCCGGTCCCGCAATCCGGCGGCGGTTTCGAAATCCAGCGCCTTGGCCGCCGCCAGCATCTCCTTGCGCAGCTTCTTGACCAGCTTGGGGATCTCCTTGGGCGCTAAGTACTCCTCGGTCGTCTCGGCCACGCCACTCGCCGGGGTGTAGTAATCCTTCTCCTCGATGGACCCCAGGATCGTGCCCATCGCCTTTTTGACCGTCTCGGGGGTGATGCCGAACTCCTGGTTATAGGCCAACTGCTTGACGCGACGGCGCTCGGTCTCGTCGAGGCAGGCCTGCATGGAGCGGGTCACCACATCGGCGTACATCAGCACCCGGCCGTCCACATTGCGGGCGGCCCGGCCGCAGGTCTGGATCAGGGAGCGGGCGGAACGGAGGAACCCCTCCTTGTCGGCGTCCAGGATGGCCACCAGGGAAACCTCCGGCAGGTCCAGCCCCTCCCGCAGCAGGTTGATGCCCACCAGTACGTCGAACTCCCCCATCCTGAGATCACGCAGGATCTGCATACGCTCGATGGTGACGATGTCCGAGTGCAGGTAGCGCACCTTGACCCCCAACTCCCGATAATAGTTGGTCAACTCCTCGGCCATGCGCTTGGTCAGGGTAGTCACCAGTACACGTTCACCCTTGGCCACGGTTGCCCGGACCTCGTGGAGGAGATCGTCCACCTGGCCGAGTGCAGCCTCCCCCCCTAGTTTAGGGGGGGATTGAGGGGGGGTAGCCGTCGCCGGCCGGATCTCGATCTTCGGGTCCACCAGCCCGGTGGGGCGGATGACCTGTTCCACGAAGACGCCACCGCTCCGCTCCATCTCGAAATCCGCCGGCGTGGCCGAGACGTATACCGCCTGGCGGATGCGCCGTTCGAACTCCTGAAAATTGAGCGGCCGGTTGTCCAGGGCCGCCGGCAGACGGAAGCCATACTGCACCAGGGTTTCCTTGCGGCTGCGGTCTCCCCGGTACATGCCCCCCACCTGGGGGATGGTGATATGGGACTCGTCCACGAAGAGCACGAAATCCTCGGGGAAATAGTCGATCAGGGTGTAGGGGGGCTCCCCCTCCGTGCGCCCGTCGAAATAGCGGGAATAGTTCTCGATCCCCTGGCAGAACCCCATCTCCTCCATCATCTCGATGTCAAAAAAGGTGCGCTGCTCGATGCGCTGGGCCTCCAGCAGCATGTTCCGCTCCCCGAAATAGCGGAGGCGCTCCCCCAGGTCCACGCGAATCTGCTCCACCGCTTTTTCCAGGGTCTCGCGGGTGGAGACGTAATGGGATGCCGGATAGATGGCGCATTTGGCCAATTTCTGGAGCACCACCCCTCGTAACGGGTCGATCTCGCTGATGGCCTCAACCTCGTCGCCGAAGAACTCGATGCGCAGCGCCTTGTCGCTGTCGTAGGCGGGAAAGACCTCCACCACGTCGCCCCGCACCCGGAAGGTGCCGCGGTGGAAGTCCATATCGTTGCGTTCGTACTGGATCTCCACCAACTTTTTTAGCAGGGCGTCGCGGCCGAAATCCTCCCCCTGGTGGAAGAAGATGTGCAGGCTGGCATAGGCCTCGGGCGAGCCGATGCCATAGATGCAGGAGACCGAGGCCACGATGATCACGTCGCGCCGGGTCAGGAGGCTGCGGGTAGCCGAGTGGCGCATCTTGTCGATCTCGTCGTTGATCGATGAATCCTTCTCGATGAAGGTATCGGTGGTGGGGAGATAGGCTTCCGGCTGGTAATAGTCGTAGTAGGAGACGAAGTATTCCACGGCGTTGTCCGGGAAGAGTTCCTTGAACTCGCCGTAGAGCTGGGCCGCCAGGGTCTTGTTGGGGGCCAGCACCAGAGCCGGCCGGCCGGTCTGGGCGATGACGTTGGCCACGGTGAAGGTCTTGCCCGAACCGGTCACCCCCAGCAATACCTGATGTTGGTCGCCGCGCTCGATCCCTTCCACCAGTTCGGCAATGGCCTGGGGCTGGTCGCCGCGGGGGGTATAGGATGTGGTCAGGTTGAAGAGGGATGCACTCGAACTCATGGGGTTATTCTAGCCTTACCGGACAGCCCTGTCCAGCACCTTCCCGTCGGCCGATCTCAGCGTGACGGTCATGCCCATTCTGCCGACCGCATGGGTAGCGCAGGAAAGGCAGGGGTCGTAGAGGCGGATGCCGTGTTCGACCCGGTTAAGGAGCCCCTCGCCGAGCGCCCCCCCCTGGAGATGCTGTCGGGCGATGTCGGTGATGGTCCGGTCCATGGCGCGGCTGTTATGGGCCGTTGCCACGATCAGGTTGACCCCGGTCAACAGGCCGTCACGGTCCACATGGTAATGGTGGATCAGGGTGCCGCGGGGGGCCTCGGTGACGCCGACTCCCTCGGAGGCGTTGACTCCGGCTCGGGCCAGGAACTGACGATCGACGCACAGCGGGTCGTCCAGCAAGCCCGCGATCCGCTCCACGGCGTAGAGCATCTCGATCAACCGGGCCTGGTGGTAATCGAGGCTGGCGGTGGAGGTCCGCCGCCCCCCCAGAAGTTCCTTGCGGGCCTGCTCCGCCTGGGGCGCAGCCGCGAACGGGGCCACGGAGAGGCGGGCCAGGGGGCCGACACGGTAGAGACGATCCTCGCCAAAAATACATTCCGTGGGCTTCAGGTAGCTGTCGGTGGCCACGGTCTCACGGATGGCGGCGGCGTACTCCTCCGGCACCAGGTCGCCGACCGTCCCGCCGGCCGCATCCATGAACCGCAGCCGGCCGCTGTAATGGTCGAGGCACCCGTCCACGCCCACCAACCCCAGGAAGAGACTGGGAAAATCGCCGCAGTTGCCCATCTCGGACCGAAAGCCCTCGCTCCGCTCCCGCAACAGATCTAGGGCAAAGCGCGTCAACTCCCGCGCCTCGGGGAGTAGGGCGACGATGGCGGCGCGCCCCTCCTCGCCCAACGGCTCACCCATGCCCCCTGCCACGATATGTTCCGGGTGCAGGCGGCGGCCGGCGATCAGGTTGACGATCTCCTGGCCGATCTGGCGCAGGCGGACCCCCTTGCGGATGACCTCGGGGCGGTGGCGCGCCACGCCGACGATATTCCGTTCCGTGGGGTCGCTGTCAAGGCCGAGGACGATGTCCGGGGCGGAGAGGTGAAAAAAGCTGAGGGAATGGCTGAGGATCAGTTGGGCCAGGGAGAGAATCCGGCGGAGGTGCTGCGCTGCCGGGGGGATGGCTACCCCCATGATGTGTTCCCCGGCCATGGCCGCGGCCAGGGCGTGGCTGACCGGGCAGATGCCGCAAATCCGGGCGGTGATGGTCGGCATCTCCCAAAAGGGACGCCCCAGGCAAAAGGATTCGAAACCGCGGAATTCCCGGACGTGCAGTCGGGCCTCCGCCACCTGTCCGGCCGCGTCCAATTGGATGGTGATGGCGGCGTGCCCCTCGATGCGGCTCACCGGGGATATGGTGATGGTCGTGCCCATGGTGAAGAGTGTACCACACTTCAGAAGGATGTCAGGAAGAGGGGGAAGAGAGCTATAAACAGTAGGGGCGCATTGCATGCGCCCCTAACGATTCAGACAGGTAACCACCGAAGCAGTGGCATCCCGAATCTGCGGTCACGCGCTGTTTTCTTCGCTACGCAGCCACGGTTTCCCTAGCCCTGGCAATCCGCTTGACGGCCTCCCCGATCCCCAGGGTGACGATGATATCGCCGATACCGGGGGCTTGGCTGCCGCCCGAGAGGGCGACGCGTACCGGCTGTCCAACCTGGCCCATCTTCCACCCCTTGTCGGCGCAAATCTCCTTGAACAGGGCGTCGATATCCTCGGCCGTGGCGGTGGCGACGGTTGCCAGCCTTTGGGCCACCGCGTCGTAGACCGCCCGCAGGTGTTCCTTGTCGAACTTGGCCAGGGCGGCCTCGTCGTAGGCGTCGGGGGCCTTGAAATAGAAGGCGGCCCGGTCGGCCATCTCTTCCAGGGTCTGGGCCCGTTCCTGAAGCGTCTTTACCACCGCGGCCACCTCGGGCCCGCCCTGGGGGTCGATGCCGCGTGATTCCAGGTGGGGCAGGAGCAGCCCGGCCAGACGTGCCGGATCGCCGGTCTTGATGTAATGGGCATTCAGCCACAGCAACTTCTCCGTGTTGAAGACGCTGGCGGAGCGGCCGATGTTGGTGATGTCGAACTTCTGGATCATCTCCTCGCGGGTGAAGATCTCGTCGTCGCCGTGGCTCCACCCCAGACGTACCAGATAGTTCACCAGCGCCTCGGGAAGAAAACCCATGTCGCGGTAGGCCATCACGCTGGTGGCGCCGTGGCGCTTGGAGAGACGCGCCTTGTCGCTCCCCAGGATCATGGGAACGTGGGCGAATTTGGGCACCGGAAAGCCCAGTGCCTCGTAGAGCTGAATCTGGCGCGGGGTGTTGTTGACATGATCGTCGCCGCGGATCACGGTGGTGACCTTCATGATGGCGTCGTCGATCACGACGCAGAAGTTATAGGTCGGCGTACCGTCGCTGCGCTGGATGATCAGGTCGTCAAGTTCCTCGGCCGGGAAGGCGATGCGCCCCTTGATCAGGTCGTCGAAGGCCACCTCCCCCTCCTGGGGGGCGCGGAAGCGGACCACGAACGGCTTGTCGGCCGGCTGCTCGCCCAGTTCGCGGCAGGTGCCGTCATACTTGGGCTTGCGCCCTTCCTTCATGGCCTGTTCGCGCTTGGCCGTCAGCTCTTCGGCCGTACAGTAGCACTTGTAGGCCTTGCCCGCCTCCAGCAGCTTCTGGACATACTCCCGATAGAGGTCGAAGTTGTCGGTCTGGTAGAAGGGGCCCTCGTCCCAGTCCAGCCCGAGCCATTCCATGGCCTGCAGGATGGCGTCGATGGAGGCCTGGGTGGAACGTTCCACATCCGTGTCCTCTATGCGCAGGATGAAGGTGCCCCCCTGTTTTCTGGCCAGCAGCCAATTGAACAGGGCGGTACGGGCTCCCCCCACATGGAGGTAGCCGGTGGGGCTGGGTGCGAAACGGACGCGCAGGTCGGACATAGTGAATCTCCTTGACTATTTTAAGTGCGGCAGAGGCGTGGCATCTTTGCGGACGGTTACTATAGCACCGCCGGGCGGTCGAAAAAAGCACTTTCCCGGCGGAAAACGAATACATCCCCGCTAGCCGGCCCGATACCCCTGCCACGTGCCGCGCCGCCGCAGTTCGTTGATCACCGCGAACCACATCTGGTTGTTCTTCAGCCCCCATCGGGGAGCAACACAGATCGCCAGCGGTGCCGAACCGTACAGGCGCTGTATCGTGACATGGGCCGGCAGCCGTTCCAGAAAATCGGCGGCCGCGGCCACGTATTTCTCCAGGGTGAGCGGTACGAATTCGCCCCGGCGGTACATGGCGGCCAATTCGGTCCCTTCGACGGCATGGAGCTGATGGAGCTTGACCGAGTTGATCGGCAGGGAGGCGATCAGGTCGGCGCTTTTGAGGAATTCCTCCCGCCGTTCCCCGGGAAAGCCGTGGATCAGGTGGGCGCAGATATCGAAACTCCGCCCCGCCGCCCGTTTCACAGCCGCAACGAAATCGTCCACGGTATGGCCGCGATTGATCCGCGCCAAGATGGCGTCGTCCCGGGACTGCAGCCCCAACTCCAGGCAGACGTAATGATCGCGGGCGATCTCCGTCAGCAGTTCCAGCGCCCCATCGGTCAGGGAGTCGGGCCGGGTGCCGACCGAGATCCCGAGCACATCGGGATGGGCCAGAGCGCGGCGGTAGAGGTCGGCCAGCACATCCGCGGAGGCGTAGGTGTTGGTGTATTTTTGGAAATAGACGATGAACTTTTCGGAACCGAGACGGTGCCGATGGTAGGCCATGCCCGCCGAGAGTTGTTCTTCCAGCGGGATGACCGGCTGGGTGTCCTTGGGGGAGAAGGAGACGTTGTTGCAGTAGATGCAACCGCCGGTCCCCTTGCTGCCGTCCCGGTTGGGACAGGTGAAGCCGGCATCCACGTTGACCTTGCTGATCCGGCAGCCGAAGCGCCGGCGCAGGTAATGGCCGTAGGAGTTGATGCGCAGTTCGTGATGGACGGCGGTGGACAGCGGGTTTCCCAGGTTTGCCAGGAGTTCCTGCGTTGCGCGGCACGGATCGGGGGCGGCGCTGACGGCCGAGATCAAGGCGACATGGCTACAGCCGGCTTCCCGAACTGCGGGCAGGTTCTCCGACTTCACGCCGCCCAGGGCAAACACCGGGACCGGCAACGCCTCCACCGCCCGCTGCAGGGCTGCGCACCCCAGCGGTTCCCCATAGGCCGCCTTGGAGGGGGTCGCAAAGACCGGGCCGAAGGTGATGAAATCCGCCCCGTCATGCACCGCTTGGCGCGCCTCAGCCAAGCCGTGGCTGGAATAGCCGATCACCATCCCCTTGCCGTATTGTTGACGTACCTCGGCCACGGTCGCGGAGGCCGCCCCCAGATGGACGCCGTCGGCCCCCACCGCCAGGGCGACATCGACCCGGCTGTTGATGAAGAGCAGGGCTCCGAACTCCCGGGTCAGTACCCGAAGCGCCCGGGCAAGCTCCAAGTATTCGCCGTCCGGCAGATCCTTGTCCCGCAGTTGCACGGCGCGCACCCCGCCGGTCAGAGCAGTGCGCACCACGTCAACGAGCTGCCGACCGGCGGTCTGGGCGCGGTCGGTAATCAGATAGAGAGAGAAATCAATGGGTTTCATGGGTACATGGTGAACATAACGTAAGAGAAGCCGTGAAGGTGGTTGTTGAAAAACTCAGGTTGTTCAAAAATAGGCAGATCGTCGCACCCACAGAAAGACCTGCGGAGGCGTAGCAACGCTACGCCGCACAAGGGGCTTTCGAGGATGGCGGCGAGATGGCTGTTTTTCAACAACCTGTCAGGCAATCATGCCGTCCAGGGGGCTGGATGCGTTCGCATAGAGCTTGCGGGGAATCCGGCCGGCCTTGTAGGAAAGCCGTCCCGCCTCCACGGCCAACTTCATGGCGCGGGCCATGGCAATGGGGTCCTGGGCCCCGGCAATGGCGGTGTTCATGAGCACGCCGGCGCAGCCCAACTCCATGGCGACGGCCGCATCGGAGGCCGAGCCGACCCCGGCGTCCACGATCACCGGGATTTTGACCGACTCCAGGATGATCCTGATATTATAGGGGTTGCGGATACCCAGGCCGCTGCCGATGGGAGCCCCCAGCGGCATGACCGCAGCGCAGCCGATATCCTCCAGCTTCCGGCACATGATCACGTCGTCGCTGGTGTAGGGGAGCACGGTGAAGCCCTCCTTGACCAGGATCCGGGCGGCCTTGAGCAACTCCTCGTTATCCGGGAAAAGGGTTTTTTCGTCCCCCAGCACTTCGAGCTTGACGAAATCCGACATGCCCGCCTCGCGGGCCAGGCGGCAGGTGCGCACGGCGTCGTCAGCCGTGTAGCAGCCGGCGGTATTGGGGAGCAGGGTGTATTTCTTGGGGTCGATATAATCAAGGAGCGATTCTTTGCTCCGGTCCAGGTTGACCCGCCGCACCGCCACGGTAATAATCTCGGCCCCCGAGGCCTCCAGGGCCGCGGCAGTCTGTTGAAAGCTGGCGTACTTGCCGGTGCCCACCATCAGGCGGGAGGTAAACTCACGGCCGGCGATCGTCCATGTATCCTTTTGGGTTGTCATAGCAGAATGTCTCCTTGTTCAACAACGTGTTGACTTCAGGCGCAGGGGGCTGACGCGCGATTTTTCCCCACCGTTCCCCTACCCGTTTTTCATCCTCCGCCCACGAAGTGGACGACCTCGATCCTGTCCCCCTCCGCCAACCCACAGCTGTCGTAGGCCGCCTTGGGAACGATAGCCAGGTTGACCTCCACCGCCACCCGTTCGCGCGGGAGTTGCAGATGCTCCAGAAGCCCGGCGACCGTACTCCCCTCGGCGATGTCAGCCTGTTCGCCATTCAGTGTAATGTGCATGCTTTCTCCTTCAGCGCCCGGTACGAACTGACTGCACGGGTCACGAACAGGCTGTTGAAAAACCCAGGTTGTTCAAAAATAGTCAGATCGTCGCCCCCCGCAGAACGCCCAGAGGAGGCGTAGCAGCGCTACGCCGCACGAAAGGGCGTTCGAGGACGAAGGCCTGATGGCTGTTTTTCAACAACCTCCTAAAACGCAAAAAGCCGCGGAAGCGGCTTGGAACATCGGATGTTTGCGCTTCCCTACGCCGGCATTACCCGGATCAGGTACTAAGGGTCGCGACGCACCGCCGCTCTCAGTCGAAACTCCCCCAGCGTTTACATTAACCTAGTGTATTGACGCGGCTCTGTCAATTGAATTTATACCTGCACAGGAGCGAAAATAAAAAACTAAAACCCGCGTTTTTTCAATTCTTCTCCCGCATCCGCGATTTTGTGATATAGTCTTGGCGTTTTCGTCACATAATAAGCTCTTTAGTTTGAGGCCATAATGACCGAAAAGAGGATTATACGGCGGCTCAAAAAGCGTTTAACGATCCGTTTCGGTATAGACGGCGCCAACCGCGTAGCATTCAGCGAGGACCTATCGACAACCGGTATGTTCATCAAAACCGCCAATATCTGCCCGCCCAACAGCAGAATCAGGATCGAATTTACTGTCGATGACCATCTGGTTCAGGTTGATGCCCGGGTTATGTGGGCAAAGAAAGTGCCGCAAAACCTCTTCCACCTGGTCAAGAAGAGCGGCATGGGGGTGCGTTTTTTGCATTTCCAGGCCGGCGAAGAGCACTTCCTGCGGTTTCTTGAAGCGGCATAACCACGGTTAGCGGCAGCCGGTCGGACTCTCGACGGTTTTATGGCTTTGGGAAGGATGGCAGAGCATTCTATGGTGTGTAAAAAGATATTCATAGCCGCTACCGGCCAGCATTGCGGCAAAACCACCATCAGCCTGTCGCTCATGCATCTGGCCCGCAAAAAATATGAGCGGGTCGGCTTCATCAAGCCGATCGGCCCCAAGTGCATCGAGTACAACGGCCTGACCATGGACATGGATGCGGCCATGGTGGCCAGCGTTTACGGACTGGACGAGGACGCGCACCTCATGTCGCCCATGACCCTCACACCCGGTTCGACCAGAAAATTCCTGGACGGCAAAATTGCCCCTGAAACGCCCCGCATGCTTATCACCGGCGCGATTCGCGAGCTTGAGCAGAAATACGATTTTCTGATCATTGAGGGGGCGGGCCACGGTGGCGTCGGCTCGGTGGTCGGGGCGAACAATGCCCAGGTGGCGACCATGGCGGGCGCACCGGTGCTCATGGTTACCAACGGCGGCATCGGCAATGTGGTAGACGCCGTGGAGTTGAACCTGGCACTCTACGAACGGGAAAAAGCCGACGTTCGCGTTATCATGGTCAACAAGCTGCTGCCGGAAAAGCGCGAACGCTCCCTTGCCTATCTGAAAAAGGCCTTTAGCGGAAGCGACCTGCTGGTGACGAGTGCCTTCGATTACAGCCCGGTCCTGGCCCATCCGACCTTGCAGCATGTGGCCCAAATGCTCGGCCTGCCGCTCAAGGGGAACCCCGCTGAGAGGAGCCGCATCTGCCATAATATCCAGTTGGGTGCGGCATCGTCGCAGCGGGTCATCGACCATCTTGAGGATTCCACACTGCTCATAGTAACCAGTTCGAGGGATGAGTTGATTGTCACCGCCTCTTCGCTGCACCATATACCGGATTTCAAAAAGCGCCTGACCGGCCTGGTCATCAGCGGGCACGCACCCATGTCGCTCATCACCCAGCAGATTCTCGACGACAGCAAAATCCCCTATATCCGCGTCGAGGAGACCTCTTCGGAGGTTTTCTACCGCCTCAGGGAGCATGTCTCGAAGATCGGCCCGGATGACCTGGAAAAGATCGAACTGATCAACTCCACCTCTGAACGCTACATCGACTTTGCGGCTATCGATGCATTGTTGTAATGAACGATAATGTGCCGCTTTCAATTTCAGGCAAAAACTTCTTGACCTGACACTGTTTTTGATATTTATAGACAAACATTCATATTTCCGGTGGTATTATGATCCCATTGACCCGTCTGGACAAGCAGATGATGTATGTCAACCCCGACCACATCGTCAGTATCGAGGAGACACCCGATACGGTCATAACACTCTTCAACGGTCACCACTTCATTGTCAAGGAACCCGCTGCCGACATCATCACCAAGGTCGTGGCATTCCGCGCCAGGATCATTCGACGCGCCGGAGGCCCCGCGGGCAAGAAATACCTCGATAAGACGAAAAAAAATCTTTTTAGCAGTGCCACGCTGAACAGAGACCGTTCCATCGCCAATCGCGACGAGCACGAGCGCGTTCCATTTCACAGCCAGGAATTCTAGCACATGGATATAGCAACACTTATAGGTTTGTTAATGGGATTCGGGGCCGTCTTCGGCGGCGCTGCGTTGGAAGGGCTGCACATGAGCGCCCTGATTCAGCCGACCGCTGCCCTGATCGTTCTTGGTGGCACCTTTGGCGCCACGTTCGTAAGCTTCCCGCTTCCCGCCATCATCAAGGCCTTCAAGGATGTCAAAAACGCCTTCCTCCCCCCCAAGGTCGATCACGAGGCGGTTGTCAAGGACATCATCAACTATGCCACCAAGGCGCGGCGCAACGGCCTCATATCGTTGGAGCAGGAGGCCCAGTCGGCCAAGGACCCCTTCATCAAGAAAGGGATTTCGCTGGTGGTTGACGGCATTGACCCGCAAAAGCTGCGGGAAACCCTGGAAGCCGACATCATGTCCTACGAAGATCACACCAAACATAGTGTCGAGTTCTTCGAATCGGCCGGCGGCTACTCACCGACCATCGGTATCATCGGCGCCGTCCTCGGCCTGATCCACGTCATGAGCAACCTTTCCGACACCTCCAAACTGGGGGCCGGCATCGCCGTGGCCTTTGTCGCTACGATCTATGGTCTGATGGTTGCCAACATCGTCTGCATCCCCATCGGCACCAAACTCAAGATCCGCATGAAGGAAGAGGTGCTGCGGCGGGTCATGATCCTTGAGGGGCTGATCGCCATCCAGAACGGCGAAAACCCGCACTTCATCGAACAGAAGCTCAAAGCCTTTGTAGGCGCCCACTAACCCGCCATGGCACTGAAGCGAGAGCCCGAAAAGCATGTAAACCACGAACGCTGGTTGGTCTCCTATGGCGACTTCATTACCCTCCTGTTCGCGGTATTCGTCACCCTGTATGCCATGTCCCAGACCGACAAGAAAAAGGTCGAGGAGGTCATGCAGTCGCTTCAGCAATCCTTCGGCATGGTCACCGCCGGTGCTCCCACGCCCAAGATCAATGTCATCCAGTCCAAACCGATCAGCATCATACCGACCATCAAGCCGGAGATGTCCGTTGCCCCGTCCGGAAGGTCGCGGAGCGGCCAGGCCCGTACCCGCGCCGAGGAGAAGGACTTCCGCCAGATCAAATCTTCCATCGAGGCGTATCTGGTGAAACAGGGCGCCCAAAACAAGGTCGACCTCACCATTACCCGGCGGGGCCTGATCGTCAGCCTCAAGGAGGCAGGCTTTTTCGATTCCGGCCAAGCCCAGATCAAGCAGAGCGCCTATGAGCTTATCAACACCATTGCCGAGGTCATGACCCAGTATAACAACCCTCTGCGGATCGAGGGGCATACGGACAACGTCCCCATCAGTACCGCGCAGTTCCCGTCCAACTGGGAACTGTCCACCACCCGCGCCACCAATGTCCTCAAATACCTCCTCAAATACTACGACGCGGAGCCCGAAAAGATATCCGCCACCGGGTACGGAGAATTTCGCCCGGTCGCGGATAACTCCACACCTGAAAATCGCGCCAAGAACCGTCGCGTGGATATGGTTCTGCTCTCCGGAGAGGGCGAACGCGGCGAACCCTGAAACAGGCAACACTCCAGTTGGTAGCACCGGACTGTCTCCGTTTTTCCGTCTCCCACCGCAAGTTCTGCCTCCTCTTTCTCGAAAAGCAGCCCTTTCTAAACTTGCGACATTTACTGTCACACCCCCATGCTATTGTTTCCTAAAAACAATGTGGAGGTGCACGATGGAACCGATGGTATTGCTGGGATTGATTGTAGTAGCGTATGGCGGGTATGTGGCGTGGCTTGACCTGCGGAAGGATGTTTCAGCCGTGCTGCCCATCCGTGCCGCCAAGCGGGGGGGCGGACGTGCACGGATCGGGGAGTGCTACCTGCAATCGCCGATCAAGAAGGTGGCGGGGGTGTACGTTTGAAATTGCCTTCAACAGACTGTTCTTGACATGGGGAATATCCTTTTCCAACTCTTTCAGAAGCCGTTTCATCCGCTTGCGTTGCAGGTCGGCGGTGCCGCAGACCGGGCAGCAGCAGCAGACCACCGGCAAGGCGGCTTCTCGGGAAAAACGGATGATATCCTCTTCGGGCAGATACACCAGCGGCCTGATCACCACGGTCTCGCCGTTGTCCGCCAGCATGGAGGCGGCCATGGACTTGAGCGAACCGACAAAGAACTGGTTCAAGAGCAGGGTCTCGATAAAATCGTCCTGATGGTGCCCTAGGGCCAGTTTGTTGCACCCCAACTCCTGGGCTGCCGTATAGAGGGCGCCGCGCTTGAAGCGTGCGCAGATGGAACAGTAGGATGAGCCGGGCCGACGCTTCTCCTGAATCAGGGCATAGTGCTCGGTCGGCACCATACGGTAGGTGAAACCGTTCTCCCGCAGGAACCGCTCGATGACGTCCGTGCGGTAACCGGGGTACCCGGAATCGATGTTGACCGCCACGATCTCGAATGAAACGGGCGCGCGCCGCCGCAACTCCTCCAACAGCAGCAGCAGGGTATAGGAATCCTTCCCCCCCGACACCGCCACGGCGACACGGTCCCCCTCCTCGATCAGGCCGAAGTCGGCAACGGCCCGGCCAACCCCATGCCGCAACCTTCTGAGAAGCCCCTTATTTTCGAATTCATTAAGCGCCAGCGTCATAACGTCACAGAGCCCCACTTTGTTCCACACGGGCGAAGAAGTCCCGCACCAGGGGGGTAAAGGTTTCGTGTTCCAGCAGGAAAGCGTCGTGGCCGTACGCGGAGGTGATCAGGTGGTACTCCACCGGCTTCCCGAGGCCGCGCAGGCACTCCACCATCTCCTCGGTCTGGTAGGCGGGATAGAGCCAGTCGGAGGTAAAGGCGAAGAACTGCACCGGTGCAGCGACCGGGGCAAAGGCCTCGGCCAGCGATTCATACCCCAGGGCTACATCATAAAGATCCAGCGCCTTGGCCAGGTACAGGAAGGAGTTGGCATCGAAGCGGTCCACGAAGTTGTAGCCGTTGTAATTCAGGTAGCGCTCCACCTCGAACTGGCCGAAAAAGTCGAACTGGCCGTCCTTGGCCGAGAAACGCCGGCCGAATTTCGTATTCATGGATTCGTCCGACAGGAACGTGATGTGGCCGATGCCCCGGGCCAGGGCCAAACCGTCCTTGGGGTTGTGCTTGTACTCCCCCTTGCGCCAGGTAGGGTCGTTGAAGATGGCCCAGCGGGCCACGGCGTTGAGGGAGATGGCCTGGGGAGAAGGACGCGGCGTCGTTGCCAGCATGATGGCCGAGGCGACACTCCCGGGATGTTGGGTGGCCCACTCCAGGGCCTGCATCCCCCCCATGCTCCCCCCCATGACGCAGAGCAGTTTTTCGATACCGAGGGCATCGATCAGCAGCTTTTGGGCGCGCACCATGTCGCGTACGGTGATGACCGGAAAGGCGAGGTTGTAACGTTTGCCGGTTTTGGGGTTAATGGATGTGGGACCGGTGGAGCCGTGGCACGAACCGATTACATTGGAGCATATTACGAAATAGCGGTCGGTGTCCAGCAGGCGCCCCGGCCCGACGATGGCGTCCCACCAGCCCGGCTTGGTATCTTCTTCCCGGTGTTTGCCTGCCAGGTGGGCGTCACCGGTCCAGGCGTGTTCCACCAGGATAGCGTTGGAACGGGATGCGTTGAGGTGGCCGTAGGTTTCATACACAAGCGTGATCGGGGCAAGGAGGCGCCCGCTGTCCAGCCTGATGCCGGACTCGAAGGTTCTGGATTGTGCCGTGACGATGCCGACGGACATGAAAAAACCCCTTCACGCGGTATGAGAAGGGGCTGAAACGCTACGTTTACAGCACACCCCTCATCTTTGCCTTTCGGCAGGAATTAGCACCTGACGCCTCATTGGCCGGTTGCTGTGGCTTCGCAGGGCCTTTCCCTCCACCACTCTCGATAAGCAGGTCTATCGAACAAGAATAGTGGAAGAACACGAACATTGTCAACCAAATATGCTGCCGCAGTAACCAGCGTGCCGCCCGCCCTGCGACGCGTGAGGGGAGGAGCGTGCCGGGGTGAGACAGCCCCGTATCCGGCAGATGATGGCGAGACGGGAAAAACCTGGCCCGAGGCGGCTCCCGGCGGTGTCAAATTAGCTGGAAAAGGGGCGGGGCATCTGATATAAAACATGCTGAAATCATGAAGGATCAAGCACGCCCGAGGAGGAAATATGAAACGCCTGTTCTTGTTGCCGTTTTTGGCGGTGATGTTCGGTTGCGCCCAGAATCATTTCAATGTCCCTGCGGAACATTTTGCTGCACAGGTCAAGGTCCTCGGCGTGGCGCCCATCATCGTCGATGTGAACTCCGAGATCAAACACCCCGAGAAAGAGCAACTCGTCGCCCTGCTTGGCGACATGAACCGCAAGTATGAGCAGCAACTCGTGCGCAAGCTCAAAGCGACCGGCAACTTCTACACCGTGGCACTCCTGGACGGCGACCCGCAGCGCATCTTCGCCAATCTCTTCTTCCGCAGCGAAAAACGGGACGACGCCACCATACGGTATAACAAATACTTTTGGAAAACCGACGAGTTGCGAGACTATCTCAAGAAAAACAATCTGGATGCGGTCATGCTGCTGGTAGTCAGCGGCCTCACCCAGAACGAAAAGGTGTATTCCAACACCCTGCTGGCATCCCAGACCAGCAACTATAACTACCTCATTCTGACTGCCCAGATACTTGACGGCGACGGCACCATCCTCTGGGAGTACCCCAACTTCCGCGGGCGGATACTATCATACTCGCCCCTGATCAATCTCCAGTATCCCGATTTCAGCGAGGCGGAAGCCAACTTTTCCAGCAAGGCCGACCTGAAGTTCAAAACCATCGACGGCATCAGGCGAACGCTGGACCAGCGGCAAAAGGACCTCCTGTTGCGGGAGACCCAGGAATCCGAGGTCTACGGCAAGCAATTCGGGGATATCGTCTCGCTGCTGAAATATGATTCCGACGACGAGAAGAAGGGCACCACACCGGCCAGCAAGCCGGTGCCCCGCCCGGCGGAACAGCCGAAGCAGGTCGAACAGCCTGCACCACCCGCAGCGGCAAGCCAGCCTGCCGCCGTTCCGCCCGTGGCTCCGGCCACACCTGCTGTTCCTGTCGCGCCGGCCACCGACGAGATCGTCCCCGCCAAGGGGAGCACGCTATAACGCATTGTTCTACCGGACTTCTCCGGTTAGTGGGCCATGTCCTGAAAACAACAACACCTTTCCGAATAGTACCGGAAAGGTGTTGTTGTTTCTGACGTTACACTATTCTCAGCGCAAGAGCCATTGGTGTACGAGCGCCCCTCCCAGCCACAGGACGCCCCCCATGCCCAACGCCGCCGGCAGCCCCATCCCCTTCCGCAGACAGAGGTATGCCGCCGCAAAAAAGGCGCAGGTGGGCACCAGGCCCCACAATACCCCTTTAAGATAGCCGTTGATGAGCGCTCCGTCTCCCGGCCGGTCCGTGGCCAGCCAGACCAGGACGATCAGGCTGATGAGCGGCATGGCGGCGATCAGTCCTCCCAGGGACGGGACGCGCCTGCCCA
The DNA here is from genome assembly GCF_008802365.1 of Oryzomonas japonica. Taxonomy (GTDB): domain Bacteria; phylum Desulfobacterota; class Desulfuromonadia; order Geobacterales; family Pseudopelobacteraceae; genus Oryzomonas; species Oryzomonas japonica. The sequence goes on along the minus strand of NZ_VZQZ01000001.1, from coordinate 328,201 downwards.
ACAGTACGCAGGCGATGATGAGGAGGTTGGCGGCGGCAAGCTTCAGCAGGAACATCTGATGATCATCAGCGACAGGTAATCGGGCGCATGGGCGGCGATCTCGGCAAAATCGGTCAGGACCATCTGGCGGCCGCTCCCGACCCGTTCCACGAAGACCGTGCTCCGTTCGCGGCCCGTCTGCCGGATAAGCTCCAGAATATCCCCGAAGACCGGCTTGACCTTGAGCAATACGACCGTTTCGAACCGCGCCAAGGCAAAGGCGATCTTCTCCACGCCGGCGGTGGCGGGGATGACCGCCATCTTCTCATCGGCCTCCACCAGCGGTATGCCGGCCGCGGCCGCAGAGGCGTTGACACTGGAGATGCCGGGGACGATCTCGATGGGGATATGGGGGCAGATCTCCCGCAGGATACGCTGCAGATAGATAAAGGTGGAATAGAAGAGCGGGTCGCCGATGGTCACGAAGGCCACATCCTTGCCGTCCTCGGCCCGGACGGCGATCAGGGCGGCCGCTTCCTGCCAGGCGTGCAGCAAACGGGCCTTGTCCGAGGTCATGGGAAACGGGTGGACGATGACCTCCTGGCGGCTTTCGTCCAGAAAGCCGCGGATCGTCGCCAGGGCGACGCTGGCCTCGGAAGGATTGGATACCGGCGCAAGGATCACGTCCGCCTGGCGCAGGACGCGCTCGGCCTTGCGGGTCAGCAACTCGGGATCGCCGGGGCCGACACCGACGGCAAAGATCGTTGCCATTATTCGTTCCCCTTGCGGGCGGTGATCACGTAGACCGGGTTCTGGGCCTCGAACATCTTGTACTCGGTCAGGTTGCGGGTCTTGGCGATATTGACGCAGGCAGCCTCGGTCGTAAAGCCGTGGTCTTCCAGAAATTCAACCGACTTGGTCAAGGTATCCAGGGTCACGGCGTTCAGCACCACCACCCCCTCCGGTTTGAGGCGGCTGTCCACCGTAATGATGATCTCCTCCAGGTGCCCCCCCGAGCCGCCGATGAAGACCCGGTCCGGGTCCGGCAGTTCGTCCAGGGCATCCGGCGCTTCCCCTTCCACCAGCTTCACGTTGCGGGTCGTAAACTTTTTCAGGTTCTCCCGGATAAAGGCCAGGCACTGGGCATTCTGCTCCACGGCAAAGATACGGCCATTGGGCATCAGGTTGGACGCCTCGATGGAGACGGAGCCGCTGCCGGCCCCCACGTCCCACAGCACCAGGTCATCCTGCAACTGGAGTTTGGCCAGGGTGACGGCCCGCACCTCCTGCTTGGTGATCAGCTTCTTGGAGGTCTGGAACTCCTCGTCGTCGATGCCGATCAGGGGGTAGTGGGTGAGATTCGGCGCATAGGTCCGGATCAGGATCAGGATATTGAGGCCGGAAGGCTGCAACGGCAACTCCAGCAGGCCGCGCACCGAGGTTTTGGTGAACTTCTCTCCCGGCAGCCCCAGGTCCTCGCACAGCCACGCCTCATACCCCTCGGCGCCCCGCTCGATCAGTTCGGCCGCAATGGCGGCCGGGGTATTGTTCTTGTCGGTCAGCACGCACGCCTTTTCAGCGGCCACGATCTTGTCCACCGCCGGTTGCAGGCCGCGGCCGTGCACCGACACGAAGATGGAGTCGTCCCACGGTTCCTTGATGCGGGCAAAGGCGTACTGCATGCTGGTGACATTGGGGAAAATCTCGATGCGTTCCTTGGCCAGGTTGCGCAGCAGGAAACGGGATACGCCGAAGAAGGTGGGATCGCCCGACGCCAGTATGGCCACGCGCTTTTCGGTCTTTTTCAGAAAATCCAGGATGTCGGAAAGCTCGCCAAAGGGCATCTTTTCGCCGGCGAAATCGGGAAAGCAATCCAGGTGCCGTTCGTGGCCGATCATCACCTCGGATTTGGCGATAATCTCCAGCGCCTTGGAGCCGAAGCCCTCCCAGCCCGTGATGCCCGCCCCCACCAGATAGATCTTCTGCTGTGTCATTGCCTGCGTCCCCCGCATGGGATTCAAACCTGCTTGTGGGCAGGGACTATAGCATCCCGGCCGGTAAAAATCATCTCTTTACTGCCCGCTGTCAGCGCGTGTTCTCTTTAATCACCTGCCCCGGACTGACAAAGGAGATCCCCTGCCCGGATCTGGCGCCGATCATGACGCACTCCACGATGGGGGTGTTGATGACCTTGAGGGCATCCCAGCGGACGACGAAACTGGCCCCGAATCCGCCGGCCGTATCCTGCTCTCCCAGGTAGACATACGTGGATCCCAACGGCGGCAGCGTCAACGGCTTGGCGAGGTGTGAGCGGAGCAGCTTGCCGCCGGTGTCGTAGTACTCTATGGCGGTGACCCTCATCTGGTTGTGCAGGTCCACATTCCGGATGCTCAGCATGGTCGCCAGGCTGAAAGGCAGCGCTTTCGGCCCGCTGAAGACATTGGAATAGACCGGCACGTACACGGTCTGTCCCTTTGAAAGCCGGTATTCGCCAGCATTGGGGGCGGCCGAGGCAGGGTCGTGGCCGAAGATGGCCAGGAGGAGGGCCAGCCCTGCCAGCGCGATACGTGGATGGTGTTTCATGTCATGCTCCTCAATTGGGACTGGAATTCGATGGCAACTCCGCTTCAGGCCGAGACGAGCCGCAGGTACTCCCGTTCGCTGATCAGGTCACGGTTGCTTGCGACCCGGTCGAGGAAGACCATGCCGCTGATGTGATCATGTTCATGCTGGAAGACGCGGGCGATGAAGCCGGACAACTCCTCCTCGCATACCCCGCCCCCGCGGGACAGGTAGCGCACGCCGATGCGCAGGCTGCGCGGCACCAGACCGCGGATGCCGGGCACGCTGAGGCACCCCTCCCACCCCTGTTCGGTCTCATCGGATCGCCACAGGATCTCCGGATTGAGCATGGCGGTGGGTGCCATTGCCGGGGCCTGGGGGTAGCGGGGATTGGGACGGGAGGCCACGATGAACAGGCGCAGCGGCTCGAAGACCTGGGGGGCGGCGATACCGACGCCATTGGCCTCGGCCATGGTCGCCAGCATGTCGTCGATCAGGGTCTGGATGAGCGGATCGGCCGGGTTGCCGACACAGGCGGTTTCCTGGCGGAGAACCGGCTGGCCCAGTTGGGCGATCTGGCGAAGAATAGGCATGGAAATTTCTCCTTTACCTCCTAGCCCGCCACGTGCAGCGTGCCGAGGATCTCGGTGCAGACCTGGTCGTGCCCAAGACCGCGGCAGTCGATCACCACGTCGGCGCACGCCAGGTAGAGCCTGTGGCGTTCTTCGAAGAGTTCGGCAAAGTTCTGGTCCGGGTGTTTCGCGATCCCTCGCCTCCCCAGGTCCAGAGCCCGCGACTCCAAGGTAGCCAGGTCAACATCCAGGAAAACGACAACCCCGTTCTCGGCCAGGTGCGCCATGGCGGGCCGGCTATAGACCGCGCTCCCCCCCGTGGCGATGACGTGCCCCCGGCACTCCAGGCCAAGCAGGATGCGTTCCTCGATCTCCCGCAGGGCCAGATACCCCTGGGAGTCGATGATGCTCTGGAGTGAGCGGCGCTCGCAACTCTGGATAAGGACGTCGGTGTCGATGAAGTCCAGCGAGGCCAGCTTGGCGAGGATAACGCCGACCGTACTTTTGCCCGCCCCCGGCATGCCGATCAGCACAATATTGGCGGCATCGCCCCGCCGGTCAGACGCCTTCAACCGCCCCTCCCAGTTTACCCTGCACGCTCTTCACCTTGTCTTCCATGGTCTGGATACGATCCGTGCGCGTCCCCACCCTCATGGTCGTTGAGATCCGGGGGGCGCCCATGCCATGCACGACCTCATGGCACCGTTTGACCGCCGCGAACACCGCATCCCATTCGCCTTCGATATTCGTCCCGTTCGCATGCAACACCCCCTTCAAGCCCGCCTGGGAAATGACCTTTTCACAGGCAGCCACATACGGCGATAACGATACGCCCACTCCGATCGGTATGATGCACAGATCCACAATCACGTTCATGGAGAACCTCCCTCCCCGCCACGCACGGGTATCCTCTCGAACCGCGTCCATCCCAAATCCGTCTGCACCCGGCATTCTGGCTTATTATAGCATTTGTTTTAAGATTGCTATATTCTTGTTTGCCATTTTGGTCCCAGGCGAGCCGCTTGCAGCCTACCAGATGGAGCGGTGAACAGTTCTCCGCACTACTCCCCGAACACCAGCGCCGCCCACCAGGCGGCAATGACCACGACAGCGCTGAGCAGCGCCAGCAGGACGTTCATCAGGCGGCCGGGGCGGCCGTACCTTCCCAGCAGATACTCCGTCAGCAGGCCGAGACAGGTCCCGAACAGAAAACCGAACAGGTGCGCCCCCAGATCGGTATTTTTCCCCTCTGTGCCGAGCAGGGCCAACAGGGCCAGGGCCGACGCCACGGGGAGCGGCCAGCGCCGTTGCAACTGCTGCCGGTACCGCACCAGGCTGAGCGCCGCCAGAATGCCCACAGCGCCGAATACCGCGGTGGAGGCCCCCACCGAACTATGACCGGGTGCCTGAACGTAGGCATTGGCAAGGTTACCGAGGATGCCGGCCCCCAGGAGCAGGCTCCAGGCCAGACCGGAGCCGAGTTCGCGACAGAGGAAGAGGACAAAAATGCCGCCGATGGCCAGGTTGCTCATCAGGTGCAGGCTGTCGGCGTGCAGCGTCAGGGCGGTCACGAGCCGCCACCACTGACCGCCCCTGATCTCGGCGGCCTGGGCGGTGCCGAGCGCAACCCAGTCCGGTTGGGAAAAGGTGAGCAGCATGCCTTCAAACTGAGTCAGGTTGTGGAAGGTTGCCAGGAGTACCAGAATGGAGAGGGTCGCCAGGGTATTCTCGGCCAGGGGATGGGCTGGGGGAGCCGCCGGGGGCCAGTCGCGGTTTTTCTCCTCGAAGAGCCGCAGCTCTTCCCGGGCTCTCTCCAGCTGGCTGGCCGGCACCGACAGGCATAAGCCGCCCCCGCTGCGTTCGAGACGGCACGGCACGGAGCGGGCATCCAGGACCAGCGCCCAGAGCTGGACCCGCCCCGTGGAAGGAGGCATGATCGCCGACGACCCGGCCGGCCAGGGAGTGACCTCCGACCATTCTTCCTCGTATGGCTCGCGTATTTCGCCCGTGTGCTCCATGGAGTAACTATAACCACCCCTGCCACACTTTACCAGGGCGCCGCTTAAAATTGCGCCGATGGTGCCGCCTCCCTGCGAGGGTGATGGCGGTTTATCGGCAGCGGCAGGCACATGCCGCCCGCGCGTTGCTTGACACGCCCGTGTCAAATAGTTATTATTCTTACATAGTAATAGTAACTTCAACATGGATCAGAGGACAGACCATGGACGCTTTGCAGGAGCAATTACGGCGGTTTGGGGATGCCTGCCGGGAAGCCGGCCTTAAGCTCACCCATCAACGACTGGAGATTTTCAGCGAACTGGCCCGGTCACCCGACCACCCCTCTGTGGAAGCGCTCCACCAGAGGTTGCGTAAAAAAATCCCCACCCTGTCGCTGGATACGGTGTACCGGACACTGGCAACCTTCACACGGCATGGTATGATTACCAAGGTGGAAACCGTGGAGAGCCAGGGGCGCTTCGAGGTGACGCTCGCACCCCACCACCACCTGATCTGCAGCAGATGCAACACGATCATGGACTTCCAATGGCCGTCCATGGACGAGGCAACACTCCCGGAAGCGGTAAAAGAATGGGGCAGGATCGACAACCGGAGTGTGGTGGTCTATGGGATCTGCAAAAACTGTCTGGATGGCTAGCTGCCGCCAGAGGTCGGTATTTTTTTATCATATATATAGTAATTTTTATTATCTAGTAAATATACTTAAAAACATGCATCGGCAATAATGTTTAAGGCGGAGCCTGGTACATAAGCGGGCTCCAGGAAGGCCAAACGGCTCATAGGGCATCCAGACAATCCACCATGAAAGGAGAACAATTATGAATAAGGAGAGCAAGTGTCCGGTAACGGGCAGAGTTGACAGGCCCACTGCCCGCAGCGGGCCGTCCATCCGGGACTGGTGGCCGAACCAGTTGAACCTGAAGATCCTTCATCAGCATTCTCCCCAGGGCAACCCCATGGGCGAGGGGTTCAACTACGCCGAAGAATTCAAACAACTCGACCTGGCGGCAGTGAAGAAGGACCTCTTTGCGCTCATGACCGACTCCCAGGAGTGGTGGCCGGCTGACTGGGGGCATTATGGGCCGTTCTTCATCCGCATGGCGTGGCACAGCGCGGGCACCTACCGCACCGGCGACGGCCGCGGAGGCGCGGGGTCCGGCGGCCAACGCTTTGCGCCCCTCAACAGTTGGCCGGACAACGTCAATCTCGACAAAGCGCGCCGCCTGCTGTGGCCGATCAAACAGAAATACGGCAGGAAGATCTCCTGGGCCGACCTGATAATCCTCGCCGGCAACTGCGCTCTGGAGTCCATGGGGTTCAAGACCTTTGGCTTCGGCGGCGGGCGCGAAGACGTCTGGGAACCGGAAGAGGATATCTACTGGGGAGGTGAAAAGGAATGGCTGGCCACCAGCGACAAGCCCAACAGCCGCTACTCCGGCGAGCGAAATCTGGAAAACCCCCTCGCCGCCGTACAGATGGGACTGATCTACGTAAACCCGGAAGGCCCGGACGGCAACCCGGACCCGGTCGCCTCCGGGCGTGACATTCGAGAGACCTTCGCCCGCATGGCCATGAACGACGAGGAAACCGTCGCGCTCATCGCCGGCGGGCACACCTTCGGCAAGTGCCACGGCGCCGGACCGGCGTCCCATGTGGGCCCCGAACCAGAAGCCGCCCCCATCGAAGAGCAGGGCCTCGGCTGGAGGAGCAGCTTCGGCAGCGGCAAGGGCGGCGACACGATCGGCAGCGGCATCGAGGGCGCCTGGAAACCGAACCCGACCACCTGGGACATGGGCTACCTGAACACGCTGTTCAAATACGAGTGGGAACTGGTGAAGAGCCCGGCCGGCGCGAATCAGTGGCTGGCCAGGGACGTGGCCGAAGAGGACATGGTGGTTGACGCCCACGACCCGTCGAAGAAGCGCCGGCCGATGATGACCACGGCGGACCTCTCCCTCCGCAACGACCCGATCTACGAGCCGATCGCGCGGCACTACCAGCAGAACCCCGAGGAATTCGCGGACGCCTTCGCCAGGGCGTGGTTCAAGCTGACCCACCGCGACATGGGACCGCGCTCGCGCTATCTGGGCGCGGAAGTGCCCAAGGAAGACCTCCTGTGGCAAGACCCGGTCCCCCCGGTCACTCACCCATTGATCGACGAACGGGACATCGCCTCCCTCAAGGGCAAGATCCTTGCTTCGGGCCTGTCCGTCTCCCAACTGGTCTCCACGGCCTGGGCGTCGGCTGCCACGTTCCGCGGCTCCGACAGGCGGGGCGGGGCGAACGGCGCGCGTATCCGCCTCGCGCCGCAGAAGGATTGGGAAGTCAACCAGCCGGCCCAGTTGGAGACGGTGCTGCAGACCCTCGAGGGGATCCAACAGGAGTTCAACGGAGCGCAGTCGGGCGGGAAAAGGGTTTCGCTCGCCGACGTGATCGTTCTGGGCGGATGCGCCGGCATCGAGCAGGCTGCGAGGAATGCCGGCCACGAGGTGACCGTCCCCTTCACGCCGGGACGCACGGATGCGGCTCAGGAGCAAACAGACGTGGCGGCGTTCGCCGTACTCGAGCCGATTGCCGACGGATTCCGCAACTACCTCAAAACCGCATACACCGTATCGGCGGAGGAGCTGCTCGTTGACCGGGCGCAGTTGCTGACGCTGACCGCCCCCGAGATGACGGTTCTCCTTGGCGGCATGCGTGTCCTGGACGCCAACGTCGGCCAGTCCCGGCACGGCGTCTTCACCGAGCGGCCCGGGGCACTCACCAACGACTTCTTCGTGAACCTGCTCGACATGCGCACCGCGTGGCAGGCAGCCCCGGAAGCCGACGGCGTGTTCGAGGGGCGTGACCGCACGAGCGGCGAACGCAAGTGGACCGGCACCCGGGTCGACCTCGTCTTCGGTTCCAACTCCCAACTCAGGGCCCTGGCGGAAGTCTACGGATGTGAGGATTCCCAGGAGAAGTTTCTGCACGACTTTGTAGCGGCGTGGAACAAAGTGATGAACCTTGACCGTTTCGACCTCGCCGGATCGTAACACAAGCGCCTTCCAAGGCTTCCAACCGAGATGTAAAAAGCCGCACCAGCGAGAAAGAGCGCAGGTGCGGCTTTTTGCAACGATCCGCCTTGTTTCCGATCAAACGGGGGACCGGCAACAAAACCGTCATATGGAGGGTTCGGTGCAGTTCTCTCCTGTCCCGGTCCTTGGACAGTGCTGCAGATCCACCCTGTCCCGGGGCGCCTCCTCCCGCCAGAGACCGATCCATGCATGGACGGCATCCTGATCAAAACCGACCATGCGCCGTTCGCCCGACTGCATCAGGGGGCGCTTGATGAGGAGCGGCTCCTCCAGCATGGCGGCGATGGCGCTGTCCGGCTCCATCTGCTCCGGGACCACCTCGCCGCTTTTCACCCGCGGTGCGGCCCGGTTGAACCACTCCCGCACCGGCAGGGCGCCGAAGAACGCCACAAGCTCCTCTGCGGTCCAGGGATGGGTAAGGATGCTGCGCTCTGCCAGTTCATGCCCCGCAGCCCGCAGCAACTCCTTCTGCTTCGTGTTGTTTATGCACCCCGGTTTTTCGTAGAAAATTACCCGCGCCATGGACACCTCCCCTTAGTATGGTTACATTTTGAGCAGGTCTCAGTTAACCACCATCCTGCCCGGCTCTCCCGTTCGCAAATGAAAAGAGGCGGCACCATGGCCGCCTCCCTCTGTTATCTGTACTGCATGGGTTTCATCCACCCTACCGCATCAATTCGAACTGACGATCCTCGCACGTTTCATCCTTGATATCGATGAACTTGTTGCAGATCTCGGTCATCATGTTGATGGCGCCCTGGTAGCCGATCAACGGGTAGCGATGCTTGTTGACCCGGTCGAAGATCGGGAAACCGAAACGGAACAGCGGAACCTTTGCATCGCGGGCGGCGAACTTGCCGTGGGAATCGCCGATGATGCCATCCACCGGATCGGTCATCAAAAGGCTCCGCAGGTGCCACAGGTCCTTGTTCATGTAGATCTTGCACCCCTGGCCGAACGGGGAGCTATCCAACAGGGCCTGCAGATCCTTCTCAACCTTCTTGTTACCCCTGCTGCACAGGATGTGGTACGGACGGGCACCCACTTCCAGCAGGAAGGATACGTAGCCCATCAGATAGTCCGGGTCTCCGTACACGGCGAATTTCTTGCCGTGGATGTACTGATGGGAGTCGGTGATGGCGTCCACGGCGCGGCCACGCTCGTTTTTCAGGGAGGCCGGCACATCCTTGCCGAACAACTCGGCCACCTTCATGACAAAGGCGTCGGTCTTCTCGATCCCCATGGGCATCGGCAGGGAGGCATGCTTCCCGGAGAAGTTGTCCTTGACCCAGCCGAAGGTCTTGGCAGTGGAGTAGGAGCCGATGGCAATGGTGGCCTTGCAGTTGATGGAGTCGGCGGCGTCATCCAGCTTGGTGCCCCCGGCGTAGAGATGGTAATTGCCGTCGCAAGGCGAATCGAAGCTGTCGGAGATGTCGGCCAGGACGGTATAGGGGATGCCGAAGGCCTCCAGGATGCGTTTGTACTCCCGGTAGTCGCCGGTGTTGAAGTCGCAGCCGGGGATCAGGTTGAGCTTGCCGGTGCAGCGTCCTTCAATCTGCTTCCCCTCGGTCAGGTTCTGCAGGATCGAGAGCAGCATGGAGTCGTAGCCGTTGATATGGGTACCGCTGAAGCTGGGGGTATTGGCGTAGGGAACCGGCATCTCCTTGGGCACAAATCCCTTCTGCTTGGCGTTTTTGATGAAGGCGGTCAGGTCGTCGCCGATGACCTCGGGCATGCAGGAGGTGAAGACCGCAATCATCTTCGGCTTGTAGATGGCATAGGCGTTTTCCAGCCCCTCGTGCAGGTTGTTCTGGCCGCCGAACACCGCGCCGTCCTCGGTCATGGCGTCCGATACGGCCGGAGCCGGCTCACGGAAGTGACGGTTGAGGGTTGAGCGGTAGTAGGATGCGCACCCCTGGGAGCCGTGAACAAAGGGGAGCGTCCCTTCAAAGCCGTGGGCTGCCAGCTGGGCGCCCAGCGGCTGACAGGCGTGAGCCGGGTTGATCACCAGAGCCTGACGGGCAAAGTTCTTCTCTTTATACTCATCCGTATTGATCCACTCTTTGACCCGCTCCACCTCTTCTGGCGGCGTCTCGACGATCGTTTTGACTTCAAGTCCTAGTGCGTTTGACATGATTTATCTCTCCTTAAGCCGTCCGGGACCAATCTGTCCACGGTACGGTTATTTTTTCCCGTAGGGGCAACCGACATGATCAGAAAGGCGCCTTCACCAGCTTCCATGTCGGGCTGTTAATCGCCATGTCAACATCGCGGGCAAATACCTCGAATCCCTTGTAGCCGTGGTACGGACCGGAATAGTCCCAACTATGCATCTGGCGGAAGGGGACACCCATCTTCTGGAAGACGTATTTCTCCTTGATGCCGGAACCGACCAGGTCGGGCTTGAGGGCGGCGGCAAACTTCTCGAACTCGTACTCGGATGGGTCGTCGTAGACCACGGTGGCGTCCGGCATCTCCGGCGCGGTACGGTCATAGTCGTCCGTGTGGGCAAATTCGTAGCCGGAGCCAACGCAGTCCATGCCCAAGTCCTCGTATGCGCCGATGGTGTGGCGCGGACGAAGTCCCCCAACCAGCAGCATGACCTTCTTCCCATCCAGACGCGGCTTGTACTCGTCGACGACGGCCTGCATGATCGGGTCATATTTGGCGATCACCGCCTCCACCTTGGCTTTGATGGTGTCGTCGAACAACTCGGCAAGCTGCCTGAGGCTGTTACGAATCTTGGTCGGACCGAAGAAGTTGAGCTCGACCCAAGGAATACCGTATTTCTCTTCCATAACCTTGCACATGTAGTTCATGGAGCGGTAGCAGTGGATGACGTTGAGCTTGACCTTGTGCGTGGCGGCGATCTTCTCCAGTTCGCCGTCGCCGGTCCAGACGGCCTTGACGTTGAAACCGCACTCTTCGAGAAGCGGCTTCGTTGACCAGGCATCGCCGCCGATGTTGTATTCCCCGATCAGGGCGATGTCATAGGGGCTTTCCGGTTCGGCGTACTCGCGGGTTCCAATGATGAAATCGCGAATCGTATCGTTGGAGATATGGTGCCCCAACGACTGGGAGACACCGCGGAACCCCTCGCAGTTACAGGGGATGATGGGGATGTCCAGATCCTTGGCCGACTGTTTGGCTACCGAGTTGATGTCGTCGCCGATCAGGCCGACCGGGCATTCGGAAAGGACCGAGATCCCCTTGGCCAGCGGGAACAACTCATGGGCCTCTTCCAACAGGGTCTTGAGTTTCTTGTCGCCGCCGTACACGATGTCTTTTTCCTGAAAATCGGAGGTGAACTGCATCGGGAAGCTGGTAACGCCGGTGATGCCGCTCATCATATTGCGGCGGGTGCCCCAGGAATACCAGCCGCAGCCGACCGGACCATGGGATACGTGGACCATATCGCGGATCGGTCCCCAGACCACCCCTTTGGCGCCGGCATAGGCGCAGCCGCGGGCGCTCATGACGCCGGGGACGGTCTTCTTGTTGGACTTGACGCAGGCAGAACCGGATGCCGGGTCATTGGCGCCCAGATGCGGGGCGCGCTTCTTTTTGGCCTTTTCGGGGTATACCGCCAGGGTTTCGGCGATCAAGGCTTCCGTCGACTCCTTGGTGATACCTTCAACTTTTCGTATCTTGTCTGACATAATAGGTCTCCTCTGATTATGAGAGGCGAATCCAGCCTCTGCTGTATGCCTTCCGAAACTAGGCCGCTGCCTCTGCCACGCCGACGATCGTTTCATCCTCGACTTCCATGATGCCGAACTCCATCAGAAGCTCTTCAAGTTCTTCCATCTCCAGCGGGGTCGGAACCACCAGCATCTTGTTGTCGGCGATCTTCTGGGCCAGGGTGCGGTACTCCTGGGCCTGTTTGTGTTCGGGCGAGTACTCGATGACCGTCATGCGGCGCAGCTCGGCGCGCTGCACCTGGTTGTCGCGGGGCACGAAGTAGATCATCTGGGTACCGAGGCGTTTTGCCAGGGCCTCGATCAGTTCGTCCTCCCGGTCGGTGTTGCGCGAGTTGCAGATAAGTCCCCCGAGGCGAACCTTGCCGGAGGAGGCGTATTTAAGGATACCTTTGGCGATGTTGTTGGCGGCGTACATGGCCATCATCTCCCCGGAGGTGACGATGTAGATCTCTTCGGCCTTGTTCTCACGGATCGGCATGGCGAACCCGCCGCAGACAACGTCGCCGAGAACGTCGTAGAAGACGAAATCCAGATCAGGGGTATAGGCGCCGTTCTCTTCCAGGAAGTTGATGGCGGTGATGACGCCGCGGCCGGCGCAACCGACACCCGGCTCGGGGCCGCCGGACTCGACACATTTCACATTGCCGTAACCGACCTTCATGACGTCGTCAAGCTCCAGGTCTTCGACCGTGCCCAACTCGCGAACCAGATCCATAACCGTATTCTGGGCCTTGGCATGCAGGATCAAACGGGTGGAGTCGGCCTTGGGGTCGCAACCGACGATCATGACCTTTTTGCCGATGGATGCCAAGCCGGCTACCGTGTTTTGTGTTGTCGTCGATTTGCCGATGCCGCCCTTACCGTAGATTGCGATCTGTCTCATGATACTGCTCCTTTCGCTCACCAATCCGTGAGCCTTCGAGATATGTTCGGGGCAACAAAAAAGGCGCCCCATTCCTCTGAATGGCGGCGCCTTTGCCGAATTCGATTATTGCTCTTACCAAGCGTGCCTCATGTTTTGAAATTGGTTGATGCATCCTGCATGCCAATTTGTAACAAGCTGAATTCAAAGCAATTCAGCCAAAAACTCTTCCACAGTGCCGCAGGAGCGCTTTCAAACTGCTCATATATTATGCATCCATGCATACTCCCGGTTCGCCCTCCACCTAACGGGTATGCCCACAAAAAAGGCACCATGGTTGGTGCCTTTCGTGTGATGCGTTCCTGCCCGTAGAAAAACAGGGTCAAGCGGCTTTCTTGAGGCCATACAGCTTGATCAACTGGTTGTTGTTGAGCGGCCGCCGCGTCTGCTGGGCAATCTTTCTTACCTTGTCCATCAGGTGCATGGCCTCGGAACGGCTGATGGCAATACCCATATCCTTGTACCGTTCGATCAGGCCGCTGGTGCCGGAATGCTTGCCCACCACGATCTGCCGCACGAGGCCCACTTCGGCCGGGTCGAATCCTTCGTAGTTTCTGGGGTCCTTGATGACCCCGTCGGCGTGCAGCCCCGATTCGTGGGCAAAGACCCGTTCGCCGACCACCGCCTTCCAGGCCGGCAGTGGCCGATTGGAGGCCTTGGCCACGAACAGGGACAGTTCCCGAAAACGGTGGGTATCAATGCCGGTGTCGATGCCGCTGGCATGCTTGAGCCCCATAATTACCTCCTCCAGTGCGGCGTTGCCGGCCCGTTCCCCCAGGCCGTTGACCGTCGTATTGACGAACATGGCACCGGCGCGGATGCCGGCAATGGCGTTGGCGGTGGCCATCCCCAGGTCGTTATGGGTATGCACCTCGAGGGGGAGTTCGGGCACGGCCGTACGCAGGGCGCGCACCATATCGAACGTGCCGAAGGGATCGAGGATGCCCAGGGTGTCGCAAAAACGGAAGCGGTCGCCCCCCATGGCCCAGGTGATCTGCATCAGTTCGATGAGGAAGGGGAGATCGGCCCGGCTGGCGTCCTCCCCGCCGACCGAGACGTATAGTCCCTTCCCCTTGGCGAATCCCAGGGCCACCTTGAGCTGCTCCTTGACCCACTCGCGGGTTTTCCTGATTTTGTTGCGGATCATGATATCCGAAACCGACAGGGAGATATCCACCGCCGTGACGCCGCTGTCGATGCTGGCCTGGATATCCGGCACCGTGGCCCGGTTCCAGGTGATCAGCCGGGCATTGAGCCCCAGGTCCACCAATGCCCTGACATCGCTCTGCTCATCCTTACCCATGGCCGGGATGCCGCATTCCAGCTCCTGTACGCCGATGGAGTCGAGCATGCGGGCAATGGCGATCTTATCGCGCCTGCTGAAGACCACGCCTGCGGTCTGTTCCCCGTCCCGCAACGTGGTATCGTCAATGATGATGGTTGGCTCGCTCATAACCGTCTCCTTGTCTGCCTATCCGCAACTGCCCATGGTGGCCAAACCGTAAATGTACTCCGGCCGATAATCCGGCTTGACGCCGGCATACATGAGTACATTGGTGCCGTGATCCCTGAAGCCCCGTTCCTGGAGCAGCGCAACCGCTCCCGAGTTGCAGGCGGGGGTGTCGATATATACGGTGATGCCTGCCGGTAGGCTGTTCAGAGCCTCGTCGAGCAGGTGCGCGGCCCGATCCGGCGAAACGGCGCTGAACGGTCCCAGCTGCACCGCCTGGCCGCAGGGCTGAATAACCGCAAAGGCGGAATCAGCCGCCAGAACCGTCCCGCGCCGGCAGGTAGCAGCAAGCAGGCCGTCGCGCCGATCCCCCCACCCGAGCCGGTCAAGGGCCGCGTCCCACGCCCCTGCCGCGGCAGGGGCCGTATCCGTTGGCGCGCCGGCCCTGCCGGTCCAGCGGATAATGGTGTCGGTGCTGTTGAATCCATGCTTTTCGTACAGGGCCTTGCCCATTTTCGAGGCGGTCAGCCAGAAGGTCTCGGCGCCGGCGCCCCGCAGGCTGTCAAACGCCCCGAGGAACAGCGCTTCGCCGATGCCGGTGCCGCGACAGTCCCGATCGACGATAAGATTGCCGATCCAGCCGCTGCAATCGTGGCGCAGGGAGGTCACGAAACCGACGGCAGCGCCCGTCTCGTCTCGTGCCGAGAGGCATCCGTCAGGGAACGCAGACAGCAGGAAATCGAATTCCCACGGTTCCGCCACCCAGTTTTCACCGGCGGCCAGCCTCAGAAAGCGAGGCACATCCTCTTTTCGAAACGGCTCGATGGTCATGCCCGGTTACTCCTCGCCCCTATCCTTGCGTCGGTACCGCACAGGCGGATTCACCGACCGTCACGTCCTGCCCGATCAGGCCGATGGCGTCGGCGCGGCACTGCTTGCAATGGCTGAACTGCCCGATGATGGCCTCGTTGGCCTTGCGCACCTCCGCCAGCCGCTGTTCGTCGGGCGCTTCGATATGTGCCAGTTCCGCCTGGGGGATGAGCGGCATGATGTTCATCACAAAGGCGCCCAATTTCTTAACCCGCTCCGCGATCAACGGCACCTGGTCATCGTTAACCCCCGGCACCAGCACGGTATTGACCTTGATGGTCAGCCCCAGTTCGGCGGCCCGCTTCAGCCCTTCGAACTGGTTGGCGATCAGGATCTGGGCGCCCTCCACACCGGTATAGTGGTGGCCGTGATAGATGACATGGCGATAGATCTGGGCTCCGACCTCGGGATCGACGGCGTTGATGGTGACGGTCAGGCTGTGCAACCCCATCTCGTACAGACGGTCGATGGACTCGGGGAGCAGCAGGCCGTTGGTGCTCATGCACAGCATGAGGTGCGGGAAGTCCTTTTTGACCAGCTCAAAGGTTTCAAAGGTCTGTTCGTTGGCCAGCGGGTCGCCGGGGCCGGCGATGCCGATCACCTTGATGATCGGCCCCACCACCGGGCTGGCCATCACCTCCCGTACCTTGACGATCGCCTCCTGGGGGGTCAGCAGGCGGCTGGTCACACCGGGCCGTGACTCGTTGGCGCAATCATGCTTCCGGGTGCAATAACCGCACTTGATGTTACACTGGGGGGCCACCGCCAGATGCATGCGGCCGTTTTTGTGATGGTTGCCGCCAAAGCAGGGGTGCCCCTGAATCCTGTTCTTCATGTCACATGCACTCGCCATGGGTATGCTCCTTTCAAACAAAAAGCCTGCGGCTCTCTCCGCAGGCTCCGTTGCCTTGTCGCTGAGTTGATTTCATTGTCCTCTGATGCGTCCTACGCATAGTGGTAAGGCATAGAGCGTGCCAGAGAGCCATTTCGATTTAAAATTATGCTGCAAAGGCTCGTATAACGGCCTATTGCCATCTGATCCCCCAAAGTTCTACCCTTTGGCGGCGACGGAGCGAGCCGAGATAATGCCTATTTCTTGAGCACTAATATTATTTGCATTCTGGTTTCGCTTTTGCAGGCCTTAGCAAGGATGCGTTGAAGTTCTGCCAATTCCCCTCTGGACGGTTGCCCCATGTTCAACCTGTACAATCCCGCAGAAATCAGCAGCAGAGCCACGGCAGCCTTTATCGGCATGGCCATCGGCGACGCCCTCGGCGCGACGGTCGAGTTCATGACGGCGTCGGAGATTGCCGCAAAATACGGCACCTTCAAGGAAATCATCGGCGGCGGCTGGCTCCGCCTGAAGCCGGGGCAGGTAACCGACGACACCGAGATGGCCCTCTGCATCGCCCGGGCAATCGTCGAAAACCAGGGATGGTCCGTGGAGAAGATCGCCCGCAATTTTGCCGCCTGGCTCAAATCCCGGCCGGTGGATTGCGGCGACACCTGCCGCAAGGGTATCCGCGCCTACATGTTGAACGGCACCCTGGAATCGCCCCCGAACGAGTGGGACGCCGGCAACGGCGCTGCCATGCGGATCGTGCCGGTGGCGCTCTTCTCCCTCCCCGACGGTGAACTGTTGAAGAAATATGCGCTCGAACAGGCCCACATCACCCACAACAACCCCCTGTCGGACGCGGCCTGCATCTGCCTGGGAGAACTTCTGCACCTGGCGATCTGCGGTGCATCCCGGACTCGTCTGCGCCGTCAAGCCGACGGCTTGGTGGCCCGGTTCCCCACCTTTCATTTCGAGCCCTACCGGGGGCTGGCCACCGGCTACGTGGTGGATACGCTCCAGACCGTCTTTCATTGGTTTTTCAAGGGGAAAAATTTTGAGGAGTGTGTCGTTGGCACCGTCAACCAGGGGGCTGACGCGGATACGACCGGCGCCATCTGCGGCATGCTGGCCGGGGCCTACTACGGTATGGAAGGCATTCCCCAGCGCTGGCTGAGGAAGGTGGACAAGAATGTGATTGCCGAGATCACCACGCTGGCCGGGCGGCTTATTGCCGCCAGCCCGGCGGGAAGTATGATGTAGACCATGTTTTACCTTTAGCTGGACCCAGGTTGTTCAAAAATAGTCAGATCGTCGCACCCGCAGAAGGCCCTGCGGAGGCGTAGCAGCGCTACGCCGCACAAAAGGGCCTTCGAGGACGGCGGCGAGATGGCTGTTTTTCAACAACCTTTTAGGATGCCGTCCGCAACCTGGCGCAGGCTTTTGCGTTTGTCCATGGCCAGTTTCTGCATGGCGCGATAGGCGTCGGCCTCGCTCAAGCGCTGTTTTTCCATCAACGTCCCCTTGGCCTTTTCAATCACCTTCCGATTCTCGATGGTTTCCTTGAGGTCTTCGATCTTTTCCTTGAGGTCCTCCACCTGCTCCGTATGGGCCAAGGCAATCTCGATCGCCGGGATGAGATCCTGCTCCCGGAGCGGCTTGGTTAAAAAAGCGGCAATTCCGCTCTCCGCTGCCCGTTTCGCGGTCTGGGCATCGTAGCAGTTGGTCAGGAGCATGATGGGGATCTTGAGCTTTTTCTTGATCTCTTTTGCCGCGGTTATACCGTCCATTATGGGCATGGCCACATCCAGCACCGCCATATCGGGAAAGCTCGCCATGGCCATCTCCACGGCGCTTTTGCCGTCCCCACACTCCAGCACATCCTCGAAGCCAAGCTCCATGAGCATGGCCTTCAGGCTCATCCTGATGAGTGGCTCATCGTCGCATATCAAAACTGTTTTCATGTAGCATCCTCCCGGTAACCATCGGATACGGACTTGATGTGCATCTAATATGCCATTGTCCACAAAAAAGCCCCGGCATTTACTGCCGGGGCCACGAATTTGCACAATTGTTTCAGTCCCTTATCCAGCAGGCTTACCGGAGCGCCGCCTCGGCCAGGACCTCTGCTACGTCGCGCACCTTGACGCTGTCGGCCTTCACGTCCTTGAGCCCGTCCTCGAACATGGTCAGGCAGTAGGGACAGGAGACACAGATGGTGTCCGGCTTCTCTTCCAGCGCTTCCCTGACCCGAGTGAGGTTGATCCGCTCGCCGGTATGCTCCTCCATCCACATCCTGCCGCCGCCGGCCCCGCAGCAGAAAGCGTTGTTGCGGTTGCGCTCCATCTCGGCCGGGGCCGTCCCGGTAGCCAGCTCGATCACCTCGCGCGGCGCGTCGTACACGTCGTTGTGCCGCCCCAGATAGCAGGAATCGTGGAACACGGTGGCCCCCAACTCCGCGGACGTCCCCTCCAGCTTGAGCCGGCCGTCCTGCACCAGGTTGCGCAGGAACTCGCTGTGGTGGATTACCTCCAGTTCGAGCCCATACTGCTTGTAATCGTTTTTCAGGGTCGAGAAACAGTGGGGGCACTGGGTGATGACCTTTTTGACGCCCCGCTCGGTGAAGATCCGCACGTTCTCTTTGGCCATGCGGTCAAAGACGTACTCGTTGCCCAGGCGGCGCAGACTGTCGCCGCAGCATTTTTCGTCCTTGCCCAGGATGCCCCAGGAGACGCCGGCCTTGTCCAGCAGTTGGGCCAGGGCCACGCTGACGTGCTTGCTGCGCGAGTCGAACGAACCGGCGCAGCCTACGTAGAGCAGGTACTCGGTGGTATTCTTGTCGAAAGGCTTGACCTCCATCTGGGCGCACCACTTGGTGCGCTCCGACGGGGCGATACCCCAGGGGTTGCTGCGCCCCTCCATGTTCTCGAACAGATTGAGCAACTCCTCGGGGAAGCGGGCCTCGTTCTCCACCAGGTGGCGACGCATCTTGACGATCTTGGGCATCTGCTCGATGAAGACCGGGCAGGCCTCCATGCAGGCTCCGCAGGTGGTACAGCCCCAGATCACCTCTTCGGCCACGCTCCCCTCGCCCCCGTCGCCGATCAGGGGGGTGACCGGCGTTGCCCCCTGCTTGAGCAGGGCGCCGTTCTCCAGCAGATTGACCTTGATATCGTGGACAACGGCCCGCGGGTTGAGCGGCTTGCCGGTGATATTGGCCGGACAGACCTTCTGGCAGCGGCCGCATTCGGTGCAGGCCATGGAATCCAGCAGGTCTTTCCAAGTGAAGCGGTCCGCCTGGGCGACGCCAAAGGTATTGCCGCTGACGAACTCTTCGCGGGGTTGGGTATTGGGCTTCTCCAGCCGCCGGAAGAAACAGTTGGGGATGGCGGTCAGGATGTGCATGTGCTTGCTGTGGGGCAGATAGCACATGAAGAGCAGGAGGGCGGCGGCATGGGCCCACCAGCTGACGCCGAACACCAGGGCTCCGGCGGAGGGCGCAATCAGGCCGGCCACAAAGCTCGAAACCGGCATATAGGTGTGGGCAACGGCGAGATAGATCACCGGCATGTGGGATATCCTGGCCCCGTTGATGCCGAAGTTGGCCATCATCAGGGTGGCGATCAGCGCCAGGATGAAGAACGCCTCGATGGTGCGGGCCTCGGGATAGGGGGGCGCGATGATCCGCCTGACCATGGCGATAACCACCGCCACGAGGGCCAGAAGCGACACGATATCGATCACCAAGAGAAGCGGGAAATAGATGCCGTCGGGCAGATGCGCCAGGCTGATGGACGGGAAGACGCCGTGCAGCAGGAACTCGGTGTTGGAGACCAGCAGGATGATGAACGACCAGAAGATGACGAAATGATTGAGGCCGAATGGCTTGGCCAGGACCCGTTTTTGGCCGAAGGCGTACTTCAGCATTTCGCCGATGCGGGCGCCGATATTGTCGAACCGGTTCTCCGCTTGGCCCAGGGCCACCAGGCTGAGCCTGCGCCAGCAGCCCCAGGCAAAGATGCCGAGGGAGATGATCAGGAGGGGGGTGAATATGGTCGGATTGGGTGTCATGTCTAAACCTCGATCTTTTGCAAATGAAAACTGCCTGAATCCGTGATGCCGGAGTGCCGCAGTGACCGGAAGAGCCGGAGCCCGCACGTCGCCCGTGTCGTAGCAAGCCACTCACTCTGCCGGCCCTCCGACGGGTTGCCGGCATCTTCTTAACGGCAAAGGCTGAGGCCTTCCGGACACTGTGGCATGGAGGCGTCACGGATTCAGGAGCTATGTTAGTGGGTACTTTGCTGTTGTTTCAATTCCCGAATCCGTTTCGTTATAGCCGGCACCACCTGGAACAGGTCGCCGACGATGCCGTAGGTGGCGACCTCGAAGATCGGCGCCTGGCGGTCGCGGTTGATGGCGATGACCATGTCCGAGTCCTGCATGCCGACCAGGTGCTGAATGGCGCCGGATATGCCGCAGGCGATGTAGATCTTGGGGCGGACGGTCTTGCCGGTCTGGCCGACCTGGCGGTCACCCGGCATCCAACCGGCATCCACGGCGCTGCGGGAGGCGCCCACCACACCGCCCAACTCTTCGGCCAATTCCTGCAGGATGGCGAAGTTTTCAGGCGCCATCATGCCGCGGCCGCCGGAGACGATGAAGTCGGCGCCGGTGATGTCCACATGGCTCTTGCTCGTGGCGTCGCGGATGATCTCCATGACCTTGGTGAGGATGCTCTCCTCCGGGACCACGAAGTCCACCCGGACGATGGTGCCCGTGGCGCCTTCCTTCCGTTCCGGCAACGGCATGACATTGGGGCGGACCGTGGCCATTTGGGGCCGGAATTTGTCGCACATGATGGTCGCCATGATGTTGCCGCCGAAGGCCGGGCGGGTCTGCATCAGGTTACGCTTGTCGTCGATATCCAGACCGGTGCAGTCGGCGGTCAATCCCGTCCCCACGCGGGTCGCGACGGCCCCGGCCAGGTCGCGCCCCATGCCGCTGGCGCCCATCAGGATGATTTCAGGCTTGTACGTGGCAATCAGGTGGCAACAGGCCTCGAGATACGCCTCGGTGCGGTAGTTGCGGTACACCGGCGCATCCAGCAGGTAGACCTTGGAAGCCCCGTAGGCGAAGGCCTCGGTGCAGAGGTGCTCCACCTTTTCGCCGATCACCAAGGCGCACAATTCCGCCCCCAGGGATGCGGCCAGCCGGGCCCCCGCCCCGAGCAGTTCCCACGAGACCTTGGCCGGCTCCCCCTCGGTCTGTTCGACGAAGACCCAGACCCCCCGGTAGGCGGCCAGTTTTTTGGCCAGGGCCGCGGCCTCCTCGTCCACCTCTTCTTCGGCCGGAGCGGCGATTGCCGCCAGTTGCTCCAGTATCTTCAACTCCTCGGGGGTAAAGAACATCTCCAAGGCACTGGCCGGGCAGATCTTGACGCATTTGACGCAGCCGATGCATTTTTCCGGGATGATGATCGGTTCGCCGGCATCGTTCATCTCAATGGCATTGACCGGGCAGACGCTCTGACAGCGGGCGCCGCAGGCGATACACTTGCCGGCGATGAGGTGCGCCTTGCCCCGGGGTTTTTTCACTTTGGGTTGCGATTCACTCATGGGAATTCCTTGGATAAAATGTGAATGGTGAAAAAAACTTCAATAAACGAGTGAATGGTGAATCGTGAATGGTGAAGAAAATTCAAGCATTTGTTCACTATCCACGTTTCACAGCGGCAGCATATCCTTCGCCAGCAGCTTGTCGATCAAAAGCGCCGCCGTACCCTCGGGATCGGCGTAGCCGTCTCCCAGGATCTCGCCCTTGACCCGCTCCGGCGAGAAGATCTTGCTGACCCAGGTAGGCGACCCCTTGAGGCCAATGGACTGCTCGTCCAGCTTGAGGACCTGATTGTTCCAGACCTCCACCTGGGCATCGGCCGCGGCCAGGCGCATGGGAACGCGGGGATAGCGCGGCCGGTTCAGTTCGCGCACCACGGTCAGCATGGCGGGCAGGGGCGCCTCCACGATCTCGTGGCGTCCTTCCAGTTTGCGGCTGACACGGATGCGTTTGCCCCCGACGTCCAGGTTGTCGATGCGGTCAACCAGGGTGAGCTGCTGGTAGGCGAGGCGGGTGGCTATGCCGGGGCCGACCTGGGCCGTATCGCCGTCGATGGTCTGCTTGCCGCACAACACCAAGCCGACCTCGTCCACCTCGCTGTTCAGCTTGCGGATTGCCGCCGAAAGCACATTGCTGGTGGCCAGGGTATCGGCTCCGCCGAAGACCCGGTCGGAGAGCAGGATGGCCATATCGACCCCCAGGGCCAGGGCCTTCCTGAGGGTTGCCTCGGCATTGGGCGGTCCCATGGAGAGGACGGCGACCTTGCACCCAAAGCGGTCCTTCAGGCGCAGCGCCTCTTCCAGGGCATGGGTATCATAGGGGTTGACGATAAAGGGTATGCCCTCGCGCACCAGGGTGTTGGTGACCGGATCGATCTGCACCTGGGTGGTGTCGGGGACCTGTTTGATACAGGCAACTACGAGCATGGATGAAGTTCTCCTGCAGTGCCTCGCGGCTGAATTTTAAAAAAGAATAAGCCCGGCACTCTGGTCAATGCCGGGCTCCGGTGCCCAATCTCGAATCCCGCCAAAGACGGAATGGAGTTTAGCATGAGCAGGAAGCGTGCCGATTTGACCCACATCAAAAGTATACACAAGGCAACAAAGACCAACTTTGCTGCTACGTTAAGGGGTTGCCAGGGGCAACTCACCCAAAGGGGGTTACGCAAATGCGAGGCCCGGCAAACCCGACGAGCCGTTGCTGTGCAAATTTTCGCGCCAAACGCCTAAAAAAAATGCACCGAGAGATTGAAAAGCTTACCAGCTTTGGGCGAACAATCAACAGCCCGGAAACCAGTCACACCAACAATTGCCACCAGCGATAGGTGCACAATATTTAAACACGTGATTAATAAATTTGCAATAAATCCTGTTTTCGACTACCATATGCCACATTTTTAATCACTGGAGGGGACATGGCAAAGCTCGATGAAAAACTTGAAGGCGTTTACCAAGAGGTCTTGAAGCGCAATCCCGGGGAGGCGGAGTTCCATCAGGCGGTTCTGGAGGTTCTGGAATCCCTGGGCCCGGTCGTCAGCAAACATCCCGAGTACCTGGAACGCAAGATCATCGAACGCATCTGCGAACCGGAGCGCCAGATCATTTTCCGCGTTCCCTGGCAGGATGACAAGGGAAAAGTGCATATCAACCGAGGTTTCCGCGTTGAATTCAACAGCGCCCTGGGCCCCTACAAAGGCGGCTTGCGCTTCCACCCGTCGGTCTACCTGGGGATCATCAAGTTCCTTGGATTCGAGCAGATATTCAAAAACTCACTCACCGGCATGCCCATCGGCGGCGGCAAGGGCGGTTCCGACTTCGACCCGAAAGGCAAGTCGGATGACGAGGTAATGCGCTTCTGCCAAAGTTTCATGACCGAACTCTACCGCCATATCGGCGAGCATACCGATGTGCCGGCCGGCGATATCGGCGTGGGCGGCAGGGAGATCGGCTACATGTTCGGGCAGTACAAGCGGATCACAAATCGCTGGGAGGCGGGCGTTCTCACCGGCAAGGGGCTCAAGTTCGGCGGCTCCCTGGTACGTACCGAAGCGACCGGCTACGGTGCCGCCTTTTTCATCAACGAGGCGCTCAAGACCCGCAAGGACTCGTTCGACGGCAAGACCTGCCTGGTCTCCGGCTCCGGCAACGTGGCCATCTATACCATAGAAAAGATTCACCAACTGGGCGGCAGGTGCATCGCCTGCTCCGACTCCAACGGGGTCATCGTGGACGAAAAGGGACTGGATGTGGGGTTGATCAAACAACTGAAAGAGGTGGAGCGCCGGCGCATCCAGGATTACGCCTCCTTCCACAAGCACGCCACGTATGTACCCAACGGCAAGATCTGGGAGATCCCCTGCCAGGTGGCCATGCCCTCCGCCACCCAGAACGAGATCAACGGCAAGGATGCGGCTACCCTGGTGAAAAACGGCTGCCTCGCCGTGGGCGAGGGGGCCAACATGCCCACTACCCCCGAGGGGGTCAAGGTGTTCCTGGACGCCAAGATCGTCTACGGCCCCGGCAAGGCGGCCAATGCCGGCGGGGTTGCCACATCGGCCCTCGAAATGCAGCAGAATGCCCAGCGCGACTCGTGGAAGTTCGACTACACCGAGAAGAGACTGGAAGACATCATGGTCAACATCCATCAACTCTGCCACGACATTGCAGAGGAGTACGGGGCACCGGGCAACTACGTTCTCGGCGCCAATATCGCCGGCTTCACCAAGGTTGCCGACGCCATGGTGGCCCACGGCCTCGTGTAGCCCCTTTGAGGACAGTTTCCCCAAGCCCGGCCCGACGGCCGGGCTTTTTTCGTTGACGCGCCCCCCTCCAGCGACTAAAAAAGAACCATGAATCTCCTTACCAACCTCAACCCGCCCCAGAAAGAGGCCGTGCTGCACGGCGAGGGGCCGCTCTTGATCCTGGCCGGCGCCGGATCGGGCAAGACCCGCGTCATTACCCACCGCATCGCCCACCTGATCCGGGAGCGGGGCGTACACCCCCGCAACATCCTGGCCGTGACCTTCACCAACAAGGCCGCCAACGAGATGGCCGAACGGGTCAGGAAACTGCTCGACGGCGGTGAAGTACCCCAGATATCCACCTTCCACGCCGCCTGCGGCCGCATCCTCCGCAGGGAGATCCACCATCTGGGCTTTGAGTCGTCCTTTGCCATCTACGACGACAAGGACTCCGAACGGCTCCTGAAGGATGTGCTGGCCGAACTGGACCTGGACGACAAACGCTTTCCCCCCAAGACCATCGGCGCCAAGATCGACGACTTCAAGAACCGCGGCCTCTTCCCCGAGGACCTGGACGCCGTGGCCACCGGCGACATCTTCAACGAACGGCTGGTGCGGATCTATGCCGCCTACCAGGAACGTTTGAAGAAGTGCAACGCCCTGGACTTCGGGGACATGCTGATCCAGACCGTCCGCCTGCTGGCCGACTTCCCCGAGGTTCGCCACTCCTACCAGGAACGTTTCCAGTGGATCCTGGTGGACGAATACCAGGACACCAACCCGGTGCAGTACAACCTGATCAAGCTTCTGGCGGGGGAACGGCGCAACCTGTGCGTGGTGGGGGACGACGACCAGTCCATCTACTCCTGGCGCGGGGCCGACATCCGCAACATCCTGGAGTTCGAAAAGGATTTCCCCGGTGTGCGCGTAGTCCGGCTGGAACAGAACTACCGCTCCACCGCCACTATCCTCAAGGCCGCCGGCGAGGTGGTCAGACACAACTTCGGCCGCAAGGGCAAGACCCTCTGGACCGAGAACCCTGCCGGCGAGAACATCCGTTACCTGCGGGTGGAGTCGGACCGGGAGGAGGCGCGCACCGTCTGCCGCGAGATCTCCCGCTTGCGGGCGGACGGCGTCCCCCTGGAGGAGATGGCGGTTTTCTACCGCACCAACGCCCAATCGCGCCAGGTTGAAGAGGCTCTCGTATCCGAGGCGCTCCCCTACCACATCGTGGGGGGCGTCAGGTTCTACGCCCGTATGGAGGTCAAGGACATCCTGGCCTACCTGCGCGTGCTGGACAACCCGGCCGACGAGATTTCCCTGAAACGGGTCATCAACGTGCCGGCCCGGGGCATCGGCACCGCCACCATCGACAAGATCTCCCTCCAGGCCAGCCGGGGGGGAATCAGCATGTACGCCGCCCTGCAGGATGCCGCCGAGAGCGGACTCTTGGGGGCCGGGCCGCGGGGCAAGGTCGCGGCCTTTGCCGCCATGATGGAGCGTTTCCGGGAGACCGGCGCATCCCTGGGGCTGCCGGAATTGGCCCGCATGGTGATGGAGGAGAGCGGCTACCTGACCCGGCTCAAGGAGAGCCGGGACGAGGAGGATGCGGAACGGCTGGAGAACCTGGAGCAGTTGCTGGCGGCCATGGAGGAGTTCTGCGAAAAGAACCCGGAGACCGGCCTGTCCGAATTTCTGGAGCAGGTATCCCTGGTATCGGACCTGGAGCAGGGGGAGCAGGGCAAACCCTCGGTGACGCTCATGACCCTGCACGCCGCCAAGGGGCTGGAGTTCAAGGCGGTCTTCATGATCGGCATGGAGGAGCGACTCTTCCCCCATGTGCGCGCCCTGGACGATATGGACGGCATGGAGGAGGAGCGACGCCTCTGCTACGTCGGCATGACCCGCGCCCGGGAACGGCTCTACCTGCTGAACGCCCGCCGGCGTTACCTGTTCGGCCAGGACCAGTCCAACCCGCCCTCCCGTTTTCTCAAGGACATACCGGGGGAGTTGCTGGATGAGGAGGGAACCGGGGGGGTGAGCGGTTACCGGACGGAGCGGCCGTTCGGGCAAACGTCAGCGATCCGCCAGGAATTTGCCCCAAGCCACAACCTGGCCGCTGCCGCCCAATTCAGCCATACCAACGACAACGAGGTTGAGGTCGTCCCGGAGCCGCCGGAGGAATATGGCGAGGTCTTTGTGGGCATGAAGGTGCGTCACGCCAAATTCGGCCTGGGCACCATCAGGAAGATCGAGGGGAGCGGCGAATCCCAGAAGGCCATCGTCTGGTTCAACTCGGCCGGCCCCAAGAAGCTGCTGCTCCGTTTCGCCGGGCTGGAGCGGGCCTAGGCCCGCTCAATCACCGCCTCCCCAGCACCGCTTTCTGATAGCTCGCCAACAGGTCAGGATCATCGATGGAGCCGTGGTGGTGCACCTGCCGCCAGCAGCCATCCATGAGCCTGAAGATCCTGCTCGTTCGGATGGCCAGGTTGAGGACCGTTTCCCCCACCCTGAACTCCCCCCGCTCCCTCCCTGCGACATAGAAGATCTCCCCCGCTGTGTGGAAGGTGTAGTCGTAGAATTCGAACCGGAACTCGGAGCGGCTGTTGAAGAGCCGTTCATATACCCCTCGAATCTCCTCCCAGCCGCGCTTGATCCCACCCAGCGGGTTGTCCATGACCGCCTCATCGCTCTGAGCCCAATTCCGCGCCATCTTTTCCATATCCCTGCCGTTGAGGGCCTCATAGAATTCCGCCAGGGCTCGCAGGGGCGGTGTCAGGCTGTTTTTGTCCTCTCTCCCGGTAACCGGTACCTGTTCTATCTTCATCGTATTATTAGCCCCTTCTCTTCTGGTGTAAGAGGTGAAACCTCTTTATCAAATAATGGCACATATATGGGCCATGTCTATCCAGCAGCATCAAAAAACGGCTAACCCTCTTTTGAATTTAGGTAGATATTGCAACCAGATACCACACCCAACTTTATACCATTTTAATGCATCCCCCCCTTGCCATGACGCGGTTTCCGGCTACAATTTTTCTGCACGACATGAAAACGACCTCTCCGCTTTCTCACCCCATGGCAGATCCAGAATAAAGGAGGAAACCGTGATAACCTTCTCCCTCAACGGCAAGAAACAGTCCGTGGACCTCAGCCCCGACACCCCGCTCCTCTGGGTGCTGCGGGACCACCTGCACCTCACCGGCACCAAGTTCGGCTGCGGCGAGGGTCTGTGCGGCGCCTGCACGGTCCACATCGACGGCCGGGCGGAGCGCTCCTGCATCACGCCGCTGTCCGAGGTGCAGGGCAAAAAGGTCACCACCATCGAGGGGATCGCCGAAAACCACCCCGTGAAAAAGGCCTGGCTGGCCGACGAGGTCTCCCAGTGCGGCTACTGCCAGCCGGGGCAGATCATGAGTGCCGTGGCGCTCATGAAGCAGAAGCCCCACCCCACGGATGCGGACATCGACGGCGCCATGAGCGGCAACCTCTGCCGCTGCGGCACCTATGGCCGCATCCGCCGGGCGATCCATACCGCCGCCACGGGCGGGAAGGGAGGTAAACGGTCATGAGCGAGATCATCAAGGTGAGCCGACGGGACTTCATCAAGACCGGCCTGCTGGTGGGGGGCGGATTGGTGCTGGCCTGCCATATCCCCCTGGGCGGCCGCGCCGCTGCCGCCACTGCCGCGACGACGACCTTTGCCCCCAACGCCTTCCTGCGCATCGGCACCGACGGCAGCGTGACCGTCATCGTCAACAAGTCAGAGATGGGGCAGGGGGTCTACACCTCCCTCCCCATGCTGATCGCCGAGGAGCTTGCGTGCGACTGGAACAAGGTGCGGGTCGAGGCGGCACCGGTGGCGCCGGAATACAACCATGCCCAGTACGGCCCGTTCATGGTGACCGGGGGCAGCAGCAGCGTGCGCTCCGAATGGGATCGGCTCTCCAGGGCCGGCGCGGCGGCCCGCGAGATGCTGGTGGCGGCGGCAGCCAAGGGTTGGAAGGTGGAGCCTGCGACCTGCCGAGCCGAAAACGGCGTGGTCATCGGCCCCGGCGGCAAGCGCTCCGGCTACGGCAGCCTGGCGGCCCGGGCCGCCAAACTGCCGGTGCCCCAGGAACCGAAACTGAAGGGTCTAAAACAACGGCGGCTGCTCGGCAAAGCGATCCACCGCCTGGACAGCCCGGCCAAGATCAACGGCACGGCGACCTTCGGCATCGACGTGCACACCTCCGGCATGCTCACCGCCGTCATCGCCCGGCCTCCGGTCTTCGGCGGCACGGTGAAAAGTTTCGATCCGCAGAAGGCCCTGGCAGTGCCGGGGGTGAAACAGGTAGTGGCCGTGCCCGCCGGGGTGGCGGTGGTGGCCGACGGTTTCTGGCCGGCCCAGAAGGGGCGTGAACTGCTGGAGATTACCTGGGACGAGGGGCAATGGGCACAAATATCCACACCCGCCATGCGCGAGGAGTATAGCCGGCTCTCCGCCATGCCGGGGTTGGCGGCACGCCATGACGGCGACGCCCCGACCGAACTGGCCAAGGCGGCCCATCCCCTGCAGGCCGAGTACGAGGTACCCTACCTGGCCCATGCCACCATGGAACCGCTCAACTGCTTCGTGGATCTGAAGAAGGACAGCTGCCTGATCCGTACCGGCTCCCAGTTCCAGACCGTGGACCGCAACGCCGCCGCTCGGGAGGCCGGGCTCAAACCGGAGCAGGTCACCCTGGAGACTACCTTCCTGGGTGGGGGGTTCGGCCGGAGGGCCTGCACCGGGTCTGACTTCGTCATCGAGGCGGTGCAGGTGGCCAAGGCGGTCGGGAAACCGGTCAAGGTGATCCGCTCCCGCGAGGACGACACGCGGGCCGGCTACTACCGCCCCATGTGGTATGACCGTATCGCCGCCTGCCTGGACGACAAGGGATACCCCCTGGCCTGGCGTCACACCATCGTGGGGCAGTCCATCATCGCCGGCACCCTCTTCGAGTCGGCCATGGTGAAGGGTGGGATCGACCACACCTCGGTCGAGGGGGCCTCAGAGATATCCTATACCATCCCCAACCTGCTGGTGGACCTGCACACCACGACGAACGGGGTGCCGGTGCTCTGGTGGCGCTCGGTTGGGCATTCCCACAACGCCTTCGTGGTGGAGAGTTTCCTGGACGAGTTGGCCCACAGCGCAGGCTTAGACCCCTACCAGTACCGCCGTTCCCTGCTGGCGAACCACCCCCGCCACTTGGCCGTGCTGCAGATGGCGGCCGAAAAGGCGAACTGGGGTGCAAAACTGCCGGCCGGCACCGGCCGGGGCATCGCCCTGCACGAATCCTTCGGCAGCTTCGTCGCCCAGGTGGCCGAGGTCTCCCTGGACGCCTCGGGTCAGGTCCAGGTCCATCGCGTCGTCTGTGCCATCGACTGCGGCCGGATCGTCAACCCGGACACCATTGCGGCCCAGATGGAGTCGGGCATCGTCTTTGGGCTCTCGGCGGCGCTCTACGGGGCCATCACCCTCAAGAACGGCCGGGTGGAGCAGGGAAATTTCGACACCTACCCGCTCGTGCGCATGCAGGCCGCGCCTCGGGTGGAGGTGCATATCATCCCCAGCGACGAGCCGCCCGGCGGCGTGGGCGAGCCGGGCGTTCCCCCCATCGCGCCGGCCGTGGCCAACGCCCTGTTCGCCGCCACGGGCGCCCGGGTGCGTTCGCTCCCCCTGACGCCGGAAAAGGTCACGGCAGCCCGGGGTACGGCATGACCGATCTGGAACTCTACGAGGAGATGGCGCGGCTCGCCCGGCAGGGCGAACCGTTTGCCCTGGCCACCGTCATCGCCCACAGCGGCTCGTCCCCCCGCAAGTCCGGCGCCAAGATGCTGGTGCGGAATGACGGGACCGTGCTGGGGAGCGTGGGAGGCGGCAGGGTGGAGTTGGAGACCGTGCAGGCGGCCCAGGCCGCCCTCGGCGACGGCGAACAGCGTACCCTCCCCTTTGTGCTGACCGAGGAGCAGGGCTTTGCCTGCGGCGGCAGCATGACGGTCTTTATCGACCCCCAGGGGCACAGGCCGCTCCTGGTCATGTTCGGGGCCGGCCATGTGGGCAGGGCGGTCACACGGCTCGCCCATACCTGCGGCTTCCGCGTGGTCGTGGTGGACGAGCGTCCCGACTGCAGCACCCGGGCCCTGCTCCCTGGGGCCGACGACATCGTCTGCGCCCCGGTGCGGGATGCCTTCCGGCAATTGACCCTCGACCGGGAGAGCTTTGCCGTGATCGCGACGCCGGGGCACCTGAACGACTTCGACGCCGTGCGGGGGTGCCTGGCCACCGACACCGGGTTTATCGGCCTGCTGGGGAGCCGCCGCAAGCGGGAGACCCTGCTGGCGCTTCTGGAGCGGGAGGGGTTTGGCGAGGAACAGCGCAGGCGGGTCATCACCCCGGTCGGCCTGGACATCGGCGCCCAAACCCCGGAGGAGATCGCGGTCAGCATCGTGGGGCAGTTGATCCAACTCAGGAAAAAACCGTGACGGGCCGGGTCGGGGCCATCATCCTGGCGGCCGGCCTCTCCCGGCGCATGGGGACCTGCAAGCAACTGCTCCCCCTGGGCGGTACGACGGTCATTGCCCGCTGCCTGGAGAGCCTGTTGGCAGGAGGAGCCGAAGAGATCATCGTGGTGGTGGGCCCCCAGGGGGACGACGTGGCCGAGGAGGCCCGCCGCCACCCGGTCCGCATCGTGCGGACCACGGCCCCACATGGCGATATGGCATGCTCGGTCAGGACCGGCCGCGCGGCACTGCCGCCCACCGTCAGCGGGGTCCTCATCGCCCCCTGCGACCACCCCCTGGTCTTGCCCGCAACCGTCGCCGGGTTGCTGGCAGCGCACCACCGCGACCCGAGGACCATCATCATCCCCTCCCACGGGGGGAGGCGCGGCCACCCTACCTGCTTCCCCCGCGGGATTCTCGACGAACTCGACGACACCGGCACCCTGCGCGACCTGGTCCGCCGCGACCCGGGGCGGCTCCGCCATCTGGATACCGAGGATCAAGGGGTCGTGTTGGACATGGACACCCCCGAAGACTACCAGCGCATTGTCCGCATCTGCCGCGAGGGATCAATTTAGCGCCGTTCGCCGAAGTAACCGCACGGGACACTAGTGCATCTGCTCCACCAGGTAGTTCTGGGGGCTCATCTGCTTGATCTGGTCGAGCTGGGCCTCCAGCCAGTCGATATGCGCCTCTTCCTCCCTGAGGATGGCCTCCAGCAATTCCCGCGTCCCGTTGTCCCCCACCTCCACCGCCAGCTTGATACTTTTATTGTACCCCTTGATCGCGACCTCCTCGGCGCTCCAGTCGTTTTCATGCATCTTGGGCACCTCGGCGCCGATATGGATCTTGTTGAGATCACTGACAATGGGGCGCCCTTCCAGGAAAAGGATGCGGGCTATGAGCTTTTCGGCGTGCTTCATCTCGTCGATGGCCCGCTTTTCAATGGCATGGTGCAACCGTTCGTAGCCCCAGTTGTCACACATCTCCGAGTGGACCATATACTGGTTGACGGCGGTTAACTCCTCTGCCAGGCGCAAGTTGAGATGCTCGATGATCTTGTCATTCCCCTTCATGGCGGCTGCTCCTTTACACGGCGATTTTGTTCCGGCCCCGCTCGGGACACTTGATTTAATTAGAGCACACTTCCCCCGCCGGTCAAGTGCACGCCGCCATCATCATAAAAATTGGTTGCGGGGCGACGCCGCTCGTGCTATCTGGTGCAGTCCATCCCAGCACGAGGAGCACCAGCAAAGCAATGATCCACCTTTCAAATATCACCAAGCAGCACGGTTCGCAGGTCCTGTTCCGCGACGCCAGTTTCCAGATACTGCCCGGCACGCGCAACGGTCTGGTGGGGCCGAACGGGGCCGGCAAGACCACCATCTTCCGCATCATCACCGGCGAAGAGGAGGTGGATGGCGGCGAGATCACCTGCGCCAAACGGACCACCATCGGCTATTTTTCCCAGGATGCGGGGGAGATGGCGGGACGATCGGCCCTCGCGGAGGTCATGGCCGGTTCGGCGGAAACCATGCGCCTTGCGGCCGAGTTGAAGGAGATGGAGGCGGCCATGTGCGTACCCCAGTCCGACGACGACATGGCCGCCCTGCTGGAGCGCTACGGCGTGGCCCAGGAGGAGTTCGAGCACCGGGGCGGCTACGACCTGGACACCCGTGCCCAGACCGTGCTGACCGGCCTCGGCATCGGGCCGGACCGCTTCGACCACCCGGTGGAGTCCTTCAGCGGCGGCTGGAAGATGCGTATCAACCTGGCCAAGATACTGACCCTCAAACCTGACGTGCTGCTCCTGGACGAACCGACCAACCATCTGGACGTGGAGTCGATCATCTGGCTTGAGGAGTGGCTGGCCAACGACTTCGACGGTGCGCTGCTGATGACCAGCCACGACCGGGACTTCATGAACCGCATCGTCACCCGCATCATCGAGGTGGCCAACAAGGCCGTTACCACCTATGGCGGCAATTACGATTTCTACGAACGGGAGCGCGACATCCGCCGGGAGCAGCTTCTGGCCAGCCACCGCCGCCAGCAGGAGATGCTGGCCAAGGAAGAGGAGTTCATCGCCCGTTTTGCCGCCCGCGCCTCCCATGCGGCCCAGGTGCAGTCGCGGGTCAAGAAGATCGACAAGATCGAGCGCATCGAGATCCCGCCCGAGGAGCGGGTGGTGCGCTTCGAGTTCAGCGAACCGCCCCGGAGCGGGGACGACGTGGTGGCCATGGAGGGGCTGGCCAAGAGCTGGCAGTTGCCCGACGGCCGGGAACACCCGGTTTTCAGCGGGGTATCCGGCATCATCCGCCGCCAGAACAAGATTGCCGTGGTGGGGGTCAACGGCGCCGGAAAGTCCACCTTCCTCAAGGTCCTTGCCGGCCAGACCGGACAGACCGCAGGCCACGTCAGCCTGGGTGCCAATGTGGAATTGGGCTATTTCAGCCAGCACGCCATGGATATCCTCGACCCGAAGAAGACCGTCTTCGAAACGGTCCAGGCAGCCATGCCCCTGGCCAATATCGGCGTGATCCGCAACCTGCTGGGCGCCTTTCTCTTCCAGGGTGACACGGTGGACAAACGCATCGATAACCTGTCCGGCGGCGAGAAAAGCCGGGTGGTGCTGGCGACCCTCCTGGCGCGGCCGGTCAATTTTCTGGTGCTGGACGAGCCGACCAATCACCTGGATATCAGATCACGGGAGATCCTGCTGGGCGCCTTGCAGGGGTTCGGCGGAACCGTCGTGCTGGTCAGCCACGACCGCCATTTCCTGCGTCTGCTGGTGGACCGGGTATTTGAGATCGACCACGGCGAAATGCGCGTCTACGAGGGGAATTACGAATATTACCTCGGCAAGTCCCATGCCGTGGTCTCTTAGATGGAATAAATTATTTTGCTTCGGATAATTAATAAGTTTGACATTGTGGATAAAATACTGTTACGTTGGCATAACGTCTAGGGTTCGTCCCGGACACATTAAACGAGCAGTATCAGGAGAAGGTAACGACATGGTAAACGGAACAGTGAAATGGTTTAACGACAGCAAGGGGTTTGGTTTTCTTGAGCAGGAAGGTGGCGAGGATGTTTTCGTTCATTTTTCCGCGATTGTTGGCGACGGCTTCAAATCCCTCGCTGAAGGCGACAGGGTTACGTTCGAAATAACCCGTGGTCCGAAAGGTCTGCAGGCCGCCAACGTTACCAGGGTTTAATCACTTATATCCTATAGCGTGATTAATAAAGCCCCGGAGAAATCCGGGGCTTTATTTTTGTTGGTTATAAAAAAACGACACGGATGGCCCATGACAAACCTGATTTCCCCGGAAGGACTGAAGAAACTGGAAGATGAATTCCACTACCTCTGGCGGGTGGAACGCCCCAAGATCGTCCAGGGAGTGTCCGACGCGGCGGCGGAAGGGGATCGCTCCGAGAATGCTGAATATATCTACGGCAAAAAACGGTTGCGGGAGATCGACCGCAAGTTGAAACACCTGAGCAGCCGACTTAAGTTGCTCAAGCCGGCCACCCCCCCGGCCAACCCCCAGATGGTTTCCTTCGGCTGCTGGGTAACCTACGAAGACGAGGATGGCAACGAGCGCTGCTATCAACTGGTCGGCCCGGATGAATTCGACGTTAGCCTGGGGCGAATCAGCATCGATTCGCCGGTCGGCCAAGCCCTGCTGCAGAAAAAGCTCGACGACGAGGTTGTTATCAGGCGTCCCAATGGCGATCTGACGGTCTATATTACCGACATCAGCGCCACGCGCCCGGCCGGAGCTCCCCGGTAAAACACCCTCCCGCCTGCCCCCTCAGTATACTCCTGCACCGTCCCAAGCAAGCCGCCGCAGGGCCGATAACACCCAGAGTGCAATTCGCAATGGCCGGCTGGCACCACACTTGCTATAATTCGAATAAAAACCGTCGCAAAGGAGACCTCCATGCGCACGAGCTTCGTGGTATCAATCGCTGCCATTCTGCTCATGGCGTCCACCGCACCGGCTGCGGCCACGGGGGACGTCACCGGCAGCGTCCCGCCCCCCCAGCCAGCCGTTGCCGTTGGTTCGCCCAACGTGGTGATCCCGAACCCGCCGCTCTTCATCACGCCGCCACGCCTCGGCTTCTATGCAGGTGTGGAGACCCCCTATGATATTATCTTTGCCTATGACACCTATTACCTCTACTGGGGCAACGCCTGGTACCGGGCGGCCAGCTACAAAGGTCCCTGGATAATTGCGCACCACGACAGCCTGCCGCCGATCATCCGCAAGTACAGGATCGAGAGCATCCGCCAGTTTCGCGATCTGGAGTACCGCACCTTTCTCAAGGAGAAGAATCATTACCGCGGCCGCTCCTTCCGTCCCGACAAGCGGTGAGGAAGCGGGGGGATCGGCAGTTCGGGCATTCCATAGATGATGGGATCGAATAGTGCCGAGGTAAACAGGCCCGCCAGCCCAGGTGGCAGTTTTTTCATCCCTGTTTCCCGGCCCGCAGGTATTGATCAGGCCAGACAGCCTCCACCCCCAGTTCGCGGGCGGCATGCAGGGGCCAGTAGGGATCGCGCAGCATCTCCCGGGCCAGGAATACGGCATCGGCCTGGCCGGTAACCAGGATCTGTTCCGCCTGGACCGGGTCGGTAATGAGGCCGACCGCACCGGTGGGGAGTGCCGCCTCGGCGCGGATTGCGGCGGCAAAGGGGACCTGGAAACCGGGGGCAAAGGGCACCCGCTCGCCCGAGGCAACAAACCCGGACGAGCAATCGATCAGATCAACCCCCAGATCCTTGAGCAGGCGGCAGAGGCATATGGACTGGTCAAGGCCCCAGCCCCCCTCGGCCCAATCAACGCAGGAAAGCCGCACGAACAGCGGCAAATCCAGGGGCCATTCCTCGCGCACGGCCCGGGCCACCCGCAGCGGGAAGCGCATCCTGTTTTCGAGGCTGCCGCCATAGTCGTCCTCCCGCAGGTTCGACAGGGGGGAGAGGAATTCGTGCAGCAGGTAGCCATGGGCCATGTGAATCTCCGCCACCTGGAAACCGGCCGTCAAGGAGCGACGCGCCGCGGCGCGGAATTGGTTTTCGACCGTATCCAGGTCGGCAAGGGCAAGTTCATGGGGCACGGGGTGGCCGGGGGCAAAAGGCTCCGGGCTGGGAGCCAGCGGCTGCCACCCCCGGGCATCCGGCCCCACCGGTCCACTGCCGCGCCAGGGGAGGTCGCAGGAGGCCTTGCGCCCGGCATGGGCCAACTGGATGCCCGGCACGGCCCCGTTCTCGCGGATGAAGCGGACGATCGGCTTGAATGCCGCGACATGATCATCGTTCCAGATGCCGCTGTCGTCGGGGCTGATGCGTCCTTCGGGACTCACGGCGGTGGCTTCGACCATCACCAGACCGGCGCCCCCCACGGCCCGGCTGCCCAGATGGACCATATGCCAGTCGGTGGGCAGGCCGTCCCGGCTGGAATACTGGCACATGGGAGAGACAAAGATACGATTGCGGAAGGTAACGGAACGCAGGGCGAGCGGGGTGAAGAGTTTACTCATGACGACTGCCTCCTTGGGCTGCGGTCGGGGAAAGACCCCTTCCGGGCGGAAACTACTCTATCATCAGAAATGCGTAACGGTTCATCTCCTGTTCGTAATCGGGCAACACCGCAAGCGGGTAGCCGAACTTGGCCACGGTGGCAAAGACATCCACGCCCATCCCCTCGGGTGACGGGCGTGCCAGCTTGCGATTGCGGCAGTGGTCCCGGCTGCCGGCGCACTCCCGGCAGAGTGTGCAACTGTCCATGAAGAGGAGGAAGGCCTTGTGATAGCCACTGATGAACGCCTGCCGTTCCACCTCCAGCAGCGCGCGGTTGACCTCCCGTGACCAGTCATGACGCTGTTCCGGGTCCTCAAGGCGCATGGGGATATGGAAGAGCACACCCAGCCGGAATTCATGGAAGAACTTCCGGCACTCGTCCACGGCAGGGGTGTTGGGGGGACAGGAGGCGTTCCTGCCATACTCGTTGCAGCCGAACCGGCATTTCATCCGCACCCATTGTGCAACAACGATCTCGGAAGGATCGATCCAGCGGAAATCGGAAAATCCCGCATCATTGAATATCCGTTGCAGTATCGTCTGGTCAGCCATCGCCCTTCCCTGTTCCCAGGCCGCAAACTCCAGCCGGCAACCTAGTACAACCTGTTCCATGATTATTGACAAAAAACTTGCCGCCCGGAGGCTATGGCAGGGTCACCAGCCACACATAGGGCACCATGCCGTAATTCCAGGCTAGGCAGAGCCGCCGGTAGCCGGAAAACAGCAGGGCCTCATCCCGGCAGCAGATGACGATGGGGGCCTTCAGGGTCAGGGTGCCGGCGCGTTGCAGGGAATCCTCCATGGCGCTATAACTCTTCCGGTAGCCCCGCTTGGCCTTGGCCAGGTATGTGGCATAGTCGTCATAGGTGTGATAGGCACCGCTCACCACGATCCCCCCGATCCGGTCGGAACGGGGGTACGGTTCCAGTCGTCCCCGGTCGAAGGCCACAACCAGCCGTTCCCATTCGATGTCATGGCGCCGGTAGAACCCCTGCTTGTCGGGGTGGTTGAGGAACTCCCACTCTTCCTCGCCGATGTCGGGTTTGAGCCATTGGATGGTATGGCCGGATGCGGAAAACATTGATCCCCGTTTCTCAATCGAGCGTCGTACGCAGCCGCTTGCGCTGGGACACGATTTTCTTCGCGCTCAGGCGTTCTTCCCGGGCCTTCCTGGGCACACGGGTAGCGATACGCTTCTTCACCTTGCGTTCACGTTTTTCCAGGGCAACCCGCAGACGTTCCATGGCAACTTCCCGGTTCTGGAGCTGGGAACGGCTCTCCGAGGCCTGAGCCACAATGCCGGTCGGCAGGTGGCGGATGCGCACCGCCGAGTCGGTCACGTTCCGGTGCTGGCCGCCCGGACCGGACCCACGGTAGAACTCCACCGTTATGTCGGATTCACGAATCTCAACCGCCATGGCATCTCCATCAAATTAAACTCTACAGCCACTCCCATCACTGGGATTGCTGGCTCCCGGGCTGTTGGGCCTTTTCCTCTTCGCCCTTGCGCCGCTCTATGTTGTCCAGGATTTTCTGGCTCCGCGTCCGTCCGGGGGGGAGCTCGTCGCTCTCAACCTTGGGCGGCGCGACCTCCATCGGGGGCGGCACATAGTCAGGCGTCGTGGTCACCGGCGGCCGGGATGCATCCTCCTGGCGAGCCCGCTCCTCCTGCTGTTGTATCTCTTCCTTGATCCGCGGGTCGCGGGTGGTGATATCCGGCCCCTTGAGAACCTTGTGACGATACTTGGCCGGCACCGCCTCCAGGCTGTCGGTGAAATTGACCACTCCCTGGTCGTCGATCCAGCGGTATGTCGCGGCACTACCCCCGGCAGCCGTGCAACAGAGGGCTATCGCCGCCATGGCCACGATTTTCATGGCAAACCTCCTGCACCTCGAACATTCAGATGCGTACGCATCCCTGTTCCTATTGTAGCACCCTTTCATGGCCACCGACAGACATGGGGCGGAAGCAGCATCAGAAGCGCAACTTGCGCCGATCGAAGACAAAGGAGGTCTCCATGCGTTTCATCTCCCGGGCAAAATCATGGAACAGGTTCCAATAAATCTCGTCGAGGGTCAGGTTGGCCCAGAAATCCTTGCTCTCCATGCATTTAAGCGTGTAGTAGCCGAACATGTAATGGGCCAGTTCCGGGCGGATCAGCCCGGAGTTCATCTGGAGGGCCACCTCCTCCAGCAGACCGACGAAATCCCGTTTGTCCTGGGCATCGATCTGGGCCAGGCGCGGATCGTCGGCGAACATCAGGGAGCAGATCTCCTTGAACCGCGGGTTTTCCTTCAGGCGGCGGCGCAGCAGGGTGAAATGCTCCTCCCGCTTCTGCCGCCCCTGGCGCCGGTATTCCAGAAGGCCGTTGACAAAGGCGAAGATGGTCACCAGCCCGCCGACAATAATGGCAAAATCCTTGAGGAACCCGTAGTTCATGTTCATGGCGCACCCTTTTGCATTGCTTTTTGCATCACCAGCCCGCTCAGGAGCCCTTCACGCAGAGGGCGTACTTGAGATAGCGCCCCTCGGGGAAAGTGACCGGATAGGGGAAATCCTCCGGCTGCCCCGCCAGGCCGACCACCCTCAGGTCACTGCCCGCCTGGAGCGCGCCGCGGCGCAACTCCTTGAGATACTCCGCCGTATCCACCTTCTGGTGGTTGGAGGAGGCGATCAAAAGGCCGTTGCCGCTCAAGAGCGGCAGGGCGGCCGCCACCAGGTCCGAGGTGCCGCCGCGGGTCGTGAAGCGGCTCTTGGCCGTGGTGGAGAAGGAAGGGGGGTCCATCAGCACCACATCGTAACGGCACCCGCGGCTGCCCAGGTCGGCCAGCACCTGTTGGCAGTCCCCCACAATGAATTCATGCCGCTTGGGATTGAGCCGGTTGAGGCCGAAATTCGCCCTGGCCCACTCGGTATAGCCGGGCGAGGCGTCCACGCTCGTCACCTGTACGGCACCCGCCGAGGCGGCAGCCACCGAGAAGGCGCCGGTGTAGGCGAACAGGTTGAGCACCCGCTTGCCGGGAACCCTGGACATCAGGTCCCGGCGGTTTTTGCGCTGGTCCAGGAACAGCCCGGTGTTCAGCCCCTGCTCCAGACTCACCAGGAAGTTGAGGCCGTTTTCCCGCACCTCCAGGCGCTGGGGCGCGGCGGTGCCGGCAAGCAGCCTGCCGTAGCTCTTGGTGTCGCTGACCGCTTCCAGTTCGCGGGTTTTCTGAGGGCGGCTCTTCTCGTAGATCCCCTGGGGTGCAAGCAGGTCGCCCAGGGCCTGGGTCACGAGCTTGAGATACGGCCGCCAGCCGGCGCAGTAGATCTGCACCATCAGGTAATCGCCGTAACGGTCCACAGTCAGGCCGGGAAGCCCGTCCCCCTCGGCGTTGACCAGCCGGTAGGCGGTGGTATCCCCCAGGTCGGCATGGCCGTGGCGCAATTCGAGGGCCGCCTGAAGACGCTTCGTCAGCCAGGCGCGGTCCAGGCGCATCCGCTCCCGGGACAGCACCCGTGCCACGATACGATCCTGCGGATCGAGCAGGGCCGTTGCCAGGAAACGCCCCTGACCGTCGGCCAGCTCAATCAGTTGGCCGGCCTGACCGGTCGGCCAGCGCTTGGTATACGTATCGGCAATGATCCAGGGATGCCCCAACTCCAGCATCCGCACCGACTCCGCCCCTATCTTCCATTCGGACGCGTGCATTGTTGCCTGTCTCCGATCTTTATTGTCTACCTGTTCCTTTTACCCACAAACCGCCCCGTTGGCAACCACAAAGCCCCGTTCCGGGTGGGAAGAGACCTGAATCCGTGACGCCTGAACGGCAGAGCGAGCGACATGCCGGAGTCCAACGCCGCCCATTCAGCATCATGCCGGCTTTGCCGAGCGCCCTCGCTACGGTGCAGACACGGCCGGCAATGCCAGGACTGAGGCATGTTAAGCGAGAGGAGCCGTGAAGGTGTCGCGGATTCAGGTCGAATTACATCAGGTAATGCAACCCCCAGTAGCAGAGCATCCCCACCACCACCGTCCCGGCCAACGAGCGGGTCTTGAGGGCGAAGGCCAGGGTCGGCAGGGCGGCCAGCAGTTCAACCTTGCCCAGGACGAACACCCGGGGCGCCGCCTGGGTAAACAGCGTCGGAGCGATCAGGGCGCTCAGGATGGCGGGCGGGATCAACTCCAGCCACTCCACAAACCAGGAAGGAAGTTTCCGGCGGGAGAAGGTTACCAGGGGCAGCATGCGCGGCAGGTAGGTCACAACGCCCATGCAGATAATCAACAGGAGATAGTTGGTGGCGCTCATGGCCGCCCTCCCCGGTGCCGCAGGGAGCGTTTCAGCATGAATCCGGCCGTGGCCGCCACAGTGGAGGCAACAATCACGTAAGCGTTGCCCGGCAGCCAGAGATAGGCTACCACGGAACAGAAGGCCGCCATCAGGGCGGTGGCAACGAAAACCGGGCCGCGCAACTGGAAGACCAGCAGGCAGATGAACATGCCGGTCAGGGCGTAGTCGATCCCCAGGGCGCCGGAGGGAATGAACTGCCCCACATAGACACCGGCCACGGTGCTGACGAACCAGGTAAAGTTGGTAGCCTGGTTGAGCGTCAGGGCGCTCCGCCGCTCCCAGCCCCCCCGGTTGAATCGGACCATGTTGACGGCAAAGCTCTCATCGGTCAGGCCATAGGCGAACAGGGCCAGGAACCGTCGGGAGACGCCGGGAAAATGCACCGCCAGAGCCGAGCTCATCAGCATGTGGCGCAGATTGACCATGAAGGTGGTGGTAACGATGGCCGGGATGGAGGCGCCGCTGCCGATCATGGCAACGGCGATGAACTGGGAGCCGCCGGCATAGACTACGATGGACATGAGCCCTACCTGCCAGGGGAGCAGTCCCCCCTTTTGGGCGAGTACCCCCAGGGAGAGACCGATGGGGAAATACCCTAGGCAGATCGGCCACGCCGCCTTTATCCCCTCTTTCACGCAATCGAATGTCTGTGCCATAGATTTATCATCCGGAAAAGGTGAGTTGCCCAAACCAACAGCATCCGGCCGCGCCCCGGATCCGTGGGGCCTGTGCGGCGGAGCGAGCGGCATGGCCGGGGTCCCGACGCCGCCCGTGGAGCATCATGCCGGCTCTACTGCACGTACTCCGCCCGGAAGGGGAATACTACCGGCAACGCCGGGACAGAGGCATGCAAGTGAGAGGAGCCGCGCGGGCCCCGCGGATTCGGGGCTCACGCCTTTGATACGTTTGCCAGCTTGACGTTCAGGAAGACCGAGCCGATGACCACCGCCATCCCCACCCCCTGCATGCCTGATACGTGTTCCTTCAGCACCAGGGCGATGCAGATCAGCGACAGGATCGGCACCAGCAGGGCGCAGTTGGACGAGCGGCTGGTGGGGATCATGCGCAGGGCGCGGTTCCAGAGGATCAGGGCCAGGGCGGTGGTCACCACCCCCAGGTAGGCCAACAGGAGCATGTCGCCCCCACCGGGCGTCCAGCGTACGGGGTAGAAGGGCACGAGGCAGAGCAGGAACAGTAGCCCGAACAGATTGAAGAGAAA
The DNA here is from genome assembly GCF_008802365.1 of Oryzomonas japonica. Lineage (GTDB taxonomy): Bacteria > Desulfobacterota > Desulfuromonadia > Geobacterales > Pseudopelobacteraceae > Oryzomonas > Oryzomonas japonica. Next base: position 286,198 of record NZ_VZQZ01000001.1, on the reverse strand, counting down.
CATGCCGGCCGTTACCGAGAAACGGGCATGCTTGATCAACACGCAGAACAGGCCAAAGGAGAGGGAGGTCCCCATGGCCAGCGCCACCCCGATCGAGAGACGCACATCGCCCAACCCACCGCCGGCCGTCACCAGCACGCAGACCCCGGCGAACCCCAGCGCCACGCAGAACACCGCCCACCAGGTGGACCGTTCCCGAAACACCAGCCACGACAGGAAGAGCATGACCAGGGGATAGGTATAGTGCAGGATCACCGCTTGGCTGGCCGGGATATACTCGTAGGTCTTCAGGCAGAGCAGCTGCTGCACCCCCAGGCCGATCACCCCGGCCAGGACGAAAAACAGCGGCCTCCGGCGGAACTCGGCCGCCATGAGCCCGAGCTTGCGCTCCCACGCCAGCCATGCCAAGAGGGCAAGGGTCGCCCAGATGCCCATCCAGACCACGACCGAGAAGCTCCCCAGATGCGTTACCGCCACCTTGAAGCCGGTGCCGAGGGTGGCGAACAGCCCCACGGACAGCAGGGCATAGATGGTGCCTTTGGTTGATTCCGTCATGCCGCGTATTTTTCCAGAGTTTTGCTGCTTTGAAAAGAAAAAAGCCCGCCAAGGCGAGCTTTTTTCTTTGGGACATAGTCGGGTCAGGCTGTGAATCGTGAAAGGTGAATGAAAGGCCGTTTACTTCTTCACGATTCACGATTCACGATTCACGATTCACGATTCACCATTCACACCTTATCCCTATTCAACCCAGTCGTCATCCGATTCTATGGGTGCAAACCCCCGGCGCATGGTATTTTCCGTCACCACCCTCGGGTCCATGAAGTGCAGCAGGTAGTCGGGGCCGCCCGACTTGGTGCCGACGCCCGACATGCGCGCCCCGCCGAAGGGCTGACGCTCCACCTGGGCCCCGGTGTTGTTGCGGTTGATGTACAGGTTGCCCACCCGGAAGTCGCGGCGTGCCTGGGCCAGATGCTCGGGGCTGCGGCTGAAGATGCCGCCGGTCAGGGCAAAGCGGGTCGAGTTGGCCCACTCCACGGCCTGGTCGAAATCCTTGGCGCGCATGACCGCCAGCACCGGGCCGAATACCTCTTCCTGGGCCAGTCGGTGCTGCGGGGTGATGCCGCCGACAATGGTCAGCGGCACCCAGTATCCCTCTCCTTGGGGGATCGGGCTTTCGTAGAGCAACTTCCCTTCCTGCTTGCCCAGGGCGGCATACTCGAGGATGCTCTTCTGAGCGGCGGCGTCGGCCACGGCCCCCATGGTGTTGACCGGGTCCTCGGAGGGACCGATCCGATAGGCCTGGGCAGCCTTTACCAGTCGTTCCGTGAACCTGTCGTAGACCGCATCCAGGACGATGACCCGCGAACAGGCCGAGCACTTCTGCCCCTGGAAGGCGAAAGCCGAGTAGAGTACGTGCGGCACGGCCTCGTCCAGGTCGGCGTCGTCGTCGATGATGATCGCGTTCTTGCCCCCCATTTCGGAGATGATCTTCTTGACGTTGGGCTGGCCCGGATAGACCTTGGCGGCCCGTTCGACGATGCGCAGGCCGACCTCCATGGAACCGGTGAAGGCGATGAGACTGATGTCCGGGTGATCCACCAGGAAGTCCCCCATCACACTGCCACGGCCGGGGACGTAGTTGAACACGCCGGCCGGCAGCCCGGCCTCCTTGAAGATCTCCATCAGGTGATGGCCGATGATGCCGGTGATGTTGGAAGGCTTGTAGATCACCGGATTGCCGGTCACGATGGCGGCGGACGCCATGCCCATGCTGATGGCCAGCGGAAAGTTCCACGGTGCTATGACCGCCGCCAGCCCCTTGGGCTCGTAGAAGTAGTGGTTCAGCTCACCGGGCGCGTTGCCGACCCGTTGGGGGGTTCCCAGACGAATCATCTCCCGTGCATAGTACTCCAGGAAGTCGATCGCCTCGCCCACGTCGGCATAGGCCTGGTCCCACTGTTTCCCGATCTCCAGCACCTGCCACGCCGACAGTTCGAAGGCGCGCCTGCGGGCGATCTCGGCCGCTTTGAGCAGGTACTGAGCCCGTTCGCGTGGCGGCGTGTCGCGCCAGGTCGGGAAGACGGCCTTGGCGGCGGCGATGGCCCTGGTCACCTCGGGGATGCCGGCCTGGCAGATCTGGCCCAGCACCTCCGACGGCTTGGCGGGGTTGACGGTCGGGATCAGGTCGGCGGTGGTCACCTCCTGGCCGCCGATGAAGAGCGGATAGGTCTTGCCAACGTTGGCGCGCACCTGGGCAAGGGCGGCGGGGAAGGCGGCGCGATGGTCGGCGCGGGTGAAATCCACCATGGGGTCGTTGACGAAGCGGGGAAGGCCGCCGGGCCCGGCCACCGCTTTCTTCGGCTTTGCGTCCCGTTCGCTCCGCTCGCGATCCGCAGTCTTGTCCGGGTCTTCCAGGAGGCGCTCGATCTGGGCATCTTCGGCAAAACTCTGGCGCAGGAAGGATTCATTGGCGGTATTTTCCAGCAGGCGCCGCACCAGGTATCCCATGCCCGGCACCATGTCGCCGTAGGGGCAGTAGAGGCGGATGCGCCCCGCGACCTTGAGGATGCCCTTGCGGACCGGTTCGGCCATGCCGTACAGCACCTGGAACTCGTAGCGCGACTCGGGCACGTGCAGCGCGTTGGCCATCTCCATGACGGCCGAGATGGTGCGGATGTTGTGGGAGGCGCAGGCGAAATGGCAGATCTGGTGGTTTTCCAGGATCAGGCGCGCCTGGCGTTCATAGGCGGCGTCGCTTTCGGCCTTGATCGTCCAGACCGGGATCGGCCAGCCCATCTGCTTGGCCTTGACCGTCTCGTAATCCCAGTAGGCGCCCTTGACCAGGCGGATCGATATCTGCGTATTCTGGGCCTTGGCCCAGGCCAGCATATTGGCCAGATCCTTGTCCGTATCCTTCAGGTAGGCCTGGAACACGATGCCGATGTGCGGATATTCCTTATATTCCATCTTCAGGCGGCGGAACACCTCCTGGGTGATCTCCTTGAAGCGGTAGGACTCCATGTCGATGCAGAGGAAACCTTCCATCTCCACGACCTTGGCGCAGATTCGGCGCATCTGGCGCAGGATCGCCTCCACCGACCCCTCGAAATCCTGGGGGTTGGCCAGGCAGAACAGGGCGGTCGGCTTGACGGCGATATTGACCTTGGGCGCGTGGCCCCAGTCCAGATTTCCATCTCCACCGTGGCCGGCCAGCCCCTTCCACCCCTTCTGTTCATTCTTGAGGGCGTCCAGCAACTCCAGGTAGGTCGTCACGTAGACCTCGGCCTCTTCCTCCGAGAGGGTGGCCTCGCCCAGCACGTCCACCACGGCGGCAAAACCGTCCTTACGCAGCTTTTCCATGTTCTTTATGGCTTCTTTGGTGTTTTCGCCCACGATGAACTGGCGGGCCATCTCCTGGATATTGGCCGAGATGAACTTGTTGAGCATCGCTCCACCCAGGGAACCGAGCATCCCGGCCATCTTGGCGCCGGTGGAGAGTACCGGCGGCATATCTTTCTCCTCGCCGAAATACTCGCGGATATGGTCGGTCAGGAGCTTGGAGGTCGTCAGGGAGGGAAAGGCGTCCACAAAGCGGAACATCTGGACCTTGAACTGCTCGTTCTGCATGCTCCAGTCCATGACCTTGCCCATCCAGGCCCCTTTGTTGAAGAGAGAGGGCTTTTCACCGGAGATGGTGGAGAAGAAATCCTTGCCGCGCGCTACGATCTTCGTGTTGAGCTCTGGATTCTGCATATGACTCTCCTTGTGCCACTGTGAATGTGATACGGAATCAGCTGCAAATGGTTTAACCATTAGTACGAAATTTTATTCCTGGTGTCAAGGGAACAAAACGGCAAATGACCAGGCTGCGCTTGTCTCTGGCCGGTAAAAATGGTAGTGTGGTTTAACCATTAGAGGCGGAAAACGAGTAAAAAACGCCTTGAGGAAGGATAGCAACATGTTCAAACATGTCAAACAGAGCCGTGCCTATCAGGATGTGGTCGAACAGATCCAGGACGGCATCATAGCGGGCACGCTCAAGCCGGGGAGTCAACTCCCGGCCGAACGGGATTTGAAGGAACAGTTCGGCGTCAGCCGGGGGACACTGCGCGAAGCGCTGCGGGTACTGGAGCAGAAGGGGCTGATCGAGATCCGGACCGGCGTGGCGGGTGGTTCCATCATCAGGGAGGTCAACAGCGAACAACTCAGCGAGAATTTGGGATTGTTGATTCGCAACCGGACGGTTTCCCTGCGCGACCTGGCCGAATTCCGCGAGGGGATGGAGGGTGGCGTGGCGGCCTTGGCGGCTCAGCGTGGGCAGGAACAGGACATGGCCCTGTTGAAGAAGCTGCTGACCGAGGCCGAGGAACATCTGAAAGAGGGACGCAAGGGGTGGGACGCCTTCATCCGTACCGACGAGATGCTTCACATGGCCCTGGCCCGCATGAGCGGCAACCAACTCTTCATCTCCGTCCTGGAAAGCGTCTATTACAACATCCACACCTACTACGAGAACTACCTGTCCCGGGGGAAGAAGATACTCCAGGAGAATTTCAACGATCTGCAGGCAATCGTGACCGCCGTAACGGAAAGGAATGAGGAGGCGGCAAGGGAATTGGCCCAGGGGCATGTACGGCGTTTCAACACCTACATGGAGGAGAAGGAGGCGTAACCTTTTTCCGCCCCCCCCCCCAAAAAAACAAACGCCGCGCGACCATAAAGGTCGCACGGCGTTTGCATTCGCGGAGGCACCCACGAAAGCGTTGCGATGCAACTTAATCCATCTTGACCGGGACCTTGGCCTTCAGGACATATTTGCCGCCTTTGACTTCCAGCAGGCAGAGCGGCGACTTGATCGGCTCGCGGTTGTTGCGGATGGTGATCGTGCCGGAAACGCCTTCGAAGTTTTTGATCTTGGCGATGGCATCCTTGAACACCTTCGGATCGTTGCTCTTGGCGGCGGTCATGGCAGAGGCGATAAGCTTGACCGCATCATACCCCTGGGCGTCGAACAGGCCCGGAAGGGCACCGTTGTTCTTGCCCTTGAAGGCTTCGATGAATTTGGCGGTCACCGGTGACGCCTGTTCGGGGGAGAACCCGACGTAGGACATGGCACCTTCCACCGCTGTGCCGCCCAGCTTGATGAACTCGGGCGAGAACAGGCCGTCGCCGCCGAATATGTTGACCTTGATCCCCTGCTTGCGGGCTTCCTTCATGAGCAGGGCGCCCTCGGTGTAGTAGCCGGAGTAGAAGAGGATGTCAGGTTTTTTGGCCTTGATGTTGGTCATCTGGCCGGAGAAGTCCTTGTCCCCGTCCTTGATCTTCTCGTCGGCCACGATCTCGATGCCGGCGCCTTTGGCGGAGTCACGGAAGAGCTGGGACATGCCGACGCTGTAATCGTTGTTGTCCGAGGTGAGCATGGCCACCTTCTTGAACTTGAGGTTCTTGGCGTAGTAATCCAGCAGGGCCGGGATCGCCACACTGTCCAGCAGCGTGTCGCGGAAGATGTAATCGCCGATCTCCACCACGCCCGGGCCGGTGGCGCCGGCCGAGAGCAGCACAACCTGGGCCTTCTGGGCAATCGGGGCGGCAACCTTGGTGATGCCGGTGGTCGGGTCGCCCACGATAGCCACAACATTGTCGCGGCTGATCAGTTTCTGGGTGACCGAGGCCCCTTCCTGCTTGTCGCCGCGGTCATCGGCTTCAACGATCTCGATCTTCTTGCCGTTGACGCCGCCGGCCGCATTGATCTCTTCGGCTGCCATCTTCATGCCGACCAGGGTCGGCGCGCCGAACATGGCGACGTCACCGGTCAGGGCGCCGAGAAAGCCGATCTTTACCGTGTCGCCGGCAGCCTTGGGAGCCGCATCAGGTTTTGCCTCTTCCTTTTTCTTGCAGCCGGCGGTTACAGACAGGGCCAGTACGCCGGCCAACAACAGGGCAGCACTCTTCTTGAAGTTCATGGTTTCCTCCCTTGGAGAGATAGTGTCTGGTTAGCGACCCGGCTTATCGAGGTTGTTCAGGATTTCGTCCGCTTCCTTCAGCTTCTGCTGCAGTTTTTTCAATTCCTCTGCGGAATAAACCTTCTTGCCCTTCTTGATCTCGGTGTTGATCTTCCTGATCCGCTGCTGGATGCTGTCCACCTGATCCTTGCATCCCTTGGAGGCCAGGAGGCACTCGTCTTTTTCACTGCTCTTCACATCGGCTGCAAACGCCGCGGTAGCGGCGGAGAGGGCAAAGGCGGTCAGTACGGCAATCAGAACTTTTTTCATGGGTCTGCTCCTTTTCTTTGGAATGAAGCAGGGGCGCAGAAGCGCCCCATGGATTTCAGAAATTAGAACGCGTACTTGAAGATGATCTTGGCATCATAGGGGTTGACCGGTGTCTCACCGTTCAGGGCAACTCCCTTGTAGTAATCGCCCAGGAACACGTAGGCGACACGGACACCGCCGGTAAGGTTTTCGAGCAGCTTGTAGTTGGCCTCGGCGTTGATCTCGGTGCCCAGGTAGTTGCTCTTGTGAGCTTTGCCGAACGCACCGTTATCCTTGGCCACAGCGGCAAAACCGGCATTGGCGGCGGTGGTCAGCCGGTCGGTGAGCGGCAGTTCATAGCCGATATAGCCGCCGATCTGGCCCTGGCCAAAGTTCCCGGCAGTGGCAATGATCGAATTGTCGGTGGTCATGGCGTTTTTATCGCGGCCCAGGATGACCATCTCGTTGTCATAGTAACCGTGCTCAGCAGTGCCAACATTATTGAACACTGCGTAGAAGGCGTTGCTGTGGCCGGTCGTGCCGGAATCACCGGATACATACAGGAACTCGGCATGGGCTTTACCAGAACCGACCTTGTACTTGGCACCGGCATTGAGGGCATAGGCGGTGGTGGCACGCGCGTTGACCGTGCCCACTTCCAGGATACCGAACCCGTTCAGGGTCAGCGGGCCGGCGGTGTACTCGGCGTTCAGGCCCAAGGTATGGAGCTTGACGTCCTGTTGGAAATCAATATTGGTGAGATCATTGCTATCGGTAGTAATAGCATTGTTTCTGAAGAAGTAGTAGGCAGCGCCCACCTTCAGGTCCTTGTTCACTTCATACTTGCCGTCCAGTACGAACAGGTCGTTGGTCAGGTGGCCCAATACGTTGTCTTTATTGTTGCCGGTGTCGTTGAAGCGGAAGAAGCCGATGGTGGGGGTGAATTTGTTGTAGCTGCTGGAGAAGGCGATGCCGGCCATGTCGGCGTCGAACATGATGCTTTTGAAGGAGTCGTTATAGGGCATCATGCCCAGCCTCATGTTGACGTCCTTGAAGATATTGGCATCCAGGTAGATGCTCTTGGTCTCGATGTTGGTCTGGTCTGCACCGATGGCCGCGCCGTGATTGCGATGCGTGCCGTAGGAGCTGTCGCCCCAATAGGCGTAGTCCAACTCAAATTGGGTGACCAGTTTCAGGTCGCTGCTGGCCTTGGCGGTGTAGCCGAGCCGGGCGCGCTGCTCGACGAAGTTGGCCGAGTATACATGTTTGGGCAGGCCGAAGGGGACGTACTGGGTATCGCCACCGTAGGTCGGCCCTACACCGGCATTAGCGGGGAAAGTGGTTGTGGCTGCTCCGTTGAAGTTGGAGTTGATGTACTGCGCCTGGAACATTCCGTGGAACTCGTTTTCCAGCGCCATTGCCGGAGTGGTCGCAGCGGCGGTCACGCCGAGAATGGCCAACGCTGCAAGGACATTACGTCTTTTCATGGTACTTCCTCCTTTGTGTGATGTTCTGCTGATTACATCCCCCCTTCAAAGGGAGTGCGCGTACTGCGCATTACAATATTTGGCTCAGAAACAGCTTGGCCCGTTCATGGTCGGGACTGGTGAAGAAATGCTCCGGCGTTCCTTCCTCCACGATTTGGCCATGGTCCATGAAAATGACCCGGTCGGCCACCTCGCGGGCAAAGCCCATCTCGTGGGTCACCACCACCATGGTCATCCCTTCCTGGGCCAGGTTCTTCATGACATCCAAGACCTCGCCGATCATCTCCGGGTCAAGGGCCGAGGTCGGTTCGTCGAACAGGATCGCCTTGGGGTTCATGGCTAGGGAGCGGGCAATGGCCACCCGTTGCTGCTGGCCGCCGGAGAGTTTGGCCGGATAGGCGGCGGCCTTCTCGGCGATGCCGACCTTCTTGAGCAGTTCCAGGGCAATCTGCTCCGCTTCCCGACGGTTGCGCTTGCGGACCACCGTCTGGGCCAGGGTCAGGTTCTCCAGCACGGTCTTGTGGGGAAAGAGGTTGAAGGACTGGAACACCATCCCGATCTCTTCCCGTACCTTGCAGATATCGACCTTCGGGTCGCTGACATCCATGCCGTCCACGATGATGGTGCCCCGGTCGATGGTCTCAAGACGGTTGATGGAGCGCAGGATGGTACTCTTGCCTGAACCGCTGGGGCCGATGATGACCACTTTTTCGCCGTCCCGGACGCTGAAGGAGACATTCTTCAGCGCCTGGAACGCCCCATAGAACTTGGAGACCTCGCGCGCCTCTATCATAAGTCGGCTATTTTCCTGCATTGAGCCGTTCCTCCATGATACCGATTAACTTGGAAAAAAACAGGGTCATGACCAAGTAGATCAGGGCGATAACCGTATAGGTTTCAAAATAGCTGAAGGTTTCCGAGGCATACTCCCGGCCGCGGCGCAGCAGGTCGGAGACTGCCAGGATGGAGACCAGGGAGGAGTCCTTGAGCAGGGCGATGAACTCATTGCCGATGGGGGGCAGCACCACCTTGAAGGCCTGGGGCAGAATGACCTGCCGCATGGCCTGGCCGCGGGACATGCCCAGGGACAGGGCCGCCTCCATCTGCCCCTTGGGTATGGACTGGATGCCGGCCCGGAAGACTTCGCCCATGTAGGCGCCGTAGCAGACCGCCATGGCGATGATGGCGCTCAGCATATCCGGGATTTTCACGAAACGGCCCAAGGCGTAATAGATGTAGAAGATCTGGACCAGAAGCGGGATGCCGCGAATCACCTCCACATACAGTGAAGCGGCGCCGTTGATGAACCGGTTGTCGGAGATTCTTCCCAGTCCGGTGATCAGGCCGATGCACGTGGCCAGCAGGATGGCCCCGAAGGTGACCTTGAAGGTGACCAGAATGCCGTCCGGGACGAATTTGAAGATCTCGTAATAAGGGTCAGACTTGCCAAAGGCAAGATACAGGGAGACGAAGATCGCGCCAAAAAAAGCGATGCGCCAGGCGGTAAACAACCCGGCGTCGTTCTTGTTGGGGATGGCGGCTCCGTCGCCGACATCTATGGGGGTATGGGATGTAGGATTTTTTGACATGGGCGTTGGGCAAGGGAAGGGGCGGCCGGGAAGCCGCCCCTTCTCAGCAAATTATTTCACCCACTTGGTGTGGATCTTGGTGTCCAGCTTCTTGGCCTTCACCGCCTTGATCCCCTTGTTGAGAAGGGCGACCAGGTCCTTGTTACCCTTTTTCACGACAATACCGTAGGCTTCCTTGGTGAAGGATTTGCCGACGATCTTGAATTTGTCCTTGTACTCTTTTTTCTGGAGGGCAAAGTGGGCGGCAACCGGCTCGTCGCACACCACGCCGAAGATGCGGCCGGCTGCCATGTCCTCGAAGGCCAGGCCGATCTCGTCATAGGTTTTGAGCTCGACGCCGGTGACCTTCTTGATCTCCATCGCACCTGTCGTGCCGATCTGGGCACCGACCTTCTTGCCCTTCAGGTCGGCAATGACCTTGGCGGTCTTGTTGGTTTTGGGGACGATCAGGATTTGGCCGATGCTGGTATACGGCTCGGTAAAATCATATTTTGCCTGGCGTTCTTTCGTGATGGTGACGGAAGAGATGATGGCGTCGTACTGGCCGGAATCAAGACCGGCAAAGATGCCGTCCCAGGCGGTGTTTTTGATCACGACCGCCACGCCAGCCTCTTTGGCGACAGCTTTCAAGAAGTCGATATCATAGCCGACGATCTGCTTGTTCGTGTCAACCATCTCCATCGGCGGCCAAGTGGCGTCGGTGGCGACCTTGATGCTCTTGGGGGCGGCAAATGCGGTGAGGGACAAAGCGGCCAGCAATGCCGCAGTTGCAGTAAACGTACGCAAAAATTTCATTGGATCCTCTCCTTTTTCATTAAACTGTAAACGATAATGGTAAGACCACGCTGTTCTTTTAGGGGATGTAACGCAGTATTGTCAACAAAAAAACACCGGTTCGCAACGTTTCGGAAACCATTTGCACGATGTCGCAGCTTTTTGCTTGCCCTCGCGGGCTCCTTCGTTTATGAAACATGTGGATATTACTATTTTTGATAAAAATAAATTATTCAGTGGATTCCGGAGTATCAGGCAATGAACCGATTCAAAGCAGCAGTGTTGCTGCTGACCACCACCTTTTTCTGGGGGGTGACCTTCACGGTCGTCAAGGAGGCCGTGGAAAGCGTCGATGTTTTCGTATTTCTGGCCCAGCGCTTCATCCTGGCCTTCGCCTTGATCCTGCCGGTCAGCATGATCAAGGGCAAGCGCCTGGACAGGGGGACCCTGCGCCAAGGGTGCCTGATGGGGGTATTCCTGTTCGGCTCCTATGCCTTCCAAACCGTCGCACTGCTCTACACCAGCGCCTCCAATACCGCCTTCCTGACCGGGTTGAACGTCGTCATGGTGCCGGTCATCTCGGCGCTCATGCTGCGCCAGCGTATTCCGAGGACCGTCAGGGTCGCCGTGATCCTTTCCGTTGCCGGCTTGTTCCTTCTGTGCGGCAACGGGACCTGGCACTTCACCACCGGCGACATTCTGGCCGCCATCTGCGCCCTCTGTGTCTCCCTGCACCTGATCTATACCGGCGAGTTTGCCCGCCAGAGCGACTACTACTGGCTGACCGCCATACAGTTGGGCATGGTGGCCCTCTTGAGTACCGCCGGCGCCGTTATCCGCGGCAAGCAGGTTTTTGTCTGGCACCCCCAACTTCTGGGGACCCTGATCGTCTGCTCACTGATCGCAACCGTGTTCGCCTTTCTGGTGCAGACGTCCATGCAGCGTTTCATCAGCCACACCAACACGGCTCTGATCTTCTGTACCGAACCGGTTTTTGCGGCCCTGTACGCCTGGTACGCGATCAACGAGCGGCTGGGCATCTATGGTTTGGCTGGGGCTCTGTTGATTCTAGGCGGGATGATTGTCTCCATCCTGCCGGAAGATTTGGGCAAGCTGGCAAAGGAGGGGAGCGCTGAAGCGGAGATCGGTGAACTGGATGAGTACCGGGCCGGAGAGTAGGGACGCCTACAAACCGGCGCGCCAATCCTCAAGCCTCTCCAGGGCGCGTTCCGCCAGTTTCTGACGCTTTTCCTTTTTCTTCACCCGCCCCGCAAGCTCGGGGAACAATCCGTAATTGACGTTCATGGGCTGGAAGTGACGCACGTCGGCGTTGGTGATGTGATGCACCAGCGCCCCCAGGGCCGTTTCGGCGGGGGGCACCGGCAGGGGGCGTCCCTGCTGGAGACATGCGGCGTTTATGCCCGCCAGGAAACCGCTGGCCGCCGATTCCACATACCCCTCCACCCCGGTGATCTGGCCGGCGAAGATGATGCGGGGGTCGCTTTTGAGCTGCTGGGTCTCCAGCAGCAGGGCCGGGGCATTGATGAAGGTATTGCGGTGCAGGGAGCCCAAACGGACGAACTCGGCCCGCTCCAGTCCCGGAATCATACGGAAGATGCGCCGCTGCTCCGGCCAGGTCAGCTTGGTCTGGAAGCCTACCAGATTGAACATGGTCCGTTCCCGGTTTTCGGCCCTGAGTTGGATCACGGCGTGGGGCTCGACGCCCGTGCGGGGGTCGCTCAACCCCACCGGCTTCATGGGCCCGAACCGGAGCGTTTCCACGCCCCGCTCCGCCATCTCCTCAACCGGCATGCACCCCTCGAAGTGGACGATCTTTTCGAAATCCCGCGGCGGAACCTTTTCCCCTCTGACCAGTTCATCCACGAACCGCAGGTACTCCGCCTCATTCATGGGGCAGTTGAGATAGTCGTCCCCGTCCCCCTTGCCGTAACGCGAGGCGGCGAAGATCGTGGTCATGTCGAGGGAGTCGGCGGCAACGATGGGGGCGATGGCGTCGTAGAAGTACAGCCGGTCCCCGGTCAAGCGGGCCAGCGGTTCCGCCAGGGCATCGCTGGTCAGGGGGCCTGAGGCGATGACCACGGTACCGGCGGCGGGCAGGTCGGTAACCTCGCCCCGCTCCAGCCGGATGAGGGGATGCGCAGCGATCTTCGCGGTGATATAGTCGGAGAAAAGTTGCCGATCCACGGCCAGGGCGCCGCCTGCCGGGACGCGGGTGGCTTCGGCCGCCTCCATGGTCAGGGAGCCGCAGCGCCGCAACTCCTCCTTGAGGAGCCCCACAGCGTTTTCAAGGGAGTCCCCCCGCAGGGAGTTGGAACAGACCAACTCCGCCAGGCCCGCCAGATGGTGGGCCGGGGAGAAGCGCTCGGGCTTCATTTCGTGAAGGACGACGGAAACGCCGCGCTGCGCCGCCTGCCACGCAGCTTCGCAACCTGCCAGGCCAGCTCCGATGATGGTAAGAGTTTCCAATTATTTCGCTTCCTTGCCGCCCTCTTTGAAGTCGCACCCTTCCTTGGGGCACTTGACGTACTCCCCCTCGCGCTTGCTGATCTTCTTCACCAGCAGCGGGAAACCGCACTTGGGGCATTTCCGTTCCACCGGCAGGTCCCACAGGGCAAACTTGCACTGGGGATAGCGGTTGCAGGAGTAGAACATCTTGCCGTAGCGGGATTTCTTTTCCGTCAACTCCCCTTCCTTGCACTCAGGACAGACCACGCCGGTGCCCCGGGGCTTGACCAGCGGCTGGATGTTCTTGCAGGCCGGATAGCCGGAGCAGGCCAGGTATTTGCCGTAGCGACCGTCCTTGATCAGCATCGGCTGGCCGCATTTTTCGCACTTCTCGTCGGACAGGACCGGCTCCGCCGACTCGGCACCTTTTTCCGCATCGATGTTGCGGGTGTATTTACACCCCTCCTGAAAGCCGGAACAGGCGATGAACTTGCCCCGCTTGCCCAGCTTGACCACCAACGGCTTGCCGCATTCGGGGCAGGCCTCGTCCATGGCTTCGGTGGTCAGGTCGGACTTGTTGACCTCCCCCTCCTTCTGCTTGAGCAGGGTGGAGAACGGCTCCCAGAACTCCTTCAGGAGCGGCTTCCACTGTTTTTCGCCCCGGGAGACCTGGTCCAGTTCCTCCTCCAGCCCGGCGGTGAAGTTGTAGTCCACGTAGCGCGCGAAATGGGCCGTCAGCAGGTCGTTCACCACCATGCCCACATCCTCGGGGAAGAAGCGTTTCTTGTCCAGGCGGGTATACTTGCGCTCCACCAGGGTGTTCATGATCGAGGCATAGGTGGATGGGCGGCCGATGCCGTACTCCTCCAGGGTCTTGACCAGGGTGGCCTCGGTGTAGCGCGGCGGCGGCTGGGTGAAATGCTGTTCCGGGATGATCTCGTGCTGTTTGAGGGAGACACCTTCAGCCATGGCGGGCAACAGCCCTTCCTTTTCCTCGTCCTGATCGTCCAGCCCCTCGATATAGAGCTTCATGAAGCCGGGAAACCGGATCACCGTGCCGCTGGCGCGCAGGCCGGCCTGCCGGGCTCCGCTGAACGGGCCGGCGGCGGGGGGCGCGGCAAGGTCCGCCGCAATGTCCACCGAGGTCTGATCCAAGAGCGCCTCGGCCATCTGGCAGGCCACGGTGCGTTTCCAGATCAGTTCGTACAGCTTGTGCAGATCGGGGGTCAGGAACTTCTTCAACTCGGCCGGGGTCTTGGAGATATAGGTCGGCCGGATGGCCTCATGGGCCTCCTGGGCGTTCTTGGTCTTGGTACGGTAGAGACGAGGCTTGGCCAGGGCGTATTCCGGGCCGTAGGCGGCGGAGATGACGTCGTGGGCCTCCAGAAGGGCCTGGTTGGAGAGGTTGACGCTGTCGGTACGCATATAGGTGATCAGACCGACCGTGCCCCCCTCTCCGATGTCGATCCCCTCGTAGAGCTTCTGGGCCGTGGACATGGTCTTCTTGGCCGAAAAGCCGAGCTTGCGGGAGGCCTCCTGCTGGAGGGTCGAGGTGGTGAACGGCGGTGCCGGGGTGCGTTTCTTCTCGGTCTTGGTGATCTTGTCGACCCGGTAGCTGCCCGACTGGAGGGCCGCTTTCAGGCCGGTCGCCACCTCTTCGCCGGGGATGTCGAACTTGCCCAGCTTCTTGCCGCCCACCGCCACGAGGCCGGCCTTGAACTCCTGCCCCGGTGCAACCCCCAGGCGGGCCGCAATGGTCCAGTATTCCTGCTCGACAAAGGCCTGGATCTCCTTTTCCCGTTCGCAGACCAGACGCAGGGCCACCGATTGCACCCTGCCGGCCGAAAGGCCGTAACGGATCTTCTTCCACAGGAAGGGGGAAAGGTTGAAACCGACCAGGTAATCCAGCACCGAACGGGCCTGCTGGGCGTCCACCAGTTCGGCGGCAATGGCGCGGGGATGTTCCACGGCATGGATGATGGCATCCTTGGTGATCTCGTGGAACACGACACGCTGGATCTCGATGCCCGGATTCTTCTTTTTGTCCAGCCCCAGGGCAGCCAGCAGATGCCAGGAAATGGCCTCCCCTTCGCGGTCGGGGTCAGTTGCGAGAAGCAGTCGGTCGGATTCCTTGAGGGCCTTTTTGATGGCGTCGAGGTGCTTCTTGCTCTCGGGCAGCACATGATATTTGGGTTCGAAATCGTTCCCGATATCCACCGAGCCCTGTTTGCTGGGCAGGGCCCGTACATGGCCGAAAGAGGCCAAGACCTTGTAATCCTTGCCCAGGAACTTCTCTATGGTCTTCGCCTTGGCGGGCGATTCTACGATAACGAGATTCTGCGACATGAATACATCCTTCTGAGATAATTAATAATAATTCAGCGCACGGGGGAGAGGCCCGTAGCCTGCTTCACCATTACCCTGCTACGGCAAAATGCTTGCCCGGCAGCGGTGTTATCGCCCCCTTGAGCTCAAGGTGCAGTAACATAGAGGAAACCTCTCCGGCTGTCAATTCCGTTTGGGCGATGATGTCGTCGATATGCAGCGACGAACGGGCCAGGAGCTCATATACGGCGGCTTCCCTGGGGGTCAGGCTGAAGGTTCGGGCGACGGCCTGCTCCGGGGCATGTTCTCCGTTCAGGGCCAGGGGACCGGGCAGTTCCTCCAGGATATCCTCCACGCAGTCAACGAGTTTGGCCCCCTGCTTGATCAAACGGTTACTGCCGCGGCAGGCGGCAAAGGAGATGTTGCCGGGAACGGCAAAGACGTCGCGACCATGCTCAAGAGCAAATTGGGCGGTGATCAGGGAACCGCTGTTTTCGGCAGCCTCCACCACCAGCACGCCGCGGGACAGCCCGCTGATGATCCGGTTGCGGCGGGGAAAGTTCTCCGCCAGCGGCAACGTCCCCAGGGAAAACTCGGACACCAGGCACCCCGTTTCGGACACCGCCTCGAAGAGCGTGCGGTTTTCGGGCGGATACACCTTGTCGATGCCGCATCCCAGGACGCCGACGGTTCTGCCGCCCCCCTGGAGCGCCCCCTTGTGGGCTGCGGTATCGATCCCGCGCGCCATGCCCGATATCACGGCCACGCCATGCCCGGCCAGCGCCTCGGCGAGACGTCCCGTGGCCAGCAGCCCGTAGGAGGTCGCCCGGCGTGAGCCGACGATCGCCACGGCCAATTCGCTACTGCGCAGTTCGCCTCGCACGTACAGAAAGGGGGGCGGATCGGGAATCTCGAACAGGGACTTGGGGTAGTCGGCCGAGACGAACGTGACCAGCCGCGCGCCGCTTCCCGCCAGCCGGCGGCACTCCTCGTCGGCAAAACGCTTCCAGCTCCCTTCCCTGATCGCCCCAACCACGGCCGGGGTCATCCCCCTGACACCCGCCAGCTCCGACGGCGATGCGGCCAGCGCCGCCCCGGGGGCGTCGAAACGTTCCAGCAGGCGCCGAAAGGTGACATTGCCGATGCCGGGCACCGCCTTGAGACCCAGCCAGTAGAATTCTTCCATATCCCACACCCTCCAGTCGCCGCTCCCGCGGACATGAGAGAAAAAAAAGACCGGCCCCCCGGCCGGTCTCGTGTGGTGCGTTCATCCCTATTTTGTCAGGCTGACGAGCTTGTCGCCCTTATAGATCGCATCGATGCTTTTGACCACCAACGCGGTCGCCGTTCTTTTACCGGTTTCCAGAATGACCAGTGCCCCCAGCAGCTCCTGGGGCAAGCGCTCGACACGCCCTTCGACGTATTTTCGGTCGAGGGCCACATCGCGGATAATATAGAGCATATTGCCTGCCTCGGCCCCCTGGGCGCTTCCCAGGTCGATGTAGACGATGTCGCCGGCAGCGATGATCTCAGTCCCGCTGTAGCTCTCGACGATATACCCTTTCAACTCCCTGGTCGGCATCTTGAGGGATACCTCCCGGCGTTTGTCGTCGCGATACGGCATAAGGTAGGAGCCGGGGGAGATTTCCTGATAGGTCTTGGTAATGATGGCGCGCGAGGCCTTTTGCTCCAAGTCGGTCAGTTGCAGCGTTCCCAGCGGAACCACCTTGGTGCCCATGATCTCGCTTGTGACGGGATGGCTGACGGTCCCCTCCTTCCGGTAGACCGAAAACTTTTCCCCTCCTTTCGCGCCTTGCACCTTTCCGATATCGGTGTAGACGATATCGTCGTCCCCGGCCACGATACGGTCATGGTGGATGGCGACGATAGAACCGGCCGGCTTGGCGTCGGTCTCCATCAGAAAGCCTTCACTCCCCCGCACGCTATAGGTGCGTTCGGCAACCACCTCGGCCATGGTTTCCGCCTGAGCCGCCGCCTTTTGAGCTGCCGGTGCGGCCTGGTCCCTGGGCTCGAATTCCAGCCGGTCGGGGAACACCCGAACCTTTTGCCCCGGATAGATCAGGTGCGGATTGGTGATTTGGCTGTTCCTGGACCACATGTTCGGCCAGTAGCGGGGGTTTTTGATAAAGCGGTCGGACAGGCCCCAGAGGGTATCACCCTGCTTTATGACGTAGATGGTCGGTTCCTCATCCGCGGCCAAGGCCAGGCCGGGCACGAAAAGCGCTACGGTAAACAACAGCATGGCAAGTCTGATTCTCATACGCACCTCGGTCGTTCCTGAAAGAGTAAACAGCGGGAAACGCTACAAGCTCTTAATGGGCGGTCAGTCGTTCCCGCGCCTTGGCCGCTACCGGGCTGCCGGGATAGGCCTTGATCAGGCGTTCATAGGCGGCGGTAGCCTTATCCTTCTCGCCCATGGCCGCCAGAGTATACCCCAGTTTCAGAAGTGCATCCGGGGCCTTGGCGCTTTTGGGGTAATCGTCCACAACCTTTTGGAAGGCGTCGCGCGCCTTGGGAAGCGCGGACAGGCTATAGTGGCACTCGCCGATCCAATAGACGGCGTTGGCGGCATAGCTGCTTTTGGGGTTGTTTTTGAGAAACGCTTCAAACGCCTCGATGGCGGCCGGAAAGCTGTTGGCGCTATAGAGGCCGAACGCCTGGACATAGTCGGAAGGAGGCCCATAATCCTTGCCCTTGGAGGCGGCCTCCTGATTGATGACCTCGATCTTGGGCGCCGCCTGCAGCGAGATGCGCGCCTTGAGTTCATCCTGGGCGGTCCGCAATTCCCTGATGGTGTCCTGAAGCTGCGTGAGTTGGGCGCTAACGGCCTTGGCCTGATCTTCCTGGGACTGGACCTGGCCGGACAACTCATTCATACGCTGTTCGGCCCTCTTGTCGGACTGGATAAGATGTTCGACCTTCGCCTCGGTCTCGGTCTGGCGTTTGACCATGAGGTCGTTCGACGCACAACCGGCCAGCGCGAGAGAAGCGGCAACGCATACGGCCCACCGGATGCCGGATGGCATAATTCCTCCAAATGTCAGGATTTTTTCATAAATTAAAGCTATAAACTTTCGTTTGTCAAGCGAAAGCTGGCTTTTCGACCCGAGGAAAAACGGCGGGAGCCGTCAAGCAGAAGAATGGAACTCCGACCGCAAGCTTCTTTTTGCCCGTTACGGGAAAGAGGGCCGCTTATGCCGCTACCCACGCCCTGCCGAGGCAGAAACCGAATTGTTATAATATGGACTACCATGTAAGCCGTACTCCCGGGGGGCCGGACAAACTACGGCCAACCGTTTTTTCTTGGTTTAATTAACGGGCAGAATATGTTAGCATTTTCTCTCCACGCATCCAGCCACCACATCACGACGGGAACCATCCGTGAACACCCCCGAACTTCTGGCTCCGGCCGGCAACATGGAAAAACTCAAGATCGCCGTCCATTACGGCGCCGATGCCGTCTATTTGGGCGGGCGCTCCTTCGGGCTGCGCAATCTGTCGGACAACTTCGACATCGAGGAGATGCCGGCAGCCCTGGACTATTGCCACAGCCACAGGGTGAAGGCATACCTGACGGTCAACAGCTACCCCCACAACGATGCATTGCCGCGGCTCGAGGAATTTCTCCGCCAGACGGCGCACCTCCCCTTCGACGCCTACATCGTGGCCGACCCGGGCGTCATGGCCATGGTGCGCACCATCTCCCCCCAACGCGAACTGCACCTCTCCACCCAGGCCAATACCATCAACTGGCAGAGCGCCCGATTCTGGGCCAGCCAAGGGGTCAAGCGGATCAACCTGGCGCGGGAGATGGGCCTGGACGCTATCCGCGAGACCGTGACCCACGTCCCGGAGGTGGAATTCGAAGCCTTTGTCCACGGCGCCCTGTGCATCTCCTATTCGGGCCGCTGCCTGATTTCCAGCGCCATGGCGGGCCGCGACGCCAATCAGGGGGAATGCGCCCACCCCTGCCGTTGGAGCTACCATCTGGTGGAGGAAACCCGCCCCGGCGAATACTTCCCGGTGGTGGAGGACGAAAACGGCACCTTCATCTTCAATTCCCGGGACCTCTGTCTACTGGAGCATCTGCCGGCACTGGTGCAGAGTGGGGTGTCCGCGCTCAAGATCGAGGGGCGCATGAAGGGGATCAATTATGTGGCCTCGGTACTGCGGGTCTACCGCCAAGCGCTGGACGAGTACCGTGCAAACCCGGCCGGCTGGCACTGCCGGCCCGAATGGCTGGAGGAGTTGGCCAAATTGAGTCACCGGGGGTATACCACCGGCTTTCTCTTCGGCGCTCCCCGCAACGTGGGGCAGGAATATCACGCGGCCTACATCCGCAGCCACGAGTTCGTCGGTCTGGTGGAAACGGCACGCGCCGACGGCGAGGTTGTGATCGGGGTGCGCAACCGCATCCGCTCGGGTGACGAACTGGAGTTCATCGGTCCCGGCATGCGGGCGGAGCGACTGACGGTACGGGATATGCAATTCTTGACGCCGGAAGGCGACTCCGTCGAGGCCGATACCGCCAACCCCAACCAGCGAATTCTCCTTGCCCCCCCCTTTGCGGTCGAGCCCTTTGACCTCGTGCGCCGGGAAAAGGGGGAAACGCCGTGAGGGACCTGAAGGGGTACGTCCACGACGGGGGGAGCGGCTGGCTGCGGGACATGGTGATCCTGGCCTTTGTCCTGGGCATCCCCTTTTTCCAGTTTCTGGGAGGATTGCCGCTGATCGATCCCGATGAAGGACGCTACGCGGAGATCCCCCGGGAGATGGTGGAGCAGGGGGATTTCGTCACCCCGACCCTCAATTACGTCAAATATTTCGAGAAGCCGCCGCTCCTATACTGGCTGAACGCCGCTTCCCTCAAGCTCTCCGGCCTCACCGAGCAGGCCGCCCGCTTCCCGTCGGCACTGTGCGGCCTGCTGACCATGCTGGCAACCTATATCATCGCCCGACGTCTGTACGGCCGGCGCACGGCCCTGATTGCGGCGGCGATCCTGGGGACTGCGGCAGGTTTCGTGCTCCAGTCGCGCATCATCCTGACCGATATGCTGTTGACCTTCTGCCTCACGGCAGCGTTGGGGGCCTTTATCATAGCCAGCCAGCGCGAGGGGCGTCGCAGCACTGCGGGGCCCTGGTACGCTTTCTATCTGTTCTGCGCCCTTGCGGTGCTGGCCAAGGGGTTGATCGGCATCGTTTTCCCGGCCGGCATCATCTTCTTTTACCTTTTGTTGAGCGAACGCTGGAAACTGCTCGGCGAGATGCGCATCCCCACCGGCCTGACGCTGTTCCTGGCCCTGGCCGCTCCCTGGTTCGTGGTGGTTTCCCTGCGGAATCCCGAATTCGCCCGCTTTTTTTTCATCCACGAGCACTTTGAACGCTTCACCAGCACCGTGCATGGCCGCTATCAGCCGTTCTGGTTTTTTCTACCGGTCCTGGCGGCAACCCTGCTCCCTTGGTCGTTTTTCATCCCCGGAGCCCTGAAACGGGCTTGGCGCGACCGCCATCACGACGACAGCCAGGCCGGGCTCTACCTCCTGATCTGGACGGTGCTGATCTTCCTGTTCTTCTCCAAGTCCAACTCCAAGCTGGTCCCCTACATCCTGCCGATCTTTCCGCCCTTGGCCATCCTGATCGCCAACCGTATCGACCAGGTGCTGGATGGCCAGGGACGAGAGCTCAAGCTGGCCTCCATTCTGCTGGGCATGACCCTGACCATTCTGGGCGTCGCGGCCCTGGCCTATGCCCGCCTGCCCGAGCTGGCCGACCTGCTTGCCGGAGTTCTGCCGAGGCTGAGCGACCCGCTGCACCAGTTCATCAACAACGCTCCGGCGGTGACCGCAGCGGGGGGCACGTTCATCGCAGCACTGTTTCTGATACAGGGGATAGCCGCCATGGTCTTTGCGGGCAGCAACCCGTTCCGCATGGTGGTTACGCTCTGCCTCTGTTCCTTTCTGCTTGTAATTTTCATCCCGCGATTGATAATGGTGCCCATCGCCCAGGTCGAATCCTCCCGCCCCCTGGCCCTGCAAGCCCGCTCCCTGGCCGGGCCGCAAACACCCATCGTGACCTTCGGTCCCCAGCAGGGGGTCTCCTGGTACACCCAGCGCCGGATCATGGTCACCGATAAACTGGACGAACTGGAGTTCGGCAGCAAACAGGGGGATCAATCCGCCTGGTTTCCCGACCAGCAGGCGCTGCTGCGGATGTGGGCGAGCGATACCCCGCTGCTGATCATCCTCAAAAAGGGCGAACTCGACCGCCTGCTTCCGTTGCTCCACCCCGCCCCGCGGGTTCTGGGGGAATCGGGCCGGCGACGGCTGATATCGAACCGGTAGTCTTTTATCTCTTCAATACACCGGGCGGCCCTGCCGGGTTGCCCTCGACAAAAATCAAGGAGCAGTTCTTCCATGCGCGAAACCTTTCTCCCCTTTTCCACCCCAACCATCGAAGATGCCGAGATCAACGAGGTCGTCGACTCCCTCAAATCCGGCTGGATCACCACCGGCCCCAAGGTCAAGCGTTTCGAGGAGGCTTTCAAGGCCTATGTGGGGGCTCCCTACGCCATCCCCCTGAGTTCGGCCACCGCCGGCCTGCATGTGACCCTGCTGGCCCTCGGCATCAAGGAGGGGGACGAGATCATCACCACCCCCATGACCTTCGCCTCCACGGTCAGCATGATCATCCTCTGCGGCGCCACGCCGGTATTGGCGGACATCGAACCCGGCACCCTCAATATCGATCCGGCCAGGATCAGGGAAAAGATTACCCACCGCACCCGGGCCGTCATCCCGGTGCACTTTGCCGGCCAGTCCTGCGACATGGACCCTATTTTCGCCCTGGCCCGGGAACACAACCTGACCGTCATCGAGGACGCGGCCCACGCCGCGGGCACCGAATACAAAGGGCGACGCATCGGCTCCCTGGACTCCATCTCCATCTTTTCCTTCCACCCCAACAAAAACATCACCACCGGCGAGGGGGGCATGGTCTGCACGGCCGACGAGGCGTTGGCCGAGGAGATCTCCCTGCTCAAATTCCACGGCATGAGCCGCGAGGCCTGGAAGCGCTTTGCCGCCAGCGGCACCCCCAACTACGACATCCTCCTGCCAGGCTTCAAATACAACATGATGGATATCCAGGCCGCCATCGGCATCCACCAACTCCCCAAACTGGACGACTTCATCCAAAAGCGGACTGAGATCGCGACCTATTACAACCGGGAGTTCGCCGACGTCGCCGAGTTGGCGCTGCCCGCCTCTGCCCCCTATGACCAGCGCCACGCCTGGCACCTCTACACGCCGCTGATCAGGATCGAAAAACTGGACATCGACCGCGATCAGTTCATGGCGGAGTTGAAGAAGCACAACATCGGCAGCGGGCTGCACTACAAGGCCATCCACCACCATCCTTACTATCGCGACCACCTGGGCATAGTCGACAGCGACCTGCCGGTGGCCACCTATGCCTCGGAGAGGATACTCTCCCTGCCGCTCTTTCCCAAGATGACGAAAGAGGATGCCGCCGACGTCGTGACGGCGGTGAAAGCGGTGATTACGGCCCACCGCTGCACCCGGTAAGCCGGAGGGCGTCCTGAATCCGTGACGCCGGAATGCCGCTTTGACCGGAAGAGCCGGGGCCCGCACGCCGCCCCTGTCGTGGCGAGCCACCCACCCTGCCGGTCCTCCGTCGGGTTGCCGGTATCTCCCTAAAGGCAAAGGCTGAGGCCTTCCGGACAAACAAGGCATGGAGGCGTCACGGATTCAGGGGCGTAAAAAACG
The DNA here is from genome assembly GCF_008802365.1 of Oryzomonas japonica. Lineage (GTDB taxonomy): Bacteria > Desulfobacterota > Desulfuromonadia > Geobacterales > Pseudopelobacteraceae > Oryzomonas > Oryzomonas japonica. Next base: position 263,501 of record NZ_VZQZ01000001.1, on the reverse strand, counting down.
GGGCGGCATTTTGCGCCGCCCCGCGTCTGTTGCACCTTCTCATGGCTGCTCTCGTCATTTAATGGCGATATTCTTCACCACCCGCTTGTCCTCCACTTTGGGGACCCTGATCTCCAGAACCCCCCCGTCGAACTTGGCGATCACCTTGTCGGCGTCCAGCCCTTCCGGCAACCGCAAGGTTCTGCTGAATTTGCCGTAGCCACGTTCAAGCCTCAGGTAATCACGCGTGTCGATCTTTTCCTCGGTCTTCTTCTCGCCGCTGATTTCAAGCATGTTGTCAATCAGCTTCACCGTGATGTCGTTCTTTGTCAGACCCGGCAAATCGGCCTTGACGACGATAGTGCCGGCGTCCTCGAAGACATCCACCGATGGCGACATCCCTTCGCGCCCCATGTCGTGCAGGAACCCCCTGAACGGTGCCATGCCCGTTTCAAAGAACGGGCGCCGGAACATCTCATTCATCATCCGTTCCATGTCGTCGATCAGGCTGGGAAGCCGTGTGGTTTCAAGCCAACTCCCCCGGGTTGCGGGCACATGCTCCGCCGTTACCGGCACCGTTGTGGTTTCACCGGTGTCCCGTACAGATCTGAGATGTGTCGTGCCTCTCATGACCATGCACCTCCTTTGTACACCATAGTCACCTACGACATAATTATACCACTTTGAAAATGCAGGTCAATATCATTACAATCGCTCCGGACACCCGGCAGTGACGGGTGAACCCCTTAATTATCTTGAAGGATGGGGACTTTTTGCGTAAACTGACACCATGCTGATACTACTGGGCCCGGGATCGTGGCCGCAGGAGAAACCAATTATGAGTATTGCCGAACAGATCAGACAAATCGCCGTGGAGGCCCGTCAGGCTTCGCTGGTTATGGCGCGTCTGTCCACCACCGCCAAGAACGACATGCTGTTGCGGATGGCCGATGCCCTGGAAGGGGACACGGCCGGGATCATCGCCGAAAACGGCAAGGACCTGGAGTCGGGGCGCCGGAAAGGGCTCTCCGCCGCCATGCTCGACCGCCTGATGTTGGATGAAAAGCGGATCGCCGCCATTGCCGCCGCCCTGCGCGAGGTGGCCGCCCTGCCCGATCCGGTGGGTGAGATCACCGGGATGCGCAAGCGCCCCAACGACCTGATGGTGGGCAAGATGCGCATCCCGCTGGGGGTGATCGGCATCATCTACGAGGCCCGCCCCAACGTGACCGCCGATGCGGCCGCCCTCTGCCTCAAGGCAGGAAACGCCGTGATCCTCAGGGGCGGATCGGAGGCGATCCACTCCAACCTGGCCATCGCCGCAATCCTGACCCGGGTCATGGCCGGCATGAACATCCCGCCGGCGGCCCTGGCGGTGCTCCCCTTTACCGAACGGGAAGGGGTGCTGGAGATGCTCAAACAGGAAGAGTCCATCGACCTGATCATCCCCCGGGGGGGCGAGAGCCTGATCCGCTTTGTCTCGGAGAACTCGCGTATCCCGGTCATCAAGCACTACAAGGGGGTCTGCCACGTCTTTGTGGATGCCACGGCCGATTTCGACAAGGCCGAAAAGATCGTCGTCAATGCCAAGGTGCAGCGCCCGGGCGTCTGCAATGCCCTGGAAACCCTCCTGATCCACAAGGATGTGGCGGCCGTCTTCATCCCCCGCATCGCCGCCACCCTGGAAGGGCTCCAGGTGGAACTGCGCGGCGACGAAACCTTCCGGCGGTATGCCCCCTCGGCCACGCCTGCCACCGAGGAGGATTGGCATGCGGAATACCTGGAGCTGATCCTTGCCTGCCGGGTGGTGGCAGACATGGATGCGGCCATCGACCACATCAACCGTTACGGCTCCCTGCATACCGAGGCCATCGTCACCAGCGACTACGGCCGGGCCCAGCGCTTCATCCGCGAGGTCAACTCGTCCTGCGTGCTGGTCAACGCCTCGACCCGCTTCGCCGACGGCGGCCAGCTCGGCCTGGGGGCCGAGATCGGCATCTCCACCACCAAGCTGCACTCCTTCGGCCCCATGGGGCTGGAGGATCTGACCACCACCAAGTTCATCGTCTACGGCGACGGACAGGTCCGGGCTTGACCGGAGAAAAGAGCCGAACATGACCGCTCAACAACAGATCGACACATTCCTCGCCTCGCCGGCCTTCGGGGTTGTGGGGGCATCGAAGAATCGTTCCAAATACGGCAACAAGGTGCTGCGCTGCTACCTGCAGCACGGCTACGAGACCATACCGGTCAACCCCAATGAAAAGGAGATCGAAGGGGTTGCCTGCGTTGCCGCCATCAACGATCTTCCACCCCAGGTCAAGAGCATCTCCATGATCACCCCGCCCGAGGTAACCGCCCAGCTTGTGCCCCTGGCCCTGGAGAAGGGGATCGAGAACATCTGGATGCAGCCGGGGGCGGAGCACCCCGAGGCGGTGGCCCTCTGCCGGCAGCGGCACATCAATGTCATTGCCGACGGGAGTTGCCTGCTGGTGGTGCTGGGGTACCATGACCACTAACCCGGAATGCGGACGTTTAAAACCGGCCTGAGTCTATTTTCAACGCCACAGAGACGCAAAATATCCGGCATAATGGATTGTTACACGATATTTGCTTGCCAGCGGCCTGAAAAGCTGACATAGTAATAAGAGTTAATCTGGACGGGCGTATGCCCGTCCTTTTATTTTGAAAGATTAGGAGTTTTACCATGCAGGAACGTATCAGAAATATCGCCATCATCGCACACGTCGACCATGGCAAGACCACATTGGTTGACGCCATGCTGCGCCATTCCGGCGTCTATCGGGAAAACGAGGCCATCACCGAACGCGTCATGGATTCCAACGACTTGGAGAAAGAGCGCGGCATCACCATTCTGGCCAAAAACCTCTCCATCCACCATGGCCGCTACAAGATCAATATTGTGGATACCCCGGGCCACGCCGACTTTGGCGGCGAGGTGGAACGCGTCCTGAAGATGGTCGATTCGGTACTCCTGCTGGTCGACGCCCTGGACGGCCCCATGCCCCAGACCCGCTTCGTACTCAAGAAGTCCCTTGACCTGGGACTGAAGCCGATCGTGGTTATCAACAAGATCGACCGTCCCGGCAGCCGGCCGGACGAGGTGCTGAACATGGTCTTCGACCTGTTCTGCGAATTGAACGCCAGCGACGAGCAACTGGAGTTCCCGGTTGTCTACACCAGCGCCAAGATGGGCTACGCAAAGCTGGACGTCAGTGCCGATTCCAGCAGCATGGAACCTCTCTTCGCCGTGATCGAGAGCAATGTCCGCCCCCCCCAGGGAGATGCCAAGGCCCCCTTCCAGATGCTGGTGGCCAATATTGACTACAATGACTACATCGGACGCATGGCCACCGGCCGCATCTTCAACGGCGGCGTCTCCTCCGGCGAGACCGTCGCCATGATCAAACAGGACGGCACGATCCAGCGGGGACGCATAACCAAACTGCTGGGGTACGAAGGGCTGAAACAGGTGGAAATCAGCGTGGCGGAAACCGGTGATATCGTTACCGTGGCCGGCTTCGACGAGATCAGCATCGGCGAGACCCTGGCCTCGGCCGAGAACCCCATCGCCGTCCCCTATGTCTCCATCGACGAACCGACCCTGGCCATGAACTTCATGGTCAACGCTTCCCCCTTTGCCGGCCGGGAAGGGAAATGGGTCACCTCGCGCAACATCCGGGAGCGCCTGACCAAGGAGTTGCGCACCAACGTATCCCTCAGGGTGGAAGACACCGACTCCCCGGACACCCTGAAGGTTTCGGGCCGCGGCGAGTTGCACCTGTCGATCCTGATTGAGAATATGCGCCGCGAAGGCTTCGAGCTGGCCGTATCCAAACCGGAGGTCATCATCCGCGAGAAGGACGGCCAGAAGATGGAGCCGATGGAGTACCTGGTGGTGGATGTGGCCTCCGAGTTCCAGGGCGCCATCATCGAGAAGATGGGACCGCGCAAGGGTGAAATGGCGGCCATGAGCCCCATGGGCGACATGGTGCGCCTGGAGTTCATCGTCCCGGCCCGCGGCCTGATCGGCCTGCGGGGCGAAGTACTGACCGATACCCGCGGCACGGCGGTCATGACCCATACCTTCCACGAATACGCACCCTACAAGGGTGACATCCCGGGCCGCAAGAACGGCGTGCTGATGGCCATGGAGCACGGCGAGACGACCGCCTACTCCCTGGACGCCCTCCAGCCCCGCGGCACCCTCTTCATCGGGGCCGGGGTGGAAGTCTACGGCGGCATGATCATCGGCCAGCACGCCAAGGACAACGACCTGGACGTCAACCCCTGCAAAGGGAAGAAGCTGACCAACGTGCGCGCCTCCGGCACGGACGACGCCATCAAGCTGATACCGCCGCGCATCCTGACCCTGGAGCAGGCCCTGGAATTCATCGACGACGATGAATTGGTGGAGGTCACTCCGCTCTCGATCCGTATGCGCAAGAAGGAACTGGACCCGACCAAACGGAAACGGGCCTCAAAAGGCTAACCGCCCGGCATCTGTAAAATATCTGCGGGATGGAATCGGCTGATTCCATCCCGTTTTTTTGTATCTGCGGCCGGGCGAGGCCACCGTTTGCCGACAGTCATTTTGCGTCGGCGGCCAACGCCCCTGGTGACGGCTATGGCACCGGCGCACCGGGAACAGCCCCTCTCCCGCTGGAGTCGCGAACGCAAATGCCCACATCTTAGTCATCGCCGGCACCTCCCCCTGCTCTCCCACGGCACCCCTGTGCACAAAAAAACAGCAAACATATCCCGTATAGACCTCTCCGCGCCCCACCAACAAACATAACAATTCGATATTGCTACAACAATCAGCTTGGCATACCACATGCAAAGTGCCTGCATACCTGAAAAACAGACATGCATAACCGAAACAGGGGAAGATATTTGGCAAAGGCGCCAACCATTTACCGAAATGGCGCGCCTTTTTTATTGGGGGCCGACAGGTTTGCCCAGAGAGAGGTGAGGGACATCATGGCAAAGCCCGACTGGTACGACACAACCGACTGCGAAACCCACGACAAGGGCGCGCCGAAATTCTGCAAGAAATCCGAACCCGGCGAAGGCACCGAACGCTCCTGCGCCTACGACGGCGCCCGTGTCGTATTGATGCCGATTACCGATGTGATCCATCTGGTGCACGGCCCCATCGCCTGCGCCGGCAACTCCTGGGATAACCGCGGCGCCCGTTCTTCCGGCTCACAGCTCTTCCGGCGGGGCTTCACGACCGAGATGCTGGAAAACGACGTCATCTTCGGCGGCGAGAAGAAGCTTTACAAGGCCATCCTGGACCTGGCGGAGCGTTACAAGGGACAGGCCAACGCCATGTTCGTCTACGCCACCTGCGTGACCGCCATGACCGGCGACGACGTGGAGGCGGTCTGCAAGGCCGCCTCGGAGAAGACAACCATCCCGATCATCCCGGTCAATACCCCCGGCTTTATCGGCGACAAAAACATCGGCAACCGGCTGGCCGGCGAAATACTGTTCAAATATGTCGTCGGCACGGCCGAGCCACCGGTGCTGGGTGACTATCCCATCAATCTGATCGGCGAGTACAACATCGCCGGCGACCTGTGGGGCATGATGCCGCTCTTCAACCGCCTGGGCATCCAGATCCTCTCCTGCATCAGCGGGGACGCCAAATTCGAGGAGTTGCGCTACGCCCACCGGGCGAAACTCAACATCATTATCTGCTCCAAGTCCCTGACCAACCTGGCCAAGAAGATGCAGAAAACCTACGGCATGCCCTACATAGAAGAGTCTTTTTACGGCATGACCGATACGGCCAAGGCGCTCAGGGATATTGCCCGAGAATTGGACAATGCGGTCAACGGCCTCGAGAAGCGGACCATGCAGGACCGGGTGGAACAACTCCTGGCCGAGGAAGAGGAGCTGTGCCGCCAGCGCATCGCCCCCTACCGCGCCCGGCTGGAGGGGAAGCGGGCCGTGCTGTTCACCGGCGGCGTCAAGACCTGGTCCATGGTTAACTCCCTGCGGGAACTGGGCGTCGAAATTCTGGCAGCCGGCACCCAGAACTCGACCCTGGAAGATTTCTACCGCATGAAAAGCCTGATGCACAAGGACGCCAAGATTATCGAGGACACCTCCACCGCGGGGCTCCTGGGGGTCATGGCCGAGAAGATGCCGGACCTGATTGTGGCCGGCGGCAAAACAAAGTACCTGGCGCTCAAGACCAAGACGCCATTTCTGGACATCAACCATGGCCGTTCCCACCCCTACGCCGGTTACGAGGGCATGGTGACCTTTGCCCGCCAGCTCGACCTGACGGTCAACAACCCGATCTGGCCGGTGGTGAACGCCCCGGCACCGTGGGAAAAAAGCGATGACGAACTCGCCGCCGATGTTGCCGCGGCTGCGGGTCACGCCGCCACGTTCCTGGCCGAGGACCTCTCGGCCTCCCGGGTCAAGGTTTCTACAAAATGCGCCACGGTCAACCCGCAGAAGAATTCCCCGGCCCTGGGTGCCACCATGGCCTACCTGGGGATCGACAACATGCTGGGACTGCTGCACGGCGCCCAGGGGTGCTCCACGTTCATCCGCCTGCAACTGTCGCGGCATTACAAAGAGTCCATCGCCCTCAACTCCACCACCATGAGCGAGGAAACGGCCATCTTCGGCGGCTGGGAAAATCTCAAGAAGGGCATCAAGCGGGTGATCGAAAAGTTCAAGCCCGAGGTGGTGGGCATCATGACCTCCGGCCTGACCGAGACCATGGGTGACGACGTGCAGAGTGCCATCGTCCACTTCCGCCAGGAAAACCCCGATTGCGCCAGCGTGCCGATTGTATGGGCATCCACCCCCGACTACTGCGGTTCCCTCCAGGAAGGGTACGCCGCCACCGTGGAAGCGATCCTCGCCACCCTGCCGGAAGCGGGCCCGGCCATGGAGCGGCAGGTCAACCTGCTGCCGGGCGCCCATCTCACGCCCGCCGACGTGGAAGAGATCAAGGAGTTGGTCGAGTCTTTCGGCTTGACGGTGCTGACCATCCCGGACATCGCCAATGCCATGGACGGGCACGTTGACGATGTGGTTTCGCCTCTCTCCACCGGCGGCATTACGGTGGACGCTATCCGCACGGCGGGCCGAAGCGTAGCGACCCTGTATATCGGCGACTCCCTGGCCAAGGCCGGCCTGAAACTCAACGAGCGCTTCGGCATCCCGGCCTATGGATTCAACTCCCTGACCGGACTGGCCGAGACCGACCGCTTCATGGAGACGCTCAGCGCCATCGCCGGGCTCCCCATCCCGGAAAAGCACCGCCGCTGGCGGAGCCGCCTCATGGACGCCATGCTGGACAGCCACTACCAGTTCGGCACCAAGAAGGTGGCCCTTGCCCTGGAATCGGACAACCTCAAGGCGCTGGCCACCTTCCTGAGCGGCATGGGATGCGAAATCCAGGCGGCCCTCAGCGCTACCCGTACCAGGGGGCTGGACGCCCTGCCGAGCGCAAACGTCGCCGTGGGCGACTTGGAGGACCTGGAAGACGCCGCCCAGGGTGTCGATCTGCTGGTGGCCAACTCCAACGGCCGCCAGGCGGCCGGCAAGCTCAAGATCGGGGCACACCTGCGGGCGGGAGTGCCGGTCTTCGATCGCCTGGGCGCCCACCAGAAGGTCTGGGTCGGCTACCGGGGAACCATGAATCTGGTCTTCGAGGTGGCCACCCTGTTCCAGGCCAACGCCAAGGAAGCGCTGCGAGTGGCGCATAACTGATAGGCAATTCCGCCGCAGAGCAGACAGGGGATTCGCCGAATCCACCGGGCCTCTGGGCAAACAAGGAGCCAACCATGAAAATAGCATTCACCACTTCAACCGGCGAGATGATCGATCAGCACTTCGGCCAGTGCCAGAGCTTCCACATCTGGGAGGTCGGCCCGGACGCGGCGGAGTTCCTCACGACCGTCACTGCCATCACCACGGCCGAAGACGAGGAGGACCGCATCATGGCCCGGGCCAGCGCCATCGCCGACTGCGCCATCGTCTATACCATGCAGATCGGCGGCCCGGCGGCGGCCAAACTGGTTGCCAAGAAGATCCACCCCATGAAAACCGGCTCTGAAGTCAGCCTGAAGGAGACCGTCGAACGGCTTCAGGAGGTCCTGCGCGGCAACCCGCCGCCATGGATCAGAAAGGCAATGAACAAGGAACAGGCCACCTCGTTTCTGGAGGATTGATGTACCCGCAGGACACGCGCCACATCACACAAACATAACGGAGGAAAGAACCATGTCTTACATCACCGCCCTGACAAAGAACAAACAGGAATGGACCCCCCAATTCATCAAGTCCATCGACGAAGAGCTCTGTATCGGCTGCGGACGCTGTTTCAAGGTCTGCGCCCACGACGTCCTGGCCTTCGAGGAACTGGACGAGGATGACTCGGCCAAGATGTTCATGAAGATCGAGAATGACGGCAACTGCATCGGCTGCCAGGCGTGCGGCCGCACCTGTTCCAAGAAGTGCTTTACCTTTGAGCCGGTCTCACTGTAGAAGACCGGTCGGGATTCGGCGGATTTGAAAATTCTGCCGGATTGCGGCAAGGAGGTGGTATGCTCATCGCAGTCGCATCCAAGGACGGCAAGGAAATCAACCAGCACTTCGGTCATGCCGAGCGTTTTTTGATCTATGACGTGGAACAGGACGAGGCCAAACTGGTTGATGAGAAGAGGGTGGAGCGCTACTGTAGCTTTGATCCGGAGAACCCGCTGCGCGGCCACGCCCTGAGAGGGATTGCCGAGGCGCTTACGGGATGCCGGGCGGTGGTGACGGCCCAAATGGGCGAGCATCCCCAGGGTGAACTGGAAAAACTGGGGATTACCGCTTTCGCGGTATCCGGCCCCATTAAAGCCACGCTGGTGGAACTGGCAAAGATACTGTAGCCCGTTCGAGAGAGTAACCATTCACAACGAGGTGATAACCTGTGGAAAACGGTTCATTCAACTACTGCAACCTGCCGCCGTGGGTTATCGCCTCGCGCCACTTCAACGACAATCCCCAACCGCTGGAGATTCAGGGCGTCAAGGAGGGCAATCGTTTCCTGTTCGAGAAGCTGGCCTCCATATCCTCCCAGGAGGAGCGCGCCCTGATCTTCAACGACTTCATGTCGGTCAAGTTTCAGCTCCACAACTGGCAGGACCAGGCCACCGACACCGCCCGCAAAAGCATCAAGAACAGCTACCTGCGTTTCCTGCGCGGCTGGATGATGGATTCCAACTCCGTAGAGGGGGCGGTGCTCAAACGCTGGGTCGAGAGCCGCATGGGCATCACCCCCACCTTCCACCGCGCCAGGATTTCCGACATCCACAGCGAGGCATATTTCGATTTTTCGGTGGATGTCATGAAGGGGAGCGCCCGCACCAACGCCATCCAGTCCCAACTCGACCTGCTCTACGAATACTGCCAGTTCGAGCTGGTCCGCAAGTATCCGGCAGCCCTCACCATCCCCCTCTACCGGGGCACCTACGATGCCAATGAACACAGCGTGCTGGAGCAGATCGGCAAACGTGAGCAGATCGTCCGTCTGAACAACCTGGTCTCATTCACCTCGGACGAGGAGCGGGCCTGGGAGTTCGGCTCCACGGTGTGGCGGGTCGAGGTGCCGCTCAGCAAGATCTTCTTTTACAACGACCTGCTGCCCGGCAGCATCATGAAGGGGGAGGGAGAGTACCTGATCATCGGCGGCGAATACCGGGTCCGCCAGGTGATGTGCACCCTTTAACAAGCTATTGAAAAATCCAGGTTGTTCAAAAATAGTCAGATCGCCGCACCCGCAGAATGCCCCGCGGAGGCGTAGCAGCGCTACGCCGCACAATTCAGCTTGCTGAATTGGACCGCGAAGGCGCCCGAAGGGTGAGGCCAAAGGCCTCAGTCACAAAAGGGCTTTCGAGGACGGCGACGAGATGGCTGTTTTTCAACAACCTCTTAATCTCGCGGCGGGCAGGCCCCCTTGGGAAAGCGCGGCACCCCCATCTTCCCCAGGATCGTGAACAGGGGGCAGAACTGGGTAAAGCCGGACTGGAACAGGTTGAGGCCGACAAAGCCGGTGAACCAGAGCCAGTAGGGGGAATGGAAATGGGCCAGCAGCAACGAGACGATGATGAATGACCCGGCAATGATGCGGACCACCCGTTCGACGTAATATTCTTCTTTCATGTGCATTTCTCCTCTGTTTCTCTGCGACGGAACACTCACAAGCATTCCATCCTCCAGAAGCGCAAATTGCCCGCTTCTACCTTTTTGCCAACATCTCCGCTATCTTTCCCGCCACCTCCCCCGTCAATATCGGGCAGATACCCTTGTCGTTGGTGGCGCGGATGGTCTTGCAGCAGGTTACCCCATACTTTCCCTTGAACCAGGTATGCAGTTCGCGGGTAAGATGGCTGATCAGCTTCTTGTCTTCCTTCAACACCAGCCCCAGTCCCACGGTGGCGCCGGATACGGCGCCACACATACAGCCGGAGCCGGAGCCGCCGCCGAAACCGCTGGCCATCTGCACCACCTCCTCGGGCAGGTCGGGGCGGAAATGATTCCTGACCACCGCCAGCACCGCCTCGGCGCAATGATATTTCCCCGAGCGATACAGCGCCTCGGCCTCGCTCCGACATTGTTCGGACAGTTCCACCCCTCCCGGCGATGGTTGTGTGTTTTTCGACCAGAACATGAAATCCTCTCTCGTACGTTGGTATGCGGATGGACAGGATGCGGGCGTCGTGTGCCCCCTGCTCTGTCACCCCTGTGTCATCATGCCTCTTGTTGCTTCTTACCGTTATGCCGTTCCTTCCAGTTTTGCACCAAATAGTACAGGACCGGTATGGTCACCCGGGACAGGGTCGTGGAGGCGATCTCCCCACACATCATGGCGATGGCCAGTCCCTGGAAGATCGGATCGAAGACGATCACGAAGCTCCCCACCACCACGGCCGCGCCGGTCAGGAGCATGGGGCGGAAACGTACCGCGCCGGCCTCGATGATGGCCTCGTCCAAGGGCATCCCCTCCCGGCGCTTCATCTCGGCAAAGTCGATGAGGATGATGGAGTTGCGTACGATGATGCCGGCCAGGGCGATGAAGCCGATCATGGAGGTGGCGGTGAAGAACGCCCCGAACAGGGCGTGCCCCGGCAGGATGCCGATCAGGGTCAGGGGGATGGGGGCCATGATCACCAGGGGGGTGGTAAAGTCCTTGAACCAGGCCACCACCAGGATGTAGATCAGCACCATCACCGCGCCGAATGCCATGCCCAGGTCGCGGAAGACCTCGTAGGTGATGTGCCACTCGCCGTCCCACTTCATGCCCACGTGTTCCTCGCTCCACGGCTGCCGCGAGGCCAGCACCTCGATCTTTGCCCCGTCCGGCGTCGGCAGGGCGGCGATCTCGTCGCGCACCTTGAGGATGGCGTAGACCGGGGCCTCGATCTCGCCCGCCACGTCACCGATCACGTAGACCACATTCTTCAGGTTTTTGCGATACAGTGTCTTTTCCTCGGCCCCCGTGGTGGCCCGCACCAGTTGGGAGAGCGGTACGTTGCCCCTGGGCCCGGGGAGGGAGATCGACGCGAGGTCGGCCACAGAACTTCTCTGGGTGACCGGCAGGCGCAGGTTGATGGTGACCGGCTCCTTTTCCCGGGGCAGATGCAGCAACCCCACATCCTGCCCCCCCAGGGCGATCTTGAGCGTCCGCGCCACATCCTCCACCGGGATGCCGGCCAGGGCGGCCTTTTCCCGGTCAACGGCGAGGGTCACCTTCTGCTGGTCGTCCTCCCGATACCAGTCCACGTCAACCACCCCGGCGGTCCGGGCCAGGATCGCCTTGACCTTGGCGGCAACCCCCGCACGGCTGGCGTCGTCCGGGCCATAGACCTCGGCCACCAGGGTCGAGAGCACCGGCGGTCCGGGGGGAATCTCGGCCACCTTGACCCGCGCCCCGTACTTGTCGGCGACCGCCTTCAGCAGTGGCCGAATGCGCTTGGCAATGGCATGGGACTGGTCTTTGCGCTCGTCCTTGCGCAGCAGGTTGACCTGGATATCGGCCAGGTTCGGCCCACGGCGCAGGTAGTAGTGGCGTACCAGGCCGTTGAAGTTGAAGGGCGCGCTGGTGCCGATGTAGAGTTGGAAATCGCTGACCTCGGGCACGTTCCTCAGGGCATCCCCCATCTCGCGGGTAATGCGGGCGGTCTGCTCCAGCGGCGTCCCGTCCGGCGCATCGATGATCACCTGCAACTCGTTCTTATTGTCGAAGGGGAGCATCTTGACCGTAACGGCCTTGAACCAGATCAGCGAGCAGGAGAGCAACAGCAGGACCACCACCCCTGCCAGGAAACTGTAGCGCAGGGTGACGTTATGGATCAGGGCCCCCATGCCCTTGCGGTAAAAGGCGGTCAGCTTCGAATCCTCGGGCGCCTCGTTGGAACCGTAATGGGATTCCCCCTTCATAAAACGGTAGGCAAAGTAGGGGGTCACGATAAAGGCGATCAGCATGGAGAAGATCATGGCCATGCTGGCCCCCACCGGGATGGGACGCATGTACGGTCCCATCAGCCCGCCCACGAAGCCCATGGGCAGGATCGAAGCGATCACCGCGAAGGTGGCCAGCACCGTCGGATTTCCGATCTCGTCCACCGCGCGGACGGCGGCCTCCAACGGTTTGAGCACCGTGGTGGTGAAGTAACGGTGGATGTTCTCCACCACCACGATGGCGTCGTCCACCAGAATACCGATGGAGAAGATCAGGGCGAACAGGGTGATGCGATTGAGCGTGTAGCCGATCAGGTAGAAGATCAGCATGGTCAGGGCCAGGGTGACCGGAATGGCGATGGCGGCCACCGCTCCGGCCCGCCACCCCATGAACACTGCGATCAGGATCGTGACCGAAAGCGCCGCCAGGAACATGTGGAACAGGAGTTCATTATTCTTCTCCTTGGCGGTCTCGCCGTAATTGCGGGTGACGGTGACCTGCACATCCGCGGGGATCACTTTCCCCTTGAGGGCCTCGACCTTTTTCAGCAGGTCCTCGGCCACCCAGGTCGCGTTGGCGCCCTTGCGCTTGGCGATGGAGATGGTCACCGCGGCGTAATCCTGGTTCGGGTCGCCGGTCAGGCCTTTGGCATGGGCCCCCGGCCCCATGCCCATAAAGACATACGTATCCGGCACCCTTGTCCCATCGGTGACCTGGGCCACGTCGGCCAGATACACCGGTTTGCCGTTGTACACCCCCACCACAAGGCGCTTGACCGCATCGCTGCTCTCCAGGAAATTGCCGGTTTCCACCAGCATCTCCCGGTTGCCGCTGGTGAAGGAACCGGAGGCCAGCGCAGCGTTGCCCTTTTGCAGGGCCGCCGCCACCTGGAGGGGCGAGAGGCCATAACCGGCCAGTCGCGGGGCATCCAGGGTCACCCGCACCTGGCGTGTCAATCCGCCCTTGATCTCCGTTTCGGCGGCATTGTCGCCCTTCCTCAGATCATCGCAGATCTCCCGGGCCAGGGTACGGAGGGTGGCGTGGTCATAACGCTGGGACCAGAGGGTCAGGGCCATGATGGGGACATCGTCGATGGATTTCGGCACCACCAGCGGCTCCCCCGCTCCCGGCGGGAGGATGCCGTGGTTGCTCATGACCTTGTTGTAGAGCTTGACCAGCGAATCCTCCATGGGTTGCCCCACCAGGAAGCGCACCGTAATGATCCCCATGCCGGGTCGGCTCATGGAGTAGAGGTATTCGACCCCCTTGATCTCCCAGAGCTTGCCTTCGAAGGGCTTCACCACCCGCTCCTGCACCTCCTGGGGTGATGAGCCGGGGAGGGGGAGGTAGATATCCACCATCGGCACGACGATCTGGGGCTCTTCCTCCCGTGGGGTCATCTTGACCGCAAAGACGCCCAGAAGGAGCGAGGCGGCAACGATCAGCGGCGTCAGCTTGGAGTCGATGAAGGCGTGGGCTATTTTTCCGGCAAAGCCGAGACGTTCCATGGTCTATTCCACCTTCGCGCCTTCGCGGACCTTCTCCGCGCCCGAAACCACCACCCGCTCGCCAGCGGAAAGGCCGGAGAGGATCTCCACCTTGCCGCCAACGCTCTTACCGGCCTTCACCAGCCGCATGCGGGCAATATTAGTCTGATCCACCACCCAGACCGAGGTCAGCGCCCCGCGCTCCACGACAGCATGCTCCGGCAGCAGGATGCCGTTGACAGTGATTCCCAGGCTGATGGAGGCGCGCCCGAACATACCCGATGTCACCCCTTTCTGGTCCAGGGGCACCTTAGCGATGAACGTGCGGCTCTGGGGATCTGATGAAGGGACGATCTCGGCAATCCTGGCGCTGAGGGTTACCTTCAGGGCATCCAGCGTAACCTGAACCGGCGTCTGGACCTTGGCCCTGGTTGCCAACGATTCCGGCAAGGCCAGCTCAAGCTGGTAACTCCCTTCGCTGTCGATGGTCATCAACGGCTGGGCCGGGAAAACCGTGGACCCCAGGTCAACCTGCTTGACAGTGACGACCCCGGAGATCGGGGCAACTATCGTTGCGTAATCGGCCATGCGGGAGGCGGCCCGCGCTTCTTCCCTGGCTTGCCGGTAACGGGCCTGGGCCCGGGCGACCCCCTGGGCGGCCACCTCCTGTTCGGTCTGTTTGGTGTCGAACTCCTGGCGGGTGATGGCCTGCTCCTTATAGAGGTGCTGATAGCGGTCGAACGTCACGTCGGCCAGCCGCTTGCGGGCCTGAGCTTCATCCAGCGCGCGCTGTGCCTCGTCACTACCCGCCACGGCAGCGGCTCCGGTCGCCCCGGTTTCCAGGGCATCAAGGCGGGCCAGAAGCTGTCCCTTCCTGACCCGGTCCCCTTCCCGCACCTTCAGTACGATGACGGTGCCGGGGATACGGGCAGAAACCACGGCGCTGGTGCGCGCCTTTACGGTGCCGACCACCTCCATGAGGTCCGGCACGGCAACGGCCTTCACCGTTTCCACCTGAACGCCCTTGACGACCGGTGCCGGCGCACTTACCCCATGCCCGGCCTCCGGCCCTTTCCCGCCGCAACCGGCGAGGATCGCCGCCAACAGGCTCACGGCGAGCAGATACGAAAACCTCGTCATTTCATAATCTCCTTCAGGAATGTCCCGGCCGCATGATAGACCCCCCCACCGGCCAGGGCATAATTGGCCTCGCTTTCCGCCAGGTTTGAGCGGACCTGATTGAGGGCGTTCTGGGCATCCAGCAACTCAACCATGGTCGCAAGGGAATTTTCGAAACGCCGTGTCAGCAGGCGCACCGTCTCTTCGGCATCCCGCAGGGCATTGCGGGCCACCTCAAGCCGCTTGCCCATCTCCTCCCTCCGCAGACGGCTTTCCTGCACCTGGAGGGCGATATCCCTGCTTGCCTGTTCAAGTTGCTCGGCCGTTGCCGACCGTTCGGCAACGGCCCGGTCCCGGTCGCGATAGCGGCGAAACCCGTCGAAGAGTTGCCACTTGAGGCTCACCCCGGCCGCCCAGGCGTCGTTGTCGGTCCCCAACGGGACATCCCTGGCATTCATCTGGTACGAAGCAAAAGCGCCCACTTCGGGCAGGTAGGCGCTGCGGGCCAGCTTGAGGGCCGCCTCGGATTTCCCCAGTTCGGCACGGTACTGTTGCAGTTCTTTCCTGTTCTCCCGGGCTACGGCCGCCAGGTCGTCGGAGGTGAGGATCGGGACAAAGGCTGGCGCCGATTCCGCGATGTCCAGTTCCTGTCCGCTTTTGAGGCCAACCACATCGGCCAGATGCAGCTTTGCCAGCTCCAGGTCGTTGCGGGCGCTGATAAGCCGCTGCTCCACGGTGGAGAGGTGCGTCCTGGCGCGAAGTTCGTCGGAAAGCAGCCCAACCCCCGCATCACGGCGCACCCCTGCCAGCCTCAGATTTTCGCGCGCATCTCCGATCGCCTGGTCGGCGGCCCTGAGTTGGGCAACCGCTTTCTGCACCTCCAGATAGCGCCTGAAAACCAGGAAAGCGGTATCCTGCCGGGCAGCCTCCACTCCCAGGTCCTGCTTCTCGGACTCCCGGGCGGCCATCTCCCTGGCCGGAGCGATGGAGGGACGGTATAACGGCTGATTGACCGTCAGGGCAGTTCTGAAGTCATGGGAGGCGGAGGGGTGATTAAGATTATTGGTAAGAAAGTCGTTCTGGGTGAAGCGTGCCTCGTCAAGCTTCATCATGAAGGCCTGGGTAGGGGCATTGGAGGCGGTAAGGGCCTCCTCGAAGGTGAGGGAGGGGTAGTAGTACGATTCCGCGATGGCAACCCCCTGGCGCGCCGCGGCGGCATGGTGGCCGGCGGCCCTGATGAGATGGTTATTCTCCAGGGCTGTGCCGATGGCCTCCTTCAGGGTCAGGCGCTGAACCGCGGGTGCAGCGCTTGCCTGCCCCGCCATCACCGCAATCAGCATGAGAATAATGAATGCCTGTTTCACCGCTTAGCTCCCTGAAATAGATTAATATATGAAAAACAATATATATTATCTTTCGGAATGTCAAGGGAAACGTCTCAGCAAACTCCTGTCTCGATGTGCAGGGCAGCCCGAAAATGAATACGCCGGGATGCGGTCAGCATTCCGGCGTATATCATCTCGGCCGCATATGAAGTATGGGACGTACTTATTGCACGATAACGAATTCATCCCTTCTGTTCTTGGCCCAAGCGGCCTCATCGTGGCCGTCAACCGCCGGTTTTTCCTTGCCGTAGCTGATGATGGAAAGGCGGTCGGCGGCAACCCCCAGGGTGGTCAGGTAGTGCAGAGCCGACTTTGCACGGCGCTCACCCAGGGCCAGGTTGTATTCGGCCGAACCGCGTTCATCGCAATGGCCGGCGATCTGAACCTTGATGCCGGGCTTGTTTTTCAGCAGGATATCGGCGTTTTTGCTGAGCACGTCACGGGCATCCTGGCGCAGGTCTGATTTGTCGAAATCAAAATAGACGCTTTCAAAAGCGGTTTCCGCAGCCGGGGCGGCGGCAACAGGGGCTTCAGCCGGCTTGATCGGTTCGGCCGCCGGCGTCGCCTGCTCTGGCTGAGCCTGTTTGGTCGGAGCGGGTGCGACTTCCGGTCTGGCAACTTCCGGGGCCTTTGGCTGCTCGGCCTTGACAACCGGTTCCTCACTCTTGACGACTTCCTTGTTTGCGCAACCGCTGGCCAGCAAAGCCGCTAGACTAAGCGCTGCCAGCACTACCATGGTTCCTCGTTTCATAACAATTCTCCTTGGTCTTGGGTTTAATATGATCTGCTGCCTGACTATCAAAGTGTCAACGAATTATACAACAGACAAAAAGATTTGCAATTGCCAATAGGGAATAATTTCAGACCTGTTGGGGAAGCGTATCCCCGGCGTATGGCCGGTTACGTCGTCGCAGAACGGCCACACAACGGTTCTTCAGTAACCTGTCAGCGGACCGACCAGGCCGGCTGGCTCCCATTTCCCTTGCCCTGGCTGACCCTGATCTGGCCGCTGCCGTCGGCCCGCATCACATAGATCCCATCGGGGCCGCCCCTTTTCGAGCTAAATGCAATGAAACGCCCGTCCGGCGACCACGCGGGATTTTCGTTGCTCCCCGTAGTGGTAAGCTGGGTGTCGCCGCTGCCATCGGCATTGATGACATAGATATGGAATGCCCCGCCATGCATGCGGGCATAAGCGATCTTGTCACCCTTGGGCGACCAGCGGGGATTGACGTTATACCCACCGGCGGTGGTCAGCCGACGCACATTGCCGCCATTGGCGTCCATCACGAAAATCTGCGGCTTGCCCAACCGGTCGGAGACAAAGGCGATACGTTTGCCGTCCGGCGACCAGACCGGCGAGACCTCGATGGCAGGGTTGACGGTCAGGCGCACCGGGTTGCTGCCGTCCCTGGCGATGGTGTAGATTTCCGCGTTGCCGTCCTTGCTGAGGGCTAGAGCGATCTTCGTGCCGTCCGGCGACCAGGCGCCGGTGATGTTGAGCCCTTTGCGTTTGGACAGGGGAATTTCGACCGTGCTCGACAGGGCGCGCTTATACAGGTCGGGATTGCCCCGTTTGTATGAGGTGAAAACGATCTCCCGCCCGTCGGGCGAGAAGTCGGGGTTAAGGTTGATGGAGCCGTTTCTGGTCAGCGGCAGCAGGTTGTGCCCGTCCCAATCCATGACGGCAACCTCTTTGTTGCCGGACTGGGTCGAGATAAAGGCGATATGGGTCGTAAAGGGGCCGCGTTCGCCGGTCATCTGCAGCAGCACCTCGTCACAGAAGGAGTGGGCGAACCGGCGCAAATCCCTGTTCTTCCCCAGGTAACGCTTGGCGATCATCATCTTGTTGTTGAGGGCGTCGTACAGGCGGAACTCCACCGTAAGATTGTCGCCGCTGATGCTGTATTCGCCGCGCACCAGCATATCGAACCCCGCAGCCAGCCACGGGGCGAAATCGGTCGCCCCGAACATGAGGCCGCCGGCAAGCGGCAACGGCTCCCTGATCTCGGCATTTGCCAGACCCGACATGTTCATGTCGAAGGCGATCACGCTGGCCATCTCCTTGGCGGCGCTCGCACTCGACGCGGCGTTTTGCGCGTGGGGTATTTCGACCGCAAGCTTGAGTTGGCGATTGCCCGGCGCCGTTACCTCGACATAACCGGGCTGGGCATGGAGGGCGGTCGGCAGGACAAACAGCAGCATCAGGGTTAAAAGCAGTTTCATGCGGACCTCGTTACAGCTTGTTGCGGGAAATGCCTTTGGGTTTGAAGACAAACGTCCCCTCAAAGACCTTGTGGTTGGGGGGCGGCACGAGTTTATCGCCGGCCTTTTCCACCGCCCGCAGCACCGACAGTTCAAACGTCCGGTCGCCGCTGCTCTTTTCGATCTTCTGGCGGGTCACCTTGCCGTCGGCATCGATATATAAGTGGACAACGACCTCGGGATTTTTGCTGGTATAGGAGATGGTCTGATAGAAGGCGTCCTTCAGACGCGACTGGACATAGGCAGTGTAATCACTGCCGGCCTCGCTGCCGCTGCCGGCCGGCATCCCGGTCCTGCCGCTCCCGGTCGTCTTGACTTTTTTGCGGAGCCGCTCCAGGGCGGCCTCCTGTTGCTGGGACTCGGCCTTGCTCTCAAGCTTTGCCATCTTTTCGGCAAAGGCCGCATCGCTGGAGGTATCCGCCTTTTCGGTTTTCTCGGCCTTTTGGGCTTTTCCGGTCGGTGCGGTGCGCGCCTTAGTGCTCGGTTGCGGGGGGGACGGCATGCTCAACGGGGATTCGTGGGTTTGGGGCGGGGGTGGGGCTTCGGCATCGTTCCCCTTCTGGGTCGGACTGCCGGCCCGGGGGTTGGCTACCGGCAGATTGACCACATCGACATAATAGGTTTCCTGAACGGTTGCGGTGGTCGGGAAAAGTTGCCCCCACCACAGCAGCAACAAAAAAACCGCCAGATGAATGACGGCGGAGATACTGAAGCTAACGCCCATGCCAGCGTCATGTGTGTCCTGCGTTGTGATCATCTTATTTCGGAGACGGCTCCGTCACCATGCCAAGCCGTTCTATGCCGGCCCCTTTGATATCGGCCATGATCCTGACAACCTCGCCATAGGGAACGCCGGCATCGGCCTTGAGAAAGACCTCTTTCTTGGTTCGCGATTCAAACATGGCGGTCAGCTTGGAGCGCAATTCCCCCGCAGGGGTTTCCTCTTTGTTGATAAAGACCTTGTTGTTCTTATCGACGGTGACCACCACCGTTTCCTCCGCCGGGTTCATGGCCTTGGTGTCGGCCTTGGGGAGGTTGACCTGCACCCCCTGCTGCATCATCGGCGCCGTCACCATGAAGATGACCAGGAGCACCAGCATGACATCGACCAGCGGGGTGACGTTAATCTCCGCCATCGTATTCCTGTTGCTATTTTGTCCGCCGCCCATTGCCATCGGTTATTTCCCTGCAACGTTTCGTTGCACGATATTGAGGAACTCGGTGGAGAAACTGTCCATCTCGTTGATCAGCACCCGAATCTTGTGCTGGAAATGGTTGTAGGCCATGACGGCCGGGATGGCGGCCACCAGGCCGATGGCGGTGGCGATCAGCGCCTCGGCGATGCCGGGGGCGACGACGGCCAGCGAAGCGGAGCCGGTCTTGCCGATCCCCTCGAAAGCGGTCATGATGCCCCACACCGTCCCGAACAGGCCGATAAACGGCGATGTGGAGCCGGTGGTTGCCAGGAAGGTGGTATATTTTTCGAGGCGGGTGATCTCCGAGTTGGTGGCGCGGCGCAGGGCGCGGGAGACGTTTTCGATCCCTCCCAGGTCGGTGCTGAGGATGCTGGGGTCGGCCTTGCCGCTTCCCTCGACGAATTTGCCCAACTCGCCGTACCCCTCGTTGAACAGCACCGTCAGCGGCGAACCGGTGAAACGGTCCACCTGGGAGGCGATGGCGTCAAAACGTTTGGATTTCCAGAAAAAGTCCATGAAGCGTTCCGAATCGCTGTTGGCCTTGTAGATCTGGAAGAACTTGAACATGATGATGGTCCACGACAGGACCGAGAAGGCGATGAGAATAAACAGGACAATCCTGACAACGAGACCGGTACCGACTAAAATGCCCACGGGGAGCACCTCCGAGTAAATATGTTCGCCTAAAAACTAGCCCGTTCACGGGATCAAGTCAAGCCAAAATCATCAAAGCACTCAACAACCCATGGTAATGCGCTCAATGCTGAGCGCCTTGCCGTTTTCCGGGTCAACCCCGACCAGTACCCCATTCAGGCGGATATCCTTTTTGGGAATCTCAAATTTTACCGGCAGTTGGGTGAGAAACTTGCGGATGGCCTCTTCCTTGCCGATGCCGATCACGGAATCAAAGCTTCCGGTCATGCCGGCGTCGGTCAGGTAGGCCGTCCCCTGGGGGAGGATACGCTCGTCGGCGGTCTGCACGTGGGTGTGGGTGCCGACAACGGCGCTGACCCGGCCGTCGAGATACCACCCCAGGGCCGACTTCTCGGACGTTGCCTCGGCATGGAAATCAACGAAGATGAGCGGCGTTTCCTTCCTCAGCAGTTCGATCTCCCGATCCGCGACGCGGAAGGGGCATTCCAGGTTCTTCATGTAGACCCGCCCCTCCAGGTTGAGCACCCCAACCTTGACGCCACCCGGGGTGGTGACGACGACGCTGCCGGTACCCGGCACCTCCGTGCCATAGTTGGCTGGACGGAGAATGCGGCGGTCGGCCAGCACGAGCGGAACCTGTTCCCTCTTGTCCCAGATATGGTTGCCGCTGGTCAGACAGTGTACACCCGTGTCGAACAGCTCCTTGGCCGTTTCGGTGGTCAGGCCGAAACCGCCGGCCGCGTTTTCGCCGTTGGCGATGATCAGGTCCACCGCGTGCCGGTCAACCAAACGGTGCAGTTCGCGGGAAAGGGCCTGACGCCCCGGCTTGCCGATGATGTCGCCGATGAAGAGGATTTTGATGCTCATTGAGTGCTTTCTCTACGCCCCCCTCCCATGGGGAGGGGGGGATGCGGGGATATGAGGGGGCTGGCGCCAGCGGATCAGCGGGCGAACTCGACGGCTCGCGTCTCGCGGATCACGTTCACCTTGATCTGCCCCGGATAGGTCATCTCGGCCTCGATCTTCTTGGCAATGTCCCGGGCCATGATCAGCGATTGTTCGTCGCTGACCTGTTCGCTGGACACCATCACGCGAATCTCCCGGCCAGCCTGAATGGCGAAGGAGGAGCTTACGCCGCTGAAGGAGGTGGCAATGCGCTCCAGGTCTTCCAGACGCTTGACATAGGTTTCCATCATCTCGCGCCGGGCCCCGGGGCGTGCGCCGGAGAGGGCGTCGGCCGCCTGGACCAGCACCGCCAGCACGGTGGAGGGTTTTTCGTCCTCGTGGTGGGCCATGATGGCATGCACGATCTTCGGGGATTCACCGTACTTCCTGGCCAACTCGGCCCCGATCACGGCGTGTGACCCTTCCACCTCGTGGTCAACCGCCTTGCCCAGGTCGTGCAACAGGCCGGCGCGCTTGGCCTGTTTGACGTTGATCCCCAGTTCGGCCGCCATGATGCCGCACAGGAACGCCACCTCCAGCGAATGCTGGTAGACGTTTTGGGTGTAGGAGGTGCGGTATTTGAGACGCCCTATCAGCTTGAGCACCTCGGGATGGATGCCGTGGACCCCCAGGTCGAAGGCCGCCTGCTCGCCCGCTTCCTTGATGGAGAGATCGACCTCTTCGGTGGACTTGGCCACCACCTCTTCGATACGGCCGGGATGGATGCGGCCGTCGCCGATCAGCTTCTCCAGGGAGAGACGGGCCACCTCGCGACGAACCGGGTTGAAACCGGACAGGATGACCGCTTCGGGGGTGTCGTCGATAATCAGATCGATGCCGGTAGCCGCCTCCAGGGCACGGATGTTGCGCCCCTCGCGCCCGATGATACGGCCCTTCATCTCATCGGAGGGGAGCGGCACCACCGATACCGTCCGCTCCGCCACGTATTCGCCGGCATACCGCTGAATGGCCAGAGCCATGATCTCCTTGGCCTTCTTGTCGGCAGTCTCCCGGGCTTCCTCTTCGATAACCTTGATGAGCTTGGCCGCATCGTGTTTGGCTTCGCTCTCCATGGCGTTCATCAGTTCCTTTTTGGCCTCGCCGGCCGTCATGCCCGAAATCTGCTCGAGTTTGGCCATCTGGGCGCCGACCGCCTTTTTCAGTTCGTCTTCGCGCTCGGCAAGGGCCTGCTCCTTGGCGGAATGAACCTGCTCTTTTTTCAGGATATCCAGTTCTTTCTGGTCAAAAAGGGCAACCTTCTTGTCCAGATTTTCTTCCTTTTGCAGCAAACGCTTTTCGAGATTCTGGAGCTCACGCTTCTTCTCCCGCATCTCGCGTTCGTACTCTTCCTTGGCCTCGATGGCCGCGTTCTTTGATTTGAGCTCGGCCTCCTTGGTGATGGTCTCGGCCTCGCGCCGGGCATCCTCGATGACCTTGTTCGCGAGGTCATCCGCCTGACGGACGATGGCGTCCGCATCCTTCTTGCTGAACCTGCTGCCGGCGAAATACGCCCCGGCGGCCACCGCCAGGATGGTGACAACCATCCAGATACTCACTTCCATATCAATAACCTCCTCTATCAGGCCGTTGAAGCGTTGCCGCGGGGTCGTATCCCACTCTCCCCGCTCCGGTCGCACCAGCCTGTTTTTTAATCCGGACCACCGAGATGGCTCCGGTTACTTCCGCAGCGGACAACCCGCCGATCGCTGACGATAATCTCCATTCGTATATCGTGCCCTTCTGCCGGGATTGCCCCACCGACAATCTGAAAATCATGGCACAGTCCCACCAAGTGGGCCGTGCGTCCCGGATGTCGCAGGAAGCGGTCGTAAAACCCCTTGCCGTAGCCGATACGATGCCCGTTCAGGTCAAAGGCCACTCCCGGCACCACGATCAGGTCCGGCTCATCGGCGTGGTGATCGACGCCCGTGGGACACGGTTCAAGAATGCCGAAACTCCCCTGTTCGAGACTAGCCAACCCCTCTACCTGACGGAACACCATGTGTTCCCCGCAGACGGCCGGGTACAACACCCGCTTCCCGGCCCTGAAGGCGGCTGCCACGATCTCGGTGGTATCGGCTTCGTTACGCGCCGGGGAGTAGAGGGCAATACACTTTGCTCCGGCGTACTCTTCGAGGCTGAGCAGGTTTTGCTGGGCCAGCAGACTGGAGGCATGCCACGCTTCCTGGCTGAGCGCCAGACGCTGGGCCAACATCTGCTGCCGTAATGACCGCTTGGGCATACTATCGATTCCACCAAATTCGTTAAAAAAACAGACAAGTAGAGAGTGCCCAGAGGAAGAGGGTCCTGGGAAGGTCGATCAGGGAGGGTGAAAGGGGGAATGGCTCGTGAGTGCCGCAGAATTTGGTTGGGCGCTGTTTTTTCCTCGGGAGCGATTCCTTCCTTTCGTCGTTGAATATATTCTGCGGGTGTCAGGTTATCAGCAGGCGGGGACCGGCGTCGCCGCACCTACCGGAACTGATTGTGATGCTGGTGCGAATATATGATCAAGTCTCCCTTACGAGACCTTGTACGTGCAGCCGGATGTTCCGAGCTCATCACGCTTTTTCCAACTTTTCTAGCAACCGGTGCAGCGAGGCATCGATCGGGCCGCCCAGCTCTGTGGAACTGCGCAGTTCCAGCAACTCTTCACTGATGTTGAGCAGCGCCAGCATGAGCACCAACTGGGCATCGCCGTTCTTGAGGGCACTGCCGATTTCGTGCAGCCTGGCATTGACAAACGATTCCACCGCCTGGACCTTTTCGGCGGGAGCCGAACTCCTGACCGAAAGCTCCCGGCCAAGCACCGTCACCAGATGGGTCGTCTTCATAGGGGCTCACCGGCACCTGTCGCGTTTACCGGTATCCCGGCACACCTGCCGCACCTGTCGGCAGAGACGGTCCGGTATCGGCGCAGCCGCCTTCCCGGCAATTCAAATCCCTTCGAGCTTGCCAAGAATGGCATCGACACGCGACTTGAGGCCTTCGCGCTCCGACAGGAGGCGCCCGTTTTCCTCAGCCAGCCGGGCATTGTCGGCTTTCAGGCTTGAATACTTGTCAAGCAGGTCATCGACCTTCTTTTCCAGCGCTGTAAACAGTTCCTGATCCATGGTGCAAGCTCCCTTTCGCGACAGATCACTATACCCAGGGGGTGCAGTGAAGTCAAGCCCTAATTGCGTGAAATCTCGGGCTTCTCCGGCCCTTCGGCGTTGTTTGGCGGCGGGTTTGTCAGGCCTGGAAGAGGGCATCCGTGAACTCCTGCGGATTAAAGTCGCGCAGGTCGTCAATCGCCTCCCCAACACCGATATAGCGGACCGGCAGACCGAATTCATGGCTGACCGCCACCACGATCCCTCCCTTGGCGGTGCCGTCCAGCTTGGTCAGGGCGATACCGGTGACCCCGGCCGCCTCCTTGAAAAGCCGTGCCTGGGAGACGGCGTTCTGGCCCGTGGCTGCATCCAGCACCAAGAGCGTCTCATGGGGGGCGCCGGGGATCTCGCGGCCGATGACACGGTGGATCTTCTTCATCTCCTCCATCAGGTTGACCTTGGTATGCAGCCGGCCGGCCGTATCGACGATCAGGATATCCACCTGCCGGGCCACGGCAGCCTTGCAGGCGTCGAAGACCACCGCGGACGGGTCGGCCCCCTCCTTGTGGCGGACGACATCCACGCCGGAACGTTCCCCCCAGGCCTCGAGCTGCTCGGCAGCCGCGGCGCGGAAGGTATCGGCGGCAGCGAGGAGCACCCGTTTCCCGTTGCCGGTGAAACGGGAGGCCAGTTTGCCGATGGTGGTGGTCTTGCCGACCCCGTTCACGCCGATGACCAGCAGCACAAAGGGGTGTCGGGTATCGGTGTCGAGCACGCTATGGTGGGCGTTCAGACGCGCCAGGATATCAGCCTTGAGAGCCGCACGCAGCGCCGCGCCGTCCTTGAGTTCGTTGCGTCCCAGGCGTTGCTCCAGGGAGCGGATCAACTCCACCGTGGTCTTGACGCCGATGTCCGAGGTGATCAGAATCTCTTCCAACTCCTCCAGGGTGTCGGCATCGATCTCCTTTTTTCCCAGCACCAGGGCGTCGATGCGTCCCACCAGCCCATCCTTGGTCTTTTTCAGGCCGTTTTTGAGGCGCGAGAAAAAACCGGGCCCGCTATCCGGGCGTTCTTCCGCCCCGGCCGACGGAGTTGCCGGCGGCTCCCCGGCCGTCGGTGACGGTTCGATATCATTCGTCTGCGGTTGCCCGGCCCCGGCGATTTTATCCACCAACCCCCGGAAAAAACCCTTCTTTTCCTGCTGCTCCATCAGATCTCCTTCTTGAGCCGCGTCACGGCAGCACGAAAATGATGCAACGCCAAGGCCACCGGGCAGGCGCGGTCGACATCCATCACCAGGGAATAATCGTCGTCGATGCAGCCGATGATCAGGTGGCGCTCGCTGGCGGTCACCACCACATCCTCAATGGCCCCCACCTGCTCACTCCCCTGCATCTCCTTCAACCGGGCCAGGATAATCCCCTTGTGGGCGCCGATGAAGCGCATCTCATAAGGATCGCAGAGACACCACTCCTGTACCGCCTCACCCTCCCAATCCACAAGAATGGCTCCCACTGCCCGGGGGGTCTCCTCGACCAGCGTTTTCAGAATACGTTGAAACGGCATTATCATATCCTCACGACAAAATACCAGCACCCGCACGGGGCATAAAAACAAATGTCATGCCGTCTTGCCGGATCGGGGGGCCACGGCGAGCCTCAACTTCCTTCTTCCCGGCACCACCTTCAGTGCAGCCTGACCGACACGATCCGCGACGCCCCCGGCTCTTCCATGGTGATGCCGTAAAGGGTGTCGGCCACCTGCATGGTGGCCTTGTTGTGGGTGATGATGATGAACTGGGAAACGGCGCTCATCTCCCGCACCATGTCGTTGAAACGGCCGATATTGGCATCATCCAGAGGCGCGTCCACCTCATCCAACAGACAGAAGGGCGTCGGTTTGATCAGGAAGATGGAGAAGATCAGCGCCACCGCCGTCAACGCCTTCTCCCCCCCCGAGAGGAGGGTCACATTCTGGAGCTTCTTGCCCGGCGGCTGCACGATGATATCGATGCCGGTCTCCAGAAGGTCTTCCTCGTTGGTCAGGCGCAACTCGGCCCGCCCCCCGCAGAACAGGCGCGGAAAGACCTCCTGAAACGTGGCGTTGACCTGGTTGTAGGTCTCCAGAAAGCGCTGCCGGGTGGTGCGGTTGATACGCTGGATGGCCTGCTGGAGGCTGCGCAGCGACTCTTCCAGATCGTTTTTCTGGGATGACAGGAAGTTGAAGCGTTCCTCCATGCCGGCGCACTCCTCGATGGCCAGGAGGTTTACCTCGCCCATGTCGTCCAGGAGGCGCTGCAACTCGACTTGGCGCGCCCGGCGGGCCGCCTCGTCGAATTCCACCCCTTCCAGCCGCGCCAGGACCTCGGCCATGCTGGTGCGACTATTTTCTTGCACGGAACGTTCCAAATGTTCGGCCTGCATCGTCAATGTGGAAAAACGCAGGTTCAGATCCGCCTGGAGTTGACGGACCGCGTCGCTCTCCTCACGGGCCTTTTTGGTCCGGGCTTCGGCCTCGGCCAGGGCCGCGGCGGCCTCTTCGCTGGCGGAGCGCACGCCGGCCAGCAGGCTCTCCGCTTCGGCCTGACGGCGGACGAGCCCTTCCAGGCGCTCGGCTTCCGTGGCAATGGCACTCTCCAGACGCACCCGCTCGCCGCCACCCGTCTCCAGTTCCAGCCGGTCGGCGGCCAGGCGCCGGGTGAGTTCCTCCACCTGGCGTTCCAGGTCGGCGATGTCGCGCAGGTGGGCCTCATGCTGTTCCTTGAGGGTGGCCGTCTGTACCCGGATGGCGGTGACCCGCTCCCGGGCAACGGCCAGATCCTTCCGGCGGGCCTCCAGTTCTTCCTTCAGGCGTCCCACCTCCTGCTCAAGCTCCCGGGAGACGTCGTCGGTCTCCCCCAAACGGGCCTGGGACTGCTTCAGTTCGGCCTCCAGCCCTTCCCGTTCCTCGTCCAGGGTTGCCGTCTCCAGGGCCTGCAGGGCCAGGCGTTCCTCGATCCGGGCGATCTCGTCGGCCGTCTGCTGGCGGTCCTTGGCTAGGCCGGTCCGCTTCAACTCGGCCTGGTGCAGCTGGCTCCCGGTGACCTTCAACTCCTCCGCCACCTCCAGGGAGCGGTGCCGCAGTTCGTCACGTTCCTTGGCCAGGGATTCGGTTTCCCGCTCCAACCCGGCCACCGTCTCTTCCAACTCCTTGATTTCGCGCTTCTTATGGATGATCCCTTTTTGTACCTGTTCGGCGGAGCCGCCGGTCACAATCCCGCCCAATGCCGCCATATCGCCATCAGGAGTGACAAAAATGAGCTCAGGATGCTGCCGGGCCAACCGAATGGCCTCGGCGATCCCGTCCACCAGCAGGACATTGGCCAGCATGAACCGGATCAGGCCACCGAACGGCCCGTTGACCGCCACCCGGTCGGACAGCGCCGTAGCACCCGGCACAGCAGGGACAGTTCCCGCCCTCGGCTCCAGGGGGAGAGCGATACCGGCCCGCCCGCCGTTGTTCCCCTTGAGAAACCGCAGGGCCGCCAGGGCGTCGCCATCATCCGCACAGAGTATGCACTGGAGCCGGTCCGCCAGGACCGCTTCCACCGCCGCCTCAAGCTCGGGCGGGGCCTCGACGGCATCGGCCACGACCCCGCTGAAACGGGAACGCAGCCCCTCGTCCTTCATGAGCTTGCGCACTCCCTGGCCGTAACCGGCAAACTGGTTTTCCAACTCCCGCAGGGAGTGGAGACGAGACGAACTGCGGTTCAGTTCATCCCGCCGGGACTGCCATTTTTTTTCCACCTCGGGCAGACGCTGCCGCAACTCGGCCTCCCGTCCGCGCAGGGCGTTTAACTCCACCTGGAGTTGTTCCTGCTCCAACTGCGCCTCGGCCACCTGGGCATCCAGCGCACCGGCGCGCTGGCCGGCCAGTTCCAGGCGTTCCCTGAGTTGCAACTCTTCACGGCGGTGCCGCTCGAACCGTTCCGCCAGACCGGCCAAGCGCTTCTGGGCCGTTTCGTAACGGAATTTGTGTTGGGACGATTCGGCCAAGGCCGCGAACAGCTCCTTGCGCCGGGCCTCCTGCCTGCGGTTGAGCTCCTCCTCGGCCTGCTGGTGCCCGGCCAACGCCTCCTCGGCCCGTTGCAACTCGGCCTGCATGGCGGCGGTATCGGTCGTGGAGCTGTCCCGGCGCAATTGCAGCAATCCCCGGCGCTCGGAACACTCGGTCAGACGCTTCTCCCGTTCCCCGGCCTCGCCTCCAAGTCGCTCCAGCCTCCCCTCCAGGGCGGCCAGTTCCTTGCGCTGGAACATCACGCCGTTCTCGGCGGCGCTGAACTCGCTCCTGACCCGGAAGATATCCTCCTGGGTCGCGGCTAGGCGCTTTTCCGCCTCCACCAGCCGGAGCCGGGCCTCTTCCACCTGGGATTCCCCCAGGGCAGCCCCGGCAAACGCCCCGCGGATACGCTCGTTGAGTGCCGCCAGCTCCCGTTCGGCCTCGCCGCGCCGGGCCTGGGTGTCACGGTATTCGCGCCCCACGAAGAGCAGTTCGATCTCCCGCAGTTCGTCCCGGTACGCGCGGAAATTCTCGGCCTTTTTCGCCTGGCGCTGCAACGAGGCCAACTGCCGCCGGATCTCCCCCAGCACGTCGTTCAGGCGGGAGAGGTTCTGGCGGGTCCCCTCGATCTTCTTCAAGGCCAGATTTTTGCGTGACTTGAACTTGGTGACCCCGGCGGCTTCCTCGATCAGGAAGCGCCGTTCCTCCGGGCGGGAATGGAGGATCATGCCGATCTTGCCCTGTTCGATGATCGAATAGGCGCGGGTGCCGACGCCGGTATCCATGAACAGTTCGGTGATATCCAGCAGGCGACAGGGGGTCTTGTTGATCAGGTAATCGCTCTCACCGTCCCGGTAGAGGCGGCGGGTAAGCTGAATCTCGGCATAATCCAGGTATTTGGCCGGCGCCCGGCCGTCCTCGGTGGAGAAGACCAGCGAAACCTCGGCCACCCCCAACTGCTTGCGGGTCTCGCTGCCGGCAAAGATCACGTCTTCCATGGCCTTGCCGCGCAGGTTCTTGGCCGACTGTTCACCCATGCACCAGCGGATGGCGTCCACGATATTGGACTTGCCGCAGCCGTTGGGGCCGACCACGCCGGTCACCGCCTGCTGGAAGTCCAGCACCACCTTGTCGGCGAAGGACTTAAAGCCTGATATTTCGAGACGTTTTATTTTCATAGGGGTGGCTACTTTATCAGAGGGGAGGAAACTCTGTCCAGAGGGATGTTCCAATGGCGCCCCAGGAGGGACGTTACAGCCGCTGTCTCTTACTGCGCATCCAGGCGCCCCCGAATGTTCGGAGACCATTCTCGGCCAGATCCTGAATCTCGCCCTAGGGATGTTCGATCGCCTACTGTAGGCAACTTTATCGGTTTGTCAACACGAGAAGCACGGGGCCCGGATGAGGGCAAAAAAAAGGGGCCGCGCTTCGCGGCCCCTTCACCTGAGGTCCTGTTGCATGTTTACCTCCTCATTTTTGTGCTAGGCCTTGTGTTCCGCCGTTTTTGCTTCGCCCTTGGCCACGTCCTTCACGCCTTTCGCCATGCCGAACATGAGCAGGATGGCCGGCATGAGCTGTGCCGCGACGATCAGTGCACAGAAGCCGAGAAAGATCCAGACGAAGAGCCCGCTGTCATCGACACGCGGAGTGGTGGCTGCAAATGCGGTTGCGGGTGCGATGGTTCCGATAATGGTAGCTAACGTTTTCATGGCGTCCTCCTTTTATTTTGTGATCCGTTACGCTCTTGACCTTTATTTAGCATCGTGCGTGCCAAAACACTCGCCGGGAGAAAACCAGTCTTATAACATAGCGTCATGACTTGATTTAATAATTTTACAGCGAGGGTGCGGCCGAGATGGGGGGGGTGACACGCGCCGGGAGGTGTATTGCAACGCCATACACCCGTAGAGGGGTAAAAAAACGACAATCCCGCTACGGGTGGGGCTTTGAAGGCTTTGCGCCGGATCAAAGGAGGTGTATATAATTATACGCAAAATTGAGGGGATAGATCACGGGAACCATACCGGTCCGTGACCGGCATTACGCCAGAGGCCCGATTCTCCCAAGCCCCATCAGGATGCAGCACCATCCTCCATGACCACCGGCAGTTCATACCCGGTCAGACGGTAGAGGTTGTGCCAGGCGGTGGCACAGCGGCCGCAGGTATGCCACTGTTCCAATTCCCCTTTCGCCGAGGTGATGTGGCCGGGGTTGATGTCCCGGGAGCCGCACTTGGGGCAGCGTTCTCCATGCTGTTTGACAAACACCTCCTGGGGCACGAACTCCGGCTTAATGGTCCCCTGGATGGCCTTGTAGACCGTGGAGGTGGTGGCAACGCCGGAGATGCAGGCGTCGGCTTCCGATGCGCTGGCATCGGCGATCAGTATCTCGGGCGGTGTGCTGTCCCGGTACACCAGGCTGCAGGTGTACCCCCGGGAGGTGCGCTCGATCTTCAGGCCAAAGGCGGTGTCCTTGAGCGGCCCCAGGTTCAGGTCGGTGCAGCGGGCCTTGAGTTGCTTTTCCGTGACTTTCATTGTTTCCTCGTACGCTTCGCGTGTGATAGGCGGCCTTCCGGCCGCCGGGTTGCGTATCCTATTGCAGTGCCTCCAACTCTTCCCAGCGGCCATAGGCGGCGGCCAACTCCTGTTCCAACTCCCCAAGCCGGGTGTTGATCGCGGCCACCTCGGCGCCGGCCGACTTATAGAAATCGGGGTCGGCCAGGGTGGCGTGCAGCCGCCCCTGTTCCTCCTCAAGGGCGGCGATGCGGTCCGGCAGGGCAGTCAACTCCCGCTCCTCCTTGAAGGAGAGCTTGCGGGGGCGTTCCTTCTGGGACCGCCCCTTCTCCTGTGCCGGTTTGGAGGTAACGGGAGCAGCGGGCGCCTCCGCGGCGGCCTGGCGGAGCCAGTCGTCGTATCCCCCGACGTATTCGCGGACCGCGCCGTCACCGGAAAGTACCAGCGTGCTCCCCACCACATTGTTGAGAAACTCCCGGTCATGGCTCACCAGAAGCAGGGTCCCGGAATACTCCAGGAGCAGATCCTCCAGCAGATCCAGGGTCTCGGCGTCCAGGTCGTTGGTCGGTTCGTCCATCACCAGCACGTTGGAGGGCTTGGTGAACAACTTGGCCAGGAGCAGCCGGTTACGCTCGCCGCCGGAGAGGATCGAGACCGGGCTGCGGGCCCGTTCGGGTGAGAACAGGAAGTCCTGGAGATAGCCGATGATGTGGCGGCTCTTGCCGTTGATCACCAGGGTGTCGTTCCCCTCCCCCACGTTGTCCTGCACGCTCCGGTCCGGGTCGAGCTGTTCCCGCATCTGGTCGAAATAGACGATCTCCAGGCGGCTGCCCGCCTTGACCGCGCCCTGGTCCGGCGTCAACTCCCCCAGCAGCAGGCGCAGCAGGGTGGTCTTGCCCGAGCCGTTGGGGCCGATGATCCCCACCCGGTCCCCGCGCATGATGGTGGTGGTCAGGTCGGTGATGATCGGACGGCCGTCGTAGGCAAAGGAGACGTGCTCCACCTCCGCCACCAGGCGGCCGGAACGCTCCCCCTCCTGGAGCTGGATCTTGGCCGTGCCCTGGCGCTCCCGGCGCTGGCGGTACTCCTCGCGCAGGCTCTTCAGGGCCCGCACCCGTCCTTCGTTTCTGGTCCGGCGGGCCTTGATCCCCTGCCTGACCCAGGCCTCTTCCTGGGCCAACTTCTTGTCGAACAGCGCCTGGCGGGTGACCTCGGCCTCCAAGAGCGCCTCCCGGCGCTCCACAAACTCGTCGTAGCCGCAGTTGAAGGCATAGATCCGCCCCCGGTCCAGCTCCGCCACCCGGTTGGCCAACCGCCGGGCAAAGGCCCGGTCATGGGTCACAAAGACCAGGGTCTTGACCTGATGCAGCAAAAAATCCTCCAGCCAGAGGATGGTGTCGATGTCCAGATGGTTGGTCGGCTCGTCCAGGAGCAGGATGTCCGGCGCGGCGATCAGCGCCTTTGCCAGCAGCACCCGCCGTTTGGTGCCGCCGGAGAGGGCAGAGAAAGCGACCTCGGCGTCCAGTTGCAGCCGCTTCAACACCCGCTCCACCTCATGGTTCAGGCTCCAGCCGCCGCTTTCCTCCAGCTTGTGCTGCAACTCCTCCAGTTCCGCCAGGAGCGCCTCGCTCCCCTCCAGGGAGAGGCTGTGGGCGACCCGGTGGTATTCGGCCAACAGCTCGGCCGCGTTGCCCATGCCCGAGGCCACCACGTCGAAGACCGTGCCGTCGATCCCCATGGGCACATCCTGGGAGACCAGGGCGACCCGGAGCCCTTGCTGGCGCTGAATCTCGCCCCCCTCCAGGGGAAGTTCGCCGCCGATCAGCTTGAGAAGCGTCGATTTGCCGGTGCCGTTGCGCCCCAGCAGGCAAAGCCGGTCCCCCGGCTCGATCTGGAGGTTGATGCCGTCGAAGAGCGGCGGCCCGCCGAAGGCCAGGGTTATGTCGCGAAGGGTGATAAGTGCCACGGGTACCTCATGATGATGTGATTGGCTGTAACGATTGTGCGGATCACGTGGTGCGGATGTATCGCAGTAGCGTGCATTCGCTGGTTATGACAATTCGTCGTCGTTGCGTTATACCTCGGATGGTGAAAAAACTCGCAAAATAATTTACCGGTCCCCCATCATCCCGGCACCACCGCTGACATTGGGCAGGAAGAGTGGGTAAAATTTGCACATTCAACGTTCAAATTTCACCCAGCCACTGGAATCTCGGCACCTTGCGCCCGTCCACCAGAACCTCCTCCAGAAACATGCCGAGCGGCCGGACCCACAGGGAACGGTCGCCGTACAGCTGGCGGTAGACCACCATCTCCTCCTCGGTCTCGCTGTGGCGGGCGATGGCGACCACCTCGTATTCGTTCCCCTTGTAGTGCCGGTAGCGGCCGGGGCGCGGCCGAGTCGGGGCGGCAGTCATAGCCCCTCCTGCAATTGTGGCAACCGGGCGGCAAGGCACCGCGCCAGGGAGTCGATATGGCGCTCGTCCGTGCCGCAGCACCCACCCAGCACCTTCATGCCCAGATCACCGTGCAGGGCGGCCACTGCCGCGCCGAAGACCTCCGGCGCCTCCTCCACCAACGCGATGCTGTTGTCCAACTCTTCCGGGCTCAAGGCGGCGGTGTTGGCCAGCAGGCCGATCACCCGCTCCCTGACCAGCGGTGACGAGTTACGCTCGTGGCAGAGGGCGCGGCGGAAGACCGAGGCGTGGGTGCAGTTGATCAGGTAGGCCAGGGGCGGCCGTGAGGCCTGGCTGTCGATGGCGGCGATGGCGTCCTTGAGCGGCGTGCCGTCCAGCAGGGTCCCTTCAGGGCGGGCCACGAAGCTGATCAGATAGGAGAGCCCGGTGGCCGCCAGGGCCTGGGCCAAGCCGATGGCCTCGCCCAGGGCCGGCAGGGTGGTGGCCAACAGCAGATCGACCCCGGCAGCGGCCAGGGCTTCGGCCTGCCAGGCGTGGAAGGCCGAAGCCTCGGGGGCGCTCAGGGCCTCTTCCGGCTTATAGGCATCCCCCTTACAGCTCAACAGCCCGCCGATGACCACGTTCTTGCCGTAATCCCCCTGCTCCCGGCGCAGGGAGTCCAGGAAGCGGAAATTGTCGCCGTTCAGGTCGCGACCGGCCAGCCCGGCGGCGGCGATACGCTCGCGGCCGGCACGCCAGGTGGGAGTGGAGAGCAGGAGCGGCAGGCCGTAGTTGCGGCCGATCTCAAGGTACTGGCGGCAAATCCGCCCGAGGGTGCTTCGTCCGCGGTCGTCGTAGATCAGGGCCGAGTTGACCACCTGATCGTCCAGGCGGATGTCGGGCATGCGCCGCAGGCGTTCGATGACCGCCCCTTCGGCCAGGATGACGGGAGAGGCTGCCAAAAGCCGCTGGAAAACGCCCGGATGATTCATACGCCCCCCTCCCCGTGCGCCCACGACAACAGCAGCGCGGGGTTGCTCCAAAACGAAAGGCCCCGTGCGGGGCCTGGGCCTTCGTCCCTCAATGCCCCGGCATCCCCGGCGCCCCCCCTTGCTGGGCGGGCAGGTACTGTTCGAACTGTTTCTTGTCGATGGAGCAGCGGTAGGCCTCTTCCGGGTTGATTTGCTTGGTTTTGAGCAGGTCCAGCAGGTGCTGGTCCATGAGCTGCATGCCGTCCTTCTTGGCGGTCTGGATGATGGAAGGAATCTGAAAGGTCTTCGCCTCCCGGATCAGGTTGCCGATGGCCGGCGTGCCGATCATGATCTCCAGGGCCGCGGTACGCCCCTTGCCGTCGGCGGTCTTGAGCAGTTGCTGACAGACCACACCCTTGAGGGATTCGGACAGCATGGCGCGCACCTGTTCCTGCTGATCGGTGGGGAAGACGTCGATGATACGGTCGATGGTCTTGGCCGCGGTGTTGGTGTGCAGGGTGCCGAAGACCAGATGCCCGGTTTCAGCGGCGCTCATGGCCAGGGAGATGGTGGTCAGGTCGCGCATCTCCCCCACCAGGATGATGTCCGGGTCTTCGCGCAGGGCCGCGCGCAGGGCCGAGGCGAAGCTTTCCGTATGCTCGCCGATCTGGCGCTGGTTCAGGAGGGACAGTTTGTTCTCGTGGATGAACTCCAGCGGGTCCTCAAGGGTCAGGATGTGTTCCTTGCGGGTGGAATTGATCAGGTCGATCATGGCCGCCAGGGTGGTGGATTTTCCCGAACCGGTCGGCCCGGTCACCAGCACCAGCCCCTTCTTGAAGTTGGTCATGCGCCGCACCCCCTCCGGCAGATGGAGGTCGTCGGCCGAGAGGATCTTGGTGGGGATGATGCGAAACACGCCGGCGATGCCGCGGTGCTGCATGAAGACGTTGCCGCGGAACCGGGCCAGGTCGGGCACGGCGTAGGCAAAGTCCAGGTCCTTGGTGGCCTCGAACTGGGCGCGCTGCTTTTCGTCCAGGATCTCGAACAGGACCTCCCGGAGTTCTTCATGTGCCAGGCTTTTGAAGTTAAGCCGCACCATCTCGCCGTTCAGACGGAAAATAGGCGGATTCCCGGTGGAGAGATGCAGGTCCGACGCCCCCTGCTCCCTCATCATCCTGAAAAGCGCATCGATCTTTGCCATGTTAGAATCCCTCCACTGTTCCCACGGAGACAGCGCCTTGATTTGGAATCAGTATTACCAAGCTGTTGAAAACCAAGGTTGTTCAAAAACAGTCAGATCGTCGCACCCGCGAGACAAGCCCTGCGGGGGCGTGAGCTTTGCTACGCCGCACACAAGGGCTTTCGAGGACGAAGGCCTGATGGCTGTTTTTCAACAACCTCTTACAACACCACCGAAGCGATATATTCCTCCGGCGATACCTGCCCCTCCATCAAAAGCCGCAGCCCTTCCTGGTCGCTACCGTAATAATCCACCTGGCGCAGGTAATTGTCCAGGGCCGTCACATCCAATGACTGTTTGAAGACCCGCAGAAATTGGTCGTCGAAGACCAGCGCATCCACCAGGAAACGCCGCGTGCTGAATCCGCTGTGACCGCACGCGTCGCAGCCGCTGGTGCGGTAGAAAGCGGCCGGGGGCTGGTCCAGATGCATGACGGTCTGCTCCTCCTGCGGCGGAACGTAGGCGGTCCGGCACGCGGGGCAGAGGATCTGGACCCCCTTGAAGGAGACCAAGCCGTTGACGAACCCCGGCAGGAAGTAGTTTTCCTGCTGGTAGAGCAGGAGGTGCCGCAGGACATTACGGGTGCCGCGTATCTCCAGGCCGGCGAGCACCAGTTTACCGCGCATGGCGGCGCGGCAGGCGGCGGTGAAAGGCATTCCCTCGGTGGCGTCCTCGATCACCAGCACATCCGGGTCATGGTCCAGGACGTCCATGATCAGCCGGGCCCGGCCTGCCTCGGAATGGGGCAGGGGGATGCGCGGAAACCGCTTGTTCATCCGACCCGGCCCCTCTCCCAGGATGATGACGTTCTTTCCGGCGGTATCGGCCTCCTCCAGCATGAGATCCATGAAACGGCACCGCTCCTGGCCGTTGCGCGAGGCGAAAAAGGTAATGCCCTGATTCGTCCGGGCCAGCAGGTTGAAGGCGGCCTCCTGGGCCACCGGCAGATGCAGCTCGGCTACCCGGGGAGGAACGTTGGCGCTGACATGGGTCCGCAGGGTGACGTATTCGCCCCCCTGGCCCGGCATGACCAGGACCTGGAAGGTCACCGGGCGAGATTGGTAGGTAAAGGGGAGCAGGCCGATGGCGTTCCGTTCGGCCAGAGGAGCGATCGCGGCGCTCCTGTGCAGCCGGAGGATAACGTCGGGGTAGTAATTGGGGGCCAGGGTGCCGATGGGACGGGTGATCCCCCCCCGCTTCCCGGTAATAGCCACCTCGTCGCCGAGGGGTTGCAGGGAGAGGGACGAGAGACGATTCTGGATGATGAAAACCATCAGGTAGTTGAGCAACGTGTCGCCGCTGATATCGCCGTTGATGGCCTCAAGGGACTTGTCGGAAAAGGCGGTGGAACTGAAACCAAGACGCTCCTGGCCGACCGGGCCGTACCACGCGTCGACCATCTGGCGGATCTCCCGGATCAGCGCCACGGACAGGTTGACCCGCAGACCGGTGTGGGCCTCGACCGCTTCGACCGCCGCCCGGTTGAGCGGATCGGCAACGGCAACGTTCAGTTCGCCGCCGGTGCAGATCAGGGGGATGAGGTTATAGGCCCGGGCCACGTCGGCCGGCACCAGGGCAATGGCTTCCGGGTCGATCATCTCCTTCTTCAGTCGGATGTAGGGAAGATCCAACTGGTTGGAGAGCGCCCAGTCGATATCCTCCTGGGTAACGACCCCCAGGTTGACCAGCGCCTCGCCGAAACGGATGCCGAAACGTTTCTGTTCTTCCAGGGCGTTGACGATATCCGACTCGGTGATGATCTGTGAAGACGAGAGGATATGGCCCAGGGACCCTTTTTTCACTAATTCTGCCATGCTGCCCTCCTGGAGTCGCAACGCACGTCTGCCGCCCCGTCGAGATGCCGGGAAACGGCATCACGCATCGGGCCGGTCGCTTTTGTTCTCAAAACGGGTATGCTCGCCGAGGAACACCAGTTCCACCGTACCGATGGCGCCGTTACGCTGCTTGCCGATGATGACCTCCGCATTCCTTTCATGGTTCTGGGTACAGGAGCCGTCCCGCTTGCGGCAGTGCTCGCAATAGACCGATTCGCGGTAGACGAACATGATGACGTCGGCATCCTGCTCGATGGCGCCCGATTCGCGCAGGTCGCTCATCATGGGGCGCTTGTCGCCGCGACTCTCCAGGCTGCGGTTGAGCTGGGAGAGGGCCACGACCGGCACGTTCAGTTCCTTGGCCAGGGCCTTGAGCGAGCGGGAGATGTCCGAAATCTCCTGCTGGCGCGATTCGGTATTGGCGCCGCCCCGCATGAGTTGCAGGTAGTCGACGATGATCAAGCCGATGTCGTGCTCGCGCTTCAGGCGCCGCGCCTTGGAGCGCAACTCCAGCACGCTGATGGCCGGAGTGTCGTCGATGAAGATCTTGGAGTCGTAGAGGATGCTGGCGGCCCGTTGCAGCCGGGGCCAATCCGAATCCTGGAAGTGGCCGGTACGCATCTTGCCGGAATCGACCCGGGCGATGGAGGCAAAGAAACGCATCACCAACTGTTCCTTGCCCATCTCCAGGGAGAAGATCACCGAGGCGACCTTTTTCTTGGCCTCGGCGCTGGCGTACTGGGCGATATTGAGCGCCAGGGTGGTCTTGCCCATGGAGGGGCGGGCGGCAACGATGATCAGGTCGCCCGGCTGGAAGCCGGCGGTCATGTTGTCCAGCTCCGTGTAGCCGGTGGGGACGCCGGTGACGTGTTCCTTGCGGTCGTGCAGTGTCTGGAGGATCTTGAAGGTATCCTTGATGATCTCCTGCACCGGCACGTACTGGGGCCGCAGTTTGTTCTCGGAGATCTCGTAGAGGTCCTTCTGCGCCAGGTCCAGAAGCTCGTTGACGTCCGTTTGTCCGTCGTAGCCGCGGGTGGCGATCTCGGTAGCCACGGAGATCAGCTTGCGGTTGATGGACTTTTCCTTCACCAACTTGCAGTAATAGCTGACATTGGCCGCCGTGGGGACATAGTCCACCAAGGTCGCCAGGTAGGCCGCCCCCCCCACCTCCTCCAGTTCGCCCTCTTTCCTGAGCATGTCGGTCATGGTGATCAGGTCGCACGGCTCGCGCTGATCGGAGAGGCGTATCATGGCCCGGAAGATCTTGCGATGGCTTTCGCGGTAGAAATCGTCCGGCCCGATGACCTCCAGCGCGCGGTTGATGGCGTCGTTGTCGATCAGAACCCCCCCCAGGATGGACATCTCCGCTTCCAGGCTCTGGGGGGGGAGTTTGCGTGAATCGTCTGTCATACTCATACCTTTATCTTCAAACAGATTATGGATTTATGGTTTCCGCAGCCCGCTGCGCAATGGCGGCCACGTCAAGCAGGACGCATTCGCCTTCGGGCAGATGGAGCAAGGCGGAAGCGCAGGGATCGTCCGGGGCTTCCCCCAGGGTGGCCTGCTCCGGCGGTGCAATCCTGATGACCCGTTCAACCAGAAAGGCCAGTGCGGCGATGCGGGGATCGGCCACGACGACCTTTTCCAGGTCGTGGCAACTGGGCAGTCCCAGGAAGGCGGCCAGATCCATGACCGCAACTATGGTGTCGTGGAAGTTCATTGCACCGACATAACAAGGAGCCGCGCCGGGTAGGGGCCAGGTGAGCGGCGGTTCGTCAACCTCGGCCACCTGCAGCAGGTTGACGGCAAACCGCCGCCCCTGCAGGGTAAAAAGGAGGTATCCGTGCTGGTGCCGGGTCATGCCTGATCCGGTTCGCCGCGGTCGACCTTGAAGCGTTCCACCACCACCAGCAGCCCTTCCGCCAGTTTTGCCAACTCATTGGTGGCCAGCGCCATATCCTGCATGGCAGCCAGCTGTTCTTCGGTGGCGGCCGAGACCTGCTCGGTGGCGGCGGCGTTATCGTCGGCCACCTTGGCGATCTCGTCCACCGACTTGACCATCTTGCCCGAGCCGTCCATCTGCATCTGGGAAAGGTCGGCGATGCTGTTGGCCCTCCGTTCGGTTTCCAGGACGGTCGTGAGGATTTCCTGAAAGGCCGTGGCGGTGACGTCGATGTTTTTCTTCCCCTCCCTGATGGTGCGGGAGCTTTCCTGGATGATCTCATGCACCCGATGGCTCTCTTCCCGCAGGCTTTCGATCATCTCGTTGATATCCGCCGCCGACTGGGCCGAGCCATCGGCAAGCTTGCGCACCTCATCCGCCACCACGGCAAAGCCTTTGCCGTATTCCCCGGCCCGGGCCGCCTCGATGGAGGCGTTCAGGGCCAGCAGATTGGTCTGGCGGGCCACGTCGGCGATGAAATCGGCGATCCTGCCGACCTTCTGCAGCTTGGAGCTGAAGACGTCGAACTGTCGGCCGATCTGTTCCTGGCAGTCGAAAAAATCCTTCATCCGCTCCAGGGAATCGGTGGCCAGGGTGCCGCCGTGCTGGGCAGTGAGGCTCGTCTCCCGGGCCGCCTTGGCGGTTTCCTTGGCGCGGGAGGCGACCAGTTCGATGGAAATGGCCATCTCGCGAATGGTCTTGGAGGTCTTTTCCACCATTTCAGCCTGGGTTTCGGCGCCGCGGGAAATCTGTTCGATGGCCTGGGCGACCTCTTCGGTGGAGGCGCTGATCTCCAGGGCGTTGGAGTTGATCTCCCGGGCGGAATTGGTGAGTTTGCCCGAAGCCTTTTTGATGTGCCCCACCAGATCGCGCAGATTCTGGAGCATCAGGTTGATCAGGTCGGCCAGCTCATGGGTTTCGTCAGGTATCCGGGTGGGGGGCATGTCCACCGCCCGGGTCAGGTCGCCCCTGCTGATGGATTCGGCCGCTTCGGTCAAGCGGCTGATGTTGGCCGTAAACCCCTTGGAAAAGAGCCACCCCAGGATGAGCCCCAGGGTCAGCGCCATGGCATACCCCAGGATGCCGGATATCTCCGGAGAATAGCCGAATAGGGCGACCAACCGGGGGCTGAAGGCCACCGCCGCCACGACCACTATGAACCCGAGGATAAATTTATAGCCTATGGGAATCCTCATACCACCCCTCCGCCCGTGATTCAATTCATGATATCCGCCGATAGATGCGTTCGGTGCGGCAAACCGGCGCGAAACGGCCGCGCGAGCTGCCGACCAGCACCTCGGATTTGCCCAGCACAAGTATACCACCCGGCCTGAGAATATCCGCGATCCTGTTGAGGATCCTCTCCTGTTCGGGCCGCGCGAAATAGATCAGGGTATTACGGCAACAAACCAAGTCGCTGGGCACGTACTCTTCCGGGTTGCAGATGTCGCCCCGCTGAAAAGCCACCATATCCCGGATCTCGGGAACCAAGCGGAATAACCGCCCGTCCTGGCGAAAATAGCGTTCCCGCAGATCGACCGGCATCTCCTTGAACCGCCCCTCGTCATATTCGGCCGCCCGGGCGGCCTGGAGCGTTTTGTCGTCAATGTCGGTAGCCAGCAGGGACACCCGCTCATGACGGATCTCCCTGCCGAAGAATTCCCGCAGCATGATCGCCAGGCTGTATGGTTCCTCACCGCCGGCGCAGCCGAGACACCAGAATCTGAGCGGCTCGTCCCGGTGATCCGTCCGTGCGGCGAAGAGCTCCGGGATGACCTCCTTGCGCAGTTTTTCAAACACGGAGTGGTTGCGAAAAAACTGGCTGACATGGATGGTAAGCGATTTCTGGAGCAGGTCAAGCTCCTGGTCGCTCCGGCTCAGCAGGTCGCAATAGGCGGCGGCATCGCTGCTGCGTGTCGAACGGATTCTGATGGCCACCCGCCGCTTCATGCAGGTGTCCTTATAGACGGCCAGACTGAACCCGCGCCACCTCTGCAGGATCGCACCGATCGTCTCTAGCTCCTCGTCGCTTATCTCCGGGAGCGCCGGAAAGATACTTACGCCAAAGGGCACCTTTTCTGCCGCCTCTCTGTCCGGGCCGGTCGCCCCGGAGTATGCAGGAACATTCCAACGCGTGCAAACCGGATGCCTTTATGCTGCCCCCGCACCGGAATATTTCCCCAGGCCCCATCTGTACCACGAAGCCGCTCCCGGCGCAACCGCATGTATGGACCTTCCGCCCGGGTTTGCCGATAAGCTGTTTCTCTGGCAGGCTGTTTGCAGTATCATTATCCGGTAGAGGAACACGTACGAGGCGCAAACCACCCGGAGAAAGCCGCTTCGGAACACCCCACAGGAGATTTACCCCCCCATGAACCAGTCTGCAAATTTTGCGGATAGTGATCAAAAACTGTCACACGACCTTCAACGGGTCCTTCTGGCCGACAAGGACGAGTTGTTCGAGATCATGCAGGAATCCGACGGCGAGGTTCTGCTGGCGGCCCTGCGCAACCGGTCCCTCGACGAGAACCATCTGCTGGCTCTGCTGAAGCGCCGCGGCCTGCCCGGAGAGCTCTTCACCGCCCTGTATAACGGCAGGCGTTTCGGCGATAGCTACCCGCTCAGGTTCGCCCTGGCCAGCCACCCCGACACCCCCGTGCACATCGCCGGCAACCTGCTGCCCCAGCTCAATATCTTCGACCTTATCAAGCTCTGTTTCATCCCCGCCGTGCCGCCCGACCAGCGCCTGTGCGCCGAACGCATCATCATCCAACGCCTGCCCGCCCAACCCCTGGGCAACAAGCTCACCCTGGCCCGGCGGGGAACCGCGACGATTGTGGAGGCGTTGCTGCGGGAAGGGCTGCCGCCGGTGGTGGAGGCCTGCCTAGACAACCCGCACCTGAAAGAGGGAGCGGTTCACCAGTTCATCACCTCTGCGGCGTCACATGCCGAAACCATCTCCATGATCGCCCGGAACGGCCGCTGGAAAAACAAACCAAATATCCGCCTGGCGCTCCTCAAGAACCCCCGGACACCGGTCATCTGGTTTACCCTGCTTCTGCCGGGGCTGCCCCCCGGTACGCTTCGGGAACTGCTCTCCGTGCCGCGCCTTACCGGAGCCCAGAAGGAACTGGTCCGGCAGGCCTTGAGCAGCAGGGGGGGCAGGGCATGATGCGGCCGCTTCCCGTCATCCTGATGATGCTTCTCGGCTGGAGCGGCACCAGCGGGGCCGCTTCCTACGGCGTGGCCCGGAGCGCGGCGCCGGTGCTGAACAGCCCGGCTTTCAGCCGCATCTTTGGAGGAGCGGACGGCAGGTCCCTGAAAACCGACCGCTGCGGCCAGGTGCGGGAGATGGAGTTCATCGCCCTGCCGGGGACCGTCTTCAGGGTGCGGGAAACGATTCCGGGGACCGGGGCCACCGTCTACCGGGTGGAGACCGACGATTATCCCGCCCCGGCCGGCATCTCGCTGTATGTGGACAGCCGCTTCATCGAACTTCGCGACGAACAGCCCCCGGCACGTTCCCGAATCCTGCCGCCCCGGGAACGGATCATCGCCGCGCTCCGGGAGGCCGTCGGCAGCCCTTACGTGTGGGGCGGCAACCTCCGGGAGGGGGCACACGCCCTGTTCGGGACACTCTACCCTGCCGAGGCGTCATGGGACGACAGGGCCAAACGTCGCCTCGCCCTGGCCGGGCTGGACTGTTCAGGGCTGCTCTACCAAGCCACCAACGGATGGACGCCCCGCAACACATCCCAGTTGGTTGCCTACGGCACCGGGGTGGCCGTGGAGGGGAAAAGCGCCCGGGAGATCGCCGAGAAGTTGCAACCGCTCGATCTGCTCGTCTGGAACGGCCATGTGATCATCGTCCTGGACCGGGATACGACCATCGAAAGCCGCCTGGAGTGCGGCAAGCCCGGCAATGGGGGGGTGGTGAGGACACCGTTGCGCCAACGGCTGGCGGAGATCATGCGGACCCGCCGACCCCTGGATGCGTGGCCGGCACCGGGGAAGCGGCAGGGGGTCTTTGTGGTCAGAAGGTGGTACGGACTTTAGCATATTGCACCGAAAGGCGGGCGAGCCGTTGGCGTCGCCCCTACGGAAATATATATTGACCTACATGTGCCAGATGCAAATCCAATAAAACGTAGGGGCGATCCCAACGGGTCGCCCTTGGTGCAATTGGCAATAAGTCTAACGCCTACTTTTTTCGCGATTTCTCCGGCACCGGCAGCTTCAGGAGCCGCAGCACCTGGGTCATGTCCTCCCAGACCTCCCAGAAAGGCCCCGAATCGCCCCGGTTGCGCAACAGGTAGGAGGGGTGATAGGTCGGCATGACCGGCACGCCGTGGTAATCGCAGAACTTGCCGCGCAGCTTTGAGATCGCCTCCTTGGTGCCCAGCAGGGTCTGGGCGGCGAACCTGCCCAGCGCCACGACCACCTCGGGCTGGACCGATTGCAACTGCCGCAGGAGGAACGGGGCGCAGGCGGCAATCTCGTCCGCCTCCGGGTCACGGTTGTCGGGCGGACGGCACTTGACGACGTTGCAGATATACACGTCCTCCCGCTCGAGCCCCATGGCGGTGATGATGCGGTTCAGGACCTGCCCGGCCTCACCCACGAACGGCTCCCCCTGCCGGTCCTCGTCACCCCCCGGCCCCTCTCCCACAAACACCAGCCGCGCCTGGGGGTTGCCCACGCCAAACACCAGATTCTGCCTCCCCTTCGCCAGCTTGCAGCGTTGG
The DNA here is from genome assembly GCF_008802365.1 of Oryzomonas japonica. Lineage (GTDB taxonomy): Bacteria > Desulfobacterota > Desulfuromonadia > Geobacterales > Pseudopelobacteraceae > Oryzomonas > Oryzomonas japonica. The sequence goes on along the minus strand of NZ_VZQZ01000001.1, from coordinate 219,200 downwards.
CAGTCACCCAGGCTTTTCCGGATCTTTTCCAGGGATTCATGCTTCTGGTCGTGGGGCGGCTCTCCGCTCTCTGCCGCTGCCGGTGATGCCGCAACCGTCTGCGGTACCGCTGCCGTTTGCGGCATCGTTGCAGGGGGCGCGGCGACAGGAAGACCGTCCAGGCCGCTTTCCTGAATGGTCAACAGGTATTCCCGCAGGGACGATGCCGCCACTGCCTTGAACGATTGAGCCATTACTATCCCTTGTGTTGTATCATTCCCCATTCTGGGGTAGCATTATCGTGGTATACTTTTTGAACTGTACCAGTTCCTTCAAAGCCATGTCAAAGCGAAAGAGGCCATGTTTCCATTCGTGTTGTTGCTGACCATCTGCGGTGTGCTCGTCCCCGATGCGGCTCACGCCTGGGGCGGCGGCATCCATCTCCAGGCGGGCCTGAGCGTGCTGTCCGCCCTCGACACCCTGCCCCCCGCCATTGGGGCGGTTCTGGGGGCATACCCCCGCGACTACCTCTACGGCTGTATCGCGGCCGACATCATCGTGGGGAAGAAATATACCCATTACCTGCTCAACTGCCACCGCTGGCGCATCGGGCAGAAGGTGCTGCAGGCGGCCCACAGCGACGGCGAAAAGGCCTGCGCCTACGGCTACCTCTCCCACCTGGCGGCGGACGGCATTGCCCACAATTATTTCGTTCCCTACAAGATCATGCGCTCATTCGCCTCGGTGACCATGAAACATACCTACTGGGAGATGCGGTTCGAGACCTTTGCGGACAAGGCGGTCTGGGAGCGGGCGCGGGAAATCTGCCGCTCCGACCAGCACGCCAACGACGCCATGCTGCGCAGCGTTCTGACCAACACCCTCTTCTCCTTCGGCACCAACAAGCGCATCTTCAACTCCATCATGCTCCTGTCGCGTCTGGAAAAATGGCAGAAGGTCATGCAGACCCTGTCGGACAACTCCCGCTACACCCTGGCGGAGAGCGATCGGGATGAATACATGACCCTGACCGAGGAGGCGGTCTTTGATTTTCTCCACCATCCCGAAGAATCGGAATGCCTGATGACGGACCCGACGGGGGAAAAAGCTCTGGCTGCTGCGGATGCCCTGCGGAAGAACCTGCGGCTCCTCTATAAAAATGGGCGGATCTCCAAGGCCGATGGCCTGGAACAGGTGGATTTGCTAAAGCACAAACTGCGGCAGGCGCTGCACAAACCGGAACTGCTGAAGGAATTGTACCGGGGGTGAGTGGCGCGGACCTGACCTACCGCCGCTGGGCGGGGAGACGTGAGGCGATCTGGTCCAGGATGCGGTTGGCCAGTTCATCCTTGGACATCAGGGGGCATTCCTGGCGGGAGCCGTCCCTGAAGAGGAAGAGCGCCCGGTTGGTGTCCACATTGAAACCGGCATCCCCCAGGCTGACGTCGTTGGCCACGATCATATCCAGATTCTTTTCCGCAAGCTTTTGGGCGGCGTACTCCTCCAGGCGGGAGGTCTCCGCGGCAAAGCCCACCAGGAACGGACGTTTCTTCAGGCGTCCCAGTTCCGCCAGGATATCCGGGTTTTTGACCAGCGTCAGGGTCATCTCGGCCGCCTGCTTCTTGATCTTGTCCCCCTTGCGCTCGGCCGGCCGATAGTCGGCCACCGCCGCGGTCTTGACGACCACCATGCATTCCTTGACATGCTCCATCACGACTGCCTGCATATCGCGGGCGCTTTCCACGCAGATCCGCTCGACGCCCGCCGGGGCGGCAAGCCCGGTAGGGCCGCTGACGAGAATCACCCGTGCGCCGCGCTGCCGGGCGGCCCGTGCCACGGCATAGCCCATCCTGCCCGACGAGTGATTGCTGATGAAACGGACCGGATCGATCTCCTCCCGGGTTGGACCGGCCGTGACCATGACGGTCACCCCCTCCAGGTCGCCGGGCCTGAGCGCCGCCACAACCGCTTCGAAGATCGTCTCCGGCGCGGCCAGTTTCCCCTCCCCTTCCCAACCGCAGGCCAGGGCGCCGGTTTCGGGCGCCACGAAAAGGTAGCCGAGCCGGCGCAGCTTGTCCTCGTTTTCACGGTAGATCGGATTGGTGTACATGTTGACGTTCATGGCCGGGGCGATCAGTACCTGCGCCTTGGTCGCCATGACGGTGGTGGTGAGCAGGTCGTCGGCGATGCCGCCCGCGATCTTGCCGATCACGTTGGCCGTGGCCGGGGCAATGACAAACAGGTCGGCCCGGTCGGCCAGGGAGATGTGCCCGATCTCCTGCTCGGCGATCAGGTTGAACAGTTCGCTGTGCACCGGGTTGGCCGAGAGGGTTTGGAAGGTCAGGGGGGTGACGAACTCCTGTGCCGAACGGGTCATGACCACGTGCACCCGGGCGCCGGCCTTGGTTAGAAGACGCAGCAACTCCACCGCCTTGTAGGCGGCAATGCCCCCCGTAACACCTAGTACAATCCGCGTATCCTTCAGCATATCGTCATGGTCCTCAGAAGTAGGGGTTATGGCGTTTTTCATGGCCAATGGAGGTCTCGGGGCCATGCCCCGGATAGGCGGCCACATCGTCCGGCAGGGTAAAGAGCTTGGCTTGGATGGAGGCCAGGAGTTGGTCGTGGGAACCGCCGGGGAGATCGCTCCGGCCGATGGAGTCGGCAAACAGGGTGTCGCCGGTGATGACTTTGCTCTCTTCGGCCAGATAGAGACAGCACCCGCCCTGGGTATGGCCCGGCGTATGCAGCACCTTCAGGCGGTGGGTCCCGAACTCGATCTCCATCCCATCGGTGAGAAAACCGTCGGCCGCCGGGGAGTTCTCGCCTTGGATACCGTACATGCGCCCCACTTCGGCAACGAGGCCGAGCAAGTGGGCATCCTCCCGGTGGATCAGCAGCGGGGCCTTGAACGTCGCCACCGCCTCGCGGTTGCCGCCGACATGGTCGAAATGTCCATGGGTGTTGATGATATACCGTATCGTCAGCCCATGGCGTTGAACCGTCTGGATGATACGCTCCACATCGCCGCCCGGATCGACCACCACCCCTTCGCGGGTCTCTTCGCACCCCAGGATGAAGCAGTTGACCGACAGGGGCCCGACTACCACCGCATCAAAGATCATCGTTTTCTCCCGCTTGGTTGACATCCGTCTTGAAGCTGCTACAATACCTCCCCAGGATTCGGGAGGGAGTTACCAATGAAACGACCGGTTGTGGATCAGGAAAGTTGCATCAGTTGCGGTCTCTGTATTTCGACCTGCCCTGAGGTCTTTCGCTTCAACAGTTCCGGGAAGGCGGAATGCTTCGCCCCATCCGGCGCCCCTGAAAAGGATATTCAGCAGGCTATCGACGGCTGTCCCGTCCAGTGTATCAGCTGGGAATAATCTCTATCACAAAGGAGCATTGCTATGGAACGTTGGATCTGCACCATCTGCCAATATGTCTATGATCCCGCCACGGGAGATCCCGACCGGGGCGTTCCTCCCGGAACGCCCTTCGAGTCCCTGCCCGACGACTGGACATGCCCCTTGTGCGGCGCGGGCAAGGATGCCTTTGAAAAGGAATAGTACGCCGGGCTGAGCGTCAGCCCCAGACGGCATCGCACAAAAAAACGCAGCACCATCAAGCCCTCCGCCAGGAGGGCTTTTTTCATTTTTTCTTGTCGGGTGGCTTGATGATGTCGATCTTCATCTCGCCCGCCTCGGTCTTGACCCGCCAGACAAGCCCGCAGACGCCGCACTCCTTGAGCGGCGATTCGTCGGAAGAAAATCCACCGGAATGCATGTCAAGATTCAAGGATGTCCTGTTACCGCAATTTGGGCACTTCATGGCATGTTCCTCCTGTGTATCGGTGCGGGACCGGGCCGGCGCAAGGGGCGAATTTCAGGCCAGGTCGGGCATAATGCTGATAATGGCGCTAAAGAGTTCCTCCAGGTCGTGGCGGGTCATGTCCCCCATATGGGCGATACGGAAGGTCTCACCCTTAATTTTGCCATAGCCGTCGTCAAAGGCAAAGCCTATTTCGGCCAGTCCCTTTTTCAATCCGGCCAGATCGACGCCGCGACTGTTGCGGGCGCAGGTCAGGGTGAGCGAACAGTATTCCCGGTCGGGGAAAAGTCCGAAACCGCGGTCGGTCAACCATTGGCGGGCATACTCGGCCATGTCCCGGTGGCGCGCCCAGCGCGTCTCCAACCCTTCGGCAAAGATTCGCTCCAACTGGCGGTCCATGGCGAAGATCTGGGAAATGCAGGGTGTGGAGGGGGTGTTGTGTTTGGCGTCGTTGGCGGCAAACTCCGTAAAATCGAAGTAATAGCCGCGGCCCTCCATGGTCGATGCCCGTTGCAGCGCCTTGTCGCTGGCGGTGAAGATCGTCAGACCCGGCGGCAGGGCAAAGGCCTTTTGCACCCCGAAGATGCAGCTGTCGATGCCCAGTTCATCCACCGGGATCTTCAAGGCGCTCATGGAGGAAACCGTATCGACGATGAACATGACATCCGGGAATTTGCGCATCACCTCGGCGATTTCGGGCAAGGGAGACATCACTCCGGTCGAGGTTTCGTTATGGATCATGGTCATGCTGTCATACAGGCCGGTGGACAGGGCCTGTTCGACCGCCTCGGGCGTAACCGGCTTGCCCCAGTCGAACCGGATGGCATCGGCCTGTTTGCCGCAGCGGAGGGTGACATTGTGCCACTTGTCCGAGAAGGCGCCGTTGCAGAAGTTGGCGCACCGTTTTCCCACCAGATTGCGAATGGCCCCCTCCATGACCCCGAAGGCGCTGGAGGTGGCCAGGAAGACCTTCCCTTCCGTGGCCAGGATCTTTTGCAGGCCCGAGGTCACCCGTTCATGCATTTCGGCATATTCCTTCGTGCGGTGACCGATCATGGGGGTCGCCATGGCGGCGAGGATGTCGGGATGGACCGGCACGGGGCCGGGGATAAAGAGTTTTTTGTACATGGTGAGGCACTCCGGATTTGCCCTGAAGCTATGTTCAGCGGCAGAGTTTTTTCGACGAACCGAGATGTTACTTTGGCAAGCTAACAAAAGCACTTGGCAAAGTCAAGGGCACAGCATTGCCAAGGGTCGTAAATTCGGGAGGTTAGGTATACATTGACGCCATCCGTCGGCCGGTGACCCGGCGCATGGGCAAGGGCACGACCGGGATGCCGCAACGGAAGTTGCCGTCATGAGTCGTGATTTACGTGGGCACCGTTAATGCAGATGTTGGGGACCTCCTTTATCCTGTTGTAATTTCATCTTCTTTATTCGCTGCATCCGTTCAGAAAGTGTGTATGCAGTATTCAATTTTCGTTGATTTAGAACTTTCTGTTGTGTAGTGTATATTAAATTTATACACCCATCTTCATTACACCCTATTGGTATGGAGGAGCACTGTTATGCAGTTTGTTTTCTGTCGTATGCTGCCGTTTCTGATGCTGCTAATGGTCTGGGTCGGTCCGTCGCTGGCCCAGCAGGGAATGGCGATCGACCCGGCCACCTGTCTGGGCTGCCACGGTGACAAGATTTCCGTGCGGGCGTTTGCCGAGTCGGTCCATGGCAAAAATGCCTGTACCAGTTGCCATGTGGATATCACCGATCTCGCCAAGCACATGAGAAAAGAGATCAAGGTCCAGAAGGTCCAGTGCGAGCGCTGCCATAAAAAGCAGAACGCCGAACATTATGCCAGCGTCCACATTGCCAAGGGTGTCATGTGTGCCGACTGCCATACCGATATCCACGTCCACAAGTACTGGAAGAACGACAAGCGCCTCGTCGTCGCCAAATGTGTCCAGTGCCACGACAAGGAGTCGGTCTACCAGAAATCGGTCCACGGCAAGGCGGTTGCCGCCGGCAATGAGGACTCCGCCGCCTGCAATGATTGCCATGGCCTGCACGAGATCAAACCCCTGGGAGATCCCAAGAGCCGTTCCAACCGGGAATTCCACACCAAGGTCTGCCTGAAATGTCACAGCAACGAAGAGATGATGAAGCGCAACAACGTCTTCAACGTTGCCGTCAAGACCTACATGGAGAGCTACCACGGCAAGAACTACCGCCTCGGTTTCCCCGAAAAGGTCGCGGGCTGCGCCGACTGCCATACGGGACACTCGGTGCTCCCCAAGGATGACCCCAACTCAAGCGTCAATCCGGCCAACCTGGTAAACACCTGCGCCAAGTGCCACGCCAAGGCGACCACGCTCTTTACCAAGTTCTATGCCCATGGTGAGCATACCGACCGGGAGAAGTATCCGATCCTGTACTACACCTTCCTCGGAATGACCGGTCTGCTGCTGGGCACCTTTACTGTCTTCTGGATTCACACCCTGCTTTGGATGTTCCGCGGCTTCGTGGAAAACAGGGAAAAAGCGGCCAAACTGGCCAGCGGCGAATACCACCATGTCGTACCGGAAGCCCACAAACAGTACCGTCGTTTCAACCGTATCCATATCTTCATGCACATCCTGGTGATCACCAGCTTCCTGGGGCTCTCCCTGACCGGCCTGCCGCTCAAGTTCAGCACCCAGCACTGGGCCATCTCCCTGATGAATCTCTACGGCGGTTCGGCCCATGCCGGCTTCATCCACCGGATCTGCGCCGGCATCACCTTCGTCTATTTCGGCATGGCGATCGTCATGAGCATCAATTTCCTCTTCTTCAAGAAGGGTATACAGGGGAATCCGATCCAGCGCCTGTTCGGCCCTGACTCGCTCTGCCCCAATCTGCGTGACATCAAGGATGTCGGCGCGATGTTGAAATGGTTCTTTTTCAAAGGGCCGAAGCCAACCTTCGAGCGCTGGACCTACTGGGAAAAGTTTGACTTTCTCGCGGTCTTCTGGGGTATGTTCGCCATCGGCGGATCGGGCCTGATGCTCTGGTTCCCGGAATTCTTCGGCCTGTTCCTGCCCGGCTGGGTGTTCAACGTAGCGACCATCGTCCACTCTGACGAGGCCCTCCTGGCAACCGGCTTCATCTTCACGGTCCACTTCTTCAACACCCATGGCCGTCCGGAGAAGTTCCCCATGGACTTCGTCATCTTCAATGGCCAGATCGGCAAGGAAGAGATGCTTGAGGAGCGCGGCGATCAGTGGAAGCGTTACGAGGAGTTGGGCATCATCGAACAGTACGCCTGCAAGAAGACCAGCGGCGTGGCCTATGACTTCCTGGTCAAAGGGTTCGGCTTTACCGCCCTCTTCATCGGCATCAGCCTGCTGCTGCTCATGATCCTCGCCTTTGGGAACGGCGCCCACTAAACCGGGGCCGCATCTGCCAGATTCACCCGGGGGGCGAACTTTCGCCCCCCTTTTTTTGCCCCCTACCTCAATGTGAATCCTTGACCCCGGAGACCCCACTGGCCGAGGTGACGCGGGATCTTATCACGTTGATGCCCCTGAACGACCGCTGCACGTGCTGCAGCAACGGCATCCTGAGCACCGAGAGCGATCGAAACCTTATATGGTGCGGGATGTTCCGCCAGCAAAACCCATACGTGCGAAAGAAACCTTGGACTTATTTTGTTTGACAAAGGTATAACCGTCGATGTAAAAATAAAAATTTACTGTATACTCAACTTTTTTTGGCATACAGACACGCAGGGAGGTGTACGTTGGAACTTAAAAACTCAAGTATTTACCGCTATTTGATGAACAGCACCAGTATCATCGGGGCACTCATGGCATTGATCGCAACCGTCCTGATCATTGCGTTCCTGCTCCTTGAGGCCTTCACCGGGCTGGAAAACCCCTATATGGGCATGTTTGTCTACTTCGCCTTCCCCGGCATGCTCATCTTTGGCCTGCTCCTCATCCCGGCCGGCGCGTGGAGGGTCCGCAGCCGGTTCCGCAAACACCCGGAACTGGGCATCCCCCGCTTGCCGCGCCTCGACCTGAACGATCCCCATACCCTCAAGCTTTCCATCTTCTTCATACTGGCGTCGGTGGTCTTTCTCATTGTCGTCGGCACAGCGTCCATCAAGGGGTTCGAGTTTACCGAATCAACCACCTTCTGCGGCGAACTCTGCCACGTGGTGATGCAGCCGGAGCATACCGCGTGGTCGAACTCGCCCCATGCGAAAGTAAAATGCGTGGAATGCCACGTCGGCCCCGGTGCCGAATGGTACGTCAGGGCAAAACTCTCGGGCCTGCGCCAGGTCTGGGCCGTCCTGACCCACTCCTGGCCCACGCCGATTGGAACCCCCATCGAAAACCTGCGCCCCGCGCGCAGCACCTGCGAACATTGCCATTGGCCCGAGAAATTCTATGCGGGCCGCCAGAAGATCTTCTACCACTACGCCCCGAACGAGGATAACACCCCTCGCGAGATCAACATGCTGATCAAGATCGGCGGCACCCCCAAGACGCCCAACGCCATGGGAATCCATTGGCATATCGGCCGCGAGGTAACCTTCATCCCCGGCGACAAGAAGCGTCTGACCATCCCCTACGTGGCGGTCAAGGGCAAGGACGGCACGGTTACCGAATACATGGACCCCTCCAAACCGCTTTCACGGGATGAAATCGCCAAAGCGACCAAGCGTATCATGGATTGCACCGACTGCCACAACAAGCCGACCCATATCTACTATTCCCCGGGCGAGGAGATGGACAGGAACTTCGCATCCAATACCATCGACCGCGGCTTGCCCTACATCAAAAAGGTGGCCGTAGAACTGCTCGAAAAGCCCTACGCAAGTACCGAAGAGGCCGTGAAAGCCCTTGACGCCGGCATCAAGGACTACTACGCGAAAAATTATCCCGAGGTTGCGGCCAAGAAGGGCGCCGCCATCACCCAGGCCATCGGGCAGATCCAGAATATCTACAAGCGTAATTACTTCCCGAAGATGAAGGTGTCGTGGAAGACCTACCCAAATCATATCGGCCATTTCTACACCGCCGGCTGCTTCCGCTGCCATGACGGCAAACACAGATCGCCCGAGGGGAAACTGATCTCCAAGGATTGCAAGCTCTGTCACGAAGTGCTCGGCCAGATTCAGGAGAATATCCCCACCGGGAAGAAGGTAAGCGAATTCGTGCACCCGGTGGACATCGGCAACGAGATCTACAAGACCAATTGCAGCGAGTGTCATGCCGCCGGCGGATATGACGTCCCCGGTGGGGGTAAGCACTAACTCACCGCTAAACGCAAAAAGCCCCTGGAAGAAACCTTCCAGGGGCTTTTTGCGTTTCCGGGCGTTCATGCTCAGAGTTCCTCAAAAACCTCCCGCTCACCTCCGTCGTCCCCATCATCCTGTTCCTGACCGCTGTCGGCATCGTCCGCCAAAGCCTGGAGGAAACGGCGGTTATCATGGATGGTTTTGTGGATGTCACCCAACAGGGCATCCAGGTCGTCAGGGGTCGCCGACATGGCACGTTCCTTACTTGCGAAGTGTTTCCAGATACTTTTCGGCGTCCAGCGCAGCCATACAGCCGGTCCCGGCCGACGTGATCGCCTGGCGATAGATGTAGTCCTGCACATCGCCGGCGGCGAAGACCCCCTCGATATTGGTGGCCGTGAGATTCCCCTCGAGACTGCACTTGGTCCGGATATAGCCATTTTCCATATCCAGCTGCCCCTCGAAGATGGTTGTGTTGGGCGTGTGGCCGATGGCGATGAACACGCCGTGGACCGGCACCTCCTTGGTCGAGCCGCTGCGATGGCGGATGCGGATGCCGGTCACGCCGCTGGCGTCCCCCAGTACCTCGTCCAGGACATGGTGCCACTCGATCGTGACGTTGCCGTTCTTCGTCTTTTCGATCAGCCGGTCAGTCATAATCTTTTCGGCGCGGAACTGCTCACGACGATGCACCACCGTCACGTGGCGGGCGATATTGGAAAGGTAGAGCGCCTCCTCGACCGCGGTGCTGCCGCCGCCGATGACCGCCACATCCTGGCCGCGGTAGAAAAAACCGTCGCAGGTGGCGCAGGCGGAAACACCTTTTCCCTTGAAGGCCTGCTCGGATGGGAGCCCCAGGTACTTGGCCGAGGCGCCGGTGGCGATGATCAGGGCATCGCAGGTATAGGTGGCACTGTCCCCTTCGAGCACGAACGGCCTCTGGAGCAGGTCGGCGCGTTTGATGTTGTCAAGGACCATGCGCGTGTTGAACCGTTCCGCGTGCTGCCGCATGCGCTCCATCAGGTCAGGCCCCTGGACCCCTCCATATTCTCCCGGCCAATTATCGACCTCCGTCGTCGTGGTCAATTGCCCGCCCGGCTGCAATCCGGTTATGATAAGAGGGCTCAGGTTGGCCCGTGCGGCATAAATAGCAGCGGTGTAGCCGGCCGGCCCGGCGCCGAGAATGATCAATTGATGGTGCTCTGCCTCCATGATGCCTCCTCTAGGATGTTCTCTTGCTAATGTACCAGCAAAGCGAAAACTTGCCAAGAGCCCAAAACGGCGGTTCTTCACATTTGACCCTGCTTGACCCGTCTGGTACTATGACACAACTACCCTTTGGAGAGCCCACGGCCATGCCCTTTTACGAACTCATACAGGAAGCCTACGACCGCCTCAGGAAACGCGTTCGCCGCACGGAGATGATCTACTCGCACCACTATACCGAGAAATTGGGTGCGCCGCTGTTCTTCAAGTGCGAAAACCTCCAACGTACCGGTTCCTTCAAGATCAGGGGGGCTCTCAACTTCATGACCGCCCAGACGAAAGAGGCCCTGAAACATGGCGTCATTACCGCATCGGCGGGAAATCATGCCCAGGGGGTGGCCTTTTCGGCGGACCTGTTGGGCGTCAAGGCGACCATCTACATGCCGGAGATCACCCCACCCCAAAAGGTTCAGGCCACCCGCGACTACGGCGCCGACATCGTGCTGATCGGTAAAAATTTCGATGAATCCTGCGAAGCGGCACAGGAGGCCCAGCGTTCCACCGGCGCCCTTTTCGTGCACCCCTTCGACGATGAACTGGTCATGGCCGGCCAGGGCACCATAGCCCTGGAGATTCTGGAAGAATTGCCGGACGTGCAAAACCTGCTGGTCCCGGTAGGAGGAGGCGGCTTGATAGCCGGCATGGCGGCGGCGGTGCGGGAGCGCGCGCCCCACATCCGCATTATCGGCGTCGAATCCACGGCCGCCCCGTCCATGTCGGCCTCGTTTGCGGCAGGCGCTCCCTGCGAGACGCCGGTAAAGGTGACACTGGCCGACGGCATTGCCGTAAAGCGCCCGGGGCAGCTGACGGTGCCCATCATCCGCGCCTGTGTCGATGAAATCGTTCAGGTTGAGGAAGAGGAAATCGCCCAGTCCATCGTATCGCTCCTGGAGCGAACGAAACTGCTGGTGGAGGGAGCCGGCGCCGTTCCCCTGGCGGCGGTGCTGCATGGTAAGGCACGGAATCTGAAAGGCAAGACCCTCTGCCTGCTGTCGGGCGGCAATATCGATGTCAAGACCATCGCGCTCGTTGTGGAACGGGGACTGTTGGCTGCGGGGCGCTACCTGAAGCTGACGATAGAACTCGATGACCTCCCCGGAGCGTTGGCCCGGTTAGCCACGGATATTGCAGAAACACGCGCAAATATATTCCACATCAGCCACGACAGACGTTCAAAATCATTGACCCTCGGCAGAACCGACGTATCGCTTGAACTCGAAACCCGCGGCTTCGAACATATGCGCAAGGTAATCGAGTGTCTCGAAAGGAAGGGATACGCCCTTACGGTCGAATAGCCGTGTTATTGCTCGGACGGCTTGGTCCGCAGGCCGGTGGCGATGTTGAAGTTGATATCGATGACGATGGAGAGTTTTTCGGGTTCGGGAAAGGCCAAGACATTAAAAAGGTGATTATCTACGAAGAGGCTGAGGTTAAGGATGTCCTCCTTCAGATTTCGCGGGAGCGGGTTTTCGGGACTGCTCAACTCGGCCTGGAAGAAGCTCCAAACCTTCTGGTTGAACTTTATCGCCTCTCTTAGTTTCGCGTCACGGTCTGACGCATCCCAGTTCTCCTGCACCTGTTTCAGCATGAGAGCGGCACGGGAGAGCACCGACGCCTCCAGTTCCCTTCCGCTGAGCGACTCCTTCTGCATTGTTGTGTAGGCATCAACAGGATTTTGATACATTGATTAGAAGCTCCTCTTCATAGGCGATGAGTTTTTTGGCCTGCTTCAGCGCCTGGTAGTATTCTCTGTTCAGGGTATACTGATTTGTCTTTGAAATCAACTCTTTCATGCTAGGTACGGCCTCCAGCAACTCATCGACGAGGGCGCTAAAAATGGGGAGCGTGGCGGCACAATTTTCCTCGTCAATGTACATGAGCTGGAGGGCAAGATAGATCCGGCGACACGGTGTCGTCGCCTCTGCTTCGGTGAGGATATCCGCCTGTCTCAGGACAGGGACGTTGTTTTCGATGGTGAAATGAGAGGTAGAAGCCCCGTTCTTGACGACGGCGCCTCCGATGATGACCTTCTCTTGGGGTTTGAGGGTAAGTTTTAGTGGCATGGTAATCAGCTTTTTGAGTAATTTTTTTGTCGTTGTAGGTTGCCTGGAGGCGGCGGTTGGCGGACTGTGCATTTTGTACCGATATGGCTTACCCCTGTCAAGCAATAAAGGGAGGAGACCAAAGTCCCCTCCCTTTATTATTTACCGATTCTCTGTCACTCCCACCCTCTATTAGAAGAGTTTGAGAACAGACTGGGCTGCCTGAGACGAGAGGCTCAGGGCGGTGGTGCCCAGAGACTGACGGGTCTGAAGTGCCAGCATGTTGGCGCTTTCCTGGTTCATATCGGCCAGGGTCAGGTTGTCGGCGCCGGTCTGCAGCGTGTTGATCATGCTGGTGGTGAAGTCCTGGCGGGTCGTGATGACGGACAGGTTACTGGCCAGGGTAGAAGCGTTGGAGCGCAGCGTGCTGAGGGCGTTGTCCATGAATGCGGAGGTGGACGTAGCGTCAGCCGTCGAGCCAACCCACGTAGCGCTGGCGCTGACGCCCAGGCCAGCGGCAGAGCCGTTGACACCATTGATGGTGAGGTTGGAGTCGCCGGTCTTCTGACCGAACTCGATGGAGAGCGTGCCGTTGGTCAGCAGGTTGGTGCCGCGGTAGCCGGAGTCGCTGGCCAACGTGGTGATCTGCGAGGTGATCGACAGGAACTGGGAGTAGTAGGTTGCCTGAGCGGTTGTGTCGTTGGTCGATGCAGCCTGGCTGGCCAGACCTTTGGCCGACTGGATCAGGGCGGTGATGCCCGTGATGCCGGCGTTGGCAGCCTGGATGGTCTGGACCGCCTCGCTCATGCCGTCCTTACGGTCGTTCAGGTCGCTGGCGCGCTGGGTTTCCGACTGGGCTGCAAAAAAGTTGGTGGGGTTGTCAAGGGCGGAGTTAACCTTCTTGCCGCTGCTCAGACGCTGCTGGGTCTGCGAGACTGCAGACGAAGTCTGCTGAAGTGCGAGGAGGTTGTTCCGCATGCCCGATGTGAGAGAAATATCATTGATTGCCATGGTGATGCTCCTTTCTGGGGTTGTGCCCGGCCATTCTGCCGGGTGCGCTTTCTGCGCTTACTATACTCATCGTTCTTTGGTGAAATTTCTTTAGGAAAAAATGAGTACCGCAAAAAAAGTTGAAATCAGGGTTGGCCCCCTCCCGCCTCGGATGATCCGCACAAACGGCTATGCCACAGAACGACCTGGTGCGGGCGAGGTACGAGATACGGCACCTCGTCCGGCAGTGTCTCCAGTGTCGTGCCGAACAGGTAGGGGAGACTGAGAAGCAGCACCTGCAGATCACACACGGGCAGCGACTCCCCATGCGGCACGACCCGGGAGACCCCCCGCACCGAGCCGACGAGCGTCGCCAGTTCCGGTTGGCACGTTACCGTCACGCAGTATCCCAGGTCTGCGAGGTGCGGAATGAAGCGGATGAACTGAATGGTATCGCCATACCCCTGTTCACTGTGTACGAGGAGTCTCTGCCCCCCGGGATGTCTCTCCAGGTCTGATTGTTGGAGCAGCGGCCAGGGGGGGAGCTGCGAATCGACCATGCCGTGGCGCCATTCGTGGTGGCGCCATCCTTCGGCAAATTCTCCCAGGGCCAGTAGGGAAAAGGCAAGGTTCAGGTGTGCCTGCACATGTTCCGGAGACAGTTCCAACGCTCTCCGGTAGTGGGGAATTGCCTCCCGGTGCCTGCCGAGCAACCCCAGCGCCGCTCCCACATTCAGGTGGGCGACCGGGTCGGACGGGTTCAAGGTACGTTCCCGCAGATATCCGTCAAGGGAGCGTTCCAGCCAGGCCCGCTCCTCAGAAAACCGCGTCGGCCCAGGACATCGCGGCTGCGGAGGGTATTCGCCCCTCCCGCTGGAAGCACGTTCGTTCAGGGCCTCGGCAACCGCCTGGATCACCGCATCCCATGCACCGAGATCCGGCTGGCGGAACAGGCGAACGCCGGGATACCAGGGGCTGTCCTCACCTGTTGTCAACCAGCGCCAGTCGGCGGCATAGGGGAGAAGCACCCATGCCGGCTTGCCCATCGCTCCTGCCAGATGGGCGACAGCGGTGTCGATGGTTATGATCAAATCCAGATTCGCGACAAACGCCGCCGTATCCTCAAAATCATGGATATGTCCGGTGAGGTCCAAAAGCGCCATGCCGGGCGGCGGCTCTGCAGCCCGGTCCACCCCGCTGCCCACTTGCAGGCTGTAAAAGGTCACGTTCGGGACATCTGCGAGCGGCGTAAAGGCGGCCAACGGGCATGAGCGCTTGCGGTTGAGCACCTTGTTCTGGCGTCCCGACCAGACAAGCCCCACCTTGAGCCCACGGGGGCGCTTCGCCAGTCCCGGCGGCGTCTTTGGACACGTAACCGGCACACCGGCGTTTGCTTCCCCCGGAGAGGGGGCGTTCAAGAAAACCGGGCCCGACGCCGCCGGTGAAGCCGCGCGGCGATACTGTTCCAGCGCCGATGCGACCGATCGCACCACCCCCTGCCAATCGCCCGGAACGGATTGCCGGAAGAGACGCGTACCCGGATACCAGGGGGAATCCTCACGGTTCGCCAGCCAGCGCCAATCAGCCACATGGGGAAGAAGCACCCAGGTCGGCTTAGCCATCGCGCCGGCCAGGTGTGCGACCGAGGTATCGATGGTGATGACCAGGTCCAGGTTGGCAATCAAGGCGGCAGTGTCGGCAAAATCCCGTATATGGGCGGTAAGGTCAACCAGATGCAGGCCGGCAGGCGCTTCAGCCGCTTGTTCGGCGCCATCGCCCACCTGGAGACTGTAAAAGATCACGTTCGGGACGGCGGCCAAGGGCGCAAAGGTGCCCAAATTACAGGTGCGCTTCCTGTTGAGCACCAGGTTTTGACGACCGGACCAGACCAGACCGACCTTCAGGGATTTAGCCGATCCCATGCGGCCGCGCCAGATCGCCCTATCCGCCGGATCGGCACGGAGGTAGGGAACGTCAGCCGGTATGGTGGCCACCGTTGTTTGGAAGATCAGCGGCAGTGACAGGAGATGGGCATGACAGTCCATGCGCGGCAAGGCCTCACCGGCGGCAATGACCTCGGAGACGCCGGCAACGCCCGCAATCAGACGTTTCAGTGCCGGCGTCTGGCACTCCACAACGACACGGCCGCCCCGCTGTGCTACCAGCGGCGCATAGCGGATGAACTGCAGGGTATCGCCGAATCCCTGCTCGCAATGGAGCAGAATGGTCCTGCCGTCGAGGGGGGAACCATCCCAGCGGGGTTGATCAAAATGACGTTCCGGGACCGGATTGGATTTTTTGAAGCGCCATTCGTACTCCAGCCACCCATCGCGGTACTCGCCGCTGGCAAGGAGCGACAGCGCCAGGTTCCAGTGCGCCTCCGCATAGGAGGGATCAACGGCAACAGCCTGTCGCAGCACAGCCACCGATTCGGAAGATCGCCCTTGGGATTGATAGACGGCCCCCAGGTTGTTGAGCACCGTCAGGGCGTCAGGCTTGGCTGCGAGCGCTTTCCGGTAACACTCCTCAGCGGCCTCGAGACTGCCGATCAGATGAAAGACCATGCCGAGCATATTCTGTGATTTGACGTTGCCCGGTTCGATCGCCAACGCCCGCTGGTAGGCCTCGATCGCCTCCGGAAACCGTTCCTCGGCCTGGCAGATTTCTCCCAGGCTGTGCAGGGCAGAGGCGTCATCGGGCCTGAGCGCCAGTACCCGTTCCACGCAGCCGCGTGCCCGCGCGAAGTCCCGCTCTTCCTTCCAGATCTGCGCCAGGCAGAGGTCTGCTTGCAGCAGACCCGGCGACAACTCCCGAACCTGTTCGTAGCAACGCCGCGCCTCGGCAAGCTCGCCCAATTCCCGATGGACATTGCCCATGTTGAACAGGGCCTGGACGAAATCAGGTCTGAGGGAGAGGGCGGTCCGGTAACTGGCGAGCGCCTCCCTGTATCTCTTTTGGTTATCGAAGGTTGCCCCGAGATTGCTGTGGGCCTCGGCGTAATCCGGGGCCAAGGCAATGGCCGCGGAAAAGGCCTGTTCAGCCTCCCCGGGTTGCCCAGCCTGCAGCAGTTCAATGCCCCGCTGATTATGGATGGCAGGGCTGCCGAGCCGTTGCCCCAGCGCTTCCCGAACCCGCTCCACGACGCCGTGCCAATCTCCGGGAGACCGTTGCCGGAACAGGCGCATGGTGGGGTACCAGGGGGAGTCGTCACGCGCCAGCAGCCAGCGCCAGTCCGGCACGAACGGCAACAATGTCCAGGCCTGCTTGCCGAGTGCGCCGGCCAGATGGGCCACGGCAGTGTCGATGGTAATGACCAGGTCGAGATTGGCGATCAGTGCCGCGGTATCGGCGAAATCGGAAATCCGTGCGGTGTGATCGATGATCGCGCACCCCGCCGGGAGAGACGCTATCTCCTCCACGCCCCGGCCCATTTGCAGCGAGTAGATGTCCACGTGCGGGAGAGAAAGGAGCGGTACACACGCGCTCAGGGGCATGGAACGGAAGGGGTCCGGTTTTTCCTGGCCGGCCCAGACCAGGCCGACGCGCACCCGCCCGTTGGCCGGCATGAGCTGCCGCCACGCCCCGACCTTTGCCGGGTCCGGCCTCAGATAGGGAATCCGGTTGGGAACCGTTTCCAGGGTCGTCCCAAAAACGCGGGGGAGACTGAGTACGGGGATGTGGACATCGAACTCCGGCAACGGCCCTTGGCGATCCACGACCTGGCCTATCCCCTCGACGGTTGCCAAAAGCGCCACCAGTTCCCGCAGGGCGCAGACGACGACCCGTCCTCCCGTGGCTGCCGCCAGCGGGGCATACCGGATAAACTGGATCATATCGCCCCGGCCCTGCTCCATATGGATCAAGAGCGTTCTACCCGCCAACGGAGAACCATCCCATTGGGGCCGGCCCAGGTCCTGTTTTTTGGTACTGCCCTCTCTCGTCTCCCACCGCCACTCGTACTCATCCCACCCGTGGCCGAGATCTCCGGTCAGGAGGGCGAGTTGCCCGAGCAGCCCATAGGCCTCGGCATGTGCCGGATCGAGGTCTATGGTCTTGCGGGCACAAGCCATTGCCTCCTGGTACAAACCGCTCCGCCAGAGGGCCGTGGCCAGGTTGTAGTGGGCCTTCACAAAGCAGGGATCGAGGGCAATGGCGGCCCGATAGTGCCCGATGGCCTCCACCAGCCGTTCCTGGAGTTGCAGCACGACCCCCAGGCTGTGCTGCGGGTCCGGGAGATCGGGAGCCTGTTCGACGATCCGCCTGAAGCAGCGCTCCGCCCCGGGGATGTCCCCCCGTTCCTTGAGCAGCGCTCCGAGCTGATAGCATGATTCGATATCCATATGGCCCTGTTCAGTTTGCTCGTTCACGTACCAATGACTCCAAGGCATTCTTGACCCGCTGGACCGCCCCGCCCCAATCCCCCGGCCGCTCCTGCCGGAACAGGCGCATGGTCGGATACCAGGGCGAATCATCCCGCCCGACAAGCCAGCGCCAACAGTGATTATGGGACAACAGCACCCAGACCGGCCTGCCGAGCGCGCCGGCCAGATGGGCAACCGCCGTCTCGATGCTTATGACCAGATCGAGGTTGGCGATCAAGGCGGCGGTATCGGAGAAGTCTTCCAACCGGCTGGTCAGGTCAGTGATCTCCATGTCTGCGGGCGGAGACGCGGCCTCTTCCGCCGCGGATCCCACCTGGAGGCTGTAATAGCTGACGCCGTCGAGAGCCGCGAGTGGCGAAAATGCCGCCAATGAACTGGAACGGTCCTGATCCAGCGGATTCCGGGGATTGCCGCGCCAGACCAACCCGACACGGAATGCAGAATCGCCCGCCAGCAACTGTCGCCATGCCGCCACCTTTGACGGCTCAGGGGCGAGGTAAGGGACGCGGTTCGGCACGGTGTCGATAGTTGTGTGGAAGATATGCGGGAGGCTGAGTGATTGGATATACACATCCGTGGCCGGCGGCGTCCCGGATTTCGGTACAACCCGTGCCACGCCGGGGAGGGAGTTGAACAGCGGGACAAGCGGCTTCTCGACTTCAAAAACGACCTTGCCGCCACGTTGGGCGATCAGGGGGATGTAGCGGGAAAACTGGATTGAATCACCCATGCCCTGCTCCCCAAACACGAGGATGGTTTTCCCCGCCAGGGGGGAACCATCCCACCGCTGCTGGGGATAGATGCGCGGGTCGATCTGAAACCTCTCTATGGAAAGGCGCTGTTCGAAGTTGGCGAAGCCGGGCAAAAAATCACCGCTGCGCAGCTGCAAAAACCCCATGTTATAGATGGCTTCCGTGCAGTCGGGTTTGATGGCGAGGATCTTCTGGTCACAGCAGAAGGCTTCTGTTGTTTTCCCCTGGGGGACCAATGCAGCACCCAGGTCGAGCAAGATATCAACCGATCCCGGCGCGAGTTCATGCGCCTTCCCCAAGCACGTCTCTGCCTCCTCGAACGCCTTCAGTTCCAGGTAGAGGCGGCCCAGGGCGAGCCAGATGTCGGGGCTGTCGGGTTTCAAGAGGAGCGCCCGGCGAAAGCACTTCTCCGCATCGGCACGGTTTCTTTGGAGACGGCGGGCGCGCCCCAGGTTGAACCAGACAGCCGGATTGTCCGGGAACAACGGCAGGAGTTTGAGAAATTGGGCGACAGCGACGTCCGGGACGTTCTGCTCAAGGGACTCCATGGCCCCCAGAAACAGGGAATCGCACTGCTCGTCCGTCAAGGTGGCCCCCACTGCTTCGTGCGTTGTCACGTCGCGTAACGTTCCTGCGACCTCATTAATCACCGCCCCCCAATCGCCTGGGCCCGGTTGCCGGAACAGCCGCATGGTCGGATACCAGGGGGAGTCGCTCCGGTCTTCCAGCCAGCGCCAGTCCGCGGCACAGGGAAGGAGGGTCCAGACCGGCTTGCCGAGCGCGCCGGCCAAGTGGGCAACCGCGGAATCGATGGTGATGACCAGGTCGAGGGTGAGGATCAGGGCGGCGGTGTCGGCAAAGTCCCTGATGCCATCCGTATGGTCGATCACCCCTGCGGCAAACTCCGGCGGAAGGGGAAACCGCTCCCGTTCGCCGATCTGCAGGGAGAAGAAGCGGACTCCCGGCGTGGCCAGGAGAGGCACGAGGTATTCGGGGGGACAGGAACGGTTGGGGTAGGGGCGTTCCTTGCCGGCCCAAACCAGGCCGATACGCAGGATACCCGGCTCAGAGGCTGTACGCGCGCGCCAGACTGAGGTCAGAGACTCAGAGGGGAAAAGGTACGGTACAGAGACGGGAATGGTTTCCAGGGTCGTCCCGAAGAGGTGGGGGAGACTAAGCAGGGGGATATGACAATCCGTGACCGGCGGATTTGCGGACTTTGCAACAACCCTGTCGACGCCGGGCAGTGTCGACAGGAGGGACAACAACGGCGGTTGCGCCTCCAGCACCACCTTTCCGCCTTGGCCAGCCAGCAGCGGCACGTATCGGCCAAACAGGATCGCGTCGCCGAAACCCTGCTCGCAGTAGACCAGGATGCTGCGGCCGTTTAGAGGGGAACCGTCCCAGCGGGGCTGGGGGTAGACGCGGCAGTCCACATCCTGAATGGCGGCAAAGCGGGCCTCGTAGTCGGCAAATCCGGCGGCCAGCTCCCCCCTGCGGAGAAGATGTGCAGCCCTGTTGTAGCGTGCCTTGGCGTTTCCAGGAGCCTCGGCCAGGACCGATTCGTAGCAGCCGAGCGCCTCTTCCGCCTTTCCCTGTTCGCCCAGCACATACCCAAGGTTCAGCAGGGTTTCCAGGGAGTGCGGCGCCAAAGCCAGAGTTCGGCGGAAACAGTTTTCAGCGTTGGCATAATCGCCCCGTGCCGTAGCGGTAACACCGCAATTAAACCAAATTTCAGGGATGTCAGTCGCTATTTGTTCTCTCACTCATTTTAACCGTTTATTTATATTTATCATTTGGGTCATAGTTGACAAGAGGCAAGATGCGCGCTGATCTCTTCTTCGCGGTTTATCTCTTCAATAATTGCTGTAGTGCCATCTGTCTGACTCAGTTTAAGTTTTTTTACCAGATAAGTCCTTGAGGGAAAAATTTGCCGATTATGGCCCTGATCTTCGCGATGGTTTCTTTTTTACAACACCGGAGTCGGTCCAGTAATTTCTCTAGAAGCCTTCAGCGTCACTGTTTAGCTCTTTTAGTGGGTTGAAGATGGTTTAAATCTGATTAGCCATCGAAATCAAGTCTCCTGCGATGTCGATTTATACCGCCACCGTTTATTAGTTGTTACTCCGGCAAGTTATCTTTTTTGCTGTCCACAAAAATCCCTTGGACATAATCCTTATCCGCAATTCCTACGTTGCATACTACCCGACGCTGATCAAAGCGTTCCGGGCAATTTAGGGAGAGGTAATAATGGACTATTTCATCATAATGATCCGTCAAAACGGTTGACGCGGCATCGAGATTGGTCACAGCCCCTAACCCTGAAGGCTTGGTCGGGATAGTCATTATTTTCAGATCCGGCCTGAATGTTTTGAGACAGGGAATGATCCGCCACACATCGCCGGTCCAGAAACCGGTACAGCGCTCCCGCTCCGCAACGATTGGGGCAACTGGCAGGCAATCGTGGATCAGTATGACCGAATCCTTTCTGGAATAACGTTCCAGATTGATGAAGTCCTTCAGGGCTTGTTCGAACAGGTGCAGGCCGTCGATAAATCCCAAATCAAATGTTTCCCGACCCATGACTTCCCGCAGATCATATTGGGCAAAGAAGTCGTCACTCGTCAACGGGAAGAGCGTAGCCGGGCCATGGGGGCAGACATAGTTCAGACGCCCCCAGAACCCCTGGTACGGATCGACCCCGATCGCCTTTGTATCTGGACCGGCCAGAGCAAGTGACCGGCCATGCCCGAGACCGATCTCGACATAACTGGCCGGACGCAACCAGTCATGAAAATGTTGCAGCCAGTCGTAGTAATCTTCTCCCGGCATCTCTTTTTCCGCAGTGAGCACAAAAAGGCTGTCGCCCGCTCCGCCGAAGGCAGGATCACGTGACTGGATCTGGTTAAATGTTTCATATGCGCCGGGCAAGTCTCCCAGAGCGGTCTGGACTCTACCCTTGAGCGCGTGTAGCATCGTTATATCCGGGGCTACCGCCAGAGCAGCCTTGATCGCCTCAAGGGCGCTGGTATAGTGCCGACGATGCAACAGAATCAAACTATGGCAATAAAGGGTCATCACCGGGCTCGGCTGGACTTCGAGCGCCAACCGTTGAATACTTTCCGTCTCTTTACCGTAGCCAAGGCCCTCGTAAAATCGAAGTGCCTCGAAAACAAGCTCATACCCACCAAATGCAGCGACCAGATCCCCGTCCTTCTGCAGGGTTGCCGACTCGCGCACTTGTTCTGTTAATTTGCCGAGCATATAATTTATCACGAGATCACGCCTCCATCCCTTGCAGGAGTTTATCGGACTTACATGCCTGGATCTCGACAAAACGTCGCAAGGCTGCAATTAAGGGATCGTCTCCATAACGTAGCGACGCCTCGGCAAGCAGCTTGCCGGCATCGTCCTGTCGGCCCTCGGCTATCAGGGCCTGCGCCTGATCCGCAACGTATGCCGGAAATCTGCTCTCGAACAGACGTTGATTGCCGGCGCGGCCGGCGATTCCCCGCCACTTGTTCAAGAAAACCTTCCGGTTACGCACAAGGATTTCCCCGGCCGTTTCGGCCCGTTCATAGAAGGAAATCTCCCTCAGCGCCCGAATGGTGCCGCTCCAGTGGTGGTCATAGGCGGTTGTGGGTACGATGTAGGACTCAAGGCCAGCCTGTTTGATCTGCAGCCCCAAATCCCACTCCTCGAAATAGCACGGGGTGAATCCGTTTTCAAAGCGGATCAACTTGGCGCTGAAATGTTCCAGCTTGACCGCAAAGAAGAACCCTGAAACGGCATCCACCTTAATCGGATGACTGAAACTTCCCTTGTCGAAATAGAGGTAATCCTTTGTCAGGGCAAAATTGAGGAAACTCCCCTGGGGGCCGACACAGGCGGCATCCGGCAGGGAGTGCAGCGCCTGCTCGAGTGAGTCTATGGCGGCCCGCTCCACATGGAGGTCGGCGTTCATGATGAAGACGGTCGGTGTCGCCGCCATCTCCAACCCCAGGTTCCAGGCCCGGGCAACGCCGATGTTCTGTTTCATGATGGCGTAGCGGTCGATGCGGGGGTGCCCTTTAAGCTGCTCCGCCACCTCCTGGCCGTTGAAGACCACGATCACGTCGCCCTCCACCCCTTCCAGGTCGCGCAACAGGGTGGTGACGTTGTATTCGCTCGCCGGTGACATGTCGAGCACCGGGATGACGAAGCTGCGCCGGGCAGTGCTGATGCAGGCGGAATCGTGAACCCCGGCATCCACCGGCGGCACGCCGACGAGGGAACGTTCCCGCAACTCTTCCGCAGAGAAAGTGTCCGGCTTACCACCAAGTGCAACCGACAGCAGGTCTTCGACCCGATGCCCATAGGTATGGGCGTTGTGAACGAGGCGTTGTCCACGGGCAGCTATCTGCTCCCGTAGCGCCTGGTTCTCCAGATAAAAGCGGGCCACGTCAACGATCTCGTTATCCGGGTATACCGCGCAATCCTCACCATCCCTGAAAAGGGCGTCCTGTCCGCTGTTCCTTGCCAGATCGGTCAGGAGAAAAGAACCCGTGGACATGACCTCGAAGACCCGCATGTTCAGATCATTGCGGACCGCTTCGTTGAAAACTATTTTCGATTCGGAGAAGAGTCGGGCCATATCGTCCCAGAAACAGCGCTCGTAATGGACCGGTAAATGGGCGTCTAGCGTCGCCAGGAGCCGCTGCCGCCTGGACCCTTGCGGGATTCCCCCGACAAAGCTGATTTCAAATTTTTTTTCCGAGCCAGCCTTCTTGTGAACCTCCGGATCGCAACCGAGCGGCAGCCAGAAAGCCCGTATCCCCTGCCGGCGAAATTCCTCCAGGTATTCCCGCTGAGCGATGAATACCATGTCGAAGTTCTTCCCCCACTCGAGATGCAGAGGAAGGCTGAGATGGCTGTCGATGAGATAACAAACCTTCGGGCATTTCAGTGCTGCCAGGTTCCGAGGGAAGTGACCGGGCACCGATTCGATCCAGAGGTAGAGGTCGGGATGCTCGGCGGAAGCGGTATCGCCGAGGATCGCAGCCATGTCCGGGACAAAATCAGTTGATATGTCCTGTTCCTTTAGTGGGAGCTTCATGTTCTGCAGCTGCCATCTGTCAATGAGATCGGCAGGGAGGGGAGGTCCAACGGTGGTGGTTCGGCATATTTTGCGCAGCGCCCGTTCGAAATAGACTGCTGTCGTTACCGGGTACGCTACGTAGCTAAGCCATATTTTCATATCTTGCATGCTGTCCCCGAAATGAGTTCTGAGCTGACTACGGTTTTTTGCAAATGAACCCCCAGTACTCATCGGGGCCCATTGGGGTGGTAAAGGCAAACCGGACCGTATCGCGGACAATGAAACCACAACGGCCGAGAAGCGAGGTCCACGAGCCGTGACCGAACACGCTGTAATGATTTGGGTTCGTCTCGTGATGGCAAGCTGTCTCAGGGGCAGGCACCTCCAGGTAGAGCATGCCCCCCTTCGCCAGTACCCTGGCGAATTCGGTCAAGGTAAAGTACGGGAAGATGCTGTGCTCGATCACATGACGAGCCCAGACAAAATCGAAAGACTCGTCCCCAAAGTCCAGGAACGATTGATCCATCTTGTGCACATCATGCCCAGCTTCTCGGCAGACCCGCACATCTTCATTGTTCAACGTAATGCCGATCGCGGACAGATACCCTTTGGTGCGGAATATATCCAAGGCCGGCCCTTGGCCGCAGCCTATGTCCAGTATCCGCGCATCCTCACTGATCTGGTACGTGGGCAGGAGCGTCTCGAGTACCTTGGCGGTAATCTCCGAGTGAATGAAAGAGGGTGCCTCCGGATAGGTTTCACTCTCGATTTTATCCACAAAGGAGACAAGGCGGGCAATCCCTTTGAATGAAACATCCATCAAATATTCCTCACGTTCTTGAATGGCCGAATACGGCCGCATTGTTAAGCTTCGTGGCGATATAATGAAATTGGTGCGCCGCTTTGTCCCACGCCAATCTTTTCATGTCCTCGGCGGCAATGGCGCTCTTGTGGCGGCGGATGTCCCGGTTCCGGTAGGCCGATTCCAGCTGTTCGATAAGCTCTTCGACGGAGGGTTCATGCCAGATGGCACTTGGTTGCCCTGCGGCGTCCTTGACCAGCAAAGGCGTATAGTCGGCAAGGGGAAAGGCATTCCGGTCGGTTATAATATCCGCCTGGCCGGTGGCATCGCTGGCAATGACCGTCCGTCCGCAGGCCATATACTCACACATGACCATGTTGTTGCCACCTTCGCAACGGTTGGGAAAGATGCCGATGTCGCTCTGCTGGTAGATCTGCCTTATCTGGGCATTATCGACAAGGGGGGTCAGACAGACCCGCTCCAGAGGTATGCCGTTCTCGTGAAGTGTCCGCTGCAGGATCGTCAGACAGTCGTCGTTTGTCAACCGGAACGAGATGTGGGGAGAGTTGGCCATTGTGGCAAGGGAAAAAGGCCATTGATTGATCCAGGAACAGACCAGGCAGGCGTCCTGATGGCGCTGCATGAACGTACGCATGGCGGCGATCACCAGGTCTTGCCCTTTGCGGAACTCAAACTTGCCGCCCGAGAAGACTATGAACCTGCTGTCGTCTTCAAGAAACGGTGTCGGGTAAAAGTTGTCCGGATCGATCCCCTGAAGGATTGTGGCTGTCTGCCGAACCCCGCCGATCCGCAACTGGTGCTCGCACCACGACGAACCGGCGACGATGAAGTCCCATTCGCGGGCGGCTCGACGGGTATGCCGGAGGGCTTCGATATCATTTTCGAAGAAACAGTAGCCGATGTTGATCCGATCCCAATCGGCCGGCTGCATGGGGTGGAAGTCATGGCCACTGATACAGTGCAGGGTCACGCCATCAAGAGGCGGCAGCTTCGCAATTTCCTTCGTCAAGTACTCCCCGGCGACCCCCCACCCGTGAGTTCGCCCGCTGGGCATGGAAACCTTCATCTCAACTCTCTGCTCCCATGTGGCCTTCTAAAACCGCGAGGTTCGCACGCGCATCGTTATTCCATGGCTGCACGGCGAGAATACGCTCCAGGAAAAAACGGGCGTCGGACTCCTGCCCCACCTCCAGGCAAATGGTGGCGAGGGCCATGAGGATCTCGATGTCTTGCGGGGCAGCGGTCAGAAGTCGAACATAGATCTTCAGCGCCTCTTCAACCTCCCCAAAACCGATGCAGAGGACGTCGGCAAGATTCTTTGCAAAGACGGTGTTGACGGGCTGAAGCCGAACCGCTTCTTCGTGGTAGTGGCGGGAACGCCGCAAGTCGCCCTGTTGCTGATAGAGGACGCCCAGGTCGTTATGAGCGGGCGCGTAATTGCCGTACTGCTCCAGCAATTGTTCAAGCAGCCTGACCGCATCATGGGGTTTCCCGTCGTTGGCAAGGGTCAGGGCAGCCCGGTGGAGCTCTTCGGGAGAGCGCGCCGGTTCGGGCGGCAATCCGGGGAAAACGATTGGCGCTGCCGGAGAGACGGGAGCGGGTGCCGCCGGCTGCGACTCTCCCCGGGCGGGAGAAAAAGCCTCAGGAAGCGGGTTGGGGTCGTTCGAAGGCTGCGCAACCCCCAACTGCAGCAGGGCCTGCCGTGCATCACCGTTGCGGGTGTCAAGCTGCAGGGACCGGGAGAAATACTGCCGGGCCTGTTCCCGGCGTCCCAGGCTCAGACTGATGGAGCCCAGGGAGTTTAAGGCCTCAACGTCGAACGGATTGTCCTTGAGGATATCCAGGTAGGTGTAGATGGCGTCGTCAGACCACCCCAATTCGACAAAGTAGAAGTCTGCCAGATTCTTGCGGTAGGTTATGTTCGCGGAGTCCAGTTTATGGGCCTTTTCATAATGGGCCAGGGCCTTGAGGTTATTTCCGGTGCGATAATTAAGCGTCGCGAGATCGTTATGAGCCTGGGCAAATTCCGGGTAGATCTTCAAAAAATCCTGTAGATGCCGGATCGCCTCTTCGATTTCGATATCACGGATGGCCGCAAGAATCCGCTCATAGGTGGCAGCGCCCTCGATGGCAATCAAATTTTGGTTGGTAGGTAACGACATGCGACCTCTCACAGATTAAAATTACGGTATATTAATTCATATAGAGAAAAAACCGTTACAATACAATCAAAAAACCTTAGAACGGGGTGGTGCTGGATCCGTCGACCTCGTCCGCAGTCTGATCCATGCTCCGGCCGCTTGCGTCTTGCCCGCTGAACTTGAAGACGATATGGGACGGGTCAATTACCGCAGTACCTGCGGCATTCTGGCTGATACGGAAATTCACGGTTGCCTCGTTGGTGAGGGGGTTATAGGTGATCGCCTGAGGTGTGCTCAGGATTGTGGCGTCCTTGTTGCTTACCGGCATCATGTTATTGTAGAAGCCCGCTGCCGTACTATTCGCGCGTGAAATCGACCAGTTTTGCGGATTGGTGATGGAGGACACATCCATGGCATTGGTGAAGCTGATGGTTACCGAATAGGTCTTTGAACTGTTGGGCGCGGCCAGAGACGGATCAAGATACCAGAGGGGGGTACTCGGACCCAGGATGCCGTTGAATGCTCCGGGGGCGGTTGTGTTGATAGCGACCATCTGCGGCTTGTTGATGATAAACTGCAGCTGCGAAGCCAGGGTGGTATCCGTGTTCTTCAGAATGGACAGCTGGTTCTTGGCGTCGGCTGTCCTGCCCAACCCGTTGTAGGCCACGCCGAGTTCATAGTTGGCAGACGGGAACTTTGTTTTCAGGGTGAGGGATTTCTCCAGATTTGTTGCCGCCTCGTCGTATTTCCCTTCCTTGTTGTAAACCTGCCCCAGGGCATAGTAGACATTGCCATCCTTGGGGGATAACTTTTGCACCTTCTTAAATTGCGCTTCCGCCTCGCTGAGGCGATTTTGTGTAATATACTGCTGCCCCAAGGTGTAAACGGCAACCGGATTCTGAGGATTTAACCGCGCAGCTGTTTTATATTCCTTCTCTGACTGGGTGTACTGCTTATTCTGCAAATAGGCGTTTCCCAGGCTGATATGGGCGTCTGCCAACGTAGGCGCGGTGGACGAACCGTCTGCGGTAGCGGCATTGGATTGTATCCGTACGATCTGCTGGAACGCCTTGATGGCATCGGCATTCTTTCCCTGGGACATGTATATCTGGCCTAAATAGTTGTAAGCGGTGGTGTTCTGTGGATCCAGGCCCAAGGCCTTCTTGAAGGCCGAGACCGCCTGGTCCGTTTTGTTGTTCTGCATATAGGTCGCGGCCTGCATGATGGCGTACTGCGCCAACTGTGTGCGCTGATCCTGTACATTTTGATAGATGGATGTCAGGTCAAAGGAAACGGTGTAATTAGAAGTTGAAGAACTCATGGGTTTCTCCTCGGTCTCTTGTCACAGAGCAATGCCCCATAACTATACTATCGGCACAAAGAATTCGTTGTTTAGTTATTAGATTGCCATGAACGGCTTCGGGTGCCCAAGGCGGCAGAGTATCAGTCTGCCGGAGCAAGACGAGCCGGCCTTGCCCGGCTCTCCAGGGCATGCGCCACCCGTTGGACGGCCTCCCGCCACGAACCAGGCCTCGCCTGACGGAAAAGGCGCAGCGACGGATACCAGGGAGAGTCCTCCCGCCCTGTCATCCAGCGCCAGTCCGGGGCATAGGGCAGCATGACCCAGGTGGGCTTTCCCAAAGCTCCCGCCAGGTGCGCCACGGCCGTATCCACGGTGATGATCAGGTCGAGTTGAGCAATCAGGGCGGCGGTATCGCCGAAATCCCTGACATGGCCCGTTGGATCGGCCATCGGCAACGGCAACGCCTCCTTCCAGCCGAACTGAAGCGAATACCAGGAGATATGTTCTACTGCCGCCAAGGGTGCCAGTAACTCCGGCGGGCAGCTCCGGCCGGGATCGGGATACGACTTGCCAGCCCAGCAGAGGGCGACCTTCAAGCGTCCTTCATCGGGAACGAGACTGCGCCAGAAAGGGAGACGATCCGCGGGGGGCGTCAGATAGGGGACCTCAGCGGGAATGGTCTCCACGCTCGTTCCAAAGATCATCGGCAGACTGAGTAGCGGCACATGCAGATCAAAGGAGGGGAGTGGCTCACCCATGGGAACCGCCCACACCCCCACCATATTCATCAGCGACGCCAACGGCGGGTGGCACTCGAAGACGACCCGGGCGCCGAGGGCAGCCACCAGCGGGACATAGCGACAGAACTGGAGCGTATCGCCAAATCCCTGTTCGGCATGGATCAGGAGGGTCTTGCCGCCAATGGGCTCACCTTGCCAGCGGGGCTGGGCAAAATCCCGCAGCGGCGACGTAAAGTTGCGTTTCAGCCAGCGCCATTCGTATTCCCGCCACCCCTCGTGGTAATCGCCATGCAGAAGGAGCAGCAGGGCGCGGTTCCAGTGGGCTTCGGCGTGGTTGGGATCCACCCTCAAAACAGCCTCGCAGGCAGCCTGCGCCTTTGCAAACTGCCCCAAGGCCTGATAGCAGGTGCCCAGGGTCACTCGGGCGTCATGGAAGTCAGGAGCCAGCTCCAGGGTCCGGGAAAAGCTTTCTGCTGCATCGTTATACCGGCACAACTCCAAGAGCGCATTACCCCGGTTGTTCCAGAGAGGGGCACTATCCGGCGAAATCCGTAGCGCCCGGTCATACACCTCGAGGGCCTCATCGAATCTTCCTGCAAGGTGAAGGCAATGCCCCAGACAGAGGTATGCGTCCGTAAAGCCGGGCGCCAGACTGAGCGCCTTCCTGAACTGGAAGGCCGCCTCGTTGACCTTGCCCGCCTGCAACAGCGTCATGCCGAGCGCGTGGATAGTCTGGGACGTTATGGTTGCTGCGTTCTGGTGGCTTGGCATAACAATCTCTAGCGGAAAGACCGCCTGCTAAAATTTCGGGCGGCGTTCCGGTCTCTCGATGCCGAACTTCTCCAGGCGGTACTGGAGGGTCTTGTAGCTCATCCCCAAAAGCGGAGCCGCCTTGCCGATCACCCAATCGGCCCGTTCCATAGCCTTGACGATGATCCCCTTTTCCAGTTCCTCGAAGGCGATCCCCTCCGGCGGCAGCTCAAAGGGGATGCCGCCGCCCAGGGCAGACGCCGCGGTAACCTCGGCCGGCAGGTCTTCCGGCTCGATGTAATTGCTCTCCGCCATGAGGACGGAACGTTCGATGACCGACTCCAACTGGCGCACGTTGCCGGGCCACGTGTAATTCATAAGCAATTTGAATGCCGGCCGGGAAATGCCCTCCACCCCTATGCCGGAGGCCTGGCTGTACTTTTTCACGAAATATTCTGCCAAGGTTTTGACATCGCCGCCCCGTTCGCGCAGCGGGGGCAGATTGATGCGGATCACATTGAGGCGGTAGAAAAGATCCTCGCGGAAGTTCCCCCGCCTTATTTCCTGTTCCAACTCCTTGTTGGTGGCGGAAAGGATGCGCACATCCAGCGGTATGTTGACCTTGCCCCCCACCCGGCGAATCTCCTTTTCCTGGATGGCCCGCAGCAGCTTGGCCTGCATGGCCACATTCATCTCGCCGATCTCGTCCAGGAACACCGTGCCGCCGTTGGCGGCCTCGAAGATGCCGATCTCGCGGGCGTTGGCCCCGGTAAAGCTCCCCTTTTCATGGCCGAAAAGTTCACTTTCCATCAGGGAGTCGGGGATGGCCGCGCAGTTGATGGCCATAAACGGCTTGTCCCGACGTTGGCTGCCGTCGTGAATAGCCCGGGCGACCAACTCCTTGCCGGTGCCCGATTCACCCACGATCAACACCGTGGAATTGGTTGCGGCGATCTTGCTCACAATGCGGAAGACCTCCCGCATCTTTGGATGTTCGCCCAGGATAGTGGGGATAGTCTGAATCTGCTCGACCCGCTTCAGCAGAACCCGATTCTCCCGGACCAGCCCGATGCGTTCGAAGGCCCGGCGCAAGGTGAGGATCAGGTTGTCTCGTTCCAGCGGTTTTTCCAGATAATCGAAGGCCCCCTTCTTCATGGCCTCCACCGCCGAGTCAATTGTTCCATGCGCCGTCATAATAATGACACACTGCTGCGGGTCGGCGGCCTGAATCGCCTCCAGGAGATCAAGGCCGCTCTGCCCCTGCATCTTCAGGTCGGTCATGATCAGGTCGAATTCCCGCCGGTCCAGCTGTTCCAAAGCCTCGCGCACCCCGGGTACGTCGGCAACGTCGTACCCTTCCTTCTTCAGGATAACGGTGAGAATCTCCCGCTGTCCCTTTTCGTCATCGACGATCAATATGCTTCCCTGTGTGGCAGCCACTAGACGGCCCCCTGTTCTGTGGAATTGTCCGGCTCCTCCGGCTGAAGCGGCAGCATCACGGTAAATGTCGTGCCTTCGCCAAGCCGGCTTTCCACCAGGATTTCGCCGCCATGCTCCTTGATGATCCGCTCGGTTATCGCCAGGCCCAGGCCGATGCCCACATCTTTGGTGGTAAAATAGGGCTGGAATATCTTGGCAAGATCTTCCGCACTGATCCCCTTGCCCTGATCGGCAAAGGTCAACCGCACCCGCCCGGACGTCTCGTCCCTGGCAGCCCCCAGGGTGATGGTGCCCCCCTCATTCATGGCCTGAGCGGCATTGCTGACGAAATTGATGATGCAGTTGCGCAGCAACTCCTGATCGACCCACAGGGGCGGCAGGCCGGGGGCGAGGTGCTGCTTCAGGACGACGCGCTGCTCCGACAGCCGCTCGTTCAAGAGCGGCAAGGTCTTTGCCAGGATATCTTCATAGGGGATCAGCACCCGGCGCAGCTTGAGCGGCCGCCCGTAATTCATGAAATTGAGCACCATATAGTTGGCCCGGCGCACCTCTTCCTTGATCTTGGCGGCCAGATCCTCCAATTCTTCCTGGCGATCCCCGCACAGGGGGAGCATGTCGGCCCTCAGGTGGTCGATGGCAAGGCTTATATAGTTCAGCGGGTTACGGATTTCATGGGCAATGCCCGACGCCAACTGGCCGACACGGGAGAGGTGCTCGGCCTCATAGAGCCGTTTTTCCAACGCCTCACGTTCACGCAGCTTCTCCACCATGGTATTGAAACCGGTGGCCAGGTCGCCGATCTCATCCTTGCTGTCGGCGGTGATGGTCACCGACAGGTCGCCCGACGAAACCCGCTTGAAGACATCGACCAACCGATGGATCGGGTCCGTATAACGGCGCGCCAGAAAGATGGTCAGGGCGATACCGACCACGAACACCATGCTGGTGGCAAACAAGCGGCGGATGAAGTTGGCATGCTGGATGTCGCGAATCTTGTCCAGCAGCATGTTGATCTGCACATAGCCAAGTTGTTCATCGCCAACAATGACCGGAACCACCACCTCATAGGGCCTCTGGGAAAGCAGGGAACCGCCGATGGGGCGCTGGACCGCCCGGATGCCCTTTTCCAGTTTCTTCACCTCCCGCTTCTTGCCGATCTTCTCGGGGTCGGAGGAGTCGATGATCTCTCCTTCATTGCTGATGATGTTGATTTCATTGATGCCCTTGTCGCGGGCATCGTGGAGATAATCGGTCAGGCGGGAGGTCTCCGCATCCGAGGTAAGATCTGCGATACTCATCTGGACCGCTTTGGAGATTTCCTGGGAGCTTTCCTGGATCTCGCGCACCAGGTCGTCCTGGGCGGACTGGTTGAGGATAAAGAGGGTCAGCATGGCCAGCACCAGCAGTGTGAGCATGATAATGACGAGTTTGGCGTTGAGCTTCATGGAGACCCTTACCTAGCCGGAATAATGCAAAAGTATAGCTCAGGGGGACGTCAGAAACAAGCGCTATAACCTTGTTCACAACTGCGGCGTTGACACCCTGCTCGACAGAATGATACATATATCACTTATGTCAAAATTGTGCCACATACCAGGCAGGAGCCTGATTCCGTTTACATTTTTCCTGTTCCTTGCAGTGCTGCTCGGGGGGTGTACGACCTACATCCCGCGGGAAAAGGTCCCCGGCATCTTTGCGTCCTATACCAGTAACACCCCGGTCAAGGTGGTCGCCATACCGCTGCCGGTAATTGCCTCCAGCCCCAACGAGGGGATAACCGCCGGCGCGTTGACCGCGTTCCTGTTTCACAACAAAAATGACGAGATCAACGCCCTCTTGGCACCCCAGGTGAACCATAACACGAATTTCGGCGTCACCACGTCCCTGTACGGCGCATTTTATCCCACTCCCGACCGGAACGCCGAGATCAACCTCTCCCAATCCACCATCATCAACAACGATTACGAGATCAAACTCCACGATAAGACCTTTTTTGACAAGCAACTGGAATTGAACCTTGTAACCTATCTCTTCAACGACGGCTCCGCCCGTTTCTTCGGTTTTGAAGCCAAGAGCCCCAAGCAACGGGAAACCAATTACACCGATGGGGAAATCGGTTTCAACCTGTCCGTAGGCTATGACATCGGCCGTCACTTTCAGGTGGTCCTGGGGGAACGGTACCGTGATGTCAGTATCGAACCGGGGGCGGTCAAGGGGATCCCCTATATCAAAGACCAGTTCAGCACTAGGCACGTGCCGGGGATAAACGGATTCGCCACCCATTCCCAACGCATCTCCCTGGTCTACAGTACGCTGGACTCCGCCACCACCCCAACCTTCGGGGGGTTTGCCAAGGTAACCTTTGAGCCTACGTTCAAGGCCCTCGGCGGAGCGGCCGACTTCCGCCATTACGAGGCAGAAGCCAAGGGTTTCTTCCCCCTGGATGACGCCCGCTACGTCAGCGTCTTTCGCCTTATGTACAACCAGACCCTGGGGAAAGACGTCCCTTTCCTGGAACAGAGTATCCTGGGGGGGGAGACCACCCTGCGGGGGTATGGCCGAAACCGTTTCATCGACAACAGCTTCCTGCTCTGCAACCTTGAGGAGCGAATCAGGCTTTTCCGCTGGGAGATATTCAACGTAACCGCAGATTGGGAGGTCGCACCCTTCGTCGATCTGGGGGCGGTGATGGAGGCATTTGACAAGGCCCGCGCCAGCAATTTCGAGTTCAACCCCGGCGTCGGCTTCCGCGCCATTGTCCGGCCGAACATCATCGGCCGGGTCGATATGGGGATCGGCCGGGATGGCCCGGCCATATTCGTCGGCTTGGGCTACCCGTTTTAATCCCGCAAGCCTCCTCCGCGACGGTCAGCCGGGGCGCGAGACTATAACAGTTCCTCCTGCAAACGCTGGCTGCGATACATCTGCGCATACAGCCCACCCTGCGCCAACAGGTCGGTAGGCCTTCCCTGTTCGGCGATCCCGCCGTTTTTCAGCACAACGACCCGGTCGCAGTCGCGAAAAGCCGACAGACGGTGCGAAACGATCAACACGGTCCTGTTACGGTAGAACACCCCCAGTTGCGCCAGAATCTCTTCCTCGTGACCGGCATCAACGGCCGAAAGCGGGTCGTCCAGCACCAGGATGCGCGGGTCCGTCGCCAGCGCCCGGGCGATGGACAGCCGCTGTTTCTGCCCACCCGACAACATCACACCTTTTTCTCCCACCATGGTGTCCAGTCCATCGTGAAAGTTGCCCACATCCTCCAGAAACCCGGCCTGCCGTGCCGCATCGTCGATAATGGCCCCCTCGGTTCCCGCCGCCAGGCCATAGGCGATGTTCTCCCGGATGTTGCGGGAGAAGAGAAAGGCTTCCTGGGGCACATATCCGATCAGGCGACGCAGGCTGCTCAGGGCGATGCGGTTGATATCCCGGCCGTCCAGAAACAGCATCCCGTCACCCACCGGCAAGAGCCGCAGCAGCAGCCTGAGGAGCGTGGACTTGCCGCTGCCGACCTCCCCGGTGATCCCCACCTTTTCACCCGACGCAATATGGAGGGAAATCCGCTCCAGCACGGTCTCATTCCCGTAGCCGAAGGTCAGCTCGCGAAACTCGATCCCCTGCCGCACCTCCTCCAGGGGTTCCGCGTCGGCCGCATCCCCAACCGACGGCTCGGCCGTCAGAATCACGGCCAGACGCGCCATCGAAGCCGCGCCGCGCTGGGCCAGGGTCAGTATCCACCCCAGCACCGCCGTCGGCCAAACCAACATGGTCAGATAGCCGCTGAAGGCGACAAAATCCCCCAAGGTCATGGCCCCGGCAATGACCAGGCGACCCCCCAGAAAGACCACCACCAGCGTGCCGGCCCCGGTGGCGGCAGCCATTACCGGCAAGACAAGCCCGCGCAGCCGGGCCAGGCGCAGATTGTGGCGCAGATAGCTGCCGGACATGGCTTCAAAAAGGCCCCGGAAATGATCTTCGCGGCAGTAGGACTTGATCAGACGTACCGCCGAGACGGACTCCTCGGCCATGCTCGACAGGCGGGCCAGTTCCTCCTGGGCCGCAAGGGAGCGCAGGAACATACTCTGGCTGATCCGCTTGACCACCAGCACCATCAGGGGAAAAGGAAGTATGGCCCACAGGGTCAGCCAGGGCTGGATGCGCACCATCAGCGTCACCGCCGCCAGATAAAGGATTACGGTATTTACGGCGCTCATGGCCCCAAATCCGGTCAGCATGCGGACGTTGGTCAGGTCGTTGGAAAATCGTGACAGGATGTCGCCGGTCCTGCTGCTGGAAAAATACTGCAGATCGAGAAGCATCAGGCGGCGAAAAAGATCGTTACGGATACGGAACTCAATGATGCGGGCCGCGTTGAGGATCAGGGTACGGGAAAAGATGCGGGTGATGCAGTGCGCCACGGCCAAAGCAACGATCACCGCGGCGCAGGCGGCAGGGGAGAGGCGTGCGGCGGCCGGATGCTGCAATCCCTCCACGGCCAGCTTCATGAACCAGGGGATCAGCAGGGCAAAGCTGTTGGTCAGCAAGAGAAAGAGAGCCCCGCCGGCATAGCGGCGGCAGAGCGCTCCAAGGTATGGGACTAACAGGGCGAGATCTTTAATGCGTGTGCCTCATGGAATCAGCCGGAAAAGGATAAACAAACCGTCAAACGGTACTATGACAACCAATGCGTCTTATTTTAGATTGAAATCTTCAAGTTTGCAACGTTCTCCAAGGTCAGCAGGGCGGTCTTGCGCTCCAGGCCGCCGGCATAGCCGGTCAGGGAGCCATCCGCCCCCACGACGCGGTGGCAGGGGATGACGATGCTGATCGGATTGTGCCCCACGGCACCGCCCACCGCCCGGGCAGAGGTCATGCGCCCTTCGCGCTCTGGGGCCAGTTGCCGGGCCAGGGCGCCGTATGTGGTGACCGTCCCCGGGGGTATGGTACGCAACAGCGCCCATGCCGCCATTTGAAACGGCGTTCCCCGGGGGGCGACCGGCAGATCGAACCGGCGCAGTTGACCGGCAAAATAGGCGCCCAGTTGCCCCCGCAGCGCCGTGAAAACCTGATGATCCGGGTCGGGCAGCCACTCACGGAAATGTTCCGGGGCATATTTCTGACCGACAAACCAGAGTCCGCAGAGGTGTTCCTGCTCTACCGCTGCGATCATTTCTCCCAGAGGCGTCAGGATGGTGCAATACCGTTTCATAGCTTTTCCTCCCCTATCGTTTCAAGCAAGGTGACTCCACAGGCTCAGGGTGGCATAGGAACGCCAGGGCGACCACCCTTGGGCCAGAGCCAGTATCTCCTTTGAGGTCAGGCCCATGAGGGCCTTTTTTACGCCGTAATCCATATGGGGAAACGCGTCCGGCCACCCCAAGGCCCGCATCGCCAGGTAGTGCACGGTCCAGGGACCGAATCCGGGCAGAGCGGCCATATGCGCCATTTCACGCGCCGGCTCCGCGCCCGGTTCCAAGCGGATTACTCCCTGCCGCATCGCCTCGGCCAACGCCCCGATGGACCGGGCGCGGGTGCCGATAACCCCCAGCGGCCCCAACAGATCCTCGATGGGGCATTCCAAAGAGCATATGCGCTCGACGGTCGGAAACGTTACGGTCAATTCCTTGAACGGTGTTTGCACCCGGTCGCCCAAGTGTACCGCAATACGCATGGCAAGGGTCCGGGCAGCCCGCACCGTGATCTGCTGGCCCAAGATGGCCCGCGTCGCCATTTCAAAGGGATCGAAACAGCCGGGCAACCGAAGCCCGGGCTCGAACACCCTCGCGCCCCCGATCTCCATGGTTGCCAATTTTTCCGCAATATCTTCCGGTGTGCAATTCAGGTCAAAGAGAAACCGTACCCGCGCCAACACCTGGTTGATAACCGGGAAGAGGGATGAAGAGAGGGTTACCGCCACCACATGCCGCTCCGGGCGATGTGAGACGGCTATCCACCCCCGGTGGGCTACACCTTTGCAGCTAATGGCCACGGTGCGCCGGTACCGGGAAGCATCCACGGACTCGACGCCCGGGATGGCCCGCTCTCCCAAAAATTTCAAAAGGGTTTCCCAGGCAAAGGGGGGGCGATACCCGAGCAACAAGGTAATGGGGGCTGCCGGATCATGGCAGGCCCCTCCCCGTTTCCGCAAATCCGTCGGGGTGGAGCCATACCGCGTGCGAAAGAGAGCGTTCAGTCGCCTGACGCTGCCAAAGCCCGTATTCATGGCCACCTGCATGATGGGCATCGCGGTTTCGGTCAACAGCTGCCGAGCGGCCAGGAGGCGCTGGGTTTGCAGCCAGGCAACGGGGGAGACTCCGTATTCAGCGGCAAAGACACGCCGTAAATGGCGGTCGGTTGCCCCCAGAGAATCCGCCATCTCGGCGATGGTCGTGTCGGACAGGCCATCCGACTCCATCCGTTGTGCCGCCAGCCGGGCCAGCCGCGTTTCGGCATCCACCCGGGCCAGACCCGGCGCCAATTCGGGCCGGCACCGCCGGCAGGGGCGGAAGCCTGCCGCTTCTGCCGCCGCGGCACTGGCATAGAAAGAGCAGTTTTCCTCCTTCGGCGTCCTGGCCCGGCAGACCGGGCGGCAATAGATGCCGGTGGAGGATACACCGACGAAGAAACATCCGTCGAAGCGGGAATCCCGCGCCCGCAAGGCGGTATAACAGGCTGTTGCATCCAGCAGCATGCGGCACCTCTTCCATCGAGCGTCCTTCTCGATAAAAGAAATATACCATGGTGTGGTACACCTGTGCTCGCCATTTTCGGACATGGTCCCCTATTCGGGAGAGCCGTGCCGACCAGGTCATATATGAACAAAAACCCCCTCAGAATCGAATCTGAAGGGGTTTCGTTCCCACTGGACCTCCCCCAGAATCTGGACCAGTTTCCAGGGAGGAGGCCATATCTTCATGATTTATTTCAGTGATCGCTCTTTTGCCCTGCTGCTGAGAGCCTTCCCCAAAAGGTCATTGGCATTTTCGGCTTCTTTCTCACCGACCCTGGCCTTGAAAACGGTTATCAGGCTCCTCATCTGAGCCTCAGTGAGCCCGGTGTTGAACCCGATGGCAAAATGGGCCTGCAGCTGGGGATTGACGCCTTTCATGTTGGCCAGAGCCGAAATAGTGGCAAGCTCCCTGCTCTGGAAGTCCAGATTGTCGCGCCCAAAGATATCTCCGAACAGGTGTCCTTTCAAAAACCGGTCGATGGCGGGAGCAAAGGTATATATCGCCCCGGTGACCGGCTTTCCTGCCAGGCGTGTCTGGATCTCCGTGCCAAGCTCCATACTGCTTTTAGTAGCGGGAAAGGGGCGTGCCTCCTCGCCGGCTTTGTCCCTGATCCCCTTCCTGCCCCGTTCTTCCATAACGCCCATGAAGGCGCTGATCGCGTTCAAGCTGCGCGGGAACCCCGTATAGGCATACAGTTGCACCAGGATCTCCTTGATTTCATTCACGGTCAAGCCGGCATCCAGACCTTCATGCAATGCCGGCTTCAGCCGCTCCATATCACCGTTGGCGGTAAAGGCCGCAATGGTGACGATACCTTGCTGTTTGGCGTTCAGCACCAGATTATTGTCCATGTTTTGCGCCTCCGAAATGGTGGAAAAGCAGCACAACGCGGCAAGCATGATTGCCGGTAATACGTTGATTTTTCTATTCATGGGTATGTCCCTGTTTGCCGTTGTATTGCTCGTCGGTGACCTTTTCCAGCCATTCGACGTTCTTGCCGTTGACGGTGCCCGTGATGGCGATATGGGTCATTGCGGTCGCGGGTGAGGCTCCGTGCCAGTGCTTTACCCCTGGCGGGCACCAGATCACGTCTCCCGCCTTGATTTCAACGATCGGTCCGCCCCATTCCTGGGTCCGGCCGACACCGGCGGTAACGAGCAGGTGCTGCCCTGTCGGGTGGATATGCCATGCGGACCTGGCCCCCGGCTCGAAGGTGACCTGCCCACCGGAATAGGGTGCCGCATCATGTGCCGGGAAGAGGGGGTCAACACGGACCTGACCGGTAAAATATGCGGCAGGCCCTTTGACGGAAGCCTGGGAACCCGCCAGGGTTATGGTCTGCGACGGTTTGCTTGCTTCGGCGGCCGATGCCGCCCGGCCCGTAAAAGCACCCGCCGCAATGAAAAGTGAAAGCGGCAAAAAAAGCATTGTCGTGGTCTTCATTTTATTTCCCTTCGACTGTTCCTGACTCGATCATTTTACTGTTCCAAGGCCCGGCTGGAACCGTTACAGTGCCGAGCGCAGGACGTCAACGATGTCCGATTCGCCCATGGGCGGACAACCGGGGAGACGCCCCTGATCATCGTGTACGATGTGCAGCGTATCCTGCGCATACTGCTGAAGCAGGGCAGCGTCGATGCCCAACTGCGACAGCCGCAACGGGCAGCCGATGGAGGCGAGGAACGCCTCAAAGCGCTCAATGCCTTCAATGGCGCAGCCAAGCTCATCACCCGGCCTGGCCGGGACTCCGAAGATGCGCTGGGCAAACTGTGCGAAGCGGGCCGGACGGGCTTTGGCGGCAAAGCGCATCCAGGCCGGGTTGACCACGGCCAGCCCCGCCCCATGGGCGATATCGTGGAGGGCGGACAGCGTGTGCTCGATCATGTGCACCGGAAAGGCCGCGTCGGTGCCGATCTGCACCCAGCCGTTGAGGGCCACGACCGATGCCCATTGGACCTGGGCGCGGGCCTCGATATCACTGCCATCGGCCACCGCTTTTTTACCCCACTCCATGGCGGTGAGGATGACCCCTTCGGCAAAGCGGTCCTGCAAAGGCGTGCCCTCGACGCCGTTGAAGTACCCCTCGGTCACATGGGTGATAATGTCGCAGACGCCGTATGCGGTATGATCCGCCGGGACCGTCAGGGTCAGCTCCGGGTCCACCAGGGCGACCTTGGGGTAAAGGCAGTTGGCCTGTATGAACGACTTCACCTTTGACTCTTCATTGCTGATGACCGCTCCGCAGTTCATCTCCGAGCCGGTGGCGGCCAGTGTTGGCACGGTAATGACCGGAAGGGCTGAAGCCGGTACATGCACGTTCTCCTGCCCGTGGAGGAACATGTCCCACGGGTCCCCTTCATAGAGGACAGCCGCCGCGATCACCTTGGAGGCATCCATGGTGCTGCCGCCTCCAAGGGCAATGACCACATCGCACTTTTCGCTTCTGGCAATCCCGGCACCGCGGATCACCGACGAGATGCGCGGATTGGGCTCGATGCCGGAACATTCCACCACCGAGACGCCGGCAAGCTTCAGGCTGGAAACGGCACGATCAAAGACGCCGCTGCGCTTGACACTGCCGCCGCCGGTTACCAGCAGGGCACGCTTACCGTGCGCGCTTGCCACCTCGCCCAAGCGAGAGAGTGCGCCGGCGGCAAAAACCAGGTGGGTTGGATTCTGAAATTCAAATTTCATGGTAATCTCCTTAGAAGTGAGTTCTTTACAATCATCTTTTTGTATGGTGTGCCCTCTATTCGGATAGTACTCCCGGACGGGCGAATGCTGTAGACCATTCCTCTCAATTTCTTGCCTGATCCTAAAAGACGCCACAGAAATGTTTGTAATGCGTGAGATGAATTGGTAATATTTCCGAGGGATTATTTGAATCAACTATTTACGAAGCGAGCAAGAGAGGGGTTTATTATGGGCAACGGTATGGAAACAGCGGTCGAAGCCTTGGGAAAGAGCATTGCCCGATGGACCGACAAAAACACCTTGCTTGAATCAGCGATCCCGGGCCTGTTGCTTTATCAACATGATAAACCGACCCCACCGCAGAATGCGCTGTACGAACCGAGCATTTGCCTGGTCGCCCAAGGGGCTAAGCGCGTGCTGTTCGGAGATGACGCCTATGTCTATGACGCGCACCACTATCTGATTGCATCCGTGCATCTGCCCACCATGGTGCATATTGTCGAAGCGAGCGAAGAGAAACCCTGCCTGGGACTGGTATTGAAGCTTGATCAGCGCGAGATCTCACAGCTGATGGTTGACAGTCATCTCCCCCCACCTCGGGCACAACAATCGGGCCGCGGCATGTTGCTCGGCGAAATGACGTTGCCGCTGGTCAACGCCTTTCAGCGATTGATCGACTTGCTTGCGGAAACGAAGGACATACCGATCCTTGCACAGGTCATCCAGAGGGAAATCACCTATCGATTGCTTGTGGGGGACCAGGGTGCGCACCTGCGCCAGATAGCATCGGTGGGGAGCCAGAGCCATCAGATCGCGCGGGCAGTCGACTGGCTGAAGAACCACTTCGACCAGCCGCTGCGTATCGACGACCTGGCTGAGCAGGCCAGCATGAGCAGTGCGACGTTTCATCATCACTTCCGATCGATGACCGCCCTCAGTCCCTTACAGTTCCAGAAGCAGTTGCGCCTGCAGGAAGCCAGGCGTTTAATGCTGGCAGAACGTATGGATGCGGCGACTGCAGCATTTCAAGTAGGCTACGAGAGCCCTTCCCAGTTCAGCCGTGAATACAACCGGTTATTCGGGGCGCCGCCGTTACGGGATATCGCGAACTTGCGGCAATTGGCGGTAGGTGAATAGATCGCGCCCAGCCCCTGCGTATAACGCCTCGCTTCAGGGTGGGAAAAGGCCCCCGCCTGCTTTTGTTACCGCTTCGGATCGAACGGTGGAGGGGAATCCCGCATCAGAAATCGATTTCCGCGACTTAACAACGACAAAGTCCCCCCAGAACTGAGTCTGACGGGACTTTGTCTACATACAAATTATAGATACTGTTAAAAAGGAATATCGTCATCCTGGAACGGCGGTTCCTCGAATCCCCCGCCGCCATGCTGCACCGGTTCCGAGGTCACGTCGTTACCACCGCTCCGGCGCCCTTCGCCCTTGGGGGAGAGCATCTGCATCTTTTCACCGACGATCTCGGTGGTATAGCGCTCATTGCCGCTGTTGTCCTGCCACTTGCGGGTCTGCAGGCGCCCTTCGATGTAAACGGTCTTACCCTTGGTGAGGTATTCGCCGGCGATCTCGGCCAGCTTCGACCAGAGGGTGACCCGGTGCCATTCGGTGCGTTCTTCCCATTCGCCGCTCTTGTTCTTGAAGCGCTCGCTGGTCGCCAGGTTAAAGCTGGCAACGGCAGCCCCGGACGGGGTATAGCGTACTTCCGGGTCCTTGCCCAGGTTTCCTATCAGCATGACCTTGTTCAGGCTTGCCATGTTCGTGCTCCTTTTGTTGCAATAGTATCACAGGGTAACGCCGCTGAAAACCGTCGCACCCCTGTCAGGCGGATGCAGAATACATCATCTGGCACGCCAGGGCAAGGATTCCCGTCCATCCCCCGTTACGCCCCATTTTCAGCCTGGCAGCCGGCCCACACTTTGCGCTGAAGCCCAAATGACAACCATTGTGAAAATTTATTCTTGACTTTAATGGTATCATTTTATATTCTGTAAACAGGTTTAATCAAAATAGCATCGATCAAGATAAACGACAATACTAAACCATCCGCGAGGATGGGGCGGAAAACCTACAGGGTCTCACCGAGACAGCCGGGTCGCCGAAATATCATACCAGATATTCGGCCCCGGTTTTTTTGTACCCGGAATCGATAACGAGGGGGTAGAGAGAACACCAGCGTTGCAACGCCTGAAGGGCGGACATTTGTACCGGGCAAGATTGCCTGTAAAGCCGGTACAAGATACCCGTGATACACGATACTACTAAACCATCCGCGAGGATGGGACGGAAAGCCTACAGGGTCTCACCGAGACAGCCGGGTCGCCGAAATATCACTCTCGATATTGGGCCCCGGTTTTTTTGTGCCCGGCATCTTGCAACAACCTACTGAGAAATAACAAACAGATGCTGCTCATCCTTCGACCGAGCGCAGCAGGAAGCAAGGAGAACAAGTGGAGACTCATATGGACAGGGCAGACCGCACACCACATGGATCAAAGAAAGGAGCATCAATGACAAACCTGATCAAAAGGACACTTGCAGCAATCACGGTATTCTCTCTGGCAACGGTTGGCCTCATGCTTGCCGGCTGCGGCGGCGGAGGAGGAGGGCTCTCCTCCCAGACCGTAAGCGGTACGGCCGCCGTCGGGGCGCCATTGTCCGGCCAGGTAAGCCTCAAGGACTCCTCGAATGCACCCCAGACAAGAACGACCGTCATCGCCGGCGACGGCACATTTGCCATCGACGTCACCGGCCTGCAGGCCCCCTTTATCCTCCAGGCGAACGGTAGCGCCTCCGGGACCACCTATAAGCTGCACTCCTTTGCCGAAGGCACCGGCACCGCCAACATCAACCCGCTTTCCGACGCCATAGTAGCCAGCGCCGCAGGGGATGCCGACGCGTCCAAATCCTACGACGACGCCGATCACGACAAACTCATCAAGATCAAGGGAAACCTGGCGGCAACCGTGGATACCCTGCTGA
The DNA here is from genome assembly GCF_008802365.1 of Oryzomonas japonica. Taxonomy (GTDB): domain Bacteria; phylum Desulfobacterota; class Desulfuromonadia; order Geobacterales; family Pseudopelobacteraceae; genus Oryzomonas; species Oryzomonas japonica. The sequence goes on along the minus strand of NZ_VZQZ01000001.1, from coordinate 175,981 downwards.
ATAAGCTGCAACTCCTCCTCCAGAAATACAACGCCCAAAACACCAACCCGATCACGTCACGCTACATTGCCAATCATATGGACCTCGACGGCATGTTCGACAACGTGAAAATCACCGTGGCCAACGGGGTGCTGTCGATCCTCAACAACAACGGCGCCGTTATCTACAGCGGCAACCTGGCCGACATCGCCAACGGGAACTTCTATCCCGGCAACATCCCCTCGACCCCGACCGCCCCCATGGCCCCGACCGGAGTAGCCGCAGTCGGCGCCGCCGGCCAGGTGACCATCTCCTGGACCGCCGTCAGCAACGCAACCTCCTATAACATCTATTACGCCACCACCTCCGGCGTCACCACCGGCACCGGCACCAAGATCGCCAATGCCACCACCCCGTACGTCCAATCCGGTCTCTCCGCCGGCACCACCTACTATTATCTGGTCACCGCCGTCAACAGCACCGGCGAAAGCGTCGCCTCGGCCCAGGTATCGGCCACCACCAGCGCCGCCGTGCCGACCCCGGCCGCACCGGCAGCGCCGACCGGCGTAACCGCCACCGGCGGAACCAAGCAGGTGACCATTTCCTGGCCGGCGGTTTCCGGAGCCACCTCCTATAACATCTACTATGCCACCGCTTCCGGCGTCACCACCGCCAACGGCACCAAGATCGGCAACGCCACCAGCCCCGCCGTCCAGACCGGGCTCTCCGACAGCACCACCTACTACTATGTGGTAACCGCCGTCAACAGCAGTGGCGAGAGCACCGCCTCCGTGCAGGTTGCCGCGACAACCCTGGCGGCCGTGCCGGCTCCGACCGTACCGGCCGTGCCGACCGGCGTAACCGCCACCGGCGGCGCCAACCAGGTGACCGTCTCCTGGTCGGCGGCCAGCGGCGCTACCTCGTACAACCTCTACTACTCCACCGCCAGCGGGGTCACGACCGCCAACGGCACCAAGATCGCCGGAGCCACCACTCCCTATGTTCAGACCGGACTGACGGCCGGCACCACCTACTACTACATAGTAACCGCAGTAAACAGTACCGGTGAAAGCGCCGCTTCGGCCCAGGCATCGGCAGCCACCTCGGCGCCGGCCTTTGATGCCTTGGCATACTATAATTCCGTCTGCCTCGGATGCCACGGTTCGCTGGGCGTCAGGACTGCCGCCCAGATTCAGACGGCGATCACGGCAAACCGGGGCGGAATGGGGTCCCTTGGACTGACGGCAGCCCAGATTGCCGCCATAGCGGCAGTATCCTATTAATTTAAACATGTTATAACAACAAAAAGGGCTCCGATTTCGGGGCCCTTTTTGTTGTGTGCGCCCTTGCTCGATATAGCGCTTGAAGCCCCGGCTGTTTTGACTTACAGTTATGCCACGTGTTTACAGCATCCACAATTCCATTGAATACGGGGTCCGCCCATGAAAAAACCGCTTCTCCTGATGATCCTCGATGGTTGGGGGATCAACGCCAATCCCGAGAATAACGCCGTCGCCCTGGCCCACCCCCCCAACTTGACCGGACTTTTGGCGGACTATCCCCATGTCCAGATCCACACCTCCGGCATGGCGGTGGGCCTGCCCGACGGCCAGATGGGCAACTCGGAGGTCGGCCACCTCAATATCGGCGCCGGCCGGGTCGTGTATCAGGACCTGACGCGCATCACCAAATCGATCCGGGACAACGATTTCTTTGCCAACCCGGTGCTGCTGGAGTGCATCGCCAAGACCAAGGCCGGCGGCGGCAGGCTGCATCTGGCGGGGCTCCTCTCCGACGGCGGGGTGCACTCCCACAACAGCCACCTGTATGCCCTGCTGGAGATGGCCAAACGGGAAGGGGTGAAGGAGGTGTTCGTGCACTGCCTCCTGGACGGCCGCGACACCCCGCCCCAGAGCGGCAGCGACTACCTGGCCCAGTTGGAGGCGGAGATCGGGCGGATCGGCACCGGCCGGATCGCCACGGTCATGGGACGCTACTACGCCATGGACCGGGACAACCGCTGGGAACGGGTCGAAAAGGCCTACAACGCCATGGTGTGCGGCGAAGGGGAACAGCGCACCTCGGCCCGGGAGGCCATCGAGGCCAGCTATGGCGCCGGGGTGCACGACGAATTCGTCGTCCCGGCCGTGATCACGGAAAACCGCGCGCCGGTCGGCACGATCAGGGACGGCGACGGCTTCATCTTCTTCAACTTCCGTTCCGACCGGGCCCGGGAGATCACCCGCGCCCTGGCGCTGGACGACTTTGACGGCTTCCAGCGCCGCTGCCGCCCGAAGCTGGCCGACTATGTGTGCATGACCGAGTACGACGCCACCTTCGGCCTGCCCATAGCCTACGGCCCCGAGCAATTGACCAACATCCTGGGCGATGTCCTGGCCCATGCCGGATTGAAGCAACTGCGCATCGCGGAGACCGAAAAATATGCCCATGTGACCTTTTTCTTCAACGGCGGCGTGGAAACCCCGTTCCCCGGCGAGGAGCGCTGTCTGATACCCTCCCCCAAGGAGGTGGCCACCTACGACCAGAAGCCGGAGATGAGCGCCTACCCCGTGACGGAGGAGTTGTTGAAGCGTATGGACGAGGATCTCTATGACGTGATCATCCTCAACTTCGCCAACTGCGACATGGTCGGACACACCGGCATCCTGGAGGCGGCTGTCAAGGCGGTCACGGTCGTTGACGATTGCGTGGGCAGGATCGTGGCCAAGGTGCGGGAAAAAGGCGGCGCGGCGCTGATCACGGCCGACCACGGCAACGCCGAGCAGATGGCGGACGACAACGGCGAGCCGTTCACGGCCCACACCACCAATCCGGTGTGGCTGCTCTTGGTGGACGACAGTCGTAAAGATGCCGCGCTGCGCGAAGGGGGCCGACTGGCCGACATCGCACCGACCATGCTGAAGATGCTGGGCCTGGCCCAACCCACTGAGATGACAGGAGAGAGTCTGTTATGAAAACCGCAAAGATACCCGCCACGGACAATGAATACCTGATCGGCAAGATCCTCTGCATCGGCCGCAACTATGTGGACCATATCAAGGAGCTGGGGAACGAGACCCCGGCTGCGCCGGTGGTTTTCCTGAAGCCGGCCACCGCGGTTGTGGACGACGGCGGCACCGTGGTCATCCCCCCCTACAGCACGGCATGCCATTACGAGGCGGAACTGGCGGTATTGATCGGCACGGACGGCAAGGATATCCCCGAGGCTGAGGCACTGTCCCATGTGGCCGGTTATGGAGTCGCCATCGATATGACCCTGCGGGATGTACAGGACACCCTCAAGAAGAAGGGGCTGCCCTGGGAAATCGCCAAGGGGTTCGACACCTCCTGCCCCTTGTCGGCATTTACCCCGGCGGCGCAGGTTCCCGATCCCCAGGATCTGACCATCAGGCTGCTGCTCAACGGCGCAGAACGCCAGAACGGCTCCACCAGCCTGATGATCAATCCGGTGGCCAGGATCATCAGCTATCTCTCCACCATCTTTACGCTGGAAGAGGGGGACGTGATCCTCACCGGCACCCCCGCCGGCGTGGGGCAGGTCCAGCCGGGGGACGGCATGATTGCCGAAATTGCAGGGGTGGGGCGGCTTACCATCTCAGTGAAATGATCTTCTCCTACCGGGCTGTGGGGTCTCATGACAAAGGGTGCTCCAATTCGGCATAACAAGCGTCTGGTGCGGATGTTGCGCCTGTTCAAGCACATCCGTTTCGCCGTTCAGCCGGTCACCTACCGGCGCAACCGGGTAGCGCTCTACCCGGACGGCCCCCACTTTTTTCAAGCCCTGTTTGCCGCCATCCGCTCGGCAGAGCGGTACATCCTTCTGGAATACTATCTGATCCGTAGCGATGCCACCGGCTCCGCCTTTGCCGCCGAACTTATGGACGCGCAGCGGCGGGGCGTGCAGGTGTCCCTCATCTACGATTACATCGGCTGCGTCGAAACCCCCTCCGCCTATTTTAGAAATCTGGCCCAACACGGCATCAAGCTTGTTGCCTTCAACGTGCCCTCATTCAAGCGGGGTATCCACTGGTTCGATAAGCGCGACCACCGCAAAATGACCATCATCGACGGCCGCCAGGCCTTCCTGGGGGGATTCAACATCGGCGACGAATATGCCGGTTTGGTCTCGAGTCCTGTCAAATTCCGCGACGTGGGTTTCAGCATCGCCGGCAGCGCCGTGCATGAGTTGGAACGCATCTTTTCCGAGACCTGGCAGATGGAACGGGAAAAACCGCCCCGAGGTCCCACCGGCGGCGGGGATTCGGGCGCGCCCCGCCCCGGACGGGCCAACGTCATCATCGTCAGCGGGGGACCGCACCATCGCAGTTCCTACATACGCAGCGCCTTTCTGGCCGCCATCACCTCCGCCTCGGAGAGCGTCGTCATCGTCACCCCTTACTTCGTTCCCGGCCCGCGCATCATCCGTTCCCTGCTGCTGGCGGTCCGGCGGGGCGTACAGGTACGGATACTGCTCTCGGCCAAAAGCGACGTGCCGCTGATGCGTCTGGTGGGGTGCAGCTACTATACGGCCCTGCTCAAGGAAGGGATCGAGATTTATGAGCTGGAGCGGGAGATACTGCACGCCAAGGTCATGCTGATCGATGGCGAGCGGACGGTGATCGGCTCGGCCAACCTGGATCAGCGCAGCTTCCACCGCAATTTCGAGATCAACGGCATCATCGACAATAACTCCTTCGGCCGGCAAATCGCCCGGATGCTGGAACAGGACTTTCGGGATTCCCGGGCCATCACCCTTGCAGATCACGAACGTCGGGGCAAATTGTCCCAATTGCTGGAGAAGGTAGTCAACCTGATCGCCTGGTTTCTGTAGGGGCCGCCAGAGGGCGCCCCAAAAGCATAAAGCGGAACCAGAGCCACACCAAGCCCGCTGCCGCCATCGCCGCGGGACGCGTGCAAAAGAGCAGCTTCAGGCGACGCTCGTACAGCCGAAGCCAACAAGGCTCAACCTCTCCCGGCCCCCTCCCCAGGGAAAAAGCGCGGCGGGTATCCAGCCAGAAGAAGATCTGCCAGGCGTTGGCGGCCACATGGCGGCCGGTAATACGCCAGAAAGCGCGCCGCCACTCCCCTGAGCGGCCCGCGAGCAGGGTGCGGATGCCGTCCAGGATCGGGTGGAGCGAGAGCCGGCCAGTCTCGGTGTCGAAGCGGTACAGCCCGGAAAGGGTGGTGAAGAACTCCGTCCAGCCGGCCACAAGGCAGTTGACGATGATGGCGTTCAGCACCTGCCGTTCCCACAGCCCTTCCGCTTCAAAGCGGCGGGCCGAGGTGCCGATCTCGGCGGGGAGGAGCAGCCAGTCGCAGTGCGCCGCCACCGCATCCACGAAGCGGAGGTCCTCCAGAAAGGGCATCTGCTCGTCAAAGCCGTTGAGGGACCGGAAGAACGAACGGGGCAGCATGAAGCCCTGGTCGCCCCGGATGCACTCCGGGCGGCCGAGGCGCGCCTTGGCCTCGTAGAAGAAGTAGGCCGGGGATGGTGTGGCGTCACTCCGGAGAAAACCAAGGGCGAAACGCCCGGCGACCTCATGACGCCCGGCGGCCTGCCGGGCCCGCAGCGCCGAGAGTCCGCGGGCCAGGGCATCTGCCGCAGCGAACGTCGAATCGGCGTGGAGAAACAGCAACGTATCGGCACGGGCAACGGCGGCACCGGCATTCATCTGGCGGCCGCGACCGCGGGGCGCCGGGACGACCTCCGTTGCAAACGGCACCTGCCGGGCCAGCTGGGCGGCCCGCTGCGGGGTACCGTCGCCCGAACCGCCGTCGCAGAGGATCAATTCGAAACGAATGCCCTGTTGGGCGGTAAGGGTGGCGAACAGGGGCGCCAAGTGGGCGGCCTCGTTGAGAACCGGCACAATAATGGAGAGTTCAGGGGTGTGATCGTTGGTCATGGGCGCTCCGGGAGAATGAAGACCAGTGTATCCGAATCAACCATATTTGCAATCCGAAGCTCACGCGGGTTTGATCGACACCCACTGCCACCTGGACCTGGAGCCGCTTGCCCCGCACCTGCCCCAGGTGCTTGCAGCGGCGCGCCGGGCCGGGGTGACCCGCTTCGTGGTGCCCGGGGTGCATCCCGACGGCTGGAAGCGGATTCGGGCGTTGGCGGCAGCGCACCACGAGATCCTGCCCGCCGTCGGCATCCATCCCATGCATGCCGTTCTGGCCGACGATGACGCCCTCTCCGCCCTGGCCCGGCTGGCCGCCGGCAGCGTTGCCATCGGCGAGATCGGCCTGGACCCGGCGTACCCCGTCCCCCTCGAAATCCAGGAGGTCGCATTCCGCCGGCAACTCAAACTGGCCGTCTCCCACGGCCTGCCTGTGCTGGTGCACTGCCGCCGGGCCTTCCAGCGGACCTTGCAGATCATGCGGGAGGAACGGGCCGACCGGGTGAGGGGCATCATGCACGCCTTCTCCGGGTCGCCGGAGATGGCGCGGGAGTTTATCCGCCTCGGCTTCCTCATCTCCCTGTCCGGCACCCTGACCTGGAGCGGCGCGGTGCGCCCCCTGCGCCTCGCCAGGGAGGTCCCGCTGGAACAGCTGGTCCTGGAAACCGACGCCCCCGACATGCCTCCCCAAGGCCACCGGGGGAGCGCCAACCAGCCGGCCTGGATGGTCGAGACCCTGCTCGCCCTCGCGGCGGCCAAAGACAGCACGCCGGAAACCGTTGCCGCCGCCACACGGGATAATGCCGTCAGGGTACTCGGCCTCTCCGGGGAGAGCAACGTCTCTTGACTCGCCATATCCCGTAGCGGTCGTATCGCAACAAGCGGCACAATGTCGTAGACCTGTTCATTATCGGCCGGTTGCAGCACCCCGCACCCCCACCACCTCTCGTGGTTTAGCCACATCAGCAGCGCCCCCCTATCCATATTTGTTGCACAATCCACAAATATTGACATCGTCTTCTTTCTTTCTCTCTCGCGGGCTTAGACCATGCATTTTGCCGCGCATCGGCTGCAACGTTTCTTGCAGCACCGTCTCGCCACCCCGCGCAAACATCTCAACAACATCCCGTTATTATTAATCTATTTTTTTGGCCCGATAGCTGCAAACTTACTCGCTAAATCAGTGCGTTGGGGGCGTCGTGTAAGCGACAATCCCTCGGCCCGCCTCTACGATCCAACAAAAACAGTGGGGAGGTTCAACATGGCAATGGGGAAATGGACACACCGGGTGTATCTGTACTATCGCTCCATACTGCTTGCCGGCTGCGCCCTGGCGATGTGGGGATGCAACGGCGACACCACAAATATTTCGGCACTTTCCGCCTCTTCCGGTTCGAAGAGCCCGCTCAACCCATTGATGCTCCAACAATTTGCCACACCCCTGCCGATCATCCCGGCGGCCACCGCCGACACGACATCCGTCGCCGGATCCGACTATTACGTGGTCAAGGCCCAGCAAAGCGCCGACTATGATTTTGGACTGCGAAATATCGACGGCGGCGAGCTCAAGAACCCGTACACCGGCAAGCCCGTCCGAAGCACGGTCTGGGGCTACTCGGTGAACGGCCTCAGCGCAGGATATCTGGGGCCGACCATCGAGGCACGCTCGACCCTCGACACCTCGGGCAGAAAGGTTGTGGTCAAATATATCAATGATCTCCGTGACGCTGCCGGCAACCTGCTCACGAAACACCTCCTGTACGTTGATCCGACGCTGGACGGAACCAACAATGGAGAGCCGGAAATCCGTATCGTCCCCCACCTCCATGGCGGCCACACCCAGTCAGGCTTTGACGGGAACCCGCTGTACTGGTTCACCAACAACCCGAACGCTCCCGCCAACGGCATGGGGGGGCCGGCCGGGAATACCGTTACCTATACCTATGACAACGATCAATTGGGTACCACACTGTGGTACCACGACCACGCCATGGGGATTACCCGGCTCAACGTTTACGCCGGGCTTGCCGCCTTTTATATCCTGCGGGACAATTACGAGGACAGCCTCAACCTGCCCAAGGGGAACTACGAGATTCCCCTGGTCATTCAGGACAAATCATTCTACGAGGACGGCTCCATCGCCTACCCCACAACCCCCTTGCTCGACCCCTACACCCATCTCCCGATCGTTGACGCAAACGGCAAGCCTGTTCTGTCGTCCCTTCCCGAGTTCTTCGGCAACACCATTGCGGTAAACGGGAAGGTCTGGCCAAAGCTCGAGGTCGAGCCGCGACGTTATCGTTTCAGACTGCTCAACGGTTCCGATTCACGCTTTTACAACCTGTGGATCGAACTTCCCGACGGCAGCCCGCTCCCCGCCGGGATGATCACCCAGATCGGCAATGAAGGCGGTCTGCTCCCGACGCCCGCCACGGTGGGCGACACGGAGGACCATGGCATCCTGCTCGCGCTTGCCGAACGTGCCGATCTCATCATCGACTTTTCAAAGGTACCGGTCGGGACCAAGATCACCATGCGCAATAATGCCAACGGCCCCTACCCCGACGGCAACCCGCCCGATCCGAAGACCACCGGCAAGATCATGCAATTTACGGTGACGAAACCCCTTTCAGGCACCGATACCAGCGCGGCCACCGCCTCCCGGCCGCACGCGCCTCTGGCGGCTGCGGATAACGTCCGTGTCGTCGATCTCCAGGAGTTGCGCGATATCTTCGGCATCAATTATGATCCGGCCGGCGAGGGGACCCTCTTCTACCGCCACCTCCTGCTCCTGAACGGAAACCTTTTTACGGACCCGATCACGGAAAAACCGGTCTTGAATACCGTGGAGGACTGGATCATCGTCAACGGCACCGTCGATATGCATCCGATGCACCTCCATCTGGTCAGCTTCGAGGTCGTGGAGAAGGGAACCCTGACCGGCTACATCCCGGCCGCCCTCGGATTGCCGCCCCGCTATGCCGCACTCAATAAAGATACCGACCCGGCCGGACGGACGCCGCTTGACCCCGAATTCGACCGGAATTACACCGTTACCGGCAACGAAATAGGCTTGAAGGATACGGTAAAGGTCCCACCAGGCGGTCTGGACCCGAATGGCGACCCGGACCCCAATAATCGTGGCTATGTGCGCATCCGCGCAAAATTCGACCGCCTCGGCATCTATATGTGGCATTGCCACATCCTCTCACACGAGGATAACGACATGATGCGGCCATTCGAGGTTGTCGCGCCGTAATACGCTGGGGACACCGGCAGACATGAAAACGGGCCGTCATTGCGGCCCGTTTTCATGTGCCCTCGCCCCCTTGGTGGCCCAACCGATACGCAGAAAAACCACTCTCTGATGCCGCAAAGATCTTGACCACAAAATCAATCGTACGGATGCTTCAGGCGGATGATTCCAGCTATTTTTAGCGAATTTGCTTAAAATGACTTGCTTAGGTCAAGATCAGAGGGTAAGCTTTGTCGTCAACCCTTGCGAGGAGCACCATCATGAAATATCTTGTTGCCTCTGTTGCGGCGACCATCGGTCTGGCTCTCAGCGGCTGCACCATGTTCTCCGCCTGGAAGAGCATCCCGCCCCCCGGCGGTTGCGACCAGTGCCACACATTGGCGATCTCCACCAATTGGCAGGTCACCTATCAACCGGCCATGGTGTCCGATGAACGGGGCAGGCAATATTTCCAGACGCCTGAATATAACCTCTCCCAGCAGGGCAAACAGCAATCCCCCCTCGATACCAAAAAGGTCGAGGAGTTGGCATGTTTTGATTGTCACAAATCACCGACGCCGGCGCATCAGGGGCGTAAAGGGCGCTTTCACCATTGATCCCCGCGGCCCACAGCGAACTGCTGCCGCAGACGGTTTAATTTGTGTTCTAATTATTTTTTCTAAAAAAATAGCTCTATTTGCACAAAAAAATATTGACATAGTTTTTTTTGCGAGTATATTTCGTGTTTGATTTTCAAAACCATGCGCATAGCGTTCAAATGGTGAATTCTAAGAGAAAGAGGTGACACAAAATGAAAAAACTGATCTCCCTGACGCTGGTACTGGCCCTTGCTACCGTTTTTGCTGCTGGCTGCAAGAAAAAAACGGAAGAAGCTCCTGCTCCTGCTCCGGCTCCTGCTGCTGCTCCGGCTCCTGAGCAGAAACCGATGTCTTCCGCTAAAGCTCCTGCTGCTGAAGCTCCTAAGGCTCCGGAAGCTCCTGCTGCCGACAAGAAGTAATTCTGCTTTCCCTGTGTGGATTGCACAAGCCTGCGGGGTAACCCGCAGGCTTTTTTTGTGTCAATTATCCGAGTTCGAGCAGTACCAATACAGCGCAGCGGGTGAATGCGCGCTACCGCAGGAGAGCCCACCATGCACGAGATGTCCATAACCCAGGGAATCATTGAAATCTGCGAACAACATGCCGGCGGCAGGCGCGTGCTCTCACTGGACGTGGAGATCGGCGAGCTGAGCAGCGTTGTCCCCGACGCGGTGGAGTTCTGCTTCGAGGCATGCAGCCGCGGCACCCTGCTGGAGGGGGCACGTCTGAATATCCTACGGATTCCGGGCCGGGGGCATTGCCTGGATTGCGGGACGGACACGCCGCTCACCGCGGCCTTTGGATCGTGCAGCCGCTGCGGCGGCTATCGGGTGACCATCGAAACAGGGGAAGAGATGCGGGTCCGGGAAATCGAGGTGGATGAATAGAAAAGGGCGCTGCCGGAAGCAGCGCCCTTTCTTGCTTTAGAGCCGGATCACATGACGTTTGCCACGTCATCCGGAACAGATGCCCGATACTTCTCGAAATTTCCCCGGAACAACTCGACGAGCTTCCGGGCGGCTTCATCGTATTTGGCCTTGTCGGCCCAGGTGTTGCGCGGATTCAGCACCTCCGCCGGCACCCCCGTGCAGCTGGTGGGGATATCCAGACCAAAGAAGGGGTCCTTCTCAAAGCGCCCGGCGATCAGGGTGCCATCGAGGGCTGCGTTGACCAGGGCGCGTGAATAGGCGATCTTCATGCGCGAGCCGACGCCGTAGGGGCCGCCGCTCCAACCGGTATTGACCAGCCAGCAGGAAACCGCGTGCCGGGCGATCTTTTCCCGGAGCAGTTCGCCATACACCGCCGGGTCAAGAGGCATGAACGGGCCGCCAAAGCAGGTGGAAAAGGTGGCCGAGGGCTCTTTGACCCCCGCTTCGGTGCCGGCGACCTTGGCGGTGTAACCGGAGAGAAAGTGATACATGGCCTGCTCCTTGGTGAGCCGCGCAATGGGCGGCAGCACGCCGTAGGCGTCGCAGGTCAGCATGATGATGTTACTGGGATGCCCGGCCGTTCCCGAGAGCACGATGTTGGGTATGTGGGTCAGGGGATAGGATGCCCGGGTATTTTCGGTGAACGAATCGTCGTCCAGGTCTACCCTGCGGCTCTGGGTGTCGATGGCGACGTTTTCCAGAATGGTGCCGAATCTGCGGGTCGTTTCGTAGATCTCCGGTTCGGCCTCCTTGGAAAGTCTGATGATTTTTGCGTAACACCCCCCCTCGAAGTTGAAAACCCCCTTGTCATCCCAGCCATGCTCGTCGTCGCCGACCAGCGAACGGTGAGGATCGGCCGAAAGCGTGGTCTTGCCGGTCCCGGAGAGGCCGAAGAATATGGCCGTGTCCCCCTTGGGTCCCACATTGGCCGAGCAATGCATGGAAAGGATCTTCTTTTCTATCGGCAGGAGGTAATTGAGGATGGTGAAGACCGACTTCTTGTTTTCACCGGCGTAACTGGTGCCGCCGATGATGATCAGCTTCCTGGCAAAGTTGACGATGATGAAGGTCTCCGAGTTCGTGCCGTCCACCGTCGGAATGGCGTGAAAGTTCGGCATGTTGACGACGGTGAACTCGGGGCGGATGGTTGCCAGTTCCTCCTGGGTGGCGCGCACGAACATGTTGCGGGCGAAGAGCGACTGCCAGGCCTTCTCGGTAATGACCCGGATCGGGAGGCGGTGCTCCCGGTCGGCACCGGCAAAACAGTCCTGCACGAACAGGTCCTTGCCGTGCATATAGGCCAGCATGCGGTTATAGAGGGCGTCGAACTTGGCCGGATCAAACGGCTTGTTGACCTTGCCCCAGGCGATGTTGTCGCGGGATGCCGGTTCATCGACGATGAACTTTTCATTGGCGGCCCGTCCGGTGTAATGGCCGGTTTTGACGGCAATGGCTCCCAGGTGGGAGACGAGCCCTTCGCCGCGCTTGATGATCTGTTCGTAGAGGACCGCCGTGGGAGGGGTCCAGAAGATCAGGTTTGCATTGGTGATGCCGTGTTCCTCAAGCCCTGAACCGCGGGTGACATCGTTGAATTTCATCGTCGCACCTCCCGTGTGATATATGGCGGTTATTCCCTGCGGAGCGGTTTTAAAAAAAAGCTGGGCGAGAAACCATACCCCTGCGGCGTCTTACCCAGCTTTCTTAAGTTTAATAACCCCGGCCCGGGCCGGGGTTCAGTGGCTGTAGCGGCCCTTATTCATTCCACCCTTCGGGATTGACCTCGCCGATCTGCTCCCAATGTTCCGGGGAACGCCACAGGCTGGAGAGGATCAGTTCACGGATATGGAGGAATTCCTTGGGGAGGCGGTCGTACATCTTGACGAACAACTCCTCATGGGAAAGAACCTCTTCCTTCCACACATCCCGGTCAATGGACGTCAACTCGGAATATTGCTCGCGGGTGACGTTGTCCAACCCGGTCCAGTCCAGATCCTCGTAGCGCGGCATCCAGCCCAGGGGGCTTTCGGTGGACGACCCCCGCCCATTGGCCCGGTCAACGATCCATTTCAGCACCCGCATGTTTTCACCATAACCGGGCCAGAGGAACTTGCCGTTGGCGTCTTTGCGGAACCAGTTGACGCTGAAGATGCGCGGCGGGTTGGGGTTGGTGCGCCCGACCTGGAGCCAGTGATTGAAATAATCGGCCATATGGTACCCGCAGAAGGGGAGCATGGCGAACGGGTCGCGGCGCACGTTGCCGACCTTGCCCACCGCAGCGGCCGTGGTCTCGGATCCCATGGTCGCGGCCAGGTAAACGCCGTAGCTCCAGTTGAATGCCTGGTACACCAGGGGGATGACGTTGTTGCGGCGGCCGCCGAATACAAAGGCCTTGATCGGCACCCCTTTGGGGTTTTCCCATTCAGGATCGATGGAAGGGCACTGCCCTGCGGGCGCGGTGAAACGGGAGTTGGGGTGGGCGGCATTCCTGCCGCAACCGGGGGTCCAGGCGTTGCCCTGCCAGTCGGTCAATTCGGCGGGCGGCTCATCGCTCATCCCCTCCCACCAGACATCGCCGTCCGGCGTCAAAGCGACGTTGGTAAAGATGGTGTTGCGGGAGCAGGACGCCATGGCGTTGGGGTTGGTTTTGACGTTGGTGCCGGGGGCCACGCCGAAAAAACCCGCTTCGGGGTTGATGGCATACAGCTGCCCGTCGGGGCCGGGTTTGATCCAGGCGATGTCGTCGCCCACGGTGGAAATTTTCCAGCCGCTCTCCTTAAAGGATGCGGGCGGCACCAGCATGGCCAGGTTGGTCTTGCCGCAGGCGCTGGGGAAGGCCGCCCCCAGATAGGTTTTCTCGCCTTTAGGTGACTCGATCCCCAGGATGAGCATATGCTCGGCCAGCCACCCTTCGTCCTTGGCGATCTTGGAGGCGATCCGCAGGGCCAGGCATTTCTTGCCGAGCAGGGCGTTCCCGCCATAACCGCTGCCGAACGACCAGATGGAACGCTCTTCCGGGAAGTGGACGATGTACTTTTCCTTGTTGCACGGCCAGATCACGTCCTTTTGGCCCGGCTGCAGCGGAGCACCCACCGAGTGGAGGCAGGGGACGAATTCGCCGTCGCCGAGCACATCCAGAACGGCCTTGCCCATACGGGTCATGATCCGCATGTTGACGGCAACGTAGGGAGAATCCGAGATCTCCACCCCGATCTTGGCGATGTTGGAGCCCAGCGGTCCCATGCTGAAGGGGATGATGTACATGGTGCGCCCCTTCATGCAGCCCTTGAAGAGCTTGTGCAGGGTTTCCTTCATCTCCTTGGGGGGCATCCAGTTGTTGGTTGGTCCGGCATCCTGTTTGGAAAGGCTGCAAATGAAGGTGCGGTCCTCGACGCGGGCCACATCGCTGGGGTCGGACCAGGCCAGGTAACTGTTGGGACGTTTCGCCTCGTTCAACTTGCGGAAGGTTCCGCTCTTCACCAGCAGGTTACAGAGGTTGTCGTACTCCTCATCGGAGCCGTCACACCAATGTATCGCATCGGGTTCGCACAGCGCCGCAACTTCTTCGACCCACTTCCGCAACTGCTCGTTCTTTACCTCGTAACCCATACCACTTCCTCCTCATGTTTAAGTAAGTTTCATACCTAATAAAACCGGAAAGATCTTGGTCAAGATAGGTAGCATGATTGATGATACTGACGGCGTTAGCGCAGTATATCGATGGGAATTGCGGCGGAAGAAGGGCGGGCAAACAGCCATGATCAGGCTGGTTAGGGCAATGGCTGGGTTCTGGGTGAAAACCTCGGCAACCTTTTTCGGGCCTGCTTTCAACCCTGTGGCTACAGGTAAACACCGTTGATTTTTGCTGTCCTGCTTCCCCGTGCAATAACACAAAAAATTTATCTGTACTAAATACCACAGGGATTATCAAAATGCAAAAGCGTTTTACTAAATAAATGCCATAGAGGATAAATCCGGTTTCGCCAGGCTTAACTGCCTGAACTGCCTTGCAGTTATCCGGCAGCCTGTAAAGGGGTTGTCCATCGCTTTTAGGCAGAATAAAGGAGCTGGTTGGGGACAACAAGGCTGCATAGCCGTGGTCGTATCGGCCGGCAGCCTACCCCGACAGCCCCTCCCATTCCCCATACAGCTCCTCCAACCGGACGTTCAGGGCAACATGGCGTTCGCCCGCCTCGGCGCCCCGCTGGGGGTCGTCGAAGAAGCCGGGCCCATTCATCTCCACCTCCAGGCGGGCGATCTCGGCCTCGGTGCGGGCAATCTCCGACTCCACGGCGGCCAACTGTTTCTGGCGCCCCTGTTCCTCCCGCTTGCGCTGTTTTTCCTCCTCACGCCCCTTCTTGCGTTCTTCCCTGGTCATCTCGGGGAGCGGCAGCGGTGCGGCTGCACCTGAGTCGGCCGCCCCCGGCGCAGCGACGGCGGCCCGCACGACGTTGGGAGATGCGGCGGCCGCCGGCTCGGACCGCTCCTTTTTCTCCCGATAATACTCGTAATCGCCGTAGTAATTGATCAGGGTGCCGCCATCGACCTCCACAATACGGGTGGCCAGACCGTTTACGAAATAGCGGTCGTGGGAGACGAACACCACCGTGCCGTCGAAGGAGCGCAGGGCGTCCAGCAGCACCTCCTTGCTGAACAGGTCCAGGTGGTTGGTCGGTTCGTCCATCAGCAGCAGGTTGGACGGGCGCAGCAGCATCTTGGCCAGGGCCAGGCGGTTGCGCTCGCCGCCGGAGAGAACGCCGACCTTCTTATGGATGTCGTCCCCCGAGAAGAGAAAGGCGCCCAGGATGTCCCGCAACCGGGGGACCATGTCATAGGGGGCGTCGGCATAGAGCTCATCGTAGGCGCTGCGCGTGGCGTCCAGAACACTGACCTGATCCTGGGCAAAGTAATCCATGACGAGGTTGTGCCCAAGGATCCGTTCCCCCCCCTGGAATTCAGCGCCGGCCAGGACCGACATGAGGGTTGACTTGCCGGCCCCGTTATGGCCCACCAGTGCGACCCGCTCCCCCTTTTCGATGACGAGATCCACCTGGTTGAGGACCGCATGGTCGCCGTAGGCCTTGGTCAGGCCCCTCAGTTCCATGACGGTCTTGCCGCTTTTGGGGGCGGGGGGGAAGTGGAAACGGATTTTTTTCCGCTCCGGCGGCAGCACGATCCGTTCGATCTTGTCCAACTGCTTGATGCGCGACTGCACCAGCGAGGCCTTGTTGGCCTGATAACGGAAACGGCGGATAAAGTCCTCGGACTTCTCGATCTCCTCGTCCTGACGGCGTTTGGCCTCCCGCAGGGCCGTGACCCGCTCATCCCGCTGCACGAGGTAGGTAGAGTAGCTGCAATGGTAGTCGGCGATGGTGTGGTTCCAGACCTCACTGATCCGGCTACAGACCCGGTCCATGAAGAAACGGTCATGGGAGACCAGGACCACCGAACCGGGATAGGAACAGAGGTACTCCTCCAGCCAGTTGCGGGCCTCGATATCCAGATGGTTGGTCGGTTCGTCCAGGAGCAGCACGTCCGGCTTCTGCAAGAGCAAACGGGCCAACGCGATGCGCATCTGCCAGCCGCCGGAGAACTCGCCGCAGTCCCGCTGCCAGTCCTCCTGGGAAAACCCCAACCCCTTCAGCACCGTCCCGATCTCAGCCTCCATGGTGTAGCCGCCCCGGTGGCGGAACTGCTCCTGGAGATCTCCATAACGCTGAAGGGCCGCGGGATGTTCGGCGGCATCATGGGGGAGCCGCTCCAATTCCTGCCCCAGGCGGTGCAACTCATCCTCCATGGCCAGCAGTTCGGCGAGCGCCGTCCGCGCTTCATGGAACAGGGTGCGCCCGCTGGTGACGATGCCGTCCTGGGGCAGATAGGCGGCCTTTGCGCCCCGGGCAAGCTGGATCTCGCCCGAGGTGGGCTCGCTGAGTCCCGCAATGATCTTCATCAGGGTGGATTTGCCGGCGCCGTTCTCGCCTACCAGGGCGACCCGCTCACCCTTCTTCAGGTGCCAGGAAATGGCGGTAAAGAGCGGGTTGCCGGCAAAGTCTTTGGAGATATTTATGAGTTGAAGCATGGCATTGTTGTAGCACAACAGGGGCGTCATCGGCAAGTGACGCGCGCGGTTCGCGGGCATATTCGCCGGGGGAGCCCTGCAAATTTACATTCGCATTCTTGGCAATACGATGATAAAGTTTACCATCCTTTGCCCGCCCGACCGGCGGGACAATCGGCAACTATGGGGAGAATTGCCCTTCGGGCGCGGGTAAAGCCAGCCATGAACGTACCATCGCTTACAAAATTTTTTCTGGGGCGCCAGCCGATCCTGGACATCCGCCAGGAAATCGTGGGATACGAACTCCTCTTCCGTTCGACCGAGAAAAATTTCAGCGAATTCGAAAGCCAGGACCAGGCCAGCATGAGCGTCATATCCAGCGCCATGGCCAACTTCGGCTTCCGTAATGTGCTGGGGGACAAGGATGGCTTCATCAACGTCACCCACGATGTGCTCTTCTCGGACATGGTCGAAGTCCTGCCTCCCAAGCAAACCATCCTGGAACTGCTCGAGTCGGTGGCACTGACCGGCGCGGTCAAGGAGCGCTGCAGCGAACTCAAGGCCAAGAACTTCCGCATCGCCCTGGACGATCACATCTATTCCCCGGACCACCACGACCTGTATAGCTTCGTGGACATCGTCAAAATCGACCTGCTGGAGACCGATCCCGCCATCCTGCACGAGGCCGTCGCCGCGCTCCGCCAGTTTCCCCTCACGCTCCTGGCGGAACGGATAGAAACCCAGGAACAGTTCCAGGACTGCCTCGAGCTGGGCTTCGAGCTCTTCCAGGGTTATTTCTTCGAACGGCCGGTGGTGCTCAAGCGCAAAGGGCTCGAACCTTCCAAGATGGCTATGCTGCGGCTGCTCGGCCACCTTAAGAGCGAAACGGATTTCGGCAAGATCGAGGAGGTATTCAGGGACCACCCGGAATTGTCGTACAACCTGCTGAAACTGGTAAACTCGGTGCATCTGGGGCTGCGGGAGAAGATCAAGAGCCTGCGGCACGCCATCATGCTGCTCGGGCTCGGCAAGTTGCGCCGCTGGGTCCAACTGGCCATCTTTGCCAGCGCCGACAGCCGCGGGGTCGACAACCCCCTGCTGGAGATGGCCGCCGTTCGGGGACGCCTGATGGAGTACCTGGTCATGGAGCGTTACCAGCTGCCCCGGGGCAGCGAGCAGGTGGAGGCGGCCTTCATGCTCGGCATCCTGTCACTGGTCGATGTGCTTTTCGAGACCTCCGTGGAGGGGGTGGTGCGCGAATTGCAGTTGAACGACGAAATCTCCGCGGCGCTTGTCAACCGCGAGGGGAAGCTGGGTGCCCTTCTGGCCCTGGCCGAGACCCTGGAACAAACCAATTTCGGCGAAGTCACCAACCTGACCGAAACCTGCGGCATCCCCATCGCAACCCTGCTGACCGCCCAACTTGACGCCTTCAACTGGCGGACCAGCATCTCGGAAGACAAGGAACCTCCCCAGTAGCGCTCCCCCTCAATCCGTTTCCAGTTTCAGGGCCGCGGCCGCATGCTGATAGACCTGAAGCGCCTCGTCGTTATACACGACGAAGACGACCCGCTCCAGCCCGGGATCGCACTCCGCGGCCTCCTTTGCCGCCGCCAGCGCGATCAGGGCCGCAGCCTTCATGGGGTAGCCGTACACCCCGCAACTGATGGCCGGAAATGCGATGCTCGCCAAGCCGTTCTTTGCGGCCACTTCAAAACAGCGCCTATAGGCGCTTCGCAAAAGATCCGGTTCCCCTTGGGCGCCGCCGCGCCAGACAGGGCCAACGGTATGGATGACATGGCGCGCAGCCAACCGGTAGCCCCTGGTAATCTTGGCATCCCCGGTCTCGCAGCCCCCCAGGCCGGCGCATTCCGCGACCAGTTCCGGCCCGGCCGCCCGATGGATGGCGCCGTCCACCCCGCCGCCTCCCAGCAGGGTGTTGTTGGCGGCATTGACAATGGCATCCACGGCCATATGCGTGAGGTCTCCCCGTATGATCTCGATTCGTGGCTTCATGGGCTTGCTCCCGGCAGGTGGGATATCGTTACCGGTAAGTATACCACACCGGCCCCATGGCGGGAGGGGATACCCTGGGATATCTTCATGGGAAGCCCCCTCCCCATGAAAGGACGGCGGTTCATCTGCGTGCCTCCCCTGAAACAGGAACGGCGGCTCCATCACTCCAACGCCTGCCTGACCCGTTCCAGAAAGCGTTCCGCCGTGAACGGCTTCTGGAGAAAATCAATTCCCTCTTCGAGCAACCCGTCGTGGACAAAGAGCTCATTGGCGTAGCCGGAAATATACAACACCCTGAGCTTGGGCAGGGATTCATGCAAATAGCCGTACAGATCCCTGCCGTTCATCTCCGGCATGACCACATCGGTTACCAGCAGGTCGATGGCGGACCTGTTCTGCCGGGCAAGTTCCCGGGCCGCGGCGGGATGGTCCGCCACAAGCACGCGATAGCCCGATGACTCCAGCAGCTCCACCGCCATCTCCCGGACCATGTCGTTGTCCTCCACAACCATGATGCTCCCGCCGCGTGGCGTACCGGGCGCCACCGTCGGTGCAACGGGCTCCAACTCCTTTATGGCCGTTTCATGGTGGCCGAGCGGCAGATAGAGGCAGAAGGTTGTCCCTTCCCCGCTGCCGCTTCTCACGGTGATATACCCTTCGTGCTGCTTGATGATGCCGTAGACCGTGGCCAGGCCGAGCCCTGTCCCATGCCCCACCTGCTTGGTGGTGAAGAACGGCTCGAAGATGTGCACCAGGGTTTCGTCATCCATGCCGCAGCCATTGTCGCTGAAGGCCAGCAAGGCATAGGGACCGGGCCGCATGCCGGGATGCAGGCGGGCGTACTCGTTGTCCAGCACCACATGGCCGGTTTCGACGATGATGGTGCCGTTCCCCGTAATCGCATCCTGGGCATTGACCGCCAGATTGAGCAGGACCTGTTCGATTTGACCGCGATCCGCCAGGATGACGACCTTTCCCGGCGCCAGACGGATATCGATGGAGACACTCTCCCGAATCGTGCGGCGCAGGATATCCTGAAACATGCGGACGATCCCGTTCAGGTCCACCGGCTGGATCGTAAGCATCTGCTTGCGCCCGAAGCTGAGTAGCTGCTGGGTCAGATCCCGCGCCTTGCAGGCCGCCGAGATAATCCCCTGGGTCTTGCTCCTCTGGGGGTCGTCCTTGGCCAGTTTGTTCTGCATCATCTCGGCATAGACGAGTATGGGGGTCAGGAGGTTGTTGAAGTCATGGGCGATCCCACCGGCCAACTGCCCGATGGCCTCGATCTTCTGCACATGGTGCAGCTGCACCTCAAGATGGTTCCGCCGTTCCTCGATCTTGAAGCGCCCGATGGCGATGCTGGCGAGATGCGCGGCGGTCTCGATCATCTGGATCTCGAATTGATCCGGTGCCCGTGGCTCCCGGTAGTACATGGCAACGGTACCGAGCAACTCATCCTCCGACGAAAACACCGGTTCCGCCCAACAGGCGCGCAGGCCCGCTTCCCGGGCGGGGATGAAGTCTCTCCACGAGGGGTGTGCCGCCAAATCATCCACGATCATCCGCCGGTATCGGCGGCCATCCGCCCCGCTGGACAGCAGCCATTGACCGGGCCGTTGCCCGTCAACGGCCTGGTTATAGAAATCGGGAAGGCTCGGGGCGACGCCACGGCGGAGGTGTTGTTCATCCTCATCCAGCAGGAGTATGGAGCAGAGTGCGCCCCTGCACTCCTGCTCCACAAAACCGACAATATGGAGCAGGAGGTCCGCCAGACCGGCGCCGGTCGCCATCTCTTCCAGGATGCGCAGCCTGGTATGCTCGCGCAGCTCGTTGCGCTTGCGCTCACTGATATCCCTGACGATGCTGAGGATCAGGTCCTTCCCATCATCCGTCATGGCCCGGGCATGGATTTCCACCGGTAGGACCTCTCCCCCTTTGGCAAGGTAGGCCGACTCGAAGATCGCTTCGCCGCGTTCCAGGGTCGTGGCGGTGTGGACATCAGTACAGGTCATAAATTCCGGTGTCTGTAGGTCGCGGAGGTTCTTGCGCAGCAGTTCGTCCTGGGTAAAGCCGGTCATGTGGCACAGGGTAGTGTTGACGTGCAGCAGATGCCCCTCGCTATCCGTCAACAGGATCGCGTCGTTGGCGGCATCGATTTGCGCCGCCTTGAGCCGGACCTGTTCCTGTTCCTCCCGCAGGGAGTTCTGCGTCCCCTGCAGCCGGTCGAGGTAATTCATCAACAGGTGCATCAGCAAGAGGATGGTGAGGCTGAGGCCGGCCAGGATGGTTGCCTGAAAAACGGCTTTCTGCCGCCAGGAATCCAGGAAATCGCCCTGGTGCAGGGAGACAACCGCCACGACGGGAAAGCGGGAAATCCGATAGTATGAAATAATGCGGGGGGTGGTATCCAGGGGACTCTGAGAGCCGCGAAAGGTTCCTGCCGGGGCATGGGGAAGGTAGCGCCGGAAGAGAGCGGACTGTTGAAAATCGGTCGTATAAGCGTTTTCGGCAAACGGCTCGTTCACCAGCGGTGCCCCGTCGGTTCGGATCAGAAGCACCTTGCCGCGCGGCCCGAGGCTCGTCGAGGTATAAAAGCGATGGAAGTAATCGATCTCGAAAGCCGCCGCCACCAGCCCGGAGAAGCTGCCGTCCGCCGCAACGAGCGGCCGTGTCATGGTGAAACGCCAGCAATTGCTCAGCCGGCTCACGAGCGGTCTGCTGAAAAAGAGCCCGGCGTTGGGATTGTCCTTGCCGGAAAGAAAATAGTCCCGGTCGGCTACGTTGATCTGCCGGGAAGGGAACTCCAGGGAATTGACCGCCATGACCCCCTTGCGGTTGACGATGAAGATCGCGCCGATCTGGGGGGTGTCGCCTCCCTGGCGCCTGATGAGGTGGAACAGGGTGCGTTGATCGACCCGCTCCACCCCCCCGCGCTGATCGATCTCGCTGGCGATATCCTGCAAGGCGCGGTCCGCCTCGGCAAAGGCGCTGCCGGCATGTTCTCCGAGGGCGCGGGCATACCCCTCGGATTGTTTTTCGGCAGCATTGATGATGGCGTGGCGTTCGGAAACCATTTGCCAGGCCGAGATAGCGATAACAACCACCAGCAGCAGCCCGACGACGAGCCTGACGCGTGTCTTGAACTGAGTGATGGTAAGTGCGGGCCGTTGCCTCACGGGGGTGCTCCAGGGTGTTTTATTACTGAATTCCAATAATGTAAACTTTGTATACTAACTCAAACTCACAGCATCTGTCAGCAATAAAAGCCTTGTTGGAACACCCCCGCACCGGAATCCTATTCCTTGATCTGCCCCTGAATGCCGATGGTAACCTCGTTGTAAGGTATCTGCTTGCCGCTGGCGGCGATGGCCTGCCGGGCAGCTACGGCGATCCCCCCGCAGCAGGGCACCTCCATCTTCAGCACCGTGACGCTCTTGATATCGGAACGGATAAAGAGTTCGGTCAGTTTCTGCTGGTAGAACTGGTTGTCGTCCAGCTTGGGGCAGCCCATGACAACGGCGCGCCCCTTGAGGAAATCCTCGTGGTAGCCGGCATAGGCCACCGGCACGCAGTCGGCCGTGATCAGCAGGTCGGCGCCCTGGAAATAAGGGGCGCTGGTGGAGACCAGGTGCAGTTGCACCGGCCACTGGGCCAGTTGGCTCTGGCGGCTGCCGGTGGGCTCCGAAGCGGCCGCCGCCTGCGGGCGGGCGAAGCTCATGGCGCGGGAGCCGGGGCACCCGCCGCCGTGGTGAGGGGCCGGTGCCGGTGCGGCGTGATGATGCGGCGCAGGTTTCCCGTGGGTTGCCAGGTGCTGCTCAACGGCCGCTTCATCGAATTCGTCAGCCTCCCGCTCCTCGACGGTAATGGCGTCACGCGGGCACTCGCCCAGGCAGGCACCCAGGCCGTCGCACAGGTTCTCCGCCGAAAGCACCGCCTTGCCGCCAACGATCTTTATGGCCCCTTCGGCGCAGGAGGGAACGCACAATCCGCAGCCGTCACATTTTTCCTGATCTATCTTTACGATCTTTCTCAACATGGTTCGTTCTCCTTTTTTAAAGTTCCGTATGTTTTTTTTCGATTCAAGCCTTTATCTCTGTGTTGCTCAGTGTCTCTGTGGCAGGTTATGACTCTCGATTTCAGAAGAAATAATGCCAGAGGTAATCAAGCCTCCCTCGCAACAGCAGTTTCTTCCCGGAGTAGGCCATGATCTCCTTCACCTTTGCCCGGTTTGCCTCGTTGTAGCAATGAATCCGGCACCGTTTACAGGTCGGCTTCTCCGCCTCCAGGGGGCATTTCAGCCGCCGGGCGACGGCGTAGGCCATGAATTCGGCGCATTCGGCGCACAGGGTGTGCTCTCCCACCCCTTCCGGAAGGCAAAACCGCGAATGTCCGCCGGACCCATGCTTGCCGGTGCAGTAGACCTCCACAAACCTGCCGATCAGCCTGATATCCTTTTTTTGCTGCTTTGTAAGCGCTTCCATGGTTGTCATCATGCTCCCATATCCCGGAATCTTACATGACAAAGGTCAAATAAATTCCTTTTGCGGGCCGGCTCCATTTTTTCCTTTGCCTCTCCCCCCGGATTGCAGGTAATATGACCCGATTTCATCACTACCGGATTGCGAATTTAGAGTCTATAGACCCCATGGCAGAGCAAAGAAAAGAAAAACTTACCAAAGAACTGCAGGGGATGGCGCTCGCCACGGTCGGCGTCTTCATCCTGCTGGCGTTTGTGACCTTCAACGCCGGCGATGTCTCCTTCAACAGCTACTCCAACGAGGGTACCGTCCATAACCTGGGGGGGCGTCTGGGCGCCCAGGTGGCCGACCTGTTCTTCATCTGCTTCGGCCTGGCCTCCTACCTGGTCCCCCTGGCCCTCCTGTACATGGCCTACACCCTGTTCCGCTTCAAAGAGATCCGCCTGCGTTCCTACAAGCTTTTGGCGTTTTTCGGGCTGATGTTCACCCTTTCCGTCCTGTTCGCCTTCTTCCGGGACAAGACCATGTTCCTGGGTCAGCAGGTGCCCACCGGCGGCGCCGTGGGGGTGATCGCCGCCCGCCAGCTCCGGGCAACGGTCGGCGTAACCGGCTCCATGCTCCTGCTGCTGCCGCTCCTGGCGGCCTCGATCATGATCCTGTCGCGCTTCTCCTTCATCCTCTTTGCCGGGTGGTGGCTGGAGACCCTCAAGCACAAATGGCTCGCCTGGCAGGAACGCCGCGCCCACGGCCTCAAGGAGCGCCAGCGGGAAAAGGCCAAGCAGGAGGGGATGCCGGTTGCCGCGGCAGCGGCCGGGCCGGTCATCAAACCGGCAACTCCGCCGCCGGTCCAGGCCAATGTGTTCAAAAAAGAGAAGGCCAGGAAAAAGGAGGCCGAAAAGAGCGCCTCGGTCCAGGAATCCTTCGAGTTCATCAAGGCCGACGGCGACTTCCTTACCCCCCCCTTCTCCCTGCTGGACAACCCTCCGGTCACCGAGAAGAAGCTGGATCGGGACGCCCTGACCATGAACGCCCGGCTTTTGGAAAAGAAACTCAAGGACTACGGCATCGACGGCGAGGTGGTGGAGATCTGTCCCGGCCCGGTCATCACCATGTACGAGTTTTCCCCGGCTCCCGGCATCAAGATCAGCCGGATCGCCGGACTGGCCGATGACCTTACCATGGCGTTGCAGGCCATGTCGATCCGGATCGTGGCCCCCATTCCCGGCAAGGGCGTGGTGGGGATCGAGGTCCCCAACCGCGACCGGGACATGGTCTTCCTGCGGGAGATCTTCAACTGCGAGGAGTTTCACCACAACAAGATGAAGCTCCCCCTGGCCCTGGGCAAGGACATCGCCGGCATCCCGGTGGTCACGGACCTGGGCAAGGCGCCGCATCTGCTGGTGGCCGGCTCCACCGGATCGGGCAAGTCGGTCTCCATCAACACCATGATCCTCTCCCTGCTCTACACCGCCACGCCTCAGGATGTGCGCATGATCATGGTCGATCCCAAGATGCTGGAATTCTCCATGTACGAGGGCATCCCCCACCTGCTGCTGCCGGTGGTGACCGAGCCCAAGAAGGCCTCTCTGGCCCTGAAATGGGCGGTCAACGAGATGGAGCGCCGCTACAAACTGATGGCCAACAAGGGCGTGCGCAACATCGAGTCCTACAACAAGAAGCTGGCCGGGGAGGCCTTGGAGCAGGAAGAATTGAGCGCCATCCCCGAGGCCGAAATCATCGAAGAGCTGGAGGAGATCGTCGAGGAAGGGGATGCGGTCGTCGATCCGATCCCCTTTGCCGTGGACGCCGAGGAGGAGTTGGAGCACAGCCACCTCCCCTACATCGTGGTCATCGTGGACGAGTTGGCCGACCTGATGATGGTGGCCGGCCGCGAGGTGGAGGAGCACATCGCCCGCCTGGCCCAGAAGGCCCGCGCCTCGGGCATTCACCTGATCCTGGCGACCCAGCGTCCGTCGGTGGATGTCATCACCGGCCTGATCAAGGCCAACCTGCCGTCGCGCATCTCCTTCCAGGTGTCGTCCAAGGTCGATTCGCGCACCATCCTGGACTGCAACGGGGCCGAGAGCCTGCTGGGGGCCGGCGACATGCTCTACATGCCGCCCGGCACCTCCAAGCTGCAACGTATCCACGGCGCCTTCGTCTCCGACGCCGAGGTCCAGCGGGTGGTGGATTTCCTCAAGAAGCAGGGCAAACCGGTCTACGAGAAATCGATCCTGGAGATGAAGGATACGGACGAGAAGGGGAGCGACGGGGAGGAAGAGGAACAGGACGAGCGCTGGGAGGATGCCCTGCGGCTGGTGGCCGAGACCAAACAGGCCAGCATCTCCATGGTCCAACGCCGTCTGCGCATCGGCTACAACCGGGCCGCGCGCATCATCGAGATGATGGAACGGGAAGGCATGGTCGCCCTCAGCGACGGCACCAGCAAACCCCGGGAGATCTACACGGACATCATCAATGCCTACCTGAATTCCCAGCTGACGCGGTGAGGTGAAACCAATGAGTTCGCTACGGGCAGCCGCTATCCAGTTCAACGTCAGGCAGGGGGACGTGGACGCCAACCTGGCCCATGTCCGGGAGGCCCTGAAGCGCGCCGCCGCACAGGGTGTCAACCTGGCCGTGCTGCCGGAGATGTGGTCCAGCGGCTTTGCCTACAAGAGCCTCAACGAACTGGCCCAGCGTACCGCCGGGATCGTGGAGGAGTTGTTGGCCCTGTCGCGGGAGCTGAAACTGGTGATCGTGGGCAGCATGCCCGAACCCAACGGGGACAAGGTGTTCAACACCGTGTTCCTGGCCGACAACGGCACCCTGGCCGGGGTCTACCGCAAGATCCATCTCTTCTCCCTTTTGGGGGAGGATCGCGCCTTTTCCGGCGGCAACCGCTGGCTGTTGGCCGAGACCTCCGTAGGCAAGGTCGGCGTGATTGTCTGCTACGACCTGCGGTTCCCCGAGCTTTCCCGCCGGCTGGCTGTGGAAGGGGCGCAGATGATCTGCGTGCCGGCCCAGTGGCCCCGCCCCCGGGAGGAACACTGGCGCACGCTGCTCCGCGCCCGGGCCATCGAAAACCAGCTCTTCGTGGTGGCCTGCAACGCCTGCGGCCCCATCGGCAAGTTGGAGCTCTTCGGCATGAGCATGGTCATTGATCCCAAGGGTGAGGTGCTGGCCGAGGCGGGCGACGGTGAGGGTGAAATAGTAGCCGACCTGGACATGCAGGCCATGGCGGACTGGCGAGCCCAGATACCCTGCTTCAATGATCGCCGGCCCGAGTACTACTGATACAAACAAAAAATCCGCCACAGAGACACGGAGACACAGAGAAAAGCATTAAGATCACGAACTCAGGGCTTTTACCTCATTTTATTTCTTTTGTTTTTTCTCTATGTTCCTCCGTGTCTCTGTGTCTCTGTGGCAGATTCTAAAGATTCTAGAATTCTATCCATACCGGGAGTCAGAGATATGTCCGTAGCAGAGCAGATGGCCGTCATCAAGCGCGGCGCCGTGGAAATCCTTGTTGAAAAGGAACTGGAAGAAAAGCTGGAGAAGTCCTTCAAAACCGGGGTTCCCCTGAAGATCAAGGCAGGCTTCGACCCGACCGCCCCGGACCTCCATTTGGGCCATACCGTGTTGATCCAGAAGCTGCGCCAGTTCCAGCAACTGGGGCACGAGGTCAACTTCCTCATCGGCGACTTCACCGGCATGATCGGCGACCCCACCGGCAAATCCGTAACCCGCAAGGTTCTGACCCGGGAGGATGTGCTCAGGAACGCCGAAACCTACAAGGAGCAGGTCTTCAAGATCCTCGACCCCGCCAGGACCAAGGTGGTCTTCAACTCCGAGTGGCTCAACAAACTGGACGCCGGCGGCATGATCGGCCTGGCCTCCAAGTATACCGTAGCCCGCATGCTGGAGCGGGACGACTTCAACAAGCGCTTCACCAGCCAGCAGCCGATCAGCATCCACGAGTTCCTCTACCCCCTGATCCAAGGGTACGATTCGGTGGCGCTCCACTCGGACGTGGAGCTGGGCGGCACCGACCAGAAGTTCAACCTGCTCATGGGGCGCGAACTGCAGCGGGAGTGGGACCAGCCGCCCCAGTGCATCCTGACCATGCCGCTCCTGGAAGGGCTGGACGGGGTCAACAAGATGTCCAAGTCCCTGGGCAACTACATCGGCATCAGCGAGGCCCCCGACGAGATCTTCGGCAAGGTCATGTCCATCTCCGACGACCTGATGCTGCGCTACTACGAACTGCTCTCCGACATGCCGCTGGCCGAACTGGAACGACTGAAGGCCGGGCTGAAGGATCATTCCGTCCACCCCATGGCGGCCAAGAAGGCCCTGGGACGCGAGATCGTCTCCCGTTTCCACGGTTCCGGGGCCGGCGAGGCCGCGGAGGCGAATTTCGTCAAACGTTTCAAGGAGAACGAGATCCCGGACGAGATGCCCCAGGTCGGCTACCCCCTGGCCGACGGCCCGGTGCTCCTGGCCCGTGCCATGACCGAGGCCGGCCTGACCAAGTCCAACGGCGAGGGGAGGCGTTCCATCGACCAGGGAGGGGTCAAGCTGAACGGCGAAAAGGTCAGCGACACCAACCTGGAGCTGGCCAGCACTGGTGAGTACATCGTCCAGATCGGCAAGCGCAGGTTTGCCAGGATCGTGATCGCCTGAACCATTCCCAGGCATGGCCGCAAGCGACTTCATGGGAAGTTATCATGCGCTCCCCTGTCTCCGGCGTGGTAGAATAGGCAGGAGATGATGAGATCGTGAAAGGGGGTGCACCTATGACCACACGCAAGGAAAAAGATACCCTCGGCGAGATGGAAATCCCCGCCGAGGCGTATTACGGCGCCCAGACGGCACGGGCGGTACGCAACTTCCCCATCTCCGGCCTGAAGCCCCATCCCGCCTTTGTGTGGGCCACGGTGGCCATCAAGAAGGCTGCGGCGAAGGTCAATATGGCCGGCGGCAGGCTCCCTGCCGAGATCGGCGCTGCCATCGTGGCGGCAGCCGACGAGGCGTTGGCCGGCAAATTCGACGCGCAGTTCGTGGTCGATCCCTTCCAGGCGGGGGCCGGCACCTCCCACAACATGAACATCAACGAGGTCTTGGCCAACCGGGCCCTGGAGCTTCTGGGCCGGCAGCGGGGAGACTTCTCCACCCTGCACCCCAACGACCACGTCAACATGGCCCAGTCCACCAACGATGTGATCCCCACCGCCATCCGCCTGGCTTCGCTCAGAATGCTCGATCCGCTGCTGGAGGTCCTGGAGGGTTTGGAGAAGGGCCTGGCCGACAAGGCAAGGGAGTTTGACCCGATCCTCAAATCGGGGCGCACCCACCTGCAGGATGCGGTACCGATCCGCCTGGGCCAGGAGTTCGGCGCCTATGCCGAGGCCGTGCGCCGGAGCCGCGAGGGGTTGGAGGGATGCCTCCCGGCGCTCTTGGAACTGGGTATCGGCGGTACCGCCGTGGGTACCGGCCTGAACGCCGAACCGGACTATCGCAAACGCATGGTGGAGGAGTTGGCCGCTGCAACCGGTTTTCCGGTCATTGCCAGCGGCAACCTGTTCGAGGCCATGCAGAACATGGAACCCTTCCTGGCCCTCTCCGCGGCCCTGCGGGGGACGGCGGTCGCCGTCGGCCGCATCGCCAACGACCTGCGCCTCCTCGCCTCCGGGCCGCGCACCGGCCTGGACGAGATCCGTCTGCCGGCGGTCCAGCCCGGTTCCTCGATCATGCCGGGGAAGATCAACCCCTCCATGGCCGAGATGATCAATATGGTCTGCTTCCAGGTGATCGGGTGCGACCAGGCGGTCATGTTGGCGGCCCAGGCCGGACAGTTGGAGTTGAACGTGATGATGCCGCTGATCGCCTACAATGTGCTGTTCGCCATGGAACTGCTCACAAACGGCGTGCGCAAATTCACCGAATCGTGCATACTGGGAATACAGGCCAACGCGGAACGCTGCCGCCGCTATCTGGAGGAGTCGCTGGGGCTGGTGACGGTGCTGGCGCCGTACATCGGTTACAATGCGGCGGCGGACGTGGCCAAGGAATCGGTGGCGACCGGCAAGTCCATCCGGCAGATCGTGCTGGAACGCGGCCTGATGCCGGAAACGGAACTGGAAGCGGTCATGAAGCCGGAACACCTGACCGAACCGGGGTTGCCGTTGCGTTGATACCACTTGAGCAGGGGAACACAGGGCTGATAAACAGTTTTACAGGGATGTGCAGAATGAAGACCCCTCCATCCTGCCTCCCTGGTGACTCGGTTTTCACGACTTTGTGTCATTACACATACCAAAAAGGAGAACAGCGATGAAAGCAGAAGTCGAAAAGGTACTTGAAATGGTGCGGCCCGGCCTGCAGGCCGATGGCGGCGATGTGGAACTGGTGGAGGTGACCGACGATGGCGTCGTCAAGGTTCGTCTGAAGGGTGCCTGCGGCAGTTGCCCCATGTCCACCATGACCCTCAAGATGGGCATCGAGCGGGCCGTGAAGGAGCAGGTCCCCGGCGTCAAGGAAGTGGTGCAGGTGTAAGCTTGCTAACCATGACTCGCTTGCGGGGGAAACGGTCTGCCGTTTCCCCCGCAGTGCGTTGAAAGCGCCGAAGAGGGGTCAAGCCCGGCGATAGGAAACGATCAGCACCGCCAACAGAATCACCCCGCCTCCGACAAAGAACGACAGCGACAGATGTTCCCCCAGCACCAGCCATCCCAGGAGCGCCCCCACCACCGGCTGCAGAAAGAAGAAGACCGAACCGGAGCCGGCCTCCACCAGACTCATCCCCTTGTTCCAGAGATAGAAGGCCCCTGCGGTGGAAACAACCCCCAGGTAGAGCACCGCCCCCCAGAGCACGGGATTACCCAACCCGCTGACCGGCAGGAAGCGCCATTCGATGACCATGGCCGGGGTCGTCATCAAAGTGGCCCAGAAAATGGCCCCGGTGGTGATGACCAGAGGGGACAGGCTGGCCGAGAATTTCCGGGCCAGGACCGACAGGAGCGCCCAGGTGACGGCGGCGCCGATCAGGGCCAGATTGCCGGCTAGTACCCGGCTGCCGGTGGCGGTAGTGTCCCACCCCACAACGATGATGACCCCGATGCTCGCCAGCAGCACCGAGAACAGCTTGCGGGGGATCAGGCGCTCCCCCAGCATGAGCCGGGCAAAGAGCAGGATAAAGACCGGGCTGGCGGAGGTGAGGATCGCCCCGTTGTGGGCCGAGGAGAGGCGCGTCCCGATGAACTGGAGGCCGACCGAGACGAAGTAGCCCACAAAGCCCACGGCGATGAAGGCGCGGTGGTCGCTGCGGGTCAGTGGGGCGGTCTTTTGGCGCGCGGCCAGCGGGTAGAGCGTGATAAAGGCGGTGACGTACCGCAGCCAGAGCAGGGTGAAGGGGGGGATGAAATCGAGGGTATATTTGCTGACCACGTACATGCCGCCCCAGATGGAGGCCGCCGCGGCCAGGGCGCAGTACCCGCGCATGGTCTGACGTTCGCTTGTATGCATGCTGTCCTTTTCCGATGGAGAGAGGTGATCCTGCCGAAGAGAGTATTCGAGTGTATATCACACAATTTTCCCTTTAAATTAAACAAAATGCACCAGATCGCACAATTCGCTTGCAGGCGTGCTGTTTACCATGATAAAAAACAATGCTTTTTTTCTTTGTAAAAGGCACCTGTTTTCATACACTTTTACGCATAATCACGGGATATCCTGCATGTTCCTGCAACAACTCATCAACGGCATTGCCCTGGGCTCCACCTACGCCCTGATCGCCCTGGGCTACACCATGGTGTACGGCATCATCGCCCTGATCAATTTCGCCCACGGCGAGATCTTCATGGCCGGGGCGTTCGTCGGCCTCCTCATGGTGGGCGTCTTCAAGCTCAATATCTTCCTGGCCATGGCCTGCGCCATGATCTTCTGCATGATCATGGGGGTCGTCATCGAATTCATCGCCTACCGCCCCCTGCGCAAGTCGTCCCGGCTCTCGGCGTTCATCTCCGCCATCGGCGTCTCCACCTTCCTCTCCTCCCTGGCCCTGATGGTCTTCGGCGCCAACGCCAAGGGGTTCCCCGATCAGGCATTTCCCTCGCAGCAGATCAGCATCGGAGACGCGGACATTTCGACCCTGCAACTCCTGATCATCGGCGTGTCGGCGGTGCTGATGATCAGCCTGGAGTTCATCGTTCAGAAGACCAAGGTCGGCAAGGCCATGCGGGCCACCTCCGAAGACTACAACACCGCGGCCCTCATGGGGGTCAACGTCAACTTCGTCATATCCTTCACCTTTGCCCTCGGTTCGGCCCTGGCCGCCGCCGGCGGCGTGCTGGTGGGGATGCTTTTTAACGCCGTTTCCTTCAACATGGGCCTGATGGCCGGCCTGAAAGCCTTTGCCGCCGCCGTCCTGGGAGGTATCGGTTCCATACCGGGGGCCATGCTGGGCGGCCTCCTCCTGGGCGTGACCGAGGTATTCGGGGTGGCCATCGGCTACTCCTCCTACCGCGACGCCATCGCCTTCGCCATTCTCGTATTGGTGCTGCTGGTCCGGCCCACCGGCCTCCTGGGCCGCAAGATCCTGAAGAAGGTCTGAACATGCTGCAAGGCTTTGTCAATTCCATCGACCCCTATTTTCTGCAGATCCTGGTCAACATCGGCATCGGGATCATCCTGGCGCTGGGTCTCAACATCATCACCGGCCTCACCGGCCAACTGTCCCTGGGGCATGCCGCCTTCATGAGCGTCGGGGCCTTCGCGGGCGCGCTCCTGACCCTCAAGACCGGCACCCCGTTCTACCTCACCCTCATCCTGAGCGGCCTCTTCACCGCCGCCGTGGCCGCCCTCATCGGCTGGCCGATCCTGCGGCTGACCGGCGACTACCTGGCCATCTGCACCCTGGGCTTCGCCGAGATCGTCAAGGTGGTCTTCCTCAACCTGGAGATCACCAACAAGGCCCTGGGCCTGACCGTCCCCCCCCCGCAAACCGCATTGCCCATGCCGGTGATCGTACTGATCGTCGCCATTTTGACCATCATCGCCTCGACCTTCATCCAGAATTCCCGCTTCGGCCGGGCCCTCAAGGCGATCCGGGACGACGAGATCGCGGCGGAATCCATGGGCATCAACATAGCCCGCTACAAGGTCCAGGCCTTTGCGGTCAGCGCCTTCATGGCCGGGACCGGCGGCTGCCTCTACGCCCACTTCCTGGGATACATCAACCCGTCCGACTTCGGCTTTCTCAAGTCCGTGGACATGCTCAGCATGATCGTCCTGGGCGGCCTGGGGAGCATCCCGGGCGCGGTCTTCGGCGCTTCCATCCTTTCCGCGGCGCCCGAATTCCTGCGGTTCATGTCCCAGTACCGCATGATGGTCTATGGCGCCCTCATGGTCTTTTTGATGGTCTTCCGCCCCAACGGGCTCCTGGGGGGCATCAACTTCACCGACCTGGTGCTGCGCAAGCTGGGGGTGAGGCCGCGCGGCGCACTGCGTAACTTGGAGGAAAAACAGTGACGGCGCTGCTCAAACTCGATAACGCCACCATCCGTTTCGGTGGCCTGGTGGCCGTGAACGGCGTCAACCTGGATGTGGAAGAGGGGGAGATCATGGCCCTTATCGGCCCCAACGGCGCCGGCAAGAGCACCATCTTCAACCTCATCACCGGCATCTACCCCCCCACGGAAGGGGGCATCAGCTTCAAGGGCAAAAGCATCGCCGGACTGCAACCCCACGTCATCGCAGGCGGGGGAATCGGCCGCACCTTTCAGAATATCCGTCTGTTCAACGAACTCACCGTCCTGGAAAACGTCCTGATCGGCGCCCATACCAGGGGAAGCTGGAACCTGACCGGTGCGCTGCTCAAACTGCTCCCCCCGGTGCGCCGGGAAGAGGGGCGGCTCCTGGAACTGGCCATCCACTGCCTCTCCCAGGTGGACCTAGCCCACAAGGCCTACGAGCAGGCCTGCAACCTCCCCTACGGCGAACAGCGCCGTCTGGAGATCGCCCGGGCCCTGGCCATCGAACCGGCCCTCATCCTGCTTGACGAGCCGGCTGCCGGCATGAACCCTCAGGAGAAGCAGACCCTCCTGACGATGGTGCGCAACATCCGCGCCTCCGGGGTGACCGTCTTTCTGGTGGAGCACGACATGAAATTCGTCATGGGGCTCTCGGACCGCATCGCGGTCCTGGACTACGGCGTCAAGATCGCCGACGGCAAGCCCGAGGAGGTCCGGGCCAACCCGGCCGTCATCGAGGCCTACCTGGGGAAAGGAGCCACGAACTGATGCTGTCGGTCGAGAACCTTTCCGTCAACTACGGTGCCATCCGCGCCCTGCACGACGTCTCCTGCCGCGTGGAACAGGGGGAGATCGTCGCCCTCATCGGCGCCAACGGCGCCGGCAAGACCACCATACTCAACACCATCTCCGGCATCGTCCCCTCCATGGGCGGCGTCATCGCCTTTGAAGGCACGGAGATCACCCGCATGGCCCCGCACCTGATTGTGCGCAAGGGGATTTGCCAGGTCCCCGAGGGACGCCGGGTCTTCGCCCGCATGAGCGTGCAGGAAAACCTGGAGATGGGCGGTTTCATCCTCTCCAGCAAGCAGGAGGTGGCCCAGGGGATCGAGCGGGCCTTCACCCTGTTTCCGCGCTTGGCCGAGCGCCGCAAGCAACCGGCCCGCACCCTCTCCGGCGGCGAACAGCAGATGCTGGCCATGGGCCGGGCGCTCATGTCCAACCCGCGCCTGCTGCTCCTGGACGAGCCCTCCATGGGGCTGGCCCCCATGCTGGTGGAGAAGATCTTCGAGATCGTGGTGGAGATCAACAAATCCGGCACCACCATCATGCTGGTGGAGCAGAACGCCTCCATGGCCCTGTCCATCGCCCACCGCGCCTATGTGCTGGAAACCGGCGAAGTGGTCCTGTCCGGCGACGCCGGGGAGCTGGCACGCAACCCCGAAGTGAGGAAAGCCTACCTGGGGGAGTGAACCACCCATGCATTCGTAATGACGCCCTGCCGGGAAGGATGAACCCGGCAGGGCGTTTTTGTTTAGATCTACCACCCCCTGCCCCCCTCCTAAACTAGGAGGGGGAAGCTTTGGGCGACGCTTTTCTCCCCTCCTGGTTCAGGAGGGGCCGGGGGTGGTAGCCAGCCTTAAAACCTTGTTGGTCCACGAAAAGCACGGAAGACACGAACAAGGCAACTTGACTATTCTCTGACGCGCAGTAGATTTTCTTATGCCGTGAATCGTCCGGATCTGAATACTGTGTGGGCCTGACACCCACTCACTGATTTTATGGAGGTCGTATGCCACATTTACAATTCGAATTTAACAGGAGTCTGACGGACGCTCAAAAAGCTGCTTTCGCCGAGCAGGTCCGCACGCTTTTCTCGCAGGTCATGGATACGGGAACCGACCATATCAGCATTTCCATCCGTGAATTCGGCACCTACAATCTGTCCATCGGGCGGGTCAAGGAGCCTGAAAAGGGCGTTGCCGTGGTGAATGCGGATATCCGCGAAGGGCGGACCATGGAGAAACGCAGGGCCCTTACCCTGGGATTCATGGAACTCATCAATAGGTCGTTCAATATCCCGGTTACGAATATGTATGTCACCCTCACGGAACACAAGGGTGAGGACTTCCACCTTTTCGAGAAATACCTTGCGAGTTGGCAGACAGGGGAGGACCCTCTTGCCGATTTGAAATAATATAGTGGGGGCGCTCGGGGTCAGGTTCGACTGTCAGGGCCAGGCCCACATTCTCAGCAAAACAGGGAATCCCCCTGAACCATTAATAACTCCACCCTTTTCCCCCTCCTCTTTTACCCTGCAATCCCAGCGCTAGCGGACAAGACCGCCACCTACAGCATATGAGAGAAGAGATGTGAAAACCACTCCCGCATCCTTGAGGCCCATGGCCTTTTCTCCCATTCCTCCTCTTTGATCCGGTCGGATTCGGCGAGATCCCTGGCGAACATGTTCTCCATTTCCGTGGCGAAATCGCCACTGAGAATGACCGTATTTATCTCGAAGTTTTTCGCAAAGCTCAAAAAGTCCAGGTTGGTAGACCCGACGGTTGCCCAGACGCCGTCTATAACCGCGGTCTTTGCGTGCAGGATGGCGTTGCGCCGTTCATAAAGTTTGACGCCGGACTCCAGCAGTTCGTCGTAATAATACCTTCCGGCATAGAGGGCCAAGTTCTGATCGCTTTTTTTCGGCAGGATGATCTTGACGTCCACGCCGCTTTTCGCGGCATCGCGGAGAGTTTTTATCATCTGCCCCTCGGGTACGAAATACGGGGTCGTCAGATGAACCGATTTCTCGGCAAAAGCGACTGCGGACACATACATGACGTAGGTGGTTCTGCCTGCTTCGCCGGGCCTGCTCTTTATGACCTGCACCAGGTTGGCGCCGTGTTCCTTCTGTTCCGGGAAGTACTCTTTTTCATTCAGGGCCGGCCCCTTCTGCGCTGCCCAGGCATGGAGAAAAATCTTCTGGAATTCGGCAACGGCCGGACCTTCGATCAAAATGTCCGTATCGCGCCAGGGTATTTTTGGCGTTTTCTCTTCTTCCCCGAAAAACTTGCTCGAATAGACCTGGCTGATATTGACGCCGCCGGTTATGGCGGTCGTGCCGTCCACCACCAGGATCTTGCGGTGATCCCGCAAGGTCAGCCGATATTTCTTGGATGCCTTCAGCGGATTTATGGGGTTGAATTCGACAACGTTGACCCCTTTGTCGCGCAACCGCTGGAAGAATGAAGCGGGAGTTTCCACGCTGCCTACGCTGTCGTAGATGAGGTTTACCCGGACCCCTTCCGCCCGCTTCCGGATGAACAGGTCCGCCAGCTTGCGCCCCGCTTCGTCATCCTCAAACATGAACGTTTCCATGTTTACCGTATGCCGGGCGCTCCCTATTGCCTTGAACATGGCGGCGAACGTGGCAGGCCCGTCAACCAGGAGCCGCACCCTGTTCCCCTTGATGAGGTGGCTGCCGCTCACCTCTTCGTTTACTGCGACCTGGCGCTCCAGTACCTCCGTCGGACCGGACACGGATTTCAGGCGCTCCATGATGGCGCTGCTCTGTTTTGGGGACAACACGCCATGAATGGGAACTATTCGCGGGGGTTTGCCGTCGGATTTGACCTTATCCATGACGTCGGACGTTTTGGGCAGGGGTGTGCATCCGGCTATGAATCCCAGGGAAGCTATCAATGCCAACAATACGGGCACTTGCATAGTGGGCACCACAAAAATGGCGTCTTTGGCCAGAAGTCAACAGTAGGTCAGGAGGCGGATGGAGCAGGCGCTCTGTTACTCCCTCTCCCGGTGTCTGATCTCTCTCGGCCAGTGCGTCCTCGGCAGATCCCTCCACCCCCCGCCTCTTGACCTCGAGTACTGCCAGCGATCACGGTTATAGTAATAGTAATAGCCGTTACTGTAGTAATACGGGTCTACACCCAATTCAATAATCGCCGGCAACGGGGGCGCAATTTCTACTTCCACGCCGGTGCGCGGCGGTCCGGGGGCTACTACGCATGCCGTGAGAAGGAACGCCGCAAAAAAAGTAATAATCGCCCTGCTGGATAAACTTTTCATTGGCTTTCTCCGTTGTTATTCGGGTTTATTTATATTAGATATCATTGGGAGGGTTGTTGTCAAACGAAGTGTACCGGAAGCGGAGGTGGGGAGGAGTGAACGCTTTGCGGGGAGTGTTTCCAGGCGTCACGGTCCAGGGGGACCGCCTGGGGTCGGGTTCGACATTTAAAAACATTCCCGACCATCTCCTCTCCCGAAAACCAGCCAGGCTACCGGCACCACCTGACCCGCCTTTCCTCTGGCTTCCCCAACCCCTTCACCACACAACCGGATTCTCCAAACAAACAAAGCCCCTCCGATTCAGAGGGGCTTTGCTGTGCAAGCCGAAGCAATTCCGGGGAATTCCCGACGCAGCGGCTGAATCTGGCCTCTTCGGTTAGTCGATTCCGTAGATCAGGCTCACGCGCCCACCTTGAAGTTGCTGAACCTTCCGAAGTTCAAGCCCACGACAACGTTCCGTTGTCGCAAAGAGCCCCTTCCCCTCACCGGCGATCAGCGGATACATAATAAGCCGGAGTTCATCCACGAGTCCGGCATCGATAAGGCTCGCCGTTGTTCGAGCACCCCCAATGAGATAAATTGCCTTGCCGGACTGTTGCTTGAGGGCAGCGATTTCCTCCAGTCCCCGGATGAAGCTCGTGTTTGGCCAGAGCGCCGAAGTCAGGGTGCGCGATAGTACATAATGCGGGGTCTGTGCAATGAAGCGTGCCCATTCAAGCTCAGCAGGTGTCGGCGGGTTGCCGGTGATCCATGCGGGCTTGTCCGGCTCATTCTGTATCCCGGTCCAATACTGCTCGTAGCCGGGGTACATACCTCCCCCCAGCAAGCACGCATCTACCTCAGGCATCACGCCGTAGTCATCCGACCACGCCTCTACCCACTCCGCATAGCCCTGAGGCCCCTCGAACTTCCCATCAACTGTAATTTTCATTCCAGAGATTAATTTACGCATGGCAGTAACCTCCATGCTTTATGATAGCAAATTGCTTTTTCACCATCAAGCGCTCAACGCTTGCACC
The DNA here is from genome assembly GCF_008802365.1 of Oryzomonas japonica. GTDB lineage: Bacteria > Desulfobacterota > Desulfuromonadia > Geobacterales > Pseudopelobacteraceae > Oryzomonas > Oryzomonas japonica. The sequence continues at coordinate 138,128 of NZ_VZQZ01000001.1, read as the reverse complement.
TTTTCATGGGCTGAAATCGGGACATGCATGTGCCGTCTTCGGGGTTGTCACCCCGCTGCGGCAGATTGAGGTAGTGCCAACCCACCAGTCTTAAACATTTTGTTTGGCATTATCAAATCCACCCCGCCAAAAATAAAACATCTTGACTTTGCCATTTTGTTGCTCTTATGATGGCCCATATTCAAAAGGCAACGAAGAGGAGTAGTAGTCGTTTCAGGCTTCCCAGAGAGCCGGTGGTTGGTGCGAACCGGTAAGCGTGATCGATGAACTCGCCTCAGAGCCGTTTCGGTGAACCTCTGGCTAGCCGAAGCCGTCCTCCCGCGTGAAGGGTGAATCGAGGCCTGATACAGATCATCGTGTCGGGTGAAAAGGGTGGTACCGCGAATGTGCTTATAAAGCCTTCGCCCCTGTTTGGGGCGGAGGCTTTTTTTATTTTTGATCACCATACCACGACGCCGGAATTCTACCCCCGGCAGAGCGAAAGGCCGAAAACGGGATATACTTGCCCCAGGGCTTTCGACGAACGAACGGCGTTCGTGTACAACCAGGAAAGGAGCGTAGCGAGACATGGCAAAGGCACCGACGAAAAAACAGAAGCAGGACGACCGGCAACTCATCAGGGTTTTTGACACCACGCTGCGGGACGGCGAACAGGCCCCCGGCAACAGCATGAATATCGAAGAAAAACTGCGGGTGGCAAAACAGCTCCAGAAGATGAACGTGGACGTGATCGAGGCCGGCTTCCCCATTGCTTCCGAAGGCGATTTCGAGGCGGTCAAGCTGGTGGCCCAGCAGATCAAGGGACCCCAGATCGCCGGTCTGTGCCGCGCCGGCGACAAGGATATCGACCGCGCCTGGGAGGCGCTGAAGTTTGCCGGGGACAAGGGGCGCATCCACACCTTTATCGCCACCTCCGACATCCACATGCAGTACAAGCTGAAGATGGAGCCGGCCAAGGTGCTGGCGGCGGCCATCAAGGCGGTCAAGCGGGCCGCTTCCTATACCCCCAACGTGGAGTTTTCCTGCGAGGACGCCACCCGGACGCGGCTGCCGTTTCTGGCCGAGGTGGTGGAGGCGGTCATCGACGCCGGCGCCACCACGGTCAACATCCCGGATACGGTCGGCTACACCATTCCCTTCGAGTACTTCAACATCATCACCTACCTGAAGGAGCATGTGCGGAACATCGACCGCGCCATCATCTCGGTCCACTGCCACAACGACCTGGGGCTGTCCGTGGCCAACTCCATCGCCGCCGTGCAGGCGGGCGCCCGCCAGGTGGAATGCACCATCAACGGCATCGGCGAACGGGCCGGCAACTGTTCCCTGGAGGAATTCATCATGGCGCTGCGCACGCGTCACGACATCCTCCCCTTTACCACCAACGTGGCGACCGAACAGCTCACCCCGGCCAGCCGGCTCCTCACCAACATCACCGGCATCGGGGTCCAGCCCAACAAGGCGATCGTGGGGGCCAACGCCTTTGCCCACGAGGCGGGCATCCACCAGCACGGCATGATGATGGACAAGTCCACCTACGAGATCATGACGCCGGAATCGGTTGGGCTTTCCGCCAGCGCCCTGGTGCTGGGCAAACACTCCGGCCGCCACGCCTTCAAGCAACGCCTGGAGCAGTTGGGCCACGAGCTGGACGACGACAAGCTCAACCGGGCCTTTGAACGCTTCAAGGCCTTGGCGGACCTGAAGAAGGAGGTCTTCGACGAAGACCTGGACGCCATCGTGATGGAAGAGTCCCGCGAGGTCGTGAAGTACCGGCTGGGGCACATCACCGTCACCTGCGGTTCCTTTGCCGTGGCCACCGCCACGGTGCAGCTGGAGATCGACGGCGAGCCGGTGCGCACCGCCGAACTGGGCGACGGCCCGGTCGATGCCACCCTCAAGGCCATCAAGAAACTGACCAAGACCAAGGCCAAGCTGGTGCAATACAACGTGGGCGCCATCACCAGCGGCACCGACGCCCAGGGCGAGGTCACCGTCCGCGTGGCCGAGGGGAACAATATCGTGGTGGGTAAGGGTTCCTCCACCGATATCATCGAGGCCTCGGCCAAGGCCTACGTTCATGCGCTCAACAGGCTGAATATGAAACAGAAGCGCCTCAAGGAAACCGTCTGATCCAGCCTCCCCTCCCTTCCTTCCACAAAAAGCCGGACCATAAAGTCCGGCTTTTTCCTCGCCCTATATCAGACAAATAAGATTGTAAATATCCTTTTTATTTGCTATTTCAAAAATGTATGGTATAGATTTAACCTATTAATTTAACGGCGTTCTTATCTCCAGCATGGGAGCATCTCCATGAAAAAAGCCCTTTGCCGCCTGCTATCTGCCGTTTCCCTCCTGGCCCTCCCCGCTACCGCTTCTGCGGCCGAAACCGCCGTCGATTCCACCACCATCTTCCGGTTTGAACAGCGCGACATTTCGGGGGCGTCCAAACAGGACTTCATGCCTGCCACCCAGTTCCTGGGCCTGGATGTGGAAAAGCTGGCCGACGGCAACCTCTCCCTGCATTTTTCCGGCTGGGGGCGCGCCGACCTGGCCGACAAGAGCTACAACAACGACAAGGTCGATGGGAGCTTCACCTACGGGTATCTCCAGTACCGCTTCAAGGAGGCCAATGCCACAGTCCGCCTCGGTCGCCTCTTCGTGCACGAGGGGATCGCCAATGAGCAGGTGGACGGCATCAGCGCCCGCACCGACCTACCCCTGGGCTTCGGCCTGTCGGCCTTCGGCGGGGCCACCGTACATACCAAGCACCTGTACGGGGAGAAGAGCGACGGCAAGGGGGATTCGATCATCGGCGGCCGGGCCACCTATCGCTACAAAGGGTTCCTGGAGCTGGGGGCTTCAGCCGTCTACGAGGACAACGCCCCCAAGCTGATCAATTACGCCAATGCCACCCACCGCCTGCTGGGGGGCGACATCTGGCTGACTCCCCACCGCATGGTGGAGATCATGGGGCACAGCAGCTATAACACCGAGACCAGGACCCTGGCCGAGCACAGCTATCTGCTCAACCTGAAGCCTCTCCGCAATCTGGTCGTCACCGGGGAATTCAACGAGTACCGGGACCGGGGCTACCTCAACTCATGGGCCATGTTCTCCGGCGCCGCACTCAACCCCGCCGACAAATCCCGCTCCCTGGGGGGGAGCGCCTCCTATGACATTGCCAAAAATGTGGAGTTGGCCGCCGATTACAAGCATTATACCCGCGAACTGGGCAATGCCGACCGCTACGGCATAAACGGCCGCTTCGGCTTCCTGAACAACACCGTCCGAACCGGGATCGGCTACCACTATCTCCGCGCCGGCTCCGGCTTTGCCATCGGCACCACCCCCAGCGCCTCCTATCACGAACTGCACGCCTTTGCCCTGCATGACTCCGCGACGTACTTCGCCGCCCTGGACGGCATCGATTACATCTTCAAGGACAAGGTCTACAACGAGAAGAGCGCCTGGGAGGGGACCGCCTCCCTGGGGTATCACATCACACCGGCCCTGGCCCTTTCCGGTGATGTGAGCTACGGCCGCAATCCCCAGTTTACCGAAGAAATCAAGGGGCTCGTCCGCCTGACCTACACTACGACCTTTGACAGCAAGAGGGGGAAAAAATGAGAATCGCGCACCGGATGCTTCCCGCGGCGTTCCTGGCCGGACTGATCACGCTCCTGGCGGCCTGCGCCCAGATGCAGGAACTCCCCAGCCTGCCCGCATCGCACCCCGAGGCGTTGGCCGTGGGGCAACAGACGGACTGTTCGGAGTGTCATGACGACCAGGCTAGGGGGACCCTGAAGGCCCTCACCGCCTTCAGCCATACCCCGGCCTTCGTCAAGAACCACCGTTTTTACGCCGCTTCGGACGACCGCCTCTGCGCCGTCTGCCATAAGAGTTCCTTCTGCAACGATTGCCACACCAACAAGGTGGAGATGAAGCCCTCCTACAAATTCGGCTATCGGCCCGACCGGGAGATGCCCCACCGCGGCGATTTCCTGACACTCCACAAGATCGAAGGCAAGCTCGACCCGGCCAGTTGCTACCGCTGCCACGGACGGGCCAACAACGAACGCTGCGTGGCCTGCCACCGCTGACGGAGGTTCAATCTATGAAATGCCTGTTTAAGCCGGCCCTGTTTGCACTCGTTGCCGTGACGCTCTTCGCCTGTTCCAAGGGCAACGACAAGGCATCCAACATCGATCCGCGCACCGGCAAGCATCCCGCCGGGTGGGCGGTCGCCAACACCGGCGGAAGCCATCCGACGGCCTTTCTCAGCGTGCCCAGCTCCTGCTATGAATGTCACGGCAAGGACCTGAAGGGGGGCATCAGCGGCGTGAGTTGCTTCACCGCCTCGCGCAGCGGCATGAGCTGCCATGCCAACGGACCGTCGGGGCATCCGGCCGGATGGGCCGCGCCCGACGTCCACGGGGCCGCAGCCAAGGCGGCCTTGAGCGGCATGAACGGCCTGGCCCGCTGCCAGGTGTGCCATGGTGCCGACTTCTCCGGCGGCATCGCCAAGAAATCCTGTCTGAATACCGCCGGTTGCCACGGTACCGGGATCATGGCGGCCCATTCGCCCAAACCCTGGCTGTCGCGCATCGGCGGCCGCACCCACACCTCTGCCGACCCGTCCAACGCTGCGGCCTGCGCAGTCTGCCACACGGCCGGCGCCAATTCATCCCGTAAGCCCTCCGCCACCCCACCGGCGGGGACCGCGCCCAACTGTTTCAACAACACCCTCTGCCACGGCGTCGAGGGGCATGCCTTTGCCAGTTGGACCTCTGCCGGCTTCCACGGTGCGGCGGCCAAGGCCGCGGCAGGCGGCATCACCGTCAACGGCCAGTACAGTCCGGTCAGTTCCTTCGCCAGTTGCGTGGCGTGCCACGGAACGGACTATAACGGCGGCACCGCCCAGCAGACCTGCCTGAAGACCACAGGCTGCCACGGGGCCAACGTAGCTGCCCCCCACCCGGCCAGACCGTGGCGGTCCACCACCGGCGGGGTGACCCACACCACCACCGACACCAGCAATGCCGGACAATGCGCCGTATGCCACACGAACGGCGCCAATTCCACCCGTGTGCCGCGGGCCGGCGACGCCGTCGGCATCACCGGCTGCTTCAACAATACCCTCTGCCACGGCACGGAAGGGCACCCGGCGGGCTGGAGCGCCGCTGCCCAGCATGGCGCCGCGGCCAAGGCGGCCCCCGGCGCGACCACCGGATTTTCCTCGTGCCAGCCCTGCCACGGCACCACCTTCAACAACGGTGCGGAACCGTCCTGCACCAATACCCTCGGCTGCCACGGCCTGTTCGTATCGTCGCCCCACCCGGCCAAGCCCTGGTCGTCCACGGTGGCCGGGGCATCGACCCACACCACCACCGATCCGGGGAATGCGGCCATCTGCGCGGCCTGCCACACGGCCGGCGCCAATTCCACCGTCGTTCCCCCCAACCCGGCCAGCGGGACCGCCAGCTGCTACAACAACACCCTCTGCCACTTTCACCAGATACCCTTTGCCCCGCCTGCGGTGGACCCGTCGGTCCACGGGAGCCTGGCCAAGCAGAACCTGACCGTCTGCCAAACCTGTCATGGCGCCAAAGGGACGACCTCGTTCGATGGCCTGGCCCTGGCCGGCGGCGTCACGACCATTGCCTGCTCCAGTTGCCATACCTTTGCCAAGGCCCACCCGACGGCCTGGCAGGGGAGCACCACCAATCCGGGAGAAACGGTTATCTACTCCCACCGCACGGCCGGCAACATCGCTAATGCCTGTTCGTTGTGCCATGACGTCACCCAGGGACGCACCGCACCGCTCGCCGCAGCGCCTAGTTGTTTCAGCACGACCTTCACCAACAGTCTCACCCAAACCGGAACCTGTCACGCCAACGGACCCGGCGTAGCGCCCCACAGCGTACCCTATCCCAACCACAACGCCACGGCCCGCAGCAACTTTACCTATTGCCTGGGCTGCCACCAAGTGGCCGCGAATGCCGCCGGTTCGAAACCGCCGGGATGCCAGAACTGCCACCTGACCAGCCCGACGGTCACATCCACCGGCTGCACCTCCTGCCATGCCAAACCGCCGGCCGGGACGAGCTATCCCAACATCGCCGGGGTGCATGCCTCCCATGCCGTTCTGAACGTCACCGAAAACACTACCCAGACCGCCGTCTGCGACCAGTGTCATAACGGCCTGGGGCTGGGGACCCTCGACCATCTCAACCGGGCCCGGGCGCGCACCAGTTCGGTCCAGGCCAACCCGGTCGTCTTCGGCAGCCTGGCCTTCACCGGCGGCCTGGCGCCGACCTACACGGCCGCGACCCAGACCTGCGCCGCCACCTACTGTCACGGCAATACCCTGGACAAACCGGCGTCCGCCATCCTCTCGCCGTCGTGGACCACACCCTTCCTGACCGGAAGCGCAGCCAGCGATTGCATCAAATGCCACGGCTATCCGCCTAGTTCCCATGCTGCCGGTATTACGCCGGCCCAGTGCATCAACTGTCATCCCCACGTCAACAGCAGCGGCACCGGTTTCACCGACGCCACCAAGCACATCAACGGCGTCATCGATGCCACTGGAGCCCACACCGTCCCCTACCTGACCCATAACGCCGTTGCGGCGGCCTCCTGTCTGGCGACCAACGGCGGCTGCCACAGCACCGGCACGGCCGCCTCCCCCTATCCGGCCGCCACAGGCGTACCGCCGGACTGCATGTCGTGCCACACCCTGGCCGATCCACTGGGCACCGGCAACGGCCTGGGCAACTGCAAATCGTGCCACGGTACCGGCGGCACCGGCACGCTGGCCGCCCCGACCGGCACCACCTGGCCCAACATCCGCGGCACCAACACGAATGCCCGCCATCCGAGCCATCAGGGGTCGAGCTGCGGCTACTGCCACCCCAATGTGGACACCACCGGCAGGTTCACCGGCACCATCGCCGCGGGCACCGTTGCCGCCGGTTCCGGCGCCGGGGTGAACCACGGCCCCAACAAGACCATGACCAGCGGCACCAGCCAGACGAATGTGGTCAATACCGCCGCCGGCATCGTGCCGAAGACGCCGCGCGGCACCGGCGCCACCTGCACCCACGGCAGCCTGGCCGTCAGCGGATGCCACAGCGGACCGGGCGTTCAGACGTGGTAACGGCGTAATACATCACCCATAACAGCGAAGGCCGGGCAGCAGTTGCGCCCGGCCTTCGTTCGTTCCATTCCGAAGATTTCTCCTCAGCCGAGCTTCACCGTCTTGTAGAGAAAATTCTTGAACTTGTACAGCCGCAGCCGCTCCTCCTCCGCTGCCCCCCCACCCACCGCCTTGAGGTGGCGCGCCACGGCCGGCAGGGTCTTGCCCGCCGTGGCGCGCGCCTTCTCGATCACCAGCCGCACCGTCTCCCGCGGGATGTCGCTGCGGGTAAACGGCTCGTAGACCTCGCCCCAGAAATCGCCCCCTGCGGCGATCCGTTCCAGGATGTCGTCCGCCAGCCGCTCGTCCAGATCGCGGGCCGGCGGGAGCGGCCGGGCGCTGTGCTCCCCCTCCCCCATGCCGGCAATGGCCTGGGCGATGGCGTCGCCGGAGATGACGTTCGTGCGCCGGAAAAAGAGCGTCCTGAGCAGGATGCTGCGCAGTTCGCGGATGTTTCCCTTGTAGGTGTGCCGTGTGAGGATTTCCTTGGCCCCCTTGGTGAGGACGGGGGGCTTGTCCGAGGGTTCGCTTTCGCCCCGGTAGGTGCGGTACAGCTTGCCCAGAAAGTGCACCGACAGGTCGGGGATATCCTCGCGCCGCTCGTTGAGGGAAGGGAGGCGGATGGAGAGCTCGGCCAGGCGGTGGTACAGGTCCTCGCGGAAGCGACCGGCGGCGATCTCCTCCTGCAGGTTCTTGTTGGTGGCGGCCACCACGAGCACCCGGCTGTAGCGTTCCGTGTTCTCCCCCAGGCGCACGAAGCCGCCGTTGTCCAGAAAGCGGAGCAACTGCACCTGGGTCTTGGGGTCGGCGTCGCCGATCTCGTCCAAAAAGACGATGCCGCCGATGGTCTCCTCCAGGATGCCGCGCCGGTCGGTGTAGGCGCCGGTAAAGGCCCCCTTCTTGTGGCCGAACAGCTCGGAATAGGTCAGGTCGCCGGCATAGGCGGCGATGTTGGTCTTCTTGACCGGCAACTCGCCCCCCGGATTGATCTGCTGGCGGTAGAGGCCGTTCAGGTTGTTGTAGAGGTTGTTGAAGAAGAACTCCTTGCCCGAACCGGTGGGGCCGGTCACCAGGATCGACGGGAGCCCGATGGTGGCCTCCTGGAGGATGTTGCGGTTCCAAAAGACGATCCGGTTGAAGAGCGGCGGCGAGACGGTGCTGATGAACTCCACCACGGCCTGGGACGCGGAGCTGTTGCCAATCATGTTGCCCAGGCGGTAGGAGGAGACGTGCGGGTCCTTGTACGCCACGTCGCTGGTCAGCCGGTTTACCTCCCCCTGGAGGCGTTCGATGCGTTGCAGGTCCGAGATGTGCCGGGCGGTCAGGGAGCCGATGATTTGCAGGATGCGGCGGTGTTCTTCGCGAAAATGGTCGTAGTACAGGGAATTGAGGCAGATCACCGCGATCACCTCGTCGTCGCAGATGACCGGCACGGCGATCTCGCTCTTCAGGAGATCGCTCATGGAACGGTGGAAGCCGCCGGCCTGCTGTTCCTCCTCGACCTTTGCTATGATCTTGGGCTGCTTGGTGAAGGCCACGTAGCCGGTGAGGCTGCGCTCCTCGGACGGCAGCTCCGGGCCGCCGATCAGAAACGGCGGGATATACCTCTTGAGCCATTCCTTGTTCTTGGCGCCGATGATGTTCCCGGCCTCGTCCTCCACCACCAGCCACTTGACCCCGTCCCGCTCGCTGACCACGGCGATGCTGCCGGTATCCGCGCCGATCAGCTCGGTGGCCTTGGAGAGCACCTTGGTCAAAAACGGCTGGAGGCTCTCGGTGCTCTCGTTCAACAGGTCGGTGATCTCGGACAGGACCCGGATCTCCAGATGCTCGCCCCCCACCTCGCTGATGACCCGTTCCACCATCTCGGCGTGGGTCTGCAACAGCCCCATCTCGAAATCGCTGAAACGGTACAGGTCGTGGGAAAAGTAGTTGACCAGGCAGATGATGCGGCGGCTCTTGGGCTCGAAGCGCGGCACCACGTACAGCGAACGCAGGGCCATGGACTCGGTCAGCTCCCGCTTTTGCAGCCGGTGCTGGGTCAGGTCGGCGATGAAGATCGGCTTGAGCAGACGCTCGTCGTCGATCACCGCCTGATCGTTCACATACAGGGAGATCAGTGACTTGCCTTTGTGCAGATCGATGGCGCCCTGCTGGTCGTAGAGCGCCTTGAGTTGGGCGTCCTCCGAATAGCTGGCCAGGATCTCCAGTTCGCCCACCGTTGCTCCCGGCTGCTGCCCCGGCACGAGCACCGACGCCAGGGAGAGCTTCTCGATCAGCCGCACCGCCGACTGCACCATCATGCCCGCCGCCTCACGGGCCTTGAACTCCTCCAGGCGGCGGGCCAACTGCACCTGCTGGTGGTAGATACGGGCCTGATCCAGCCGGTCGGCCGCGAAACCGGCAAAATCGGCCAGGAGGGACTTGTCCTGGGCATTCAGGATCTCCCCGCCGGTCTCGCTGTCGACGCAGAGCACGCCGATGGATTTGCCCAGGCTCACCACCGGCATGATCCAGGCGGCGCGGAAGGCGAAGGTCTCGGCAAAGAGGCGGTCGGCCGAGAGGGGCGGGGCAACGGCGCTCCTGAAATCCACGGGATACTGGCTGACGAAGACGCTGGAGACCACGGTTTCGGTGGAGATGATCGGGAAATGCACATCCCGGATGGTCGCCGCCTGGTCGCCGGTGGCATAGACGCAGGAGAGCGCCCCCCGCGTCAGGTCTTCCAGGTAGATCCGCACCCGCTCGCTCCCCGACAGCAGGCGGGCCCCCTCGGAGAGGGCGTACAGCAGTTCCCCCTGGTTCTCCTTGCCGTAGGTGGCGATCTTGACGCGCAGGGCGTCCAGTCTTGTATCGATGGGCATATGCACTCCTGAGACGGGGTGGAATGCGCTCTGCGGAGCGGCGCATCCTGTGCTGGTCGGCGGCCCGACTTGAGTAAATATTTTACACAGTTGAGTTTAGCGCGGGTGGTGACGGGGTGTCAAGGGGGGGGGTCTCTCGTTCGCATCCGTACTGGCTCCCCAGCGCGGACCAATCTGGGCAATGGGTAGAGGAACTGTCGTTGTAACGGTGGTGAGGCGCAGCGGCGGCGAGGTTCTACTGCCGCCGAGTGGTTGGGCGCTTCCCTTCTATTTACAGGTAAATACCGTCTGGAATGTCAATCTTGTGATTATAGGTGTCCAGAAACCAGAGTCCTTGGTCAAAATGAACAACGATAGTCACTTCAACGCCGGGAAATTCTATGTTAAGGCGTTCTCTCCAAGCCTTTCCGAGTTCCAATAAGTTTTCTTTCGTTCTGTTCAAGAATCTGCCTTGCTTTTTTCCTCTGTAAAGAAATGCAATGTCAGCAGTGTGGTAGCTATCGAAATTCTGAATGGTTGGGTATTTTCCTGAATCAATCTCTTCTTGGAGTCCTTTGCCTGACCAAAACACGATTAGCCGCTGGCCAAAACCGCTTAAACAAACAATTTCTGTGCTTTTCAGCTTTTCAATTTCTCTTCGCTGACTTTTTAAAAAAATGCTCAATCGAAGCATAATTTATTTCCTTCATCGCCCAACGGTAGCGTGGCGCAGCGGCGCGAAGCGACCAACTGCCGCTGCGCGGTTGAATCTTCATGTTCTAATCAAGTTGAATGCGAAACTAAGCCAAGTCAATATTCCGATCAGAAAAGTAAGGACATAGACTCCAATGAAGACCGTCAATGTCCTGTCTTTCAACTGGGTGTATTCTCGTTTGCAAATAAATTTATTCAATCTCACGAATTGTTTTATCGAGAACCCGCAGAACAACCTTCCGTCTATTCCCAGTTCACCAATTACTTCTTTGTGGCACGTATCAAGCCTCGCCCCAATCAGGATAAGTGAAATGTTCCATATGACAGCGGACACCATGAAAATGACGAACATACATTTTCCTTTTTTACTTGATTCAACGGCGCGGGGGCGCACCGGCGGGAGGGCAAAAGGTGACAGACACCAATTACTCTTTTGATGAGGTGATGAAAAAGCAGGTATCGGCTATCGCTCTGGCTGCTCTTGGCATCTATCCTCATATATCATAATTTGGTGCCTGTCACCTTATTTGCCCCTTTTTGGTTTTGATGCCCTCGATAAATTAAAAAACAAAAGAATATTCCCAACAAAATACAAGAAGTTCCAAATATTTCTTTTATTGACGATGAAGGATATAGTACATGCATATGCTGTTTGTAACTATATGCACCACCGCCCTCATTGAGGGAAATCATAAGTATTCCTGCTAAAATAAATACTATTGCCCACGCTAAATTAATTAGTTCTTGTTTTTTCAAGGTCGTTCCTCGCGAGCAATCGTATTAAAATTTCCCAAAAATTTTCAAAAATTGATTTCATCCGGGGAATTCCGGGGACAGCATACTTAACTCTCAATTTAATATACTGGCCCCGTAATTCGCCGCCGATCATTACCTGCCGTTGTTCAGATAATACTCCAGGGACTCCTGGGAAAAACCGTTCATCTTGTTCGAGCCGATGATGATCAGCGGCACGCCTCGGCCACCCAGTTCCTTGTAACGTTTATGGGCGGTGCCGTCCTTTTCGATGTCATAGGCAACGTAGGGTATGCCCCGGCCCTTCAGGTAAGCCTGGGCCTTTTTGCAGTAGCCGCACCAGTCCGTGACGTAGAGTTCCACCGTACCGGAGAAGTTCTCCTTCTTGGGGGGTGCGGGCGGTGTCGGCGCCAAGGCGCTCTTCGTGGTGTTGTGCTTTGCGGGCTGGGGTTGTGGTTGAGTGAGGGGAGCGGGAGCGAAGTCGCTGTCGCTATAGACCTTTACCTTCCTGCGCTTCTTGGATGCGGGGGGAGGCGTGTCCTTGAAGGTCACCACACCGTTTTCATCCACCCATTTGTACATCTCGGCTCCGGCGAGCGAGAACCCAAGCGACAGGATGATGAGTGCCAGCACCAGCTTTGTGAGCATTTTCCCCCCATGGTGTAGTCATTGAGTCAATAATTTCCCATCCATTTTTACCAATACCCCTTCTACTCCACCAAAACACACATTTCAACGCAATTTCAGCATGTTAAAAAATTTAACACAAACGAGGCAATCGCCTATCCAGCTGTTTTCAAATGAAAAACGGCGCCTAAAACCTGTTCAGGCACCGCCGTTTGTATCACTTTGATACAAAAAATGTTGTTCGGACCAATAACAAAAAGGGCCTACAGATCAACTCTGTAGGCCCTTACTTTGGTTGCGAATGTGTGAAGGCAGTTCCCGCTACATCTCCATGATCACCGGCAGGATCACCGGCCTCCGCTCGATGGTCTTCTTGAAGAAGCGCCGCAACGCCTGGCGCACGGCGGTCTTCACCGCCTCCGAATCCCGGCGCATCTCGTCGTTCAACTCGTCCAGCGCATCGACCACGATGCCGCGGGCGGTTTCCAGGTACTCCTGGCTCTCGTCCTCGAACACGAACCCACGGGATACGATATCCGGCCCATGGATCAGGACGCCGCTGGACTGGTTGAGGCCGATGATCACCACGACCATGCCGTCCTCGGAGAGGTGTTTGCGATCCTTGAGCACCACGCTCCCCACGTCGCCGACCCCCTTGCCGTCCACGAAGACCCGCCCCGACTCCACCTTTTCGGTGATCGCCGCCGTATCGGCGTAAAAGGAGACCACGTCGCCGTTGACGGCCAGGATGCAGCGTTCCTCGGGGATGCCGACCTTCTGGGCGAGCTGAATATGCTTGACCAGGTGGCGGTATTCGCCATGCACCGGCAGGAAGAAACGCGGCCGGACGACGTTCATCATCAGCTTGAGCTCTTCCTGGCTGGCGTGGCCCGAGACGTGGACCTCGGAGACCTTTTCGTGGAAGACCTCGGCCCCGCGGCGGTAGAGATGATTGATCAACTCCGAGATGGTCCGTTCGTTGCCCGGTATGAAACGGGAGGAGAGGATGACCGTGTCGCCCCGCTCCAGCTTGATCTGCTTGTGGTCGTCCAGGGCGATGCGGGTCAGGGCCGACATGGGCTCGCCCTGGCTGCCGGTGGTGACCATGCAGACCTGCTCGGGCGGCAGATAGGGGAGTTCGCGCACGTCAAGGAGCATGTCGTCGGGGATGTTCAGGTAGCCGAGTTCGCGGGCGATGCGCACGTTGGCGATCATGGAGCGGCCGTTCAGCAGGACCTTGCGGCCGCAGGCGATGGCCACGTCGGCCACCTGCTGCACGCGGTGGATGTTGCTGGAAAAAGCCGCCACGATGATACGCCCCTGGCACTTGGGAAAGATATCGGCAAAGGCCTCGCCCACGTACTTCTCGGAAATGGTGTACCCCTCCCGCTCCACATTGGTGGAATCGGAAAGCAGGGCCAGCACCCCCTGGTCGCCGTAGGCGGAAAGCCGGGCCAGGTCGGTCAGCTGCCCGTCCACCGGGGTCTGGTCGATCTTGAAGTCGCCGGTGTGGATCACCACGCCTTCCGGGCTCGTGATGGCCAGGGCACAACCGTCCACGACGGAATGGGCCACCCGCAGGAATTCCACCCGGAAGCACCCCAGTTCGACCGTGTCCCGGGGCTTGACCGTGATCAGTTCCACCACCCCGTCCAGCTTGTACTCCTTGAGCTTTTCGTTGACGAAGCCGAGGGTCAGGGCCGTGCCGTACACCGGCACGTTCAACTCTTGCAGCACGAAGGGGAGGGCGCCGATGTGGTCCTCGTGACCGTGGGTCAGGCAGATGGCGCGCACCTGGTCGCTGCGCTCCCGCAGCCAGGCGATGTCGGGGATGACGTAGTCGATGCCGAGCATCTCCGGCTCGGGAAACATGAGGCCGCAGTCGGCGATGATGATATCGTCGCCGTGCTGGTAGGCCATCATGTTCAGGCCGATCTCGCCCAGCCCCCCGAGGGGGATGATCTGAAGGGCGCTATTTGATATTGGAGTATCCATAGACGTTTCTTTCTGCCGCAACGGGCCGATGGTTCGGTACACCCTCTGGCTACGGGGCGCACCGAGAATGGATCTTGAGCGAAGTTACCGCTCCCGCTGTAACGGCACCAGCATGGCGATTTTTTGATCGCAGCGCCCGATCCACTCCGTGCCGGGCTGCACCAGCCAGCGATCGGCGTAGAAGGCGCTCCGCAGGGCACGGTAGGCGATCAGGGCACGGTTGACGTCCCCCTGCCGTTCCGCGATTTCTCCCAGGAACCAGAGTTTTTGGGCCGCCTTTTCAATGGTCGGATGGGAGGGTATATACATATGGATGGCCGACTCGTATCCTGCCAGCGCCCCGGTGAAATCGCCCTTGGTGAAGGCCGCTTCGCCCGCCTGGAACTGGGCCTCCAGCCGCCACCAGGTCCCGGCGAGGAACAACAGCAGGGTGAGCACGATGATGACGGCGGCGTTGACGGCGGTTTTTTTGATTCGTTCGTCCATTAATTCACCTGAAAAATGAGGGGATTATGGTCAACAGGATGCCGACCGCCGTCAGGATGACGCCGGCCAGGACCGCCAGCGCGGCGGCGATATCGTACGGCTTTTGCAGGCGATGGGCCGCGGGCAACCCCCAGATAACGGCGGCGAGACCGACAACGACCAGCGCGAGATACTGATAACCGATTTCCATTCAATGCTCCAGGGCCGAAACGATGGTGGAACGGGTCCGCTCCATCAGCGCTGTTTCGGCTTCACTTTTTGAAATGTCCGGCGGCAGCACCAGCGGCGGGTGCAGCACGATGTCGATTGCACCGCTCGAAAGCCTGATCAGGCCTGCGGGGTTGATCCTGCCGCTGCCGTTGATCGTGACCGGGACCACCGGCACGCCGGCCTTGCGCGCCAGGATGAAGCCGCCGCGCTTGAACGGCAGCAGTTCCCGGGTCAGGGAGCGGGTCCCTTCGGGGAACATGACCACGCTCTTCCCCTCCCTGATGATCGCAGCGGCGTTGTCCATGCTCTTCAGCGCCTTGCGGCCGTCGCCCCGGTCCAGGGGAATGTAGCCGCCGCGCCGCATGGAGGGGCCGAAGACCGGGATATCGAAGAGCTCTTTCTTGGCGATCCAGTAAATCTGGCGCGGCATGGCCGCCAGGAGCGCCAGGATGTCGAAATTGCTCTGGTGGTTGCTCATGAAGATGACCGGCCCGGCCGGGAGGTGCTCGCTGCCGCTCACCGTCACCCTGACGCCGGCCATGGCAAGGGCCAGCCGCGCCCAGAGCCGGGCGTGAACGGCATAGACCCTCCCGCTGCCGTCCAGCAGGGTGCCGAGAAGCGCGCTGGCGGCGAAGAGGAAGGTGATTGGAACAAACAACGCCAGATACAGGTATGCCCGAATTCGGGAAGCGTCCACGGTGTCTCGCTTAACAGGTTGTTGAAAAACTCGGGTTGTTCAAAAATAGTCAGATCGTCGCACCCGGAGAAAGCCTTGAGGAGGCGTAGCAGCGCTACGCCGCACGAAGGGGCTTTCGAGGATGGCGGCGAGATGGCTGTTTTTCAACAACCTCTTACTCGTCAATGATGATACGGTTCGTTATTCAGTATGCTGAACGCCCGGTAGAGCTGCTCCAGCAAAAACACCCGCACCATCTGGTGCGTAAAGGTCATCTTCGACAGGGAGAGCAGCCGCCCGCGGCTGCGGAATTCTTCGGAAAATCCGTAGGCGCCCCCCACGGCAAAAATCACTTCACCGATACCGGCATCCCGCTGTGTCCCGATAAAGGCGGCCAGTTCCGGGGAAGCCATCTGGCGGCCCCGCTCGTCCAGCAGCACCAGGGTCGCTCCGGGCGGAATCTGCTTTTCCAGCCGCTCGCACTCGCGCCGCCGCATCTCTTCGGCCTCGGCGCCCTTCTCGTCCCGCACCTCGCACAACTCCAGCGGGCAGTAACGGCGGATGCGCCCGGCATAGTCGGCCAGCGCCTCCTTGACCCACTCTTCCTTGCTCTTTCCCACCCAGAGGACTCGGAGCTTCATCGTTTGTACCGTTTTGTCAGATTAACAGGCTTGTGAAAACTCAGGTTGTTCAAAAATAGTCAGATCGTCGTAACCGCAGCAGGCCCTGAGGAGGCGTAGCAGCGCTACGCCGCACGAAAGGGCCTGCGAGGACGACGGCGAGATGGCTGTTTTTCAACAACCTGTCAAAAATCGTCTTCCTTGCGGGCGCTTTTGATCTCCTCCGGCAGGTCCAGTTCCGGTGCCAGGTGCCAGAGTTCGTCCAGCTTGTAGTAATGACGGAGCTGGTCGCTGAAGATATGCACGATCACGTCGCCGTAATCCATGACGATCCACTTCCCCTCGTTCTCCCCCTCGATATCCTGAATCTTGCCGTACTGCTTCAGGCCGGTCCGGATGCCGTCGGCAATGGCTTGGTTCTGCTTGTCCGAGTTGCCGGAGATGATCACCAGGTAGTCGGCGATGGAGGAGACCTTCGAGATGTCCAGGGCCCGGATGTCGAAGGCCTTTTTGTCATAGGCCAGTTCGGCGCATTTCAATGCCCGCTCCTGGGAGGAAAGCACCGGTTTCTCTGCTACTGTCGTTTTTGTGACCGGCATGTGTTGTAGATCCCCTGTTCTGTAATGTAGGCCGCCACCTGCGGCGGCACCAAATCGGCGATGGAACGCCCCGCCGCTGCCAACTCGCGGATTTCGCTGGACGAAATATCCAGCGGGTAGCCGGAAAGGAATTGGACGCTGGTGCCGGCAGTATGGTACAGCCTGCGTGCGCCGGAAGTATAGCTGAACTCTGCCCGTATGGCAACAGGAAGGGCTTCCACCGGGTCGCTGATGCGCTTGCCCGGCCGCTCCACCACGATCAGGTTGCAGGAGGCGAAGATCTCCCGGAAACGATACCACTGCCCGATCTCCAGGAACGAATCGCTGCCGATGATAAAGGAGAGCTCATCCTGGGGAAACCGCTCCCGGAAAACACGGATCGTGTCGATGGAATAGGATTTACCGGCCCGTTCACCCTCGACCAGCGATAGTTCGAAAAAGGGATTGTCGCTGATCGCCAGAGCGACCATGCGGCTACGCTGGGCAAAGGGCACCTCCCCCGCCAACGGTTTGTGGGGCGGGTCACCGGTCGGAATAAAGACCACCCGGTCGAGGGCACAGGCCTCCCGCGCCTCCTCCGCTATGTGAAGATGGGCAAGGTGCACCGGGTTGAAGGTGCCCCCCATCAGTCCAATTCGCATATTGCTTTCACCGTCCGATTGAAACCAAAATCAACATCCGCCACGGAGACACAGAGACACAGAGAAAAGCAATAAACAGGAAGCACTTGAAAAGTCCCCTCCCCCCTTGCGGGGTAGGGGAAGTTGATTTGTGAGGCTTTTGCGACAGTCTTCCTTGTAAAGCAGGTTCCGCCTTTGACGTTCTCTGTGTCTCCGTGTCTCTGTGGCAGAAGTGCTTTGCTTTTATCTTAATATTTACATGATGACCGGCTTGAGCAGGGTTCCCCTGATCGGCACCTTATACACGCCGGGCGAGGCCGTGAACTTGGCCAAAAGCAGGAACACCAGCTTCTGTTTGTCCATGAACTCCGGCTTGGGCATGATCTCAAGGGTCAGGTTGAGCGGCAGCGTCGCGGCATTGGCGCCACCCGGGAGTTCCCCCGACAGCCGCATGTAGAGGCCGTCCCCCTGCAGGGTGAAGCTCTCCAGTCGCGCCCGGCCGTTCGTGACCCGTACCATCCCCTGGCAACGCAGATTCGCGGCGTCGGGCAGCGGAAAGGCCCCCAGTTTGACCCCGGTGAATGCCAGCTGTTTCACCTCCAACTTTAGGTCGCCGGACACCCTGCCCGATTTGCGGGTAAGCCTCCCCTCGCTCCAGAGGCTTCCCCCGGCCGTGGCGCCCAGGACAGTCTTGAAGAACGGGATGTCCGACAACTGTATGCCGTCGGCGGCGAGTTCCAGGGCGTCCGGGCCGTTGATGCCGTATCCCAGGTCCAGGTGTCCCGCCCCCAGGGCCGCGGTTACGCCGACCACGGCGTGCCCCGTTGCCAGCGGCAGCAGCCGGAGCCGGACGGCCAGCCGGTCGAAGCGCGCCAGCGCCCCCTGGTCGGAGGAGAGGACCGGCTGGCGCCACGCCAGGCCGGGGAGCAAGGTTTTGTGCGCTCCGGGAGTCAGGGCAAGTCCCTGATCGGCCAACAGGCGGCCGATCAGTTCGTTCACCCGTTGCGTGGGCAGGAAGAGGTAGGTGCAGGCCAGGAAGAGGGCTATACCCGCCGCCAGCAGGCCGCCCACCCGCAGCAGGCGTTGCCGTGGTATCATTTGCGCTGTCCGGGGGCCGGTTTCAGCAGGGCGACGATCAGGGCCAGGTCGAGGCGGGAGGGGTCGTCGAAACGAACCCGCAGGTTGGCCTTTTTCACCAGTACCGGCCGTCCCCCCTTTTCCAGGCGGTAGATCAGGTTGATGGCCTCATTGGCGGTCACAGCGTCGATCCTCACGTCGGCGGCATCTTCCAGCATGCCGCCCCGCTCTTCCCCCTTGATCGGGGCGATCTTGACCCCTTTGCCCTTGATGCCGATCTCGTCGATGACCTTGGCGACGGAATCGTCGGGACGGACCGATGCCATGCGCCCAGCTAGCTGGTCGGAGGATTGCTTGGCCGTGCGGTAGGCAACACTGAGCGGCAGCAGTTCTTTGAGCACCGCCTCCCGCGCGTGACGTTTCTGTTCCAGGGCCGCAGTGCGACCGGCCAGGGCCGACCACAAAAGGAAGACGGCCAGGAGGGCGATCAGGCAGTATCCGGCCGTGAGCCGGGTGCGGCGGTCCAGGTCGCGCCAGAAGTCTTGGAGTTCTGCCAGCAGGTTCATCATTTCCTGGCCTCCTTGAGCGTGCCGACCAGGGTGAAGGTCACGGAGCCGTCGGGGCGGCTTTTGACCTCACCCAACTCCACGGTCGCCATGAACGGCGCCAGGGCCGCCTTGAATTCGTTGACCGCCTGGGCCGACCGGGCATCCCCCTTTACTCGCAGGTTCCCCCCCTCAAGCTCGGCCTCGTAAAGGCCGTTGATGGTGGTACCCTTGGCTTCGGCCAGTTTCTTGAATACGTCGAGGGAGGAGCTTCCCTCCGCTGGGCCGGCCAGCTTTCTGATCTCCCCCTTGACCTCGGCCACTTCATCCACGGCCTTGGGGCGGCCGGGGAAGATCCCCCGGTAGATGGCGGCTATGGATTTGTCCAGGGAGGTTAGATCGGCCTTCGCGGCCCGGTACTTGAGCCCCTGGGAGACGAACAGCAGGATAACCGCCGCGGCCAAAAGGGAGGCGGTTACCATGAGTTTTTTCCGCAGGGCGGCGTCACCGGCCGTCCAGGCCAGTTCCAAACGGCGGAAGTCGGGGAGCGCGCCGGCTTGGCAGGCCCGGGCCACGGCCAGGAGCCCGGCCAGGTGTTGGAATGCCTGATCGGTTTTAAACAGGGGGGCCAGGGCATGGGGCATTTCCAGCCGCTCCGTTGGCAGGGCAAGGTCGCCGCTGGCTGCGAGTTCGGCCGCTCGTTCGCCGAAGAGGACCAGCCGGGGAGGGAGCGGTGCCTCCGCCAGTTCCAGGGCCGCCAGGGTGGCGGTGATCCCTTGGTGCGGTTCGGCGGCGTCAAGGGCGCGGGCGAAGGTCACCCGGTCTCCACTCATGATCGCCAGGGCGGTGCCGTCGCACACCGCGGCGTCGGCGGGGCATTCCGGCAGGAAGTTCCAGGCGAAGGGGGCGGATGTGATCACCTGCGGTTCGCAGCCGGCCTCCCGGAAGGTGTCGATGGCGTGGCCGAGATCGGCCTTGCGCGCCCACAGGGCCAGGTAGCGCCCGCTTTCGAGCGGGAGGGCATCGAACACGACCTCTTCCACCGGCAGGGCGATCTCGCCCTGCATTTGCCCCGGCAGCACCTCCCGCACCTTGCGCAGGTTATCCAGCGGCAACTCCACCTCCCGCTGGGCGAACAGTGTCGGGGAGAGGCAGAGCACGACGCGCGGCGCGCCGTCGATACCGGCTGCGATCCGGCCGGCGATAGCGGAGAGCGGCTGTTCCTCGGTTATTTCGAATTCGGCTGCCCCCGAAAAGGAGAGGGACGTGCCCCCAACCCCGAAGCGGGCCGCAAGAACACGTTGTGATTCGACCTGTATGACCAGATAGTCCATGTCGTTCCTATGTTACGTTAATAATCAAATAAACGGGCAGGGGGCTGCCCGTCATCCCCAGAGCAGATACCCCGGTTCGTACACATTCCCCAGCACCTTGTGCCGGGGCATGACCCGCAGCATGAAACCGTGCCGACCGCAAAAGCGGCATTCAATGGTGCCGCTGAACAGGTAGAGGCCGTTGCCGGCCGGCGTTACACTCTCCAAGGGGACCGTTTCCCCTCCCTGAATGTTTCCGGTTGAATCCAATACGCCGAAATACCCCTCCACCGCCACATCCTCCACCGGAAGATCCCCCAGGAATACCTTGGCGGACACCGGCACGAGACTGCCCACCGCCACGGCATCGGCGACCTGGGCAGAGGCATCCTCGATGCGCACCAGCGGCCAGGCATTGAAGGTGCGCTCCTTCCAACGTGCCAGGTCCAGGGCTAGGGCCAGGTTGTCGTCCACCAACTGTTTCCATTGCTGATAGGAAGGGGTATAGGAGCGGCCGGCGTATTCCTGCACCATACGGTCGGTGGAGAATACCGGGCAGAGGCTCTGCATGGAGGCTTTCATGGTGGCGATCCAGGAGCGGGGGATGCCGTCGCTGCCCCGGTCGTAGAAATGGGGGACGATCTCCTTTTCCAGCAGATCGTAGATGGCCCGGCTCTCCACCTGGTTCTGGTACTCCGTATCCTCGTAGACCTCGCCCTTGCCGATGGCCCAGCCGTTGTTGCCCTGGTACCCCTCGCACCACCAGCCGTCGAGGATGCTCATGTTGAGGCCGCCGTTGAAGGCCACCTTCATGCCGCTGGTGCCGCTGGCCTCCAGGGGCCTCCGTGGGGTGTTGAGCCACACGTCCACCCCCTGCACCAGGTGGCGGGCCACCGCCATGTCGTAGTCCTCGATGAAGACGATCCGGTGGCGGAAACGTTCCAAGTCGGAGATCTGATTGATCTGGCGGATCAGTTCCTTCCCCTCCTGATCCTGGGGATGGGCCTTGCCGGCGAAGATGATCTGCACCGGCATCTCCGTATTGTTGAGGATGCGCGCCAGCCGGTCCAGGTCACGCATCAGCAGCGTGCCGCGTTTATAGGTGGCAAAGCGGCGGGCAAAGCCGATGGTCAGCACCTCCGGGTCCAAGACCTCCTCGGCCGTGGCGATCTCCTTGACCGTGGCCCCCACCTTGACCAGCTGTTCCTTGAGACGCTTGCGGGCAAAATCCACCAGCTTTTCGCGGCAGCTCTGGCGGGTGCGCCACAACTCGGCGTCCGGGATCTTTGAAACACGGCGCCAGACGTTGTGGTCGGTCGGGTCGTCCAGCCAGCGGGTCCCCAGGTAGCGCACCAGCAGGCTGGCCATGTGGTTGGACATCCAGGTGCGGGTATGGACGCCGTTGGTGATGGAGGTGAGCGGCAATTGCTCCTCGGGCAGTTCCGGCCAGGTGTTCTTCCACATCTTGCGCGAGACCTCGCCGTGCAGTTCGCTGACGCCGTTGGCGTGGCCGGCCAGCTTGAGGGCCAGTACCGCCATGCAGAAGGTCTCCTGGGGGTTCTTCGGGTTCTGGCGCCCCAGGCCGAGGAAATCGTCGCGACTCAGGCCGAGGGAGCGGTAGTATTTACCGAAATAGCGATCCAGCAGTTCGGCGGGGAAATGGTCGATGCCCGCCTCCACCGGGGTATGGGTGGTGAAGACGTTGCCGGCTCTGACGATCTCCAGGGCCTCGTTGAACCGGACGCCCCGTTTCTCCATCAGGAGCAGGATGCGTTCCAGGGCCAGGAAGGCGGCATGCCCTTCGTTCATGTGGCACACGTTGGGGATGATCCCCAGGGCGCGCAGGGCGCGAATGCCGCCGATCCCCAACAGGATCTCCTGCAGGATGCGCATCTCCTGATCGCCGCCGTAGAGCTGCGCCGTGATCAGGCGGTCGTCGGGGTTGTTCTCCTCCAGATTGGTGTCCAACAGGTAGAGCGGCACTCGGCCGACCTGCACCCGCCAGATGTGCACCTTGAATCTGCGGGGGCCGAAGTCCAACTCTATGCTGAGCGGGGTTCCCTGTGCGTCCCGCTCCAGGGTCAGCGGCAGGTTGTAGAAATCGTTCTCCGGGTAGTACTCCTGCTGCCACCCCTCGTTGTTGAGATACTGGCGGAAGTAGCCCTGGCGGTAGAGCAGCCCCACGCCCACCAGGGGCAGCCCCAGGTCGGAGGCCGATTTGAGGTGGTCGCCGGCCAGGATGCCCAGACCGCCGGAATAGACCGGCAGCGACTCATGCAGCCCGAACTCCATGGAAAAATAGGCCGCCTTCATCTGGGAACTGCCGTTGCAGGTCTTCTGGAACCAGGTTTTCTCCGCCAGATAGTCGGAAAGCTTCTCGTCCACCATAGCGAGATGGGCCATGAAGCCTTCATCGTTCTTCAGGCTCTCCAGGGTGGTCTGCTGGAGGATGCCCAGCATCTCAACCGGGTTGTGGCGCGTGGCTTCCCACAATTCGGTGTCCAGGCGGCGGAAGAGGTTGATGGCGTCCGGTTCCCAGCACCACCAGATGTTGTAGGCAACCCGCTGGAGCGCAACCAACTCGTCGGTCAGCGACGGAACGACCGTGAATTTATGCAACATTTTGGTAAAGTCCATGGGGCTCTCCCTACTTGATCAACTGGTTCATCTCGAATATGGGCAAGAGGACGGCCATGACCACGACGCCGACGGCCAGGCCCATGCCGAGGACCAACAGCGGTTCCATCAGCCCCATCAGGCGGGTCAGCCGCGTGCTGAACTCCCGCTCGTAGGCGGTGCCCGCCTTGAGCAGCATCTCCTCCAGGGTGCCGCCCCGTTCGCCCACGCCGGCAAGATGAACCAGCATGGGGGGAAACAGGCGGCTCTTCTTCAGGCTTCCCGACAGGCTGCCCCCCTGGGAAACCTCCTCCATCACTTCGTGGAGAAAGGCGCGGTAGACCCGGTTGACCAGCACCTCGGAGGTGATCTCCAGAGCCCGGATGATCGGCACGCCGCTGGAGAGCAACAGCCCCAGAACCCGGGCAAAACGCGACAGGAGCAGGTGCTGCAGCATGCCGCCGGCTACCGGCAATCGGAGCAGTAGTTGGTCACGCTTCATGCGCAGATTGTCCCGCCGCATGGCGGAGCGGTAGAGCGGCACGGAGCCTATGATCAGTCCGGCCGGGATCCACCACCACCCCCGCAGGAAATGGGACAGCTTGATCAGGATCACCGTGATCAGCGGCAGGGCGGCCTTGCTCTCCTCGAAGATGACCACGATCTTGGGGATGACCACGGTCAGGAGGAAGAGCATGACCCCGCTCCCCACCAGTACCATCAGGATCGGGTAGGCCAGGGCGGAAACGACCCGGCTCTTTACCTGTTCCTGTTCCTCCAGAAAGTCGGCCAGCCGGTCCAGAACGGCATCGAGGGCGCCGCTGGCCTCGCCGGCAGCCACCATGCTGACGAAGCTCTCGCCGAAGATCCGCGGTTCGGCCGCCAGGGCACGGGACAGGGAGGCGCCTTCGGCGATCCGGTCCCGCACCCGCGCCAGCACCTGTTTGAGAGGGCCGGTCTCCTCCTGCTCGTGCAGCGACCCCATGGCCTCGAACAGAGGGACGGAGGAGGCCACCAGGGTGGCCAGGCGTCGGGTGAACAGGGACAGTTCGGCGGTGGTGATGCCCCGTTTGAAAGAGAAGGCCCGGGACGTGCCGCTCCCGGCCGCTTCTTCGCTGACCTCTCGGGGCAGGAGCCCTTTGCCCTTGAGCTCGGCCAGGGCATGGCGTTCGGTGTCGGCCTCGATAGAGCCGGATACGGTGGCCCCGGCACCGGTGTATGCCTTATACCGGTACGTCGGCATAGTCTTCCTGGGTGACGCGCAGCACTTCTTCGATGGTGGTGACGCCGGCGGCGGCACGGGCCAGGCCGTCGTCCCGCAGGGTCTTCATGCCGTGGGATACGGCGTATTCCTTGATCTCGCCGGCATGGGCGCGTTTGATGATCATGGAGCAGACCTCCTGGTCCACCGGCATGATCTCGTAGATGGCGCTGCGCCCCATGGTACCCAGGCCGTAGCATTTGTCGCAGCCCCGGCCCCGGTAGAGGCGCTCCGGCAGGGTGATGCCGGCATACTGTTCCACCGGCCGGTATTCCTCGCGGCAGTGGGGGCAGATCACCCGCACCAGGCGCTGGGCCATGACCGCGGTCAGGGACGAGGCGATCATGAATGGCTCGATGCCCATGTCCACCAGGCGTGTTACGGCCGTGGGGGCATCGTTGGTATGCAGGGTGGAGAGCACCAGGTGGCCGGTGAGGCTGGCCTGGATGGCGATCTCGGCCGTTTCGGCGTCGCGGATCTCACCAACCATGATGATGTCCGGGTCCTGACGCAGGATGGAGCGCAGGCCGGCGGCAAAGGTCAGGTCAATCTTGGCGTTGACCTGGATCTGGCCGATGCCCTTGATCTGGTATTCGATCGGGTCTTCGATGGTGATGATGTTCTTTTCGCTGGTGTTGAGCCGGTTCAAGGCCGCGTAGAGGGTGGTGGATTTGCCGCTGCCGGTGGGGCCGGTCACCAGGATGATGCCGCTGGTGCGGGCAAGCACCCGCTCCATGGTGCGCACCCCTTCGTCCCCCAGGCCGATGTCCTCCAGGGAGAGCACCCCTTTTTTCTTGTCCAGAAGGCGCAGGACGGCCCGCTCCCCGTAGTAGGTAGGGATGATGGAAACGCGGATGTCCACGTCGCGGCCGGCGACGAGTACGCGGATGCGGCCGTCCTGGGGCAGACGCTTCTCGGCGATGTTGAGACCGGCCATGATCTTGACCCGGGATACCAGGGCATCCTGGATGATCTTGGGGGGGGTCAGCTTTTCGTAGAGGATGCCGTCGATGCGGAAGCGCACCACCAGATCGCGCTCGTAGGGCTCGATGTGGATGTCGCTGACCCGTTCTTTGACCGCTTCCGAGAGGATGGAGTTCAACAGCCGGATGACCGGGGCCTCGTCGGCAAGGTCCAGCAGATCCTGGGGGTCGTTGAGCGCGGTGGCCACCGTGGAGAGGTCTTCACCCTCCAACTCCTGGAGTACCTCCTGGGCGGTGCCGGAGAGGCTGCCGTAGACGTGGTTGATAGCGTCTCCCAGGGTGGCCTCCGGCACCAGGACCGCCTCCACCGGCTTACCGAACAGAAGCCTGAGTTCGTCCAGGGCCAAGAGGGCCGCGGGGCTGGAGAGGGCGATCCTGATCCGCCCATCCTGTTCCCGCAGGGGCAGGATGGCGTGGGCCCGGGCAAAGGTCAGCGGCACCCGGGCCAACAGGGCCGGATCGACCTCGGCCACCGCGATCTCGGGTTGGCAGGCGATGCCCAGCCGCAGGGCGGTGGTGGCCAGTTCTTCCGGGGGCAGGCTCGGACTCATTTGCCGCTTATCTCCTTCTGCAGATCCACCGGCTCGACCCTCTTGGCGGCATCGCCGAATTTTGCACGCTGGGTGTCGGAGACCGCGGTAAGGTCGGAGTTATCCTTGACGATATGGGGGGTCAAAAGAATCATCAGGTTGGTCTTGGTCTTGCTTTTGCTCTTGGTCTTGAACAGCCACCCCAGGCCGGGGATATCGCCGAAAAACGGGACCTTGCTTATGGTTTCGTCATCCTGGTCCTGGATCAGGCCGCCGATCACGATCATCTCATTGTCCTTGACGACGACATTGGTCTTGGCCGAGCGCTTGGTGGTGATACGGTCCGTGGAACCGCTGCCGACCGTGACCGTGGAGCCGATGGCGGAGATCTCCTGGGAGAGGTCCATGCGGATGTAGTCTCCCTCGCTGATCTGGGGCTTGATCTTCAGGGTGATGCCCACGTCCTTGCGTTCGATGGAGGTGGTCGTGACACCGGAGGAAACGGTGGACGACCCCTGGAACGGGACGTTCTGACCCACGACGATCTCAGCCTCCTTGTTGTCCGAGGTCAGGATATTGGGCGTGGAGAGTACGTTCACCAAGCCGTTGGAGTCAAGGGCCTGGAGCACGGCCCCGATGTTCGCCGGCGTGGCTAAACTGGATAATCCGCTGGTGGACGAAATCGACGATGTGGCGGTTTCAATGGTGGAGAGAACGCCGAAGGGGTCATAGTATCCGGCTACGCCAAAATATCTGCTGATGCTGCTGACCCCCAGGGTGCCGAGCTGCATGCCCACTTGCCGCGATTTGGAGAGCGAGACCTCCGCGATCAACACCTGCACGAAGACCTGCTTGCTGCGCCGGTCCAGTTTTTTGATCACCTGGACCAGGTTGTTGTAATCGGCGGGAGACGCCATGATCACCAGGGAGTTGGAAGCCTTGTCCGCGGTGATGGTGACCTTGCCGCTGTCGAAGGGTGACGTCTGGGGCGCCGCCGTCGTGCCGGCCGCCTGTCCTGCAGTGGCCGTGGCGGCGCTGCTCATCCCCTTGATGACGCCGTCCAGCACCTTGGCCATCTCGGTGGCGTCGGTGTTTTCCAGATAATAGACATTGACCTTGTTGCTGGCCTCGGGCGACGGCACGTCCAGCTTGGCCACCATCTCCCGCACCGCATGTTTGATGCTGTCGCTGCCGAACACCAGAAGGGCGTTCAGCCGCTGGTCGGCCAGCACGTTTGCCTGACCGCTGGAGGCCGCAGCCGGAGCCGCGCCCGGCTGCCCGGTGGATTTGCTCTCGCTGCCCGTGAGCCATTGCTGGATAGTCTTGGCGGCGCTCTCGGCGGCGGCGTTTTTCAGGTAGATGATCTCGATCCCCTCACGGGTCTTTTCAGTGTCGATTATCTTCAAAATATCCTGAATCTTGCGCAGGTTGATGGCCCCGTCCAGCACCAGCAGGTTGCTGGAACCAAAGGCCGAGATGCCGCCGTCCTTGGAGACCAGCGGCTGCAGGAAGGGAATCGCCTCCTGGGCAGAGATGTTTTCCAGCTTGATCACCTGGGCGATGTAACTGTCGTTGACCGGCGGCCTCTTGCCCGACGGCAACAGGGGAAAGCCGGAGGTCTTGGCGTTTGCCGAAGGGACGACCTTCAACACCTTGCCGCTCTGCACCACCGTGAAACCTTTCAGTTCCAGCACCGAGGTAAAGACATTGTAGGCCTCTTCGTTGGAGAGCTTGGAGGGGGAATAGACCGAGATCTTACCCTTGACCCGATCATCCATCACGAAGTTCTTCCCGGTCAGGTCGCTGATGAACTTCACCATTGTGGAGATGTCCACGTCGTTGAAGTTCAACACCACCCCATGGGCGGCAAAAGCCGGCGAGGTGAATAATATTCCTGCCAGAAGCAGGGTGCAGAATGTGCGTATCAGGTACTGTTTCAAGCGTGCCTCCACGTTGTTTCGTAACAGCGGAATCGTTGATGACCGGCAGAAACGGTTTTCCTTTTCAGGCATGAACCGGAAGAGGGGCCATTCACCGTATATCGTAGTTGAATGTCGCCGGCTGTCCATCCCGGATAAGGTCGAGTTTGAGTTTGCTCTGCCCCTTGAGGGCGATGAACGACTGCAGAGCCTTGTCCGGCGAGTCCATGGGAAAATCGTTGAGCCGCAGGAGTACGTCACCGTTCTTGACGCCAACCAGGGCGAACAGGCCGTTAGGCTTCACCTCCGAGGCCCGGAACCCCTCCACCTTGCCGTCCTTCTGGCTGGGGAGCAGGCGGGCATCGCTCATGGCCTGGGCCGGGTTGTCCAGGGCGGCGTTAAGCGCCCGCTGGTCGATCACGAAATTTCCCCCGCCGATATTGGCGACCGACACGCCTCCCTGGGGGGTGCCCGGTTGAGCCGGAGCGGCCGGAGGGGGGCTCATGGGGGTCAATATCTCCACCTTTTTGCCGTTAATCACGATAAAGGCCCGTTCCTTGGTCACTTGGGCCAGACGCCCGGCGTCGAAGACCATGTCCCCCAGGCGGAACACGCGTTCCTCCTGCTTGGCGGTGTTGCGCACCAAGGCAAAGGTTTCGCGGAACGAGCCCGTCGCCGTGCCGAGCAGCAGCAGTTCGGCCGGCGCGGTCACCGGTGCGGCCGCCTGGGCCGCAGCAGGGGCGTTCACCAGCGGGGTGAGCTGTCCCTGGGTGGCCTTGCCGAACAGGCCGTTGACCAGAATCGGGGCGTAAAACGCCAGATCCTCGATCCTGGGGAGCGGCGCGGCCGTTGGTGCCGATTTGCCAGCTCCCACGCCCTTGGAAACAAAGGCGGAAGTGAGCCGCCGCCCCAGACCGTCGGCCGTGATGGCCGCCAAAAGGGCAATGATGACAATTCCAAGCAGGACATTTATGATGGTAAGAGCACGTGGCATAAGTGTATATCACCTTCCCCTTTGGGCAAGCGGGGAGAGAAGGAAGTTTTTGTGGGACGCCCTACAGCTTGATCTCGCCGTTGAAAACCTCTACCGCCGGGCCGGTCATGTAGATAGTGCCGTCCTCGGCCCACTCCATCTCCAGGTCGCCCCCCAGGAGGTGGTTGAGGATCTTCCTCTCGGTCAGGCCGTTCAGTACGCATGCCGCCGTCACGGCGCTGGAACCGGTGCCGCAGGCCAGGGTTTCGCCGGCCCCCCGTTCCCAGGTCCGCTGGCGCACCTCGCTGCGCGAAAAGATCTGGACGAATTCCACGTTGGTGCGGCGCGGGAACAGCTCATGATGTTCGATCAACGGCCCATAGGTGGCAACCGGGAAGTTCTCCACATCATCCACGAAGATCACGCAATGGGGGTTGCCCATGGAGGCGCAGGTGATCTGGAAGGTGCGGTCGAGGACCGTGAGCGGCTCCGCGATCACCTTGGCGGCGGCGTCACCGGTCATGGGTATCTCGCCCCTGGTCAGCCGCGGCGGTCCCATGTTGACACGGACCTTTTCTATCGTGCCGTCGCTCCCCGGCACCAGTCGCAGGGTCAGGATGCCGGCCCCGGTCTCGGCGGTGATCTCGGTCTTCGAAACGATGCCGTGATCATAGGCGTATTTTGCCACGCACCGGATGCCGTTGCCGCACATCTCGGACTCGGAACCGTCGGAATTGAACATCCGCATGCGCA
The DNA here is from genome assembly GCF_008802365.1 of Oryzomonas japonica. Taxonomy (GTDB): domain Bacteria; phylum Desulfobacterota; class Desulfuromonadia; order Geobacterales; family Pseudopelobacteraceae; genus Oryzomonas; species Oryzomonas japonica. The sequence goes on along the minus strand of NZ_VZQZ01000001.1, from coordinate 108,814 downwards.
CATCGGCCTTATCCGAGGGCATGATCAGAATGAGCCCGTCCGAGCCGATGCCGAAGTTGCGGTTGGAAACCTGTATGGCCGCCTGCTGAGGATGGGCAACCGTCTCCTCGAAGCAGTTCACATAGACGTAATCATTGCCGGCGCCCTGCATTTTGGTGAATTTCATCGCACTCCATCTCCTTTTCCCGATCTTACCCAGAGACTGTAAAACATACCAAATATGGGGCGGTGCAACAAGTAAATAAATCGGTACAGGCTCGGCAAAAGCCGCATTTGCAAGGCATTTATTGCCAATCCCACCCGAAATGCGTATACTTCATCCCTTCATTCACCGTTACCGGAGGGCGAGTAATGATCCGACCGTTCCAGGGCATCCAGCCGAAGATCGACCAGTCCGCCTTCGTGGCGGAGACCGCCGTGATCATCGGCGATGTGGAGATGGGCCCCCAGAGCAGCATCTGGTATAACTGTGTGGCCCGCGGCGACGTGAACCGTATCCGTATCGGCGCCCGCAGCAACGTGCAGGACCTGACCATGCTGCACGTCACCCACAAAAAACATGCCGACGACCCCGGCGCGCCGCTTATCATCGGCGACGACGTCACCATCGGTCACAGCGTCACCCTGCACGGCTGCACCCTGCACAACGGCTGCTTCATCGGCATGCAGGCCATGGTGATGGATCATGCCGTGGTGGGCGAAGGCGCTCTGGTGGGCGCCCGTGCCCTGGTCACCGAGGGGACGGTCATCCCGCCCCACACCCTGTGGATCGGCGCGCCGGCCAAGTACAAGCGCGACCTGACCCCGGACGAGGTGGCCTGGCTGGGGAAATCCGCCGACAACTACGTGAACTACGCCCTGCAGTATATCAACGACTGATGCCGAAGCCGCCCCTCAACCCTTACCTGGCCGTGATGGCCGCCGTGGTCGCGGTTTCCTTTTCAGCCTTGTTCGTGCGGCTCGCCACGGCGCCCCCCCTGATCATCGCCACCTACCGCCTGCTGTTCACCTTTCTGGCCCTGGCCCCCTTTACCCTGATGAAACGGAGGATACTGGCCACCCTCGACCGACGCCAAGTGGCGCTCTCCGCCTTGAGCGGCCTCTTCCTGGCCTTGCACTTCGTGACCTGGTTCACCTCCCTGGGCTACACCAGCGTGGCCAGTTCCACAGTGTTGGTGACCCTCCAGCCGGTCTTCGTGGTGCTCGGGTCGCTGCTCTTCTTCAAGGAGCGCATCTCGCGCCTGGCCGTCATGGGGGGGCTCTTGGCCCTTACGGGGAGCATCATCATCGGGGCCGCCGATTTTCAGGTGGGCCCGCGGGCGCTGATCGGCGACCTGCTGGCGCTCCTGGCGGCCGTGATGATCTCAGGCTATCTGCTGATCGGCCGCAGGCTGCGCAAGGGGATCCCCCTGGAGGGGTATACCTTCGTCACCTACGGGACCAGTTCCCTGGCCCTGGTGGCGGCAACGCTGATCACCCGAACCCCCTTTGGCGGCTACCCTCCCCGGGATTGGCTGCTGTTTCTGGCGCTGGCGCTGGTCTGTACGGTCATGGGACATACGGTCTTCAATTGGGCACTGAAATACGTCCAGGCCTCGGTGGTTTCGGTCAGCATCCTGGGCGAACCCCTGGGGGCCATACTGTGGGCCGCCGTTTTCCTCGGTGAGCCGCCGACCCTGCGACAGATGGCGGGCGGGGCGTTTATCTTCGGCGGCCTGTATCTCTTTACTCGGGTGGCGGCACGTCCCCCGCAGCCTGCCTGACACATCCAAAGAAGGAAGGAACCCACCCATGCACGATAATGAACTCAGCCCCAGCGCCCGCAAGGTGCAGGAGGCCCTGGAGGCGGCCGGGGTCCCCTGTCGCGTACAGGAATTGGCCGCCAGTTCCCGCACCGCCGCCGAAGCGGCCGAAGCGGTCGGGTGCGATGTGGCCCAGATCGTCAAATCACTGATATTCAAGGGCGCCCATTCGGGGGATCCGGTGCTGGCCCTGGTAAGCGGCAAAAACCGCGTCAACGAGGCGCTTTTGGCAGCGGCCTGCGGCGAACCGGTCGGCAAGGCCGATGCGGCCTTTGTCCGGGAGCGTACCGGCTTCGCCATCGGCGGCATCCCGCCCCTGGGGCACCTGGAGCAGCTTTATCCGGTCATCGACCGGGACCTTTTGGAATACCCCGAGGTCTGGGCCGCGGCCGGCACCCCCCACGCCCTGTTCCGCATCACCCCGGCCGACCTGCTGGCCGTAACCGGCGGCCGGGCGGCGGACCTTTCCTGAACCGGGATCGGCCCATGTCCTCCCCCGCCCGTCAGGAACCGCTCCGCCAAGGCCTGATCTACGGCTTTCTGGCCTACCTGGTCTGGGGGTTTTTCCCGGTCTACTTCAAGGCGCTGCACGGCATCCCCCCTCTGGAGGTGGTTGCCCACCGCATCGTCTGGTCGCTCTTTTTCCTGTTGGCCCTGACGGCCATCTCGGGGCGTTGGGGAGAAGTACGGTCGGCCTTCCTGTCGCGCCGCGTGCTGCTGACGCTGGTCGGCTCCACCACCCTGATCACCATCAACTGGCTGGTGTTCATCTATGCCGTGGAGCAGGGTCAGGTACTCCAGTCGAGCCTGGGATATTTCATCACCCCCCTGGTCAATGTGCTGCTGGGCATGGTCTTTCTGCGGGAACGGCTGCGGCCGCTGCAGATGATCAGCCTGCTCTTGGCGGTTGCCGGGGTCGGCCTGCTGACGGCCCGGGTCGGGGCGGTGCCCTGGATCTCCCTGGGCCTGGCCGCATCCTTCGGCCTCTACGGCTTGCTGCGCAAGACGGCTCGCGTTGAATCCCTGGCAGGCCTGCTGGTGGAAACCATCCTGACTGGGCCGCTGGCCCTGGCGTACCTGATCTGGCTCGACGCACACGGCCAGGGGGCCTTCCCGGCGGCCGTGGACCAGGGCGCCCTGTGGCTCCCCCTGGCAGGTGTCCTGACCGCCACGCCCCTTTTGCTCTTCGCCGCGGCGGCCCGCAGGCTGCGGCTGGCCACCATCGGCTTCCTGCAATACCTGACCCCCAGCCTGCAGTTCGCCTTGGCCGTGTTTGCCTACGGGGAGCAGTTCACCCCCACCCACATGGTGACATTCATCTTGATCTGGAGCGGCTTGGCGCTCTATACTGCCGACGCGGTTCGCACCTTCCGCAATCCGGCGGCAAGCCGCGACGCAGAGCGCACCTGACCGCGGGGAAACGGCACCCATTATGGAAGAAGAAACCCCTCCACCTGTTTCTCCCGATTCCCGGACCGTCCAAACCGCCCTGGACATCCTGGACGGCCAGTCGCGCCCAAACCGGCTGACGCGCCTGATGCCGTTTCTGGGACCGGCCTTTATCGCCAGCGTAGCCTACGTGGACCCGGGCAACTTTGCCACCAATATCCAGGGGGGCGCCCAATTCGGCTACCTCCTGGTCTGGGTGATCGTGGCCAGCAACCTCATGGCCATGCTCATCCAGACCCTTTCGGCCAAACTCGGCATTGCCACGGGCATGAACCTGGCGGAGCAGTGCCGGGCACGCTTCCCCCGGCCGGTGGTCGTCGCCATGTGGCTGTTGATGGAGATCGTGGCCATGGCAACGGATTTGGCCGAATTCCTCGGCGCCGCCCTGGGCTTCCAACTCCTCATGGGCATCCCGCTGTTTGTCGGCGCCCTGCTCACCGCCCTGGCGACCATGCTGATCCTGGGGATGGAACGCTACGGGTTCCGCCCCCTGGAGGCGATCATCTCATCCATGGTCGGGATGATCGCCCTCTGCTACCTGTTGGAGACCATCATCGTCAAGCCCGATTGGGGTCTGGTCGCCTACCATGCCGTCGTCCCCCATTTTTCCGGGGCCGAAAGCGTTCTTTTGGCCTCGGGAATCCTGGGGGCCACCGTCATGCCCCATGCCATCTTCCTCCATTCCGCCCTGACCCAGGGACGCATCGTCGTGCGGGACAAAAAACGGCTCCAAAGCCTGTACCGTTTCGAGATCGCCGATGTGGTCATCGCCATGGGCATGGCCAGTTTCGTCAATATCGCCATGCTGGTCATGGCGGCAGCCACCTTCCACGCCACGGGGCACTCCGCCGTCGGCACCATCGAGGAGGCCTACCGGACCCTGGAACCGCTTCTGGGATCATCGGCCAAATGGATCTTCGGCCTCTCCCTGCTGCTCTCGGGGCTATCGTCATCCACCGTGGGCACCAGCGCGGGGCAGGTGATCATGCAGGGTTTCATGCAGCGGCACATCCCGATCTGGCTGCGACGCCTGGTGACCATGGCTCCCTCGCTGATCGTTATCGGCATGGGCATGGACCCGACCCGCACCCTGGTGGTCAGCCAGGTGGTGCTCAGCTTCGGGCTCCCGTTCGCAATCATCCCCCTGGTCATGTTCACCCGCAGCTCCGACATCATGGGGGATTTGGTCAACAAACGCATCACGACGGCCATAGCAACAATGATCGCGGGAACCATCCTTGCGCTCAACGCCTACCTCCTCTATAAGACTCTGGTAACGGGGTGATCCCATGTTCAAACATTTCCTTGTCCCTTTAGACGGCTCACGCCTGGCCGAGGCGGCCCTGCCGGCCGCCGCCTTCCTGGCGGACAAGCTCGGCGCCCGGGTCACGCTCTTCCATGTGGTGGAAAAAAACGCCCCCAGCGAGGTCCATGGCCAGTCCCACCTGAGGAATGCGGAGGATGCGGGGGCCTATCTGCGCCGCCTGTCGCAACGCGCCTTTCCCCCCGGGACCGTCGTTGACTGCCACGTGCATGCCGCGGAAGCGGACGATGTGGCCGACAGCATCGTTGCCCATGCGGACGAACTGGAGCACGATCTGGTGATCATGTGCTCCCACGGCCGCGGGCAGGCCCTTCACCTGTTTTTGGGGAGCATCGCCCAGAAGGTCATTGCCCTGGGCTCCCGCCCGGTCCTCATCACCCACCCTGACGACCAGGGCGGCGCGCCGGCGTTCGCCTGCAACAACATCCTCGTCCCCCTGGACGGCGACGCCGATCATGCCCAGGCCCTGCCGGTTTCGGAGGAGATCGCCCGGGCCTGCGGCGGGGCCCTGCACCTCATGATGGTTATTCCCCGTTTCGCCTCCCTGTCGGGGACGGCAAAGGTTTCCAGCAGGATGCTTCCCGCCACCACGTCCCGCATACTCGAAATGGCCTCCCAGGATGCCCGGGAGACCTTCCGGGAGCAACTGGAAACCTTGCGGAGACAGGGGTTTACGGCAAGTGCCCACGTATTGCGGGGCGATCCGGCACAGACGATTGCAAAGGCCGCCAGCCATGCCCGGGTAGACCTCATCGTGCTGGCCACCCATGGGAAAACCGGTATGGAGGCCTTCTGGGCGGGGAGCGTCACCCACCGGATCTGCACCCTGAGCAAGATCTCGCTGCTCTTGATCCCACTCCCCAAGGCATAGCCGGACCGGTTCATCAGGGCCCGCAAACGCCGGCAGCAGTAACGGGTTTCAAGAAATCCGCCTTGCCTGCATCGGGGATTTCTGTTATTTTCCAGGCATATTACGGAAAGGACGTTGAATGAAGGTAACCATCCTGGGGAGCGGGACATCGACCGGGGTTCCCATGGTGGGATGCAGGTGCCGGGTATGCACGTCGGACGACCCGAAGGACCGGAGAACCCGGGCCTCCCTGCTGATTCGGCACGGGGGGCGGAACATCCTGGTGGACACCTCCACCGACCTGCGACGGCAAGCCCTGCGGGAGGGGTTGGACAGGGTAGACGCCGTTCTCTTCACCCACCCCCATGCCGACCACGTGAACGGCATCGATGACCTACGCGGCTTCCACTTTCTGCACAAGGAGGTCGTTCCCTGCTACGCCTCCCCTGAGACCTTCCAGGTCTTGTGGGCGGGGTTCCGCTATATCTTTTTCGAAGCCAACGGATCGGGCTATACGCCGCTTTTGTCGGCCCACGAGGTCTCCGGCCCCTTCGATCTGTTCGGGCTGACGGTCATCCCGATCCCGCTCCTGCACGGCAAGGGCACCGCCATGGGCTACCGCATCGGCCCGTTTGCCTACCTGACGGATTGCAGTACCATCCCCGCCAGCTCTCTACCGCTTCTGGAGGGGCTCGACGTGCTGGTCATGGACGGGCTGCGCTGGACGCCCCATCCGTTCCATTTCAACATCGAGGGGGCCATTAGCGCGGTGAGACCGATCAAGCCGGCCCGCGTCGTCCTCACCCACCTGACCCACGAAGTGCTCCACGGCGAACAAGCCAAACTGCCGCCCGGTTTCGAATTCGCCTACGATGGCATGGCGTTCGATGTAATGTAATTGCGATAGGAGAGGGGGAGTATGCACAAGGACATACGGCTACATGGGCAGGTCGGCAGCCATGTCGAGTATTTCGTCATGGTGGTGGGCAACGATGCCTATCAGCGTTACTTCTTCAACATCGTCCAGGAGGAGGAACACCTCCGCATCTTCTCTCCGGGCAACGAGTTCATCATCTCCCCCGAGGGGATCGGCTACCAGGGGAACGGCGGCTATTTCTGCGAATACATGTTCGGCGTCGACCAACCCTCCTCCGATCTCTCCAAACCGGACATCATCAACCGCCTGGTCATGTACGGGGCACGTTCCAACGACACGGGCTCTATCCGTTTCAGCGACCGCACCCAGGGGGAGGAGAGCTTCGAAAATATTTTTTTCGAGGGAAACGCCGTCTGCAACTACTATTTTTTCGTCCACTCCAACCAACTCTCCCGCAAACTGAAATACCAGCAGGAGGAGTTGGTCAAAAACCTCGGAAAGATCATCAAGCGCTCGGAATCGGTGGGCGACGAGCGTGACGACGCCCTTATCTCCAACATCTTTCCGCTGCTCAGGGACGATTCGGCCCAACTCTTCATCATCAAGCTGATCAACCGCCACCACCGGGAATATCGCGACCTCTTCAAAAGCCTTTACTACCGCAACAAGAAGATCGCCGACGATGATTTCTCCCGCCTGGTCAAGCTTGCGGCCACCTACCGGATCGACCGCTATCAGCAGGAACGCATGCGCATCGACGCCATGTACCGCCATCCGTCCAACAAACGCATCGTGGACGAATACCGCAACATCCTCCTGGCCTGCAACAACAAGGGAGAGATCAGCCATCTGGACAATGCCCGGCTGACCCGGCTCAAGACCTTGTCGGTGCGTAACAAGATCCCCGGCGCCCTGTTCTATACCCTGGACGAGATGCTCAAGCGAGGGCGCAACCTGGTCCACCACGAGGAACAGGACTACATCGCCGCCACCCGCGAGGTGCTGCAGGGGATCTTCCTCAGGGAAAAGGAGATCGAAAGCCCGATCAACCGCGAGGACATGCTCAACCTGATCCAGGCCAAGAAAAAGGCCGTGGAGAACCGCGACCATTCCTTCGACCAACTCATGCTGGACGCGAGCAAGGAATGCGACGAAAAGATCCGCGACGGCGCCGACCCGGGGCTGATGGATGGATTTTCCTACGTCATCACCTACCTGGACCGTTTCGACAGCGTCTCGAACCTGATCAGCCAACTGGCCTTCATGGAGAACGTGCGGGTCAACGAGGAGATGCTCCAGGGACTCCTGGAGCACAAGGCCGCCTTTGACAATCTCAGGGAGGGGTGCTTCGAGGAGCTGTTCATCCACGAACTGTTCCATAACGCCTACCTGGGCCGTTTCGGACGGCGCAAGGTAACCGCCCTCTTGGCAGGGCTCAGGGCCGTGGAAAAACGTACCGGCAGCACGGAAGAATTGAATCAGCACCTCCAGAAAATCGACCAGGAAGAACGCATTTCATCGGTGCTGCTGGAGCATGTACGCGACCGGATCCGCAACTTCTATTCCCGGTTCACCACCAAGGCCGACCAGGAGGCGCTGCGCCGCGAGGTGATCGAGGAATTGAAGAACAAACGGCTCATCAAGGCCGATATCCCCGACCACATCTTCCATGAAACCATCTTCACCATCAAGAAGGAGGCCATGTATCTCCACTCCCTGTTGCCCCAGATCATCGCCGAACGCAATGTGGGGTTGCGGGAGGATTTCCTGGAAAACTCCGGTCTCGACCGTTTCTATGTTGAAGAGCTGGAGCGGGAATATTACGAGAAGAACGGGTTGAGTCTCGAGGGGTTGTACCAGATCAGGAAGGGCTTGAGTTAGTTTTCCGCTCCGGGTGAGCTATCGCTTGACCGGGACGGCCCCGTCGGCTATAGTTCCGTATCATACTTTTCCCGGCGATGGAGTTCGCCACAACCGCTTGCAAAAGCTGATGACTCCTACCTTTCACATGCGAGGTAGGAGTTTTTTTATCCCGCGGATTCCGCTCACGCGAGCCTTGGCAAAACAGTGGTGACATCGCCCGAAAGGCCGCTATACTTTTCATGCACGGAGGAGGTTTCAGATGAAGACCGCTGCCACGATTGCCATCTTCTGCGCCGGGGGTGGGCTTACCCGCTACTACCTCTCGGGCTGGGTCTACAGCCAACTCGGCCGGGTATTCCCCTACGGCACCTTTGCCGTCAACATCATCGGGGCCTACCTCATCGGCCTGGTCATGGAACTGGGCCTGCGCAGCACCGTCATCCCTGATACGTTGCGTCTGGGGCTGACCGTTGGTTTTCTGGGGGGACTGACGACCTTCTCCACCTTCAGCTACGAGACCTTCAAGCTGCTGGAGGATGGCCAGTTCCTTGTCGCTTTTGCCAATGTGCTGGCAAGCGTAGCGGTCTGCCTGCTGTTCACCTGGCTGGGTATTATTACCGTCCGAACGATACTCCAAGGAGGTTTGTGATGACAAAACTGATCGGCGAGAAGATGCTGATGCGGATATTCATCGGAGAGAGCGACCGCTATGGCCGCAAGCCGCTGTACGAGGCGCTCGTGGAACTGCTGCGCAAGGAGGGCTTTGCCGGGGCCACGGTCCTGCGCGGGGTCTGCGGCTTCGGCGCCCATAGCGTGTTCCATACCCAAAAACTCCTGGACCTGTCCGCCGACCTGCCGCTGATCGTCGAGGTGGTGGACAGTCAGGAGCGGATCAACGCCATCATGCCCCGCATCGACGAGATGATGGATGGCGGCATGATCACGCTGGAGAAGGCGACGGTTATCCGCTACAGCCGCAAAAACAAGGAGCAGTGAAAAAGGAAACACACGTAAGGCCTCAATCACCGGCGGCGTACCGGTTGACGCCGCTGCCCGCGTGTCCCTACACGGCAATACCGTGCAGGTCGCGTTTGTGGTATCTCCAGGCAAAGGCCGCCCCGCGGAAATACCAGTCGATCAGGAATACCCCCCATACGGCGTACAGCGAGAGGTGCAGCCATTCGGCCGCTACCCACGACAACGCCACCCGTATCCCCCACATGGCCACCAACGTGACGATGAAGACGTAGAAGGTATCGCCCGCCCCCCGCAGGCTGCCGGCATAGACGAACGAAAGCGCCAGCGGCACCTGGGCGAAGGCCACCAGCCGCAGGAAAACGCTCCCCTTGGCAATAACGTCGCCGTCATGGGTGAACAGCCCGATCAGGTAGTGGGGGGCACAGAAGAAGACGAGAGCCATGAGGGTCATGACCACCACGGCCAGCCGCAGCGCCTCGTTGTGGCTGATGCGGGCACGGCGGAGCTTCCTGGCCCCCAGGGCCTGCCCCATGAGCGTGGCGGCGGCGATTCCCATGCCGGCGCCGGGCATGAAGGAGAGGGATTCGATGGAAATGCCGATCTGGTGGGCGGCGTAGGCGCCGGTGCCATAACCGATGATGAAGCTCGAATAGAACAACTGGCCGCTCTGCTGGGCCACCCGCTCCAGGGCCACCGGCCACCCCACCCGCCATACCATGCCGAAAAGCCAGCCGTCCGGCCGGCCGAAGGTAAGATACCGCTTGCGCACCGCCTGGATCAGCAGGTAGGAAAAGCCGACGAATTCCGAACTGTTGATGGCAATGGCAGCGCCCTTGACCCCCAGCGCCGGAAAGCCGAGCGTGCCGTAGATCAGCGGCCAGGCCAGGGCGACATGCAGGATGTTGACCAGGATGATCGCCTCCATGGGCGTGCGGGTATCCCCGGCGCCCTGCATGATGGCGGAAAGGATGTTGAGGCCGGTTGTCCAGACCAGCCCGAGGAACACCAGGCGGATGTAGTCGGCGGCCAAGGCCTGGACATCGGGTGCGGTACCCATCATGCGGGCGATATCACCTCCCCAGGCGGTGCCCGCCGCCGTACAGGCTGCCGTCATGGCCAGGCAGGCGAGGCAGCTCACGTAGGCCGCCCGGCGGGCCTCCTCGCGCCTGCCGGCACCCCACAGATGGGCGATCACCACCGTTGCCCCGGTGGCCAATCCCCAGAACACGGTCATGGTGACGAACATCAACAATTGGCCCAGTCCGGTGGCGGCAATGGCCGCAGCTCCCAGACCGCCGGTCAGGAAGATATCGACGATGGATACCAGGCGCTGGAACAATGAGGAGAGGAGCACCGGCATGGAAAGGCGGAAAACGTTACGCCGGATGGAGACCGGCCGATGACGGTGCAAAACGATTCTGGCAGGGCTGTTGAGCATGGTCCTTTATAGGGTGCGCTCCTGGGGAGGTCAATGCTTTTCACGCAAAAAAGGCGGGGCCGCAGGGCCCCGCCTTGATATTATTCATACCAGCCGCGGAGGGATCACTTCAGATAGTCCAGAAGCGACATCTGTGAAATCTTGGCGGTGGCCGACAAGGATGCCTGGTAAGAGGTTTGCTGTTGGGTCAATTCCACACCCACCTGCGCCAAATCCACGTACTGGACATTCCCGGCAATCGTCTCCAGGGTATTCTTGGTGTTTGTGTTCAACGTGGTCGCATTATTGAGCCGCAACAGGCGTGCCGCCACGTCGGTCTGGGCATTGGTGATCTGGGTGGCGCCGGCCTCAATAGCCTGGGAATCGGCCTTGATGCCGCTCACGTTGTTGGCGCCGATATCCGTGATCAGATTGTCGATGGTCTGCAGGATATTGGTGGTGCCATAGGGGGTAGGGTTCGCCGGTGTTGCCGTAGAACTCCCGGTAAGCAGCTGGTTCCCCGTGATATTCATCTGTTGGGTCGCCCCCTGGCCGATCTCCACCGAGAGGGTGTTTTCATTTCCCTGATAGCTATTGCTCGAATAGCTGAAGGGTTTCTGGTTATTGGTCCCCCCGAACACATACTGATCGCCGTACTGGGTATTGCCCATGTCCACCAGCTGCTGTTTCAACGATTGCAACTGGGAGATCACCGTCTGGCCGACGCTCGGGTCGGTACTGCCGGCTGTTATCGAAGCGGCCAGTTTTTTTGCTTGTTCCATGAAACCGGCCATGCCGTCCAGCGCCGTACTGGTCGTCTGCAGCCAGGTGCTCGTTTTGGTGATGTTGCTGGCATACTGGTCGCCGGCCTTGATTTTATCGCCGATGTCGGTCAGGAGCCTGGCGCCGATCGGATCGTCGCTGGGGCGGTTGATCTGCACCTGGGACGACGCCTGTTCCTGCAGCTTGTTCAGTTTGACCTGCTCCTGCTGGAGATTATAGAGGGCCAGATCGGAGGTCATGTTTGAGGTAATGCGCATAGCCAGATTCTCCTATTCTCTCTTATCTGATAAGTCCAATTACGGTATCCATCATATCGGTCGCCGTGGTGATCAATTTAGACGAAGCCTGGTAGGAACGCTGGTATTGCACAAGTTTGGTCAGTTCCTCATCCAGCGACACGCCGGAATTGGAATCGCGGAGCGTGCTCAACTGATTGCTGAATGCCGTATCCTGGGTCACGGTATCCCCGCTCGACTTGACGTCCAGGCCGACCTTGCTGACCAGGGTGTCATAGTAGCTGTTGAAGGTTGCCCCGGACATGGTCGTGGTGTCGTGTTGCAACACGGCAATCGCCGAGGCGTTGGTGTTATCCCCGGGGAGCGTGGCGCTTCCCGATGCGGCTATCGTGGCCGTTGTCAACCCGGTTGCAAGCTGAAGGCCGGCCGCGGCGCCACTGGCGGCGGCCGGAGGGGTGAAGAAATCCTGGCCGGTCCCGCCGGTCGGGCTGAACCCCGCGGTATGCAGGCCGTTCACGGTGTCTGCAATCGATTTGGCCAATGCATCCACCTGGCTCTGGTAGCCGGGAATGATCGTATCGCGCAACGCCAGGGTTGCTCCCAACGCCCCTGTGGTCGGCTTTACCACCGCCGCGGCCGCTCCGCCGGCCGGCGTCAGATTGACATCATAGAGGGTGGGGGTCGTGGCATTGGGCGTCAGCGAGAATGCGCCGGCCTGGGAACCGGTCACCAGGGCGCCGCCGCCGTCCGCGAACTTGATGTCCGTCGTGCCGTCGCTGTTTTCCGTGTAGGTGATGCCGACCTGCTTCGAGAGGTTCTGCACCAATTGATCCCGCTGGTCCTTCAGCTCATTGGCGTTACCGGTCACCAACTGGGTCGTTCTGATCTGGCCGTTGAGTTGGGCGATGTCTTTCAGGGTTGCATTGATGCTGTCCGTCGTAGCGACGAGCGACGTATTCTGGGTAGCGATGGTATCGCTCAGGGTCTTGCTGGTGGCATGGAAGTTGTCCACCATGATCTGGGCCTGGGTCAAAACCGTCTGGCGTTCAGACGTGCCAGACGGATTGAGGGTAAGATCCTGCCACGCCCCGAAAAAATTGGAAATGGCGGCGCCCAGGCCGTTATTGGCGACCTCGTTGAACGTGGGCTCGATCTGCTGCAGCACCGTGGATTTGGCCGTGTCGTAGCCGAGGGTGGTCTGGGCAGTCACCATCTGTTGTTGTATCAAGCCGTCATAGTAACGCTCCACGCCGTTGACGCTGACGCCGGTGCCGATGGAGAAACCGTTGGCGGTGGTCTGCGGTGCGGTCTCCAGAATGACCCTTTGACGCGAATAGCCGGGGGTGTTGACGTTGGCGATATTTTCGCTGGTGACCTCGGTAGCGATCTGATATCCGCTGAGGCCGCTCTTGCCGATCTGCATTATTGAATTAAGGCTCATCTCATGCCTCCCTGTTGATCATGACCGACCCTGTCGCCCGCTGCTGATACCCGCCCGATGCGCCGTACACACTGGACTGGTTGATGACGCGGGTCAACAGACTCAAGGTGGTGCTGGCTGCCGCCACAAAACGCTCCGCGATCTCCCGGTTCATGGCGGCCCGTTCCTGCACCTGCCGGGCCGTAACGTTGAGCTCGCGGTACAACCGCTGAATATCCTTCTGGGCGGTTTTGGCCGCAACGTCGCCCAATGTGGCATCGGGACCGAGCCCCATGGCGGAGGCGGCCGCGGAGATCGCCTGGCGAAGCGGCTCGGTATGGGCCTCTATGCGTTCCGTCAGCTCTTCCTTCATCCGGTTTACCTCAGCCATGGCACCCAGATTCATATCCCCCAGTTCATGCGTCTCCCGTTCAAGGAGGCTGCGCAACTCTTCGAGCAGGTGCAACTGGAACGTGAGTGTCTCGATCATTGCTTTATTCATGGCTGCGGCTCCCGGACATGGCGCTCATTCCTGATGATCCGTCTTTTTGACGGAAGTTCGGCTTTCCTGGCGAATAATATCCTTCTCGATGAGGGGTGCCAGCCCCAGGCTGCCCCGCTTGGCTGCGGCTGCGGCATACTCCTGGTCCAGCATGGAGCGATAAATCTCTTCGCCGTGGCCGCCCCCGGTCAGCTTGTCCTTGCCGACCGTCGCCCGCATGGATTGCAGCATCATGCCCACGAAAAGGGCTTCGAAATCCTGGGACACCTTGTGGGCCTCTTTGAGCTGCTGCTGGCTCAGGCCGGTCGAAGTGCCCTTTGTCTGCCGTTGCAGTTGCCGCGCTTTTTCGGCGGCAGCATTGTCGGTATCGGTTAGTATCGGGGAAATGCCGATATCCATAGCCATTCTTTCTTATCGCCACATGGGCCGGGTTCTTGAGTCCCGAGGACTAAATTATTTCCATCAGAAAACTAGCAGGCTGTTGAAAAACTCAGGTTGTTCAAAAATAGTCAGATCGTCGCCCCCGCAGAAAGCCCTGAGGAGGCGTAGCAGCGCTACGCCGCACGAAAGGGCTTTTGAGGACGGCGGCGAGATGGCTGTTTTTCAACAACCTCCTAGATGATGGAAAGGTCCGCCTGCAATGCCCCGGAGGCCTTGATCGCCTGGAAGATGCCGATCAGGTCGCGGGGGGTCACACCCAGTTGGTTCAAGGCCCGCACGACATCGCCGATGCTGGCGCCCTCCGGCAGGACCATCAGGCGCCGCGACTCTTCCGTCACCTTCAATTCGGTGCGGGGCACGGTCACCGTTTGGCCGCCCCTGCTGAGCGCAGTCGGCTGGGACACCTGCGGCGTCTCCCTGATCACGAGGGAAAGATTGCCGTGGGACACCGCCACCGTGGAGATGCGCACATTCTCTCCCATGACGATGGTGCCGGTCCGTTCGTTGAGCACCACCTTGGCCTGGTTATCCGGCCGAACCTCAAGGGTTTCCAGGGCGGCCACAAACTCGACCGGGCGGTTGGCGTACGCCTCCGGAATCTTCAGGATCACCGAACCGGGATCGGTGGTGGTCGCGACGGCCGAGTTGAACTTGGCGTTAATGGCCGTCTCTATGCGGGATGCGGTGGTGAAATCCGCCTTGTGCAGATTGAGGCGCAGGGTTGTTTTACCCGCCAGCACGTTGGGAATCTCCCGCTCCACAAGCGCGCCGCTGGGAATGCTGCCGGCGGTGGGGTGGTTTTTCTGGGCGCTGGCCGCCTGGCCGCCAAAGGCAAAGGAGTTGGTCAGGACCGACCCCTGGGCAACGGCATACACCTGGCTGTCACCACCCCGGAGGGGCGTCATGATAAGGGTGCCTCCGGCGATGCTTTTCGCATCGCCCATGGATGACACCAGGACATCCAGCTGGTTTCCCTGCTTGGTGAAGGCGGGCAGCGTTGCCGTGACCATGACCGCGGCCACGTTTTTCAGCTTGATGGAACCGACGTTGGTGGTAATCCCCATCCGTTCCAGCATATTGACGACGGACTGGATATGAATCGAGGCCTGATCGCTGTCGCCGGTGCCGTTGAGGCCGACAACCAGGCCGTATCCGACCAACTGGTTCTCGCGCACCCCTTCGAAGGCGGCAATGTCCTTGATCCTGATGGCATGGGCAGAGGAAGCCAGAAACAGGGCGAGCATGGTAAAGACGACTATTCTTCTCATTTCACATCACCTTTGCGGAACGAACCTTAGAAAGGCCAGATCTTGTCAACAATATTCATCAGCCATCCCGGGCTTTGGCGGTCGGAGATGATGCCCCTCCCGGAGTAGCTGATCTTTGCGTCAGAGACATAAATGGAATTGACCACATTGTCCGGACTGATATCCCGCTGCCGCACGGTGCCGGTCAGGACGATCTCCTGGTCTTCGTTGTTAACCTTGATGTTTCTTCGCCCCTCGATCAGCAGATTGCCATTGGAAAGCACATCGATCACCTTGGCGGAAATGGTGGCCGTCAGGTTTTCCTGGCGCGATGTGGAGCCGGAACCGGAAAATTTCGAATCGACGTTGGCATTGATCAGTTGGCTCAGATCCATGTTGTTCTTCAGCATGCCGGCCTTCTCCAGGCCCAGGAAATTCGGCATGCCCGCACTGACCGACGAACTCCGCCCCGTATCCGTGCTGGCCTTCTTGGACGCGCTAGCCGTCTCCGAGATGACGATGGTGATGATGTCTCCCCGCCGATGCGCTTTGACATCCTCGGTGATGCCGCCCGATGAGGCCGCCTGCCAGAGGGAACCGCTGGAATAATCCAAAGGCGTTTTCGGAATCTGTTCGTCGAGGCCGACCGTCCTGATTTCCGTTTTCTGCTGTGCGCAGCCTGCGCACAGCAGTATCAGAAGAAGGCATATGCTCCGTTTCATACCACGTCCTTTTCCCTCATGCATCTAGAACCCCACCTGTACCGTCGTGGCGTTGACCACCCTGGCCGGAATCTCCTTGAGCGAACTCAGGTTCTGAACCATGATGGTGTCCCCTTCTGCGCCGGCACTCCTGGCCCGGCCGGTGACGGTAATCCTCATAACCTCGTTTTCAGCCACAATGGTCACCATCTGGCCGGATTTGATCAGGGGGACCTTTTCCACCTGGTCGGTCCGGATCGCGGCATTGGCCTTGATGGAGGTCCGTGTACGTCTGCCCACAATGGCGTCCAGGCTGCAGCTATACTTACCCGCCACAGCGGCCACATCCCGCTTCTGCAGGGTAACATCCCCCTCGGAGATAACCGCACCGTAGTCAAGCTGCCGCAGGGCGACAACCATATCGGACAGCGCCTCCACCTCCACCTGAACCGAGGTGTTCAGCACCACGCGGTCACGCTGCCGGACAACCACCCCCAGATTGGCGTTGCCCCATCCCTCCCACTGCTGCGGGGCCACCACCTCGAAATCCAGCGGCCCTTCCGGCAGGGTCGGGTTGCCGTTGATGCTTATCCGTTTGATACGGATCTCCAGCCCGAGATGGGCGGTCTTCTGCTGGATATACCCGGACACGGCCTCATGGACCCTGGCCTGCCCCGGTGAAGCGCCCTGTTGTGCCGGGGCAGCCACGACCAGGGACGGCGCCAGGAGAAGGCAAAAAAAGAGTATGCCGATAAATCGCTGTATCATATATTCGCTTGGGTCCTACTCTGCGGTATGGCCGTTTGCAGGTGCGAACAGCCATCACAAAGAGATCCGCTTACCTCTTCATATTGTTGGCGGTCTGTAGCATCTCGTCGCCCGTCTGTACCGCCTTGGAATTGATCTCGTACGCCCGCTGGCCGACAATCATGTTGACCATCTCGCTCGCCACGTTGACGTTGCTCATCTCCAGGAACCCCTGGGAGATGGTCCCAAGGCCGGTTTGCCCGGGGGTGCCGGTGGTGGCGTTGCCGGAAGAATCCGTCGGGAGGAACAGGTTTTTCCCCTGGGCCGCCAGCCCCGCAGGATTGGCAAACTGGGCCAACTGGATATTTCCCACGTTTGTGGGGGCGGTCTGGCCGGCTTGGTTTACGGATACGGTCCCGTCATTGCCGACGCTGATCTTGGTGGCGTTGGTCGGGATAACGACCTCCGGCAGCAGAGGGTAACCGTCGGAGGTGACGATCCGCCCCGTGCTGTCCTTCTTGAAGGCGCCGGCCCGGGAGTACGCGGTTGTGCCGTCGGGCATCTGGATCTGGAAAAAGCCGTCGCCCTCGATGGCCATGTCCAGATCGTTGCCGGTCTGGGTGAGATCGCCGGAGGTAAAGATCTTGGTAACGGCGGCGAGGCGCGTCCCGAGGCCGATCTGGATGCCGGTCGGCACCTGGGTGGTGTTGGTGGACGGAGAACCGGTCGTCTTCAGGCTCTGGTAGATCAAATCCTGGAAATCGGCCCGGCTTTTCTTGAAGCCGGTTGTGTTGACGTTGGCCAGGTTGTTGGCAATGACGTCGATATTCGTTTGCTGGCTCTGCATACCTGACGCGGCGGTCCAAAGCGCTCGTAACATGGTCTCAACTCCTCTTTTCGTTTAGTGCCTATTAGGATTCCTTACAATTTGCCCAGATCATTGGCGGCCTTGGTGGCCATATTGTCGTAGCTCAGTATCACCCGCTGGCATGCTTCAAAGTAGCGGTTGTTTTCGATCATTTGCACCATCTCGCTGACCGTATCCACGTTGGAACCCTCCAGGTGCCCCTGGCGAACCTCCGCCTTGGCGGGCTGCGGCGTGGCAGCCGGTGCGCCGGATGGCACGAACAGTGCGCTGCCCGCCTTCGTCAGTTTATAGGGCTTGGGGAAATCCACCAGGTTCAAGGCCCCTGCGGGGGTGCCGTCGACACTGATCTCACCCTTTGCGTTTATGTCGACCTTGCTGCCTTTTATGCTGATCGGGCCTCCCTGCCCCAGAACCGGGTAGCCGTCCGTCGTGACCAGCGTTCCGTCCGCGGTCAGCCGGAAATTGCCCTGGCGGGTGTACGCCGTCCCGCTGGGGGTCGAGACGGCGAAAAAACCGTCGCCGTCAAGCGCCACGTCCAGGGTATTGCCGGTCTGGCTGACCGGGCCACTGGCGTAGTCGATGTAGACGGTCTCCTTCTGCATGATCGGGTCGGCCGTCTTGGCCTGGGGGTACGCCGGCGGCGTGGTGGCGCTGGTGATCAACCCCTCGAAGGTCATCTTGTCTTTTTTAAAGCCCGGGGTATTCACGTTAGCCAGGTTGTTGCTGATGGTGTCCATCCGCTTCATGGCCGCGATATTGCCCGAAAGCGCGGAATACATGCCACTGTTCATGTAAAGCCTCCTTTAGTCCCGGTACAGCTTCAGCTTGCTTTTCAACCGGATCATGGCCTGGCTGAGGAGTTGCGATATGCGCGACTCGGTCAAACTCACGATGGCGCCGATTTCCTTGAGGTTCATCCCCTCGTGGTAATAGAGCGTCACCGCCAGCCGTTCCTTGTCCGGCAAGGCCTCGATGGCATTTCCCAACGCCTGGGCCAGTTGCATCCGCATAACCTGTTGCTGCGGGCTCTTTTCTTCCTGCTCGCTCAGCACATCCGCCAGGCAGAGCGAGTTGCCGTCCTCGTCTTCCCAGCTGTCGTCCAGGCTGAGAAAGGTGAGCACATGCACATCGTCCAATAAGTCGAAGTATTCGTCGAGACTTATGGAAAGTGCCTTGGCCACCTCTTCGCTGGTGGGGTTCCTGCCCAGGGTGTGCTCGAGGGTCGTCACCTCCCGCTCCAGACGTTTGTACTTCTCGCGCATGGAACGGCTCAGAATATCGTAGGAGCGCAATTCGTCGATAATGGCCCCACGCACATGCTGTTCGGCAAAGGTCCTGAACAGCACGCCCCGTGCCGGGTCGAACCTATCGGCCGCATTTATCAGGCCAATCACCGCCGCACTCGTCAGATCCTGGGGGTCCAGGTGGGGCGGAAGCTGGGAGACGATACGCCCCACCAGGTACTTGACCATGGGCATGTTTTCCATGATCAAGGTGTCGCGCAGCGCCGGTTCAGCCTCGGCGTAGGGACAATTTTGCTTGCCGGCGGCCACGGCTTAAGCGCCCGCAGGATTGTCGAGGAACCGCCGGAAAAAAAACTGGATATTCCCCTTGAGCCTTGTTTGACATGTGTTCTCGATGACCCTGCGTGCCAGGGTGGTGAAACAGGTGGCCGCCTCGGAATCGGGGAAAAGGTCGTAGACCGCCTTTTGCCGCTTGACCGCCTCCACCACCTTTTCATCCTTGACGACGCATCCCAGATAATCCAGGGAGATATCGAGAAAACGGCCGGCGACGTTAGCCAGCTTGCGGAACACCTCCAGGGCGTCCTCGCTGTCCTTGGCCATGTTGACCAGCACCTTGAAATGGTGTTCCGAATACCGCGTCGCCAGGAGCTTGATCAGGGCATACACATCGGTTATGGAGGTCGGCTCGGGAGAGACCACGACAATGATTTCCTGCGCCGCCACGGTGAAATAGGTCACATTCTCGGAGATACCGGCCTCGGTATCCACGATCATGATGTCGAACTGTTCTTCCAGTATGTCAAGCTCGTCCAGGAGCCTGAGCTTGTCGTGCTGGCTCAAACTGGTAACCTCCTGAACGCCGGACCCGGCCGGGATCACCTTGATGCCGGCAGGGCCGTCGATGATGATCTCGCTGATGCTCTTCTCGCCGTTGAGCACATGGTTCAGGTTATAGGCGGGAGAGAGCCCCAGGAGCACGTCCAGGTTCCCCAACCCCAGGTCCGCATCGACGATCAGCACCTTCTTGCCCTGGGCGGACAGGGCCATGGCCAGGTTGGAAACCACGTTGCTCTTGCCCACGCCCCCTTTGCCGCTCGTTACCGAGATGACACGAATACCGTGCTCTTCACCAACCGCGCCCGGCCCGGCTTGCTCCGCAGAGGCGTTTTTCCGGCTCTGTCGAGCCATCTGGCGCAAGGTATCGGCCTGGTCGCCTGTTCCGGTTACCGCGCTCATTCGGCCGCCTCCCGCAGGATCATGTCGGCCAGTTTGGCGGAGGTTGCGACCTCGATATCCTCCGGCACCCGCTGCCCGGTGGTAAAGTAGGCTATCTGGAGATTGTCCTTCATCAACAGGTTGACCATATTCCCAAAGCTCTCGCTCTCGTCGATCTTGGTAAACACCACCTTGTTGATCTGAAAAATTTTAAACCGGTTGAGGATCTCTTCAAGCTCCCGATCCTTGGTGGTGGCGGAGAGGCACAGGTAGACCTCGATAGGAATCTTGTTGTCGAGAAAGTTCTTCATCTCGTCCAGCTTCTCTTTGTCCTTGTGGCTGCGGCCCGCCGTATCGATGAAGATCAGGTCGCAGGCGGAATGTTTCTCCACGGCCTTTTCCAGCTCCTTGGGGGTGGAAGCCACCTCCAGGGGAATCCCCATGATACGGGAGTAGGTCTTGAGCTGTTCCACCGCGCCGACGCGGAAAATATCCATGGTGATAAGTGCCACCTTGTTGCCCCGGTTGAGGGCGTACATGGCGGCCAACTTGGCGGTGGTGGTGGTCTTGCCCACGCCGGTCGGCCCC
Organism: Oryzomonas japonica; assembly: GCF_008802365.1. GTDB lineage: Bacteria > Desulfobacterota > Desulfuromonadia > Geobacterales > Pseudopelobacteraceae > Oryzomonas > Oryzomonas japonica. The sequence continues at coordinate 88,259 of NZ_VZQZ01000001.1, read as the reverse complement.
ACCAGGGCGATGATGCGGGGGGAGTTTTTGCGCATCTTGAGGGTGCCGGCAAACTTGATCAGCTTCGAGAACGTGGCCACCAGGCGGCTTTTCTGGCTCTGGCTGCCGTCCTCGGCCGGCAAGGCGCTGAGGGTGTCGAGAATCCTCCTGATAAGATCCGTGGAGATGCCGGATTGGGCCAATTCCCGCGCCAGGGGGGAATCCTCGGGCAACAGTTCCAGGCCGGTCTGGGGCTCCGTAGCGGACGTTTCCGCCGCATTGGGCCACTGCACCGTTTTGACGCCCCCCTCCTGACTCTTGGCCAGGGTGTTGAGCAGGAGCTTCTTGATTTCCTCCAGGTCCTCGCGGGGTACGTTCTTGAGGTTGAAACCAACCGGCGGCGGCTCTTCCTGGCTTTGGTTTTCCCCCTTGGCCGCCGGTTTCCTTGCGTCGTCTTCCCGCCGGGCGAGCGCATCGACCTTCTCCCGCAGTTCCTTGAGCTCCCGCGCCAGGGGCGCAAACATGGAACTTTCCAGCTCCTCTTTCGCCGTTCGTTCCCGTTCCGGCCGGGGGCGTGGGGGTGCATACGCCGGTGGCGGCGCCGGGGCCTGCCTCGGTGCCGGCTCTATGGCGGCGGTCACGCGATACACCGACTTGCTGAAAAAACCGAGAATCCCGCCGGTGTTCTCCTTCTTGGTGGACAGGATCATGGCATCCGGGCCGAGTTCGGCTTTAACCATGCGGAGCGCTTCCGCCATACTTGCTGCTTGAAAGGTCTTAACCAGCATTGACGCTTACCACCCCTAGCGACTGGATTTTGATGTTCTGCGGAATTTCATTGTGGGAAAGCACCGCCATATGCGGAATAAAACGTTCGATCAGCTTCCTGACATGCCGGCGGATGGTGGGCGACGCCAGCAGCACCGGCTGGGCGCCGCTCGAACCGAAACGATCCGCCATGGCACGGATAGTGGTAATGATCTGCTGGGCGACGTTGGGTTCGATCGCCAGGAAACTTCCCTGGTCCGACGGCTGGATGGCTTCGGCGATCACATCCTCCACCTCGCGGTCCAAGGCGATCAGGAACAGGGTGTCGTCGTCCAGCTTGTATTGATCGACGATAAAGCGGCCAAGCCCCTGACGCACAAACTCGGTCAACACATCCGGGTCCTTGGTAAGGCCGGCATAATCCGCCAGCGTCTCCAGAATGGTGCGCATGTCCCGAATCGAAACCCCTTCTTTGAGCAGGCCCTTGACCACCCTCAGGACGGTGCCCAGGTTGAGCTGGTTGGGGATCAGTTCTTCCACCACCTTGGGGGCGCTGACCGCAACGTTGTCCAGCAGTTGCTGGAGTTCCTGGCGCCCCACCAGTTCGTGGGCATAGCGCTTGATGATCTCGCTGATATGCGTCGCCACCACCGTGGTGCTGTCCACAACGGTATAGCCGTTGACCTGGGCCTGGTCCCGGTCATCGGAGCGGATCCAGACCGCCGGCAACCCGAACACCGGCTCCTTGGTGGCGTTTCCCGGCAGGGCCGAGGTCACCGCACCCGAGTCCATAGCCAGGTACTGGCCGGTCAACTCGCTGCCGCCGACACGGGCGCCCCTGATAAGCAGGTTGTACTCGTACGGCCTGAGTTGCAGGTTGTCGTGGATATGGATAGGGGGGACGACAAACCCCATCTTCTGGGCGTACTGGCGCCGGATCGAACGGATGCGCTCCAGCAGTTCCCCATCCTGGGAGGCGTCCACCATCGGGACGAGGCCGTAGCCGACCTCCAGTTCAAGCACATCCAGCGGCCGGATGGTCGAAGCCTGGTCGATGGCGTCTTCCCCGGAGGCCGCTTCGGGCGCGCCGACCTCTTCATCCACAACCTGCGCCTTTTCCCGCGCCATCTTGCCGACCAGAAAGGTAGCGCCCGAGAGCAGCAGGAAGGCGAAGTGGGGCAGGCCCGGGATCATGGCGAACAGGAACAGCACCCCCGACGAGACGTAAAACGCCTTGGGATAGTTCATGAACTGGCCGGTGATCTCGACGCCGAAGTTGTTTTCGTCGGCCGACCGCGTCACGATGATGCCGGCCGCGGTCGAGATGATCAGGGCCGGAATCTGGGCCACCAGGCCCTCGCCGATCGTCAGGAGGGTATAGTTGGTCAGCGCGGCCTGGAGCGGCATCCCCTGCTGCCAGACGCCGATGACCAAACCGCCGAAGATATTGACCATTACGATCAGGATGCCGGCCACGGCATCGCCGCGGACGAACTTGCTGGCGCCGTCCATGGAGCCGTAAAAATCGGCTTCGCGGGAGATCTTGATGCGCCGCGCCTTGGCCTCTTTTTCGGTGATCATGCCGGCCGAGAGATCGGCATCGATGGCCATCTGCTTGCCCGGCATGGCATCCAGGGTAAAGCGGGCCGTAACCTCGGCCACGCGCCCGGCGCCCTTGGTTATGACCACGAAATTGATGATGACCAGAATCAGGAAGATAACGGCCCCAACGATATAATTCCCCCCGACCACAAACTGGCCGAAGGCCTTGATGACCGCGCCGGCCGCTTCAACCCCCTCGCTGCCGTGCAGAAGGATCAGACGGGTCGATGCGATATTCAGGGCCAGGCGGAAGAGCGTGGTAACGAGCAGTACGGATGGGAACACGGAAAAATCAAGGGGATGCTGCGTATAAAGACAGACCAGCAGAATGGAAAGAGCGATAGTGATATTGGTCGCCAGAAACAGATCCAGAAAAAACGCCGGCAACGGGATGACCATCAGCGAGAGCACGCCGATCAGGGCAATCGCCACATAGATATCCGAATTTTTGCGGAAGCCCCGTAATTCTACCGTTTCAGTTGTTCCGTTTGCCATTTCCGCTTCCGTTGTCCGTTGTTACGTAACGTATCCAAAAATCATTTGTTCCATGCATTTATTGTGCCGTCATCAAACCACTCGCTCCGGCATCCCTGAGTTGCCAGAGCCCGCAGGAACGCCTTTTGCGGGTATGCGCGGCACACCGACCGCGTGTCAATTTCTTGAAATTGTCATAATTTTGACCGGCGTCGTTGGCCCACCACCGGGCATCACATCTTCCCCTTCAGGCGGTACACATACGCCAGCACCTCCGCAACCGCCGCATACAGCGATTCGGGGATCGGCGCGTTTTCATCGACCTGATCATAGAGTTCCCGAGCCAGGAACCTGTTTTCCACCAGGGTGACCTTATGCTCCCTGGCGATCTTCTTGATGGCCTGGGCCATGACGTCAGCACCCTTGGCGATGACGACCGGGGCAAGCATCCGCTCCCGGTCGTACTTGAGGGCCACGGCATAGTGAGTCGGGTTGGTTATGACAACGTCGGCGGTCGGGACGATCTTGATCATCCTGCGCCGCGCCATCTGGTACTGCATCTTTTTGATCTGGCCCTTGATCTCCGGCGAGATGTCCTGCTCTTTCGTCTCCTCCTTGACCTCCTGCTTGGTCATCTTGAGCTTGTCGATGTACCGCCACTTGACATACATCAGGTCCAAAACACCAAGAACGATCAAAACGCCGCAGGCGTGGGTGATGATCTGGAACGCTATATGGCCCACATAGGTGATGATCGTCTCTATGTCGGCCTCGGCCAGAAACGCGATGTTCTGACTTTCGTCCTTCATGACCCGGTAGGTGACGTAGCCCACCACCAGGAGCTTGAGGAGCGACTTCACCATCTCCATCAGCGCATCCTTGTTGAAGAGCCTGCCGAAGCCATTCATCGGGTTGAGCCGGGTGATGTCGAACGCAAGACGCTCGGTTTGAAACTCAAACTGCCCGTTATCCTGGATGATATTCGCCAGTATCGCCGTAACGATGATGGTGACCACCAGGGGGGCGAGCAACATGAGCACCAGCGCGAAGAGCTTGAGCGAAAGCGTGTACATGTTGGACTCGGTCAGATCGAAGGTGCCCATGGTGCTCAGGATCGAAACCATGTGCTTTTTCAGGCCGTCCATCATGTAGCTGCCGAAGATATAGAGAGTGATAATCCCGGACAGCAGTGTGAGCGAGGAGGTGAGCACCTGGCTTTTGGGCGGCGCCCCTTTTTTTCGTGCTTCGCTAAGCTTTTTTGCCGTCGGTTGTTCTGTTTTGGAATGCTTGTCGGAATCTTCCCCCAGGCGTCATCCCCCCTTTGCCATCAACCTGAACAGGGTATCGATCTGCCCCTTCAGGTTGCCGAATGACACCTCCAGAACGTGGAAAAAGATCAGCAGCGTCCCCCCCATAATGAGAAAACCGAGCCCGATGTTCAAGGGCATGCTGACGATGAAGATATTCATCTGCGGGAAGGCGCGCGCCATGATGCCCAGGGCCACGCTGGCCAGCAGCAGGGCAACCATGACAGGCGCCGCCAAGCGGATGCCGATCACGAAAATGTCCGAGGTCCGCTGGACCAGAAAGGCGATCACCCCGCCGGTAAGGTGCCAGCCCCCTATGGGGATGACACTGAAACTGTCGACGACGGCCCGAATGAAGACATGGTGAACGTCCAGAGCCAGAAAGAGCAGCGTTGCAAACAGACTCTGCAGGACGGACATGATCTGGACCTGGGTTCCCATGGCGGGATCAATAATCGAGGAGATCGTCAGCCCCATCTGCATGCCGATGATCTGCCCGCTGAACTCCACGGCCACAAAGACAATCTGGGCGATAAACGCCAGCGTGAGCCCGACCATGACCTCGCTCAGGGCAAGAAGCCCCAGGGTAAAAACGTCCGTGGGCATGGGCGGCGGCGTTATCTTCAGGACGGGAAAGCACACCAGCGTGATCATGAAGACCAAAAGCGCCTTGACGTTCATCGGCAGGCGGCTTCCGCCGAAGAGCGGCAGCGCGGCAAAGATGCCGGCAACCCGGCTCAACACCAGGGCAAAGATGATCACGTCACGCAGTGAGGGGAAAGGGAGCAGCGGCAACATGCCCTAATCCCTCGCCTGCAGCCGGCGTGCCCCGGGGCCCGGCTGTCCAGGGCTCACCACGGGCAACTCTCCATGGTAGCGATGCGTCGCCACGTCAGTGACGCATCGTGGCGATGAAGGAGTACACCTCGCGGGTAAAATCGCTCATATAGCTCATCATCCAGGGGAAAAAGATTATCATGGCAACCATCACGGCGATGATCTTCGGGGCAAAGGTCAGGGTAGCCTCGTTGATGGAGGTCACCGCCTGGAAGATGCTTATGAGCAAGCCCACCACCAAGCTGCCAATCAGGAGTGGCGCAGCCAGGAGGAGCGTCGCCTCGAAGCTGCGGCGTGCGAGCTGAACGACAAATTCGGGTGTCATAGAAACCTCTGCGGGGGGCCCGGGAGAAGGCGAAGGTCGAAAGCGGCCACAGCCGTGGCCCGAGCCTGTTTATTATCCAAAACTCTTCACCAATGATCCTATTACCAAGCCCCAACCGTCAACCAGCACAAACAGGAGAATCTTGAAAGGGAGCGAGATCATGACCGGCGGCAACATCATCATGCCCATGGACATCAAGACCGAGGCCACCACCATGTCAACCACGATAAAAGGGATGTAGATCAGAAAGCCGATCTGGAAGGCGGTCCGCAACTCGGAAATCATGAAAGCGGGAATAATGGTCAGGGTCGGGATGTCGTCCGCATTCTTGGGGCGCGGCAGCTTGGAAAGACTGACGAACAGCGCCAAATCCTTTTCCCTGACCTGGGAAAGCATGAATTTACGCACCGGCTTGACGGCCCGCTCCATCGCCTGGTCCTGGGTGATCTGCTGGGCCTTCCAGGGCTGGTAGGCTTCCTTGTTGATCTGCTGCCAGACCGGGCTCATGATAAAGAAGGTCAGGAACATGGAGAGCGCCAGAATGACCTGGTTGGATGGCGCCTGCTGGGTCCCCATGGCGGTGCGCACAAAGGAAAGCACGACCGAGATGCGGGTGAACGAGGTCGTCATGATCAAAAGGCCCGGAGCCAGTGAGAGAACCGTCAACAGCAGGAATATCTGGATGGTCATGGCAACGTCGCCCGGTTTGCTCGCCGTACCGACGCCGATATTCAGCGAGGGGAACGGCAACGGCTCGGCCGCCAGGACCGTAGCAGAGAGGAGCACCACCAGGGCGGGGACCGCCAGGAAACATATCCTTTTCGTCATACTGTTCATTTTCATGATCGTAGCCTGTCCAAAATCCCCGCAAAGCCCTTTTCGGAGCCTTTACCCTCGGGTATGACCTCTATTTCCTCGAGCATATCGATTTGCTTGATAAGGCTGAGACTGTCGTCGGTACACGACAGGAGCAGATACTCCCCGCTCACCTCAACAAGTATGAGCGCCTTTTTGGGGGCGATGTAGCGGCTTTCCACCAGGCGGATATGCTTTGTAGCGGACCGGCCAGCCGTAACGCCCCGGGTGAACTTGTTGAAAAGATGCCACGTAATGAGGATCAGGCCGATAACGACGGCCAGGGCGGCGATCATCTGAAGAAAGCTGGAGAAAAAACTGAATTCCTGTCCGGTGGTGCTTTCGGCGCAGGCGAAGGATGGCAGGCAGAGGAGCAGTGCGGCAACCGCACCTCTCACAAAATTTTCTCCACGCGCTCGTTGGGGCTGACGATATCAACCAGGCGCACGCCGAACTTGTCGTTGATGACGACCGCCTCGCCCCGGGCCACCAGCTTGGAGTTGACAAAGATATCCAAAGGTTCCCCCGCCAGCTTGGTCAACTCCACCACCGCCCCCTGGTTAAGCTGGAGAACATCCTTGACCAGCAGCTTGGTACGGCCCAGTTCCACGGTCACCTGCAAGGGGATGTCAAGGATGAAGTCGAGGTTCTTCCTGTCTTGTTCCGGCTCGTTCTCTTCAGGCTTGTCACTCACTGCTGCCCCCTTTTATCTTGGTGATCTGTATTGCTTTGTTGCCATGGCGGATGCCGGGAACGCAATCATATTTCGGCATCCCTTCAACCTTGACCAGCAGTTCGCTTGAACAGGGTTTGTCCAACATGATCGTATCACCCGCCGTAAGGTCCAGAAGTTCCCGCAGGGAAATATTGGCGTTACCCATCTCCACGGAGACCTCAAGCGGGGCCTCGAGGATTTCGGACGAGAGCCGGTACGACCATTGCGGGTCGATGGCCATCAGGTCGAACTGCATGCCCGCCTTGAGCTTTTCCCGTATCGGATCGATGGTCATATAGGGGACGGCAAACACGACGTTCCCCACTGTTTCTTCGATCTGAATCTTGAGCGACATCGCCACGATCTGATACTCGGGCGGGACGATGTTGACCAGGCGCGGGTTCATCTCCATGCGCAGCAGGTTCATATGGGTTGCGTAGAGCGGCGCCCAGGCCTTCTCGAAATCCTGCAGGATGTCCTTGGCGATCTTTTCGATCAGCCGCACCTCGATGGAGGTAAAAAGCCGGTTGACGACAGGCCCTTTTGAATTACCGGTCCCGCCCAGCAGGCTGTCAACCAGGGCCAACACCAGCGGGCTGTCAAAGGCGATCAGCGCCGCCCCCTTGAGCGGCTCGATCTTGAAGATGGCCATGCACGCGGGTGACGGCAGCGTCTGAAGAAAGTCGTCGAACTTGTAAGAGCGGGCGCCGACCTTCTTGATCTCAACGACCTTCCTCAGCCGGTTGGAAAGGGTGACGCGATTATAGCGGATCAGGCTGTCGTAGACGATATCCAGGTTGGGGACGAACCCCTTGTGGGCCTCCGTGTTAAAGAGGTCGTAACTGACGGCAGTCCCTTCGGTTTTGGCCAGTTCCTTCTCCGGCTCTATCCTGCCGTCGAAGACAGCGTTAAGGAGCGCCTCGATTTCCGCTTTTGTGAGGATTTTTTCCATAATCGGCGGCGCTGCCCTACTGGACGACGAAATCGGTAAAGTAGATCTTGGCGATCTTGCCGGGAGGGAGGACCTTGTTTATCGCTCCCAGGATCTCGTCCTTGAGTTGGTTTTTCCCCTGCACGTCCTGGATGTCCTGGAGGGTTTTGGCGCTCAGCAACACGAGGATCGCATCCCTGATGGGCGCCAGGCGCGCATCGATCTCCGCCTTGACCCCGACCCCGACCATCTCCATCTCCACCTTGACCTTGAGGTAGCGCAGTTCCTGGCCGTCGTAGATATTGACAATGAACGGTTCCAAGGGGTAGATGTTGCTGGCGGCCGCACCATCCTTGCCGCCCGCTTCGCCACCTTTGGCGCCCTCGGCCTTGGTGTCGGCCTTGCCTTCGACCTTGGCCTCATCCTTGCTCTTATCCTTCTTGTCGCCCTTACCACCCAACATGAAGACAACGGCACCCAGGATAACCGCTACTGCAACGGCAGCCCCGATGATGATAAACAGTTTATTGTTGCCGCCTCCGCCTTCCGTTTCAACAGCAGCCTGATCGTCCTTGGCCATCTTCTTCCTCCGTGCGCATCAATGCTGATTCCAGTAAAGTTGAAAGTAGTATCTTTATTAAAACTTATTGCATGCCAATGCAACCAATTAAACCGGCATCAAGGCGCGTCCCGCTCTTGCGGGACGCGCCTCGGTGCCCGTGCCGATGCCTGCTTACTGTTTGAGGTTCAACACTTCCTGGGTCATCTGGTCCGCCGTGGTGATGGTCTTGGAGTTGGCGGAATAGGCCCGCTGGGTGGTGATCATGTTCACGAACTCCGTCGCCATGTCCACGTTGCTGTACTCAAGGTCGTTGGAAAGAAGCTTCTCGTTGGTGCCGTTGGCACTGGCGAAGACGCCGGTCGCCGGGGCCGTCGGGGCACCCGAGGCGGCGGTCAGCGTGAAGAGCGTCCCCCCCTGCTTAAGCATCCCCTGGGGGTTGGGAATCTTGGTCTCGGCCATCTTGACCGCCGTCGAGGCGGGTGTAGGGGCAACGCCCGCCCCGGCATAGGGGAGGGTGGCCGTATTGCCATTGGCGTCCGCGTACAGCAGCGAAAGGGTACCGGTCGAGTCTATGGCGGAAACCTTCTGGAACTGAAGGGTGTTGCCGGCGGCGTCCGTTGCGGTCTGACTGAACACAATGGCGTTGCCGGCCGTATCGACCACCCTGTAACCATCTGGGTTCACCAGGCCGAAACCGGTGCTGTCGAGCCGGAAGGAACCGGCCCTGGTGTAATATGCCGTCGAGGCGGTAGCCGTGGTGGCATTCGGGCTGGCCAGCACGAAAAAGCCGTCACCTTGTACGGCCACGTCGGTGACGTTCGTGCTGCTCTCGTACGACCCGGCCGAGAACAGGTTATCGATCTTCTGCACCTTCACGCCGGTACCGATCTGCGAATTATTCCCGACGTTCAGGGAGAGCATGTCGGAAAAGAGGGTGCGGGAGTCTTTGTACCCGACGGTGTTGACGTTCGACAGGTTGTTGCCTATGACGTTGATGGCGTCGGCGTTGGCCAAAAGGCCACTGACGCCGGTAAACATTGCGGATGTAATGCCCATGATGATGCCTCCTAATCCTTTTGAGTTTGGGTGAAGCGCGTCAATCGGTCGGCGCTTCGGGGGCTTCCTCAAGGAGGTCCAGCCCTGTTGTGTTGTTAGATGATGACTGCTGAATCGATATTCGTGAAAACATTCCCCTGCATCTGGCTTTTGTCCAGTGCGGTTACCACGGTGCGGTTCGTGATGCTCACCACCAGTGCCGCATCCTTCATCATGACCAGAGATTCCTTGCCACCCTTCTGGGCTACACTGTTGACGGCCCCTTCAAGGTTGGCGATGTCGTTGGCGGAGAGGACGATGTTACGCGATCTGAGCCTCTCCTGGGCGTGTTGCGAGAACTTTACCCCCTGGCTCGGGAGTTTTTCATCCAGTACGCGGGCAAACGAAGAATCCGAAACCTGTCCGCTCGTCGGTTTCTGCGGCTGGGGGCGTTCTTGCCTCCCCGGCTGGACGGGGTTTGGGAAAAAGATCTGGTCTACCATTTTTCTGGTTACACCCCCTTCACGCTGAGGACATCGGACAACGCCACGGACACGGAGCCGATGGTGAGGGTTGGGACACCGTTGACAAATGCCACGCCGTTAACCGTCCCGGTTGTATAGGGGGTTGCCGTTACGGCAGAACCGCTGGCCGACGTGCTCGACACGGCAAAGGTGTAGGCCCCGGCCGGGAGCAGAGTCCCACTGCTGTCACGCCCATCCCAGGTAAAGGTGTTATCCCCCGCGGACTGTGCCGCGACGGTGGCGGTCCTGACCGTTTTCCCCGATGCATCGGTGATCGTGACGGTGGAGGAGGTCGAAGCGCCGGCGAGGTTGTACTGGAGTGTTGCCGCCGATGTTCCGTCGAACGCTACGCTGTTGCCGTTCGCCTTGACCGTTTTACCGATAAACGACACGCTATTCATGCTGGTGGCGTTATTCTGGGCCGTTAGCAGACTCGTCAAATTCGTGTTCGTATTATAGGCCTGTTCCACTTGGGACATCTGGGCCAGTTGTCCCAAAAATGCCGAGGAATCTTGGGGTGACAAGGGGTCTTGGTTCTGAAGCTGGGCGACGAAAAGTTTCAGGAAGTCCTGGCCGGTAAAACCCAGGTCTTTTTGCATTTGGACCGAGGCCGACGATGTATTGGTTGTTGAAGTGACGCTACTTACCATTGGAAATCACCTCTCTTTCAAAAATGAAGATCGACCATCGTGTGCTGGGATGGCGTTTGATATGCCAGTTGGCTTGAAACCGCCGTTGCTGTATCCGGCAGACGGTAGCCACCCGACGACAGCCAGGCGTTTTGTTGTTTCTGCTCGGCAAACTCGCGCCAGGCATTCTGCTGTTGCCCCTGGCCGGGGTTGCCCGCTCCGCCGCGACCGGCGGTCGTCACGTCAAAGGACTCCATGCTGATATTCTGCCGCGCCAGCGACTCCTTGAGCGAGTCGGTATTTTGCAGCAGGGCGTCACGCACCATACGGTTTTCCGCCACGATCTCAACCTTCAGGCGTTGCCCGTCCATACTCATGTTCACCCGCAAGTCGCCGAGGTTTTCCGGCGAAAGCTTCAGCACGATCTGGTCGGTGCCCGTTTTGACCTCGTGGTTCACGAGACGGTCCTTGACCTGCTGCATGATCTGCTCGGAAAGCTCGGGCCGCTGCCCGCTGTTTTGGACCGGAGCAGCAATGTTGCTCGCTACGCTTGCGCCTTCGATCTTCCCCTGTTGGTGCACCGCGGTGGTCTGAAACTGACCGTTTGTAAACTGGTCCGCCGCACCTTTCTCGCCGCCACTGCTGAACTCACCGCTGGTTGGCGCATCGCCGGGGGATTGTGCCACGTCAACCGAGGCGCTTTCCACGGCCTTTGCCACAGCCCCGCGCTCGACACGCGTCTGGGTGGTTTCTCCTCCAAGCTCCACACCCTTTTTCCCGGCCTCAGGCACAACGCCAGTATAGACCGCTCGTGTTCCGTCACCCGTGCTGCTGGTACGGGTATCGGCGGTTGCCGCCGCTTGGTTCGGCAGCTGCGCATCCGGTGACGCCTTTCCTGCGGTAGCCAGGAGAGTTTCCGGTGTCTGCGCATTCTGCGCCGTTGGCGTCGATGGAGCTGTTTTGGCCGGCTCCGTCGTGCTGCCGTCTTTCTGGGTGGGGCCTCCCGCCAGCGCAGCCTCAAGGGCGGCTGAACGTGGCAGGATTACTGCCTGCTGCTGTTCCACATTCACCTGTGTTGGTGTTGCCGTTTTGACCTCTGCAGAGGCCTTCCCCGGCGTGTTCGACTCTGCACGGGAGAGCGTTGCTTCACCGGCACTTCCTGCCTGACCGTTCGACGCTATGCCACGTTCTGTGGAAAGGTTGCCAACGTTCGTCATCAGAGCGTTCTGCTCTGCTGCGGCCATAACCGTCTGTGCTGCCGCCGGAGCCGTCTGGGCGGCCGTTAGCGATCTCGCATCTCCGGCCGGCTTCTGCCCGCCGTCAATTCCTGCGGCCAACGCCGCCGGGGTAGCCATGGCGCGGTCATCGGTTGCAACGGCACTTTCTGGCACCAGCGCGGCAACATTCGGCTGGGCAGCCGTGCCATCCGCCCGCAGCATTGCGCTGTCACTCATCCGAATCGGCTGGGCCCCACCTGTTGTTGTACTCACCTCCGACACCGGCGCCGCAGCATTCTGCTGAATAACCGTGCCATCGGCTTGCAGCATTCTGCTGCCATTCATCTGAACCAGCAGGGCCGACTGTATTCCGTCTGCATTCAGCGCCACATCCTGTGGCTTTGCGGCCGAAGTGCCCGCCGGCGGCACATCGGTAGTGGGCTCCGCGCCCGTTGTTGCAAGCGGTTTGGCGCTCATATCGAGCTGATTGAGCAATCCCGCCATCAGCCCGGTCATACCATCCTGCACGACCGTCGCGGCATCGGTCCCGCCATCCTTCTCCGGCGGCGCCGACGCCGGAGCGCCTTTGCCGGCGGAAACGGCCCCCTGAGGCACCTTCTGGGCCGTCATCCCTTGCAGCACCCCGACGAAATTGCCGCCGGCCTGCTCTCCCGCCTCCACTAACCCGGCTGTGGGAGAAGCGAGCTGCGTAGCAGCCAGCGTTGCCACACCGGCACTCGCCGGCATCATACTCATCTGTCCTGTTTCCATTTTCGTTTCACCTCCCTTCTCACGGAATTTTTTATAGGCAGGGACAGTTACGTGCCCATAAAAGCCGATTTCTTATCTTCCCCGAAGATTTTCACTTATCCACCTGACGACCCGCGGCTGATTGATGAAGGGAGCCAGTTTCGCCACCGTCTTCGTGTCCAGCCGGCTCAGTAGCGCCAGGGCCAGGTCTTCGTGCAAGCTGTCAATATATTGGCCGGCCTGTTCGCCACGCAGGGTCTTGAACAGTTTGACCATCTTTTGCATCTTTTCGTCCTGCGTTTTTTTCTGGGCCGTGGAGCGCACCTTCATGCTCTCATCGACCCTCTTTTTGCTCTCCTCCAGGGCCTTGACCTGGGCTTCGAGCTTGGCGCTGAGTTTTTTCAGCTCCTGCTCCTTGGCGGCCAGCGCGGCTTCTTTCGTCACCAGTTGCTGGCGGCGCGCATCCTGGATGGCTTTTTCCTCGCGGGCGGCACGGGAGGCGCTGAACGTCTGATCTTGCGCAGCTTCTTTTCCCCCCCCTGCTCCCTTCCTGGCGGGACTCCCGCTCTCGGCCCCGGTCCGGGGGGTTACCAGGGCCACCATCCCCATAACCAAACCGGCCATTACCGAAACCTTTGTCAATAATCTGGCTGGACGGAACATCACGGTTTGTTACCCTTTTTCTGGATGGATATTTCGTCCAAAAACGCCTGTTCCTTATGGTCCATCATCCGTTTGAACTCTTTCGCCTTCTGTTCTTTAAGCGATTCCAACACTTTTTTGTCCTTGGCCGCATCCAGTAAAAAATCTCGCCGATCATTCATGATGGTACCGAGTTGATCGAGCCGTTCCTTTTGCTGCTTGATATCTTCACGCTTGCGGGCAAAGAAATCGGCATACATGCGCATTTCCTGGATGCTTTCCAGTTCGCCCTGGCGGTGGCTGAACTCCTCGGCAAGATTTGCCACGCGCTCTTTTTCCCGTTTGAGCCGGTCGCCCGCATGCTCGAAATCACGCTTGGCCGAGGCAAACTCCTGCTTGCGCATCTTCTCGATTTCGCAGCGGTAGTTGAGCACCTGCTCCAGTTTGAAGCCATTGCCTTTCACGAACGCTCACCTCGGTCTGCTGTTCAGGCATCAAAGAGCTTCTTGAGACCTTGGACGGCATCGGCCATGGACACCGGGTCTTGGACGGCCTGTTTGAGATACGTCACCATGCCGTCATAGCGTGCTATAGCATAATCTATACCGGGATTGCTGCCCGCCTTGTAGGCCCCGATATTGATAAGATCCTCGGACTGGCGGTGCGTTGCCAGTGCTTCCTTGAACTTGCCGGCCAGGTCCAGGTGCTCGCGGGTGGCCACATCCGCCATGACCCTGCTGGCACTGGCCAGCACATCGATGGGCGGATAGATGTTGCGTGCCGCCAGGCTTCGGGAGAGGACGATATGGCCGTCCAGGATGCTGCGCATGGCGTCCGATATCGGTTCGTTGAAATCGTCCCCTTCGACCAGCACGGTGTACAGGCCGGTGATGCTCCCGTCGGGGAAATTGCCGGTGCGTTCCAGCAGCTTGGGCAGGGCGGCAAAGACCGATGGCGTGTATCCCTTGGTGGTCGGCGGCTCCCCGATAGCCAAACCGACTTCGCGCATGGCCATGGCAAACCGGGTGGCCGAGTCCATCATCAGCAGCACCTTCTTGCCCTGTTTCTGAAAATATTCGGCAATGGTGGTGGCGATATAAGCGCCCCGCATGCGGACAAGCGGCGGCTGGTCCGAGGTAGCGACCACCACCACCGTTTTCTTGAGCCCCTGCTCCTGGAGGTCCTTCTCGATGAACTCCCGCAGCTCGCGCCCCCGCTCACCGATCAGGGCGATCACGTTGACATCCGCCTCGGTATAGCGGGCGATCATCCCCAGGAGTGTCGATTTTCCGACGCCGGAACCGGCCATAATGCCGACCCGCTGCCCCTGGCCGCAGGTCAGAAGCCCGTTGATACTGCGGATACCCAGGTCGAGCGGCTTTCTGATGGGGGGCCGTGTCATGGGGTTGACCGGCGTTGCATAGATCGGGTACTCCTCCTCCACCCTGATCGGCCCCTTATCGTCTATGGGGTTGCCGAGACCGTCAATCACCCGGCCCAGCATCAGCGGCCCCACGCCCAATGTGGCGTTTTCCCGCCGGACGGAGATCAGGCTGTCCAATCCTACGCCCCGCAACTCTCCCAACGGCATCAGGAGGGTCTTGTTGTTGCGGAAGCCGACCACCTCAGCCGGAATCGGCTCCCCGTTCTGGGGTTTGATCTCGCAAATGGCCCCAACCGACGTATCCGGGCAATACCCCTCGATCACCAACCCGACGACCTGGGTGACCTTGCCGTGCAATTTTACCGGCTTGGCTGATTCCAGCGCTGTCCGGTATTTCTTCAGGTTGAGGTGCGACATGCTCTCCCCGGCCTCAGGCGTCGGGAGCCGAGGCCCGGCTCCGCTCTTCGAGCAGGCGCCGATAGATCTCGTCGAGCTGGCCATCAACGCTGGCATCAATGGTGCCCATCTCGGTATCTATCTGGCAATTGCCCGGTAAAACGGCGGCATCGGCCCTGAAGGTCATCCGGTCGCTCTTCAACTCCTGCTGGAAATAGTCCCCATGGCCGCTGGTAATCAGCGCATGATCGTCAGGGTGCAGACGCACCGTTACCATGTCACGCTCAGAGAGCCCCGCAATGGCCGATTGGACCACATCTTCGAGGATGGAGCGGTCCATCTTGACTTCCCGCAGAATCACCTTGCGGGCGACCATGATGACGAGCTTGAGGAGTTCTTCCTCCGACTCCCGCAGAACCTTCTCCCGCAGGTCGCGAATCCCTTCGGCCGCGGTCCTGAGCGATCTGAAGACGTTCACCAGGCCGCGTTCGGCCAGGTTTTTACCCTCCTGGAGGCCGCTGTTGAAGGCGTCGCGAAGCTGTTGGTCCAGCTCCTCCTCGGTCATGGCCACCCCGGCGGGCTCCACAACCTCCGGGGCCGCTTCGGGAGACGGGGCAACCGGTGCCGCGTTGATCTCCGATGAGTCGAAGAGCCCCATGGGGACAAAGCCGGTTTCATGGACAGCGCCGTTCGCCTGGCCGACCTGGCCGAAGGTATACTCGGTGACGACGATCCCTTCCGTTTCCGCCGCTTTGAAGATCTTAGACGAGGACATCGTCTCCCCCGCGGCCGGCAAGCACGATCTTGCCTTCCTCTTCCATCTTGCGCACAACCTTGATGATTTCCGACTGGGCCTTGTCCACATCCGAGAGCCGCACCGGTCCCATGACCTCCAGGTCCTCCTTGATCATTTCCGCCGCGCGGCTGGAGATGTTCTTGAAGATTTTGTCCTTGACCTCGTCCGTTGACGTCTTCATGGCCAGGGTCAGGGTGTCGTTGGAGACCTCACGCATGATGGCCTGAATACTGCGGTCATCCAGCTTGAAGATATCCTCGAAGGTAAACAGGTGCTTGCGGATGATCTCGGCAAGGGGCGGGCTGAGTACGTCCAGTTTGTCAAGGATCTGTTTTTCCTTGCTGCGGTCGAAGTGGTTGAACATGTCCACAACCTTCTCGACACCGCCCACCTTGTAGCGCTGGACACCACCCATGGACTTGATTTCCCGCCGGACTACGTCGTCGATCTCCTGGAGGATATCCGGAGAAACCTGCTCGACATCGGCAATCCGCAATACGACTTCGGCCTGCAGTTCCTGGGGGAGAAGGCTGATGATCTCGCTGGTCTGCTTGGATTTCAGCTTGGCCAGGATGACCGCAACGGTCTGAGGATGCTCCTGGGACAGGAAGTTGGCAATACTCTTGGAATCCATATTGCCCAGGATATCCACCAGATCGCCGTAACTGGAGGCCTGCAACTCCTCCATGAGCATATCCGCTTTAGCAGGGCCAAGCGCCTTTTCCAGGATCTTGCGAACGAACTCTTCCCCCTGGGAGAAAATTCCCGCCTCGGGGTTGATAACGCCGGTGAAATCCTCCACCACTTCCATAATGGTGCTGCGCGGAACATGGCCCAAGTGGGCCATGCTCTTGCTGATCTTCTTTATCTCGTCGTCATCCAAATGCTCGAACACCTTGCTGGTAACCTCGTTGCCAAGGTAGAGCAGCAGGATGGCAGCTTTTTCAGACCCCGTCATGGACCCTGTCATGAATACACCCGTTCATCGCTATGAATATTTTTTAGTTGTTGTTCTCTTCGCCCAACCAGTTCTGAAGTATCTGGGCAACCTGGTAGGGATCCTTTTTAGCCGTCTCGATAAGACTCTGTTGTTCAGCCACCTGCACGGCTATCTGGGCCTTTTCGGCGGAAGAGAGCTTTTCGGGCGCCTCGCCGAGCGGTTCAAACGTTTCAAATACCGGTTGCTTTATCACCTTGAGCGATTTGAGGAGCGGCCTGATAATGAAGAGGACCATCGCCAGGAAGCCCAGGCCGATCAGCAGGTTTTTGTAGAGCGCCATGAAGAAGGGGCTGCTCCACCAGGAGGGCGTCTCGTCCATGCCCGTATCGCCCATATCCTGGAACGGGATGTTCTGTACGCTCAGTTGGTCTCCCCGCTCGGCGCTGAAGCCGATCGCACTCTTGACAAGGGCATCGATCTTCTGCAACTCGTCGGGAGAACGGGGGACATATTTGGCTTTGCCGACCTGCCCATCCTTGACGGCTACGGGCATCTCGTACTTGCCGTCCACAAGGACGGCCACGGAGATTTTACTCAAGGTCCCCACCGGTTCGATCGTCTTGGAGGTCGACCGGCTCACCTCGTAATTAAGGGTCTCATCGTTTTTGGAGCCGCCGCCGGACGTCGAATTCGGTTTGGGAGCGGTCTTGCCCAGGTTGGTCTGCACGCCCGGGACACCGGCGATCGCGGTGGTGGACGCCCCCTTCTCCTCGGTGCGCTGCTCGCTTCTGACGGCAATGGTTTCCGGGTCGAACTTCTCGTCGACCCGCTCCACCTGTTTGAAGTCAAAGGTCGCTGTTGCCCGCGCCACCGATTTGCCCGAACCGACAATGCGGTCCAGAAGCGACTGGATGCGTTCTTCAACGTTCTTTTCGTAGGCGCGCTGGGTATCCTGCATGGAAGCGGTCATGCGGGCCGCCGGGTCGCTGCTGCCCCCCTTGCTGAGGATCTTGCCGCGGCTGTCCAGGACGGTGACATGCTCGGGGTCCATTCCCTCAATGGAAGAAGCGACCAGATGCACCACACCCTGGACCTCGCCATCGCTCAGGGAGCGGTTCGATTTCATCTTGAGCACAATTGAAGCGGTGGCAGGTTTTTCACTCTCCTTGAAGAGCGATTTTTCCGGCATCACGAGATGAACGCGCGCCTGCTCGACGCCATTTATCTGGGAAATGGTACGGGACAGCTCCCCCTGGAGGGCACGCTGGTAGTTGAGTTTCTGGACGAACTCCGTCATGCCGAAATTCTTGCGGTCAAAGATCTCGAAACCGACGCCGCCGCCCTGGGGCAACCCCTCCGAAGCCAAGGAAAGCCGCATCTCATACACCTTGTCGGACGGGACGAGAATCCCCTTGCCGTCTGCCGTGATCTGGTAAGGGGTCTTGGCATCCTTCAGCTTTTTTACGATTTCCCCCGCATCCTCAGCGGAAAGGTTGGTAAAAAGCGGCTTATAGTCGGTACGATTCACGACAAAGATCAGCACCGCGAAGGCCAACGCCGACAACAGCGCGATGCCGGCGATGAGCATGCGTTTGCCGGGGGACAACGCCATGAAAGGCTCTATAACTCTTTGGAATCCTTCGGGCATGTAGAACGCTAACATCCTTTCAGATACAGGTGAAAAACGGAATTTCTTTGCAACAGCCGAGAATCAGGGGACCTTACGGACTACACGTCCTACACCTGCATGCGCATCACTTCCTGATATGCCTCGACAGCCTTATTGCGCACCTGGGCCAAGAATTGGAAGGAGATGCTCGCCTTTTCCATGGAGATCATGACTTCATGGAGATTTTTGTTTTCTCCCGTGGCAAGGCCTTGGATGGCCTGATCGGATTGGGTCTGCAGGTCATTCACCTTGGAGACGAGTTCGCTGAAAAATTTGCCGGCCCCTTCGGGCGCAGACGCCGATTTTGCCTCGCCGACCCCAGGGAATACCGCGCCGAGGCCGAGGCCGCTTTCTATACCTTTTACATCCACACTAAACCTCCCGAAGGTTCAGCCCGCCACGCACGCGAAGGCACTGAGGCGAGACTGGGAAACTACTTGCCGATTTCAAGCGTTTTCAGGGCCATGTTCTTGGCCGCCTGGACAGCCGTCACATTGGCTTCATAACTGCGGCTTGCGCTGATCATGTCCGCCATCTCCTCGACCACATTGACATTGGGCATGGCCACGTACCCCTGGGCGTTGGCGTCGGGGTGGCCGGGATCGTACTGCATGCGTGGGGGGTTCTGGTCCTCTACGATCTCGGTGACCTCCACCTGGCGGGTCTGTTGGCCGACAGCGCTGTTCAAGGCCCGGTTGAAGCCGCTTTCCAGGGGGGTTGCGGAAAAGACCGCATCCTTACGCTTGTAGGGCCCCCCCTCGGATGTCCGGGTTGAACCGGCATTGGCCAGATTGCTGGAGATCAGGTTCATCCTGGTGCGCTCAGCCGTAAGGGCCGAGGAGCTGATATTCATTGAACTGAAAAAATCCATTAGTTACCTCCCTTGATCGCCACACTCAAATCACTGAACTTCTTGGAGAGCATCTGGACCGAGGCGTTGAACATGATCTGGTTTTCCAGCAGCTTGCCCATCTCATTCTCCAGTTCCACCGCATTGCCGTCGTTGCCGGGGGTCTTGGCCGGGGTCTCCACGACCTGGCCGGTCACGGACTGGAGCCCCGCCCCGCTACCTCTCAACGGCAGATGCCTCGGATGAGTGATTGCCGGCGTTCCCCTGCTGCCGCTTTTCACCGCACCCTGCAACTCCTTCTCGAAGTCCAGCGATTTGGGGGTGTAATTGGGGGTTTCCGCATTGGCGATATTTGATGAAATCAGGTTTTGGCTCTTGGTCCGCAGATCGATACTTTTGCCCAGCACATCAATCGTCGTGCCAAAAATCCCATTAACCGGCATGCTGAACCTCCCTGACAATAAAGAACAACTGGAACTGTTCTGCAAAAAACATACCTGCTTTACAGCCTACGGCAAAAGGCCGCCCCGCCTGGGGAGAATGCCCTCATTTATACCACCGTCGGGCAAAACGCACCATGCACATTTTTGTCACATTTTGTGTCGGTTTTTTGACTGGGTCCGATTCTTGACAGCCTCCCCGGCGCTTACCGCTTGGCTGCCCCCACGTCCAACGACTCGATGGCCTGTTGCGCCAGCCTTTTCCAGTCATCGTCCTTGCCCTTTTTGACCACCTGCTCGAAATAGGCCCGGGCGACCTGCTTCTTGCCCTCAAGGGCAGTGATCTCGCCCGCCTTGTAGAGGAACTCTTCATTCCGCTCGTTGTCGGGCAGCTTTATGCCGGCGTCAAGTATGCGCAAAGCGCCCTTGCGATCACCCGCCGCCAGACGCGCCGAGGCGGCCACGTAGTAGGCGTCGGGCAGCAGATGGGCGTCCTTCGCATCCCGGCCGGCCGTGGCAATATAGAGGTCCATGGCCTTGCCGGCCTGGGCGGCACCCTTCTGCTCCCACAAAGAACGGCCGAGATAATAGTAGCTCTCGCTTCTCTGGGCGCGTTCCTTCTTGTTGAGCAGCCACAGCAGGGTATCCCGGGCTTCCTGATACTTACCCCCCATGAAATACACCCCGCCCAGGCGTTCCAGCATGAGCCGCGCCCGGGGATGGGTGGGATATTTGCGCAAAAAGGCGCGCAGGGTCTTCTCGGCCAGCGCGCTATCGCCCAAGAGGTCCGCATTGGAAGCGATCTCCTCATAGAGATAGGGTCCATTGGTGCCCACCCATTGGTGATCCAGGAGGGTGCTGAAAAATTTGATCAGTTCAATGGGCCGGGCCGCCTCATCGTAGGCCTTGGCAACCTCCGGGAGAAAATCGGGCGCATCCATGCAGGCCGCCAGGTAGTCCTGATGCTCCTCGACAAATCTGATCAGCCCCGGGGCATCCTTGCGCCAGTTACTTTCATGGTACACCTGGGCAACCAGCACCTCCCGGATGGTTCGGCACACGGTGACATAGACCCCGCGCGGAAACCGCTTCTGAAACGAAACAACCTGCTGCAAGGCGTCGGATGCGTCGCCATGGATGGCATGGAGCAGGACATGCTTGAACAGGGCCTCCTCGCGCATATCCACATCGCTGTTCTGGCGCGAGATATTCAGGTAAAGGTCGCTCAGGCGCTGGTAATCCCACGGGGTGGCGCGAAGAAAATCGCGATCGGCCAAACGCAACTGCGCCATCTGGTTGGCCTTGTTGTCCGGGAAATTATCGGCTACCGTGCGGTAGATGGCCAGGGCCTCCCGGTCATGCCCCTGGCGCGTCAGGATGTCGGCCAGGCGCACCAGCAGGGTGGGGGCGTACTTTTTGTCGGCAAGCCGGGCAATCAGGCGGGCAAGGAGCACCCGGGCACCGGCAAGGTCTCCGCTCCGGGCGATACTGTCCCCGTAATAAAACGTGACACTCGGGTTGAAGGTCAGAAATGCCGGCCAGATTTTTTCGGCTTCACGAAACGCGGCCAGGGCCTGGGGATATTTTTGCAGCTTATACCACGTTTCGCCAAGCCGGTAGAGGGCCAGCGGTCTCACCGCGCTCAGCCGTGAGGCAAACTGGGTGAAGGCTTCCTCGGCCTCGGTCAGGGACCCTTTGTAGAGTGCCGCTTCTGCCGCCATGAAGGCCTGTTGATCGCTGTCATTGAGGATATTCTTCAAAATCTGCCGATCAGTCGGCACAAAGGGGATATCTGTTTTCAGCGGCGGATCAAAATCCCGCACCAGTTTCTCAACGCCGTTCCAAATCCGCTCACGCCCGGCAATGTACAGCCGGGGAGGAGCCGGGGCGAACTTTGTACCCACATCGAGGGCAATGGCGCAGGTGCCATCTACCGTGGCATCGCGCCACCCTGTCCCGGAAGCCGCCCGGAATGTGACCTGAAGATTTGACCCGCACCGGGAAAACAGCAAACCACCGATGCTGGCATCCGAATAGCGGCGGTATTTGTGGAAAAGGGGCCCGTCCGTATCCTGGAGCGTCAGCCGCAAGCGGTTGCCGGGCAGCGACGCGACGGTAAACTGCGGGTTTTCCTGGAGACGGAGGATTATGCGGGTATACCCCTGCTTGGGGCGGATATCGACCCGAAAGACCCGGTTGGGGATGGAGGCCTGGGCAGGCGCCGGGAAGAGCGCTGCAACGGCAAAAACAGCCGACAGTACCAACAGCATGGCTTTCGCGAGCATCACGTTGCGCGTCAACGCACCTATGCCACACCGACAAAACAACATAATGACATCCCCCCGACCGTCACGGGCCGTCACTGCACCGGCGGTTTGCAGAACCTGCGCACCTTGGCAATCAGTTCCTCTTCGCTACAAGGCTTGATGATAATCTCCCGAGCCCCGTATTTCAATGCCTTCAAAACGGCCGTCCGGGTCCAGCGTTGGGCACTCATGATGATCGGGGGCGGCGAGTTCTGGCGGATGGCATTGACCTTGATGCAAACCGCCAACTCGTGGTCACTCGCATCCTGCGAACCGACCAGCACCAACCGCACGTTGCGGCCGGTGAAGAGCTCCTTGATGTCGGCATTGAGCGTTCCCTCCACCACCTGATACCCGGTCAAAGCGGCCACGGTCACCATCTGGCGGCGTTCCTCGTTATCGTCCTCCAGCACCACGACGCTGTCAATTCCGGCCTCTGCCGAACCGGCTTCCTCCCCAGGGGAGGGCGCTGCCCCTTCGTCGGCCTCGTCGGGTTGCGCCTGCGCCGCGGCATCCCCGTCCTCGGCAGGCGCGGGGGCCTCCTCCTCGGCGGGAGGCTCCGGCGGTACCTCGCTGGGGGGATCGAACTGGTTGCCCAGCCCAACGGGTATGAGCACGTCCAGATAGTTCAGCTCCTGGTCCGGCATCTCCAGTTTCGAGCGGAACATGAGGTAGTCGCCTTCGGGAAGCGGCTCGCTTTCGCTCAATTCATCGACTTCGGGAATAAACTTTTTGGGCGAAAGTAACTTCAGATGCACCTTGTTGGGGAGGCTGCCCTGAAAAACGGTGTTGAACGCCCCGTTGATCATATTGGCAATCTCGGCAAAGGCATCGATGTCATCGCTTTCGATGATGCTGAGACGCTTTTTTTCCTGGATGCGGGCCGGGGGGATACCCAGCAGGATACTGCTCATGACGATGGCGTCACGCAGGGAGAACACCAAATAAAATTGGCCGGTGTAAGCTTCCCGGGACTCCACGCCGATCACGAAGCAGGCATCCTCAAGGCCACCGAAATAGGATGTTTTACTGGTGGTGAGAGAATCCGAAAGGGCAATGGCGAGCTCTTGCCCCAAAAGCATGCCGCTTTCCTCGCCTGCCTGCTTCAGGGCAGAGGCCAACATCTCATGTAACGTGGTATATCCATCCATCAGGGATTGTCTTCCGGTTCTGGGTCAAGCCATGGGCTGCGGCGATTACGCCCGCGTCCACAGAGCGTTGTCAGTCTTCTTTCTTAAGGGTGAGTCCGACGAGAAACCTGTTGTCGTTGACGCTGAACGGGATGACGACACAGTCGATGTCGGAAAGCGAGTTGACGGTATAATCTTCGCCGGAGATAACCGTTGGAATCGAGAGCTTGACGTCCATGCCTCCCTTGGAAAGCACCTGTTTTACGCTCCCGCCCAGCATATTGGCTATTTCGCCGATGGCGTCGTTCAAGTCCTCGTTGACCTCTTCGCATTCCATGCCCAGCATGCTTGAGGTGATCTGAAGGGCCAGGGCAACCGGGCAGTGGATGGAAATCACTCCCGAATAGATGCCCGCGAATCCCACCATGCCGGTGATGCTGCATTGAAAGCGATGAATCGGGTCCTTGAGGGGATAATCGTCCGCCGGGTCCATCATGACCATGGTGGAGAAAACATCTTTGGTGGCATCAATGACGTACCGGGCAAGCTGCTCTTCCGTAAACCTAGCACTGCCGGCGATGTCAGCGTTAAGGCTCATATCAGCCCCCCCAGTTTTTCCTGCAACTGGTCGGGCGTGAAGGGTTTTTTGATGCTGTCGCTGGCCCCGCTCGCGATGGCTTCCTTGAGTATCTCTTCGCCACCCTCCGTGGTGATCATGACAATCGGGACGGTGTTGCCGTTGGCCCTGACCTGTTTGATGAATTCCAGGCCGTCCATGTTGGGCATATTGATATCGGAGAGGATCAGCGTCACCGGCTTGCCGGAGGCAAGCACGCTCAGCCCTTCAATGCCGTCGCCGGCCTCGTATATTTCATCAACAGCCAGGCCGGCCTGCCGAAGTGAGCGTGAAATGATCTTGCGCATTGTGGAAGAATCGTCAACGATGAGAATATTCGCCATGCCAGTAATCCTCCTCTTTCAAACATCCCATTGGGCTTAGTAATTACGTGAATATGCACGTGGGAACTTAATATCACAAAAACAATAAAATTCATCCACTTTTTATCTTGTTACCAATCAGGGAATGGGGTTGCGGTATTCCGCATCGGCAGGGCATGCACCATAAAGAAAGCCTACCCAGATAACCGCAGTAGGCTTTATCCTGAACCGATCTTACAACCCCTCTTTCCAAAACAGCATTGGACAGGTGGCTTTGCGTCACACGGTTGCCCATGCTTTGCCTTTTGATGGCCGAATTACACTTAGGTCATTGATATAAAAAATAATTTGAGGATATGTCAAGTTATTAATTTCATACCGCATATTTTTAGCGGCGCGTCCGGGTCGTTACAGTGCCGCCAGGACTTCCGCAGCGCGCAGCAAACGGTCCACCTGGTCCGGGGTTCCGGCCTCGCTGTACAGCCGCAGGACCGGTTCGGTGCCCGAGGGGCGGATCAAAAGCCAGTCGCCGTTCTCGAAGATAAACTTGAAGCCGTCGCTGAAGTTGGTGGCAGCCACCCGCCGGCCGTCGATCTCTGCCGGAGGGGCCGACTTCAGACGCGCAATGAGCTGTTCCTTGGCGTCGCCCCCGATACGCCGGTCGATACGGCGATAGGAGAAATGCCCGATCTCGTCCATGGTTTCGTCAAGAAGCCGGCGGAGGCCTTTCCCGCTGACCGCCATAGCCTCCAGGAGCAGCAACCCGAGCAGGATACCGTCCCGTTCCGGGATGTGCCCCTTGACACCCAGCCCCCCCGATTCCTCGCCCCCCATGAGGATATCCTCCGTCAGCATCAATTCGCAGATATGCTTGAAGCCGATGGGGGTCTCGAACAGCGGCAGGTCGAATTTCCGGGCCAGCAGGTCCACCATACGGGTCGTGGAGACGGTCTTGACCACACCGCCCCGCAGATGCTTGTGTTCGATAAGGTGCCGCAGGATGACGGTAAAGATGCAGTGGGACGAGAAGAAATCGCCATTCTCGTCCACCGCCCCGATCCGGTCGGCGTCTCCGTCCAAAGCCAGCCCTACCCGGTAGGAGCCCCCCTTGAGGAGCGCGGAGAGTTCCGCGAGATGTTCGCCGATCGGCTCGGGTGGCTGTCCCCCGAAGGAGGGGTTCTCACTGTTGTGGATCTCGTGAACCCCGGCCAGCAGGCGGGGCAGAAAACCCGAGCCGGCACCGTACATCGGATCAACGACAACCGGGATGCCGGCCCTGGCGATCAGTTCCAGATCCACATAGCGGCCGATCTGGCGGAAATACCCCTCACAAGGGTCGAAGATCTCGATCATCCCCTTCCCCAGGGCCTCCTCGAAGGGGGTGGCCACCACGCGGCGGTCGTTGGCCACATTGAAGGCGACGATCTCCTCCAGCACCTTTGTGGTGGAGGGGCGGGCCGAACCGCCGAAAGCCTCCTTGACCTTGAATCCATTATATTCCGGCGGGTTGTGGCTTGCCGTGATCATGATCCCCGCCCCGGCTCCCGACTCGCGAACCGCCCACGATACGGCCGGCGTGGGCGCATAGCCGTCGGTCAGGCGGACCCGTATGCCGTTGCCGGCCGCCACCTCGGCCACACGCCGGGCAAAATCGCGGGACAGGAAACGCCGGTCATAACCGATCACCAGCCCTTTGTTGCCCGAGCCATCGCGGTTCAAGTAATCCATCGTGGCCTGGGCCACCAGGGAAAGGTTGTCGAAGGTGAAATCGCGGGCAATGACCCCCCGCCAGCCATCGGTTCCGAATTTGATCTGCATGCATCCTCCTCTAACAGGCTGCTGAAAAACTCAGGTTGTTCAAAAATAGTTAGATCGTCGCACCCGCAGAAGGCCCTGCGAAGGCGCCCGAAGGGTGAGGCCAAAGGCCTCAGTCACAATTGGGCTTTCGAGGACGAAGGCCTGATGGCTGTTTTTCAACAACCTTCTAACCGCCTTTCAGTGCCGATCCTGCTCGATTCCGTACAGCCACACCAGTACCTCGGCCACGGCGCGGTACAATTCCGGCGGGATGAACGCATCGGTATCCACCTGCATCAGCAGATTGACCAGTTCCGGTGATTCGTGGACATAGACTCCCGCTTCGCGCGCGCAGGCTATGATCGCCTCGGCCATCACCCCCTTGCCCCTGGCAACGACCACCGGAGCGTAATAGCCCTGTTTGTAGGTAAGGGCCGCCGCGCGGCGCTCTTCATCCTTACGGGATTTCATGGGTTACGCCGATCTCCGACGGCACCAGCCCGGACGCCTCGAGCTGTTCGGCAAGGCGCGGCAGGCCGGCCTTCAGAAGTTCCGCCGAGTCCGACTGTGCGGCGTTCAGTTCGATGCTCACCCTGCTGCCGTCGAGCTTCAGGCTGGCCGTGACATTCCCCAACTTCGGCATATCCAGGGTGAGCGACGTCTCCCAGGAGCGCGTCTGTTCACCGGACTCATTGCGGTGCGCTTCGCGCTCGCGCACCGACCACTCCAAGTGCTGGCCCGGCACCAGGTCTCCGCGAAAGAGGACTTGCCCGCTTTGCAAGGCCGCCAGTTGTTCCTTGACGACCGGCAAGGCCTGCTGGTCCACAATCCCCTCATGGGGCATGGCGGTACCGGCCTTCCTGAGCGCAGCCTCCATAGCCTCCACGGCGCCCCCCTTTAAACCGGCCAACCCCATGTCCTGCACCAAGTTGGCCGTCTCCTGCCCGGGCGGACGGTGGAGCGGGGACAACCGTCCCTGGGGCTCCCGCAAAAGATCCTCCAGAGGATAGTCGCCGCCAAACCAGCGCGCCAGGTGGGATTCGTAAAACAGGCCGCCCTCCCGCAGCCCCCGCTGCAGAAGCCCGCTTACCTGGGAGGCATCGGTCGGCGGCTCGGAGAGCAGGGTCTTCAGGATTCCCAGGGTCTCCCGGGCCGGCATCTGCTCTCCGGCAGCGCCGAGGAACCCGCTCAACCACCGGCCGGTTTCACTGACCCGCGCATCGCCGGGCTTGCCGAAACGGGTCATCAGGAAGGTGGGTTGCGGTTCGTCGGTGACGAAGAAGAGCGTAACCATGTCCCCCTGTTTGATCCCTTTGGGCAGCATGAATTCCATGGCCTGGCCGGCCACCTGCACCATGAAGCGCCCCCCGCCCAGGGAGGTCATGATCTCGCCCCTTATCTGCTGACCCGGCAAAAAAACGCCCCCGGATGCCTGTTGGTTGATGGCCTCAAGGAGCGCCAAACGGTTACCCCTGATCAGCGCCTGGAGCAGTTTGGCCATATCGTCGCTGAGGATGATGCCGGTGCCGGGTTGCAAGGTGGCCTGCGGGTTCTGCACGGCGGCCGCGCCCGCCTGGGGCGTCACCCCCGGTTGGGCCGGCTGTTGATCAACGGGCTGGCGGCCGCGCATGACCGTCTGGTAGGTGATGGCCTCGTCCTGAATGGCGGTAAAGGCCGGCGAGTCCGGCGGCAGGCTTTTCAACACCGTGTTCAGACGCTCCAGCACGTACATCTGTTGTGTCGATCCCCCCCCGTCACCGTGTTCCAAGGCGCTTAGCCACCGGCCCGCCTCACTGAGCGAGCTGGGAACGCCGGCGGCGGCCCGTTGCAGCGCAAACAGCGGCCGGGGGTCGGACGTGATGAAGGTCAGGCGGAGGATGTCCCCGGTCTGGACCGGCCGGGGAATAAGCAGTTCCAACGACGTCCCCGCAAGCTGGACGAATACCTTGCCGCCCGGCAGGGTGCCGAGCACCGCGGCGTCAACCTCTTCCCCCGGCATGAGGGGAAGCGGCGTTACCGGCTGGTTGGCCGCCTCGGTCAGGTCAAAACGGGAATTGCGGGCGATATTCTGGAGGATCTGCGCCGCATTGGCCTCGAAGGACGACAGACGGGTCTGTTCGGAGACGGCGCCTTGGACGGCCGCCGGTAGCGTCCCTTCCTGTCCGGCGCGCCCCTGCTGGAGGGGAACATCCGGCAGCAGGGTTGGCGCTGTTTCCCCTTCGCCGGGCGCCCCGTAGGTGAGCGCCTCGTCCATTAGGTTGGCAAGGACGCCCGCCTCTCCCGGGGAACGCCGCAGCATGTCGCTGATACTCAAGAGCGAGGCCCGAAGGCTCGGGTCGACGATCTCTTCGCTGCCGACCAGGAGACTCAGGAGCCGGGACGCATCCGAGAGGCTGACCGGCGGGGCGGCGACGCCCTGGCGGGCTACGGCGAAGGTCGAGCGCGGCTCCCCGGCAACAAAGGTCATTTCCAGGGTCTGCCCCGGACGGACCGCCATGGGCAACGCCAGGTTGAAGCGTTCCGTGCCGATCTGCACCTGGGTCAGGTTGTTCGGCAGCGTCGTCAGTACCGAGGCGCTCACCTGCTGCCCCGGGACGAAGCTGACCCGCGCTCCCGCCTCCTGCTCGGCGCTTACGAACGAGAGATTGGACGCCTGGGAGAGCAGGTTGTACACCTGGCTCTGGATGTCAGTCGGTATGGCCATGGGTTCCTGGAGCGGCAATCGCCGTACTCGTGCTGACGACACAAGGGCAAAGCGGCATGCCCGCCGGCAACAGGCACGGGGCTGGGGTGCGGGGCGCAACAGGCATGGTGTGACGGCGGGCTACCATCAAAATTCCTGCCACGAGAGGAACTCTCCCGTGCCGTCCATATTGACCACCGCCTCGACGGTGCGGGCCGCTTCCTTGACGAATCCCCGGGCCGTGATCCGGAAGATTGTGCCTTTGGTGGTTGCCCTCCCTTGTAGGGTGGAGCCCAGTTGGCTGTCAAACCGCGACAGTTCACCAACGTTCTTGAACGGCGTCAGGCGCCGCGCCTCAATGATCTGGTCCGCCATGCTTTCGCTGATCCGGCTGTCCAGGGCCATGAGCACCTCTTTGGGGGCGGTGTTCACGTTGACGACCACGGTGGCGCCGAGCCCCCCGGGCTTGTTGGGGTAGACGGTCACGAACGGCTTGAGCTTATTGACCATGTCCGCCGTAAAGCCCTTGACCAGGGACAGTTCGTTCACCGTCGTCAGTCTGCCGTTGCGGGCCGAGTAAGGCGGGTTTAGGGATTTGTAATAGGAGTTTTCCGCGCCGCCGGAGAGCGGCAGGTCGTCGGTGTCGATCCAGTCCGCCAGCGCGTTCCATACGCTTTCCGGGATTTGCAACTGCACGCCTAGGCGCTTCAGCATCTTCAGGGTATCATCATTAGGGGTGTTGTCGTTATTCACCAGCGCGTTGAGGTTGATCTTGCCGCTCTCCTCGGTGGTCGTGATCTCGATGCGCCCGATCTCGTCGTCCATCTTGAACGGGGCGGCCCACTTGTCCGAGAGCGACGTGTAGCTGCTTTGTGCCGCAAGCAGCGTCTGGAGCAGTTTTTTGCCCCCTTCGGCCCCCGATTCCGCCAGCAGCGAGGCCTGTTGGCCATCGCGGAAATTGCGGTTGAGGGACATATCCACGTACACTTGGTGGATCAACTCCACCGCTGCCGCCACCATCAGGGCGGTGACCACCAGGGTCAGGACCAGGGCAAAGCCCTTTTCGCCTCTCACGAGCCCACCATCCTGGGGGCCGCATAGACGGTGAACGTCACCGGCGTCCCCTCCTCCTCCACCTGCACCGTGATGCGCACCAGCTTCGGCAGTTTATTGCCGTTCAGGGCGGTATCCCAGGTTTTGACCCATGCCGTGCCGTCGTTGCTGCATTCCACCAGAAAGGAGTTGATCCGCTCCATCTGCGGGTAGGCGGGCACGGTGGTCGAGTCCAACAGGAGATCCTGTTCCTTGCGGGTCAGGAGCAGTTGCTGTTTTTCCTGCTCCACCATGCGGTACTGGACGTCGATGGTGCCGGACTCCTTACGGGTGTCGCTCAGGGTGGACGGGGGCGCCAGGGTCGTCAGTTCCAGGTTGGAGGCCGGCCGGCCGAAACTGTCCCGGTCCTCGACGATGAATTTGAGCCGTTTGTCGGTGGGGGAATAGAGGGCCGAACCGATCTCCCGCCGCAGGAGGTCGAGGGTGGCGCCCAGTTCACGCCGCGCCTCCATCCCCTCCGCCGACCGCTCCCGCGCCTTCAATACCGTGAAGTAGCTCCCGTACAGGGCGGCGGTCAGGATGGCCAGAAGGACCACGGCGATCAGCACTTCCAGGAGGGTAAACCCCTTATTTCGTGAGATAGCGCTCAAGCGCCACCTCCCGTTTGTCGCCGGTCCGCCACACCCGCACCACCAGCTTTTTGAGAACGATCAGGTCCGTGGCGGAAATCTCGGCCTGCCAGGAGAGTTCCGGGTGAGCCGGGGCCAGGGTGCCCTCGCTCTTCTCGGGGAGCGTTTGCCCCTGGTTCTTCAGTAGTTCCAGTTCAGCCATCTTGGCCCGTGCCAGAAGCGTCAGGGCGGTGCTGTCCCGTTCGTTGGTGATGATCGTCAGGTGGTAGTTGACCGCCCCCAGCACCGTCAGGATGACGCTCGCCATGATGGCCAGGGCCACCATCACCTCAAGCAGGCTGAAACCTCTCATAGTGCGTCTTCCTGATACCCTTGGTAAATCTTGACCTTGCCGCTGGACGGGAACGCCATCACCGTCCAGAACGCGCCGCCCGCCGAACGCAGGTGGATGGCGACGAAATCCCGCAGGCCGCCGGCGCCGATGTCGAGCCGCACCTGTCCGTCGCTCAGCTTGCCCAGGCGGGGGATGACCACATCCGCCACCTGAACCCCTTCCTTGGTCGGCCGTTGTTGCAGGAAGGGGTCTTCCGGCTCCTTTTCGGTCCCGTCGCCCGCCGCCTGCAAGACCTTGACGGTGTCCGTGCCCGGCTCCATGCGCAGGTAGTAAACCGTCCCGGTGGTGGCTGCACGGTCCTGCAGGTAGCGCAGGGTCGAGGCCAGGGTCCGTGCCGAGGTCTTCAGGTCCTCAGCCTCGGAGCTGGGCAGGCGGGGGATGACCAGCGTCATCACCATGCCGATGATCACCAGCACCACCACCAGCTCTATGAGCGTGAAGCCCCGGCGGTCAGACACCTTGCTGCACACCCGCCACAGCGGCGCAGAGACACGGAGACATCGCGGTGTTCATTTCAGAATGAACGATGCGGAAAGCACGATGCTCCCTGTTGTATTCCAGATGACCCGACATACTTTTGTTTTGTCTCCGCGTCTCTGTGGCTCTGCTGTGATTTACAGAAATTCCGAAAGTTTCTCCCGCTCGTCCACCAGATAAAACTCCAGGGTCTTGCGCAGGGCTTCGTCGGCGCTCGTTACCGGCTCCCATCCCAGGCATTCCTTGGCGCGCTTAATCGAGGGGACGCGGGTCAGCATATCCTGGTATCCCTTGCCGTAGAACTGGTCGGAGGAGGTCTCCACGATCCGGCATTTCTCGGCCTTTTCCCGGTAAAGCGGGAATTCGGCCACCATGTCGCGCAGCTTGTGGGCCAATTCCTTGACGGACAGATCGTTGGCCGGATTGCCGATGTTGAAGATCTTGCCGTCGGCGCAACCGTCCCGGTTCTCGATGATCCGCATCAGGGCGTCGATGCCGTCTTCGACAAAGGTAAAGGAACGGCGCTGGTTGCCGCCATCCACCAACTGGATCGGTTCTTCGGCCAGGATGTCGTACAGGAACTGGGTCAGGACCCGGGAGCTCCCCTCCTTGGCGGTATGGATGCTGTCCAGCTTGGGACCGATCCAGTTGAAGGGGCGGAACAGGGTGAACCGGAGCCCCTCGTGCATGCCGTAGGCGTAGATCACCCGGTCGAGCATCTGTTTGGCGCAGGAGTAGATCCAGCGCTCCTTGGCGATCGGCCCTAGCATGAGGGGCGAGTTGTCCTCGTCGAACTCCCGGTCGGGCGACATGCCGTACACCTCGGAGGTCGAGGGGAAGATGACCCGTTTCTTGTACTTGTGGCACAGCCTGATGATCTTGAGATTTTCTTCGAAATCCAGTTCAAAGACCCGCAGCGGGTCCTTGACGTAGGTCACCGGCGTGGCGATGGCAACCAGCGGCAGCACGACGTCGCATTTCTTGATATTGTACTCGATCCACTCCTTGTTGATGGTGATATCCCCCTCCAGGAAATGGAAGCGGGGATCGCCCAGGGAACGCTCAAGCTTGTCGCAGGCCATGTCCAGGCCATGGACCTCCCAGTCGGTGGTGGTGAGAATGCGGTGGGTCAGTGCGTTGCCGATAAAACCGTTAACGCCGAGGATCAGTACTTTCATGCTCTTTTCTCCTTGATGGCGGCTCCGTTGGGGAGCCGGCGAATTTCATATTTCAGATAAACTGCAGGGCATTCGTTATAAAATCTGCGGCGGCGACCTCGTCCCCATCCTCGGCCTGGAGCGACCGGATCTCCAGCAGCCCTTGGCCGGTACCGACCAGAAGCGGGCGGTGCGACACGATGCGCCCCGGCTCTCCGCTCCCCTCAACCGGCCAGGCGGACCAGATGACGACCTTTCTGCCATCCAGGTGGCTGAACGCGCCGGGGTAGGGGTGGGTTACGCCCCGGACCAGGTTATAGATGCGCAGGGCGCTTTGCTGCCAGTCGATTTTGCCATCGGCGGGCTTGCGGCCCCCAAAGTAGGCGCCCTCGGCCAGGTTCATGGGGATGCACGCCGCCCTCCCCTCCCTGAGTTGCGGCCAGGCGCGGGCCATAACCGCCACCGCCGCATCGGTAATCTTGTTGAAGACATCGAACGCCGTGTCGGTGAAAGCGATCTCCACCCGCTCCTGGTCCACGATGGCTCCGGCGTCGGGTTTCTCCACCATGTGGTGCAGGGTTGCCCCGGTTTCGCTCTCGCCGTTGATCACCGCCCAGTTGACCGGCACCCGGCCGCGGTACTTGGGCAGGTACGAGCCGTGCAGGTTGAACGCGCCTTGTTTCGGGATCTCCAGCACCGCCGGTTTGATCATGTTACGGTAGTAGAAGGAGAAGAGGAAATCCGGCGCAATGGCCCGCACCCGGTCCACGTTCTCCGGGAGGGAGATGTCCGTGGTCAGGTACGGAATACCGTGGCGGTCCGCCAGCTCCCGCACCGATTTGAACCAGATCTCCTCCGTGGGGGAGTCCTCGTGGGTGAAGATCAAGGCGATATCGGCCCCCTGGCGCAGCAGCTCCTCGATACAGCGATAGCCTACATTATGGTAGGCGCAGACGATCAGTTTGTCAGATTGCAAGGTTATTCCCATGGAATGGTTATTTTCAACTATCCACTCAGGTTGTTCAAAAATAGTCAGATCGTCGCACCCGCACGAAGGGCCTTTCGAGGATGAAGGCCTGATGGCTGTTTTTCAACAACCTGTTATTCTTCAAAGCCGTAGGTTTGCCGCACCACGTACCGGGGGCGTTTGCGTACCTCCTGGTAAATCCTGCCCACATATTCACCGACGATGCCGATGCCGAAGATGATGATGCCGACAAAGAAGAACAGGATGGCGAACAGGGTGAAGACCCCCTCAACCTCCGCCCCGACGATGAAGCGCCGCACCAGCAGGAACAGGGCAAAGATCAGGGAAAAGAGGGCGGTGCTGATGCCGAACAGGGCAAAGATCTGCAGCGGCACCACCGAAAAGCCGGTCATCAGGTCGAAATTGAGCCGGATCAGGCTATAGAACGAATACTTGCTCTCCCCTTCCACCCGCTCGGCGTGCCCCACCTGGATCTCCGTGGGGTTGGAGGCAAAGGTCTGGGCCAGGGCCGGGATAAAGGTGGTGGATTCCCGGCAGCGGTTGATATTGTCCACCACGTAGCGGTGGTAGGCCCGGAGCATGCAGCCGTAGTCCTGCATCTGCATGCCGGTGATCCGGTTGGTGGTTATGTTCACGATGCGCGAGGCGAACTTTCTGAAGAAGGAGTCCTGGCGTTTCTGGCGGATGGTACCGACCACGTCGTGCCCTTTTTCGATCTCCGCCACCAGGCGCGGGATCTCCTCGGGGGGATTCTGCAGGTCGGCGTCCAGGGTGATGACGATCTCCCCCCGGGACATCTCGAAGGCCGCAAGGATGGCCATGTGCTGGCCGAAGTTGCCGTTGAACTCGATCACCTTGACCCCCGGATACTGCTGCACCATCCGGCGCAGGATCTCCAGGGAGCGGTCGCGGGAACCGTCGTTGGTGAAGAGGATCTCGAACGGCTTGCCGATGCCCTGCACGGCCGGATAGAGCCGTTCCATCAGGGGGCCGAGGTTGCCCTCCTCGTTGTAGACCGGTACGACGATGCTCAGGTAGGGTTGTTCCGTGCGTATTGTATCATTGTCCATCAGCTTCAAGCACCTCGATCAGCTCTTTTCCGTAGAGCCCTTTTTGCCACTCCCGCATTCCGGCGATTCCGTCCAGTCCGGCACGTGTGGGTGGGTTCATATCCGCCGCAGCCTCAAGAAGCCAGTTGGGAGCGATCACTCCCGGCTCCAGCCCCAGGGCCGCACTCGATTTCTCACGCCACGACTTGAGCCGCTTGAGCCGTTCCTTGGCCCCCTCGGACGGGTCTTCCCTCCGGGTACGCGGAAACCGCGGCAGCCTCTCCTCGGGCAGTTCCAGGGCGGTTGTAACAGCCGCCAGTAGGGCAGACCCATGGCGGTTGAGCTGCTTGGGTGTCATCCCCTTGATGCCCGCCAACTCGCTCAACGAGCGGGGCTTCTTCTCCGCCGCCTCCAGGAGCGTCTCGGCCGACATGACCTTGAAGGGGGGCCGATCCACCTGTTGCGCCTGACGGTCGCGGTAGCGCAGCAACTCTTCCAGGGCAGCCAGGCTGCGCCCCTTGAGTTTACCCGCCCCCTTGCAGGAGAGAAACAGCGGCCCCTCCTTTTCGCTCACCCGCGCTTGGCACACCAGAGCGCACTCCTCCTCCTGCCAGGCAAGGCGGCCTTTCCCGGCCAGTTCGCCGTGCAGCTGGTCATACAGGGGCAGCAGGTCGGACGTATCTGCCGAGGCATAGGCGCACATCTCCGGGCTGAGCGGCCGCTTGCTCCAGTCGGCCTTCTGGTATTTCTTGTCCAGTTCGATGCCGAAGCGCGCCCTGAGCAGCGCGGCGAGGCCGAACTCGGCGACACCCAGAAAGCGGGCCGCCAGCATGGTGTCGAAGAGATTTTTCACCTCGATGCCGAAGTCCCGGTGCAGGGAGCGGATATCATAATCCGAGCCATGCATCACGATCAGGATGGCGGGGTTACCCAACGGTGCGGCCAAAGGCGACAGGTCCTCCAGGGCCAGCGGGTCTATCAGCCAGCTTTCGCTGCGGGTTGAGACCTGGATCAGGCAGACCTTCTCCCGATAGTGATGGAGCGAATCCATCTCTAGGTCTACGGCCAATTCATGGTGCCGGCAGAGGTGCTCTGCCAGTTCTTTCAGGCGTGCTGCGGTAGTGACGATTTCGCACGTTCCGGCCTGCCGGGTTAGATGTGTCAAGCCGGAAACTCCTTTACGATGTGGTAGGTGGTGGTGCGCTGGGCGGCACGGAAGCCGGCCCCGCGGATAAGGTCGATCATCTCTTCCCGGGACATGCGGAAGCTGCAACCGGCTGCGGCAACGACGTTTTCCTCCAGCATGGTGCCCCCCAGGTCGTTCGCCCCGAAAAAAAGCGCTACCTGCGCCATTTTGGCGCCCTGGGTGACCCAACTGGCCTGGATGTTGGGGACATTGTCCAGCACGATGCGGGCCAGGGCCAGCACCTTGAGGTATTCGACCCCGGTGGCGGTATCGCCGCCCAACTCCGTATTGCCCGGCTGGTAGGTCCAGGGGATGAAGGCCGTAAACGAGCCGCCCTTATCCTGAATCTCCCGCACCCGGAACAGGTGCTCGACGATGTCCTCCGGTTTCTCGCGGCTGCCGAACATCATGGTGGCCGTGGTCGGCATGCCGAGTCCGGCGGCCTTGGACATGACCTCCGCCCACTGGCGCCAGCCGATCTTGTTGGGCGAGATGGCGCCGCGGACCTCATCCACCAGGATCTCGGCCCCGCCGCCGGGTATTGAATCCAGGCCGGCTTGTTTGAGGCGCCCAAGGGTCTCGTCCAGGGACAGTCCCGAGTTCTTCGCGATGCTGACCACCTCGGCCGGCGAAAGGGAATGGTTCTGCACCATGGGAAAGCGGGACTTGATCTCGCGGAACAACTGTTCGAAAAAGCCGATCTTCAGGTCCGGGTTGAGCCCCCCCTGCATGAGGAGTTGCGTACCCTCCTGCCTCACCAGTTCCTCTATCTTGGCGAAGATCTCTTCCTGGGTGAGCACGTAGGCGTCCGCCGCGTCGCCGTCGCGGTAGAATGCGCAAAAGGCGCATTTCGAGTTGCAGATATTGGTGTAATTGACGTTGCGGTCAACGACAAACGACACCACCCCTTCCGGGTGGAGCTTGCGACGTATCCTGTCGGCGTAGATCCCCAGTTCCAGCAGCTCGGCGCTCTCCAGCAGCCGCAGCGCCTCCGCGCGCTCCATGCGCCGCCCCTCAACGATATCCGTGGTTTGTTGTATCATCATTGCCCCTGCGTCACACCTTCCTCAAGCACGCGTCTGACCTCGTCAGGAAGCCGTCGCGCCCGGCGTTCCGGGCTGATGCAGGCAAGGGTGACCTGGGCCTCCACCAGAACCCGGCCGTCCGACGGCCGCACCGCCTGTTGCCTGACGACGAAGGATGCGCCACCAATCCGCTCCGGGCGGGTGATGATCGACAGAAGTTCGTCGTGCAGCGCAGACGCCTTGAAATCGATTTCCATTCTGATCACCGGGAAAACGAAACCGGCAGTGGCGAGTTCCGCCACACCCAGGCCACGCTCCCGAAAATACTCCGTCCGGGCCCGCTCAAAGAACTTGAGGTAACTGGCATGGTAGACCACGCCGGCTGCGTCCGTGTCTTCGTAGTAGATGCGAACGTCCATGTCTATTTGAGCCTCAGGTTGAGCGTACGCACCGTACCGCTCTCGCGGAATCTGACCTGCAGGCGGAGTTCCCTGACCGATTCAGCTTCGCCGGGGAAGAAGATAAAGCCTGAGGCCAGGGCCTCGGCAGACATGATCTTGCCTTCCATCCCCTTCTCACGGACGTCGTCGGCGATCTTGTATTCCCGCTCCCGGTCGTCGCCCTTGGAGGCGCCGCCGATGACGGCCCCGCCTACCCCGCCCAGGACGCCCCCCTTGACGAGGGACGAGCCGGCATCATGGCCGGAGACGATCCCTATCGCCAAGCCCAGCAAGGCACCGGTTGCAGCGCCCCAGGCCGCCCCCTTGCCCGCCCCGCTGGTGATGGATCCCGCCTGGGTCGCCTTGTCGACCCGTTCCACGGCCTCGCGGTTGGAAAGGAGCTTCCAATAGCGGTTCGAACTGTCGATCAGAAAGGTTTGGCCGGAAACGACCTCCA
Source organism: Oryzomonas japonica (assembly GCF_008802365.1). Lineage (GTDB taxonomy): Bacteria > Desulfobacterota > Desulfuromonadia > Geobacterales > Pseudopelobacteraceae > Oryzomonas > Oryzomonas japonica. The sequence continues at coordinate 50,922 of NZ_VZQZ01000001.1, read as the reverse complement.
CCCCCTGGCCGCTCTTGTTATCGATGACAACCTGGACCGGCAGCAGCCCGGCGTCCCGAATATTGAAACCAAAGGCGTCCTCGGCCTGTTGCTTATCGGCAAAGGCCTCGGCCCCCACACGAATCCCGGCAACGTCCTGATAGTTTACATAGTCCTGCGGCGGTCGAAATGAAACCGAACGGCTCTCGTATGTGGCGCACGCGGAAAGATGCGCCGCCATCATCAAGAGCAAGATGATTTTCTTCATGGCTCATCTCCAATCGTAAAAGTACTGCCTACTACTGTCACTTTAGTGCAGAATCGGCCCGTCTGCAACTTCATTCTATGCCAAAAGGCCCCTTTCCGGCGCTTTCAGGAACAGGGCGGCCAAATTTGCCCCAGAAAACGTTTTGGCAGCCAAGGCAACCACATATATGGATAGAACCTTAAAATGGCGTCAGCGGCAATTTTTGGAATTTCATCTCTCAAACGCCCATTTCAAGCGGCTTTACGAGGTATAATCTCGATCAGGTTACGCTCTCCCTTGCTGAGCGGCAGCCGGTAGGGCGTGACCGACACGATTTCGAACCCCAGGGCGGCGAGGCGTTCTTCATCCGCCTTGATTTCATCGGCAACGCCCGGCCCCTTCATGGCGATCAACCGCCCGGTTCCGGCCAAGAGCGGTGCGGCCAGCCCGACAAATTGTTCCAGGCGCGAAAAGGCCCGCGAGGTTATCAGGTCAAAACCGTGGCCGCGGGTGCCGCACAATTCCTCAACCCGCCCGTGTATGGCCTCGAAGCCGTCAAATTTCAGGAGGCGGGCCACATGCCGCTGGAAGAGGATTTTTTTCCCAACCGCATCCACGGAGGTTACCGGGACCGAGGGCTTGACGATCTTCAACGGGATGGCCGGCACCCCTGCCCCGGAACCGATATCAAGCACCCGCTCGTTGTCACGGACGCAACCAGCAAACATCAGGGCGTCGATGATGTGCTTCACCGCTATCTCATCATCGGAGATGATGGCGGTAAGGTTGATTTTGCGATTCCACTTTTTGAGTTGATCGGCAAACAGTTCAAAGGCCTGGAGACTCTCCTCCGAAATTTCCAGCCCCATCTCCCGTGCCCCCTGTTCCAGTGCGTGGCGGATCACATCTCCTCCGGCCCGGCTTCCTGGCCGCTCTGTTTTCCGCCTTTGGCTTTCAAGGCTATGGACAGCACCGAGATGGCGGCCGGCGTCACACCGGGAATGCGCGAAGCCTGCCCCAGGGTGTCGGGACGGTTCTTGGCCAGCTTTTCGCGGACTTCGGTCGTGAGCCCATTGACCGAAAAATAATCCATTCCCTCGGGCAACGGCGTACCTTCCAATTTGCGCGCACGTTCCACCTGATCAAGCTGCCGTTCGATATACCCCCGGTATTTTACCTGGATCTCCACCTGTTCGCGAACCTCGGGCGGTGTTTCACGTGAAACATCGTCGAATTCCGCCAGCTCCTTATAGGTTATCTCGGGACGCCTGAGCAAATGTTCGAGAGAGGTCCCCTTCTGGATATCACCCAGGCCATGCAGGGCCAGAAATTCCTGTTCCCGGTCATTCATGGCCAACCGCCCGGAGCAGATCCGTTCGTATTCGGCGGCGACCATCTCCCGCTTCCGCAGAAAATGCCCGAAGAGTTCGTCCCGCACCAGGCCGACGTCATGCCCTTTCTCGCGCAGGCGCATATCGGCGTTGTCCTCACGGAGCAAGAGGCGGTACTCGGCCCGGGAGGTAAACATGCGGTATGGCTCCTTGGTCCCTAGGGTAACCAGGTCGTCGATCATCACCCCAATATAGGCCTCGCTGCGTCCCAGCACCAACGGCTCCCTCCCCTTGACCCGCAGGGCGGCATTGATGCCAGCCATCAGCCCCTGCCCGGCGGCTTCCTCATACCCCGAAGTGCCGTTGATCTGGCCGGCGTGGTAAAGGTTGCGGATCAGCTTGGTCTCCAGGGAGGCGCGCAACTGAATCGGGTCCACGTAATCGTACTCAATCGCATAGGCCGGGCGCATGATCTCCACCCGCTCCAGCCCTTCGATGGAGCGGTAAAACGGTATCTGGATGTCGATGGGGAGCGAGGTGGACATACCGCTGGGATAAACCTCAACGGTCTCCAGCCCCTCCGGCTCGATAAAGGTCTGGTGGCGCTCCTTGTCGGGGAAACGCACCACCTTGTCCTCGATGGAGGGACAGTAACGGGGTCCGATCCCCTCGATGACCCCGGCGTAGAGCGGCGAACGGTCTAGGCCGGAGCGGATGATTTCGTGGGAGCGCGGGTTCGTATAGGCGATGTGGCACGGCACCTGGGGCATGGTGATGCGCTCGGTGGAGAAGGAGAATGGTGCCGGCGGATCATCGCCATACTGGGGCTCCAACCGTGAGAAGTCGATGGTCCGCCCGTCTAGGCGCGCCGGGGTGCCGGTCTTGAGCCGCCCCACCTGGAAACCGAGGTGCCCGAGCTGGTCGGAAAGCCCCACCGAGGGGAGATCCCCCGCCCTGCCGCCCGGGTAGTTGGTCAGGCCGATGTGGATCAGACCGCGCATGAAGGTGCCGGTGGTCAAAATGACCGTTTTGCCGAGAAAGCGGATGCCGGAGCGTGTATCAACGCCCCGCAGCTCTTCGCCCTCCAGATAGAGTCCCGTCACCTCACCCTGCTTGAGATACAGGTTGTCCTGCTGTTCCAGTATCCGCTTCATGCGCAGCCGATAGAGCTGTTTGTCGGCCTGGGCGCGCGAGGCGCGCACCGCAGGTCCCTTACGGGTATTGAGGATGCGGAACTGGATGCCGGTGGCGTCGATGTTCCTGGCCATCTCCCCCCCGAGGGCATCGATCTCCTTGACCAAATGGCCTTTGGCAAGGCCACCGATGGCCGGGTTGCAGGACATGAGCGCAACCGCATCCAGGTTGATGGTCAACAGCAGCGTGGAACAGCCCATGCGGGCTGCCGCCAAGGCGGCCTCGCAGCCGGCATGGCCGGCCCCGACCACGATCACATCGTATATGGTTTCATAACAGTGCATCGATATCCTCTCCGAATCAGTGACGCCCGAATGCCGTAGTATCTGGAAGAGCCGGGGCACGCACGCCGCCGTGCCGTAGCAGCCCACTCACCGGGCCCATCCTCCACCTGATCGCCATAACCTCTTAAAATAAATAGGCAGAGGCCCTCCGGGCCAGCGCAGGCATGGAGGCGTCACGGGTTCAAGCCCTCACTATGTTTCACGTGGAACATGCCAGAATCCGTGATGCCGGAATGCCGTAGTGACCGGAAAACCGAAGCCCGCACATCGTCGTATCGCTCCAGCCCACTCACGAGGCCCGCCCTCTGCCCGATCGTCACAAACTCTTGAGACGCAAAGGCAGAGGCCTTCCGGACCAGCGGAGGCATGGAGACGTCACAGATTCAAGCCCTCGCCATGTTTCACGTGAAACATGGGCATCATTTTCCTATGCAAAATGACGAAAAGACCACGTCCAGAATATCGTCCGTCGTGGTTTCTCCGGTAACCTGCCCCACCGCGGACAGAGCATCACGCAGATCAATGGCCAGGGTCTCCAACTCGCGCCCCTCGCCCAATCCGGAGAGAAACCGGTGGAGGGCAGAACGGGCCGAGGCCAGGGCATCGCGATGGCGGACCCGGGAGATGGCCACGAATTCGCGGCTGTCCAGGGCCGATCCATGCAGAAAGGTCGTGCGGATCGCCTCACGCAGATCGTCGATGCCCGTACCGGTACCGGCGGACAAGGCAACGCGGGGCATTTCCCCCACAGTCGGCGGCAGATCGATGACCGGAGGGAGATCGCTCTTGTTCAAAACCACGATGGTGGTTTTCCCCTGCACGGCATCCAAGATCAGCCGGTCTTCGTCGCTGAACGGCCGCGCCGAATCGAGGACGAACAGCACCAGGTCCGCCAGGGGGATCTTGCCCAGGGCGCGGTTGATCCCCTCCCGTTCCACAACATCATCCGTGTGGCGGATACCCGCCGTGTCCAACAGACGGACCGCCAATCCGCCCAGATTGACGGTCTCCTCGATGATATCTCGGGTGGTGCCGGGGACATGGGTGACGATGGCGCGGTTTTCCTTGAGCAGGCGGTTGAGCAGGCTGGACTTGCCGGCGTTCGGCTTGCCGACGATCAGCACGGAAATCCCCTCCCTGAGGATGCGCCCTTCGTCGAAACCGGCCAGCAGGCCGCCGATATCGTCCAAAGCATCGCTGACCCCCGACCGCAGGGCAACGGTGTCGGTCTCGCCGATATCGTCCTCGGGGAAATCAATGGAGGCCTCCACAAAGGCCAGACTTCGCGTCAGGGCACGGCGAATGGTTTCAATCCGCTCGGAGAGCGCTCCGGCCCGCTGGCGTTGGGCAAGGGCCAGGGACGCCTCGGTCTTGGCGGCGATCACGTCCATGACCGCCTCGGCCTGCACCAGGTCGATCCTGCCGTTGACGAAGGCTCGGCGGGAGAACTCACCCGGTTCGGCCAGGCGCGCGCCGCAGGCCAAAACCGCAGTCAGGACCCGTTCCACCACCAGCATCCCGCCATGGCAGTGCAGTTCCAGCACATCCTCGCGGGTGTAGGAGCGGGGCGCCCGCATCAGGACCGCCATGGCTTCGTCCAGTACCGCATCGTCATCGGGAGCCACCACGGCGCCGTAGTGCAAAAAATGGCTGGCAAAAGCGGCACCCGTGCAAAAACGGAAGAGCCGCAGGCCGATGGCCTCCGCAAGGCTGCCGCTGACCCGCACGATGCCGATGCCCCCCTCACCCTGGGGGGTGCTGATGGCAGCGATGGTATCCTCAATATACATGGCTACGTCCTTGTTCCGTTCGTGGCATCAAAACAGATCCATCTGGCCCGGGTCCTTCGCGCCCTTCACCTTCCTGACTGGGCCGGCATTCGCGGCCGACAGCAGCGGCCCCGGTATCTCGGCGATGAACCGGGAGAGTTGCCGGGGAGACGGGCCGACCCAGGGACGCGCGGCGGAAGCGGTCAGAAGCAGCCACTCCTTGGCGCGGGTGAGGCCGACGTAGAACAGCCGCCTCTCCTCCTCCGTATCCACGTCACGCCAGAGGGTACAGGGGAGCAACCCCTCCTCCGCGCCGGTCAGGAAGACCACCGGGAACTCCAGTCCTTTGGCGGCATGCAGGGTCATAAGGGCCACAGCCTCGGCACGCTCGTCGTAGACCGTAGCTTCGGCGTAGCGACGCAGGTGGCTGCCGAAACCCGGCAGATCATGGCCGAAACTGCCGGCCAGGTCCAGGAATCTCACGGCGGCGGCATGGGCCGGGTCCAGGGAGAGGAACGGCAGCACGTCGAGCAACGCCGCAGCAAGGCCGCTACGGATCGCCACGGTACGGAACCGGGCCAGGGCCCGTTCCAGGCCAACGATACCGTCACGTAGCGCCTGGGGCAGTTCAAGGGGGGCAAGGGAGGCGAAGAAATCCCCCGTCAGGGGGAGTGCCGCCTCCATGCGACCGATGCTGGCCGCTCCGATCCCAGGAAGGGCACTCGCTAGGTGCAGCCAATCGGCGATGGTCTCCGACCCTGCGGCGGCCTGCACCCAATAATAGGCCTGCCGGATCTCCGCAGCAAGGTAAAAGGGGCTCACCCCGACCTGCTGAAACGGTATGCCGCGCCGCTCCAGGGCGGCAGAGATCTCTTCGGCCTGCCGCCCGAGGCGAAAGAGCACGGCGATGTCGCCGAAGCTCAAGCCCCTTCCCGTTCCGCCATCGCCGCCCCGGCCGGAATTGATGGAAAAATGCTCGATGCCCCCCAGCAACTCCTCGATGCGGCGCACGATGAATTCGGCCTCGGCCGCCCCGGATGGCGCGGTGTGCAGTTCGATGCCGCCCCGTCGCCCGGAAGCGGCGACCAGGGGCAGGCCGCTGCGCCGGCCATTATGGGCGATGACCGCCGTTGCCGCGGCGATGACCGGGGCGGGACACCGGTAGTTACGGCTCAGGGAAATCTGCTCGACACCGGCCATGCCGCCGAAACGGAAGAAAAACTCCGGGTCGCTCCCCCGGAAGCCGTAGATGGCCTGGTCGGGATCGCCGATGGCGAAGACGCGGGCCTGTTCTGCCAGGATGCTGACCAGTTCGAACTGGCCTGCATTCAGGTCCTGGAATTCATCGACGAACAGGTGCTCCACCGGGTTGCAGACCCGCTGGCGCAACTCGGGCTCCCGGCTCAGCCGCTGGGTGAACACCGGGACAACGGCATCCAGGTCCAGGGCGCCGAGACGGTCCAGCTCGTCGAGATAACGCCGGATGGCACCGGAGGCCTCGCCAGCCGGTTGGACAAAATAATCGGCCAATTCCTCGCCAAGGCGTTTGCGCTCCGTCACGCCCTGTTCCGGGAAGAGACGCTTGAACAGGCGTTCCCGGTCCTCCGGGCCAACCACCGCCAGCGTCGGTGCTTCACGACGGAGCCGGTCGAGGCAAAATTTGTGAAAGGTCCCCACGAAGACCGCCTCGCCGGCCCCACCCACCTGTTTCAATAGGCGCTCGCGCACCTCATCGGCCGCCTTGGTGGTAAAGGTGACGGCCACCATGCCGGCCGGATCGTTCCCCGCCGCCAGCAGTGCCGCGATGCGCGCTATCAGGGTAGAGGTCTTGCCGGTCCCCGGCCCGGCCGCCACCAGGATATGGCGGCTCGTGGAGGCGACGGCGGCCGTCTGCTCCGGGTTGGGGCCGGGGGTTGCCGCCGGGGCGTCGTCCACGGGCACCGAGGGAGTACCGAATTCCGGGAGCGCCACGGCCTCGGTCTTCCTTTTCCGGCGGCGAGGCGCCGGGCCATCACCGAACAGACTCCCCTGACCGGCCAACTGTTCCGCCTCCCCCGCTTCGAAGACCCTGATTACACCGTACTCACCGTCGAAACCGGGCTGGCGGATGACCCGGCCGGCGCGCATCCGCCCCACGGCCTCTCCCAGGACCGGCGAAGCGTGAAGGATCTCGTCCAGGGGGACGTGCAGCAGCAGGTTGAATTCCGACCCGAACCGCCCGATGGTGCGGCGGTACTGTTCCATGACCCCCTTGGAGGCCGGCCCGGCCCCAACGATCTCCCCCAGCACCTCGGGCAGGGGAATGAGGCTGAACACCTCCGGCGAATCCTCCCGGTAGAGCGGCTGCTCCCGGTCGGCCAGTTCCATCACCCGGTGGTAGACCCCAATGGTCAGGGGCCTGCCGCAGACCGGGCAGCGCAATCCGAGCCGGCGGGACTCCACGGGGTCGAGGCAGACATGGCAGGCCCGGTGGCCGTCGGCGTGGTACTTCCCCTCCTCGGGGAAAAACTCCACCGTGCCGCGGAAGGTCTCCCGCCGGTTCCCCTTGATGGCGTCCCGCAGGGCGAAAAAATCGAGGTCGGTGGCCAGGAGGTTGGCCTCTCGCCCCAGCTTGGCGGGGGAATGGCAGTCCGAGTTGGAGATCAGGGCGAAACGGTCCAGACCCGATATCAGGCGGTTCATATCCGGGTCGGAGGAGAGCCCGGTCTCCAGGGCAAAGATGTGGGGCGTCAGGTCGTCGAAACACTCCTCGATGGCGTTAAAGCCGGATTTCGAGCCGAACAGGGAGAACCAGGGGGTCCAGATGTGGGCCGGCACCAGAAACCCCTCGGGCGCCTGCTCCAGCAGGATCTCCAGCAGGTTGCGGCTGTCCAGCCCCAGGATGGGGCGACCGTCGGACTCGATGTTGCCGATGCCGGCCAGCTTGGCGTTCAGCCGCTCGGCAGAGGCGAAGTCCGGCACGTAGAGCAGGTTGTGGACCTTGCGCACCACGCCGTGGCGCTTGTAGATGCTGCTGATCTCCGCTGAGAGGAGGAACCGCACCGGGCCGGCAAGGGAGGTCACCCCCGGCAGCGGCGAGGCGACGGCAGCCTCGTTCTTCAACCGGAACAGGCCCGGCTCGGCAGGCTCCAACTCCTCCTTGAGGCGGCGGAACCAGCCGGGGTGGGTGAAGTCGCCGGTGCCGATCACCTGAATCCCCTTGACCCGCGCCCAACCGGCCAGGCCGGCAAGGTCACTCGCCGGGCTGGTGGCCCGAGAATAGGGGGAATGGATATGCAGGTCGGCGATGTAGTCCATGAAGGTGTCCTAGGGAGGTTGTTGAAAAACAGCCATCTTGCCGCCATCCTCGAAAGTCCTTTCGTGCGGCGTAGCGCTGCTACGCCTCCTCAGAACTTTCTGCGGGTGCGACGATCTGACTATTTTTGAACAACCTGAGCATTCCAACCGTTTGTTAAAAGCAAAAAGCGCCCGTGCTGTGCAAGGGCGCTTCGATTGTGCCGTAACCCACGGCGTCCGTCAATCCTTGACCAGCTTGTTGATGTACATCTGCTGGCCGATGGTCAGGATATTGTTCACCAGCCAGTACAGGACCAGGCCGGAGGGGAAGCTCAGGAACATGAAGGTGAATACCACCGGCAGGGCCAGCATCATCTTCTGCTGGACCGGGTCCATCTGGGAGGGGGTCATCTTCTGCTGCACGAACATGGTGACCCCCATGATGACCGGGGTAATGTAATAGGGGTCCTTGTCGGACAGGTCGGTGATCCAGAAAAAGAACGGCGCATGGCGCAGCTCGATGGAGGACATGAGCGCCTTGTAGAGGGCGAAGAACACCGGAATCTGGACGACCATAGGCAGGCAGCCCCCCAACGGGTTGACCTTGTGGTCGCGGTACAGTTCCATGACCGCCTTGTTCATGGCGTCCCGGTCGTTCTTGTACTTCTCGCGGATCTTGTTCATCTCCGGCTGGATCTTCTGCATCCCCTTCATGGACTTGTAACTCTTGTGGGTCAGCGGGAAGAAGATCCCCTTGAGGATAATGGTGATGATGATGATGGCAATACCGTAGTTGCCCACGTAGCGATAGAAGAATTTGAGGGTATACAGGAGCGGCTTGGCAATCACCGTAAACCACCCCAGATCGAGGGACTGTTCCAGCGAGCTGCCCTGGGCCTTGAGGATATCGAGATCCTTCGGGCCGACGAACAGCCTCTGTGTTACCGTGGCCGCCTGTCCCGGATTGATCGTGAACTGCGGGGCCGAGGCGATGGATTCCAGGAATCCGGCGGCGTTCTTTTTCAATTCAACGGAAGCGATGCTCCCCTTCTCGGCAAGGATGGCGCTCAGGAAATATTTGTCGGCAAAGCCGGCCCAGAGGATGCTCTTGTCATACTTCTTCGAGGCACCGGCCACGTCCTTGGCCTTGTCCGCCTTGAGGCTGTTGTCCGAGTAGAGGTAGGAGCCGGCCGTATCGAGGCGGTTGTCCTTAACCTTATGTTCCGCCGGATAGGTCATCACCTGCTGGATGGTCCCGACCAGGGGCGCAGCGGAGTTGTTGAACACCTGGGTGTCCAGCTTGATGCCGTAGGTGTCCCCCGCAAAGGTGAAGACCTTACGCACGGTGAACCCTTGACCGGACACGTAATTGAAGGTCAGTTGCCGGCTCTCGCCGCCGGTCAGGGTAATGGCGCTGGTATCCGGCACGAATACGGTGCCGTCCGGGAGGTTGAACCCGGCCCCCCTGGTGGAAAAGTTGAGAAGGGAGGGATCGGCGTGAGTCCCGAGCGCAACCGAACTGGCGGCGGGGGTATTCTGCTCGCGGTACTTCTTGAGGGTAAGGCTCTTGAGACTTCCGCCCTGCGAAGAGAAGACCGCCGTGTAGAGGCCGGTCTCCACGGTCACGTCCTTGACAACGGCCGGGGTGGGCGCGGGGGTTCCGGCCGCTGCCGGGGCCGGCTGTGCCGGCGTCGTAGCAGCCGGGGCCGCTGTTGGCGTGGCAGAGCTTGCTGTGGGGGTGGCTTTAGGCGGGATTTGTGTTTTTCCCGGTCCGAAGACCATGGAAAAAACGTAGAAAACCGCTATCGAAAGAATGACTGCCAGAAATGCGCGCTTTTCCATAAAAGCTCCAGTTGTGCTCTCTTGATTAAGGTACCGGATCGAACCCGCCCGGATGAAAGGGGTGACATTTACAAAGCCTGATCAGGGTAAGCCAAACGCCCCTGACAACACCATACCGTATAATTGATTCGCGGGAATACTCGGAACAGGAGGGATAAAACCGGCAGGTCTGCGGAAGAAGCGGCGATAGCAGCTTCTGGTACAGCCTGATTACGATGAGCGCAATGCGCTTGAGCATGGGGATATGCCGATATGCCTGAAGGCCTTTTCAAGTTCTCGTCGAACAGCGCCGAAATCCATCATTGCAGACTCGCGCCGTGCCACGACGTTCAAATCCACGCACGGTAGAAAGAGCCGCATCTGCCTGAATGTTTCTCTGGTATACCGCTTGATCCTGTTGCGAACCACGGCGCAGCCGACCTTTTTGCTGACCGTGACCCCCAGGCGCGCCTGACTGCCGTCGTTTTCCTGCCAGACAACGAGGAACCCCTTGGTGGCAAACTTGTGGGGAGAGTTCAAAAGCCTGAGGAATTCCAAACGCTTTCTCAGTCGTGCCGACTTTGGAAAACACCGGCACTCCACTCTCCCACAAGTATTACTTGGCAGCAATGCGAACGGACAGACTTTTACGGCCTTTGGCCCTTCTGCGCTTGATCACGAGACGGCCGTTCTTGGTGGACATGCGTACCAAAAAGCCGTGGGTACGCTTGCGAGAGGTGTTGCTGGGCTGAAATGTTCTTTTCATATCGTAGCTCCTCTGAATAATTGTATCAGGAAATGAGTTTTTAACCATATCACCTTGAAATTGTCAAGAAAATTATTACTCGTCCCGAACAACCACTTCCAAGTGATTTGCCTTGAAAAATGACCCCGCCTCTGTTAATCTGCATTAGCTCAAAAAGTCCTGAATATTCAGCAAAGTATGTTTAAACATCTGATTTAGTTATGGTATAAGTTATCAACAGGTGTTGAAAATCATGTTGATAACTGTTGATATTCATAAGGGTCCGCGACGTAAAAGCACTTCATACCATTGGTAATCTGTCACATGCGACCATTGTGGATAACCCCACTAACCTCCACCCTTTTGATAATGAGAATGTGATGTGAATATGCATGAAGCTTGGCAACAAGCCGCCGAAAATCTGGAAAAAGTTCTTTCCGAGCGAGATTTTGCCACCTGGATCAAGCCGGTAAATTACAGCCACCACGATGGCAATACGGTCTATCTTTCCGTTCCCACATCTTTTTTCAAGGATTGGCTGGAAGAAAACTATCAGAAGGTCATCCTCGGCGCACTGACGGTCACCTCGGGGCATAACCTCTCTCTCTCCTTTGTGGTCAGGGACCATAACAGCGAGTCCGAAACCCTTTTAGCGGAAGATCTCATCATCAAGGGTCACCAGGAAGAGGCTGAACAGGCGAAGAGCGCCCAGCTGGATTCCACCGTTACCCCCCTCAATTCAAAATACACCTTCGACCTGTTTGTCAGCGGCACCGGTAACCATTTTGCCCATGCAGCCGCCATGGCCGTGGCCAACAATCCGGCCGATACCTATAACCCGCTCTTCATCTACGGTGGCGTCGGCCTCGGCAAAAGCCACCTGCTGAACGCCATCGGCCACACCATCCGCAGCACATCGCCCTCGTTGAATGTCTGTTACTGCTCGGCAGAAAAGTTCATGTACGAGATGGTAAACCACCTTCGCCTCAAGAAGATGGATATATTCAGAAACCTGTTCAGGAATGTCGATGTGCTCCTTATCGACGATATTCAGTTCATATCAGGGAAAACAGGGACCCAGGAGGAGTTTTTCCACACCTTCAACGCCCTCCACGAGGCCCACAAACAGATCGTCATCACCTCCGACAAGTTCCCCCGGGAGATATCGGACCTGGAGGAGCGTCTCCGCTCACGTTTCGAATGGGGGCTGATCGCGGATATCCAACCTCCCGACCTGGAAACCAAGATAGCCATTCTCAAGAAAAAGTCGGAAGTGACCAAGATACGTCTTCCCGAGGATGTCACCTACTTTCTCGCCTCCAGCGATACGAGAAACATACGCGAACTGGAGGGCATGCTGATCAGGCTCGGCGCCTACAGCAGCCTGCAGAACATCCCCATTACCCTTGAGATGGCCAAGGAAAGCCTCAAGGACATCCTGGGTGACCGGCGCAAAGAGATCACCATAGAATTGATACAAAAAGCGGTGGCGGACCAGTTCGCTATTAAGATAGCCGACCTGAAATCGGAAAAGCGGCAGAAAAACCTTGTGCAGGCGCGTCAAATCGCCATCTGGCTCTGCCGGGACATGACAAAGGCCTCCTACCCCGACATCGGTTCGAAGTTCGGTGGCAAGGACCACTCAACCGTCATCTACGCCACCAAGAAAATCGACAAGGCGCTGCACGACGATCAGAAATTTTTCAAACTTGTCGACGATATCAGGCAGGGAATATTGAAATGAGACAACCCTGTTAACTAATTGTGGATATCTGTGCATAACCGTCGTACTGTTGATAACCGGGTCCTGCGTCCTGAAGTTGTCAACAGGGCTGAAATAGAAATTATTCCGCTAGATCGTCGTGTTGCACGGTTTTACCCATATCAACAGGACCAACAATAAACAACAAAGGTTTAAAGATTAAATACAAAACCTTTTCCTGTAAGGAGTGCCAGATGGAATTTACAATCGATAAGGAACTGTTCCTCAAGTCGCTGCAAAAGATTCAGGGTATCGTTGAAAAACGAACATCCATGCCGATTCTGTCGAATGTCCTTCTGGAGGCAACAGGCTCCTCGCTGCATGTAACCGCCACAGACCTTGAGGTGGGAATGAAGAGCACCTACCCCGCCGAAGTCACGACACCCGGAAAGATCACGGTCGGGGCCAAGAAGTTGTACGAGATCGTCAAGGAACTCCCCAACCAGGCCATCGTCTTCTCAACAAAGGACAACGACTGGGTCGAGATAAAATGCGGCAAGGTGAAATTCAACATCGTGGGGCTTTCTCCCGACGAATTCCCCTATTTTCCCGAAATCAAGGAAGAAAACCTTTTCGAGATAGAGAGCGCCCTGCTGAAGGGCATGATCGAAAAGACATCCTACGCCATCTGCACCGACGAGACGAAATACAACTTAAACGGCATATTCGCCAAGGTCGAGGTTAACGAAAACGGCGAAAACGCTTTCAAAATGGTTGCCACCGATGGCCACCGCCTCTCCATCGCCACCGGAGCCCTCAAGGGAACAGCCGGCCCAGAACTCCTGAAGGGGGTCATCCTCCCCAAAAAAGGCGTGTACGAGATGAAAAAGATCACCGACGAGGACAGCGGCACCCTGATGTTCGGCTTCATGGACAACAGCGCGGTGATCAAGCGGGGCGATTCCTACATGGTCATGCGTCTGGTTGACGGCGAGTTCCCGGATTATAACCGGGTTATCCCCGCGGCCAACGATCGCATCGTCACGGTCGACAAGGAAAATTTTACCCACTCCGTCCGCAGGATGGCCATACTCTCCAGCGAAAAATTCAAGGGGATCATGCTGGAGATATCTTCCGGCGGCGTGAAGATATCCTCGAGCAACCCCGAACTGGGCGACGCCATGGAGGATATCGACGTAGCGTACGACGGCGAGCCCATTTCCGTCAGGTTCAATGCCCGTTATCTCCTGGACGTGCTGGCCGTGGCCGAAACCGAAAGCGTGGAGATGAAATTCCGGGATGAACTCTCCCCCTCGATCATTGTGCCGGAAGGTTCGGATAGCTTTCTTGCGGTGATCATGCCCATGAGACTCTAGCGGCAGAGCGGGATGCTGCTCAAACACCTGGCGGTTGCCGGTTTTCGGAATATAGGTGCGGTTCGCATCAGCCCCGGCACAGGCTTTAACCTGTTGTACGGCCTCAATGGGCAGGGCAAGACCAACCTGCTGGAGGCGATCTACCTGCTGGGAAGTCCCCGCTCCTTCAGAACGGCCCGTCTTCCCGAACTCATCGGGCATGACCGGCAGATAGCCCAGATTCAGGGCGAGGTTCAGTCGGCCGGAACGCTGAACCGCATCAGGCTGACCCTGGAGGCGGCCGGCCGCCGGGTGGAGGTGGACGGCAAGGGGATTCAACGGGCATCGGACCTGCACGGCAGGCTGAATGCGGTGGTCTTTTCCCCCGACGACACCGGCATGGTCAGGCTGGGGCCCGACGCGCGGCGACGCTACCTGGACCGGGCCGTCTACACGGGGGATATCGGTTACCTGCATAGCTGGCACGGCTATCACCGGATTCTCAAGCAGCGCAACCATCTCCTGAAGAGTGCCGACCGGACCGGCCTGGATACCTGGACCGAGCAACTAGCCGAGGCGGGGGCTGAGGTCATCGAACGGCGCCTGCGCTACGTGGCGCAACTCAACGGCATGCTGCAACGCCACTATGCCACCATCTCCGGGGAGAAGGAGACGGCAGGCATCGGCTACCAGCCCGAAGGGGTGCAGGCGGAGGAGAGGGAAATCATCCGCGGCCAACTGCTGGAGCTGTTCGCCCGGCATGCCCGGAGCGATGAACGTTACGGCACGACAACGGCCGGCCCCCATCGGGACGACCTGATGCTCTGCCTGGATGGCCGGCCGCTGAAGAGCTTCGGTTCACAGGGGCAGCAGAAGAGTTTCGTTCTGGCGCTGAAGATGGCCGAGGTGGACAATCTCCAGGCCATTTTCCAAGAGCCGCCGCTCTTGCTGCTGGACGACATGAGTTCCGAGCTCGATGCCCGCCGGAACAAAAACTTGATGGATTTTCTCTTCTCCCGGGAGATCCAGGTGTTTATCACGACAACGGAACGATCACCCGCCCTGTTGGGCGCTGCTGCACACTGCGCCGTTTTCCGTGTGGAAGACGGCAATCTGACGTTTGAGGGAAATGAATCGCATGAGTGAACAGGCAAACATGACACAAACCGCTTCAGAAGAATACGGCGCCGACAGCATCAAGGTATTGGAAGGGTTGGCTGCGGTGCGCAAGCGCCCGGCCATGTACATCGGTTCCACATCCAGCGCAGGTCTGCACCATCTGGTGTACGAGATCGTGGACAATGCCATCGACGAAGCCCTGGCTGGTTACTGCGACAATGTCAGCGTGACCATCAACACCGACGGCTCGGTGACGGTGGTGGACAACGGCCGCGGCATCCCTACCGACATGCATGCCGGTGAAGGCCGGTCCGCGGCAGAGGTTGTCATGACCGTGCTGCACGCCGGCGGCAAGTTCGACAACGACTCCTACAAGGTCTCCGGCGGTCTGCACGGCGTCGGGGTCTCGGTCGTCAACGCCCTCTCCAAGTGGTTGGAACTGGAAATCCGCCGCGACGGCAAGGTCTGGCGCCAATCCTACCGCCGGGGCGATCCCCAGGCGCCGCTGGAGATAACCGGCGAGACCAAGAAGCGCGGCACCAGGGTTACCTTCATGCCGGACGAGGAGATCTTCGAGACCACCGAATATTCCTTCGACGTGCTCTCCCAGCGGCTTCGGGAACTGGCCTTTCTCAACGCCGGCGTGAGGATCAAGATCACCGACGAACGGGTGGAGAACAAGTCCCACGAATTCTATTACGAGGGGGGCATCAACTCCTTCGTTGAGTATCTGAACCGCAACAAGACGCCGCTGCACCCCAAGCCGATCTACATCAAGGGTGAAAAGGGAGGTGTGGAGACCGAGGTCTCCATGCAGTACAACGACTCCTACGACGAGAAGGTCTTCACCTTTGCCAACAACATCAACACCCATGAGGGTGGTACCCACCTAGCGGGCTTCAAGGCGGCCCTGACCCGCACCATGAACAGCTATGCCGCGGCCAACAACCTGCTCAAGAACGCCAAGGTGACCATCTCGGGCGACGACCTGCGGGAGGGACTGACCTGCGTCATCTCGGTCAAGATTCCCCAGCCCCAGTTCGAGGGGCAGACCAAGACCAAACTGGGCAACTCCGAGGTCAAAGGGTACGTGGAGACCCTGCTGAACGACAAACTGGCCCAGTTCCTGGAGGAAAACCCCCAGATCGCCAAACGGATCCTGGAGAAGTCCATCGAGGCGGCCCGGGCCCGGGAAGCGGCCCGCAAGGCCCGCGACCTGACCCGCCGCAAGGGCGCCCTGGATATGGGCGGCCTGCCGGGCAAACTGGCCGACTGCCAGGAAAAGGATCCGGCCCAGTGCGAACTGTATCTGGTCGAGGGCGATTCCGCCGGCGGTTCGGCCAAGCAGGGACGCGACCGGAAGTTCCAGGCCATCCTGCCCCTCAAGGGGAAGATCCTCAACGTGGAAAAGGCGCGCTTCGACAAGATGATCTCGTCCCAGGAGATTCGCACCCTGATCACGGCCCTGGGCACCGGCATCGGCAAGGAAGACTTCGACATTTCCAAGCTCCGTTACCACCGCATCATCGTCATGACTGACGCCGACGTGGACGGGTCCCACATCCTGACCCTGCTTTTGACCTTCTTCTACCGGAACATGCAGGAGTTGATCCAGCGCGGTCACCTCTACATCGCCCAGCCGCCGCTCTACAAGGTAAAACGCGGCAAGAAGGAGATGTACCTGAAGAATGAAGCGGCGATGCAGAACTTCCTTCTGGAGGAGGGGGCCGAGGACCTGACCCTGCGCCTGGAGAAGGGGGACCGGACCTACATCGGGAAACAGATTATTCCGGTCATCAAGCAGTTAATCGAAAACCGCGCCATCTTCGACAAGGTGGTCAAGAAGGGGATTACCAGCGACCTGCTCTCGCTCATCATCCGCAGCAATGTGCCGGCTGACCTGGAAGAGCTTACCGCCCTGGAGCCGTACCTTGATACCATGAAGGCACTCTCCACCGGCGCCGACTATCAGGTGGAGGAGGATCGGATCACCTTCCGTATCGGCAATATCCGCGCCGTCATTGACCAGCAGGTGTTGTCCGTGCTTTCGACCCACGAATACGAATTGCTGGTCGATAACCATCGCCGCGTGATCGAGACCATGGCTGACGGCCACGCCTTTTTCGAACAACAGGAAGGGGGAAAACTCCTGTTCGAGACCAGCAACCACGAAGAGTTGCTCACCTTCTTCCTGGAGCAGGCAAAGAAGGGGCTTGCCATCCAGCGCTACAAAGGTCTTGGTGAGATGAACCCTGAGCAACTCTGGGAGACGACCATGAACCCCGAAAACCGTGTGCTGCTCCAGGTCAAGATCGAGGATATCGTCGAATCGGACGAAATATTCACCATCCTGATGGGCGACCAAGTGGAACCGCGCCGCGATTTCATCGAAACCAATGCGCTCAATGTGGTGAATCTCGATATCTAGCATCCCGGTTGAAGTCGTTTTTCATTCAGAACGATGAGTAACAGCAAAGGGAGTTAACCCGTGGGCTAACTCCCTTTGCTGTGTTCGCTGCATGAAAGCTTCCGAACGTATCCCGCCGTTCGTCGCCTCTTTCTTTAATAACTAAACGTACCGGCGATCCGCTCCAGTTCCGCCTGGGCAAGGCGATACCCCAACGTCGCCTGAAGTTCTTCCATCTCAGCCTTTGCGACTGCGGCAGCCGATTCGGCGTAACGGGCGCTTGTAGTGGCACCGGCTTTCACTTGGTTGGCGCTCAGGCGCTGCTGCTCCTTTCTGAGCTGCAGCGCTTCCCTGGCCACATCCACCATCATCCTTGTTTGGTCCAGTTTCCGGTACGCCTTGGTGATATCAACCGTGACACGCTGCTCCAGCCGTTTCACGTTCTCTTCGGCCTGGGTCATCTGCGCCCTGCGCTGGCCAACGACACCGCGGCGGTTCCCCCAATCAAATATATTCCACGTCAACTGCGCGCCGAATGTCCCGATGTTGTGCGCCAGGAACGGCACGCCATCCTGATAGGTGTGGCGGGCAAACAGACTGATGTCCGGGATATATTCGTCAAGGGCGGCGTTCACGGCATGGTCGGCCTTTACCACGGAAACTTTCGCCGCCTGCAGCTCCGGATTATGGGAGAGCGCTTCCTGGAGATACTGGGAGAGAGGCTGCGGAACGGGTGGGGGGCCATCCACCTCCGCCAGGATCAGTTCAGTATCCGGCGCCAGCCCCATAAGGTCGTTCAGTTCCGCCGTCAAATCGGTTATCAGTATTTCAGCGGCCAGGAGCGAGTGCCTGCTCTGGAGGCTCTGTACGCGGCTGCCCGCTGCCGCAACATCGAGCAAATTGCCGGCTCTGACGCCATCCTCGCTTTCCCGCACGCCCTCCTGTGTTGCAGCCAGTGCCGCCTGCGCCGCTTCTTTCTGTTTTTGGGCGATCAACACGCCGTAATAGAGTTGGTGTACTCCAAGGATGATCTCCTGTTCCGACTTTTTTGCGTCCCATTCCGCAACATGCTGGTCCGCTGCCGCGATTTTATTGGCCTCGTGGATTTTGAACAGCTGGGTTAGCGGCTGGCTCAAGGTCGTATTGCTGAGCAGCGTGGCAGAGGACCCCTGATTGAGCGATGTGGTTTTAGAAGGGAAGGGCCCTACCCCCGGAACGTTTCCCAGGCTGCCGGCAGGTATGGTGACCAGTTCCTGGTCAGAAACGCCGACATATGATGTCGAGTTTGACAGCCGGGGGAAATAGTCCGCCCGGGCCGAAGTGATGCGCTGCCGATTTTCCTGAACCTTTGCCAGGGAAATCTTCAGTGCGGTATTTTGCTTCCGTGCCAGATCCACAGCTTCGGGCAGTGTGAGTTTCACTTGCTCCGCCGAGGCCAGTCCCGTGCCGATACTCAACAGGCCGGCCACGGCCAAAGCAACGATAGGAGCAACCGGTTTACCCGTTCTGGATTTGACGATCACATACAGAACCGGCACGACCAGCAACGTAAAGAACATGGAGAAGATCAAGCCGATGGCAATAACGCTGGCCAGGGGGCTCCAGAGACTGGACCCGGAAAGGATCATAGGCGTCACCCCCACCGCTGCGGCCATGGTTGTCAGAAATATGGGGCGCAGGCGTCGCTCCCCAGCCTCCGTTGCCGCCTGTTCGATGGTTTGCCCCTCGGCAATCTTTTCCTTGATGTAGTCCACCAGGATGATGGCATTACGCACCACGATGCCGCAGAGGCTTATCATCCCCATGAAGGCGGTAAAACCAAAGGGGTTGTGGGTGAGTAGCAGGCCGAGCACCGCACCGGGCAGAGCCAACGGTATTGACGACATGATGACCAGCGGCTCGCTGATGGTTCTGAACTGCACGAGAAGGACCAAGAAAATTGCCAGAAGGCTGATCCCGAGGGCCACCGTCATCTCTGGAAGCGTTTGCTCGCTATTGGAAACCTCTCCGCCATAGGCAATCCGGTATCCGGCCGGAAGCTGCATGGCCTTTATTTGCGGCTGGACCGTTTTCAACAGGTCGGAAGCATACCACCCCTGTTTGACAAAACCGCGTACCGTGATGGTTCGCACACCGTTGCGGCGGACAATCCTGCTGGTCTGCCACTCGGGCTGGAGGGTCGCTATGGAGTGGAGCGGCACGCTGGCATGGGTAAGCTGGGAGGTCATGTAAGCGTTTTGCACATCGGCGAAGGATGTGCGGGAACCCTGGTCCAGGCGAAGCAGTATGCTCACCGGCCGGTCGCCTTCCCACAACGTGTTGACCGGCCCGCCGTCAAGGGCTCCGCTCAAGAGCCGGGATACGGAGGAATTCGTTATGCCGAGCCGGTTTGCCAGTTCATTATTGACATTCACATCCACCAGGCAGGAATCGTTGAAAAAATCATTGTAGACGAACTGGGCATACGGGACGGCGGAAACGATCGTTTCGACCTGGGAAGCAAGGCGCTTCAGTTCGCCGATGTCATCGCCGGAGATGCGGACCTCGATCGGGGCTTCCAGCAGTTCCCCCTGCTGCAACTCCTTGACGATGACCAGCGCCTCGGGGGCCAGCTTTGCCAGACTGGTTCGCAGTTCGTTAACGAGCAGCGGCGTTGCTTCGACAGACTTCGTGTTGACGATGAACTGGCCATAGGCGGCGTCCGGCAACTGGGGATTGACATTGTAGTAAAAACGCGGGGCACTCTGCCCGGTGAAACTGGCGTAGTGGGTTATTTCGGGCTGGCTCGCCAGGTGTTTCTCGATGCGGCGCATTACCGCATCCGTGCTCTCGATCCGGGAACCCTGGCTCATCCAGACGTCGATGACAAACTGGTTGCGCTCGGCAGAGGGGAAAAACTGCTCGCGCACGGTCCCGAAGAGAACGATACCCACGGCAAAGGCAACAACGCCGAGCAGTACGGCAAACCGCTTTTTCGCCATAAACCATGCGATCAGGATTTTGTAGCCGGCCTGGAGTTTGTCCAGTACGCTGAACTTCTTTTTTGTCTCCTTTGCTTCCCCGTTTTCGTGGTCGTGCAGCCCCTTTTTGATGAAAAACCGGCAGAGTATAGGAGTGAGCAGCACCGCCACGATGAAGGAAACCGTCAAGGCGATGGCGACCGTGAGCGGCAGCGCTCTGATAAACTCCCCGACCGACCCGCTGAGGATGAGGAGCGGCAGGAATGAGAAGATGATCGTAATCGTCGCCGTGAATACCGGGACCACCACGTCGGTGGCCGAACGCCAGGCCGCCTCGGCTTTCGGCACCTTCCGGTCAAGAAGCTCCACATAGTTGTCCGCAATGACAATGGCATCATCCACGACAATCCCGAGTACCACGATCAGGGCGGCGATGGATACCTGGTGCAGGGCGATGCCCAGGGCGTTCATGACCCCCAGGGTCGCACACAGCGTGATGGGTATGGCCAGTGCAGCGATTACGGCAACCCGGATCGGCAGGAGGATAATGGTCACGAGGATCACGGAACCGATTGCCAGCAGGAATTCATGGCTCAGACTCGTCATGCGGCTTTTTACGACCGCCGGCTGATTGGCGATCAGTTCAAGCTGGATGTCCGGCGGCAGGGCACTTTTCAAGCGGGTGATTACGTGGTCGATCTGCTCCCCAAGCTGGACGATGTTTTTCCCTTTTTGCATCTCCACGGAGAGGAGTATGCTCGGCTCGCCATCGTGGCGCACCAGGAATGTGGGGTCCTGATACCGGCGCTCGACCGTGGCGAAGTCGCGCAGGTATACCGGCTGTCCGGTTCGGGATACATCGACCATGGTCCTGCGGATCTGTTCTTCAGCAGTAAAAAAACCGGTCGTGCGCAGGGGTATCTTGGCCTGGGACGCCTCGAAATTCCCGGAACCGGCAATGATGTTTTGCTGTTGCAGCGCCTGGACAACCCGGGCCGGGTCGGCAAAATACTGGGAGACCCGCTCAAGGCTGCTGGTGATCCAGATCTCTTCGCTTTGGCCGCCATAGGTGGCCAGCTTGCCGATATCACGGATCGTGCGGAGCTCATCCTGAATCCGGTCCACATAATCGCGCAACTCCCGGTAGCCGTAACGCTTCCCGTGCACGGCGATAAGCATGGCGACCGTATCGCCGAAATCAGAATTGACAATGGGGCCGCGCACGCCATCGGGCAGTTCCGTGGCCCGGGTTTCGTTCAGTTCATTGCGTAGCTTGGCCCAGAATTGATCGGCATTTTTCACGCGATCTTCAAGCTCGACATTGATGGCGACCAAGCCGGGGCGGCTTGTTGAATAGGTTTTTCCCTTCCTGACCTCGGGAAATTTGAAAATATGTTTCTCGAGGGTCTTGGTTACCTGTTTTTCCACCTGTTCGGAGGTGGCGCCCGGATAGAGGGCCAGCACCAATCCTGTGCGGATTGTTATGGCGGGGTCTTCCGTGCGGGGCATGACAAGGAAAGCGCGAACGCCGATGATAACCAGCATAGCCGCGAGGATGACGGTTACGGTCGGGTAGCGTAATGAGACCTTGGCCAGATTCATTATCGCGCCCCCTTCTCAAGGGTAGGAGCCGTCTTTCCGGGAATCTCATCAGCCGCTGTTACGGAAACAGAGGCGCCGTCCCGAAGACGTTCCTGGCCGGCAAGGATGATGGACTCGTTCCCTGCAAGCCCCTGCTTGATTTCGATCTCATTGCCGTATATGGCGCCGGTTTCAACCCGCTTGGCATACGCCCGTTTTTGGGCGGGATAGTAGATGTAGACCATCGTGGCGCCCTGCGGGTCGCGTACAATCGCATCAACCGGCATGGTCAGCACCTTGACCTTCCTATCACCAAGAATATGCGCTTCTGCAACCATACCTATCCTGAGTTCGTGTTTCTGGTTCGGAACGCTGATACGGGTCATAAAGGTGCGCGTGGTGGGGTCGGCGGAAACATTCACGAGACGCACGGTCCCCTCGAACGACCGCCCTGGCAATGCCGGCAGCGTGATGGTGGCTTTCTGTCCAGCACGGACGAGGCGCACATCGGTCTCGGGCACCCCCACACTGATTTCTATGGTATCCAGCTTGACGATTTCGAAGACCGGTCGCCCCGGACTCGCCATCTCGCCCGGTTCTACGGACCGTTTGGCAATAAACCCGGTGACCGGCGCGTGGAGCGTTGCGTCGGCAAGGTGCTTCCGGGAGAGTTTTTCCGAAGCAACGGTCTGTTCCACCTGTTCCCGGGCGGATTCGAATGCGGACCTGAATTTCTGATAATCGTTAGGTGCCAGGCTCTTCGAGTCGTACAGCATCTTCATCCGCCGATGCTCATCCTCGGCGCGCGCACAGGCTACCCGGGCCATCTCCACCTGTGCCGTGGCCGATGCCAACGCCAGCCGATAATCGGTCGGATCGACCGATGCCAGCAGTTGTCCCTTCCTGACTAAGTCCCCTTCCCGCGGGCCGACCTGGACCACCTTCCCTGAGACGAGGAACGAGACATTTGCCGGGGCATCAGGAGAGGCGGTGGTCCCGCTGACCGACACCGTCTCTTGATCTTCCTGTTGGTGCAGTGTGCCGACCTTCACCGGTATCGGCGCACTCACGCTCTGATCGTTTTTTTTACCTGAAGAGCAGGCCGGGAGCGTCATGGCCACTACCCCTGCCAGAATAAGAACGGTTGCTTTCATTACGGACTCCTTTAGCTTGTGTTGAATAGATTATATTAGCACCGTGAATCAAATGAACAGTGTTAAGTTGTTGGGTAAAAAAAATCGTGCTGCAACGGGTCAGCGTAGTAAACCCTTCAAGCTCATATCGATGGTAGTTTCAATGAGCTTGTCCCGTTCAACCCAGGGGAAGTCGGGACAAGCTATCAACAGCGACACTATGCCGTGGCTATGGGCCCAGAGCGCCTGAAAGACGCTTTCCGGGTCTAGGGGAGCCCCCGACTCCATGAGCACGTCATGCAACTGGCGACGCACCAGTTCAAGCAGTTTATTGCCGAAGCTGCCCTCCATTAATACGCTTGTTACGCTAACGTACTGGGACATATCGGTCATATAGGTAATCTGGTAGCGATCCGGCTCGGCGAGGCCAAAATCGATATAGGCCCGCAGGGTCGCGCGTAAACGCAGAAAAGGGGAAAATTCGTTGCTGGCTGCAGCGCTCATTGCGTCAAATTGGCGTTCCAGCGCTTCTTCGCAGAGATGGAAGAGAATCTCGTCCTTGTTTTTGAAATAGAGGTAGATCGTGGTGGGAGAATACTCGATGCGTTTGGCAATGCTGCGCATCGAAAGCTTGGCATGTCCCTCGGCAAGCAGGATTTCCCGCGCGGCGTCGAGGATATCCTGCCGGAGCGATTCTTTCTGCCGCTCTTTTCGTTCAACTATGCCCATGGGATGTCCCGTCCATGTTCTGCTAAATAATATTGTTATCATAATTAACATCGTTAAGTTGGTAGTGTCAAGAAATAAGTTTGAAGGGGCTTCTCCGGTCCGCGCCTCTTCGCCGTGACGGAGGACATCGACCAAAATTTTATTGAGAAGCCTCCCTACGCGCCGATTGCCGGAATTACTGTTGTATCCTGCGGGGAAAAGGCGTCCCGTGGGGCTGAACCTCGGGATTTTGGCCTTTCTCAGACCAAAATAATTTTTGCCGGGGGTTGATGTTTGGCCATTGTGGCAATAGAATAGTAACATATAAAAAAATTAGCATGTTGACCAACATGCTCGGTATCCGACTAACCAGAGGAGGCGTGGCAATGAAAGTGACGCGTAGACAGTTTTTCAAAATATCCGCCGGCGGGCTGGGGAGTTCCAGCATCGCGATGCTGGGTTTTTCACCCGGCGAAGCGCAGGCCGAGGTCCGCACGTTCAAGCTGGCCCGCAGTACCGAGACCCGCAACACCTGTCCCTACTGCTCGGTGAGCTGCGGCCTGATCATGCATAGCCTGGGGGACCGGGCGAAAAACGCCGAGTCGGCGATCTTCCACATCGAGGGGGATCCGGACCATCCGGTGAACCGCGGCACCCTCTGCCCCAAGGGCGCGGGGCTGGTGGATTTCATCCACAGCGAAAACCGGCTCAAGTACCCGGAATACCGCGCCCCCGGCTCCAGGGAGTGGAAGCGCATCTCTTGGGACGAGGCGTTTACCCGGGTGGCCCGGCTGATGAAGGACGACCGGGACAAGAACTTCATTGCCAAAAACGCCGCCGGCGTCACGGTCAACCGCTGGGTGACCACCGGTTTCCTGGCGGCCTCCGCCTCCAGCAACGAATCCGGCTACATCACCCACAAGGCCATCCGCAGCCTGGGCGCCCTGGCCTTCGACAATCAGGCCCGAGTCTGACACGGACCAACGGTGGCCAGTTTGGCCCCCACATTCGGTCGCGGTGCAATGACCAACCATTGGGTTGATATCAAGAACGCCAACGTCATCGTCGTCATGGGCGGCAACGCCGCCGAGGCTCACCCCTGCGGCTTCAAATGGGTGACCGAGGCCAAGGCCCACAACCACGCCACATTACTCGTGGTGGACCCCCGCTTCACCCGTTCGGCATCGGTGGCCGACTACTACGCCCCCATCCGCACCGGCACGGACATCGCCTTCCTGGGGGGGGTGATCAACTACCTGCTCTCCCACGACAAGATCCAGCACGAATACGTCAAGGCCTACACCAACGCCACCTTCATCGTCAACGAGGGGTACAAATTCGACGAGGGTCTGTTCTCGGGCTACGACGAACCGGGGCGTAAATACGACAAGTCCACTTGGTCCTACGAGATCGGGGCGGACGGCTTTGCGGCGGTGGACGAGACCATGCAGCACCCCCGCTGCGTGCTGCAACTGCTCAAGCAGCACTACTCCCGCTACACGCCGGAGGCGGTGAGCAACATCTGCGGCACCCCCAAAGACGCCTTCCTCAAGGTATGCGAGACCATCGCCACCACCTCGGCACCCAACCGCGCCCTGACCTTCATGTACGCCCTGGGGTGGACCCAGCACTCGGTGGGATCGCAGATGATCCGCACCGCGGCCATGGTGCAGCTCCTGCTGGGCAACATGGGCGTGGCCGGCGGAGGGATGAACGCCCTGCGCGGCCACTCCAACATCCAGGGGCTCACCGACCTGGGGCTACTGTCCGACCTTCTGCCCGGCTACCTCACCCTGCCCCGGGAAAACGAGACCGACTACCAGGCCTACGTGGACAAGCGGACCCAGAAGCCGGTGCGACCCGGCCAGATGTCCTACTGGCAGAACTATCCCAAGTTCCACGTCAGCCTGATGAAATCCTGGTACGGCGACACGGCGACCAGGGACAACAACTGGTGTTTCGACTGGTTGCCCAAGCTGGATAAGGTGTACGACGTGCTCCAGGTGTTCGAACTGATGTTCCACGGCAAGCTGAACGGCTACGTCTGCCAGGGCTTCAACCCCCTGGCCGCGTTCCCCAACCGGGCCAAGCTGAGCAAGGCCATGTCCCAGTTGAAATACCTGGTGGTGATCGACCCCCTGGCCACGGAGACCTCATGCTTCTGGGAGAACCACGGCGAATTCAACGACGTGGACCCGGCCACGATCCAGACCGAGGTGATCCGCCTCCCCTCCACCTGCTTCGCCGAGGAGAACGGCTCCCTCACCAACTCCGGGCGCTGGCTGCAATGGCACTACAAGGGCGCCGAGCCGCCGGGAGAGGCCAAGCCCGACGTGGACATCATTGCCGGCATCTTCCTCAAGCTGCGGGAGTTGTACAAAAAAGAGGGAGGCGCCTTCCCGGACGCGCTCATGAACCTCACCTGGAACTACAGGATCCCCCACGCGCCGTCCCCCGAGGAATTGGCCATGGAGTACAACGGCAAGGCCCTGGCCGACCTGACCGACCCCAAGGACCCGACCAAGGTAGTTCTGAAGAAGGGGCAGCAACTGGACGGCTTCGCCCAGTTGAAGGACGACGGCACCACCTCGTCCGGCTGCTGGATCTATTCGGGGGCCTGGACGGAAAAAGGCAACATGATGGCCCGGCGGGACAACTCCGATCCCTCGGGCCTGGGCAACACCCTCAACTGGGCCTTTGCCTGGCCCGCCAACCGGCGCGTCCTGTACAACCGGGCCTCCTGCGACCCGTCCGGCAAACCGTGGGACCCGAAGCGCACGCTGGTGTACTGGGACGGCGCCAAATGGACCGGCCCCGACGTGCCCGACTTCAAGGCGGACTCCCCGCCCTCCGAGGGGATGAACCCCTTCATCATGCAAGCGGAGGGCGTGGGACGGCTCTTTGCCCTGGACAAGATGGCGGAAGGCCCCTTCCCCGAACACTACGAGCCGTTCGAGACCCCCATCGACACCAACCCCCTGCATCCGAAGGTGATCAGCAACCCGGCGGCGCGGGTGTTCAAGGGCGATCTGGAGGCCTTCGGCAAGGGGAAGGAGTACCCCTACGCCGGCACCACCTACCGCCTCACCGAGCACTTCCACTTCTGGACGAAGCACACCAAGCTGTCCTCCATCATGCAACCGGAGCAGTTCGTGGAGATCGGCGAGGAGTTGGCCAAGGAGAAGGGGATCAAGGCCGGGGACCGGATTAAGGTCTGGTCCCACCGCGGCTTCATCAAGGCGGTGGCGGTGGTGACCAAGCGCATCAGGCCGCTCACGGTGAACGGCCAGACCGTCCACCACGTGGGCATCCCGTTTCACTGGGGCTTCAAGGGGGTTGCCAAGAGCGGCTACCTGGCCAACACCCTGACCCCCTTCGTGGGGGACGCCAACACCCAGACGCCGGAATTCAAGTCGTTCCTCGTCAACATCGAGAAGGTTTAGAAGGTTGTTGAAAAACAGCCATCTCGCCGCCGTCCTCAAAAGCCCTTTCGTGCGGCGTAGCGCTGCTACGCCTCCTCAGGGCATTCTGCGGGTGCGACGATCTGACTATTTTTGAACAACCTGAGTTTTTTAACAACCTCTATAGGAGACGGACCATGGCACTGCAATCACTGGACATAACCCGCCGTTCCGCCACCACCACCCCTTCGCCCGGCCAGCGCCGGACCATGGAGGTGGCCAAGCTGATCGACGTCACCAAGTGCATCGGCTGCAAGGCGTGCCAGGTGGCATGCATGGAGTGGAACGACCTGCGGGACGATGTGGGCATCAACCACGGCGTCCTGGACAACCCGACCGACCTGACCGAAAACTCCTGGACGGTGATGCGCTATGCCGAGGTGGAACTGGAACCGGGGAAACTCGAATGGCTGATCCGCAAGGACGGCTGCATGCACTGCGCCAATCCGGGCTGCCTCAAGGCCTGCCCGGCCCCCGGAGCCGTCGTCCAGTACAGCAACGGCATCGTGGATTTCCACGAGGAGAACTGCATCGGCTGCGGCTATTGCATCACCGGCTGCCCGTTCAACATCCCCCGCCTGTCCCAGAAGGACAGCAAGGTCTACAAGTGCACCCTCTGCTCCGACCGGGTGGCGGCGGGGCTGGAACCGGCCTGCGTCAAGACCTGCCCCACCGGCGCCATCGTGTTCGGCTCCAAGGAGGCGATGCTTCACCACGCCGAAGAGCGGATCGCGGACCTCAAGAGCCGGGGGTTCGCCAAGGCGGGGATCTACGACCCCAAAGGGGTGGACGGTACCCACGTGATCTACGTGCTGCACCATGCGGACAAGCCCGAGATCTACAGCGGTCTTCCCAAGGACCCATCCATCGGCGCCATGGTCGAGCTCTGGAAGGGGGCCACCAAGCCGTTGGCCTCCCTGGCCCTCGGCGCCGTCGCCGCCGGCGCCTTTATCCACTACGTGACCAAGGGTCCCAACGAGGTCTCGGAAGAGATCGAGAAGGAGTTCGAGGAATGAAACGAGATCCCGATAAATTAGATCGTTATACGGCTCCCGAGCGGGTCAACCACTGGCTGGTGGCGTTTGCCTTCATCCTCCTGGCATTGTCCGGTCTGGCGCTGTTCCACCCCGCCTTCTACCCGCTGAGCCAGCTCTTTGGCGGCGGCGTCTGGACGCGCATCCTCCACCCCTTCATCGGGGTGGCGCTGATCTTCTCCTTCGGCAGCATGTTCTTCCGGTTCCGGAAGCTGTGTGTCCTGACGCCGAGTGATTGGGAGTGGCTGCGCCATGCCCGCGAGATGATGGGCGGCGATGACCGGAACATGCCGGAGGCGGGCAAGCTGAACGGCGGCCAGAAGCTGCTGTTCTGGCTGCTGGCCGCCTGCATGACGCTGCTCGTCCTGTCCGGCATCGTCATGTGGCGCGCCTATTTCTCGTTCCTCTTTCCACCTGCCGCGATCCGCCTGGCCGCGGTCGTGCATGCCGCGACCGGGGCGGGGATGATCTCCCTGATCATGGGCCACATCTATCTCGCCATCTGGACCAAGGAGAGCATCGGCGCCATGCTGTACGGCAAGGTCAGACGCGCCTGGGCGAAACAGCACCACCCGGCATGGTTCCGGGAGATGACAGGAGGACGTAAATGAGCAACGAAGACCAGATGCTTGAGCCGGGGCAGATCGAACCGCCGGCCGGGGAGATACGTTTCCTGTTCCTGGCCGAACGCGACCTGTTCGCCCGCCGTGCCGAGCGCTTCCGGCTCCTTGCCCCCGGCCACCCCCTGGCGGATTACTTGAGCTTCCTGGCGCTGTTGGCTGATGCCCAGCAGGAGGCCCTGGACAGCTTCCCCATCCTGCCCCTGCCCACCCTGGAAGAACGGGCGCTCTGCCGCGACCGGGACATGCCGCTCCTGGACGCCCGGCTCCGGCACCGGGACCGTGCCTGGCTGGAAGGGCTCGGGCTGATCCTGCGCCGCATGGCCGGGGCGGAGGTGCCCGCGGCCGCCCGCGAAGCAGCGGCGGGGCTGTTGACTTGTGCTGAATGCAGGCTGGAGGATCTGGCCGACAAGATACTGGCGGGCGATCAGGCCGCCGTCCCTCCCCCGGAGCTCCCCTTTGTCGCCGCCGCCCTCCAGGTCTACTGGGTGCACATGGCCACGGCCCTGGGGGAACACGCCTTTGCCCGGCTGGAAGCGGGCGGGGTCTGCCCGGTGTGCGGTTCGGCCCCGGCCTCCGGCATCGTCCACGCCAACGGCTCGAAACAGGGGCTGCGCTACCTCTCCTGCTCCCTCTGCGCCACCCAGTGGCACATGGTGCGGCTCAAGTGCAGCAGTTGCGAGGCCACCGAAGGGATCGGCTACTACAGTCTGGAGGGGACCAACGGCGCGGTCAAGGCGGAGAGCTGCCCGGACTGCAACGCCTACCTGAAGCTGTTGTATCTGGAGAAGGACGGCCGCATGGAAGCCACGGCCGACGACCTGGCCACCCTGGCGCTGGATATGCTGATGGCAGAGGAGGGGAAGGTGCGCGGCGGCCCGAACCTGTTCCTCCATCCCGGCGGCGAGGTGGAAGAGGCCTGAAGCGGTGATCATGCTGCGATAAAATGATACAGACAGAGGCACCCGGAGGCGATCCGGGTGCCTCTGTTCGTGGAATTGATTCACGGCTTCGGCATTGACGCCGCAGCGGTAACGGCATTGGGCGCGCCTTTATGTGGAACAGAGAAGCCCTTCGTGATAATCTCCGGTGCGGCGGTGGTTGACCCGGACCCAGTGAGTGGCGAGACGACGCGCCGGCACGGGCCCTTGCGATGCCACCCCGGATTTCGACCCAAATGAGAAGGTACCCATGCCCCGCTCTACCATGATCAGTTATGTCCTGGCTGTAACGGCCGCCGTGGCCGTGCTGCACTTCCATTTGCTGCCGGCCGCGTTTGCCGGCCTTACGGTGTATGTGCTGACCTTGAAGCTCGCCCGCCACCTCCCCAAGAACATGAACCGCGTTGCGCACACGGTCGCCCTGGGCGTTGTCGTCATGTGCGTCATCGCCTGCCTGACCAGCGCGTGCGCCGTCGCCTGGTCATTCATCGGCAGCAGCCAAGGCATCGGCGCCCTGCTTGCCATGGTGGTCGAAACGTTCGGCAGTCTGCGCCGGGCGCTGCCCACATCGGTTGCCGAGGTGCTGCCGACGACCATTGAAGGGCTGCGTCAGCAGATGGTCGAGATGCTGGGCGATCATGTCCAGAAGATCTCAATCGCCGGCATGGAGGGGCTCAAGGTCTTTGCCCATATCCTGCTGGGCATGGTCGTCGGCGGGATGGTTGCCGTCCATCATTTCAAGGAGCACGACGAGGTGCCACCGTTTATGGGGGCGTTGCGTTCCCGGCTGCGTGCTCTTGCCACGGCCTTCGACAAGGTGGTTTTCGCGCAGGTGAAGATCTCGGCCTTCAACACGACGTTGACCGCCGTCTACCTGCTGATCGCGCTGCCGCTCTTCGGCGTTCACCTCCCCATGGCAACGGTTCTGATCCTGCTGACGTTTGCCGTCGGGATGCTCCCCGTGGTGGGCAATCTGGTGTCCAACTCGGTGATCGTCGTGATCAGCCTCGGCGTCTCCCCGGGGGTCGGCGTCGCCTCACTACTGTTTCTGGTGGTGATCCATAAGGCCGAATATTTTTTGAATGCCAAAATTGTCGGGCATGAGGTCCAGGCGACCGCCTGGGAACTCTTGAGCGCCATGCTGCTCATGGAGGCGGTCTTTGGCCTCGTGGGGCTCGTAGCGGCTCCGGTGGTGTATGCCTGGCTCAAGGCAGAGGTCAAGGAGCAGGGGATAATCTGACGTAAAGGTTGCCGGGCAAGCCGGGAATCCGGTTGCCATCATTTCACAGGGAGGTAGTGCTATGCCGTACGTGAACATCAGGATCACCCGTGAAGGGGCAACCGCCGAACAGAAGGCGCTATTGATCAAGGGGGCCACCCAACTGCTGGTGGACGTGCTGGGGAAGAACCCGGCCACCACGGTGGTGGTGATCGATGAGGTGGAGACGGATAATTGGGGCATCGGCGGGGAGAGCGTTACCACGCTGCGGAAGCGGAAGAGTTGAACCGAGAACGGCAATAAGCCGCTGGCGGGAGCAACGGCCGCCGAAAGAGGGAGATGTTTCATCTGCTTCGAAAAGACCGCGTCCTGGTATGCGGTCTTTTTTTGTTCGCGATCCCTGTGCTATGAAATATGGTTGCCGTCATTGCCGGGAACTTGTACCCTTGGAGAGAAGGAGACAGATACTATGACCGATACTATCGTCCGCGCCATGAGCGCGTCAGGTGGGATACGCGTGCTGACGTGCAGCGTCAGCGGCCTTGCCCGTGAAATCTGCTCGCTGCAACAGGCATCAGCCACGGTAAGCGTGGCCCTGGGCCGCGGCCTTGCCGGTGGCGCATTGCTCGGGGCCCAGCTCAAGCCGGGCCAGAGGGTGGCGCTCAAATTCGAGGGCAACGGCCCCATGCGCAAGATGATCATCGAGGCGGAATCGGATGGCGCGGTGCGGGGATGCGTCGGCGACCCCGGTGCCGAGGCCGAACCGCAGAACGGTAAGTGGAATGTCCCGGATGTGCTGGGGCATGCCGGTTTTCTCACGGTCTCAAAGGACCTGGGCATGGGGGGGGAACCGTACCACGGCATGGTGCAACTGCGCAGCAGCGAGATCGGCGACGACCTGGCCTACTACCTGACCGACTCGGAACAGGTTCCCTCGGCTGTCGGCCTGAGTGCCTCGCTGAATGAGGAGGGTGGCGTTGCGTTGTGCGGCGGTTTTCTGGTCCAGGCGCTGCCGAAGGCGGACAGCGCGGAGATCGATGAGATGATGCAGCGGATTGCGGGACTGCCGCCGCTCTGCGCGCTTTTGCAAGAGGGGGGGCCTGAAGCGATCATGAGCGGGCTTTTCGGCGGCATGGCCTACAACCTGCTGGAAACGCGCGAGGTGTTCTTCCGTTGCGGCTGTAGCAAGGCAAAGGTCGAGCGCGCCCTGCTGACCCTGGGGCCGGATGAACTCAGGGAAATGGGGGAGAAGGAGCAGGGAGCCGACATCACCTGCGAGTTCTGCCGGCAACGGTACCGTTTCGACGAAGCGGAACTGGCGGCGCTTGCCGTCCGGTCCCCCGCATCGGCCGGCGTCTGACGGATGCGGACCATCAAGCTGACCATAGAGTACGACGGCACTAACTATTCCGGCTGGCAGATCCAGCCCAATGGCCTGGCGGTACAACAGGTCATCGAGGAGGCCCTGGAACGCCTGCTGGGAGAAGTGGTGCGGCTCCGCTCGTCGGGGCGGACCGACGCAGGGGTGCACGCCCGCGGCATGGCGGCTGCCTTTACGACGCACCGGGACCTGCCGTTACGCGCCTTCGTCGAGGGGACCAACAGGTTTCTGCCGGCGGATATCGCCATCATCGATGCCAACGAGGTCCGGGCCGGTTTCAAGCCGATCGGCGACGCCCTGGCCAAGCACTACCGCTACACCATTCTCCTCTCCCCGGTGCGCTCGCCGTTGCACCGCTTCCACGCCTGGCAGGTGAAGGAACGGCTCGACCTGAAGGCCATGGGCGAGGCCCTGCCGGCGTTCGAGGGGCGGCACGATTTCGCGGCGTTCAGGGCTTCCAATTGCGTCGCCAAAACAACGGTGCGGAGGATCGACTCCGTTACCATGCGGCAGGAGGATGGCTTTCTTTTCATCGATGTGGTGGGAGAGGGATTCCTGAAAAACATGGTCCGGGTCATGGTGGGGACGCTGGTCGATATCGGCAAGGGGCGTTTTGCTCCGGACCACATCGCCTGGCTGCTGCAGAACCGGGATAGAAAAAAGGCCGGCGTTACGGCGCCGGCCTGTGGACTCTGCCTGATGAAGGTTTTTTATCCCTTGGATGGCAGGGATGAAGATGAGTCTATTTTTCAACCAGCAGCTTTTTGACCAGGGTCTCCATGGAACTGCCGATCTCGTCGGAAAACCCTCTGAATACCTCGACAACCTTGCCCTTCTTGTCGATGACGATCATGACCGGCACCGAGCGGACGCCGAACCCTTCCGTAACCGGGTCCCCCGCCAGGGCGACGGGATAATTGATGTGATGTTCCGCGGCAAATGATTTGACGACGCGCTCCCCATCCTCATCGGCACTCATACCCAGTACCTGCAACCCCTGCTTTCCGTATTTCTGGTTCATCTTCACCAGGTGGGGTATGGACATGCGGCAGGGCTCGCACCACGTGGCGAAGAAATCTATGACCAGCACATATCCCCGGTAGTTTTCCAGGGACACCGGTTGGCCCGACGTCGTGACCACCTTGAACGCGGGGGCCGGCAGCCCCGCCTTGGGCAGGGCCAGGAGCTGGGCCGGCAGCAGGGCTATGAGCCCGGTTATGGCAAGGCCCATGACAAGCCCGCGGACAGGTCTGATACGCTTCATCATGTTGTTAGAGCGCCTTGGCGATCAAGGCGTCCAACTGGGATTTGGGAACCGCTCCGACGATCTGGTCGACGACGGCCCCACCCTTGAACAGGATGATGGTGGGAATGCCGCGCACGCCGTATTTGCCGGGTGTTGCCTGATTTTCGTCCACATTGACCTTGCCGACCTTGACCTTGCCGGCATATTCGTCGGCAACCGCATCGACAAGCGGAGCGATGGCCTTGCAGGGGGCGCACCATGTGGCCCAGAAATCAACGAGCACCGGGATATCGGACTGGATTACCTCGCGCTCAAAATTTGCATCGGTGAATGCAAGTACCTTTTCACTGGACATAAAAAACATCTCCTTTTGGTGGGTTCATATTTGAAAAATGATATACCAGCCGGGGAAAAAATCAAGAATAAACTCGGTAGGTATCCCATTTGTTGAATTACGGGACGAAAGGTTGTATGTTGGCAATTCTTCGATCAAAAACCACGATTCCGCCCCGCCTCTCCGCACCGCCCGGCACAAAGTGAGCGGGCCGGGGGCTTTTTGCGGAAGGGAGCCGATGCCGTATCTTGCCCTGAACATAGATATGGGGAAACGGGCCGTCCTGATAGTGGGGGGCGGGAAGGTGGCCGCCCGCAAATTGCAGACCTTGCGCGAGGCGGGGGCCGTGGTCCGGGTCGTCGCCCCGGCGGTACTGCCCGCGATACGGGAGCAGGAAGCGTCCGGCGCCGTGACGATACGGAGCGGCGGCTATGAGACCGCCGACCTGGACGGCGTTACGCTGGTGGTGGCGGCAACCGATGACCCCGCCGTGAACCGCAGGGTGGCGCTCGAGGCCGTGGAGAAAGGCATCCTTGTCTCCGTTGCCGACCAGCCGGAGGCGGGAGATTGCCATTTCCCGGCGGTCCTGCGGCGGGGAGGGTTGGAGATCGCCGTTTCGACGGGCGGCCGCTGCCCGGCCCTCGCCGCCGAGGTGCGCGACGCCATCGCCGGCATGATTGGTAATGATTACGCAGATCTTGTGGAGCAACTGGCCGCCGACCGAGAAAAGCTATTGACGGAAGGGAATGGCACCACATACAATAAAGCGCTTTTACGCACGAAGGCGAGATGCCTGATCGCCGAGCTTTCCGCACCCAAGGACATTTCATGAGCCAGATTTTCTTCTATTGCACCCTGGTGTTGTACGGTTTGGCTACCGCGCTCTACCTTGGCTATTTGCTGCGTACGACGCAGGGCGTGGCGACGTGGGCAAGCCGGCTGGTCGCTGCCGGTTTTGTGGCCCATCTCCTCTCCACCATCCACCGCTTCAATTCGGCCGGCTACCTGCCGATCACCAACATGCACGAGTCCCTCTCCTTCTTCAGCCTCGTCATTGTGGGGGCGTTCCTCCTGTTCGTGCGCAAGTACAAGATCGCCATCCTGGGCTCGTTCGTCATCCCCTTGGCGCTTCTCATGATCATCGGCTCCAGCGCCTTCCCGTCGGTGATCAAGGAGCTCAACCCGGCCCTCAAGAGCGGCTGGCTGTGGGTGCATACCATCATGGCCTTCGTCAGTTATGCGACCTTCACCATCGCCTTCGCCGCCGCCGTGATCTACCTGATCCAGCAGCATTTTCTCAAGAAAAAGAAATTCGGCGCCCTGTTCCAGAAGCTGCCTTCCCTCGACACCCTTGACGACATCAACTATCGCTGCCTGACCATCGGTTTTCCGCTCCTGACGGTTGCGATCATCTCGGGCGCCATCTGGGCCGAAAAGGCCTGGGGTACGTACTGGAGCTGGGACCCCAAGGAAACGTGGTCGCTGATTACCTGGTTCATCTATGCCGCCCTTCTGCACGGCCGTATGACCACCGGTTGGCGCGGAAAGCGCGCCGCCCTGCTCTCCATCGCAGGGTTTCTGATCATGCTGTTTACCTTTATCGGGGTGAACATGTGGCTGCCCGGCCTCCACAGCTATAAATAGGATATCGTACTCTAGCTCATCGTTTCAGCAGTTATCACATGCTGTAAGGAATGCGTGCTGAATGAATATTATCGTCGTTGGTCTCTCCCATAAGACCGCAACCGTTGAAATACGGGAAAAGGTCGCATTTTCGCCCAACCTGATCGAGAAACCGCTCCACGAACTGGTCGCCCTCGACGAGATCGTCGAGGGGGTGATTGTCTCCACCTGCAATCGGGTCGAGATCTATGCCACAACCCGCGACATCGCGGGGGGCATCGCCCGGATCAAGCGCTTCTTGGCGGAATATCACCATATCCCCCTTGAATCCCTCGAGCCCCACCTCTACAGCTACCATTCCGAAGCGGCCATCCGCCATGTCTTCCGGGTTGCGTCGAGTCTGGACTCCATGGTCGTGGGGGAACCCCAGATCCTGGGTCAGATCAAGACCTCCTACGGCTACGCCGCCGAATACAAGTCATCCGGCATCATCCTGAACCGCTTTCTCCACAAGGCCTTTTCTGTTGCCAAGCGGGTGCGCACCGAGACCAAGATCGCCTCTTCGGCGGTTTCCGTGGCCTTTGCCGCGGTTGAGCTGGCCAAGAAGATCCTGGGCAGCCTGTCCGACAAGACCGTGATGCTGATCGGCGCCGGCGAGATGTGCGAACTGGCCGCCAAGCACTTCATGAACAGCGGCGCCCGCGGCGTGATGGTGACCAACCGCACCTTCGAGCGGGCCGAACGCCTGGCCGAGGAATTCAGCGGCGAGGCGGTGCGCTTCGAGGAGTTGTTCCAGCACCTTCACCGGGCCGACATCGTCCTCTCCTCCACCGGCGCCCCCCATGTCATCATCGGCCCCAAGGACGTGGAGGATGTGGTCAAGCGGCGCAAGTTCAAGCCGATGTTCTTCATCGACATCGCCGTGCCCCGGGACATCGACCCCAAGGTGGACGACCTGGAGAACGCCTACCTCTTCACGGTGGACAACCTGCAGGAGATCGTCCAGGCCAATCTGGCCCAGCGCAGCCTGGAGGCCGAGAAGGCCGAGGAGATCATCAACCAGGAGATCGGCCAGTTTTTCAAGTGGCTCGCGTCCCTGGAGGTCACCCCCACCATTGTTGCCCTGCGCAACCACTTCGACGAGATCCGCCGGGCGGAGTTGGAAAAGACCCTGTCCAATTGGAAGGACCTGCCCCCCGACGCGGAGAAGCGCCTGGAGGCCCTGACCATGGCCATGATGAACAAACTGCTCCATACCCCCACCACGGTGCTGAAGAAGGCCGGCCAGGGGGGGCGTGTGGACCTGTACGTGGACGGCTTGCGGCAGCTCTTTGAACTCGAGGCTGTCCTCGAAGAACACGAAGAGCTGGAACTTGAAGTGTAGCGCACGGGGCACCCGGCCATGAGGCTGCCGCCGCTGATTGCGGGCCGCCTGGTCAAGCGTTACAAGCGGTTTCTGGCGGATGTTGAACTGGAGGATGGCACGGTTGTCACCGTCCACTGTCCCAACTCCGGCAGCATGAAGGGGTGTGCCGTCCCCGGCAGCCGGGTGTACCTCTCCCGCAGCGCCAACGAGGAGCGCAAGTATCCCCTCACCTGGGAACTGGTGGAGGCGGACGGCTTCTGGGCCGGCATCAACACCGCCCTGCCCAACCGCTTGACGCGGGAGGCGATCGAAGACGGCACGGTGGCGGAGTTGCAGGGGTACAAGGCGATCCGGCCCGAGGTGCCCTATGGCGAACACAGCCGTATCGACCTGCTCCTGGAAGGGGTAGAGGGACGCTGCTTTGTGGAGGTCAAGAACGTCACCCTGGTGGAAGGCGACCGGGCCCTGTTCCCGGATGCCGTCACCACCCGCGGCCAGAAGCATTTGCGCGAGTTGATGCGGGTCGTCGAGGAGGGGGACCGGGGGGTGATCTTCTTCACGGTCCAGCGCGGAGACGGCGACAGCGTTTCCCCGGCCGACGCCATCGACCCGGAATACGGGCGGCTGCTCAGGCTGGCCCTGGACAACGGCGTGGAGGCCCTGGCCTACCGGGCGTTGGTGACGCCCCAGGAGATCAGACTGACGGAGCGGCTGCCGGTCATCGTGTAAGGCTCGAAGGCTAAACAGCATAAATCTGCCACAGAGACACGGAGACACAGAGAAAACCGGGAGAGCAAGACAGGCCAAAAGACAACATTCCTGCTTTTCCCGAAAAGCATTTCGCCTTTCTCTGTGAGCCTCTGTGTCTCTGTGTCTCTGTGGCAGACGTTGATGTGTTTTTTTGAATTTGTTTGAATTTCCCCGTGAATGGAGACAGATTATGCCCCCCAAACAGTTACGCATCGGCACCCGCGCCAGTCAACTGGCGCTCTGGCAGGCCAACTGGGTCAAGTCAGAACTGGAGAAGCGCTATCCCGGCATGGAGGTCACCCTGACCAAGATCAAGACCATCGGCGACAAGATTCTTGACGTGCCCCTGGCCCAGGTCGGCGGCAAAGGACTGTTCGTGAAGGAGATCGAAGAGGCCATGCTGCGGGGGGAGATCGACATCGCCGTGCACAGCATGAAGGATGTCCCGACCGAGTTTCCGGAAGGGCTGGGGCTGCACTGCATCACCAAGCGGGAAGACCCGCGCGACGCCGTTATCTCCCGCAACGTCAAATTCAGCCAATTGCCCCAGGGAGCCCGCATCGGCACCAGCGCCCTGCGCCGCCAGGCCCAGCTTTTGAAGGTGCGCCCCGACCTGCAGATGGTTATTATCCGCGGCAATGTGGAAACCCGCATCCGCAAGCTGGAAGACGATAATCTGGATGCCGTCATCCTGGCCGCAGCCGGTTTGAAACGGCTCGGTTTCACCGAAAAGGTCGCCGAATACCTGGACACGGATCTCTCCATCCCGGCCATCGGCCAGGGTGCGTTGGGTATCGAGTGCCGTCTGGACGACGCCGTGATCACGGAGACCATCGACTTCTTCAACCACCCGGACACCAGCTATGCGGTACGGGCCGAACGCGCCCTGCTGAAACGCTGCGAGGGGGGCTGCCAGGTGCCCATTGCGGCCCATGGAACGGTCAACGGCGGGGTCTTGCGCCTGGTCGGTTTCATCGCCGCGGTTGATGGTCAGCGTTCCGTACGGGGTGAGGTCAGTGGCCCGGTCGCGGAATGCGAGAAGCTGGGCATCCAACTGGCCGACCAGCTCCTCGGCGAGGGTGGCAAGACCATCCTTGAAGAGGTCTACCAGAGAGAGATAGGTTCCCCTTCACATCCATGAGCAATCCGTCGCAGCATACGGGGATGATTTATCTCGTCGGCGCCGGTCCCGGCGATCCGGGGCTGATCACCCTCAAGGGGGTGGAGTGTCTGCAGCGGGCTCAGGTGGTGATCTACGACTACCTGGCCAACGAGCAACTCCTGGCCCATGCGCCGGCCGATGCGGAGCTGATTTACGCCGGCAAGATCGGCGGCCGCCACAATCAGGACCAGGAGGAGATCAACCGGTTGCTGGTGGAAAAGGGGCGCGAGGGAAAGATTGTGGTCCGGCTCAAGGGGGGCGACCCCTTCGTTTTCGGGCGGGGTGGCGAGGAATGCGAGGCCCTGAGCGCGGCCGGTGTCCCCTTCCAGGTGGTGCCGGGCGTTACCGCAGCGGTCGGTGCGGCGGCCTATAGCGGCATTCCCCTGACCCACCGCGATTTCACCGCCTCGGTGGCCTTTGTCACCGGCCATGAGGGAAAAGACAAGAGCGAGTCGGCCATTGACTGGGACCGCCTCTCCCTGGGCAACGGTACGGTG
This sequence comes from Oryzomonas japonica, assembly GCF_008802365.1. Classification (GTDB taxonomy): domain Bacteria; phylum Desulfobacterota; class Desulfuromonadia; order Geobacterales; family Pseudopelobacteraceae; genus Oryzomonas; species Oryzomonas japonica. Next base: position 11,677 of record NZ_VZQZ01000001.1, on the reverse strand, counting down.
GTCTTTTACATGGGGATCACCACCCTGCGGAGCAATATGGAGCGTTTGCTGCGGCACGGCAGAAGCCCGGAAACGCCGGTGGCGCTGGTACGCTGGGGAACGGCACCGGCACAGCAGGTCTTGACCGGCACCTTGGGCGACATTGCCGACCGGGCCGAGGCTATCGGCTTCAAGCCGCCGGCCGTGACCATTGTCGGCGAGGTGGTCGCGTTGAGAGACCGGTTGCGGTGGTTCGACAACCGCCCGCTTTTCGGCCGCAAGATACTGGTAACGCGCGCCGCCGACCAAGCCGGGGAATTTGCCGCCATGCTGACTGACCGCGGGGCGACGGTTATGGAGTGCCCCACCATCAAACTGGTGGACCCGGAATCCTGGGAGCCGCTGGATAGCGCCATTCGGAGCATGAGCCACTATGACTGGCTGGTGCTGACCTCGGTCAATGGGGCTCGCCGCTTTTTCCAGCGTCTCGCCTTCCTAGGCCTGGATGCCAGGGCGGTGGGAACCTGCCGGGTCTGTGCGGTGGGACCGAAGACGGCCGAAGCGATACGCGCCTGTGGCATTCTCCCCGACATGGTCCCCTCGGATTATAAGGCTGAAGGGGTGGTGGCCGAATTCGCCAAGCTGGCAATGAACGGTACCAGGGTTCTTTTCCCCCGCGCCGACAAGGCCCGGGAGGTCATCCCCTGTGAGTTGAAACGCATGGGAGCCCAGGTGGACAGCCCGGTCGCCTACCGCAACGTCATGCCGGACCGGTTGCCGGCCGAAGCGCTCTTTTCCCTTGAAAAGCGCACCGTCGACTGCATCACGTTTACCTCCTCATCCACGGTCCACAACCTGGCCGATATGCTGGGCGGCGACCTCCTGGTGAACATGCTGAAGGGGGTGTCCGTGGCCAGCATCGGGGCCATTACCTCCAAGGCCTGCCGGAGCCTGGGGCTCAAGGTCGACATAGAGCCGCCCAACTCTACCCTGGCGCATCTTGTCGAAGAGATTGAACGCCATTACCGTTCCGTCCGCTAGGTCGTCCAAACCAGCGTTGCGATCAAGCGATGACGTTGCGGCTTCCCTTGCCCCAAGCCACAGTGCTTGTTGTTCGCGTGCATCCGCGTCCCTTCTCTCCTCCCCCCACCGACACTCATGTTTAGCGCCACCCAGTCCCCTGATACAAAAAGGTTTTCAGGGCGTAGTAACCTTTTCGGGAGTTGTGGTGTCTAGAAGGTAGATGTCATTATTTCCGGAGGTACAAAATCATGGGAAATTCCCACAACGGTATCAAGAGAATTGCGGCGATGCTTTGTATTACGGCAGTGACGGCGTTTGCCGGCATTGCACAGGCGCACGATGGCGGTTGGGACGACGGCGGCTGCGGCAAGCAGCAGCACAGGCACATGGGTAAACTCTTCGGCAAACTTGGCCTGACCGACGCCCAGAAAGCCCAGGCCAAGGCGATCTTCCAGGGGAACAGGGATGTGGTGAAGCCGATTGTCGCCAACCTCCGCACGGAACGTAAAAACCTGGAGGCGCTGCTCCACGCCGACAGCATCGACGAAGCGGCCATCCGCGCCGAAACTGCCAAGATTGCCGGCATCCAGGCGGACCTGAATATCAACAAGGCCAAGGTCGGCGCCCAGTTTCGGGCCATTCTGACGCCGGACCAGCTTGCCAAGCTGAAGACGCTGCACCAGAAACACTCCGAAGCCACGGATAAGTAGCCGGAGAGGGGGCGCCTATCACCGTTGGGGGATAGGCGCCCAAAGATGAATCCACAAGACCGGCCCGTGCGGGTTGGCTGTTTTTGCCTTTTTGGAGAGCAGAGCGATGAAGAAAATACTGAGTGTCATGGTTATTGCCGCCCACCTTACGGGGTGCGTTGCGTACCAAAGCAGGGCGGTCCCCTTTCGTGCTCCGCAGGATAACGCCACCTCTTTGAATGTAAACGGCTTGAGGGTCGGGGCCGAGGCATTCGACGATCCCGCCAAGGCAGACGACGCCTTTGGCTTCGATGTCCGCAGCGCCGGCCTCCTCCCGATCCAACTGGTGCTGGACAACCAAAGCGGGCAGGGGGTTGAGGTCATGGCGGCGCAAACCTTCCTCATTGATGGCGGCAACCGCTACTGGAAGGTCCTGACACAAGGGGAGGCAATAGGTCGTGTCGATACGGCGACCGCCGGAGGGGCAATCGGCAGCGGTGCCGGCAAAGGGGCCATGTACGGCGCCGCGGCCGGTTCCATTCTTGGTTTGGCCCTGGGGGTCGTATCTGGCCATAGGGCCGGCAGTGCGGCGATAACGGGGGGCGTTCTGGGTGCAGCCGGCGGCGCCGTCATCGGCGGGGCATCAAAGGCCGATGATCGGGAAGAGCGGGCGCGGATTGCCGGCGATGTCCGCGAAAAGGTGATAGAAGGCAAGGCAATCCCTGCCGGTTCACTGGCCAGCGGGTTCATCTTTTTCCCGGGTGAGGCTCAAAGCGCCAAGGCGTTGCGGCTGCAGATCCGTTTTCGCAGCAGCGGGGTTCAACAGATTCTGCTGTTGCCGTTCACGCCGGGCGAATCACCACGGATTCTGCCCGAATCAACCGTGCGGCCGACGCCTGCCGACGGCTAATGTCCCGTGCGAGGTCTCGCGAACAGAGCGAAAGGTAAAGGTTACGCCGCACCACAAGGTGAAAACAGGAGGTAATGGGTATGGTAATGTTCAAGAAACGGGGATGGTATCCGCTGGCAGCGTGTCTGGCACTCCTCGGGACGTCACTTATGACGTTCGGGGATGCATGGGCATGGCGGTCGCCTCCACCCGCATACTGGTCGGGCCCGCGTTTTCGGGAACTGCCCCGGGAACACCGGGTCATAGGGTACGGCAGGGATTCGTTTTATTTCACCCGGGGCCGCTATTATCGCCGGGGGGGCGATGGCTTCTTTCTGGTTGCTCCGCCGTTTGGCCTGGTCGTCCCCTCGCTCCCCTTGGGTTTTGCCGCCCTCGTGGTGGGTGGGCTTACCTACTATGAATTGAACGGCATCTACTACCGGCAGGCCCCCGAGGGGTATGTGGTGGTGGAACCGCCGGCGACGGTGGTAACCCCCGCGCCGAGCGCCGTCGAGTCCGCTCAGCGGGTCGTGGTGCAGAGCGAACTGCTGAATGTGCGCAGCGGCCCGAGCCTGGAGCAGGATATCCTGACCGAGGTCGGACGGGGAACGGTACTGAACGTGCTCGGCAAGGTGCCGGACTGGTACTATGTGGAGTTGACGAACGGCGAGCGCGGCTGGGTTATGGAACGGTTCGTCACGCCGATGAAGCCGGTTCCCCAGGGGTAGGCGTGGGTGCAGATATTGTTATGTCATGAGAGGAGCAAGAGACCCGCGGGGCTTCTTGCTCCTCTCGGTTGGGCTAGGCAACATCAGTCGAGAGATGCCGTGACGCTGTCCGGGGTACGTGATTTTACCCGGGCAGAAACCTTTGGAACATTTCAGAAGTAGCGTTTCAACAGACCGGCGAAGACTTGCCCGTGGCGAGCTTCGTCCTTGCACATCTCATGAACGGTGTCATGAATGGCATCGTAATTGAGTTGCTTGGCCTTGGTCGCCAACTCTTTTTTGCCCTTGCAGGCTCCGTTTTCCGCTTCAACACGCACCGTAAGGTTTGCCTTGGTGTCGGCTTTGACGACTTCTCCCAGCAACTCGGCAAACTTGGCGGCATGCTCCGCTTCCTCGAAAGCGATTCGTTTATAGGCCTCGGCAACTTCGGGATGTCCCTCGCGGTCAGCCTGACGGCTCATGGCCAGATACATGCCGACTTCGGTGCATTCGCCCATGAAGTTACTTCTGAGACCTTCGATGATCTCCTGATCGACTCCTTGTGCGACACCGATCCGGTGCTCATCGGCCCAACTAAGGTCGCGGTCGTCTTTCAGGACGAATTTCTCCGCCGGGGCCTTACATTGAGGACACTCGGCCGGGGGAGCATCTCCTTCGTGAACATAGCCGCAGATGGTACAGACGAATTTCTTCATTACACGCTCCTTTTCCTTTGCAGGTGATTTTATAGTGCTGGCCGTGAGGCAGGTTTTACCGCACGGCGTGCCACGGTGAAACCATGGCAACGGGCCAAGTAACCAAATCCCTATAAATCAGTGGGCATACAGACGTTTCTGGGGGAATTTGCCACGTTGCCGCAGTTCTCGCACCTGACCGTCGGCTGGTCCGTGACCTGCTTGATAATGTCCCACTCCTGCTGGCTTTCCAATTCGCAGAGGTGACCTTGGTGTTCCTCACGAACGCTGCAGGTATCGTTTTTCGTCTCTGTTGCCATGGCATTATGCTCCTTTATCGTGGTAGCTGCAAAAGCTATTTGAATAGTCTTACCCGCTTCGCACAAGGTTGAAACTCTTTTTCATCGGGCTGGGAAACCGGCTTGCCGAACGGCATCTGGGCCATCAGCTTCCATGCCGCCGGGATGTCCCAAGCGGTTTTTACCGCCTCGTCGATAACCGGATTGTAGTGCTGCAACGTGGCACCGAATCCCTCAATTTCCAAAGCCGTCCATATGGCAAACTGCAACATGCCTGAGGACTGGTTGGACCAGACGGGGAAGTTATCCTGGTATAACGGAAACTTTTGCTGCAACCCTTTGATGACGCTGGTATCTTCAAAATAGAGAATCGAACCGTAGCCGCTGCGAAACGCGCCATCAATCTTGCCTTCGGTAGCTGGAAAACTCTCCGGCGGCACGATCTTCCGCAATTCGTCCTTGGTCAGATCCCACAACCGATCATGCTGTTCGCCGAGGAGGATGACCACCCGGGCGCTCTGCGAATTGAACGATGACGGCACATGTTTCACCGCCTCCCCTACGATCTCCTCGATCCGCTCATCAGTGGCGACCCGTTCCTTGCTGATGGTGTAATAGGATCTTCTCGTCTTTACGGCATCCCAAAATGAACTCTTCATAAAACATCTCCTTTTAGATTATTGAAAGACTGCTTCCGTGACTGGTCAGATCGTCAGCAGGAGTACCGCTGTTTCCCTGCCCCGCGGTAAGCGACTGGTCCTCATCGCTCGCCGGTTACACATTTGATTAATGTCAAACGATTTAATATTAAACTAAAACGCTTGAAACAAAGAGTCAAGAACATTTTTGCCGCCAGTTTTCCGGTAACAGCCGGCAAGTTGCCGGTTTCACCGCGCCTTTGGAATAAAAAGACTAAAAGACTATTTTTATCCTCTTGACAGGTGCCCGATTGGCTGGTATTAGTTACTCATTCGATGTAACTATTCCAAAAAAGGAGAGAATCCCATGCCTATCGCAACACTCGTCACCCAACAAGCCCCCGATTTCACCGCCGATGCGGTCATGCCCGACAATACCTTCGGCCAGATCACCCTGTCCAGCCTCAAGGGCAAAAACGTCGTCCTGTTCTTCTACCCGCTGGACTTCACCTTTGTCTGCCCGTCCGAGATCCTGGCCTTCAACAAGAAGCTGGACGAGTTCAAAAAGCGCAACACCGAGGTGATCGGTGTCTCCATCGACTCCAAATTCACCCACCTGGCCTGGAAGAACACCCCGGTCGAGGACGGCGGCATCGGCAACATCCAGTACCCGCTGGTGTCCGACCTGAACAAGAGCATCGCCAGGGAATACGGTATCCTTTTCAACGAATCCGTTGCCCTGCGCGGCCTCTTCCTGATCGATACCAAAGGCGTCATCCGTCACGCGGTCATCAACGACCTGCCCTTGGGCCGCAATGTGGCTGAAGCCCTGCGCATGGTGGATGCCCTCCAATTCGTCGAAACCCACGGCGATCAGGTCTGCCCGGCCAACTGGCAGGAGGGCGACGAAGCCATGAAAGCGACAGAGGAAGGGGTTGCCAGCTACCTCGCCAAACATGCCAAATAACATGGAGACATGCTGTGTACCCGATGCCCGCTAAAGGACGCCACGATCCTCCCGTGGCCATACGGGCACCATTCGTGAAAAGGCGCGGCATTCTTGCTGCGCCTTTTTTGTTCAGCCGCCAGTAACCACGGCACACTTGTAGGCTGTTGAAAAGCCCAGGTTGTTCAAAAATAGTCAGATCGTCGCACCCGCAGAAGGCCACACGGAGGCGTAGCAGCGCTACGCCGCACAAAGGGACTTCGAGGACGGCGGCGAGATGGCTGTTTTTCAACAACCTCTTAGAGAGAGTCGCCGCCATGCAGATGAGCGATATGGGACAAAATCCGTTACTGTTCGGCCATGACAACCGGACCGGCATCATTGCCGTGGAGCCGGCGGGCCCGTTTATGCGCCTCTTTTTCAGGACGGGTCATGGTGTCCAGTTCCATGACGAGCCGTTCCGCCCGTTCATCCTGCTCAGTGACCCGGCCCTAGTGAGCGGTTGCCGGGCGCCCTGCTCGGTGCGTCAATTGGCGGGCGACGATTTCTACCGGTTCCAACTCCTGTTCGATTCATGGGGCGATTGCCTGACGGCGCGGGACTTCCTGGCCGCCAAAACCGGGGTGCCTGCCGGCAGCGCCGACGCCCCCTACCTGTTCATCTCCGACCTTTCCCACCAGTACCTGCTGACCACCGGCGCTACGCTGTTCAAGGGGCTGGAGTTCGGCGACCTGCGCTGCCTGGCGCTGGATATAGAAACCTACTGCGCCGAGGGGTTCGAGTTCTCGAACCCAAAACGCCGGGAAGACCGGATCGTCTCCATCGCCCTCAAGGATTCCCACGGCCAGGAAACCGTACTGCGCGGCGACCTGCTCGACGAGCCGGCCATGCTCCGGGCGCTCAACGAGGCGATCCAAAGCTGCGACCCGGATGTCATCATCGGCCACAACATCTTCCGGTTCGACCTGGAGTACATCGCCACGCGCGCCGCGCTGCACGGCATCCGACTCACCTGGGGCCGTAACGGCGCCGCCCCCCACATCACGGCCAATTCCCGCTGGGCCCTGGCGGAGAAGGTCATCGACTATCCGCGGTGGGATGTGTACGGCCGCCATATCATCGATACCTATTTTCTGGTGCAGCTCTATGACATCTCGCTGCGCAGCCTGGAAAGCCACGGCCTGAAACAGGTGGCCCGGCATTTCGGCATCGCCGCTGACGAGAGGGTCTACCTGGAGGGGAACGGGATTGCCGCAACCTTCGACCATGACCCGGAGTTGCTCTACCGCTATAACCTGGACGATGTGCGCGAGACCCTGGCCCTGTTCCGCCTGCTGGGCTACCCCTGGTTCCTGCAGACCCGCATCTTCCCCTACTCCTTTCAGAACTGCCCCCTGCGGGGCAACGCAACCCGGATCAATGCGCTCTTTCTGCGGGAGTACCTGCACCGTGGCCATGCCATCCCCCAACGCACCGGCGAAGCGCCCGCCTTCGAGGGGGGATACACGGAGAGTGCGGTGCAGGGAGTCTCGGGGCCGATCGTCCATTGCGACGTGGCGTCGCTATACCCCTCCCTGATGCTGACCTACCGGCTCGGCCCGGTCAAGGATACCCTGGGGCTTTTCCTCCCGATGCTGGCGGAACTGCGCCGCTTCCGGCTGGAGGCAAAGCGGGCTGCCCGGGAGAGCGCCGCCGAGAGCGAGCGCCACTACTACGATGCCCTGCAACAGGTCTTCAAGGTGCTGATCAATTCGTTTTTCGGCTACCTGGGGGCTCCGCTGCACAACTTTTCCGACCCCGAGGCGGCCGCCGAGGTGACCCGCCTGGGGCGCCTGACCATCAGGAGCATGATCGCGTTGCTGAAGGCGGAGGGGGCGGTGCCGGTGGAGGTGGATACGGACGGGATTTACTTCAGGCCCCCGGACTCGTGCGTTACGGAGGCCGACGAGGCGGCCCTTGTGGAACGGGTATCCCAGGGGGTTCCCGAAGGGATCGAGGTGGAGATGGACGGCAGGTACCGGTCCATGTTCGCCTACAAGGCCAAGAACTACGCCCTCCTGGGGTATGACGGCCGGGTCGTCATCAGGGGGAGCGGACTCCGTTCCCGGGGGCTGGAGCGATACCTGCGGGAGTTCATGCGTGAGGCCATTACGCTGCTGTTGACCGGCTCATCGGCGGATATAGAGCGGCTGTACCAGGGGTATCTGACCCGCCTCCGGTCCAGGGATCTGGATGTGGCATGGGTTGCCCGCACGGAGACGCTCAACGAGTCGCCGGCCACCTACCGGGAGAAGGTCGAAAAGGGGCGGCGCAACCCTGCCGCCGCCTTCGAGATCGCCCTGGCGTCGCAGCGCGTTTACCGGGCCGGCGATCAGGTCAGCTACTATGTCGGCGGCTCGGGCCGGGACGCAACGGCGTACGAGCATTGCCGCCCCGTGAGCGCCTTCGTCCCCGAGCGCCCCGATATAAACATACCCTACTACGTCGATAAGTTGCGCCACCTCAAGCAGCGCTTCGAACCGTATCTTCCCAAGGAGCCGACGCTTTTCGACCTGTGAACCTTCTTGCATGCAGAGGTCGTTTGTGGTAAGAGGCTACTGAACAGTAATCGCGGACAAAAGGAGATGCCATGAAGACGAACCTGCTGCTTTCCGTTATGCTACTGGCCGTCGTACTGACGGTTCCGGTTATGGCCCGAGCCGATCAGCAGCCTGAGATGATCGCCGAAAAGATGGCCGTCAAATTTACCCGCGGCGTAACCAATTTTGCCACCAGCATTGTTGAAATCCCCAAACAGTCGGTACTGACCGTTCGCGATATGGGGAAGGTCGGGTATGTCGTTGGTCCGCTCAAAGGGATCGGCATGACGCTGTACCGGGGATTCATCGGCGTGACGGAGGCGGTTTTCTTCCTTGTCCCCCAACCCGGTTATTACGACCCCATGATCGACCCGGCCTACGTGTGGGAAGGTTGGGAGCCCAAACGGGATACGTCGGCAATTTCCTCCCAAAGCGGTACGGAGCCTTCCCCGCAGGAGGCGCACTAGCATGCGGCGGATTCGTTCCCTGACGGCAGCGGGCCTCCTGCTGGCGGTAAGCCTCTGCGCGCAACCGTCCCGCGCCACGGACCAGTTCAAGACGGTGGAGACCTCGACGCCCCAGGAGGTGGTCGGGGGGATGTCTGTCAAGATGGTTCGCGGGGTATCCAATGTTACTCTGGGATGGTGGGAGTTGCCGAAGCAGGTCTATCAGACTTTTCACGAGGATGGGGTCGGGATGGGGCTCACCGTCGGGCCTCTCAAGGGGATCGGCATGACGCTGGTCAGAACCCTGAGCGGCGTGGGCGAGGTCCTCACCTTCCCTTTTCCCTTCCCCGGTTTCTATGCCCCCTATTTCGAACCGGAATACGTCTGGCAGAAGGAACGTAAATAGATGGCCAGGCGTGCAGCCCCGGGACGTCTCCCTTGGGGCTGCGCCGGAACCGCTACTGCGCCAGTCTCTGATGCAGGTAGCGCTCGAACTCAACCTTGAACTCGCTCCGTTTCAGCGCCATGTCCACCGTGGCCTTGAGAAAGCCCAACTTGTCGCCGCAGTCGTGGCGCAATCCCTCGAAAAGACAGCCGTACACCGATTCTTCTTTTGAAAGTTTGAGGATGGCGTCGGTAAGCTGAATCTCGCCCCCCTTGCCCGGTTCCTGTTGTTCCAAAATCCCGAAGATCCGCGGCGTCAGGACGTAACGGCCGATAATGGCCATGTCCGAAGGCGCCTCCTCCCGTTTGGGTTTCTCCACCATGTCCTCCACCTGGAAGACGCGTTCGGATAACCGGTCCGCCTTTACGCAGCCGTAGGAGGAGATATTCTCCAGGGGGACCTTCTCAAGCGCCAGCACCGAACCTGCACGCTCTTCGAAGACATCCAGCAGTTGCCGCAAACAGGGGCGTTTGCTGTCGATAATGTCGTCACCCAGCAGGACCGCAAAAGGCTCGTTGCCCACAAAGTCCTTGGCGCAGAGGATGGCGTGCCCCAGCCCGAGCGCCTTTTTCTGGCGGACATAAAAGATATCAAGCATCTCCGCTATTTCACGGATGGCCTTCAGGGTCGCCAGTTTCCCCTGTTCCTCCAGATGCGACTCCAATTCGATGGAGATGTCGAAATGGTCTTCAATGGCCCGCTTGCCCCTGCCGGTAACGAACAGAATCTGCTCGATGCCCGAAGCAACCGCTTCCTCGACCACGTACTGCACCAGTGGCTTATCGATCAACGGCAGCATTTCCTTGGGTGAGGACTTGGTGGCGGGTAGAAATCTGGTGCCGAGTCCGGCGACCGGAAATACCGCTTTCTTGACTTTCATGTGAGCCCCTCTCGCTAGTTCGGATTTTGGCTGGTCACCCTCTCTGCCGTCCCATTGTCATGCCAGACGCACAACCCTGTGGCGCGCGGGCGGGAACGTCACTGTATACTACGTTTCAACCCGGTGATTTGTAAAGATATTTTCGCGGGCTACCGGGAGACGGCACATGATTTTCGACAAAAAAAATCCCCCAAACGGGGGATTTTCAAGGTAGACACCGGGGGTCAATGTCCCCCGCAACAGCTTCCGCCTGCGCAGGCCGCGGGCTTGGGGCCATCCGCCTTGTGGCAGTATCCCTCTTTGAACCAGCCATCACCCTTCAGGCTGAACGAGGTGGAGGATATCATTTTTTGCACGGCCCCGCCGCACTTGGGGCATTCACTGGCCGGCGGATCGGAAAATTTTTGACGAAGCTCGAACTGGTGGTTGCAGGCTGAACAACAATATTCGTAGACAGGCATAACTCCTTATTCCAACCTCCTTGGTTGATCGGTTTTTCTTTGGTGCTCAAACTATAGTAATAACTATGCGACCTATTTGTCAATGTCGATGCTTGACTTTTACAATGACGTTTAGTATCAGTTTTGTATACGGCATAAGGCCCTCGCTTGCTGCGCGGGCAACTCCGCCATAGGGCGCAGGGGGGGCGGCGATCTGGCGTTATCGCTTGCGCTAAATCGCGGAGAACCGCCACCAGTGATTGTGATCGTTACCGGCAGTCGTTGTGCAGCAATCTTCTATCCTGCTATTTTTTCGTCACTTTTCTAAAACAATACTCTTATCAGTAAGTTACAAGTATTGTTGGCCTGTTTCGTGCAGTAATTATCGGTCTCGAATACGGGGTAACACCCGTATTTGCGCCACTGTGAGGGAATTTAAAGATATAACTAGTTTTAATTATTATATTTTTGGTGGTCTTGCGCCGTCGTGCCGATTGGGGCGGCAGGGATTGCCCGCCCGTGAAAACGCCATATCGCGGTTGGACGCGTGATATGGCGATTTTGCCGGTAAACTTTGCATGCACTTCATTCTTATTCGATTTCGTCGTAATTTTATTTTAATATTGTATTTCAATGTATTATGCGATTGATGCTTTGCGTTTAACGGTAAGAAACGGCTTGTGCTGGCCGCCGTTTCGCGTCAGGGCGATAAAGTGTTCGTGTTTTGGCAATGTTCTCGTTGACCAGATATTAAGGGATAGAAAGGTGGTGAAGAAGCGCACGAAGTTTGTTTGGTTTTAAAGTTTTGAGATTACATGAAAGGAGGTTTCTGATGACATGTAAAAGATTTTTCTGCCTGTTGGCCTGTTCAGCGGTTGTGTTTGGCTCGACCGCTGCGTGGTCGGCGGAGATTCACGGCAGAAGCTCGACCCAGTTTGGCTGGTTCAACGACATCTTTACCGGCAACAAACAGGCCGAATTCGGAGAGTATCTCAACCTGTCGGTCACGCAGATCGACAAAG